>NZ_BOON01000038.1 GCF_016863255.1 Planosporangium mesophilum
GCCGCCCGCGGCGTGAACGGTGACGCAGACGCCGCCCGCGGCGTGAACGGTGACGCAGACGCCGCCCGCGGCGTGAACGGTGACGCAGACGCCGCGGCCCGGGACGACCAGCGGGACCTGGCGCCCGCCGAGCGCACCACCGGTGCGGTGATCGATCTTGACGAGGCGACCCGGCCGCGGGCGCCGAAGCACCCCGACGCCCGGGCCACCGCCGCCGGGCGGGCCGGCGCCGAGGCGCTGGTGTACCACCACGACAATCTGCGCTCGGAGCTGGAGCAGATCCGCGGCGTGATCGAGCAGGTCGCCGCCGGCCACACCAACCCGGCCGCCGCCCGGTCCCTGATCAACCGGATGTCGATGCGGCAGAACTACTGGTCGCTCGGGGCGTTCTGCGCGTCGTACTGCCGGGTCGTGACCCTGCACCACACCATCGAGGACCAGCACATGTTCGTCGCCCTGCGCGACGGCGACGTCGACCTCGGCCCGGTGCTCGACCGGCTCGGCGAAGAGCACGAGGTGATCGCCGCCGTGCTCACCCGGCTCGACCAGGCACTGGTCGCCATGGTCGCCGACCCCGACCAGCTCGATGCGGTACGCGCCGAACTGGACACGCTCTCCCGGATGCTGCTGTCGCACCTCGACTACGAGGAGGAGGAGCTGCTCGGGCCGATCGCCCGGCTGGGCATCGTGGTGTAGCGGTGTCCGGTTGCAGCACACCCGTACCCTTGGTCGCATGATGAACCGTCCCCGCGCCGCAGCCCTGGTCGCCGGCGCCGTCCTCGGCCTCACCCTGCTCACCGGGTGTAGTTCCGAGGGCGCCAGCACCGACTGCAGCCTGGACGCGTGCACGGTCACGTTCGACCGTGGCGTGAACGCCAGCGCCAGCGTGCTGGGCGTGGAGGCCAAGCTCGTCGCCGCCGACGACCAGAAGGTGACGGTCGAGGTCGCCGGTCAGCAGCTCTCCCTCACCGTCGGCCAGCCGGCTGTCGACGCGGGCGCGGTGTCGGTCTCGCTGGAGAGCGTCACCGACAGCAACGCCGTGGTCCGGATCGCGCGCGGCTGACCCACCCGCGATGGTGGACAGGTGAGCCACCTATCGCCGGCCCACCTGTCCAAGATCGCCGAGGCCGGGCAGGGTGTCCGGCTGGTCGTACACCGGCCAGCCGTCCTCGCCGCGTCGCATCGTCGGATGGCACCGGTGCTCCTCGCGCCGCTCCCCGTCGAGCAGGTGCACCACCGTCGCCCCGCGCAGGGTCAGCGCGTCGGCGACGAGCATCCGGTGGCACTGCCGCCAGTAGCTCTCCGCACACATGATCGCCAACCGTTCGGTGGCCGCCCGCGTCACCAGCGTGTCGACGGCCGCCCGGAACTCGGGGGTGTCCATATGGTCGGCGTAGCCGCGGAACGACGCGCTGTGCAGCGCGGTGTGCCGTGAATCGGGCCGCGCCGACCGGCGGCCACCCAGGGCGGCGCCGCCCCACTCGTACCGGAGGTCGTGCTCAGCGAGGGCGGTCGCCAGCGCGTCCCGGCCGAACTGCGGGTGCCGCCGGGAGCCGGGGTACCGCCGGATGTCGACCAGCGTGCCCACCGACGCGGAACCCAGGATCGCGACGAACGACTCGACCGGCCGCGCGCCGTGGCCCATGGTGAACAGCACAGCCGACGATGAAGGCACGGTCGAAGGGTCAGGACCGGCCGGCCAGCAACTGGTGCAGACCACTGGTCGCCAGTACCTGGGCGAGGAAGGGTTTCGCGTCGGTCACGGTCAGGTCCACCCCGACGTCGCAGGCGGTGTGGTAGCCGGCGACCAACGTACCGATGCAGGTCGAGTCCATGAAGGTCACGGCGCCCAGGTCGACCACGACGCGGCGGGGCCGGTGACGCATGATCGTCTCGACCAGGGTGCGCCGCAGTTCGTCGGCGGCACCGACGTCGAACTCGCCGTCGAGCGCGATCGTCGTCGTGTTCCGGACAGCGTCGGCCCGGGTGGTCAGGTCACCCATGATCAACTCCCGTTGCGCGCCGGACATCCACACGTAACCCTAGGCCGCCAGCGTGCGATATGCCGCGACCCCGAACGAAGGAAGGCGCCTACGTCGTTACTCCGGTCACGTCGTCGGCCGATCTGATTACGCCACAGGCCCGGCCGATGACTGTCAGTAATTCGGACATTCGAATGGTTATCGGCTACCCGACGGGGAAGAGCCAGTCCTCGTGGAGGACGACGCCGACCGTCCACGTCGGGCGGTGGGCCGGCTGGGACCGACTGCGCCAGCGCGCCCTGCGGCCCGGTGACGACGACGGAGTTGATGACCTGATGGACCGCCGCCGACCGTGCGCCGCCGCCCTCGCCACCGCCGCCCTCGCCACCGCCGCTCTCGCCACCGCCGTGGCCGCGCTGGCCGCATGCTCCTCACGGGAGCGTGGCGGCTTCCCCAGCCACACCACCCATCGGACGGCCAGCCCGCGGGCGTCCGCCGCCCCGACGACCGCCACGTCGGCCCCGTCCAGCCCAGCCGTGACCGGGCAGGCCATGGCGACGCTGCTGCCGGGCATGCCGCCGCCGCGGCCGGACGACCGCTACGCCGCCGACCGGGGCCGCCACTCGATCGGCCGTACCGGTATCCTGCGCTGACCGTACCGTCGCCGGTGCGGCGGCGGGTGCGGGGAGGGTCAGGATGGCGAAGTACGCGGCGCTGCTGCGCGGCGTCAACGTCGGCGGCCACGGCACGATCGCCATGACGGACCTGCGGCGCGTCCTCGAGTCGTTGGGCCACACCGAGGTCTCCACCTACCTGCAGAGCGGCAACGCCGTCGTCAGCAGCGATGACGACGACCCGGAGCGGATCGGCCGGCGCATCGAGGAGGGCCTGGAGCGCGACCTCGGCCTGCGCCCGAGCGTACTGATCCGCACCGGGGCCGAGCTGGCCACCGTGATCGCCGGCAACCCGTTCCCCCAGGCCGCGATCGAGCAGCCGAAGCTGCTCCACGTGGCGTTCCTGTCGGCGCCGCCCGACCCGGAACTGGCGGCCGCGATCGATCCCGGCATCTGCCCGCCGGACGAGTTCGGCATCGGTGACCGCGCCGTCTACCTGCGCTACGCCGTCAGCTCCGGGCGCAGCAAGCTCGCCGACCTGGTACTGCGGCAGCTCCTGCGGGGGCGCCCCGAGGTGACGGTCACGGCGCGGAACTGGAACACCGTCGAGGCGCTCGCCGCCAAGCTCGCCTCGCCGTCGGCGAGCGCGTAGGTTGCGGCCGGTTCGCTGAGGAGAGAACGAATGGCGCTTCACCGTACCGCCGAGGCGATGCGTGCCGACCTGGTGAGCCTGCGGCGGGCGCTGCACCGCGAGCCGGAGATCGGCCTGTACCTGCCGGGCACGCAGGCCAGGCTGCTCGCCGCGCTCGACGGCCTGCCGCTGGAGATCACCACGGGCCGGTCGCTGAGCTCGGTGACCGCCGTCCTACGGGGCGCCGCGCCGGGGCCGAGCGTGCTGCTCCGCGCGGACATGGACGCGCTTCCGGTGACCGAGCTGGCCGGGGTGCCGTACGCCTCCGCGATCGAGGGCGCCATGCACGCCTGCGGTCACGACCTGCACATGGCGATGCTGGTCGGTGCGGCCCGGCTGCTCTCCGGCGTACGCGACCGGATCGCCGGAGATGTGATCTTCATGTTCCAGCCGGCCGAGGAGGGCCCGGGCGGCGCCGAAATCATGATCAAGGAAGGCGTGCTGGAGGCCTCCGGCAACCGGCCGATCGCCGCGTACGGGCTGCACGTCAGCGCGGCGAGGCAGCCGTACGGGTACTTCACGACACGCCCCGGCCCTCTGATGGCGTCCGTGGACACGCTGCGCGTCGTGGTGACCGGCGCCGGCGGCCACGGCTCCCAGCCGCAGTACGCCAAGGACCCGATCCCGGCAACCTGCGAGATGGTCCTCGCGCTGCAGACCTACGTCACCCGTACCCATGACATCTTCGACCCGGTCGTGGTCACCGTCGGCAGCCTGCACGCCGGTACCGCCGACAACGTGATCCCAGCGCAGGCGCGGTTCGAGGCGACGATCCGGTCGTTCTCGCCGTACGCCCGGGAGCGGGTCTGCCGGGGCGTGACCGAGGTCGTCACCGGCATCGCTCAGGCCCACGGCCTGGGGATCGACGTGCGGATCGAGGACGGGTACCCGGTGACCGTCAACGACGACCGCGAGGCCCGGTTCGTGGCGGACACGATCGGGGAGCTGTTCGGACCGGAGCGCTTCGGCTGGATGGCCCACCCCGAGCCGGGCGCCGAGGACTTCTCCTTCGTCCTCGAGCGGGTACCGGGCACCTTCGCCTTCCTCAGCGCCTGCCCGCCCGAGTCGGACCCGGCCACCGCGGCACCCAACCACTCACCGCACGCGGTCTTCGACGACGGCGTACTGCCCGACGGCGCCCGGCTCCTGGCCGAACTGACCTTCCGCCGCCTGGCGCCTCCCGTGCCGCACTCATAGACAACTCTCAGTCTCCCTCAATCTCGGTCACAGCCTGCCGATCTACGCTCCGAAGTGGGGCGCATGCCTGCTGTGACAACGAGGGGAATGCATGAAACGGCGATGGCAGGTGGCGATCGGTGTCGTCGCGGCGCTGGCACTGGTCGCCGTGGGCGGGATCGGCGCGGCCTGGCTGTACGGGCGCTCGGTCAACGCCGACCTCAGCCGCACCAACGCCTTCAGCCCGGTGTCCGAGGAGACGCCGGCCCCCTGGCCCAGTTGGACCCCGAGCGCGACACCCAGCAGCAACCCCCGGCCGGCCCAGACGGGCACCGCAGCGATGAACGTGCTGCTGCTCGGCAGTGACTCGCGCGATCCGAACAGCACCGCCGGCACCCGCAGCGACACCATGATGCTGGCCCATCTCGACGCCGACCACCGGCACGCGTACCTGATCTCGATCCCGCGCGACACCTGGGTGGAGATCCCGGCCACCGCCGACGGCCGGCGCGGCGGCACCATGGGGAAGATCAATTCCGCGTACGCGCAGGGCGGCGCCCCGCTGGCGGTACGGACCGTCGAGGCCTTCACCGGGGTTCGCATCGACCACGTCGTGATCATCGACTTCGCAGGCTTCCAGCGGGTCGTCGACGCGCTGGGCGGCGTCGACATGGCCGTGGACCGGACGATCACCTCGATCTTCCCGCCGCACCGCACCTTCGTTCAGGGCAAGCGGCACTTTACCGGCGCCGAAGCGCTCGACTACGTACGTCAGCGGTACCAGTTCGCGGACGGTGACTTCGCCCGTGAGCGGCACCAGCAACAGTTCCTGAAGGCGCTGATGGACAAGGCCGCCGGTATGGGTGTGCTGTCCGACGCGACCAGGCTGAACGCGTTCCTGCGCGCGGTGACCAAGGCGGTCACCGTGGACGAGAAGTTCGACCTGGTCGACATCGCGATGCAGGTACGCCACCTGCGCAGCACCGACGTCACCACGCTGGCCAGCCCCAGCGCCGGTACCGGCTGGGAAGGCAACCAGAGCGTGGTACGCGCCGACACCGCCCGGGCCAGGGCGCTGTACGACGCGGTCCGCACCGACACGGTCGCGCGATGGCTCGCGGCCGGGTCTGCTTCGGCCGGTCAGTCCCTGCCGGCCGGCTGACCCGCCGGCCGCCGCGCGCGGAGAGCGGGACGGCTAGTTCCTGCCGTACCCCGGAAGACCGAACACCTCCAGCGGGATCGAGTTCCCGAGGATCCGGTCACCGGCCGCGTTCGGGTGGTAGCAGTCGTTGCGCCACGGCTCGTACATGACGGTCGGGTCCTTCGGGTCGCGGAGCACCGCGTCGAAGTCGACCACCGCGTCGAACGTACGAGACGTCCGGATCCACTCGTTGACCCGCAGGCGGGTGGCTTCCCGGTCGCTGCCGGCCGCGTTGCACATCGGCAGGACCGTGGCGCCGACGATCTTCTTACCGGCCCGGTGCACCCGGGCGGCGATCTCCCGCATCGCGCCGATGACCTGCTCCGCCGGGGCGGGCGGGGCATACTGGCCGCCGCCGATGTCGTTGGTGCCCTCCAGCAGGAACACGTACGTCACGCCCGGCAGCGACAGCACGTCGCGGTCGAGGCGCTGCGGGGCGGGTGGGCCGCAGCACTGGTTCGTGGGGTCGTACGGGTTGGGCTGCACGCTCACCGTGTTGCCGCTGATCCCCGCGTTGGCCACGGACAACCGGCGGTGCGGCGGCTGGGCCTCGAGCCGCCCGGCCAGTACGTCCGTCCACCGTGGACCGCCACCGACGGCGCCGTACCCGTCGGTGATGGAGTCGCCGAGGGCCACGATGGTGCCGCGCGCCAGCGACGTGGCGGAGACGGCGTCGACCCACCACAGCGTGCCCGGCCGGAACGTCCCGAAGGCACCACCGCTCTCGTCACCCGTCGCGTCGCCCGGTCCGCTGGACAGGAACGATCCGGGGGTGTGCGTCTCCGGCGGCGGGAAGTCGTGGTCGCCGACCGGCGCGCCGGGAGCGTAGACGCTGACGGCGACGTGGTCGCCGGCCTTCACCCGCAGCCGTACCGGGTCGCTCCACACGCTCGCGCCGGGTGCGATCGTCACGCCGCGCCGGTAGCCGAACGTGGCGGGCCGGGCGCTGCGCCGCTCCAGCGCCGGGCTGCCGGCGGTCGCCTGGAGCCCGACCGACGCCGCGCGTACGGTCAGCGCGGTGCCCGACGGGTTGGACAGGCGTACCCGCAGGTTGTCGCCGGCGGCCGTGACCGCGAGCACGTTGCGCACGGTGGCGTCGGGCGAGGTGCCGTGGACGCCGCCGAGCGCGGACTCGGTGAGGGTGACCTGCGGGCCCCACGGCAGGGACGCGTCGGCGGGGGCGGGCGCCACGACGACGGCGACCAGCAGCGCGGTGACGGCGCAGCCGGCGGCGGAGCGGCGTACTCGTCTCAATTCGTCTCCTTAGGCCTCGGCGCAGCAGGAGTGCCTGCTGTCGGCCACGTAGTGCGGGTCGTGCCACCAGTACGCGGCGTTGCCCGGATGGTCCGGGACGGGGTCGAGGACCGGGTTGGCGACGGCGGCCATGGTCCGGGGCTGGGTGAACGGGGCGAGAAGTTCGTCCACCGTGTACACCTGGCCGTTGGTCATCACCTGGCGTACGTTCGCCGCCTGGGTGATGTCGGTGAGCGGGTCGCCGCCGAGGATGGCGAGGTCGGCGTACATACCGGGCCGGAGCTGGCCGAGCGGCTCGCCCAGGAACTCGCCGGGCACCCGGGTGGCCGTGGTGAGCGCCTCGTACGGGGTGAGCCCGTACGTCACCATCGCCCGCAGGTTGAGATGGGTACTGACGGCGGTGAGCGCGATCGGCGAGTCCGTACCGGTGAGGATCCGGCCGCCGCCGCGCACCATGGCCGCGACCTGGGCGACCTGGCGGGCGAGGTTCTCGCGGACGACCGTCTGGTCGGTGGTCTGCGCCGCGGTGACCGCCGCCTGCAGCGCGGCGTACTCCCACGGCGGGTAGAGCGTGACGACCCGCCGGTCGGTGGCGAGCGAGGTGTCCTCGCGGAACAGGGTGAGCGCGTTGAACAGCGTCGGCGTACGCGCGGCCTGCGAGGCGTTGAAGATATCGATCACGTCCCGGTACCCGGTGCCGAGCGCGGTCACGGTCCGCGAGTACCCGAACCGGTTGGTCGCGCCGATGTGCTCCATGCCGTCGCCGCCGAACGCGAACGCCGGGTAGTGGTAGTGCGAGGTGGCGTGGATCCGGTGCTCGTGCGCCCACTCGATGACCCGGCGCTGCCACTCGATGGGCAGCCGCACGTACGCCTTCATCAGGTCGTAGTCGAGCGCCTCTGCCCGGGAGAGTTCGAGCGCGAGTTGCCGGACGTCGTAGGTGGGGCGCATGAAGTTGTAGAAGATGCGGGAGCCGTCGATGGCCTCGCCGGTACCGAAGTAGCGCGGCGCGATGCGGGCGCCGGACTGCACCGACTCGCGGGCCTCGACCATGTGGTACGCGGGGCTGCCCGGCGACCGGGTGGTGGTGATCCCCAGCGACAGCCAGAGCCGCCCCTGCCGGTCCCCGTACGAGTAGCCCTGCATCTCGCGGTGGTGGTGCGCATCGATGAGGCCGGGGATGACGACCGAGTCCCGGGCGTCGACGATGCGGCCGTCCCGACCGGCGCGGTGGTTTTCGACAGCCACGATCCGGTGGCCCTCGACGACGATGTCGACGTTGTCGCGCAGGCGCCGGCTGGTGCCGTCCCACATCCGGCCGGCCCGGATGACGGTACGGCCTCTCGGTCGGGTGTTGGTCCACGACAGTCCAACCGGGACGGTCCGGGTGTGCTTGCCGTCGACCGAGACGAGCCGGAGCCGGCCGTTGTTGAGGTACAGCAGCGTGCTGGAGTTCCCGCTCCAGCTCACCGCGTCGGTGACCTCGGAGGTGATCTGCCGTGGCGTACCCGCGAACGTCCCGTCCGGGTGGACGTCGGCCACCCACAGCACGCTGCCGACGACGAACGCCATCTTCGTGCCGTCGGGTGACCAGACCGGACCGTCGTCGCCGCGGGTCTGGATGGACCGGTGCGGCAACGGGTCCACATAGGTCGCGGCGCCGGTGCGGCGGTCGACAAGAAGGATCTTGCTCAACCCCTCGCGGTAGCGCGCCGAGTACGGCCTGATCGCCGCGAGAGCGATGACGTTGCCGTCCGCCGACCAGGTCGGCCGGCCCGGCTCGAAGGTCGCCGGAAAGACGCGCTGTACGGTGCCGCTGGCCACCTCGACCGTGTACAGGGCGCCGGTCTGGTCGAGGAACGCGAGGTGCGAGCCGTCGTGCGACCACGTACCGGAGACCGCCGCGGCGTCGGGCAGGTTGGTGAGCTGCCGGTCGGTGCCGGTACGCAGGTCGCGGATCCAGATGTCGAGCGTGCCCGCCCGGTCGCTGGAGTACGACAGGTACCGCCCGTCCGGCGACCACGCGGGGTCGCTCTTCCACCAGTGGTCGCGGGTCAACGGCCGGGGCGGCTGGCCGATCCGCATCGTGTAGATGTCGTTGAGGGCCCGGAACGCGACGTGCTCGCCGTCGGGTGACAGCACCGGACTGCCGATCCCCACCACCGGCTTCGGGGTGGTCGAGTCGAAGTCGCGCCGGCGCTTGCGGTACCTGGGTGTGGTCACCGCGATCGGGGCGATGAAGCCGATCTCGTGAGGCCGTCCGGCGCCGTCGAGGGTCCGACGGCGGATCCGCCCGTCGGCGGTGTACACGAACTCGGACCCGGACCTCCACGACACCCGGAACGGGAACACCTCCTCGCCGGTGACCAGTGGCGCGCCGCCCCGCCACAGCTCGCTGCGCCCGTTGAGCAGGAGGGAGTAGACCAGGTCACGGCCGTCCGGGGTCCACGCGGGATTGTGGATCACCTGCCCCGCGGGCACGGTGACGGCCGTGGTCCGGGCGCCGGTCGCCAGGTCGACCACGTCGATGCGGGTGTTCGCGACGACGAAGGCGATGCGCGCGCCGTCGGGTGACCACGCCGGCTCGTACTCCTCCAGCACGGTGTCCGTGACCGGGGTGGTGGCGCCGGTGGCCGGGTCGAGCAGGTGGATGCCGTAACTTCCGGACCCGGAGCTGCCCGCGGCGTCCGACGAGAACGCGATCCGCTTCCCGTCCGGGGAGAACCGCGGCTCCCGGTGGTCGTACGGCCCCTGCGTCAGCTGGCGCAGCCCCGAGCCGTCCGGGCGGATGAGCCAGATGTTGAACGTACCGTCGCGGTACGACTGGAACGTGATCGTCGAGGCGTCCGGCGACCACTCGGGCTGGGCGATGTCGAACAGGTCGCTGGTCAACCGGCGCGCCGGGCCACCGGAGGCGGGCAGTACCCACAGCACGCCGACGAGGTCGATGGCGATCGTCCGGCCGTCCGGCGACAGCTGCGCCGCGATGTCCGTACCCTGGTCGAGCCGAAGGCCCCGCCCGCTGCCGGACGGTCCGGCCGGCGCCGCCTGCACCCGGTCCGCCGCTCCGAGGCCGGTCCCCGCGAGCGCCGCCCCGCCGGCCACACCCGCCGCCCCGGTCAGCAGCTCCCGCCGTCTGATGCCCGCCATCTGGCCTCCCGTCAGGGACGCTCGCATCCAGAGATCTCGATGCTACCCATGATCGCGGAGATTTGCCCGTGCCCTGACCCGGAAACTTTCCGTGATCACCCGAGCGTGGGCGTCACTGAGCGGAGGACGGCGGGCCGGGCGAGGATGGGGGCATGGAGACGTGGGACGCGATCAGGTCGCGACGCGACGTCCGGGAGTTCGAAGACCGACCGATACCGCCCGAGGATCTCAACCTGATCCTGGAGGCCGGCAGGCGCGCGCCGTCCTCCCAGAACATCCAGCCCTGGGACTTCATCGTCGTCACCGACCGGCAGCAGCTGGTGGAGCTGTCCACGGTGTGGCAGGGCGCCGGGCACGTCGCCACCTCGGCCGCGACGATCGCGCTGGTCGCCCCGGACCCGACGAGCGAGCACCAGCGCGACCAGATCCACTACGACCTGGGCCAGACGACCATGTGCATGATGATCGCCGCCGCCGACCTGGGGATCGGCACCGGCCACACCGCCGTCTTCGACCAGGAGCGGGCCCGCGCGATCCTCGGCTACCCGCAGGGACGATTCTGCCCGTACCTGATCCCGGCCGGGTATCCCGCCGACCGCCCGCTGCGGCCGATCGAGCACCCCGACCGGCTGCCGTTCGACGAGGTGGTGCACTGGGGCCACTGGTGAGCCGGGGGTGAGCCGCGGCCGGCTCCGCCCGCTGTGATCACCGCGGCCTTCCCCCGGTCCCCCCGAGGTACGCCCGGGGACGGGGCATACCATCAGGACAACTGCAAGATCGCTTGATCAACAACGAAGGAGAAGCGGATGGCAGGCGCTGGGTCTCAGGCTCCGGTAAAGGTGACAGTCACGGGGGCGGCCGGCCAGATCGGCTACGCGCTGCTGTTCCGGATCGCCTCGGGGCAGCTGCTCGGCGCGGACACGCCCGTGGCGCTGAGCCTGCTGGAGATCCCCCAGGCCGTACGGGCTGCCGAGGGTACCGCGATGGAGCTGCAGGACTGCGCGTTCCCGCTGCTTCGCAGCATCGACATCACCGACGACCCGCGGCAGGCGTTCGACGGCGTGAACGTCGCCCTGCTGGTCGGCGCCCGGCCCCGTACCAAGGGCATGGAGCGCGGCGACCTGCTCGAGGCCAACGGCGGCATCTTCAAGCCGCAGGGTGAGGCGATCAACGCCGGGGCGGCCGACGACGTACGGATCCTGGTGGTGGGCAACCCGGCCAACACCAACGCCCTGATCGCGCAGTCCCACGCGCCGGACGTGCCGGCCGAGCGCTTCACGGCGATGACCCGCCTCGACCACAACCGCGCCCTCGCGCAGCTGTCGGCGAAGCTCGACGTCCCGGTCACCGCGATCCGGAACATGACCATCTGGGGCAACCACTCCGCGACCCAGTACCCCGACCTGTACCACGCGCAGGTCAACGGCAAGATCGCCGCGGATCAGGTCGAGGAGGAGTGGCTGCGCGACACCTTCATCCCGACCGTCGCCAAGCGCGGCGCGGCCATCATCGAGGCCCGCGGCGCGTCCTCGGCGGCGTCGGCCGCCGGCGCCGCGATCGACCACGTGTACACCTGGGTCAACGGCACCCCGGAGGGTGACTGGACCTCGGCCGCGGTCGTGTCGGACGGTTCGTACGGCGTGCCGGAGGGCCTGATCTCGTCCTTCCCGGTCGTCTCCCGCAACGGGCGGTACGAGATCGTCCAGGGCCTGGAGATCAACGAGTTCTCGCGGGAGCGGATCGACGCCACGGTGCGCGAGCTGATCGAGGAGCGCGACGCGGTCAAGCAGCTCGGCCTGATCTGAGCCTCGGCCTCGTCTCCAAGCACAGACGCGCACGTCCGGCTCCCCCGCGCGGGGAGTCAGACGTGCGCGATCAGCAACGCCGGCTGCTCGACGCAGTCGGCGACGTGACGGAGGAACCCGCCGGCGGTACCGCCGTCGCAGACCCGGTGGTCGAAGGTCAGGCTGAGCTGACCGACCTTCCGTACCTCCAGCCGGCCGTCCACCACCCAAGGCTTGTCCACGATGCGGCCGATACCCAGCAGCGCCGCCTCCGGGTGGTTGATGATCGGGGTGGAGCCGTCGACGCCGAACACGCCGTAGTTGTTGAGCGTGAAGGTACCGCCGGTCAGGCGGGCCGGGGCGAGGCTGCCGGCCCGCGCCTGCGCGGTGGTCTCGGCCAGCGCCTCGGCCAGGTCGTACGTCGACAGGCCATGGGCGTCGGGGATCACGGGTACGACCAGTCCCCGGTCGGTCTGGGTCGCGATACCCAGGTTGATCCGGCCGGATCGGATGATCTCGCCCTGCTCGGTGTCGACGCGGGAGTTGAGCTCCGGGAAGTGCCGCAGCCCGTTGAGGCAGATCCGCGCCAGTAGGGCCAGGACGCTGACCCGCCGGTCCGGGCGCGCGGCGTTGATGGCCGCCCGGGTGTCGAGCAGTCCGGTCGCGTCGACGTCCACCCAGATGGTGACCTCCGGGATCTCCCGCCGGCTGCGGGACAGCTTCTCCGCGATCGCCCGGCGTACGCCGGTCAGCGGGATCACCACGTCGTCGTCGGCGGCCGGCACCGGAGCCGGGGTCGCGCCCGACGCCGGAGCCGGGGTGGCGCCGTGCTCCGGCCGGGTGACCCCGGTGCCGGTGGACGACAGCGCGGCCTCGACGTCGCCGCGGCGCACGATCCCGCCCGGGCCGGTGCCGACCAGCGCGGCCACGTCGAGCCCGTGGTCGCGGGCCAGCCGCCGCACCAGCGGTGAGATGACCCGGGTGGCGGGTGCCGTCGAGGCCGCCGTGACCGCCGAGCCGACCGGGCGCGCGACGTGAGCCGCGGGCGCCACCCGCCGTCGCCGCCGCCCCGACCGGCCGTGGCCGGTGCCGTACCCGATGAGGACGTTCCCCGAGCCGGCCCGCTCCTCCTCGCGGTACACAGCGTGCCCCGCCGGCTCCGCCGGCACCACCGGCTCCGCCGGCACCACCGATCCCGCCGGCTCCGCCGGCACCACCGACCCCGGCGGCGCGAGCGCCTCCACCGGCTCGATGGTGACCAGCGGCTGCCCGACCGGCCGCCGCTCACCGGGAGAGCCGTGCAGGGCGGTCACCCGGCCCGCGTACGGGCACGGCACGTCCACGACCGCCTTGGCCGTCTCCACCTCGACCACGATCTGGTCGACCACGACCACGTCGCCGACGGCGACCCGCCACTCGACGATCTCGGCCTCGGTCAGCCCCTCCCCCAGGTCGGGCAGCATGAAGACGTTCATGCCGCCACCCACCTCGGGTCGGGCTGGTCGTCCCACTGCAGGCGGGCCACCGCGTCGAGGACGCGGTCGACGCCCGGCAGGTGGAGGTGCTCCAGCTTCGGCGGCGGGTAGGGGATGTCCAGGCCGGCCACCCGCAGGACCGGGGCGTGCAGCGAGTGGAAGCAGCGCTCCTGTACCCGCGCGGCGATCTCTGCGCCCATCCCCGCGAAGCCCTGCGCCTCCTGGACGACCACGCAGCGGCCCGTCCGGCGCACCGACGCGGTCACCGTCTCGTCGTCGAACGGCACGAGGGTACGCAGGTCGATGACCTCCAGGTCCCAGCCCTCGTCCCGGGCCGCCTCGGCGGCCTCCAGCGCGACCGGCACCGACGGCCCGTACGCGATCAGCGTGGCGTCCCGGCCGGGCCGGCGCACCACGGCGCGACCGAAGCCGGGCGTCGTGACCGGCAGTGACGCCTCCGCCGACGTGAAGTACAGCTTCTTGGGCTCCAGGAACACGACCGGGTCCGGGTCGTCGATCGCCTCGCGCAGCAGCGAGTATGCGTCCTCGACGCATCCCGGCGTGACGACCTTCAGGCCGGGCGTGTGCGCGTAGTAGGCCTCGCTGGAGTCGCAGTGGTGCTCGACGCCGCCGATGCCCCCGGCGTACGGGACGCGGATCACGATCGGCACGCCCAGCGCCCCGCGGGTGCGGTTGCGCAGCTTCGCGACGTGCGAGGTGATCTGCTCGAAGGCCGGGTACGCGAACGCGTCGAACTGCATCTCGACCACGGGCCGCAGCCCGGACATGGCCATCCCGACCGCGAAGCCGACGATGCCGGCCTCGGCCAGGGGCGTGTCGAAGCAGCGCTGCTCGCCGTAGGTGGCCAGCAGCCCGTCGGTGATGCGGAAGACGCCGCCGAGCTGGCCGACGTCCTCGCCGAACACCACCACCCGCTCGTCGGCCGCCATCGCGTCCCGCAGCGCGGCATTGAGTGCCTTCGCCATGCTGACCGACGTCGTGGTCACGGCGCTCATCAGGACTCCACCTCCGACTCCGCCGCCAGTTCGGCCCGTACCTGTTCGCGCTGCTCCAGCAATTGCGGCGTGGGGGTCGCGTACACGTGGTCGAAGAGCGACATCGGGTCCACCGTGGGCTCGGCGTTCATCCGCTCCCTCAGGTCGGCCGCGTACGCCTCGGCCTCGGCGCGGACCGCCTCGACGGCCGCGTCGTCGAGCACCCCGGCGCCGCGCAGGTACGCCTCCAGCCGGGCGATCGGGTCGCGCCCGAGCCACGCCTCGACCTCGTCCATGGTCCGGTACCGGCTGGCGTCGTCGGCGTTGGTGTGCGGCTCGAGCCGGTACGTGTGGGCCTCGACCAGGAACGGGCCGTTGCCCGACCGGGCGTGCTCGACGGCCCTGTTGAGCACGGCGAGCACGGCCACCGGATCGTTGCCGTCGACCTGCTCGCACGCGATGCCGTACCCGACGCCCTTGTACGCCAGCGACGGCGCGGCGGTCTGGCGGGACAGCGGCACACTGATCGCGTACCGGTTGTTCTGGACGAAGAAGACCACGGGTGCCCGGAACACGGCGGCGAAGTTGACGCCCTCGTGGAAGTCGCCCTCGCTGGTCGCGCCGTCACCGATGAACGCCAGCGCGACCGTGTCGCGGCCCTGGTACGCCTCGCCGTACGCCACCCCGGCCGCGTGGATCGTCTGGGTCGCCAGCGGCGTGCACTGCGGAGCGGTGTGCAGCGCCGCCGGGTCGTACCCGCAGTGCCAGTCCCCGCGCAGCAGCGTGAGCACCTCGACCGGGTCGATCCCGCGCGACACCAGGGCCATCGACTCGCGGTACGTCGGGAACACCCAGTCGTCCGGCCGCACGGCCATGACGCCCGCGACCTGGCACGCCTCCTGTCCGCGGGAGGACGGGTACACGGCCAGCCGCCCCTGCTTGGTCAGGGCGGTTGCCTGGACGTCGAAGCGACGGCCGATCACCATCCGCCGGTACAGCTCGCGGAGGGTCTCCCCCGGCGGCTCGGCGTACTCGCTCGGTATCCGCTTACCCGACTCGTCGAGCATCCGGACCGGGTCGCGGCTGGGCAGCAGCGGGGCAGCCGGGTCCGGCTGCGGTGCGGTGGTACGCCTGGCGCGGGGGGATGCCCTGCGGACCGCCCTGGGTGTGGTCGTCACGGCGAGGCCTCCTGGGACTTGTGGTGTGCTTATGCTCACCGTCACGGATGTTTGACTCAACTAACCCGCAAAACGCGGGACGTTTGACCTCCAGGAGCGTCCTCTGTGAGCCAAGAGACCCAGCCGGAAGCCCCGGTGACCGGCGGCGCCGGACGAATGGCCCGGCGCCTCGACGACGTCGACCGCCGGATCCTCGACGCGCTGGTCCGGGACGGTCGGGCGTCGATCAGGACCCTGGCCGAGCAGCTCCACATCTCGCGTACGAACGCGTACGCCAGGGTCGAGCGCCTGATCCGGGACGGCGTGATCACCGGTTTCCGGGCCCGGGTGGCGCCCGAGCCGGCCGGCTTGGGCACCTCGGCCTACGTCAGCCTCACCATCGAGCAGAACACCTGGCGGGAGGTCTCGGCCCGGCTCGCGCGGATCCGGTACGTGGAGCACGCCGCCCTGCTCGGCGGCGACCACGACGTGCTCGCGCTGGTCCGCGCGCCGGACAACGCGGCGCTGCGCGACCTCGTCCTCAACCAGGTGCAGAGCATCCCGGGAGTGCTCTCCACCCGGACCTGGCTGGTCTTCGAGGAGTTCGACGGGGTGGACACGCCCTGGGCCTGACACGTGGGCCTTACGCCCCCGGGCGACTCCCGGACCCCGGATACCCAGAACCCCACGCCGGATCCGGCGTGGGGTTCTGGTGTCGGTGTGCAGGTCGCCTCGCGGCGAGTGGCGCGACGCGGCTCCAGCCGAACGGCATTCCGCGACGGCAAATGGGATGAGGCCCGGGGACACTGGTCACACCGACATGAAGTACAACCTACCGGGGTAGAGCCGTAATCCGGCCGCGGTTGTGTGCCGGGCCACACCCGGTGAACACCGACCCGGCCTGCGCGAAGAGAAAGCACCTTAGTGGAGTGGGAGCATCCCCGCATCCGCTCACGGCGCCGAGGGCGCGAAATCGCGTTACCAACGGGTATTCGGCAAGGAATTGCCGCGCAGTTCTGCGCGTCACTGCGCATTGCCTTATGTTCCTCAGGGAAGCCGACATTGCTGGATCTCACACGATCGAGGAGGTGACAACAATGACTCTTCTTGGATGCCTCGCCGCTTTCATTTTCTGCCTCGGCCTGGTCATCTGACCAGCGGCGGAACCTCGCCGCATTGGGCAAAATCGTACCGGGGCGACGTTCCGGTAATGCAGTTCATCCACCGGAGCGAATTTCGCCCCGACGGAGGCGGGCGCCCTTCGCCGTGTTGTGACGAATGGGCGCCCGCACTTTATCGAGATCTTGGAAAACAAGGCACCGATATCGGCGGGCTATTCCTCCGAGATGGTCACTGAACGGCGCAGTTCGCGCTTGAGTACCTTGTGACTCGGCCCGAGCGGAAGCTGATCGACGAAGCGGACCACCCGCGGGTACTTGTGCCGGCCGAGCCGCTCCCGGCTCCATTCGATCAGCTCGTCCCCGGTGACGCCGTCGGCGACGACCACCGCGCAGATCTCCTCGCCGTGCACCTCGTGCGGCACGCCGATGACGGCGACCTGCCCGACGGCCGGGTGGCGGGCGATGACCTCCTCGACCTCCCGCGGGTACACGTTGAAGCCGCCCCGGATGATGAGGTCCTTCTTGCGGTCCACGATGGAGATGAACCCCTGGTCGTCCTTGGTGCCGAGGTCCCCGGTGCGGAACCAGCCGTCGACGACGGCCTGCTCGGTCGCCTCCGGCCGGCCCAGGTAGCCGGCGAAGACGTTGTGCCCGCGGATCACGATCTCGCCCAGCTCACCGGCGGGCAGCAGCTCGATCCGCTCCTCGACCTCGGCCCGCGCGACCTCGACCTCGACGCCCCAGATCGGGTGGCCGACCGTACCGGGCCTGGTGCCGAAGTGCGGCTGGTTGACCGACGCCGTCGGCGAGGTCTCGGACAGCCCGTACCCCTCGAAGAGGGTCGTCGAGAACGCGGCGTTGAACTTCTCGAGCACGGCCACCGGCAGCGACGCCCCGCCGGAGATGCACAGGCGCAGCCGCGGCAGCCGCTCGTACCGGGCCGCGGCCTCCACCAGCGCCACGTACATCGTCGGCACACCGTGGAAGACGTCCACGCCCTCGCGCAGCATCAGCTCGATCGCCGCGTCGCCGGTGAACCGCGGCAGCAGCACCATCGTGCCGCCGACCCGGAACGTCGAGTTCATGCTGACCGTCTGCCCGAACGTGTGGAACAGCGGGAGGCAGCCCAGGGCCACGTCGTCGGGGCGCGCGTCGTTGGCGTCGAACGCGTTGACGGTGGCGTTCATGACCAGGTTGAGGTGGGTGAGCAGGGCACCCTTGGGCTCCCCGGTCGTACCGCTGGTGTAGAAGACGACCGCGGTGTCCTCGGCCGAGCGGGTCAGGTACGACCGCAGCGGCGCCACACCGGCGGCCACGTCCTCCAGCCGCCGCGCCGGAGCCGACCCGGAAGGCACCGGCCCGACCGTCACCAGTGGAACCCCGGCCTTCCCGGCGGCCTCGGCGCCCATGGCGAGCTGGCTGGTGTGGCAGACCACCAGGTCGGCCCGGCTGTCGCGCAGCACGTACGCCGCCTCGTCGGCGGTCAGCAGCAGGTGGACCGGCACCACGACGGCGCCGGCCGCGAGCGCGCCGTAGTACGCGCGTGGGAACTCCACCACGTTCGGGGCGACGAGGGCGACCGTGTCGCCGGGCTTGACGCCCAGTTCGCGCAGGCCGGCCGCGTATGACCGGGCCTGCTCCCACAGCTGCGCGTACGTGACCCGCACGTCGCCGTCGACGACGGCGACCTTGTCCGGGTAGCGGCGGGCGGACTCGGCGAGGACGACCGCCAGCGAGAGATCCGTCATGCCAGGTGCCCGCCGATCATCGTGTACCCGCGCAGCAGGTCGCGCGAGATGATCAGGCGCTGCATCTCGTCGGTGCCCTCGAAGATGCGGTACAGCCGGACCTGGCGGTACCACCGCTCGATCGGCAGCTCACGGGTGTAGCCCATGCCGCCGTGGATCTGCAGCACCCGGTCCACGACCCGGTTGACCATGCCGGCGCCGTACAGCTTCGCCATGGAGGAGGCGTGCCGGGGGTCGAGGCCGGCGTCGATGCTCCACGCCGCCTTCAGTACCAGCCAGCGCGCCGCCTCGAGCTCCACCTCGGAGTCGGCGATCATCCACTGGATCGCCTGGTTGGTGCCGATCGGCTTGCCGAACGTCTCCCGGTTCCGGGCCTGCTCGAGCGCCATCTGCAGGGCCCGCTCGGCGATGCCGAGCGCGTGTGACGGGATGGTGTAGCGACCCTTGCCGATCCACTGCATGCCGAGGTTGAAGCCCTGACCGACCTCGCCCAGGATGTTGCGGCTCGGTACCCGCACGTTGTCGAAGACCAGCGACGCGGGGCCGCCCTCGCCCATGGTCTGGATGAACTCCGAGCGCCAGCCCATCGCGCGGTCCACGAGGAACGCGGTGGTGCCGCCGCCCCGTACGCCCTTCTCCTTGTCGGTCACCGCGACGACGATGGCGAAGTCGGCGTCGTTGCCGTTGGTGATGAAGGTCTTCTCCCCGTTGAGGACCCAGTCGTCGCCGTCCTGGCGGGCGGACAGCTTGATGTTGGCGGCGTCCGAGCCGGCGCCCGGCTCGGTGATGGCGAAGCAGGAGATGCGCTCACCCTCGATGGTCGGGATGAGGAACTCCTTCTTCTGCTCGTCGTTGGCGTAGAACAGGATGTTGTCGGCCTCGCCACCGAACCGGAACGGCACGAAGGTGCGGCCCAACTCGGTCCAGATCAGCGACTGCATCACCGCCGGCAGCTCCATGCCGCCGTACGCTTGCGGAGTGGACAGTCCCCAGAAGCCGAACTTCTTCGCCTTGAGCTGAAGCTCGCGAAGCTCGCTGCGCTCAAGGCCGGGCTGGTGGTTGCGCTCGCGGCGCAGTACCTCCTGCTCCAAGGGCATCACCTCCTTGCGGATGAAGTCGCGGGCGGTGTCGCGGATCGCCTTCTCTTCGTCGCCGAGGGAGAAGTCCATGGTGTCCTCCGAAATGGTGGTGGGCCGGGGGGATGTGGGGATCAGAAAGCGTTCACACCGGTCAGGGCGCGGCCGATGAGCAGCTGCTGGATCTGGCTGGTGCCTTCGTACAGGGTGGTGACGCGGGCGTCACGCAGGTACTTGCCGACGGGGTACTCGTCGATGTAGCCGTACCCGCCGAACACCTGCAGGGCGTTGTTGGCGGCGCGTACCGCGGCCTCGCTGGCGAACAGCTTCGCCATGTTCGACTCGTTGGCGAACGGCTCGCCCCGGTCGATGAGGTCGGCGACCCGCCACACGAGCAGCCGGGCCGCGTCGGTGTCGACGGCGATGTTCGCGATCAGCTGCTGGACGAGCTGGTACGAGGCGATCGGCTTGCCGAACTGCTGGCGCTCGCGGGCGTAGGACACGGCGGCGTTCAGGCACCCCTGCGCGATGCCGACACAGCCGGCCGCGACCGACGTCCGCCCCTTGGCCAGGGCCGACATCGCGATGCTGAAGCCCTTGCCCGCAGCGCCGAGCCGGGCCGAGTCGGGCACCCGCACCTGGTCGAAGACGAGTTCGGCGGTGGCCTGCCCGCGCAGTCCCAGCTTGCCGTGGATCTCCCGGCGGGTCAGGCCGGGGGTGTCCGTCGGCACCAGGAACGCGCTGATACCGCGGTGCCCCTCGCCGCCGGTACGCACGAACGCCAGGACGACGTCGGCCCAGGTGCCGTTGGTGATGAACATCTTGGTGCCGGAGATGACCCAGTCGTCGCCGTCGCGTTCGGCCCGGGTGCGAAGCGACGCCGCGTCCGAGCCGGTGTCCGGCTCGGTGAGCGCGAAGCAGCCGAGCGCCTCGCCCGCGCACAGCCGGGGCAGCCACTCGCGCTTCTGCTCGTCGGTGCCGTACGCCGCGATCGACTTGGTGACGAGCCCGAGCGAGACCGAGACGATGCCCCGCACCGACGAGTCGCCGCGCCCCAGTTCCTCGAGGACCAGGCAGTACGAGAAGTGGTCACCACCCGACCCGCCGTACTCCTCGGGGATGGTCAGGCCGAGAAAGCCCAGGTCGCCGAGCTTCTTCACGATGCCGGTGTCGACCGACTCCCGGCGGTCCCACTCGGCCGCGTACGGCATCACCTCGCGGTCGACGAAGTCGGCGGCGAGCCGCCGGACGGCCGCCTGCTCCTGGGAGAGAGCCAGATCCATGTTTTCTCCGTCACGTCGTCGGGGAGACCCCCATTAAACTAGCGGTGGAAGTTTTTCGTCGTCCAGACCCCCCGTATGGCAGAGTGCGCGGCACATCGCTGTTCGAGGGACGTCGTTCGCCGCTCCGGGAGGTGGCTCATGGCTCGGCCCCGCCAGGCCCTGCTCAGCCGGCAGCGCATCATCGAGGTCGCGACCGCACTGATCGACGCCGAGGGGCTCGCCGCGCTCTCGACCCGGCGACTGGCGGCCGAGCTCGGCGTCCGGGGTCCCTCGCTGTACAACCACGTCGCCACCAAGGAGGACCTGCTCGACGCGGTCGCCGACTCCATCACCGGACAGGTCGACATCTCCGTCTTCGGCCGGTACGACTGGCGGGTGGCGCTGCGCAAGTGGGCCCGCTCGTACCGCGACGCCCTGACCGCGCACCCGAACATCGTGCCGTACCTCGCGCAGGGCCCCGGCCGGCGACCGGGCGCCCTCGCCATGGCCGACGCGGTGTACGGCGGACTGGTCGACGCGGGCTGGCCGCCGGCCCGCGCCACCCACATCGGCGCGCTGATGCGGTACTTCGTCGCCGGCTCGGCGCTCGGCTCGTTCGCGCGCGGCTTCGTCGAGGACCCGCAGCTCTACGCCAGCCGGTACCCGCACCTGACCCAGGCGCACCGCCTCGCCGAACACCAGCAGAGTGTCGACGAGGGCGCGTTCACGCTCGGCCTGGACGCGCTCATCTCCGGCCTGGAGCCCGTGTACGAGCAGGTCGTGGGCCCGCTCCCGCCCCTGCCCACCGACAGCGACGACGATTGAGGTAAGAAGCTCCCGTGAAAGCGCTCATCTCCCGCGGCGTCGGCCGCGACCTCGCCGTCGAGGACGTGCACCTGCCCGCCACCGGAGCCGGTGAGGTCCGGGTACGTATCCGGGCCGCCGGTGTCTGCCACTCCGACCTGTCGATGACCAACGGCACCGTCGTCCCGCCGTACCCGCTGGTCCTCGGCCACGAGGCGGCCGGCGTCGTGACCGAGGTGGGCGACGGCGTCGAGTGGGTGGCGGTCGGTCAGCACGTCGTGCTCAACTGGTCGCCGGCCTGCCGGCAATGCTGGTACTGCCGGCGGGGCGAGTCCTGGCTCTGCGAGAGCGCCGGCGCCGCGGCCGTACCGCGCGGGACGACCGCCGACGGTACGCCGCTGCACGCCACCCTCGGCCTCGGCGCGCTGGCGCAGGAGGTCGTGGTGCCCGAACACGCCGTCATCGCGGTACCCGACGAGGTGCCGTTCGAGCAGGCCGCGCTGCTGGGCTGCGCGGTGATGACCGGGGCAGGCGCGGTGGCCAACACGGCCGGGGTCGCCGCCGGGGACTCGGTACTGGTCATCGGCCTCGGCGGGGTGGGCCTGTCCGCGGTGATGGCCGCCCGTCGCGCGGGCGCCGATCCGGTCATCGCCGTCGACGTCTCCCCCGCCAAGCGTGAACTGGCGCTCGCCGCCGGAGCCACCGACTTCCTGGTCTCCGACGACACCCTGTCCAAGGCGGTGCGGGCGCTGACCGACGGCCGCGGCGCCGACCACGCGATCGAGTGCGTCGGACGCGCCGCCACCATCCGCGCGGCCTGGCGCGCCACCCGGCGCGGCGGCCACGTCACTGTCGTGGGCATGGGCGCCAAGGACGACCTGCTCAGCCTCAGCGCGCTGGACATCTTCTCCTCGGCCCGCTCGCTGCGGGCGTCGGTGTACGGCTCGGCCGACCCCGACCGGGAGGTGCCCGAGCTGGCCCGGGCCGTCCTGGACGGCTCGCTGAACCTGCGCCCGCTGGTCAGCCACCGCATCACGCTGGACGAGGCGCCGGAGGCGTTCGCCCGGATGAGCCGCGGCGAGGGCGCCCGCTCCGTGGTGGTGTTCGAGGACTGAGGCCTGGGCGTCGAGGACTTAGGCCTGGGTGTCGAGGATCCTGGCCCGCTGAGGACGTTCCACCGGAGCCGTTTCCTCCACAAAGGACAGAATGACGACGTCGTCGACCGGCCGGTAGCCCAGTCGCTCGTAGAGGGCGTTGCTGGTCGAGTTGGCAAGGTCGGCGAAGAGCAGCACCTCGGTCGCGCCGTCGTCCAGGGCAACCCGACTCACGACGGCGGTCGCCGCCGCCGCGTACCCCCGCCGCCGCAGCTCGGGCGGGGTGTACACCGGGCCGACCCGGGCCACTCCCGCCACCCGCCGGCTGATCCCGGCCATCGAGACCGCGACGCCATCCACCTCCCAGAGGGTCAGGCCGCCGTATCCGATGCGGTCGTCGACCACACCGCTGCGGTCCGCCGGGGGGTCGTCGGCCTCCCGGACGAACGCCTCCCACCACGCCAGTACCAGGTCCCGGTCGGCGGCGGTGGCGACCCGGGCCGCGCCCGGTGGCGCCGGCAGGGGCGGGACGAGCTCGCCGAGCCGGTACAGGCGATGCTGATGGTGGACCCGGGAGGTGCCGCCGGTACGCCGCAGCCACTCGGTCGCGAAGTCCTCGGCGGTCTCCCGCCCGGCGTTGATCCCCGGTAGCCGGCGCCCGGCCGCGGTCAGCTCGTCCACCAGTGACGGCACGGCGGCCGCCGGCATCCGGGTGAGCAGCATCGGGTACGGCGGGGTCTGCAGGAACGCGCCGTCGACCGTACCGTCGGCAGCTCGCCACCAACCGAACAGCGGGACGTCACCGTACGCGGTGAGACCGCTGGCCCGTAGCGTCTGCACGATCGTCAGCGGAAGGGTGTTACCGGTCGGATCCGACCGCAGGAACCTGTCCGCACCGGCCACGAACTCATCGAGGCTCTCCGTGATAAACCAGGCCATGGCCCATCCTGGAACGGTCCGCCGCCCGGGCGCACCCCGTTTTCTTCGCGGCCCGGTTCTGTTCGGGCCGGTTCTGTTCGGGCCGGTTCTGTTCGGCCCGGTTCTGTGCGGCCCGGGTCAGCGGTTCGCCACGAGGGCGCGCAGGCGGCGCGGGGTCTGCGCCTCGAGCCGGGTACGGGCCTGGCGCGCCCGCAGGGACGCCTCGAACGCCTCGTCCTCCAGGCTGCGCCTGGCCGCCGCCGCGGTGTCGGCCGCGTGCCGGGCGGCACGCTCCATCTCGGACGCGGTCCGGTACGCCCGCAGCATCCGCTGCTGCCCGGCCCGGCGCAGCATCGCCTCCTGCTCGAACGGGTGCCGGTCCGGGTCCCAGTCGCCGCGGTGGGCAAGCACGTCGCGCAGTTGCGCGGCGGTCAGCTCGCCGCGCTGGTACGCCTCGGTCGCGGCCCGGTGCAGGTACCGCCGGTTGGCGTCGGTGTCCGCGGGCTCGTCGGAGATGGCCGGGGTCGGGTAGGCCGACGCGAGCGACGCGCGACGCGCGGCGGCGTCCGCGCTCTCGTACGCGTTCCAGGCCGCCTCGCGGGTCTGGTACGCCACGGCCCACTCCCGGTGGCGCCGGTCGGCCGTCACCGCTGCCCGTTCGGCGGCCACCGCCACCTCCTCGGCGTACCGCTCGAGGTCGGCGGCCTGCGCGGCCAGCCGGACCCGGTGGAACCGCCCCTCGGCCGCGCGCTGTGCCAGTTCGCGCAGGGCGCGGCGCGCGTCAGGCGCCAGCAGCAGGGCGAGTACGACCACGACGAGCGCGACCAGCGCGAGCTGGATCACGATCCCCTGCTGCATGACCACAAGGGCCTTGTGCGCGGCTGCCATGTATTCCCACGTACCGCAGGAGCGGATCACCTAAACCCGACGTGACGAGCGGCACTGATGTCCCGGCGTCGACTGTCGTGGCGTCGAGCGCGCAGACGGCGCAACCCGCTTGCTCCCCGCCGGCCACGGTTTGTGCTCCGTTCGGGCCGAACGATTGCTGTCGTCCGATCGGGCACGGCTTGACGACGACCAGATCACAGGCACCGGCTCACCCGGCTGTCGCTGGCGCCCGGGGGCCGTGGGAGTAGATGAGGTGGTCGAATGCGGCGGATTGGCGTCAGGCGGTTTCTGAGCGGGGTCACTCTGGTGACCGCCGGACTGGTGGCAACCGGCCTGTTGGGTACGGGTGCCGCGCAGGCGGCGCCGGCTGAGGGAACGGTACGGGACGCGGGCGTGGCCGGCGCGATCCCCGACAGCTACATCGTGGTGTTCAAGGACGGCAGCGCCGAGTCGCGCACGGTCGACGCCGCCGCCGGCAAGCTCACCCGCGCGTACGGCGGCACGGTGCGCCACGCGTACACCCGCGCGGTCAACGGCTTCTCCGCCCGCCTCACCGCGACCGCCGCCCGCCGGCTGGCCGCCAACCCGGCCGTCGCGTACGTCGAGGCCGACCGCCAGGTGCACGCCACCGGCACCCAGACCAACCCGCCGTCGTGGGGTCTGGACCGCATCGACCAGGCCGGCCTGCCGCTGTCCGGCGCCTACACCTACCCCACCGCCGCCGCCAACGTCACGGCGTACATCATCGACACCGGCATCCGCATCACCCACACCGACTTCGGCGGCCGTGCCCGGTACGGCTACGACTTCATCGACAACGACGCGGTCCCCGACGACTGCGCCGGCCACGGTACCCACGTCGCGGGCACCGTCGGCGGCAGCACGTACGGCGTCGCGAAGGCCGTCCAGCTCGTCGCCGTCCGCGTCCTCGACTGCTCCGGCTCCGGCAGCTACTCCCAGATCATCGCGGGCGTCGACTGGGTCACCAAGAACGCGGTCAAGCCCGCCGTCGCCAACATGAGCCTCGGCGGCGCCGCCGGCTCCACCCTCGACAACGCAGTCAAGAAGTCGATCGCCTCCGGCGTCACGTACGCCGTCGCCGCCGGCAACGACAACGCGGACGCCTGCACCAAGTCCCCGGCCCGCCTGCCCGAGGCGATCACCGTCGCGGCCACCGACGCCAGCGACGCCCGCGCCTCGTTCTCCAACTACGGCACGTGCGTGGACCTGTTCGCCCCCGGCGTCAACATCACCTCCGCGTACAAGACCAGCGACACCGCGACGGCGCGCATGAACGGCACCTCCATGGCGACCCCGCACGTCGCCGGCGTCGCCGCCCTCTACCTGTCGGCCAACCCCACCGCCTCGCCGGCTCAGGTCCGTGACGCCCTGGTCACCGCCACCGTGGGCGGCAGGGTGACCAACCCCGCGGCCGGCTCCCCGAACAAGCTCCTCAACCTCACCGTCACCGCCACGGTGACGAACCCCGCGCCGACCCCGACACCGACCCCGACACCGACGCCCGCGCCGACACAGCCGTCCAGCGGCATCCCGGCCGTGGTCTCCCTGCGGGCCCGGGCCAACGACCGGTTCGTCTGCGCCGAGAGCGGCGGCGGCTCCTGGCTGGTCGCCAACCGGGCGGCGGCCGGACTGTGGGAGACGTACGACACGGTCGACACCGGTGACGGGTACATCGCCCTGCGCGCCCGTGCCAACGGCCGGTACGTGGTGGCCGAGAGCGGCGGCGGCGCCCCGCTGATCGCCAACCGCACCGCGATCGGCCTCTGGGAGAAGTTCCGGCTCATCCGCAACGCCGACGGCACGGTGAGCCTGCTCGCCGCCGCCAATGGCCGGTACGTGACCGCGGAGAGCGCCGGCGGCGCCCCGCTGATCGCCAACCGCACCACGATCGGTCTCTGGGAGAGCTTCACCCTGGCCTGATCCAGGCTCCGGCCCGTGCCCGCCACCAAGGGGTGAGCCGCCGTCAGCGGCCGCTCATCCCTTGGTGGCGCCCGACGTCAGGCCGCCGATGAGCTGGCGCTCGGCGACGGCGTAGAACCCGAGCGCGGGCACCATCGCGAGCACAACGTATGCGAGCACCCGGGCGGTGTCGGTGGAGTACTGCCCGTGGAACTGCTGTACGCCGAGCGGAAGCGTCCACCACTGTGGATCGGTGAAGACGATCAGCGGCAGCATGAAGTTGTTCCAGCTCGCCACGACCGCGAGCACGGACACCGTGGCGAGCGCCGGCCGGGCCATCGGCAGCAGGATGCGCCAGAAGAACCCGACGGTGCCGCAGCCGTCGAGCGTCGCGGCCTCCTCGATCTCGCCGGGAATGCTCCGGAAGAACGACCGCAGGATCACGATCGTCACCGGCAGGCCGAACGCCGCCTGGGCCAGGATCACGCCGACCGGGTTGTCCAGCAGCCCGAGGGTACGCAGCAGCACGAACAGCGGCAGGATCGCCACCGCGAACGGGAACATCAGCCCGATCGCGAACAGCGTGAACAGGACCTCCCGGCCGGCGAAGGCGAACCGGGCGAACACGAACGCCGCCATCGCCGAGACCAGCACGACGAGCACGGTCGTCGCCACCGCGATGAGCGTACTGTTGGCCAGCTGCCGCCAGAACGACCCGGACGCGAGGATGTCGGTGTAGTTGGACGGCACCCAGGGGTGGGGCAGGCCGAAGGGGTTCGTCGACAACTGGCCGTTGTCCTTGAACCCGCCCAGCACGCCGAACAGGATCGGCACGACGACGAACGCACCGATCACGATGGAGATCAGGTGCAGCGGCACGGTCTTCACGGGACTCGGGGTACGACCGCTCAACGCTGGCCTCCTCCCATGGTGGTGAGCGCGCCCTCGATGTCGCGGCGCATGACGAAGCGCTGGTACGCCAGCGCGAAGACGAGACTGATCACGAACATCGCGATGCTGATCGCGCTCGCATAGCCCACCTCGTACCGCCGGAAGCCGTACTGGAACATCGTGACCGCCATGGTCTCCGAGGCGTGGACCGGTCCTCCCACGGTCAGCACCCAGACGAGGTCGAAGAGCTGGATCGAGCCGATGACCGACAGGAAGAGGCTCACCCGGATCGTCGGCCCGAGCAGCGGCAGGGTGACGTGGCGGAACGTCTGCCAGTCCCCCGCCCCGTCGATCGCCGCCGCCTCGGTCAGCTCGGCCGGGATGTTCTGCCGGCCCGTCAGGTACAGGATCATGTGGAAGCCGAAGTACTTCCAGGTCATGACGAGAAACACCACGTACAGGACGGTCGACGGGTCGGCGAGCCAGGTGGCGCCCACGTCACCCGCGCCGAACACCCGCAGTACCTGGTTGGCCAGGCCCCGGTTGGGCGAGAACACCATCGTGAACAGGACGGCCGTGATGACTTCGGACAGCACGTACGGCGCGAAGAACAGCACCCGGTAGACGCCCCGTCCGCGCAGCCGCTGGTTGAGCAGCAGCGCGAGCCCGAGCGCGAGCGGCAGTTGGACCGCCGCCGACAGCACGATGAGGATCAGTCCGTGCCAGAGGTCGGCGAGGAAGATCGGGTCGGTGAGCAGCCGCCGGAAGTTGTCCAGCCCGACGAAGTTGGTCGGCAGCCCGCCGAAGCCGTTCCACTTGAACAGGCTCGTGTACGCCGCGAGGATGATCGGTACGAGTACCAGCAGGCCGAACAGCAGCAGCGCCGGCACCAGGAACGCGAGGACCGGCCAGCGGACCCGGCGGCGCCGGGCCCGCTGGCGGCGGACCGCGTCGGACCGGACCGGGCCGGTGCCGACCCGGTCCGGGTCCGCGCTACTTGTGAGCAGCATCGGTGACGGCCCGCACGACCTGCTGCGGGCTCGCCTTGCCCGCGATGAGCTCGGCGACGCTGTCGTTGACCTGCTGCCCCACGGCCGGGGGGTACGCCTGGTCGAGGAACAACTGGAACCCGGTCGCCGCGGCGAGTGTCTTCTGCACGGCCGCGATGTTGGGATCCTTGATCGCGTCCTCGGCGCCCTTGACGACCGGGACGACCGCCCCGGTGGCGGCCGCCTTGCGCTGGTTGTCGACCTGGACCAGGAACTTCAGGAACTCGATCGTGGCGGGCGGCGCGTTCCTGCCGACGGCGAACCCGTTGCCACCACCGAACGCCTCGGTCACCGCGCCCTTGCCGCCCTCGACCGCCGGGAACGGGAAGAAGCCCAGCTTGTCGCCGATACCCTTCTTGTTGGTCGAGGTGTCGTTCTGGACCGACGGCGCCCACTGGCCCATCAGCTCCATCGCCGCCGCCCCGTTGCCCATGGTCGCGGCCTGCCCGTCCGGCGACCCGTAGGTGGCGGCGAGGAACCCCTTCTGGAACGGGGCCAGGTCGACGAGCTCCTTCAGCTTGGTACCCGCGGCCACGAACTCCGGCTTGTCGAACTTCGCGTCGGCCCCGGCCTGCTTGAGCACGTCCAGGCCACCGATCCGCATCGCCAGGTAGGCCCAGTAGTAGTGCCCGGGCCACTTGTCCCCACCGGCGAGGGCGATCGGCGTGATGCCGGCCGCCTTGAGCTTGCGCACGGCGTCGAGCAGCCCGGTCCACGTGTCCGGCGGCGAGGCGATGCCCGCCCGGCCGAACAGCTCCTTGTTGTACCAGAAACCGACCATCCCGAGGTCGAACGGAACGCCGTACACCTTGTTGTCGAGCCGGTACGGCTGCGTGGACAGCGGGGTGAACGTGTCGGCCAGCGACGTGAAGTCGGCGGTCAGGTCCTTCACCAGCCCGGCGTCGACCTGCTGCTTGAGCACCCCGCCACCCCAGGTACTGAAGAGGTCCGGCGGCGAGCCGCCCTGGGTGACCGTGGTGAGCTTGGACTTGAACGCCTCGTTCTCCAGGGGCGTGATCTTGATCGTGACGTCGGGGTGCTTCGCCTCGAAGTCCTTGGCCAGCGCCGCCCACACCGACAGCATCGGGTCGGTGTTCGAGATGTGCCACCAGTTGACGGTCGTCTTGCCGTCCTTGCCGGACCCGCCGTCACCGCAGGCCCCGAGAGCGAGCGCACTCGCACTCGCGCCGGCGAGGCCCAACAACGATCTACGGGAGACGTGCATCCGGTACCCCTTTCGAAGAACGCTGAGCGCACCCGCGCCCGCGGTCGGCCGAGCGGATCGGGCATCGAAACTTTCGGGTGCCTGACCGATAATTCAATATGTGCCGCGGACGCTACGACTCCGCAACGCATTGGTCAATACCTATCGAACGCAGGCCTCCACCCACCTCGCCCCGAGGCGTTCCCCGCTCGTTGATCGCTGAACGATGAGCAGCGGAGCGGCCACCGGCACCGGCGGCAGCGGAGCGGCCACCGGCGCCGGCGCTCGCCAGGACCTACCCACCCCAGACCCCGGGTCGGATCCGGAAGTTTCCGAAATCTCGACCCACACGACAGCCAGACCGGGACCCTCCACTGACGACTATCAGCGAACGGCACCACCGGGCCGACGGGGCCCGGCTGCTCTCGGTACTCGGGTTGGCGCGCTCCAGGGCCGACGTGCAGGACGACGTACGCGAGGAGTTGGAGGGGGACCTGCGGGCGGCCCCGACCGCCCACCCGGGCGGGCCGGTCAGGCGGACAGCGCGAGGATCTGCGCCCGGTCGTCCTCCAGCCAGTGCGGGCCGCTCTGCGCCGGGAAGACCGCCCGGTCACCACGGACCATCCGGCGCCGCCCGGTGAAGTCGACCAGCAGCGTACCGTCGGCGTCGACCGCCACCACCTCGTCGCCGACGCGCAGCAGCGCGGGGCCGGTCGGTGACTCGGTGACCGCCACCAGCCCGGTGGCGAGCCCGGCGAGCACGCCTTCGACCGACCGCTCCTCGCAGGCCACCCAGGTGGTGGGGTAACCGGGCCGCGCCGACTGGGCCGGCGAGTGGAAGTCCGAACCGCCGACCGGCACGGTGTCGACGCCCCAGGCGAGCAGCCAGGCCAGCGGCGCCCCCCAGGTACGGTCCCACCAGCCGGAGTGCCACACCTCGGCCAGGAGTGGCCGCTCGTCCAGCGGGTGCAGCCAGGCGAAGTCGCCGCCGAGCGGGTGGTTGACCGACAGCAGCCCGCCCTCCCTGTCCACCGTGGACAGCCACTCGTTCGCGGGGCGGCGGAAGTCCACCCAGCCGATGTCGCCGTACGCGTTCGCATGCCCGCGGTCGGTGGTGATCTCCTGACCCGGTACCAGGACGAGCCCGGCGGCCGCCCCGGCCGCGGCCAGCTCGGCGTGGTGGGAGACGGTGTTGTGGTCGGTCACCGCGAGGTAGTCAAGGCCGTTGCCGGCGGCGAGCGCCGCCAACTCCGGTACGGTCAGCGTCCCGTCCGAGTGCACGGTGTGGGTGTGCAGGTCGCCGGCGAGCCAGGTGAGGCCGGGCGGGGCCGGCAGGTTGCGGTACGGCCGGAGCCCCGGCGCGAGCCCACCCGCCGCTCCAGCGGTCACGGCGCCCGTGCCGCCGGGCGGGTCGGGCACCCACAGCGCGGCCTCCCCGGTGACCGTCCAGGCCAGGCCCTGCGGCGGTACCCGGTGCAGCCCGAGGATCACCCGCCACTGGCCGGGGCTCACCGGGCCGGGCAGGTACCCGGGCGTCGCCCAGCTCTCGGAGACGGTGAACTCCGACCGCGCCCCGCCGGACCAGCCGCAGAACCGCCCGTCGGGGTCCAGCAGGCCGAGGTCCAGCACTCCTGCCCCGGTGTCGTAGGCCAGCGACACGGTCAGCCGCCGCGCGCCGGGCGGCACGTCGACCGGCAGGTACCGGTACCTCGACTCGGCGCGGTCGTCGGGGCTCCACACCCCGCTGTGGGTACTCCTCATGTCACCAGCTCCCCGTCCGACTCGCGGTAGATCAGCACCCGTCCCGGAGCGGGACTGAGCCAGACCCGCGAGCCGGGTACCGGCTCGCGGTCCTCGGGTACGGTCGCGCCGATCAGCGCGCCGTCCGCCTCGACGGTCACCAGCGACACGGCTCCGAGGTGCTCGATGATCGACACCTCGCCGGTGAGGGCGCCGTCCACGGGCGTGGTCGACAGGGAGACGTACTCGGGGCGTACCCCGACGATCACCCGCTCCCCCGGGGCGGTCGGCGGCGTGATCGTCGACGGCGTGAGCGTCCCACCGGCGACCGCGACGCCGCCGCCCGAGACCACGCCGGGGAGAAGGTTCATCGGCGTGGACCCGATGAAGTTCGCCACGAACGTGTTGGCCGGGCGGCCGAAGACCTCGCGCGGGGTACCGACCTGGCGGATCCGGCCGGCCTCCATCACCGCGATCCGGTCCGCGAGCGCGAGCGCCTCGGCCTGGTCGTGGGTCACGAAGATCGTGGTCACCGCCAGCTCGCGCTGCAGCCGCTTGAGGAACGTGCGCGCCTCCAGCCGGAGCCGCGCGTCCAGATTGGACAGCGGCTCGTCGAACAGGAAGACCGAGGGGTGGCAGGCGACCGCGCGGGCCAGCGCGACCCGCTGCTGCTGGCCACCCGAGAGCGCCGCCGGCCGGCGGTCCATCAGCGCGGCGAGGCCGAGGTTCGCGCCGACGCCCCTCGCCCGGCCGGACCGCTCCGGACGCGACTGGCGTTTGATCTTCAGCGGGTACGCGATGTTGTCGAGCACGGTCATGTGCGGGAACAGCGCGTAGTCCTGGAAGACCATGGCGACGTCGCGGGCGCCGGGCACGAGCCCGGTCACGTCCCGGTCGCCGATGCGCACCTGGCCCGACGTCGGCGCCTCCAGCCCGGCGATGGTGCGCAGCAGGGTGGTCTTGCCGCAGCCGGACGGTCCCAGCAGCGCGAAGAACTCGCCGTCGGCGACGGTCAGGTCGAGCGTGTCGAGGGCCCGTACGCCGCCGGGGAACTCCTTGGTCAGTGCGCGCAGTTCGACGTCGGCCATCTCAGCTCTTGATCCCCCCGTGGAAGCGGAAGCCGTACCGGCCCCAGGCGAACAGGTACATGAGCACCACCGGTACCGAGTACAGCAGCGAGAAGCTCGAGATGAGCGCGAGGTTGGGCGAGCCGCCCTCGGTGTACAGCGTGCGCACGACGACGGCGGCCGGCTGTTTCGTGGGGTCGCGCAGCAGGATGAACGGGGTGAGGAAGCTGCCCCAGACCTGTACCATCGTCCACACCGCGATGGTGGCGAGGCCGGGACGGGCCACCGGCGCCACGATGTGCCGCAGGATCTGCAGCGGTGAGGCACCGAACACACGCGCCGACTCCTCGTACGAGCGCGGGATCGTGTCGATGAAGTCCTTCAGCAGGAAGATCGCGGCCGGCAGCAGGCCGCCGGAGAGCACCAGGATCACCCCGGCCCGGGTGTCGATCAGGTTGAGCTGGAAGATCAGCAGGAAGATCGGCACCATCGCCGCGGTACCGGTGATGACGCTGGACAGCAGCAGCAGCGCGTACAGCAGGGCGTCGCGGCCCGGCAGCCGTACCCGCGACAGGGCGTACGCCGCGAGTGCCGCCGCGACCACCACGACCACCATCGTGCCGAGTGCCAGCACGACCGAGTTGACCAGTGAGGAGACCGCGTACGGGTTGCGGCCGATCTCGCCGAAGTTGCCGAGGGTGAACTCCGACGGCGGCCGCACCGCGTACCGGGGAGCGGCGTCGAACGGCGTGGACAGCAGCCACAGCAACGGCAGTGCGAAGAGCGCGGTACCCACGCCGAGCCCGACGTAGGCCAGGACCCGCAGCGCCACCGCCCGAGCGGTACTCCTCATGCCGACCTCACGATCATGCCGGCCTCACCCGGGCCACCCGCAGGTACACCAGCGCCAGCAGCAGGTTGACCAGCAGTACCAGCAGCGAGATCGCGCCCGAGTACCCCATCTCGCCGCCGACGATCGCGGTGTTGTAGATGTAGGCCGCCACCACCTCCGACCGGTGGTTCGGCCCGCCCGCCGTCAGCAGGAACGGCGTGAAGTCGTTGAACGTCCACAGCGTGATCAGCAGCGTGTTCGTCAGCGCGTACCGGCGGATGTTGGGCAGGATCACGTCGCGCAGCGTCTGCCCGGTGGACGCGCCGGCCAACCGGGCCGTCTCCAGCTGCGATGGCGGCACCCCCGACAGCGCCGCGGAGTAGAGCATCATCGAGAACGCGGTGCCCCGCCAGATGTTGAAGACCACGATCGCGACCATCGGGTACTCGATCAGCCACGCCACCCCGGGTACCTGACCCAGCAGCACGTTGACCGTGCCGCCGTCCCGGTCGAGCATCGCGATCCACAGGAACGCAACGACCGAGCTGGGCAGGATCCAGGCGAGCAGGACGAGCGCCTCGACGAGGCGGCGCACCGCGGGGCGGGCCGGGCGCAGCGCGTACGCGAAGAAGAAGCCGAGCAGGTTCTGCCCGAGCACCGCCGAGCCCAGGACGAAGACCAGCGTCAGCCACATCGACCGGTAGAACGTCGGGTCGGTCAGGGCCCGACGGTAGTTCTCCAGGCCGACGATCTGCGGTGCGCGGGCGGCGGTGCCGGTCAGCCGGTAGTCGGTCACGCCGATGTAGAGCGTCCAGAGCGCCGGGAAGACCAGGAAGACCCCGATGAGGACGAGCCCGGGCGTCACGAACCCGAGCGCCCGCCACCGCCCCAGCCCGACCACGTCGGTGGCCGGTCCGGCCCGCCCGGCCGGCATCGTCGCGGCCGGGGCGGCGGTCGCCCCGGTCGCAACGGCGTCGAGTGCGGGCTCAGCCGCTGGCAACCTTGCCCACCCCACCCACGATCGGCTCCACCGTCCGCTGGTACGTCGCGGCCGCGTCCACCGCCGGCGTACCCGTCGCCACGTCGAGCGTCGCCTGCTGGAGCGCCTGCGACACCCGCGGGTACACCGCGAAGCCGGGCCGGTACGCGGTCAGCGGCAGCACCTTCTGGGAGACGAACAGCAGCATCGGGTTGTTCTTGAGTACCTCGTCGTTGACGTCCTGGCGCTGGGTGAGCCGCGGCGAGCCGGCCACCGACGCGATCGTGGCGTCCTTGGAGTTCAGGAACTGCAACAGCTCCCACGCCTGCTGCGGGTACTTGCTCGCCGGGTTGAGCACATGGCCGCTGCCGCCGGACATCGACACGAAGTCCTGACCGCGGATGCCGGCACCCGGGGTCTTGGCCGGGATCAGCGCGTACCCGACGGTCTGGTCCCGGTCGGGCATCTTGGCGATGCCCTTGGTCGGCTCGATCACCGCCCGCCAGAAGTAGTCGCCCTCCAGCAGCATGGCGATCCGCCCCTCGGCGAACGCCTGGAACGACTTGTCTCGTCCCTTGGCGTCCTGCTGGATCACCGGATCGCCCAGGCCGTTGCGGTAGATCTCCTGGTACATGCCGAGGGCATCGCGCAGCGCCTGGGTGTTGCCCTGCCACTTGCCGTCGGCCCAGATCTGGTGGCCGGCGCCGACCAGCAGCGGCAGGATGCCCTGCATCGTCGTCGCCTCGCCCATCGCGGTACCGGCGTTGAGCTGCATCGGGATGACCCCGGGCACGCCCGCCTTGATCCGGTACGCGGCGGAGAGCACGTCGCTCCAGCTCCGGGGCTGCCAGTCGGCGGGCAGCCCGGCCTGCGCGAAGAGCTTCCGGTTGAAGTAGATGACCCGGCCGTCGGTGCCCAGCGGCACCCCGTAGCGTTTGCCGTTGTAGGCCATGTTGGTCTGGACGGCCGGCGGGATCTGCGCCCAGCCCTCCCAGTCGTCGGCCTTGTCCTTGCCGACGAGGTCCTCGATCGGCTTGATGTACCCGGCGTCGGCGAACTCCCCGACCCAGATGCCGTCGAGCGCGTAGATGTCGGCGCCGCTGCCGGTCTTCAGGTCGAGCGCGATCTTGCTCTTGTAGTCCTCGTCGCTCGCGCCGGACGGCTGGAGCGTGACGTGCGCGGTACGGCCCTTGGCCTTCTGCGCCTCGACGAACTTCGGAATGACCCAGTTGCTGAGCCACTCCGCCTGCGAGGCGTTCTTGCCGCCCGCGATGGAGTTGACGCCGATGCTGAGCGTGAACTCCTTGGCGTCGGCATTCTTCGTGGTGTCGGAGCTGGTCTTCTTACCCAGGCAGCCGGCGGTGGTGGCGGCGACAGTCACCAGCACCGCGATCGTCGCGGCGGCCCGTCCGTACCTCTCGATGCGTTGCTGCATCGGCCCTCCCCATGAGGAAGCTCGCGTACGGTCGATACGGCGTCACGCCGCGCATCGGCCGAGATCCATATCTTGCACCCGATCGACGCAGCGTGCCATCCCATGGGTCGTTCGGCCTGGCGGACCGCGACCCGACCGGCGGACAATTTACTTGCGTTGCCGAAATTTGCTCTGTCGATATTTGTCGTGTCAACCATTCGTCCAGGTCGGATTGCGCCGTCTGCATGACTGCAGTAAGTGCAAGATTCGATCACTCTGGGTGTTGCGGGAGGTGCCCGCACCGGAGCGCGCTCCGTGAGCGGATCGGTCTGCCATGTCTGAGCTTCCTTCTTCTGGCCCTTCGGTACGGCCCGCCGGGGGCCTGGCCAACTGGGTTGCCAACCGCTCGATGCGGGTCAAGTTCATGCTCGTGATCACTGTCGGCGCCCTCGTCTCGACGGCGATCGGGGTCACCGGCCTGGTGGGCATGTCATCGATGCAGGTGAAGTCCCAGCAGATGTACACGCAGAACCTGTTGTCCCTGAACAGCCTCGCGACAATGCACCGCAGCATGCTCAGCAGCCGCATCGATGCGCTCAACGCGGCCATCGCCACCGACGCCAAGGGCGTCGAGAGCGCGCTGAGCAAGATCCCGGACGAGGACGCCGCCTTCGACAAGGCGCTCGCGTCGTACCTCGCGACCGACGGCACCGGGCATGGAGCCCAGGTCGCCAAGCTGCGGCAGGGGATCTCCGAATACCGGCAGGTCCGCGAGGCCAAGCTCGTCCCGGCCGCACGCGCTCACGACCTCGCCACCTTCGTGCGGGTACGGGACACCGAATCCAAGCCCGCGATCACCGCGATGACCACGGCCCTCGACGACCTGACCCGTATCGAGACCGCCGCTGCAGAAAAGGCCAACCAGGACTCGTACCGCACGTACTCGTTGGCGCGGCTGACGCTGCTGGGGTTCCTGGTCGCCGGTGTGCTGCTGGCGGTGGTGGTCGGCCTGTACCTCGCCCGGCTTGTCGTCAACGCGGTGAGGAGGGTCGGCGCCGTGGTCTCCGCGATCGGTGACGGCGACCTCAGCCAGTCGGTCGGAGTGTCGAGCCGTGACGAGATCGGCCGGATGGCCACCGCACTCGACCGTGCGAATGCCCGTACCCGCGAGACGATCGCTGCGGTCGCGACCAGCGCCGGTACGCTCGCCTCCAGCTCCGAAGAGCTGTCCGCGACCAGCCAGCAGATCGCGGCGTCCGCCGAGGAGACGTCCACCCAGGCCGAGGCGGTGTCGGCCACTGCCGAGCAGGTGTCGCGCAACGTGCAGACGCTCGCCGCCGGCTCCGAGCAGATGGAGGCGTCCATCAAGGAGATCGCGCACAGCGCCGCCGAGGCCGCCCAGGTCGCCGCCCGGGCGGTGGCATCGGCGGAGAGCGCGAGCGCGACCGTCACCAAGCTGGGTGAGTCGTCGGCCGAGATCGGCAGCGTGGTCAGGGTGATCACCTCGATCGCCGACCAGACCAACCTGCTCGCGCTCAACGCCACCATCGAGGCGGCCCGCGCCGGAGAGGCCGGCAAGGGCTTCGCGGTGGTCGCCAGCGAGGTCAAGGACCTCGCTCACGAGACCGCCAAGGCCACGGAGGACATCGCCGGTCGCATCGACGACATCCAGCAGGAAGTGGCGGCGGCCGTCGCGGCGATCTCCGAGATCGGCACCGTGATCGCGGCCATCAACGACTCGCAGGTCACCATCGCCTCCGCCGTGGAGGAGCAGACCGCGACGACCAGAGAAATCAGTCGCAACGTCGCCCAGGCCGCCACCGGGTCCGGGATGATCGCCGACAACATCGGCGTCGTCGCGACGGCGGCACAGAACACCAGTAGCGGTGTCACCCAGTCGCAGGCCGCCGCGTCCGAACTTGCCCGCATGTCGGCGCACCTGCAACAAGTGGTGGGTCAGTTCTCGTACTGACCCTCCATCGAGTCGACGCGCGGGCCCCACCGCGGCCGCCGTATTCGTGGTCACCCAGAGTCTTGGTCGTCATCGCGACCAAACTCTGGGTGGGCGCATCCTGGGATTGTCCAAACCCGCCCGCGTGGTCGAGCTGTTCGCCCACGGGCCCCAGGTCCAGGAGCGCCTCACCAAACAGGTCCGGACTGGCTGACCACCCACCTGCGCCCCCGCGGCGGCGGGGTGGTCGTCGAGGCCGAACACCTGTGCGTGACCCTGCGCGGCGTCCAGGCCGTCGGCGCCACGACCATCACCTCGACCCTGCTGGGCAACCTGCGCGAAGATGTCCGGTCCCGCGCCGAGTTCTTCACCCTCGCCGGGGTCGGCGCGCGTCGAACCGGCGCACCATGAATACCGGAAGGGAGAGCGCGATGCCAGAAGACCGCACATTCGTGATCGTCGGCGCGGGGTTGGCCGGGGCGAAGGCCGTACAGACCCTGCGCGAGGAGGGCTTCGACGGCCGCATCATCCTGGTCGGCGAGGAGGCCGAGCACCCGTACGAACGGCCGCCCCTGTCCAAGGGCCTGCTGACCGGCTCCGCCGAACCCGGCAGCGTGTTCGTGCACGAGGCCGGCTGGTACGCCGACCACGACGTCGACCTGCGTACCGGCACCCGCGCGACCGCGATCGACCGGGCCGGCCGGCACGTCGAGCTGGTCGGCGGCGAGCGGGTCGGCTACGACGCGCTGCTGCTCGCCACCGGCGCCACCCCGCGAGCCCTGCCCGTCCCCGGCGCCGAGCTGGACGGGGTACTGACGCTGCGGACCCTCGCCGACCACGCCCGGATCGACGCCGCCCTGACCGACGGCGCCCGGGTGGTGATCATCGGCGCGGGCTGGATCGGGCTGGAGGTCGCCGCCGCGGCCCGGCAGCGCGGCGCGGCCGTCACCGTCGTCGAGGTGGCCGAGCTGCCACTGCAACGGGTCCTCGGCGACGAGATCGCCCGCGTCTTCGCCGACCTGCACCGCGACCACGACGTCGCCTTCCACTTCGGTACCGGGGTCCGCGAGCTCCGCGGCGACGGGCGGGTCTCCTCGGTACTGCTGACCGACGGCACCGAGCTGGCGTGCGACACCGTCGTCGTGGCCGCCGGCGTACGCCCGAACACCGACCTGGCCGAGCGCGCCGGCCTCGCCGTCGACAACGGCGTCGTCGTCGACCATGCCCTGCGCAGCACCGTCGACCCGTCCGTCTACGCCGCCGGGGACGTGGCCAACGCCTACCATCCGCCGCTGCGCCGCAACATCCGCGTCGAGCACTGGGCCAACGCCCTCAACGGCGGTCCCGCGGCGGCCCGTTCGATGCTCGGCCAGCCGGTCAGCTACGACCGGCTGCCGTACTTCTTCACCGACCAGTACGACCTGGGGATGGAGTACACCGGGTACGCCCCGCCCGGCGACGTCGACCGGGTCGTCGTGCGCGGCGACGTCGCCAAGCGCGAGTTCATCGCCTTCTGGACCGCCGGCGGGCGGGTACTGGCCGGCATGAACGTCAACATCTGGGACGTGGCGGGGCCGATCGGAGAGCTGATCCGGTCCGGGCGCGCGGTCGACCCGGAGCGCCTCGCCGACCCCCGGGTACCGCTGGAGGAGGCGTAGCCGGCGGACGCGATCTGGCACACCGGCTCGGTGATCGTGAAGACTTCGATGTGACCGGAGTACCGCGCCGGTACGGGGGTACCGGGCATGCTCGACGACCTGCCGGCAGGAGGCGCAGATGCACGACGACCGGATCCTGGTCGAGGAGCGGCTGGCCCGCGCGGTGGACCAGTACCTCCGCCCGGCCGTGTACGGCCCCGGCCGGCCGCTGGAGGTGACGGCCTGGACGGTGCCGGGCGAACCGGTACCGGTGCGCCAGGCCCTCGACGCGGCGGACTTCGAGAAGGTCACGATCGGCCAGCCCTGGGGCTCGCCGTGGTCGACGACGTGGTTGCGGGTACGCGGCGACGTCCCGGCCGAGTGGGCGGGTCAGCGGGTGGAGGCCGTCTTCGACCTCGGCTTCGGCGTGGAGTCGCCCGGCTTCCAGGCCGAGGCGCTGGCGTACACAGCGGACGGCGTACCGATCAAGGGCATCCATCCGCTGAACCGGTACGTACCGGTCACCGGCGACCGGGTCGACCTGCTGATCGAGGCCGCGGCCAACCCGACCGTCCTGCGGTCGTTCGCGCCGACCGGGCTCGGCGACCGGCTGACCGCGCCGGCCGAGCCGCTGTACCGGTTCGTCCAGGCCGACCTGGCCCTGCTCCGCGAGCCCGTCTGGCAGCTCGTCCTCGACATCGAGGTGCTCACCGAGCTGATGATGGCGCTGCCGGAGCACGACCCGCGCCGACACGAGATCCTGCGTGCATTGGAGCGCATGCTCGACACGGTCGACCTGCACGACGTGGCGGGCACGGCCGCGGTCGCGCGGCAGCGGCTGGCGCCGGTCCTCGCCAGCCCGGCGCACGCCAGCGCCCACCGCATCCGGGCGGTCGGGCACGCCCACATCGACTCGGCGTGGCTGTGGCCGCTGCGCGAGACGGTCCGCAAGGCCGCCCGTACCTTCGCCAACGTCACCGCCCTCGCCGAGGACTACCCGGAGCTGGTGTTCGCCTGCTCGCAGGCGCAGCAGTACGCCTGGGTCAGGGACAACCAGCCCCACATCTACGAGCGCATCCGCAAGGCGGTCCGGGCGGGCACGTGGGCGCCGGTCGGCTCGATGTGGGTCGAGTCCGACGCCAACCTGCCCACCGGCGAGGCGCTGGTCCGCCAACTCACGCACGGCAAGCGGTTCTTCGCCGAGGAGTTCGGTGTCGACACGCAGGAGATCTGGCTGCCCGACTCGTTCGGGTACACCGCCGCGTTCCCGCAGTTGGCCCGGCTGGCCGGGGTGCGGTGGTTCCTGACCCAGAAGCTGTCGTGGAACGAGACGAACCGGATACCCCACCACACCTTCTGGTGGGAGGGCATCGACGGCACCCGGGTCTTCACGCACTTCCCGCCGGTCGACACGTACAACTCGGGGCTCACCGGCGCGGAGCTGGCGCACGCGGTACGCAACTTCGCCGAGAAGGGCGCCGCGACGACGTCGCTGGTGCCGTTCGGGTACGGCGACGGCGGCGGCGGCCCCACCCGCGAGATGCTCGAACGCGCCCGGCGGCTGCGCGACCTCGAGGGCTCACCGCGGGTGACGGTCGAGGCCCCGGCCGAGTTCTTCGAACGCGCGCACGAGGAGTACCCCGACGCACCGACCTGGACCGGCGAGCTGTATCTGGAGAACCACCGCGCCACGTACACCACCCAGGCCGCGATGAAGGCGGGCAACCGGCGCAGCGAGCATCTGCTGCGCGAGGCCGAGCTGTGGTCGACCGCGGCGCACCTGCACGCCGGGCTGCCGTACCCGTACGACGACCTGGACCGGATCTGGAAGCTGGTGCTGCTGCACCAGTTCCACGACATCCTGCCCGGCTCGTCCATCGCCTGGGTGCACCGCGAGGCGCGGGAGACCTACGGACGGATCCGGACCGAGCTGGAGGCCCTGATCGCCCGGGCGACCTCGGCACTGTCCACGCGAGACGGTCAGCCGGTCGCCCTGAACGCGGCGCCCCACGACCGGGCGGAGGTCGTCATCATGCCTGGCGAGGTGCCCGGCCAGCGGCTCTCGGACGGCCGGTCGGCGGTATGGGCGACCGCACCGGCCCAGGGCGTCGGCCCGGTACACCCCGCCGCCCCCGGCCGGGTCGGCGGGGTGACGGTGGAGCCCGCGCACTCCGACGGCACCGTCCTGGACAACGGCCTCCTCCGGGTCGTCATCGACGACGACGGGCTGCTGCGCTCGGTACGCGACCTCGTCGCCGACCGCGAACTGCTCGCCCCCGGCGCCCGGGGCAACCTGCTGCAACTGCACCCCGACCACCCCGCCCGCTGGGACGCCTGGAACATCGACCGGCACTACCTGCATCGGCGTACCGACCTGACGGCCGCCGAGTCGGTGACCGTGACCGACGCCGGCCCGCTGCTGGCCGCCGTCCGGGTCGAGCGGCGCTTCGGCGACTCCCGGGTGACCCAGACGTACCGCCTGACCGCCGGCGCGGGCCGGCTGGACATCGACACCGAGGTCGACTGGCACGAGTCGGAAAAGGTGCTCAAGGTCGCGTTCCCGCTCGACCTCCACGCCGACCGGTCCACGGCGGAGATCCAGTTCGGCCACGTGCACCGGCCGCTGCACACCAACACCAGTTGGGACCGGGCCCGGTACGAGATCTACGCCCACCGCTGGATCCGCGTCGCCGAGCCGGGGTACGGCGTCGCCATCGCCAACGACTCCACGTACGGCCACGACGCGGCGCGCACGACCCGCGACGAGGACGGGGGTACCACCACGACGGTACGGCTGACCCTGCTGCGCGCGCCGCACAGCCCCGACCCGCGGACCGACCAGGGGGCGCACCGCTTCGGGTACGCGCTGGTCGTGGCGGGGGATTTCGACGCCGCGGTCGATGCCGGCTATGCCCTGAACCTGCCGCTTCGCGTGGTGCCCGGCGACTGCGCGCTCCCGGCGCTGCTGTCGGTGGACCACCCCGCCGTACGGGTGGAGGCGGTCAAGCTGGCCGACGACGCCAGCGGAGACGTGATCGTACGGCTCTACGAGTCGCGCGGCGGGCGGGCGGCCGCGACGCTACGCCCCGGCTTTCCGTTCGCCCAGGCGACCGAGGTGGACCTGCTCGAACGCGAACTCGACCCCGGGCAACGCCGCTGCGGACCGACCAGGCTGCGGGACGACGCGCTCCGACTGTCCCTGCGTCCGTTCCAGGTGGTGACGCTACGACTACGCCGATGAGGCTCGGCCGGTGAGGTTGCCGCCGGGTCGGGACGCTGCGGCGATACGTCCGTTCGGGTGACCCTTAAATCATCTTCCGGCCGGCCCTAAGCAGACCTTAAACGATCTTCCAATCTTGGTCGGCGCCCTCTAGCGTGGGAAAAATGACTCGGAAGCTCGATCCCTCGACCGGGCTGGGAATACACGGGAGTTGTCGGTGAGTACCCCCGTCGACCCGGGCCCCGTCCGTCACTTCGGCCGCACGCTCACCGCGGAAGAGGCACGCACGGCGACCTTCCCGCAGTCCCAGCTCGCATGGCGGGGTTACTCGGAAGACTCCGTCAACGAATTCGTCGCGCGGGCCGCGGACGCGCTCGAGGCGGCCGAACAGGACTACGGTGCACTACGCGCCGAGGTCGAACGGCTACGCGGCTTCTATCGCGAGCACGGCACCGACGTCGACCGGGTCGCGGAGCCGCGGCGCCCCCGCCGTCGCACCGGTTGGCTGGTCAACGAGGTGGAGCGGTACACCGAGACCCACCTGAACCTGGCCATCGCCTGTGCGGACAGTGCCGTCGACGACGACCCGCAGACCAGCGGACAGCAGCTGTACCACGCTCGGGTCCGGGCACGCCTGCTCGTGGAGGACATGATCTCGGCGTTCCTGGCCGATCCTCGCAACCGGGTACGGACCGAGGACGAGCTGCAGTTGCTGAGCCAGTGGCTGCGCGGCTTCGGCGACGCGTTCCTGGCGCAGGTGGATGCCATGGTCCAGGTGGCCGACGGTCGACTCCGATCCGTGACCCGCCGATAACTGATCAGTACCGCCGCCGCAAAACCGACTCCGCGACATGACCCGAGGAGTACAGGTTGGACGTGCTGAGCTGGGTACCGGACGGTGTCGACGTCACCGTGCCCAACGTCGCTCGCGCCTACGACTACTACCTCGGGGGCTACCACAACTTCGCCGCCGACCGGGAGTTCGTGGCGCGGGTCGAGGTGGCCATGCCCGGCTTCAGCTACGCCGCGCAGGCCAACCGGGCGTTCCTGGGCCGGGCGGTGCGCTGGCTGGTGGACGCCGGCGTACGGCAGTTCCTCGACATCGGCTCGGGCATCCCGACACTGGGCAACGTGCACGAGGTGGCCCGGCAGTCGGCGCCCGACGCGCGGGTGGTCTACGTCGACATCGACCCGGTGGCGGTCGCGCACGGCCGGATGATCCTGGCCGACGACCCGTACGCCACGTCCATCGAGGCCGACCTGCGCCGCCCCGCCGAGATCCTCGGCCACCCCGAGGTGCTCCAACTGCTGGACTTCTCCCAGCCGACGGCGGTACTGCTGATGGCGGTGCTGCACTTCGTCCCCGACTCCGACGACCCGGCCGGCATCATCGCCCGGCTCCGCGACGGGCTCGCCCCCGGCAGCTACCTCGCAATCTCCCACGTCACCGCCTCGACGCACCGGCGGGAGATCGAGCAGGTCCGGCGGCTCTACCAGCACACGCTGACGCCCGGCCTACCGCGTGCACCGAGACAGGTCAAGAAACTGCTGGCCGGTCTGGACCTCGTCAAACCCGGCCTCACGCGCGTCGACGACTGGTTACCCGACTCGATGCGGGCGACCCGCCATCCACAGGCCGAGGTGATGTTGGGGGCGGTGGGCCGCACGCGGTAGCGTCAACCGGGTCTGGATCCCGCCCGGCGTCGGGCCGATAATCGATGGGCCGGCGGACATCCGCGGCGGGACGCTCCACGATGGAAGGCGCGCACCAGATGACGCAATCGCGTACCGGGCCCCGATCCGCCGGCACGCCCGCGAGCGTCGAGGACGGCGCTGTCACGTCCGGCGCCGTCGAGGACGGCGCTGCCACGCCCGGCGCCGCCGGAGACTGCGTCGCCGACCTGGCCTCCTTCAGCGCATCCTGGGAGCGGGCCGTCTCGTCTACCAACTTCCTGCCGGCCGGACGGGCCCGGTCCCGGGCCACCCTGCAGGGCCTGGCGCAACGGTTGGTGGCGGCGGTGACCGCGGAGCCGTTCGACGCCTCGGCCGGGTACCGGGTCGGGGCCGACCTGGTGGCCGCCGACATCTCCTCGCCGCGCGCGCTCGGCCATAGCCTGACCCTGCTGCACCAGCGGCTCCTGGCCGACGCGGGCGTCACCGACGAACGGACCCCGGCCCGGCTGGCCGACCTCTGTGGACAGTTGGCCACCGGCTTCACCGAGGCGCTGCGTGACCGCGCCCTCACCGCGGCCGAGGGCATCAACAACGCCGAACGGGCCGCCTGGCGCGACAAGCAGTACGCCCTGCAGGCTCGACTCCAACACGCGCTGCTCCACGACCAACTGACCGGACTGCCCAACCGGTCGGCGTTGATGCGACGGCTGGCGAGCCTCGTCGCCGACCCGCCCGCTGACCCCCCTTCCGAGGCGCGCCTGGGCATCGTCCTGCTCAACCTGAACCGGTTCAAGGCGGTCTACGACAGTCTCGGCCCGACGCGCGGCGACCAGCTCCTGCTCGCCGTGGCGCGGCGGCTCCGGGCGTTGGCCGCCCGCGAGGGGTACTACCTGGCCCACCTCGGCGGCGACGAGTTCGCGCTGGTGGCCGAGCGCACGACCGGTACCGACGACGCCGTCAAGGTGGCCGACCAGGTCCTGCGGGCGCTGCCCGAGCGGATGTCGGTCGACGGCCACCAGATCCCGGTCACGGCCAGATGCGGCGTGGTCGAACGCCCCGCCGGCCGGGCGGACCCGACCGAACTGCTCCGCGCCGCGCACATCACCCTCGGCTGGGTGGCGAGCGATCACCGTACCCGGTGGATGGTCTTCGACGCCGAACGCAACGCCGCGGAGGTGGCCCGCCACGAGCTCACCGCCGCGATGCCGGCCGCGCTGGCCCGTGGCGAGTTCACCCTGGCCTACCAGCCCCTGGTACGGCTGGCCGACCGTACCCTCGCCGGGGTCGAGGCCCTCGCCCGCTGGCACCACCCGGAGCTCGGCGTCCTCGGGCCGGCGCGCTTCATCTCCCTGGCCGAGAGCACCGGGTTGATCGAGCCGCTGGGCCTGCGCCTGCTGGAGCAGGCGTGCGCACAGGCGGCCGGCTGGCGGCGGCTCGGCCCGGCCCCGCCGTTCGTCAGCGTCAACCTCGCCGTCGCCCAGCTCCGCGATCCCGGCCTGCCGGCGGCGGTCGCCGCGGTCCTCGACCGTACCGGGCTGCCTCCCGACCTGCTCCAGCTCGAGGTCACCGAGAACGCCATCGTCGACACCGGCGACACGTCCCTGGACGTCCTGCACGCCCTGGCGGACCTCGGGGTGCGGCTCGCCATCGACGACTTCGGCACCGGGTACTCCAGCCTGGCCTACCTGTCCGAGATCCCCATCCACTCGATCAAGCTCGCGGCCGGTTTCCTGCGTGGCCTGGCTGCCGTGCCACCGGAGAGCGTGCCACCGGAGAGCGTGCCACCGGAGAGCGTGTCACCGGAGAGCGTGCCGTCGGGCGCCCTGGCGCCGCACACATTGCCTCCCGCCCGCCGCTCCAACGACACCCTGGTCCCCGCGCTCATCGACCTCGGTCACGACCTGGGTCTCAGCGTCACCGTCGAAGGCATCGAAACGGCCGTACAGGCGGAGCGGCTGACCGGTCTCGGCTGCGACCTGGGGCAGGGCTTCCACCTCGGCCGCCCCACCACCGCCGACGAGATCACCCGCTTGGTCTAGCTTTCGCGGACCACCTCGTCGGGTGACTTGTCCGGCCGCAGCCCGCGCCACGACGGCTGGCGCAACCGGCCGTCGCGGGTCCACTCGCCGAACTCGACCTCCCCCACCAGCTTCGGCGTGACCCAGTGCGCGTCCTTCGCGTCGCGGGTGGGCAGCGGGTGGGCGAACGGCGGCGTCCTGCGCTCCAGCGAACGGAGCCTGCGGTACAGGTCGTCGAGCGTCTCGCGGTTGAAGCCGGTTCCGACCTGCCCGACGTACTCGAGCCCCTCCGGCCCGGGGATGCCCAGCAGCAGGGCGCCGATCGTCCCGGCACGCCGGCCCTGACCGGGCGCCCAGCCGCCGATGACGACCTCCTGGGTACGGGTGTGCTTGACCTTGACCCACGCCTTGGAGCGCCGCCCCGGCTCGTAGACCGAGTCGAGCCGTTTCGCCACGATCCCTTCCAGCCGCTGCTCGCGGGAGGCCGCCAGCGCGGCCGGGCCGCCGCCCCGCGTGTACCCCGGGGTGTCCCAGTGCGGCCCGTGCAGCCCCAGCGACTCCAGCAGCTCCCGGCGCTGCTCGTACCGCAGCCCGACGGTGTCGTGCCCGTCGAGGTGCAGCAGGTCGAAGATCTGGTACGTCACGGGGGTCTGCTCGCTCAGCCGCCCGATCTGCGCCCGGTCCCGGACGTGCATGCGGGGCTGGAGGGCGGCGAACGAGATCTGCCCGGCCGGGTCGCACGCGACGATCTCGCCGTCGAACACGGCCGGCACTCCGCCCAGCGCCGCCCCGAAGCCCCGCAGCTCCGGGTAGGCCACGGTGACGTCCTTGTCGTTGCGCGAGACCAGACGGACCTCGCCGTCGGCCACGTACGCGACCGCCCGCAGGCCGTCCCACTTCATCTCGTACCCGAAGTCGGGGTCCTCGCTGGGCGCGGGCAGCTCACCCAGGGTGGCGAGCATCGGCCGGATGAGCTCGGGCACCGGCTCCCGTTCGGCCGTGGCCGGCTCCGCCTTCGCGGACGCCGTGTCTCCGGACCCTCTCGCCGGCTCCATCAGGTGGATGAGCCAGTTGTCGCCATCGGTACGGATCAACACGTACCGGCCGTGGGCCCGCTCTCCGTGCAGGACGCACTTCACCTCACGGTCGGTCCACGTCTCGCACTCGTACGTGCCCCGGTCCCAGATCTCCACCTGGCCGCCGCCGTACTCGCCCTGGGGGATCTCACCTTCGAACCCCGCGTAGTCGAGCGGATGATCCTCGGTGCGCACCGCGAGGTGGTTCTTCTTCGGATCGTCGGGCAGCCCCTTGGGTAATGCCCAGGAGACCAGGACCCCTTGACGCTCCAGCCGGAAGTCCCAGTGCAGCCGCCGGGCGTGGTGTTCCTGGATGACGAACGTGTCGTCGTGACCACCCGGCAGCGGCCCCGGAGCGGGTACCGGTTCCGGCGTACGCGACGCCGACCGCTTGCTGCGGTACGTCGCCAGCTTGTCGGCCATGACTCCTGTCTACCCCTGTCGTCGCCTCCTCAACGCGCCCCCAGCGTTACGGCCTGCAACGCGAGCCAGAACTGGACCCGGTCCTGGGTTGAGGCGAGCGACCGCCCGGTGAGCCGCTCGATCTGGTCCAGCCGGTACCGGACCGTGTTGCGGTGCACGAACAGCCGGCCCGCCACCCGCGCCACCGACGCGTCCTCCTCCAGGTACGTGCGGAGCGTCGCCACCAGATCCCCGCCGACCTGCTCGTCGAAGTCCAGCAACGGGGCGAGCACCGAGCGCCCAAGCTCGGTCAGCGGCAGCGCCTCGCTGGCGAGTAGCAGCCCGGGCAGGGACAGCGGCTCGCGGGCGTTGATCCCCGGCCCCCGGCTCAGCGCCTCGCGCGCCTCGTAGAAGCTCCACCGCAGGCCGGCCGCGCCGGGGTACGCCCCGCCGATACCGACCCGGGCGTTCTCCCCGAGCTGGGTGACGTAGCCGAGGGTCTGCCGGGCCACCTCGTCCACCGGCCTGCTCTCGCCCACGACCACCACGAGGTGCTCCCCCATGTACGCGGTGACCACCGGCTCGGCGGCGGTCGCGGACAGCGGGTACACGCCGCCGGGCAGCCCGCGCAGCCTGTCCCCGCCGGGGTCGGCGTCCCGCCCGGCGGCGGCGAGCAGGACGGTGTGCGGGCGGGCGGCGTCCACGCCGAACGTCGCCAGGCGCCGGGCGGCCTCGCCCTCGGAGAGGGTCGCCCGGACGATGTCCTCGATCACCTGGCCGACCAGCTCCCGGCGGGCGGCGAGGACCGCCTGCCGGCGGGCCAGCTCCAGCCCGACGAGGCTGGCCGCGTACGGCAGGACCTCGTGCGTGGCGGGCGTACGCAGGTGGGCCACCACCGCACCGGCCACTTCGATGGGGGCAGCTGATGCGACAGCGGATGAACCCGACCCGTCCTCCCACTCGGCGCCGGCCGGCGCGGCCGCGAGGCTCACCCCGTACGCGTCCAGCACCGCGACCGGAGCGCCGAGGAGCTGGGCCAGCGTGTGGACGAGGACGTCCAGGCCGCCGCCGGACAGCAGCGCCCGGGCCAGGGCGTCGTGCAGACGCAGCAGGTCACGCTGCCGGGCGTAGCTCTCGGCGGCGATCCGGTCGGCGACGTACCGGTCCACCGCGAGGAACGGCGTCTCGTAGGGCACCTCCAGGACCGGCAGGTCGTGCGCCTGCGCGGCCGCGATCACCGCCCGGGGTACGCGCTCGTGGGTCAGACCGGTACCGAAGCCGATGCCGGCCACGCCCCGCCGCGCGACGAGTTCCACGAACTCGCGCTGGGCGGCGGCGGAGCGCTGCCGCAGGCCGGTGGTCAGGACCAGCTCGCCGCCCTGCAGCCACGGGCGCGGGTCGGCCAGCTCGGTCACGGCGCACCAGCTCACCGGCCGCCGCAGCGCCTCGGGCGACCCCGTCAGCACGACGAGGTTCAGCCGCGTGCAGGCGACGATGTCGGCGAGCTGGAGAACCATGCCTCGGCACTGTAGTAGTGACCAGTCGGCATGGGAATGGTTGTGCATATATCCATTGAGCGGCACCCCGTCCGGCGCCTAACGTCCGGCGCATCCGCCGTTCCGTTATGTCCGGCGGTACCCACTCTTGCAGGGAGAAAGGCGACGAGCTTGGAAACGCCCGCGATCAGGTTGACGGGTCTGCGCAAGTCCTTCGGCGGCGTGGAGGCCGTGGCCGGGGTGGACCTGGAGATCGCCGACGGCGAGTTCTTCTCCATGCTGGGCCCGTCCGGCTCGGGTAAGACCACGGTGCTGCGCCTGATCGCGGGGTTCGAGCTGCCGACCTCGGGCGTGGTGGAGCTGGCCGGCGCCGACGTGACCCGCCGCGCGCCCTTCGAGCGCGACGTCAACACGGTCTTCCAGGACTACGCGCTGTTCCCGCACATGGACGTCATCGACAACGTCGAGTACGGCCTGAAGATCCGCAAGGTGGGGCGCCGGGAACGGCGGGAGCGCGCCGAGGCGGCGCTCGCCGCGGTCCGCCTGGAGGGGTACTCCCACCGCCGGCCCGGCCAGCTCTCCGGCGGGCAGCGGCAGCGGGTGGCGCTGGCCCGGGCCCTGGTCAACCGGCCCAAGGTGCTGCTGCTCGACGAGCCGCTCGGCGCCCTCGACCTCAAGCTGCGCGAGGAGATGCAGCTCGAACTCAAGCAGATCCAGCGCCAGGTCGGGATCACGTTCGTCTTCGTGACCCACGACCAGCAGGAGGCGCTGACCATGAGCGACCGGATCGCGGTGTTCAACGCCGGGCGGATCGAGCAGGTCGGCACCCCCGCCGAGGTGTACGACCAGCCGGGCAGCGCCTTCGTCGCCGGCTTCGTCGGTACCGCGAACGTGCTGCGCGACAAGGTCGCGCGGGCCGTCCTGGGTGAGGACGGCTGCTTCGCCATCCGGCCGGAGAAGATCGCGCTCGGCGGGCCGGCAGGGTCCGGCCCGGCAGGGTTCGGACCGGCAGAGCTCGGAGAGGCGGCGCCCGACGACGTCACAGCGACCGGCCGCGTCGTCGAGGCCGTGTACGCGGGCGCGACCACCCGGTTCGTGGTGCGGCTGGACGCGGGCTCCCCTGACAGCACCGCCCAACTGGTCGCGCTCCAGCAGAACCTGCGGACCTCGTCCGTGGACGTGCAGTCCTATCGCGACACTCCGGTCACCCTGCGCTGGCGGCGCGAGCACGCGATCCGCCTGCCCGACTAGAACGTCCCGCACACCGGCTGAACGTCCCGCACACCGACTGAACGTCCTGCACACCGGCTGAACGTCCCGCACACGGCTGAAATCCCGTCAGACGGACCACCCGTCCGACGAAAGGTCCCACCCGCATCCCGCCCGACTCCAACCCGAGGAGAGTCCATGCGTCGAGCGCGCATCATCACCGGCCTCGCAACGGCCGGACTACTGGCCCTGTCCGCGTGTTCCAGCGGATCGTCCGGCGGCGGCGCCAACCCGGCCGACGGCAAGCCGCCGAAGATCGACAAGCTGGCGTCGCTCGGCGCCGGCGAGGGCCAGGTCAACATCGTGTCCTGGGCCGGGTACGTCGAGAACGGCACGAACGACCCGAAGGTCAACTGGGTGACCGACTTCGAGAAGCAGACCGGGTGCAAGGTGAACTCCAAGGTCGCCGGCACCTCGGACGAGATGGTCACCCTGATGAAGTCCGGCGAGTACGACCTGGTCTCCGCCTCCGGTGACGCCTCGCTGCGGATGATCTACGGCGGCGTGGTGGCCCCGGTGAACACCGACCTCGTGCCCAACTACTCCGACGTCCGGGACTTCCTCAAGATGAAGTCCTGGAACTCGGTCGACAACGTCTCCTACGGGATCCCGCACGGCTGGGGCGCGAACCTGCTGGCGTACCGCACCGACAAGGTCAGCCCGGCGCCCACCTCCTGGAGCGTGGTGTTCGACAACGCGGCCGCCAACGCCAAGCACATCACCGCGTACGACTCGCCGATCTATATCGCCGACGCGGCGATGTACCTGATGGCGCACAAGCCGGAGCTCGGCATCAAGAACCCGTACGCGCTGGACGACAAGCAGTTCAACGCCGCGGTCGACCTCCTCAAGGCGCAGAACAAGAACGTCGGCGAGTACTGGTCGGACTACACCAAGGCGGTGCAGGCCCTCAAGTCGGGCAACACGGTGGCCGGCACCGCGTGGCAGGTCATCGTCAACCTGGCGGAGGCCGACCAGGCCCCGGTCGCCGCGGTGCTGCCCTCCGAGGGCGCGACCGGCTGGTCGGACACCTGGATGGTCGCCGCCAAGGCAAAGCACCCCAACTGCGCGTACAAGTGGATGGACTGGATCATCTCGCCGCAGACCAACGCACAGGCGGCGGAGTGGTTCGGCGAGGCGCCGGCAAACCCCAAGGCGTGCGAGTTCACGTCCGACAAGGGCCACTGCGACAAGTACCACGCCGCTGACGCCGCGTACGCCAGCAAGATCTGGTACTGGACCACGCCGACCACCAGGTGCCTGGACGGTCGTACGAATGTGACCTGCAAGGACTACGCCGCCTGGACCCAGGCGTGGACCGGAATCAAGGGCTGATGAGCCTGCTTTCCACCGACGCGGGCCGGTCCGGCTCTTCCGGGCCGGCCCGCCGGCTCGCCGCGTGGCTGCACCGTCACCCGTCGGCGCGGCTCTCCGCGCTGCTGTCCGCGCCGGTGCTCTGGCTGGGCGTGGCCTACCTGGGGTCGCTCGCGGTGCTGTTCCTCTCGGCGTTCTGGACGGTCAACTCGTTCACCGGCGAGGTGGTACGCCAGCCCACGCTGGACAACTTCCGCACCATCGTCACGGACGCGGTGTACCGCACCGTGACGCTGCGCAGCATCGGCGTCGCCGTCGCGGTGACGCTGGTCGACGCCGCCATCGCGCTGCCGATGGCCTTCTTCATGGCGAAGGTCGCCGCGCCACGGTGGCGCCGCCTGCTGGTCGTCGCCATCCTCACCCCGCTGTGGGCCAGTTACCTGGTCAAGGCATACGCCTGGCGGGTCATGCTGGCCAACGGAGGGCCGGTGGACTGGCTGCTGGGCGGCGACGGCAACGGCCCCGGGTACGGGCTGACCGCGACCATCCTGGTGCTGTCGTACCTCTGGCTGCCGTACATGATCCTGCCGATCTACGCCGGCCTGGAGCGGCTGCCGGACTCCCTTCTGGACGCCTCGGCCGACCTGGGCGCCCGGGCCGGGCGCACGTTCCGCTCGGTCGTGCTGCCCATCGTCGTCCCCGCCGTGGTGGCCGGCTCGATCTTCACCTTCTCACTGTCACTGGGCGACTACATCGCGGTGCAGATCGTCGGCGGCAAGACCCAACTGATCGGCAATCTCGTGTACGCGAACATCGGCGCCGCGAACAACCTGCCGTTCTCGGCGGCACTCGCCACGATCCCCGTGCTGATCATGGTTGTCTATCTGGTCGCGGTGCGGCGCAGCGGCGCGTTGGAGGAACTGTGAATCTTTCCCCTGCAGCGCGCTGGCTGCTGCGCGGCGCCATGGCGCTGGGCCTGGCGTTCATCTACGTGCCGCTGGCGATCGTGTTGATCAACTCGTTCAACGCCGACCGGACGTTCGCCTGGCCGCCACCGCGCTGGACGACGGACTGGTGGGCCCGCGCGTGGGACAACGAGGGCGCCCGCGCCGCGCTGCTGACCTCGGTCAAGGCCGGGCTGGGCGCGACCGTGGTGGCGCTGGTGCTCGGCACGATGATCGCGTTCGCGGTACAGCGGTACCGGTTCTTCGGCCGCGAGACGCTCTCCCTGCTGGTGGTCCTGCCGATCGCGCTGCCCGGCATCGTCACCGGCATCGCACTGGACACCGCGTTCCGTACCGTCGTCGCACCGCTCGGCGTCGGCAAGGGCCTGCTGTCCGTCGTCATAGGACACGCCACGTTCTGCGTCGTGGTCGCCTACAACAACGTGCTGGCGCGGCTGCGGCGTACCGGGGCCAGCCTGGAGGAGGCCTCGGCCGACCTGGGCGCGTCGACGTTCCAGACCTTCCGGTACGTGACGTTCCCGCTGATCCGGTCGGCGCTGTTCGCCGGCGGGCTGCTCGCCTTCGCGCTGTCGTTCGACGAGATCATCGTGACCACGTTCACCGCCGGTGCGGGTACCCGCACCCTGCCGCTGTGGATCTTCGACAACCTGTTCCGGCCCAACCAGGCGCCGGTCATCAACGTGGTCGCCGCGGTGCTCATCGTGCTGTCGGTGATCCCGATCTACCTGGCGCAGCGGATCTCCGCAGACACGGCAAGCGGCGGCCGCCTGTAGCTTCCGCCGTTCCGACTTCTCCCATGATCACGGAGACTCTTCCGCCCGCTGGCCCGGAAGAGTCTCCGTGATCATGCATGGGAGGTCCTAACCGACGTTCCAGTCGAGGACTCCGTTGTGGACCTTGCCGGCCACCAGGACGACGAGGACGACCAGGTCCGCGATACCGAGACCGATGCCGAGCAGGGCGGCGGCCCGCCCGAGACGTCCCAGCGAGGCGCCTCTTTCGATGTCACCACGTGCCGCCCGCGCACCCAGGACGATCGCGATCGGTCCGAACACGACGTTGAACAGGAAAAGCCCGACCGAGCCGAAGAGCAGCGCGGCCGCGGCACGGTCGTCGAGCCGTCGGTACGGGTGGCGCTTGACGACGTTCACGACCGCTCGGTCCCACCGGCCGAGCCGGCTGTGCTGGCGGTGCCGGCTGAGCTGGCGGTGCCGGCGGTACTCAACGCCCGCAGTCGCCACATGACGGCGATGATCACGCAACCGACGACGAGAGCTGCCGCGATCAGCGGCAGCGGGTGGCCGCTCAGCGCGGCGGTACCGACGACCAGGAGAGCTACCAGGAAGGCACCCACGAGGGTGGCCACGATGACTCCTTTCGGCGTACAACCGTTTACTGAGTCAAGCCTGGCCTACTTGCTATTCAGCGAACAGGTGTTTACTGAGTGACATGACCCATACTCCGCCCAGCACTCTCGGGCCCCGCGCCACGCAGAAGCTCCAGACGAGACAGGCGCTGCTGCAGGCGGTACTGCGGCTCACCGAGCACCAGAGCCTGGGCGGCCTGAGCCTGCGCGAGGTCAGCCGGGCCGCGGGGATCGTGCCAGCCGGCTTCTACCGGCACTTCCCCGACATGGAGAGCCTCGGAGTAGCGCTGGTCGAACAGTCGCTGGGCGGCCTGCGGACCGCGCTGCGAGCAGTACGCGTGGGTCTGACGGAGAGCGACGAGATCGCTCGTCGCTCCGTCGAGGTGCTCGCCCGAGAGGTCCGCGCCCAGCGGGACCAGTTCCGCTTCATCTCCCGCGAGCGCTACGGAGGCATGCAGCGGGTACGGCAGGCGATCCACGACCAGTTGCGACTGATCAGCGAGGAGTTGGCCACGGACCTGCGGTCCGGCGACGTCACCGCCTCGTCGGTACTGGCTGACTGGAGCGAAGAGGACGTACGGATCCTCACCGACATGATCGTCAACCACATGACCTCGACCGCCGCGGCCATCGTGGACGTCCCGCCCGGCCGGCCGGCGGTCGGACACCAGGTCATCGCCACCGCCACCACGCAGCTTCAGCTCATCATCGTCGGCGCCCGGCACTGGCTCGACCCCGCCTGAAAGAGACGCTGTGGACGGCAGCGCCCGGTGGCTTGTAGCACCCGGTGGCTGTAGCGCCCGCTGGATGTGGTCGGCCGGAGCGCCGCCCTTCACGTCAACGCGCCGTCCCCAGATAGGAAGCCGCAGTCTGCCGCAGCCGTGCGTGCACCCCGTCGTACGCCACGGCACCGCCCAGGTAGCGCTTGTCCAGCCGGGCGACCATCGTGTAGTTCGGGTCGCAGACGTTGCCCACCGGCGCCTCACCGGCCTGGCTCACCAACTGGTAGGCGTCCAGCTGGTCCAGACCCACCAGGCCGGCCGTCCACGTGATCAGGTCATGCTGGCTGATCCGGTACGCGTCCTCGAGCGGTCGCGCCGAGCCGGTCGACATCAGCGCGCCGTCGGTCTCCAGCCGCGGCCACGGCGTGCCGACACCCTTGATGACATCGACGATGACGGTGGTGTTCATCGCGGCCTCGACGGCGGTACCGCACACCTCGCCGTGCCCCTGCCGGCAGTGTCCGTCGCCGAGGGCGAACAGCGCGCCCGGCACGTTGACCCCGAAGTACGCGGTGACGCCCGCCCGTAGCTCCGGCGTGTCCATGTTGCCGCCGTGCGCGTCGGGCGTGATCGTGACGCGGGCCTCGAACGCTCCCGGAGCGACGCCGACCGTACCGTGCATCGGATCCAGCGGCATCTCGACCGTGTAGTCGCCGCGCCGGGCGTGGTAGCGGACCACACCGGCGTCCTTGTCGACGTCGTACATCCACACCACCTCCTCCAGCGGCGGGTGGAGGGTGGCCGTGGTGTGCGTACCGGTCAACGCGCCGAAGTGCGGGAACGTGGTGGAGACGGCCCAGTCCCGGGCCGGCTCGATCGAGACGAAGTGTACGGCCAGGGTGTCCCCGGGCTCGGCGCCCTCGACGTAGAACGGCCCGGTCACCGGGTTGAGGTACGGCATCTCGCAGACCTGTGACGGCAGGTCGCCAACCCCGCGCACCCGGCCGCCGAAGCAGTCCTCGGTGTACAGCTCGAGCACCGTGCCGGGGCGTACCCGGCGCACCGGCTCCCGGCCGCCGAACGTGTACGACAGCTCGTCCGGTTCCGGCCGGTAGCTCAGTACGTCAGTCATTCAGCACCTCAGTCATTCAACACCTCGGTCATTCAGCACCTCGGTCATTCAGCACTCCCTACGGTTGCGGGCTGCGTCTCATCCGGCCCGGCCTCATCCAGCCCGGCGAGCCTGGGGCGCCGGCCGGTGGCGTACAACGTAATCAGGATGACCGCGCCGATACCGAGCCACACGAAGCCGAGCACCTGGGCGGCCACCTTAGCGTTGATCACCACGTACGCGAGAATTCCGAACCCGATCACCGGTACGACGAGGTGGCGCAGCCAGTCCCGGCTCCTCCGCCGGATGATGTAGTGCACGACGACCGACACGTGCAGGGCCAGGAACGCGGTCATGGCACCGAAGTTGACCAGCGTCGACATCAGCGAGATACCGTCGTCGCGGGTCGCCATGTACAGGCCGAGCGCGAGCGACACCGCCGCGACCAGGAAGGTCGCATTTGCCGGTACCTTGTGCCTGGGGTGGATCTTCGCCAGGAAGCCGGGCATCTGCCGGTCGCGGGCCATCGCGTACAGCAGCCGGGACGTCGCGGCCTGCGCGACCAGGGAGTTGGCGAAGCCCCACGCGATTGCGGTGGCGAGCGCGGTCAGGCCGGCGAGCCAGGCGCCGCCGGCCGCCCGCGCCGCGTCGTAGAACGCGGTCCCCGCCGGGTCGCCCTCGTTGAGAAGCTTGGCCGGATCGGGTACGAGCAGCGAGGCCACCCAGGTCTGCACGACGAAGAGCGTGCCGGCGAGCAGCAGCGCCACGACCATGGACCGGCCGATCCGGCGGGCCTCCACGCGGCTCTCCTCAGCCAGCATGGAGATGCCGTCGAAGCCGAGGAACGACAGCACCGCCACGGAGACGGCGCCGAAGACGAGCGGCCACGAGAAGGTACCGGAGTTGTACACCGGGGCCAGCGCCGAGCCGGTCCCCTTACCCTGGGCCAACGCCACCACCCCGACCACGAGGAAAATGGCGAGCACGGCCAGCTCCGCGACAATCATGATGCGGGTGATCCGGGCGGTCATCTCGATGCCGAGGTAGTTGACGACCGTGTTGAGCACGACGAACGCCGCGAGCCACACCGCCACCGGGATCGCCGGCACGAGCGAGTGCATCGCCACGCTCGCCACGAGGTACAGCAGACCGGGTACGAGCACGTAGTCGAGCAGGATCACCCAGCCGGCGAGGAAACCGACCGGCGGTGCGATGCCCCGCCCTGCGTAGCTGTAGACCGACCCGGCCATCGGGAACGCGCGGACCATCTGGGAGTACGACAGCGCACTGAACATCATGGCGACCATGCCGATGATGTACGCGAGGGCGACCATGCCACCGGAGCCGGCGAACACGCTGCCGAAGATGCCGAACGGCGCGATCGGGACCATGAAGATGAGGCCGTAGATGAGCAGGTCGGCAAAGCTGAGGGAACGGCTGAGCTCCTGACGGTAGCCGAACTGCTGCAACTGCGCAGCGGCCGCCGGTTCGTCGGGCGGAAGGGCCACGGCGCGCTTCCTTTCCGTCAAGGGATCGATCCCGTCGGGGATCGACGGAATGTTGGCCGCACGATAACCAACACGCTTGAACTTGAAAAGGTTTCGGACGCAACATTTGGGTGGCACGGATGGCACGGGTGGCGCGGGTGGGGCGTCGTGGCTGGTATCGACGCCCGACGATCTGAGCGTGGCGTTCCGGTTCGGCGTTCCGGTTCGGCGGTCCAGTTCGGCAGTCCCGGTTCGGCGGTCCAGTTCGGCAGTCCGGTTCGGCAGTCCCGGTTCGGCGGTCCAGTTCGGCGGTCCAGTTCGACGGTCCGGTTCGGACGCGGGACTTGGCTGGTCGCGCCCAGTCCCCCGTCGTGGTGCGCAGGCACGAGTGGCCTGGGCGGCGTCGCCGGTACGGACCAGATCGTTGTCTCCGGCCTGACGAAGTGGCTTGGACCGCGTCGTGGTGCGGACCGGCTTCTCGGGCCGCGTCGCGATGCGGGCCTGTGCCGCGGGCCGCATCGCCGCGACTTGGTGGCCTGCGTGCGTCCACGCGGACCGGTGGTCCGGGTCGCGTCGCGTGTGACGTCCTAGGATGCTAGGTGTCTGGCCTGGGGGAGCGTTCAGGCCGGTCGATTGGCGTTGGCCTCTCTGATCCAGTTCGGTTGTGTGGCCAATGACGCGGTGCGCAGCAGGACGCGGCATCGCCACGCCGGTCCCCCGGCATGCAGATCATCGTGCCGATGCGCCGGCTGTCCGTATTGCGCCGGTCCCGGCCACGCAGCACCGCCGCGCCTGTCCCTGGCCACACACCGTTGCCGCGCCGGTGCGGCGTGGGCGCGTGGGCGGCATCGCCCCGTGTCTGCTCTGCTCCTGCGCACGCCCCTCTCCAGTCGGTCGCCTACTCGCGTCGGTGGTAGCGGTTGCGCTGGGGCTTCTGTTCCGGGTCGATGTGGGTCGGTGGGGTGAAGTCGGGGTGTCCGTCGGTGGGGTTGATCGTCACCTGCCAGTCGCTGTGGTGGATCAGTCGGTGGTGGTGGCCGCAGAGCAGGACGGCGTTGACCAATAATCGTTAAGCTGCCCCCTTGTGAATGAAGTGCGCGCGGCGGCGATATACGCCCGGATCAGCAGCGATGTCGAGGGCTCCGGACTCGGAGTCGAGCGGCAGTTGGAGGACTGCCGCAAGCTGGCCAAGTCACGTGGTTGGACGGTTGCCGAGGAGTACCGCGACGACGGCATCTCGGCCTACTCCGGCACGCGCAGACCGGCGTACCAGCGGATGCTTGCGGACCTGGCCGATGGGCAGCGCGACGCGGTGATCGTCTACCACCCCGACCGGCTCACGCGACGCCCGAGCGAGCTAGAGGACTTCCTCAAGGTGATCGATAAGGCCGGTGTGCGCCAGGTGCACTTCGTCGCCATGCCGACCGACGTGATGACCGGCGACGGGCTGTTGCTGCTCCGAATCACCGCCGCCGTCGCAGCCCACGAGTCAGACACGAAAAGCCGGAGGGTTCGCCGCAAGGTTGAACAGAACGCCAAACTGGGCAAGCCCCACGGTGGGCGACGGGCGTTCGGCTACGCCAAGGACGGCCTGGCCGTCAATGAGGACGAGGCGGCGGTCATTCGCCAGCTTGCCACTCGCTTCCTGGCAGGCGAGTCGCTGCGATCGCTCGCTGTCTGGCTCGAGGACCAGGGCGTGAAGACCGTCGTCGGCAACCAATGGCGAACCCCGACGCTGCGCGGGATGTTGGCGTCACCGCGCATCGCCGGTTTGCGTCAGCACCAGGGAAACGTGCTCGGTAAGGCACAGTGGTCGGCCATCATCACCGAGGACGAGCACCGCCGCATCGTGGCGCTGATGCAGCAGAAGGCCCGATCCGGCAAGCGCGCCCCGCGCAGCTACCTGCTGTCGGGGCTGCTGCGCTGCGGCAAGTGCAACGCAACCCTGTACTCCGCCCGCCGCGCAGGCACCGTCCGCCGCTACGTCTGTCAGAGTGGACCCGACCACGGCGGCTGCGGTGGGATCTACATAACGGCCGAGCCAGTGGAACTGCTCATCCGCGACGCGGTGCTGATCCGCCTCGAAAGAGGCAAGGTAGCCGATGCGATGGCAGGCTGGGCAGCCCGCGACGAGCAGATCGCCGCTGTCGCTGAACAGCTTGCCGACGACCAGGCGCAGCTTGAGGAACTAGTTGCAGCCTATGCCGCCAAGCAGATCCCGATGCGCGAGTGGCTGCTCGCACGCGCCCCCATCGAGCAGCGGATCAAGGCTGCTGAACAGCGCATGATGTCGCTGTCTGGCAACGAAGCGCTACGGGGCCTGCCCAGCAACGGCGCGGCGCTACGCGGATCGTGGGACGGGCTCAACCTCGACCGGCAGGCCGCCATCGTGCGCGCCGTTCTTGACCACGCCGTGATCGCGCCCGGTGTCCTCGGCGCCCGCGCCGTCGACCCGAACCGGGTGGAGCCGGTGTGGCGGCTGTAGGGCGTCACGGCGACGCGCGGCCCGGGGCGGCGCTGCCGCGCTGCCGTCGGGCCGCGCCTGCGCCGCCCCGCCCAGCAGAGCGCAGACCCGGCCGACCACGAGCGGATCGGTGATCGCGACCTGGACGCCTTGCTTGCGGCAGGACGCTTCCAGCCACGCAGCCACCACTTCTTCGGGAAACCCTTGCGTGCCAGGCATGTTCACGCCCACTGCGCCCAGATCGCTGGCGCACCACGCCAGTCGGATAGGTCAGCAGACGACCAGCGCAGCACCGGCGCAGCGCCGAACCCGGCCGATGCCTGCCCGAGGACATGATCAGCCGAGTGACCGGTCAGCCGTACCGCCTTCGGCTGAAACCCCTGCGCCACCTCGTATCGGTGCAGCCCGGCCGGACGGTCAGCGTCGGCGAATGACTTGGTGACGTACTTGGACAGGTAGCGCGCTGCGAGGCGCGCCTGATCCAATGTCCCGCTGCCGACCGGCAGATCGTTGAGTTGCTTGATGCTGACGAAACCGCGGCCCCACGCCCGCTTGATGACCGACTGCTTGATGAACCGCCCGACCGCGAAGTGCACATGCAAGCCGTGGCCGCCCGGATGCCACTCCGGCACCCACACATACGGAAACGCGCCACCGCCCAGGTGAGCGCGCAGCACCGGGAAGAACACCCCGAGGTCGGCGCGCACCTGGCGGGGATCGTGACAGCCTGCACCGCGATAGGTCAGGGTTCCCAGCCGGTTGAGCCGATTCGTCGCACAGTAGCGGCGCAGTTTTGCGCGCGCCCGCCGTGCCGCCTCATCCCGAGCGCGTTCGGCGTCGGCCGCCTGGCCGCGAACCCCCTGCCCACCACGTCGCGGCGTTGACGGCACGAAGCAGCCGCCCGCCTCCCGCGCCTGCGGATATACCGACAGCACCCACGACGCGCTCTCCGGACGCGCCAACCGCGCGACCACCGGACTAACAGACCCACCCACGAAGAACCCCAAGCCGAGTGACCTTGCCCCGGTTGGGCGGTTCATGAGTGGAAGCGCGGCACCGGGAGCTCGAACTCAACCGGTGCGCATGAACATGGGTGGGGCCTGGCCCACGACGTTGGATCCTCCGGCGTGCGGACCGCGCCGGCCATGCCCTCGACACTCCTCGGGCCGTCGTATCCCTGCAAGCAAACGGCCTGCTGCGGACCCCGGGACCAGGGTCGGATTCTGTGACAGGTGGTACAGCCGCCGGTTGCGCGGCCTCCGCAGGAACGGACCATAGCGGACGAGGCGGGCAAGGCGGATCAGTTGCGGTCCGACACGCCGCACTCTCTGAGGTGCTGCCGCGTCGGGCTGCCGCCCGACTTGCCACCGGGTTACCTGAGTTGCGGTCCGGGGACTGGCTTGCGCTTGGGTTCCCGCGAGTTTCGTTGCTACTTCAAGTCAAGTGCGCGGCGCACGCCGCGCGTGCCCCGCGCCCTCCCACGCTCAGCCACGCGGTAAACCCGGCCTATAAGGGGACAGATTAAGAACTAGCGGCGTTG
>NZ_BOON01000039.1 GCF_016863255.1 Planosporangium mesophilum
TGGCTGGCGGTGGTGACAGACACGGTGACCTCTTCGTGGCGACTGTTGATCCGGTTGCACCCCGGTCGACCTGCCGGTACGGCCGGGCAGGAGTAACAGTCGGTTGCCTGGGGTGTATGAACCGGTCACGAAGAGTTGCGATGTGGTTGCCGTGAGAACCGCCACGACGGGTTGTCCTCAACTCTGCGGGAAGCTGCCGATCCCACCTGTTCCGATCGGCCGTAGCCGATGCCGGGGCGGTTCGTCGCCGACCGGTGGCGGGCCGGGTGCGAGAAAGTTGCCGCCACGCCGTCCCGATCCCACGAAAGTCCTCAGGCCCCCGGCCAACCTGCCGACGTGTCGGGTACCAGGCGCGCTGAGAGGAGCGGGCCGACGGCGGAAGGGCGACGAGGATGGGCCTGGCGGACCTGTCGAGCATCCTGTGGCGGGAGCGCGAGATGCTCGAACTGCTTCTCTTCAAGCTGGAAGAGGAGCAGCTGGTGCTTGCCGCGGGCCGCACTCGCTGGCTGGCGCATGCGACCCGGGAGGTCGAGATGGTTCTCGACCAGATCCGCAGCACCGAGGTCCTGCGCGCGGCCGAGGTCGCGGCCATCGGCGTCGAACTGGGCCTCGGGCCCAACCCGAGCCTCGCGCAGCTGTCCGACCTGGTCGAGGCGCCGTGGTCGGACCTGCTCCGGGACCACCGCAAGACCTTCCTGGCGCTCACCGCCGAGATCAGCGCACTGGCCGAGGCCAATCGGGACCTGCTGACCACCGGCCAGCGCGCCGTCCGCGAGACCATGCTGGCCGTCGCCGGCTCGGTCGAGACCTATGGCCGCCGCGGCGAGACCGTCGGGGCCGCGCCACGAGCCCGACTGATAGATGAGGCAATGTAGATGAGTACCTTTTCCGGCCTGTCTGGCGCCCTCAGCTCGCTGTACGCCCAGCGGCGCGGGATGGACGTCACCGGGCAGAACATCGCGAACGCGAACACCGAGGGGTACTCGCGGCAGCGCATCGACATGCAGGCGGTGGGCGGCTCAGCGGTTCCCGCGATGTACTCGGTCTCCGACGGCACGAGCGGCGGCGTGACCGTCTCCGCCGTGGCGCGGGTACAGGACACGTTCCTGGAGACGCGCGGGCGGATCGAGCACGCGCAGAACAGCTACCTCGCAGACCAGAACCTCGTCTACACCAAGGTGCAGCAGGCGTTCGGTGCGCTGAGCACGACCGGCCTGCAGACGCAGATGTCCGAGATGTGGTCGTCCTGGCACGACCTCGCCAACCATCCGGGTGACGGGGCCACGCGCGCCCAGGTGCTCGCCCGCTCGGCGACGGTCGCCGACACCCTGCACATGACCCACGACGCGCTCGGTTCGCTGTTCACGACGAGCCGGGAGCAGCTGGACGCGATCGCCACGGACATCAACAGCACCGCGGCGCAGGTGGCTCAGCTCAACCAGGCGGTCGTCCGGGGTACCCAGGCCGGCCTCCCGGTCAACGAGCTCGCCGACCAGCGCGACCGGCTGGTCATGCACCTGACGGAGCTGACCGGTGCGACCGCGCAGCTGCGCGAGAACGGCTCGCTGGACGTTACCCTCGGCGGGTCCGGTCTGGTCAACGGCGACGTGGCGCGCCAGCTGACGGTGGGCGGCGCGCGCCGTCTCGAGGACGTGGCGGGCGCTCCGGTGACGCTGACCTGGACCGACAACAACGCGCAGGTGATCGTGCCGAGCGGCCAGGTCGCGTCGTCGCTGGAGGCGCTGAACAGCATCATCCCCGACTACTCCGCCCGGCTCGACGGCGTGGCGAAGACGCTCGCCGACACGGTCAACGCGCTGCACGTCGGGCCGCCCGCCGGCACCGCCCAGGCATACGACCGAAGCGGCGCAGCCGGCGGCGCGTTCTTCGGCGCGCCCAGCGGCGCCACGGTGACCGCCTCGAACATCAGCGTCCTGATCACCGACCCGAACAAGGTCGCGGCCTCCGGGACGACCGCCACCGGGGGAACGCTGGACGGCACCAACGCCGACCTCATCGCGGGCATCGGCGTCTCCGTCGGCAGCCCGGACAAGGCGTTCCGCAACCTGGTTTCCAACCTCGGCGTCGCCGCCCAGCGGGCCGACCGGCGGGCGGCCGTGCAGGACACCCTCACCAAGGACGTGGACTCGTCCCGGCAGGCGCAGGCCGGCGTCAACCTCGACGAGGAGATGACCAACCTGATCGCGTACCAGCGGGCCTACCAGGCCGCGTCGAAGGTGATCAGCACGCTCGACTCCACGTTCGACTCACTCATCAACATGGTCCGAGGCTGAAGGTAGATCATGACCGCGTACCGCGTCACCGAACGTTCCATCTCCACCAACATCCTCGTCGGGCTGCAGGGCAACCTGAAGCGACTGGGTGACATCCAGCAGCAGCTCGCCAGCGGTAAGCAGCTCTCGCAGCCGTCGGACTCGCCGACCGGCACCGTCGCCGCGCTGCAGTACCGCGGTGAGATCGCCACCACCAAGCAGTACTCGCGTAACGCCGACGACGCCCTGGGCTGGCTCGGCACGATCGACACCTCGGTGAGCAGCGTCATCTCACAGGTCCAGCGCACCCGCGAGCTGGTGCTGACCGGCATGTCCAACGGCGTCGGCGGGTCGTCGGACGCCCGCGCCGCGCTCGCCGCGGAGGTCGACCAGCTCCGCGCTTCGACGATCGGGATCGCCAACACCCGGTACCTCGACCGCCCGGTCTTCGGCGGCACCACCGCCGGCGGCACCGCGTTCAACTCGGCCGGCGCCTACGTCGGTGACACCGGCGTCGTTCAGCGCACCATCGGCGACAACGCCAAGGTTTCGGTGGGCACGCCGGGGACGGACTTCTTCGGTACCGGCTCCAACCAGCTCTTCGCGGTGCTCTCGGACATCTCCACGCACCTCACCACCAATCCCAGCGCACTCAGCACCGACCTGGACCGGCTCGACAAGGCGATGCAGACACTGCAGACGGCCCAGTCCACGGTGGGGGCCCGATACAACCAGGTGACGCAGATGCAGCAGGCCGCAAACAATCGGATCGACGACCTGACGGCTCAGCTGTCGGACGTCGAGGACATCGACCTGCCCAAGACGATCAGCGACATGGCCCTGCAACAGGCCGCCTACCAGGCCGCGCTCGGTGCCGCCGCCAAGGTCGTCCAGCCGTCCCTCGTTGACTTCCTGCGATAACGCGACCAGAGGAGACTCATGACCGCTCAAGTACTCGACGTCATCGCCCCCGTCGACGCCGCCGAACCGCCCGTTCTCGAGTTCGTCACCCCGCTGCCCGGCTTCCCGGACGAGCACCGCTTCGTCCTGGTCGCGGTGGACGACGCCGGGATGCTGTACTCGCTCAGGTCGGTGGACCGCCCGGAGCTGCGGTTTCTCGTGGCGCCACCGGCTCCGTTCTTCCCGGACTACTCGGTCGACGTCGACGATGCGTCGCTGGCGAAGCTCGGCTGGCCCGACCCGGAGGAGTTGCTGGTCCTGCTGGTGATCAACGCCGGCGACCGCCCCGGTGACGCCAGCGCCAACCTGATGGCGCCGATCGTGGTCGACCAGCGCAGCCTCCGCGCCGTGCAGGTGATCCTCGGCCGTACGGGACTTCCCGTGCGCGCGCCACTCTTTATCGGATAAATCGGGTATTGTGCTCTCACCGGGCCTACCGGTCATCTGAAGGAGGAGCGTGTGCTCGTTCTGACCCGCCGTCCCGGTGAGAGCGTCATGATCGGCGACGACGTCGTCATCACCGTCCTCGACGTGCGGGGCGACGTCGTACGCCTCGGCATCAAGGCACCGCGCAGCGTCCAGGTGCACCGCGAAGAGGTGTACCTGGAACTGCAGAAGGTGAACCAGGAGGCGGCGTCGCCCAGCGACGTCGCCGTGGAGGCGCTCAGCCGGATGCTCAGACCCGACGGTGAGAAGCCGCCGGCGTCGGGCGACGGTTCCTAGGCGGGAGCGGCGGGTGGACGCCGGTGGCCGGTGCCAGCCCGCTCCTGCCCTCCGCAGCCGGATTGCCGGCCGGGCCGTGGTCCGCAGGCGCGTCGACGGCCGGGCCGCCCAACTGCGCGGACAACCAGTCGAGCGCCGCCGGCGTCATCGCCTTCCAGGCCGCGCCCGTGTGGCCGCCGTCGGGTACCACCGCGGTGGTCAGCTTCAGCGGTGACCGCGCCGCCGCCGCCATCGCCTGGAGTTGGGCGAAGCCCTTCACGTCGTCGCGGGCGCAGGCGAGGTACAGCGCGAGCGCTGGTACCGGCAGGTTCTCGATCCGCCACAACGGGCTGTTCTCATCCCGCAGGCGGCTGTCGCCCCGGTACAGGTCCCCGGTCGTACCGTCGGTGATGGCGGTGAAGTAGCCGGCCATGCTGACCGCCGCCGCGTACCGGTCGGGGTGGCGCAGCGCCAGGTTTGCCGCGCAGAACCCGCCGGTCGAGAAGCCGATCAGGCCCCAGCCGGCCCTGTCGGTACGGACCCGGAAATGCGCGCCGATGTAGTCCTGCACGTCCAGGCTCAGGTACGTGGCGAACTGCGCCCCGCCGGCCGCGTCCACGCACTCGCTGTCCCGGGTGGGGCTGGCGTGCTGTACCGGGAAGACGACGACGGTGGGCGGCATCCGTCCGGCCTTGATCTCCCGCTCCACGACCTCGCGCGGATCGGCCACGTCGAACCAGGTCTGCGGGGTACCCGGGAAGCCGGCGAACGCCTCGAGTACCGGCAGCCGCGCGGTCGACGAGTCGTACGAGGGTGGCAGGTACACGTACGCGGGCAGTTCGATGCCGCTGCGGCGGCCGGTGATCGTCACCGTCACCAGCCGGCCGGCCGACGAACCGCCACCCGCGGTTTCGAAGACCGGCTGGGGGTCGGCAGGCGCGCGGTTGTCCCCGGCGAACTGCCCCCATGCGGTGTACATGTGCAGCTTGCGGTTGACCGCCACCCCCGCCACGGAGAACGCCGTCACCACACAGCACAGCAGCGCGAGGAACCGGGTCGGCCAGCGCCACCAGCCGCGCGCCCGCTCCCATCCCAACCCGGTCGCGACGGCGAGGGTGACGGCGAGAACGACCGTCGTCACCTGCAGGGACAGGCTGGTCGGGCTCATCGGGCACCTCCGGGGACCGGTGCGGTCGGATCGACCAGGGGCGGCGCGAGCGGCGGCGGGGTGTGCTGGCCGACCCAGCGCAGCGCGGCCGTCAGCCGGGTGGTGGCGTGAGGGGCGGCGGTGGAGACCAGCCCGGCCCCGGGCGGTGCCGCCGCGACGACGACCACGTTCAGGCCGACCGGCAGGTGCCGGACGCGATCGAGGAGCGGACCGGCCGGTCCGCGGTCACCGTCGTTGACCAGGGCGGCCGTCTGGTACCTCGGCGCGCGCAGCAGATCCAGCGCGAGCGGCTGGGCCGGGCCCACCCCGGTCACCGCCCAGTTGCCGGGCTGGACCCGCAGGTCGCGGTCGAGCTGTTCGGGCAGGGACGTCGAGAGTACGGGCAGCGCGCCGGCCGGGTCGTCCAGCCGGACGAACACCACGACGGCGGACCCGCCGGACCGGGCGGTCTGCAGTACCCGGTGGTCGTCCCAGCCCGCCGCCGGTGGCCCGGCGTGCCGCGGCGCGACCACCACGATGACCGGGAACCGGGCCGCGCTGTCGCGGAAGTACGCCGCCGGCACAGCGACGACCGGCGGGGTCGGTAACCGCCAGTCGGGCGCCTGGGCCGGCTTCCAGGCGAACGCCAGGCCGTTGTCGTGGCCCTGGGTGGCCTGGCCGTGCAGCCACTCCTCGAGCCCGGCGCTGGGCGCCGTGGCGGTCTTCTCGACGGTGCGGACGCCGCCCACGAGTACCGACCAGGAGGGGTAGATCTCGAGGGCCCGGTTGGCGCCGATCGCGACGGTGGTGACGGCCACGGCCTCGGTGAGCAGCAGCGCGAGCGGGCGCAGGACCGCCCGGACGACCAGCCGGTGCCGCCCGAACCGCCACCACAGCAGACCGGTCGCCACGCCGAGGAGCAGCGTCAGGACGACGCCGGTGACCAGCAGCGGCAAGCCGGTGAGCGCCACGTCCGCGATTTCCCTTCCCGATGCACGGTCCGAAGGCCCAGGGTACGACCGAGGGGCGGCCTAGCCTCGTGCGGTCGGTCACCCGTTGGGGGCGGACCTCCCTGGCCGAACGGCTCTCTTCGTGGTCGTGGAAAACTTTTCGGCGTTCGGCCCTACCGCTCGCGGATGTCCCGGAAGGGGCGGCCGTCGGGCGGTGCGTGCCAGCCCAGGGACACGCCGCCACAGGCACCGACGCTGAGGACGACGAGGCTGCCGGCCAGGTCGAAGCAGAGCCCGGTGGGTCTCAGCCCATTTGTGACGCCCTCGAAGGCGCCCTTGTCGTTGAGCGTCCACTGCTGCCCGGGGCCCGGCGGCGAGGTACACGGTTGGAAGGTGACGTTGCTTCCCGCCTGGCCGGCCGTCAGGCACATGCCGGGCGAGCCGTCCAGTCTGATGGTGAGGTCCTCGTTGTACGAGAACGTCTGCCTGGCGTTGCCCGCGGCGCAGTTTGCCATTCGCAACAGAGCACCGGGCCCCGGGGCGTTGGATGGGGCAGCCATGCACTGGGCGTTGTTGAGGACGCTGACATCGATCAGGCCACCGGAGTCGCTGTTCCGGTGAGGCGTCTCGAACATGTACGTGGCCTCCAGGGTCCGGCTGCGGCCCTGGTCGGTCCCTTGCGACTTGACCAGCGCGTAGGCGACGGAGACGGAGCTGTCCCTGGTCTTGCACCAGTCGTTCTGCTGGATCCAGGCGTCGTCGTGCCGCCGCGGATCGTCGGGGAGGTAGCGGATGGTCGCGCTGTAGGTGGCCGTGCTCCCGGGCCCCACGCTGCCCGAGACGGGGGAGCAGGGCAGCCCGTTGGGCTTGTTGAAGACCACGAGGTCGATGCCGATGCCGAGCAGGCCGACACCGATGAGGCTGCACCCGCCGACCGTGATGAGGCCGAGCAGGTTGATGATGGGCTTGCACTCGGTACGCTCGGGGACGTCGCGGATCTGCCCGAGCGCGGCCTGCAGGCCGGCGTGGGCCGCGTTGAGCGCGTTGACCCGCCGGGTGTCGAACCGGGTGGCGTTGACCTGGGTGACCACCATCGGCAGCAGCAGAGCGGCCAGCGACACCCCGACCAGTGTCAACAGCAGGGCCATGGGGAGCGAGCCCCGGTCATCGCCCCGCCGGAATCGGATCCTCATGTCACGGCCTCCCCTCGCCGCATACGTCCTCCGGATGCGGGGTCACGGTGTTCACCGCGGTGAACGTGATGTCCGACTCCGTCTTCTTGCCCCCCTGGCTGGCCACGAGGCGTAGCCGCAGGCGGTCGTACGGGGAGCCGGAGATCGGATCCAACGCGAACGGCGGCTGGTTGGCGTCCGCGCCCACCCCCGACGCGATCGGGCGCCACGTGGTCGCCTGGGCCGGCGACTCCTGCGGCCAGGTACGCATCTGGAGCTGCTGCGCCGCCGTGTTCAGGCGCAACTGGGTACAGGTCCGGCTGCCCGGACTCGTGGTCAGGTACTCGACGTAGTAACCGGCGCCGGTCGACCCCGGCCTGCTGATGGCGGTCGCGTACCGGATCTCGTCGTCCAGCCGGATGAAGACGGTGTTGAGCTGGGACGCGGCCGTGGACAGCGACTCGGTGTGGTTGGCCGAGCGGTACAGCTGCACGATACCGACGGTGAAGATGGCCATCAGAAACGACATGATCGACATCGAGACGACGACCTCGATCAGCGTGATGCCGCTGTCGTCCGTCCCGCGATATCCGGCGGTCCCACGACCGCGCCGGCCGGTCACGGCGTCCCCGGGTAGAGAGGCTCCCCGGCCGCGGTGCTGACCAGCGTCGCCGTGGTGTACGAGCACTCGCGGCCCTTGCAGTGGCTGTCAGCCCACGTCACGGCGATGATGGCGCGGAAGAACTCGACCTCGTCGGTCGAGTTGTTGCCGCAGGTGCCGTTGTTCGCGGCCTGCCAGCATTTCATCAGGTACCAGTACCGCTGGTACGTGACGCCGTTGACCTGCGGCGAGTCCGAGAGCGGCAACAGGCGCGGCTTGGTGTTCGTCGGGGCGTCCCACCTCCGATTGAGGGGCAGGGTGAGTCCGGCGTTCGGATTGCTGCACGTGGTGGCGGTGCACTGGCCGCGACCGTTCCCCAGTTCGTTGCCCTTGATGGCGCGTACCCGCTCGCTGCCGTCGGCGGCGAGCTGGACCGCGACCTGCATCGCGCGCTGTTGGTTGGTGACCGCGGTGGTCCTGATGAAGAACGCGGTCAGCGCCGTCATCACGACGCTGAGTACCGCGACCGACACCATCACCTCGATCAGGGTGAAGCCCTCCTCCCTGAGGGGACGGCGCGTCACGATCAGCCTCCCGCCGGCGGGGCGACGAAGATCTGCAGGCTGAGCCCGAGCTCGACCGCGCCGCCCTGGTCCTTGGCCGCCAGGTTCGCGTTGCCGATCAGGACCGCCCGGCGCTGCTCCTGCTGGAGCTGGGTCAGGAACCGCTCCACGTTCGCGACGGCGCCCGTCACCGTGAGCGTGACCGGCAGCGAGTACACCTTCGTGTTGGCGGCGGTGAGCTGCGTGGCGGCGCCGACCGAGAGCAGCTTCACGGACACGCCCGTGCCGTCGCCGGCGCTCTGCACCCCGCGCAGGAAGTCCGGCAGGTCCGACTCGGTGGGCAGCGCCGCGCGGTCGGTCTCCAACCGCGCCCGGTACTGCGGCAGGTCATCGTTCTGCTTGCGCAGTTCGCTCAGCCGCCGCTGCAGGACGGCCGCGCGGGTCTGGGCGGTCGCGGTCTCGTCCTGGAGGCCGGCCGTGCGGGCGTACTGCGGGCTGATGAGGAAGAACCAGCCCATGGCGAGCAGTGCGACGGCGCACAGCACGCCGCCGAGCGCCCACAGCCGGTTGACGGATCGGGTTCGCATCATCGCCCCTTCGACGCGCTGGGGGAGGGGGTGGTGTAGCGGCCACCGAGGGCGGCGGCGGTGATGTCCACCCGCAGCGTGAAGGTGACCCCTTTACCGTTCTCGGTCACCGTCTCCAGCATCGGGTTGCCCAGACCATGGACCTTCGCCAGGGCGTCGACGTACCCGGCCACCGCCGGCTTGCCCGGGGCGGAGCCGTTGAGGGTCAGGCTGCCGATCAGCTTCTGGCCCGACGTGTCGGGCAGCCGGGGCGTGCCGGCCGACGACCCGGAGGTCGTGGTCAGACCGCCGATCACCGACGTGACCTGTACCCCGGCCGGAGCCGCGCCGCGCAGGGACGACAGCAGTTGCGCCCATTGGAGGTCGTTGGCGAGCAGGGCGGAGAGCTGACCGCCGATCGCCTTCGACTCGTTCTGCGCTTTGATCAGCTCGCCGAAGGGCCGCTGCTGGCGGGTCAGCCGGTCGACGTCGCCCTGGGCGCCGCCCAGCTCGCCGCGGGCCAGCGAGGTCTGGTAGGTCGCCACCCCGAACCACCCTCCCAACAGGACGGTGAACAGGGCGACGGCGGAGATCACGATCCGCCGGACCACCCGGCCGCGGCGGGCCTCGACGATCTCCGGCGGCAGCAGGTCGGCCGCGATGGTCAGCATCCGGGGCGCGCGTTCGCCGGCCGCCGGTGGCTCGGGGGGCAGCACGGTCGTGGCCATCAGGCTGCTCCCAACGCGAGGCCGATCGAGACGGCGGCCGAGGAACGGGACGGTTCGACGGCGTCCTTGCGGGACCGGCGCCAGCCGCCGAGCCGGATCGTCGGGTCCGCGGGTACGACGTCGACGCCGAGTTGGGTGGCGAGGGTCTCGGACAGCCCGGGCAGCAGGCAGCCACCGCCGGACAGGGCCAGCCGGGTGACCCGCGCTTGCCGGTCGCCGGTGCTCAGGTACGCGAACGAGCTGCGGATCTCGTTGACGATCGGCCAGACGGCTTCCCGGATGACCTCCGCCGTACCGGGGTCGACGTCACTGCGCAGGCCGACGTGGCACTTGATCGACTCCGCTTCGGGTACGGCCACCCCGAGCCGTCCGGCGACGTGCTCGGTGATCTCGGCGCCGCCGCGGGGGATCGTACGGACGATCAGCGGCTCGCCGTCGGCGTGGATCACCACGCTGGTCGCCTGGGCGCCGATGTCGACGATCGCCTCGACCTGGCCGTCGGTCCGCGACACCGCCCGCAGCAGCGCGAACGAGGCGAGGTCCACCGAGACGACGTGCAGGCCGGCCCGCTCGATCGCGGACACCACCGTCACCACGGCGTCCTTGGGTGCGGCTATCAGCAGTCCACGCACGGTCTCGCTGCGGCCCGGCTCCTCCAGTGGGTGGAAGTCGAGCAGCGAGCGCTCAACCGGCAGCGGCAGCGAGTCGCGGACCTGGAACGGCAGCGAGGCGCGCAGTTCCCGTTCGGGCAGGTTCGCCACCGACAGTTCGCGGACCACGACCTGAGGGTTGGTCACGCCGAGGACGACCTTGCGGCTGCGGAACTTGGTGCTGGACCACAGTTGCTTGAGCGCGAGCGTGACGGCCTTGTCGTCCTGCACGATGCCGCCCCGCACCGCGCCCTGCGGCAGCGGGGTCTGGCCGAACTTCGTGACGACCGGACCGTCCTTGCCGCGACCGGTCTCGACGGCACGGATCGACATCGATCCGATGTCGAGTCCTATCGGGGCTGTGGCGGCCATGGATGCTCCTTGGTTGGGTGTCAGACGGTCGGGACGAGCAGGGAGCCGTACCAGTGCCCGACGGGACCGGCGGCGAAGACGGCGAGCAGGGCGCCGGCGAGCATGGCCGGGCCGAACGGCATGGCGGTCTTGGCGCCCGCCCGGCGGGTGACCAGGAGCGCCGCGCCGGCCAGTCCGCCGAGCAGGAAGCCGGCGAACGCGCCGACCAGTACCGAGCTCCAGCCGAGCCAGCCGAGGTAGAGGCCGAGCAGGCCGGCCAGCTTCACGTCACCGAAGCCCATCCCGCCCGGGTACAGGAACGCGATCGCGAAGTAGAACGCCCACAGGGCGGCCATGCCGATCAGGCCACGGACGGCCGCGGACCAGTCCTGGTTCGCCACCACCGTGGGTACCAGCAGCAGCGCGCCGACGAGGTACGACGGCAGCACGATCGCGTCCGGCAGGCGCCGCACGTCGAGGTCGATCATCGCCAGGGCGACCGCGACCGCCGCCAGGTACAGGTACGCGGGCAGGACCAGGCTCGGCCCGAACCGCGCGGTCACCGCGACGAACAGCGCCGCGGTGCAGAGCTCGACCAGCGGGTACCGGGCGGCGATGCGCTGCCGGCAGGCGGCGCACCGGCCGCGCAGGGCCAGCCAGCTCAGGACCGGTACGTTGTGCCGGGCTCTGATGGCTGTCTGGCAGTGCGGGCAGTGCGAGCCGGGCCGCAGCAGCGACTCGGCCCGCGGCACCCGGTGGATCACCACGTTGAGGAAAGAGCCCACGGCGAGGCCCAGCACGCCCGCGATCGCGAGCAGGGCTGTCGTCATGGGCTTCTCCTTCAGGTCCGGAGTGGACGGTGTGGCGGCACGCCCCGTGACGCGCCGCCACACCGACTCGATCAGCTACCGCTGCCGCTTGCCAGGCAGGCGGTGATGTCGCCGGCGAACTCCTTCACGGAGCCACCCTGAAGGCTGTTGTAGATGTAGACCTTGCCGCCGCTCGAGGTACCGCAGAGGACGTAGCTGGAGCCGTTGTTCTTGTACTTGAGCGTGTTGCCCGAGGACACGGGCGCCTTCTGGTCGGTGGTGCCGAGGCTGAGGGGTGCGTCGTTGGTCCCACCGGTCACGGCGCTGTCGACCGGGTACTTGTTGCCGTTCTCGGTGTAGTACTGCTCGATGGCCGAGACGGCGCCGCGCACGTCGGACTGGGCGGTCTTGTTCGCCGCGCCCTTGGTGTAGTTCAGGTACAGCGGGATCGCGATGGCGACCAGCACGCCGATGATGACGACGACCACGAGCAGTTCGATGAGGGTGAAGCCGCGGTCGTCGGTCGCACGCTTCTCCCGCATCCGGCGGAGCGTTTCCTGCATGGTGAGCCTCCTATGACTCCGAAAGGGATGGAACGGGAGCCGGGCCGGCGGCCCGACGCGTGACCCGGTGGACGCACCGGTCACTGTGGACGGCGCTTTCACTGCGCCCCCTGGATGTTCTGGTAGATCGTGAACATCGGCAGGTACAGGCAGACGACCATCGAGCCGACGACGGTCCCCATGACGACGACCATGATCGGTTCGATGGACGCGGTCAGGGACTCGGCGGCGCTGTCGACCTCGCGGTCGTAGAAGTCGGCGACCTTGTCGAGCATCTGGCTGAGCTGGCCGCTCTCCTCGCCGACCTCGATCATCTGGGTGACCATCCGCGGGAAGACGGGGTGCCGGCCCAGCGACGCGGACATCGGCTGGCCGTCGCGTACCGAGGACTGCAGGTCGGCCATGGCCGCGGTGATGACGGCGTTGCCGGTCGTCGCGCCGACGACGTCGAGGGCCTGCATCATCGGTACCCCGACGCCGAGCAGCGTGCCGAGGTTGCGGGCGAACCGGCTGACCGCGATCTTGGTGAAGAGCGGGCCGAACACCGGCATCCGCAGCTTCAGCCGGTCGAAGGCCAGCCGCACCGTGGGGCGGGTCCGCAGCGCCCGCCGCAGCGCGACGACGCCGACCACGGCGACGGCCAGCAGGAGCGGCCCGGACCAGACGAGGCTGTGGCTGGCGGTGACCAGGATGCGGGTCGGGAGGGGAAGTTCGCCTCCCAGCTTGCTGAACATCCCCTCGAAGATCGGGACGATGAAGACCAGGACACCGGTGATCATCAGCGCGGTGAACGCGAGGACGATCACCGGGTACGTGAGCGCGCTCTTGATCTTGCCGCGGAGCGTGGCGTCCTTCTCGAACGTGACGGCGAGGCGCTCGAGGGCGCTGTCGAGGAAGCCGCCGGTCTCGCCGGCGCGGATCATCGCCACCATCAGCGTGGGGAAGACGGTGTCGTGGCGGGCCATGGCCGCGGACAGCGAGACGCCGCTCTCGATGTCCGCGCGGACCTCGCCGACCGCCTTCTTCAGCGACGCCTTCGCCGCCTGGTCCTCCAGGACCGCGAGCGCGCGCAGCAGCGACATCCCGGACGCCGTCATGGTGGCGAACTGGCGGGCGAAGACGGCGAGGTCCTTGAGCGTGGTACGGCCGCTCAGGCCGGGGATCGACAGCTCCCGGTGCAGCAGCGATCCCGCCGACGAGACCGACACCGGTACCAGGCCCTGCTGGCGCAGGAGCTGGACGGCGGCCGCCTCGCTGGCGGCCTCCACCTTGCCCCTGCTGCGCTTCCCGGTGAGGTCGACGCTCTCGTAGTCGAAGGTCTGGGTGCTCGGCATCGCGATCACATCCGCCTGGCGAGGCGCTTGAACTCGTCCACCGAGTGGCACAGTTCGAGCGCGTGCTCGTACGAGACGATCTGCTGGCGGACCCGCTCGGCCAGGTGCTGGTCGAACGAGAGCATCCCCTCGTTGGCGCCCGACTGCATGAACGACGGGATCTGGTGGGTCTTGCCCTCGCGGATGAGACTGCGGATCGCCGGGGTGACGAACATGATCTCGGTGACGATCGCCCGGCCCATGCCGTCGGCCCGCGGGCAGAGCGCCTGCGTCACCACGCCCTGCAACGCCGTGGACAGCTGCGATCGGATCTGCGGCTGCTGGTGCGGCGGGAAGATGTCGATGATCCGGTCGATCGTCTGCGCCGCGCTCTGCGTGTGCATGGTCGCGAGTACGAGGTGGCCGGTCTCGGCCGCCGCGATCGCGGTGGCGGTCGTCTCCAGGTCGCGCAGCTCGCCGACCAGGATGATGTCCGGGTCCTGACGGAGCGCGTGCTTGAGCGCCGCCCCGAACGTCATCGTGTCCGCCCCGACCTCGCGCTGGTTGACGATGCAGCCGCGGTGCGAGTGCAGGAACTCGATCGGGTCCTCGATGGTGACGATGTGCGCCGACCGGCTGCGGTTGGCCAGGTCGAGCAGGGACGCCAGGGTGGTGGTCTTGCCCGAGCCGGTGGGGCCGGTCACCAGTACCAGGCCGCGCGGCAGGCCGGCGAACCTGGCCACCGACTCCGGTACGCCCAGCTCGTCGAGGGCCTTGATCTCGTGCGGGATGGCGCGGAAGACCGCGCCGTGCGAGCCGCGCTGGAGGTACAGGTTCGCGCGGAACCGCGACACCCGTTCGATGCTGTACGCCACGTCCAGCTCGTGGTCGCGCTCGAACTGGCGCCAGTGCTCGTCGCCCACGGCGGCCCGGGCCAGCGCCCAGGTGTCGACCGGGCTCATTCGGTCGTAGCCCGGTAGGGCGTACAGGCGGCCGTTGAGCCGGATCGTCGGCGGCGCGCCCACGGTCAGGTGCAGGTCGGAGCCTTGCGCCTGGACCAGGGCCACGAGCATGGCGTCCAGCGAGTCCCGGGCCCGGGCAAGGTCGACCGGCGGGGCCGTATGGTCGGGCGACTGCGCTGTCTCCACCGAGAGCCTCCTTCGCCGTTCGGGTGTCCGCTACAGGTCTGTCAAGAGTTCGGCAGGGTGTGGCTCTGGTTTAGGAAGGGTTCGCGGGAAACTGCACGAAATGCAGCTCGACGGGCGGCAGGGCGCTCAGACCGCGACGCGCAGGACCTCCGCCAGGGAGGTCTGACCGTCGGCCGCCTTGGCCAGGCCGTCCACCCGCAGCTCGCGCATGCCCTGGGCCATCGCCACCCGCTGGAGGTCGTGCGCTGACGCGCGCCGGATGGTCAGCTCCTCGATCTCCTCGGTCATGGCCATGACCTCGTGCAGCGCGATCCGCCCCCGGTAACCCGTACCCGCACACGAGCGGCACCCGGCGGGCTTCCAGAGCGCGGCCGGCGCCGGCAGCAGGTCGACGGGCCATCGCGCGGCCGCGAGTTCCGCTTCGGTGGGGGAGTACTCCCGCTTGCACCAGTCGCACAGCCGTCGCGCGAGCCGCTGCGCCAGGACGCAGTCGATGGACGAGCCGACCAGGAACGGTTCGATGCCCATCTCGACCAGTCGGGTCACCGCGCTGGGCGCGTCGTTGGTGTGCAGCGTGGAGAGGACGAGGTGACCGGTGAGCGCCGCCTCGACGGCCAACTGGGCGGTGACGCGGTCGCGGATCTCGCCGATCAGTACCACGTCCGGGTCGGAGCGCAGGATCGCCGGGAGCACCGCGGCGAACGTCAGGCCGGCCTTGTGGTCGACCTGCACCTGGTTCACGCCGGCCAGCCGGTACTCGACCGGGTCCTCGACGGTGATGATGTTGACCGTCGGCTTGCTGATCTCCGCCAGGGTCGCGTAGAGCGTGGTGGACTTGCCGGAGCCGGTCGGCCCGGTGACCAGGAGCATGCCGTGCGGCTTGGTGAACGACGCCGCGTACCGCTGGTGGTTGGCGTCCGTGAATCCCAGGGAGTCCAGCGCGAGGTTGATCCCGCTGGTGTCCAGGACCCGCAGGACGACCTTCTCGCCCCATACCGTCGGCAGCGTCGCGGTACGCAGGTCGACCGAGCGGTGGTTGACCTCGACCGTCATCCGGCCGTTCTGCGGTACCCGGCGCTCGGTGATGTCGATGTTCGACATGATCTTGATCCGGGAGACCAGCGCCGACTGTACGTGCCTGGGCACGGTGTCCACCTCGTGCAGGACGCCGTCGATGCGGCAGCGCACCCGCATGTCGTGCTCGGTCGGTTCGAGGTGCAGGTCGGACGCGCGGCTGACGATCGCCTGCTCGATCATCGAGTTCACGTACCGCACGATCGGCGCGTCGTCGTTGGCCGAGGTCAGCGCGGCCGCGGCCGGCGCCTGCTCGGTGCGCAGGCTGTCGGCGATGTCGGCGAGGTCGTTCTCCTCGCGGCGCAGCCGGTCGATGATTTTGCGCAGCTCGGTACGGGCCACCACGACCGGCCGTACCGTCAGCCCGGTCGCCGCGCGCACGTCGTCGAGGGCCACGACGTCGCCGGGGTCGGTGATGCCCACGACGATCTCGTGGTCGTTCATGGACAGACCGAGGACCCGGTGCCGCAGGACGAGCGCCAGCGGGATCTTCGCCATCGCGGCCGACTCGATCGGGTAACCGACCAGGTCGACGAACTTGATCCCGTCCGCGTCCGCGGACGCCTCGGTGAGCTGCGTCTCGGTGACGATGTGGTCGTTGATGAGAACGGCGCGGATGGACCGCCCGGTACGGGTCGCCTCCTCGGCCGCCCGCTCGAGCGCGCGCGGATCGGCGCCCCGGCGGGCCAGGGCGTCGAGGAGGGGACGGAACGTCTGGTACATGGGACCGGTGCGCGCCTACGCCGCGTCGGACGTCGGCAGCAGGCCCTGGTTGACCGCGACCATCAGCGCCTGGGCCCGGTTGTTGACGCGCAGCTTGCTGTACAGCCGCGACACGTACGTCTTGACCGTCGCCTCGGAGACCTGCAACTGGAGGGCGATCGCGGGCAGGCTGGTGCCGTCGCGCATGAGCAGGAGCACCTGGCGCTCGCGCGGGCTGAGCAGGCTGCTCTGCGCCTGCCGCCGGGTGAGCGCGGTCTGCAGCCCGGGCGCGGTGAACGAGGTGGGGGCCGCCGCGGCGTGCCGGAGCGCGGTCAGCACCGCCGACACCGGCGACGACTTCGTCACGTACGCCGACAGGCCGGCGTCCAGCGCGCGGTACAGCAGCGCGTCGTCGTTGGACGCGGTGAGCAGCACGATGCCCAGGTCCGGGCGTTTCGCCCGGAGCTTGCTGGCGGTCGTGATGCCGTCGCCGCCGGGCAGGACGAGTTCGAGCGTGACGACGTGCGGATTGGTCTCCTCGACCACGCGCTCGGCCTCGGCGGCGCTCGCCGCCTCGCCTACCAGCGCGATGTCCGACGAGCCGGCCAGGACGCTGGCGAGGCCAAGGCGTAACAGCACGTGTTCGTCGACGGCTACCAGCCTGATGCTGCTCATCGGTCCTCCATGACGGGTCCTCTCGTGCCCGCGATACACGAGGGCTCAGCCAGGTTGGCAGTGCAGTCCGGTGGGGACCGGAGCCGAAAGGGTGCGATCCGGTAGCGGACATTCCGGGCGGGATGAACCGGTGGGCGCGGCCGGCCCCGGACAGCGAACGGGACGCGGCCCGCCGGGCCCGGTGACCTGTGGCACCCTCACCTGATGCCGATCGACCACCATCTGCTCGCGGTCTTCACCGTCACCACGATCATCGCCATGGTCACTCCCGGGCCGGACATGCTGTTCGTCCTGGGGTGCGGGATGCGGGGCGGTCCGCGCGCGGGTCTGCTCGCCACGGCCGGGGTGGCGACGAGCGAGGCGGTCCACATCGCCGTGGCGGCGGCGGGACTGGTCGCCCTCTTCGCGGCGGTGCCGATCGCCTTCACGGTGGTACGGGTCGTCGGCGCCGCCTACCTGATCTACCTGGGCGTCCAGATGATCCGTCACCGCAAGGCCGATCCGGACGAGGTGCCGGCGGCAGGCGGTGGGGTTTCCTGCCGCCGGGCGTACCTCAACGGATTGCTGACCAACCTGCTGAACCCGAAGATGGTCACCTTCACGATCGCCTTCCTGCCCCAGTTCATCAACCCGCAGCTGGGCCGGGTCTGGGTACAGTTCGCGATCCTCGGCACCATCATGATCGCTTTGGAGTTCCTCGTCGACGGTACGGTCGGCGTGCTCGCGGGACGGATCGGCGGATGGCTGCGCCGCCGCCGGGCCGTACGTCGTCGGGTCGACGTCGCGACCGGCGGCATCTTCATCGGGCTCGGAGTGCGGCTCGCCGCCGAGCGCTGAGGTGCCGCTCCGCCGAGCTTGACGAGCGGGATCCCTAGCGGCGCGTGGCGGCCAGGACGCCCAGCGGCGCACCCGCCTTCTGCATGAATCCGACGGGGTCGACGGCGTTGGCGCGGGTGGCGTAGCCGGGGCCGACATGCACCTCGAAGTGCAGGTGGGGACCGCTCGAGTTACCGGACGTACCCACGTACCCGATGGTCTGTCCCATCGCGACCTGCTGGCCCTCGCTGACGAGCGGCTTGCGGACCAGGTGGCAGTACCGGGTGATCACCTGGTTCGCGTGCTGGATCTCCATGTACCAGCCGCAACCGCGCACGCTCGGGCTGCCGTCGACGTCACAGGTCGACCCCGACGTGTTGCACTCCACCGTGACGACCCGGCCCGCGCTCGCCGCGACGATCGGGGTGTTGCGGGGCTGCATGATGTCCACGCCGTCGTGGGTGGGATTGGACACCGGACGGAACAGCTGGACGGGACTGCCGGGCACCGGGATCACCCAACCGCTGTTGCTCGGGTTGGGCTGCGGGACCGTCGCGGCAGGACAGGAAGGGAGCCAGGGCCGCCGGATGTACGCGTTGGAGACGTAGTTGCCGTTGCCGGTACGGTCCCACACGTTCGTCGAGCGGACGTCACCGTTGATCCACGGGCCGGTGGTCTGGCAGGTGAGGATGACCCTGTTTCCGGTACGCAGTTGGGTGGCCACGCGCGCCGACGTGCTCGGGGCGACGCGGACGTTCAGCGGAACACCGCCGCTGAAGACCGTACCGATGGTCGTGGTGGCGGCCGCTGCGGTGGCGTTGCCGCCGACCGCCGCCGCTGCCGCGGCGCCCGCGGCGATGACCACCGCGCACAGGACCCGTGTGAGTGGTCGAGCCATGACTTCCTCCCCGAGAACGGCGCGCGGTCGGTTGACCACGCGTCCTTTCGAGGCTCGGCGGCGACGGAGGCCAGCCGGGTGCCGCGGGGATGCGGGGAGGTTGCGGTGTAATCCCTGTCGGCGCGTCGGGGGACAGGGGCCCCGGGATGTGGTGCGCGGTTACGGTCGGATCGGCAGATCGACCGTCAGCTCCACGCCGGGTTCCCGTACCGCGATCGCCAGGCCGCCACCGTGCCGGCTGGCGATCGCCCGGGCGAGCATCACGGCCAGCGCGCCGGTGCGGCGTTCGTTGACGGCGTCCGGGTGCGGCAGTCGGGTGGAGAGCAGCCGCTCGGCGGTGGCGGTGTCGGCGGCCGACGTCCTCACGGTCACCCGCCACCCGTCGGCCTTCGGCTCAGCGGAGCCGGCAGGCTCGACGCAGCCGGTCGTCTCGGCATGGACGACCGGCCCGGCGGAGACGACGACCTCGGCGCCGGGTGAGCTGCCGACGACCAGGACCCCGATCGCCGTGTCCAGGAGCTGGGCCAGCAGCCCACCGTCGCCGGTCAGCTCGGGCCCGTCGTGCAGGTCGAGCCGCAGGTCCACGTGCCGGCTCTCGCTGGCCCCGGCGGCGGCGCGGACGAGGGCGGGTACCCCCACCGTGGACTCCTCGAGGACCAGCTCCCCGGACTCCAGCTTGGCCAGCAGGATGAGGTCGGCGACGAGGCCGAGCATCCGATCGGTGTTGCGCCGGATCGCCGTCATGGCGGCCGTCCGCTCGTCGGCCGACAGCGTCTCCGCGTCCTCCTCCAGGAGGGTGGCGAACGTGTTGATCGAGGTCAGCGGCGTACGCAGCTCGTGCGAGACGACCCCGACGAACTCGGTCTTCAGCGTCGCCAGGTCGGACAGGATCCTGGCCCGCTCCTCCAGTCCGCGGCGTATCTCGGCCTGAGCGGTGATGTCCCGGAAGACCCACAGGAACCCGAGCGTCGAGCCGTCCAACATGATCGGTACGTAGTCGCGCTCGAGGACCCGCCCGTCGATCAGCGGGATCTCCTCACCGCGCAGCGCCCGCCCGCGGCGGATCGCGGCCTCGGTACGCCGCTCCACGTCCTCGGCGTCGGCGTACAGGGCGGCCAGCGGCGAACTGCTGGCCCCGCCGCCGGTGCCGCGTAGCCGCTCGGGGGTGACACCGAGCGAGAACATCTCGACGAAGGCGGCGTTGGCGAGCACGACACGCCTCTGCTCGTCCTGGAGCAGGATCGCGACGTTGAGCGACTCGATGAGCGTCATCAGCCGGGCGGCCTCGACCTGCGCCTGCCGCTCCGCGGCCCGGGCGCGGGTGATGTCGGTGACGTACAGCGCGGTCCCGTGCACGGCGGGGTGTGCCAGCAGGTTACGGGCCAGCAGGGAGACGGCCCGCCAGGAGCCGTCGGCGTTGACCCGCAGCTCGACCGCGTCGTCCAGGCCCTCGTGGACCGCGCGCCCCAACGCCGCCCGGGCCTTCTGGAGGTCGGCCGGGTGGACGATGTCGACGAGCTGGTCGGACAGGGTCCGGCCGTCGCCGGAGAACACGCCGCCGGCGTCCGAGGAGTGCCAGGTCGGTACCCCGTCGTCGTCGAGCACGGCGACGATGATCGGGGACTGCTCGACGAGCGCGCGGTAGAAGTCCGCGCGCAGGTGCAGCTCCGCCGGTACGGACGCGGGCCGGCGCAGTGGCCGGAGGCGCCCGGCGAAGGCGGGGCGTCCCTCGTGCACGGTCCGGTTGATGAACAGTTCGACCGGGATCTCGGTACCGTCATGGCACCGCGCGGGAACCTCGAACCGGTTGGCCAGCAACGGAGCCTGGCCGGTCTCCCGGTAGCGACGCAGGCCGGCCTCGTGCGCGGCGCGCAGCCGGGCCGGGATGAGGACCTCGCTCATCGGCCGGCCCAGTACCTCTTCGGGGTGATGCCCGAGGAGTTGTCGCGCCGCGTCGTTGAAGTCGACGACGACGCCGTCGATGTCCATGACGACGCAGGCGGTCCGAGGCCGCCGGGCGGTATCTCCGGCGGGCGGTTGCGCGGTGTCTGGAGCTGGCCGTGCCGTGGCCGCGTTCGTCACGGGGGAGTCGCCTTCCCCCGACGCGCGCGCAACCAAGCTCAGCCTCCGACAAAATCATGACATCTAGTACTAAAGTCAAACTTTAGCGCATAACGACTCACAATGCGTAGACTAGAGCAATACTTTCAGTAGGGACTCTCGGCCTGGTACGTCCAATGCGTACCTGCCGACCGGTGAGGAGGACCGTGCGTGGCTATACGGGCGATCGCGTGGCAGCAGAGCTGACCCCGCCCGCTGCCCGCGCCCTGGTCGCCCGTGCGGAGCGGGCGACCAGCCTGGCCGAGGTTCAGCGCCTGCTCACCGAGTTGCGTGCGATCCCAGGGGTACGCGAGGTGGCCCTGGAGACCGCCGCCGGGTCGGGACCGTCGGCCGGGATCCCGGTCGGGCCGGCGCGCTGGCGGCTCGCGCTGCGGATACGCGCCACCGACGCGCTCGCGTACAACCGGGTACTGCCGGCGGCCGAGGAGATCGCCGCGGCCGCCGGGCGCTGCCTGACCCGTCCCTGTCACGCGCTCCCGGCCGACCGGGCGATGCCGGTCGACCCGCTCGGGCGCTCGCTGATCGCGTCCGACCGGTCCGTCGTGGTCCTGGTCGACCCGCCGGCCGGCTGGGTCGCGCTGTCGGACGAGTTCACCCTGCTGCTCGGGTACGACCGGCAGTCCCCGCCGGCCGTCTCGCTGCTGGACCTGATCCACCCGGACGACCATGCCGTCGCCATCGCGTCGCTCGTGGACGCGTGCGCCGGTCGCGGCACGGACGACCCGTTCGACCTACGGGTACGCACGGCGAGCGGGAAGTGGCGCACGTTCGAGGTGGTGGCGCGGGGCCTGCTGGACGATCCGCAGGTCGGCGCCGTCGCGTACTTCGGCGTCGACGTCACCGCCCAGCGGGCGACCGAACGGGTCCTGCGCGAGGAGCTGGCGCGACTGCGGGCGAGCCGGCCCACGGAGGCGGCGGACCCCGGTGCCGCGCGGGAGTCCTCCTTCGTCCCGACCGTGGCGCACGAACTGCGCGGGCCGCTGTCGGCGGTGGTCGCGTTCGCGCACCTGCTCGGCGACGCCGGCAGCGGCAACCTCAGCGAGGAGCAGCGGACCTACCTCGACGTGATCGACCGCAACGCCAACCGGCTGCTGCGGCTCATCGAGGAGCTGTTGACGCTGTCGCGGCTGGAAGCGGGCACCCTGCCGCTGAAGATGGGGGCGGTGCGGGTGCCGGCGCTGCTGGACGAGGTGGTGACCGAGCGCCGGCTGGCGGCCGAGGCCGCCGAGATCGAACTCTGCCTCGACACCGTCGACGGGCCGGAGCTGGTGTGCGACGAGGCCCGGGTACAGCAGGTGATCGGCAACCTGCTTGCCAACGCGCTCGCGTTCACCCGGCCCGGCGGGCGGATCAGTGTCTCGGCCCGCCCCACCGAGAACGGGTGGCGGCTGGTGGTCGGCGACACCGGCATCGGGATTCCCGCGGCGGAGCAGTCGAGACTGTTCAGCCCGTTCTTCCGCGCCTCGAACGTCGGGGCGGCGGCGTGGGCGGGCACCTCTGGTGCGGGGCTCGGCCTGGTGATCAGCCGGGCCATCGTGGAACTGCATGGCGGCGTCATCGACGTCGCCAGTACGGAAGGCGTCGGTACGACCGTGACAGTGTCTCTGCCGCCGCGCCCTCGTGTCGAGAATGGAGGTTTTGAGGGTGAGCCGACTGTTGGTGGTTGAGGACGATCCGGACATCGCGCTGGCGCTACGCCTGCTGCTGACCCGGGCAGGGCACCAGGTCGCCCACGCCAAGGACGGGCGGGCAGGTCTGCGCGACGCGTACACCGACCGCCCCGAACTCGTCATCCTGGACATCGGACTGCCCGGGATGGACGGCTGGCAGGTTCTGGAGCGGCTGCGTGACGTCAGCGACGTGCCCGTCCTGCTGCTGACCGCGCACGGCCAGGAGTCGGACAAGGTGCGTGGCCTGCGTGGCGGCGCCGACGACTACCTCACCAAGCCGTTCACCAACGCGGAGCTGGTGGCGCGGGTGGAGGCGCTGCTGCGCCGCAGTGCCGGCGCGTCGCAGTGGGCCGACGAGGTGTACGACGACGGGGTGATGCGAATCGACCCGGCCGCCCGGCGCACCTACGTCGACGGCGAGGAGGTACGGCTGACGCCGACCGAGTTCCGCCTGCTCAACGTGCTCGTACGGCACGCCGGCGCGGTCCTGTCGCCGAACCAGCTGCTGGCACAGGCCTGGGACGACCCGACCGGTATCGGCCCGGAGCGGGTCAAGTTCGCCGTCCTGCGGCTGCGCCGCAAGCTGGGCTGGACCGACCCCGACGCCTCGCCGATCGAGTCGGTGCGCGGTTTCGGGTACCGCTACCGGCGGCCCGCCATGGACCGGACGCCGGAGTAGCTCATCCCGGTTCGGTTCGCCGGCTCCGCAACGGCATGACAACCGAGCCGCACCGGTGCCGCGTCGAGCGGGTCGCACGATGATGGGACGGCGCGTGGGCTCTCGAGTCCACGCACCGGGTGTCACCAGACCCACGCAGGCCAGCGGGGCTCACAAAGCCCCCGCCGGCACCCGACCCGAAGGCAGCGGCCATGCTCGACCTCACCGTGGACAGCCACGTACACACCGCGTTCTCCGCGGGGCGCGACAGCGTCAGCCTCGTCGTGGCCGCCGCCGAGCGGGCGGGCCTGACCGAGCTGGTCCTCTGCGACGAGGCCGGCCCGGCGACCAGGTGGCTGCCGTCGTACCTGGCCTCGATCCAGCGCGCACAGCAGCGCACCGACGTCGTGCTGCGCGCCGGCATCGAGGTCGAGGCGATCGGTACCGACGGCTGGCTCGCCTTCCCGTCCGACCTCAGCGGGCTCGACGTGGTGTCGGTGGCCGTGGGCGCCCTGCCCATGCCGTCCGGGCTCGCCGGGCCGGAGACCGTACGCGCCCTGATCGACACCGGCGTCCTGACCGCCGCCAACGTGGTCGAGATGCTGTTCACCGTGACCGCCCGGGCCATCGAGCGGGTCAACCGGTACGCCCCGACGCGGCTCGCCCGCCCGCTGGCGTTCCTGAGCCGGGCCGGCTTCGCCGACCCCGACATCGACGACGCGGCCGTCGCCGAGCTCGCCGCCATGTGCCGCCTCACCAACACCCAGGTCGAGGTCAGCGAGCGTCACGTGGCCCCGTCGACGCGGGTCGCCGGCCTCTTCCACGCCAACGGGGCGCGGCTGGTGGCCGCGAGCGACGCCCGCCAGGCGAGCGACGTCGGCCGGTGGCGCCACGTCGAGCGGGTGAGCGGGGATCTCGCGCTGGTCGTCTAGTCCTCTGTCGAGAGTGGACTGCAGAGGTGAAATCGGCGAAGCGTCGGGTTTAGCGGCGCCGGGGCGGGCAGTGCGGTCGCGGTCGGCCACACCACCCCTGGCGCGGTTGCCGCGTCGCGGTCAGCCGCGCCCGCGTCCTCGACAAGGAGATCCGCCTTGACGCTGAATCCCAACCGCCGCCAGCCGAGAGCAATGCACACCCTGCGACTCGTCGCGATCGCGGCCGCCGGTGTCCTGTTCGCGCCGTCCCCGCCTGCTGCTGCCGCCACGGCCGGCGCGCCGCACCCCGCACTCACCACCACCGTCGCCGCCGACGACGACACGACCCAGAACGACGAGGCGACCGACGAGGCCATGGCAGATGAGGCCACGGCCGATGAGGACGCTGCCGACGACGCCATGACCGAGGAGGAGGCGTCGGACGAGGCTACGGCCGATGAGGCTTTGTCCGATGAGGACGTGACCGACGAGGCTATGACCGATGAGGACGCGTCGGATGAGGCTACGGCCGACGAGGACGCGACCGACGAAGCCGCGACCGATGAGGACGCGACCGACGAGGCCGTCGACGAGGACTCGGAGCCTGCCGACTCCCGGGCGATGGACGAGGACAAGGCGAAGGACGAGGAGAAGGCCAAGGTGGCCGAGAAGCCCCAGCCGAACCCCGCCGAGAAGGCCAAGCCCGGCAGGAGGTGACGCGCTCCCCAGAAGCGCCCACCAAACAATGATCGCGGAAACTTCTCCGTCCAGGGAGACGGAGAAGTTTCCGCGATCATGAAAGAGGGGGTTACGAGACCAGGGCGCGCTCCCGGGGCAGCCGCACCGTCACGGTCGTACCCTCGCCCGGCTCGGACCGTACCGTCACCTCACCGTCGTGGTTGGCCACGATGTTGCGGACGATCGTCAGCCCCAGGCCGGTACCCGGAATCGAGGCGGTCCGCGCGTTGGAGGCCCGGAAGAACCGGGTGAACAGTTCCCGCTGCTCCTGCCGGGGGATGCCCATGCCGGTGTCCGACACCGACATCACCAGCTCCTCACCGTCCTCGCGGACCGACACCACGACCTCGCCGCCGTCCGGCGTGAACTTCACCGCGTTGGAGAGCAGGTTGACCAGTACCCGCTCGATCTGGCCCGGGTCCACCTCGGCCATCAACGGCTCGAGCGGGTAATCGGCGTGCACGGTGTGGTCGGTGGTGCACCGCACTGTCGCCACCGCGCGCGCCACCACCACCGACACGTCGGTGAGCTCCCGCTCGCTGCGGAAGGTGCCGTTCTCGATGTGGGACAGCGTGAGCAGATCCTCGATCATGTCGCGCAGCCGGTTGGTGTTGCGCTCCACGATCTCGAGCATGTGCCGCTGGTCGTCGCTCAGCGGCCCGGTGGCCGGGTCGGCGAGCAGCTCCACGAAGCCGCTGATGCTGGTCAGCGGCGTACGCAGCTCGTGCGACACGGTCGACACGAAGTCGTCCTTGGTCCGCTCCAACTGCCGCTGCTGCGCGTCCAGCTCCTGCTCCCGCTCGTACAGCCGGCTCTGGTGCACCCAGCGGGCCACGTCGGCGGCGACCCAGCCGGCCGCCTCGACCTCGGCGGGATCCCACGGCCGCCCACCGGCGTACCGGACGAGCGTGATGGCGCCGTCGGGCTGCGGGCCGGCACCGAACGGTACGGTCAGCGCGCTCACCGCGCCGGCCGCCAGCAGCTCGATGCGCTCGCGCTGGGGCACCCCGTTGGGCTCCCGGCGTACGTCGCCGGTGCGCCACACGTCACCGCGGGCGAGCCGGTCGGCGAGCCAGTTCACCGGCTGCCCGGCGAGCGGGCGGGCGCCGCCCCGCTCGTCCGCGGCCCACGAGGCCGTGCGCTGCCGGTCGTCGTCGGTGGGGGCCAGCCGCACGATGGCCAGGTCGGCGCGGAACTCCGGGCCGAGTACGCGGGCCGCGGCGTCCAGGACCGCCTCGACCGACACGTGGTCGCGTACCCGCTGGCCCGCCTCCCGCATCCGAAGCTGGGCGTGGGAGTGCCGCCGCTCGTCGCGGAGCATCCGGCTGATCCGGCGGGCGGTACGGACCGCGACGAGCATCGCGGCCACGATGCCGAACGTGGCCGTACCCAGCAGCGTGCCGGCCGCGACGACCTGGGCCTCGCGGGTCTGCTGGCGCAGCGCGTCGCCGCGGTGGGTGAGGGTCCGGTCGAGGTGGGCGTTGCTCGACAGGAACGCGTCGAACGCGGGGCCGCCCTGGTGGGCGAAGCACACGTCCTCGTCGCTGCCCGGCTCCACCTCCCGCTGCCGCCCGGCCACGTCGAACCAGGCGTCCGCGCGTTCGAGCTGGGCGGTGACGGCGGCCCGGTCCTCCGGCGCCGTCGCGCGCCGCAGGTTCGCCGCCGCGAACTCGTACTCCCGCTTGGAGTCCTGGTACCCGTCGTCGAACCCGGGCTCGCCGGAGAGCAGGTAGCTGCAGATGCCGCGCTGGGCCTCCATGAGGGTGAGGTACACCCGGGAGTTGGCCTGCCGCTCCGGCAGCACCTGCCCCGCGAGGGTGTCCACCGACCGGTACTGGCGCCACGCCGCCGCGGAGGCGACGGAGCCGGTGAGCAGGAGGACTCCGATGACGATGGCGAATGCGCGATACAACTGACGCGCGACGGTGACGGCCCGACTCATTACGATCGCCTCCCGACGAACCCGGTGCGAGTCATTTCGCCCCATACATGCTTGGCGCCGGTCAGTGCCGACCAGGTGCCCTGAACCCGCCAGAAGGCGGTCAACTGCCGATATCCGAGGTTCTCCACGACCGACGCGACGACCGCGGCGCCCAGGTCCCTCCAGCGCGAGTACCGGTGGAAGCTGTACTCCTCGACCGCCAGTGCGATCAGATTGATCAACATCGCGTACCCGTACGCGACGAGCAGGAAGCGCCAGGCGAACCCGAGGTCGACCGCGCCGACCGCGAGGCCGAGCGGTACGAGGACCGGCCCGGCCAGTTCGACCAGCGGGGCGAGGAACTCGAAGACCAGGTAGTAGGGGAGCGCAACCAGACCGATCCGACCGTATCGGGGGTTGCCGATCACCGCCCGGTGTTTGGCCAGGACCTCGGCGAGCCCGCGGTGCCAGCGCCGCCGCTGCCGCGCCAGCACGGCGAGACTGTCGGGGGCTTCGCTCCACGAGACGGGTTCGGCCACGAAAACGATCCGGTAGTCGCGCTTGAGATGGCGCAGGTGCCGGTGCAGCCGGACCACCAGTTCGGCGTCCTCGCCGATGGTGTCGTGGTCCAGGCCGCCGATCTCGACGAGCAGGTCGCGCCGGAAGATCCCGAAGGCGCCGGAGATGACGAGCAGTCCCCCCAGCCTCGACCAGCCGGTGCGGCCGAGCAGGAACGCGCGCAGGTACTCGACAACCTGGATGCGGGGCAGCCAGGTGCGCGGCATCCGGGTGTCGACGATGCGGCCGGCGACGACCGTACAGCCGTTGGCGATGCGGACGACGCCGCCGGCGGCCACCACCCGCAGCGGGTCGTCGGCGAACGGCTTGGCCACCGACAGCAGTGCCTGCGGGTCCAGGATGGAGTCCGCGTCGACCATGCAGACCAGCGGGTGCCGCGCCACGTTGATGCCGACGTTGAGCGCGTCGGTCTTGCCGCCGCCGGCCTTGCGGACCACGACGAGCGGGTCGGGCCGCAGCCGAGGTACGTGTACGGACAGGACGGCGCCCCGGGTCGGCACGCTGTCGGGCACCACCCGCGGCACCTCCACCAGGTCGAACTCGGCGGCGAGCCGGTCGAAGGTGGCGTCGGTGGAGCCGTCGTCGATGATGACGACCTCGAAGACCGGGTACCGGAGGGCCAGCATCGCGTGTACCGACTCGACGATGCCGGCCTCCTCGTTGTGGGCCGGCACCAGGACCGAGGTCGGCTGCGTCAGCGGTGACCGGTACGTCTCCTCGAAGCCCGACAGCGGGACACGCCGCAGGTGGTGCACGAACTCGACGGTCGCCAGCACGATGAGGACCAGGTAGCTGGTGTTGATGAACAGGAAGTAGACGAGGATGGCGGTGTCCGTCACGTGCAGGACTTCGCGTACCCAATCGAGCACTGTGGACATCGACGGGTGCGGGATCATCGGCCGACCGCCGTCGGCTGCTCGGAACGGGCCGGCGCGCCGTCGCGACGCCGCTCGTCCACTTCGGCCACGGCGAGCGCCTCCCAGGCGTACCGGGCCGCCCGCTCGGCGGCGACGCTGAGCCCATCGGTACGGGCGGCGGCGTGGCGGCCGGGCGACGGGTCCGGCCCGGTGGCGACGGCCTGCTCCAGGACCTCGCGCCCGGCCGGGCCGAGGCGCAGCAGCGCGTGGGCCGTGGCGTGCGCGACCTCGTGCTGCGGGTCCGCCAGCAGGGCGTCGAGCGCGGGCGCGGCGGCCACCGCACCGAGGTCGCCCAGCGCGTGGGCGGCCCGGGCACGCAGGCCGGGCGGGTTCTCCGGTGCGACGGCCGCCAGCAGCGGGGCCAGCGCCGAGCGGGTACCGAGCCGGCCCAGCGCCGCCGCGGCCCGTTCGCGTACCTCCGGCGACGGGTCGGTATCCAGGGTGTCGATGACGCGGGCGGCCGCGGTGATCGCGCCGATGAGGCCGAGCACCTCGACGGAGGTCGCGCGGACGAGTTCGGCGTCGTGGTCGAGGGCGGCGGTCAGCGCCTCCAGGGTGCCGGCACCCATCCGCATCACGGCGTCCGCGACGACCTGCGGGGGTATCGGGCGCCGGCCGGCCAGACTGTCCAGCAGCGCGGCCGCGGCGGCCGGGTCGGCGATGCGGCCGAGGGCCCGGGCGGCGACGGCGCGCACGTCCGGGTCCCGATCGCCGAGCAGCGAGACGAGCAGCGGTACGGCGTCGCGCCGCCCCAGGTTGCCCAGTACCTCGGCGGCGCGGGCGCGCCGCATCGCGCCCCGGCCGCGTACGTCGTCGAGCGCCCGTTCGCCCATGCCCCGCTGTTCGAACACGGAGACGAGGGCGGCGTGCGACTCACCGCGTACCTTTCCCAGCAGGGCCACGGCGGTGGGCTCGATGGCGCGCCAGGCGGCGGGCTCCAGGCGTACCAGAGTCTGTTGGTTTTCCGGCTCGTCGTCCCCGGCGGCGAGGGAGAGCAGGACGCGGCGGCCGGGGGCGGCGAGGCGGGCCTGCCTGGCCTCGCGGGTACGGCGCACCGCCCGGCCGAGGACGATCACCGCTCCGAGGGCGAGGGCGGCGCCGGCGAGGACGAGCAGGACGGCGGTGGCGAGGCCCGCCACTGTCAGGCCCGCGTCCGCGCCAGTACCGCCTCGACCCGGCTGACCAGTTCGCGCGGGCTGAACGGTTTGACCACGTAGTCGTCGGCACCGGCCCCGAAGCCGACCTCCACGTCGCCCTCCTGGGCGCGGGCGGTCAGCAGGATGATGGGCAGCGTGGCGGTGGGGGCGTTGCCGCGCAGCTCCCGGCAGACGTCGATGCCGGACATCCCGGGCATCATGACGTCGAGTACGGCCAGGTCGGGCGGTGTCTCGCGGGCTGCCGAGAGGGCGGCGAGGCCGTTGTCGACGGCGATCACGTCGTAGCCGGCCTGTTCGAGCTTGAAGGCGATGAGATCGCGGATGTCCGGATCGTCATCGGCGATCAGGATCGCTGTCATGTCTCCCCCTGGGGTACCGACTGGCCGCCAGCCCGTTGCGGCTTACCTGCAAGATAGTCCGAATTTACACGTTTTTGTCGGATCCTTGTGGTCCGCCGCGCTGCCCGACGCTGGATGTAACGCCGTGAATCCGCCACGGGATGCGGCACTGAACGGGTGGCCGTACGACCCCGAACGGTTGACCCGGCCGCCGAACGTGGCGCACCGGCGCCCGGATCTCGGAGAGCTCGACATCGATATGGGTGCCGAAGTGTCCAAGATCTATGAGGACCGACTACGACCCGGGCCGCGCCGGGGCTGACGGTCATCAGGACCATCGGCGGGTACGACCACGACGGCACCCGCTACACGACCGGGGAGCGACAAACCCGGTGTCTGCACTGGTAGACCCGTAAATGGAAAGCGCCGCCGGGCAGGGACTCGAGGTCTCCTACCCGGCGACGCCAATCTGGGGAGCCGCGCCTCGGCGGCGTGCCCATAACGTTCCGCCGCTGGCGGAGCGCCGACGGTACGGCGCGGTTGCGGATTAGTTGTCGCGGTTCACTTGACCGTGACGTTGAAGATCGGGTCAGCCGCGATCTTCTTGAACTCGGTCAGCGACTGCGGCGAGCTGTTGACCCGGAGGTCGCCGGGGGCACCCGGCGCGTTCTGCGCGTCGAAGTACATCAGGCCCTTGATCGCGGGGAGCGCCTTGAGCTGCTGGAGCACCTTGGCGTAGATCGCCGCCTTCTGGGTCGGGTCGGCGGCGTAGTCGAACACGCCCCACTCCGAAACCATGAACGGCTTGTTCGGGTGCTGGCTGGTCACCCAGGAGTAGTAGCCCGGGAACGCCGCCTTGTTGGTGGTGCGGTTGACCAGGTAGTTGAAGTCGCCGTAGTGGAAGCCGCCGGGCTGGGCGTTGACGTACGCGTCCAGCGTGATCCAGTCGACCCACGCGTCACCCGGGTACAGGTCGTACCACCAGGGCATGTTGTTCCACTTCTCGTACGACATGTACGTCAGGGTCGCCACCGCGTTGGTCACGCCGTTGCTGCGGAGCCGGTCGACCACATGGCGGAACATCGCGGCGTAGTCCTTGGCGGTCATGCCCGAGCCGGCCGTCGCGTTGACGTCGTTCTCCGGCTCGTGGTGGATGACCAGGAAGAACGGCTTCGTGTAGTTCGCCTTCAGGTAACTGGCCTCGAGGTCGATCCGGGCGTCCGCCGCACCGGCGGCGACCTGGGCCCAGGTGTACCCGTCGGCCACCTTCCAGTTCGGCATCAGCAGCCGCGGCCGGGCCGGGTCACTGGCCATCGCGATCTCGGTCTTCGTCGGGAAGAGTTGATCACCGGTGTGGTACGTGTGGTAGATCGACGCGGTCCGGCCGGTGACCGCCTCCCAGTCCTTGAGCGCCTGGTCGCGCGGGGTCGTGGAGAAGCCGCCCGCGGCCGCGCCCCAGAGCACGCCGCAGCTCGGTACGAGCTTGGCGTCCACGGTGCACTCCGCCGGCTTGGCGGTGGTAGGGCTCGGCGACGGGGTGGCCGGGTTGCTCACCGTCGGGCTCGGCGACGGGGTGGCCGGCTTGCTCGCCGTCGGGCTCGGCGACGGCGTGACGGACTTGGTCGGAGTCGGCGACGGAGCCGAGACCGTGTTCTGCATCGTCAGCTTGAGCTGCGGGCCGGTGGCGCCGTACTCGGCGGAGCGGAACCGGGCGACGTCGTTGGTGACCGACGAGGTGATCGCGAACGCGTACGCGCCGGCGCCCGTGATCACCTTGCTGACGTCGAACGTCACGGTCGCCGCCGAGGCGCTCGGGTTGACGGTCGCCACGACCGAGCCGAGAGCCGGAGCGTTGTTCCTGGTCAGCGCGGCCTCGGTCCAACCGGTACCGGGCACCACGGACAGGGTGACCGTGGCCGGCAGCTTGTGCTCGTCGCGGCTGAGCGTCACGGTGGCGCCGGTGACGGTCGAGCCGGCCGCGAGCGTACCGACCTTGAACTTCAGGTACGTGACCATGCGGTCGCCGTTGAGGGTGCCTGCGACCAGCTTGTCGGCCGCGCCGGTGTTGAGGTTCACGCGCGCGCCGGAGATGTACGCGTCGTCGGTCGGGCTGTAGCTCAACGTGCTCGTGGCCGCGAACGCGCCGGTACCGAGTGCGAGCGGGCCCGCGACCGCGATGGCGATCGCGGCGACCGGAAGCAGCCGGCCGAAGCGTGAGCGTGCGGATCCCTCATGGGGAGTGACGGACTGCGTCACGGTTACGTCTCCTCGAAGTCGTCCTGAGTGGACGTCTTCGAGAGTTCGTCGCCGTCGGTTCGGTGCCGGTCGCTCGCGGTTGCACCTGGGTAGCGGAGGCCGGAGAGGGCGATCCAGCAGACCACGGTGGACGGGGTGCTCCGCGTCCACCGATCGAGCGGTCTTCGGTGGAGGGAGCGTCGGCAACCGGGCTGCCCCTCAACGCGAACCGGCGTGAACTGGACGCGACCGTACCGTCGAGAAGGTATCCGGCGAAGGGTTGCTTCGCCGTCAAACTACGAGCGAGGAGACCGGGATGGCCCAGACCCTGATGGTGTCGTCGGCGGCGTACGAGGCGTCCGGGTCGACCGAGCGCTGTGACCGGTGTGGCGCGGCCGCCAAGCTCGGCCTCGTCCTGGCAGGCGGCGGCGAGCTGACATTCTGCGGGCACCACGCGAACGCGTACGCCGACACGATTCTGCAGGAGGCGGAGAGCGTGTTCCTGGAGTCGGGCTTCGACTGGCGGGGCGTGCCGTACAACGGTGCCCACCGGGCGACCGCCCAGCAGGCCGCCTGAGCACCCGAGGCCGCCACAGCCTCCCCGACGTTGTGGCCCCGGAGGTGCTCCATGACCACGACCTCGGGGAGGTCGTGCCGATCAAGGGCACTATGAATGGATGCGCTTTGTTGACCTCGCGGCCACCTCGACCGCGGTAGCGGACACGTCGGGCCGCCGGGCGAAGATCGAGTTGCTGGCCGACGCACTGCGCCGGCTCGCCGCCGGGGGCTCCGACGAAACCATCACGGCCGGCGCGGCCTACCTTGCGGGGGAGGTGCGCCAGCGCCAGACCGGGGTCGGCTGGGCCAGCCTGCGCGAGCTACCGCCGCCCGCACCGGTCGCCACCCTCACCGTCGAGCAGGTCGACGCGGCGCTGCAGCGGTTCTCCGAACTCGCCGGGCCCGGCTCGCAGGCCGAGCGGCGGCGCGGCGTATCCGCGCTGTTCGCCGCGGCCACCGCGGACGAGCAGCGGGTACTCGTCGGGCTGCTGACCGGGGAACTGCGCCAGGGCGCGCAGGCCGGGCTGCTCGCCGACGCAGTCGCGAAGGCCGCCGGCGTCGAGATCGGAGAGGTCCGCCGGGCCCTGCTGCTGGCCGGCGACCTCAGGGCGGTCGCCGCTGCCGCGCTCACCGGCGGCCCGGGCGCACTCGCCACGTTCCACCTCTCCGTCGGGCGGCCCCTCGCGCCCATGCTGGCCCAGAGCGCGCCGTCGGTGGCCGAGGCGCTCGCCGCCACCGGCGCGCCGGCCGCCGCCGACGTCAAGCTCGACGGGGTACGCATCCAGGTGCACCGCGACGGCTCCGACGTGGCCGTGTTCAGCCGCAGCCTGGACGACCTCACCGCCCGCCTGCCCGGCGTCGTGGCGGCGGTACGCGCGCTGCCCGCCCATACCCTCGTCCTCGACGGCGAGGCGATGGGCCACGACGAGGCCGGCCGCCCGCTGCCGTTCCAGGAGATCTCCGGCCGGGCCGCCCGGCGCGGCGAGCCGGCCCAGCTCACGCCGTTCTTCTTCGACCTGTTGCACCTCGACGGCGCTGACCTGCTCGACGCGCCGGCCCGGGACCGGTGGGCCGCGCTCACCGGGGCGGTCCCCGGGGAGCTGCTGGTGACCCGTACCGAGATCGCGGACGTCGCGGACGCGGAGCGCGCCTTCGCTGCGGCCGTCGACGCGGGCCAGGAGGGTCTCGTGATCAAGTCTTTGGACGCGCCGTACGACGTGGGCCGCCGGGGCGCGGCCTGGGTCAAGGTCAAGCCGCGGCACACCCTCGACCTGGTCGTCCTGGCCGCCGAGTGGGGGCACGGCCGACGTCGCGGCTGGCTGTCCAACCTGCACCTGGGCGCCCGCGACCCGGAGACGGGCGGTTTCGTCATGCTCGGCAAGACCTTCAAGGGCCTCACCGACGAGCTGTTGCGCTGGCAGACCGAGCGGCTACAGGCGCTCGCCGTCGAGCGGAACGACTGGGTCGTGAAGGTACGCCCGGAGCTCGTGGTGGAGATCGCCTTCGACGGGGTGCAGACCTCGCCGCGCTACCCGGGCGGGGTGGCACTGCGCTTCGCCAGGGTCCTGCGGTACCGCGAGGACAAGAGCGCGGCCGAGGCGGACACCATCGGCGACGTCCGGGCCATCCACGCGGGGCGGCTCGCAGGCGGCTGACTCGCGCCGTGAGCTCGCGCGGCTAGCTCTCGGCGAGCGACCGGGCCAGTTCGATCTCGGCGGGGTCGGAGACCACCGTCTCGTGGCCGACCCCGACGCCGGTCACCCGTACCAGCGTCGGGCCCACCTCGGCGGTCTCCTTGACCAGCAGGAACAGCAGGTTCACCAGGGGTATCACGAAGAAGCCGACGATCGCGCAGAGCACCGCCCAGGTCGGGGTACGGACCACCTGCTCACGGCTCACCTCCACGGTGGCGTCGGCGAGCGGGACCGCGCCGACCGGCGTGCGCAGGGTATCCGCCGTCACCTCGACGTCCCCGATGCGGGCGACGACGTCCGTCGTGCGCGCCGAGTCGGAGACCGAGGGGTACGACAGGGCGGAGTAGATCCCGGAGGGATACGGGTCGGGGTTGATCGCCCGCCGGGTCGGCTCGCCGTCGCCCACCCAGCCGTCATGATCGCCGCTCATACCGGCACTGTAACCTCGCGCTCCGCCGGGGCGGTACCACGCGCTTCCCGTCGTGCCAGGTATCCGTACCCGAAGATGGTGAGCGCGGCGAACGCCCACCACTGCACCACGTACCCGGCGTTCTGCCAGGCGTTCTCGTGGCTGGCCGGCACCGGGGTGAACCTCGGGTCGGCCTTCGGGGTCTGCTCGTCGAGCATCACGTACCCGCCGTAGGACGGGTAGGGCAGGCGCAGCGTCGCCGGGGAGATGCGCCGGACCGTGCCGTCCACCGGCCGGTCCGCACCGCTCTCCGGGCGCCGGATCGGGCCGACCACCGTGACCTCGCCGGCCGGTGGCGCCGGCACCTCCGGCTTGGCCAGCGCACCGCCCGGCGGGGGCGCCAGCCACCCACGGTCCACGATCACCGCCGAGCCGTCGGGCAGCACCAGGGGCGTGAGCACCTCGAACCCGACCGCGCCCTCCACGGTGCGCCCGCGGACCAGGGTCTGCTTGCTGACGTCGTACCGTCCGGTCAGCTGGACCCGCGTCCACTCGGTAGCGGCCGACGGCGCGGGACCGGCGCGTCCGGCGGCGCCCGGGGGGGACAGGACGTTGGTGATCGGCACGGCGGGGCCGCTGCTGCCGGCGTCGATGCGCGCGTTGATCGCGGCGCGCTCGTGATAGCGATGCAACTGCCAGTTGCCGAGGCCGACCATCACCGTGGCGAGGACCAACGCCAGCAGGGCCAGCCCCAGCCAGCGGGGGGTGGCAAGGAACCGGTACACGCCACAACGCTACCGGGTCGCCAACAGTGCGCCCGGCCGGCGCGGACCCGGTATCGTCCGCAGTGGCCATCACGATCAATGGTTCGCAGCATTTCGTGGCACCGGGGGGTCGGCGATGAGAACCTTTGCGAAGGCGCCGTACTGGCAGGTGACGGTCAAGCGGTTCCCGCCGCTGACCGTCGCGACGCCCCGGCTGTACGTCCGTCAGCTCATGGCCGGCGACGCCGAGCACGTCGCGGAGATCTTCGCCGACCGGCAGACCCGGCGCTGGCTGCCGTTCCCGACCGGGGACGGGCCGCTCGACGGTCGGGCCTGGTGCGCCGAGATCGCCGAGCAGGCCCGTGATCACGGCGACGGCGACCACTACGGCGTGGTGCGGCGCGAGGACGACCGGGTCGTGGGCTGCCTGTGGACCCGGCGCACGGACTGGACGGCCCGCTCGACCGAGGTGTCGTACGCGATAGCGGCCGAGGCCCGGGGCTTCGGGGTGGCCGCGGAGGCGGTCGACGCGGTTGCGATCGCGCTGATTCTGGAGCACGGCTTCCAGCGCGTGGAGATGCGGGTGGCGCCCGGCAACCTGGCCTCGCGGCGGGTGGCGGAGAAGGCCGGCTTCACGTACGAGGGGCTGCTACGCAACGCGGGCCACGTCGACGGCGCGCGGGTCGACGTCGAGGTCTGGTCCCTGGTCGCCGCCGACCTCCGCTGACGGTCAGGGATTCGTGCTGACCTTGGGGCCGGGGCGGGTGCTCTTGCCGCGCGTCGGCGAGCCCTTCGGCCCGTACGCGGTCGCCTCGGCCGGAGGCGTGAAGTTACGGACGGGACCGCCGGACACGGCGTCGCGCAGCGTCTCGGCGGCGGACTGGATCGGCTTGTTGTGGTTGGCCGCGCCCACCGCGTGCAGCGGGTTGTCCGGGTCCGCGATGAAGCTCGCCACCGCCAGCGACGGCGTGATCCCCACGAACCACGCCGCCTGGTTGTTGTCGGTGGTGCCGGTCTTGCCCGCGACGGGTCGCTTGACCAGCGGGTACACGGTGGGAGCGGTGGACCAGCCGCCGCAGGCGCTCTTGTTCGCCGCGCCGTAGCCGGTGGTGCACCGGGCCGCGTCGACCGCGGCCCGCGCCACCTCCGGCCGCAGGGCCTGGCGGCAGCGCGGCGCGGCCACCTCGACGCGCTTGTCGCCGGCCTTCGCGCCGGGCATGGTCACCGGCTTGCCGTCGGGGCCGGTGATGCTCAGCACCGGCAGGGGCTCGCAGTACGAGCCGTCGGCGGCGATCGTCGCGTACGCGTTGGCCATCTCCAGCGGCGTGGTGTCGGCCACGCCGAGCGTGAACGCGCCCCAGCCGGCCGCCTTGTCCTTGGAGGCCTGCGTGGAGTCGATGGAGGTACGCCAGCGCAGGCCCAGCCGCTCGGCCATGGCCACCGCCCTGTCGGCGCCGACCTGCTGCTCCAGTTGCACGAAGTACGTGTTGACGGACTTGCCGAAGCCCGACCACATGGTGTGCTGCCCGGTCATCGCCGCGGTGGCGTTCGACGGGCACCAGCGGGTACCGCACGACGCCGGGCCGCCCGGGGCGCTGGGGTACTGCGACCGGTACCGCTGCGGCGAGTAGATCGAGGTCGAGAGCGGCAGGTTGCGGTCGAGCGCCGCCAGCATGGTGAACAGCTTGAACGTCGAGCCGGCCTGGAACCCGGGCAGGTCACCGCCGCCCAGCAGCGGGTTGACGGTGTTGGGGTAGTTGCCGACGGCCTTGGTGGGGCGACCCTTCTGGTCGGCCACGCGACCGTTGCCGGACTGGTCGGTGGAGTACACCCGGTTGACGGCCATCGCCTTGACCCGCCCGGTGCCGGGCTCGATCGCGACCAGCCCGTGGGCGAACGGGCTGCTGGTCGGCTCCTTCGCGGTCACGTGCCGCTCGGCGCCCGCCTGGAGGCCCGCGTCGAGCGACGTGACGACGTTGTACCCGCCGCGGCGCAGCCGGTTCAGCCGCTCCTGCGGGCTCGCCCCGAACGCCGACTGCTCGGACCACCACGTCTTGAACAGGTCGCAGAAGAAGCCCCAGTTGCCGTGGGCGGCGGCGCAGTCGCTCGGCGGCTCCGACAGCCGCAGCGTGATCGGCTGGGCCTTGGCCTCGTCGGCGACGGGTCGGGACACGTAGTTCAGCTCGGCCATCCGGTCGAGGATGTAGTTGCGCCGGGTGGTGGCAGCGGTCTGGTCGCCGGCCGGGTCGTACGCGGACGGCGCCTGTACCAGGCCGGCCACCATGGCCGCCTCGCCCAGGCTGAGGTCCGCCGGGCTCTTGGAGAAGTAGACCTGCGCGGCGGCGGCGATCCCGTACGCCTGGTGGCCGAAGTACACCACGTTGAGGTACCGCTCGAGGATCTCGCTCTTGCCCATCTTCTGCTCGACCGAGACGGCCAGTTGGATCTCGCGCAGCTTGCGGACGCCGGTCTGCTCGGTGGCGGCGCGGACCTCCTCCGGCGTACGGGCCGAGTCGCGCAGCACGTTGCGGACGTACTGCATGGTCAGCGTCGACGCGCCCTGGGACACCTCGCCCGACCGGCGGTTCGCGACGAACGCGCGGGCGACGCCCTTGACGTCGACACCGTGGTGGTCGTAGAACCGGGCGTCCTCGGCCGCGACGATCGCGCGCGTCATGTTGGGCGAGATCGCCGACAGGGGCGTCTGTACCCGGTTCTCGTCGTAGAACTGGCTGATCAGCGTCGTGCCGTCGGCCGCGAACACCCGGCTGGTCTGTGCCGGGGCCGCGTCGGGCAGGCGCTCGGCCTGGCTGTCGATCCGGTCCACGCTGGCCTTGAGACCCAGGCCCGCCACGGCGGCGAGCGGGAAGGACAGCGCGGCCACGACGACGCCCATGATCAGCCCGGTTCGGGCGAGCACGGCGACCCGACCGACCAGGCTCAGCGGGTACTCCTTCTCGCCATCCACGCTCATAAGATAGGACAATTACCCCGGCAGCTGAGGGAATCTTCACGCTTCTGCACTGTCGTGTTCGCGTCGTCCGCCAGGCAAGATGCTCATCATGCCGAGCCAGCCCCCGCCCGTGCCCCTGCGCTTCCACGGCGACGAGGAGCTGGCGGCCGGGCTGGTCGACCTCGCGGTGAACGTACGGGCCGACCCCATGCCGGCCTGGCTGGCCGAGCCGATCGCGGCCGCGCTCACCGACCTGGCCCGGTACCCCGACGCCGGCCCGGCCCGCGCGGCCGTCGCGGCCCGGCACGGCCGCCCGCCCGCGGAGGTCCTGCTGACCGCCGGCGCCGCGCAGGCGTTCAGCCTGCTCGCCCACGCGCTCCGGCCGGTCCGGGCGGTGGTGGTGCACCCGCAGTTCACCGAGCCCGAGGCGGCGCTGCGCGCGGCCGGCCACGCCGTCGACCGGGTGATCCTCGCCCCGGACTTCATGCTCGACCCGGCGGCCGTACCCGACGACGCCGACCTGGTCGTCCTCGGCAACCCGACCAACCCGACGTCGGTGCTGCACCCCGCTGCCATGATCGCGGCGCTGGCCCGGCCCGGGCGGGTACTGGTCGTGGACGAGGCGTTCGCCGACACGGTGCCCGGCGAGCCGGAGTCGCTGGCCGGCTGCCGCGACCTGCCCGGCCTGGTCGTGATCCGCAGCTTCACCAAGACCTGGGGGCTGGCCGGTCTGCGGGTGGGTTACCTGCTGGCCGACGCCGCGCTGGTCGACCGGCTCGCGGCCGTCGCGCCGCTGTGGCCGGTCTCCACCCCGGCCCTGGCCGCGGCCGCCGCGTGCGCCTCACCGACCGCCGTGGCCGCCGAGCGTGCCATCGCGCACCGGCTCGCCGACGACCGGGCGCACCTGGTCCGCCGCCTCGGGGCCGTGCCGGGCGTTAGGGTCGCAGGTACGCCGGCCAGCTCGTTCGTGCTCGTCGAGGTGCCCGACGGGCCGGCCGTCCGGGACCGGCTCCGCGAGCGCGGGTACGCGGTGCGCCGCGGCGACACCTTCCCCGGGCTCGGCCCGGACTGGCTGCGCCTGGCGGTACGCGACGCCGCCACCACCGACGCTTTCGTCGCCGACCTGGCCGGCGTGCTGTCAGATTGCTGACAACGGCCCGCGCCGTGCCAGGATCGTGGAGAACTACCGGAGGAGTTGCGTGAGCGAGCTGTACCCGATCGGGCTGCGCCTGGAGGGGCTGCGGGTTCTCGTCGTGGGCGGCGGGGCGGTGGCGACCCGGCGGGTGCCGGCGCTGCTGGCGGCCGGCGCCGAGGTGGTGCTGGTGGCGCCGGAGCTCACCCCGGCCCTGCACGACCTCGCCACCGCCGGCCGGATCGAGTGGCAGGCCCGCACGTTCGAGCCCGGCGACGTGGACGGCGTCTGGCTGGTACAGGTCGCCGTGGACGACCCGACGGCGGCCGAGTCCGTGAGCGAGGCGGCGCGCGAGCGGCGGGTGTTCTGCGTACGCGCCGACGACCGCCACGCCGCGACGGCCTGGACCCCGGCGGTGACCCGGCACGGTCCGGTCACCGTGGCGGTGCTCGGCGGCGGGGACCCGCGCCGGGCGATGGCGATCCGGGACGGAATCCGGGCCGGTTTGGCTGACGGCACGCTGGATCCCGCTGTGCCGGCGACGACCGGCTCCGTCGCGCTGGTGGGGAGCGGCCCCGGCGACCCCGAGCTGATCACCGTACGGGGCCGGCGCCTGCTCGCCGCCGCCGACGTCGTGGTCGCCGACCGGCTGGTACCGGGCCTGCTCCTGGACGAGCTGCGCCCCGAGGTCGAGCTGGTCGACGCGTCGAAGATCCCGTACGGGCCGTCGCGTACCCAGGAGGAGATCAACCGGGTCCTGGTCGAGCGGGCCAAGGAGGGGAAGTTCGTCGTCCGGCTCAAGGGCGGCGACCCGTACCTGTTCGGTCGCGGCGGCGAGGAGCTGATCGCCTGCGCGGACGCGGGCATCCCGGTGACCGTGGTACCCGGCGTGACCAGCGCCCTGGCCGCCCCGGCGGCAGCCGGCATCCCGGTGACCCATCGGGGAGTGGCCCACGAGCTGGTCGTCGTCTCCGGGCACGTACCGCCGGATCATCCGCAGTCGCTGGTCGACTGGCCGGCGCTGGCCCGGCTGCGCGGCACGGTCTGTGTGCTGATGGGCCTGAAGAACCTACCGGCGATCGTGGAGACCCTGCTTGCGCACGGCAAGCCGGCGGCCACGCCCGCGGCGGTGGTGCAGGAGGGTACGACCGGGACCCAGCGGGTGGTGCGGGGTCGCCTGGACACGATCGCCGGGCAGGTGGCCGAGGCGGGGCTGCGGCCCCCCGCGATCGTGGTCCTCGGCGACGTCGTGGAGGCGTTGCCACCCCTTTCCGTGTGATCACGGAGAGTTCATGTCGCCGTAGCAGCACGAACTCTCCGTGATCATGGGAAGCGGGGCCAGGCGCTAACGCGCCTGGTCCAGCAGCAGGGCGCAGCGGATCAGGCCCAGGTGGCTGTACGCCTGGGGGTGGTTGCCCAGGCCACGCTCGGCCTCCGGGTCGTACTGCTCCGGCAGCAGCCCGGTCGGCCCGGCGCAGTCGAGCATCTGCTCGAACAGCTCCTCGGCCTCGGTGGTGCGCCCGGTGCGCAGGTACGCCTCGATCAGCCAGGCGGTGCAGATGTGGAAGCCGCCCTCCCGGCCGGGCAGGCCGTCGTCCCACAGGTACCGGTAGACCGTCGCGCCGCTGCGCAGCTCGGCCTCGATCGCCAGGACGGTCGACAGGAACCGCGGGTCGTCGTCGGCGAGCAGCCCGGACAGGCCGATCCACAGCGACGAGGCGTCCAGGTCCCGGTCGCCGTAGGCCACCGTGTACGCGCCGACCTCGTCGTGCCAGCCGTGGGCGAGCACGTTCTGCGCGATCGTGTCGCGCAGCTCGCGCCACCCGGGCTTGATCGGCATGCCGTGCTTCTCGCCCAGGTGGATCGCCCGGTCGACGGTCAGCCAACACATGACCTTGGAGTACACGTGGTGGCGAGGTGGCAGCCGGGCCTCCCACAGGCCGTGGTCGGGCTCGTGCCAGCGCCGCTCGACGGCCTCGACCATGGCGCCCATGACCGCGATGTCGTCGGCCCGCAGCCCCCGGTGGTCGACGACGGCCGCGATCAGGTCGGCGACCGGCCCGAACACGTCGAGCTGGACCTGCCGGTTGGCGGCGTTGCCGACGCGTACCGGGCGGGAGCCGGCGTAGCCGGGCAGCGTGTCGATGACCGCCTCGGCGCCCAGTTCGTTGCCGTCGACGGCGTACAGCGGGTGCAGTCGCTCCGGGTGCCCGCCGGTGGACTCGATCACGCGCATCGTCCAGCCGAGCAGCTTGTCGGCCTCCTCGACCGAGCCGAGGTCGACCAGGACCCGCGCGGTCATCGCCGCGTCGCGCAGCCAGCAGTACCGGTAGTCCCAGTTGCGGACGCCACCCAGCTCCTCGGGCAGCGACGAGGTCGCGGCCGCCAGGATCGCGCCGGTCGGCTGGTGGCACAGGCCACGCAGGGTCAGCGCGCTGCGCAGGACCGCCTCGCGGGCCCGGATGGGTAACCGCAGCTCGCTCGCCCACTCCTGGGAGTCCTGCTCGGCGATCACCTGGCGCTTGTCGGCGTCGACCGGGTGCGGGTCCAGGTTGGCCGTGCCCAGCCGCAGCTCCAGTACGGTCGAGCCGCCGATCGCGGACAGGTCCACGGTCGCCCGGGCCACCTCGTTGCCGCCGTCGGCCACGATGTCCCACTCGATGCCGGGGGAGTACAGCGCGATCGGCTCGCTGGAGCCGAGGACGAGCAGCCCGTCGCCGAGCGGCTGCAGCCGGATCGGCAGCTGACCGAACTCGGGCCGCGGGGCGAACTCGACCTTGGCGCGGGCGGTGCCGGTCAGCACCCGGATCAGCGCGGTGCCCTGGTTGTCGGACACGTTCAGCGCGTGCCCGTCGACGTCCCCGTCGGTCGGGTGGGTGTCCAGCCAGTCCGTGATCGTCAGCCCCGACCAGCGGGTCTCGACCGTCATGGTGCCGGGCAGGTACCGCTGGCCCAGCGGCAGGCCGCCGCGCTCCGGCGTGACCGTGAAGTGCCCGGCGGTCGGGCCGCCGAGCAGGTCCGCGAAGAGCGCCGACGAGTCCGGCCGCGGGTGGCACAGCCAGCTCACCCGGGCGTCCGGGGTCACCAGCGCCACGGTGCGCCCGTTGGCCAGCATCGAGTGGCGCTCGATCGGCACCGACCGCTCGCCGAACAGCCACTGCCGGCGGTAGTGCAGGAGCAGCCCCAACAGCCGGACCGCGTCGACCGGGCCGGAGACGTGGTGGTGCGCCCGACTCTCGCCCGCCCCGACCTTGATGCCCAGGTCCGGGCCGTGGAGCTGGGCGAACGCGAACTCGTCGGTCACGTCGTCGCCGAGGAACACCACCGCGCTGGCCGACAGTTGGGTGCGCAGCGCGTCGACCGCGAGGCCCTTGTTGGTCGTGATCACCGAGAGTTCGATGACCTCCTTGCCCTGGGTCACGTTGACCCCGGGCCAGGTCGCCGGGCCGGTCCGGATCGACTCCAGTACGAGCCGGCTGACCTCGGGCTCCGCGCTGCGCAAGTGCACCGCCACGCTGGCCGGCTTGACCTCCAGGCGGACGCCGGGTCGGCGACGGACCAGGCCGGAGAGCGTCTCGACCAGTTCGCCGCGTAACTGCTGAAGGTCCGGGGCGAGCGCGTCGACGAAGCCGACGTCGAACTCGGAGCCGTGGCTGCCGACGAGGTGGACCTCGCTGGGCAGGCGGGAGAGGGCGGCCAGGTCGCGCAGGGCCCGACCGGAGATCACCGCGACGGTCGTCTGCGGCAGGGCGGCGAGCGCCCGCAGCGCGGCCACCGCCTCCGGCAGGGGTACGGCGCGGGTCGGGTCCTCCACGATCGGGGCGAGGGTCCCGTCGTAGTCGCAGGCGACCAGCAGCGTCGGTACCCGGGCCACCCGCGCGCACGCCGCGCGTAGCTCCGCGTCGAGTGCTTCGGCCGGGCCGGCCGGGTCGCCCGGCCCGGCCGGGTGGTTTGCGACTGACGTGCCAGCACCGTCGCCGTCGGTAGGAGCGTTCATGTCGTCATCGTGTCCAGTACGCCGAGGGAGGTCAGGAACGAGCGAGCCCACGCGCGGACGTCGTGGGTCCGGAGGTGACGCCGCATCGCCCGCATCCGCCTGTTGGCCTCAATCGGGTCGACGTTGATGGCGCGTACCAGCGCGTCCTTGAGCCCGTCGAGGTCGTGTGGGTTGACCAGAAACGCCTGGCGCAGCTCGGCGGACGCGCCGGCGAACTCGGAGAGTACCAACGCTCCGCCGAGATCGGCCCGTGCAGCCACGTACTCTTTTGCCACCAGGTTCATCCCGTCGCGAAGTGGCGTCACCATCATGACATCGGCCGCGCAGTAGAGCGCGGCCAACTCACTGCGACTGTACGACTGGTGCAGGTAGTGGACCGCGGGCACACCCACCCGGCCGTAGTCGCCGTTGATCCGACCCACCTCGCGCTCGACCTTGACCCGCAGGGCCTGGTAGTGCTCGACGCGCTCCCGGCTCGGGGTGGCGACCTGGACCATGACCGCGTCCGGGACGCTCACCGTACCGTCGGCGAGCAGTTCCTGGAAGGCCGTGAGCCGTTGCTCGATGCCCTTCGTGTAGTCGAGCCGGTCGACACCGAGCAGGATGGTCTTCGGGTCGCCCAGCTCGTGGCGGATCTCGGCGGCGCGCTGCCGGATGTGCGGCGTGGCGACCAGATTCTCGATCTCGGCCACGTCGATGGAGATCGGGAACGCCGAGGCGGTGACCTGGCGCCCGTCCACCTCGACGCTGTCGCCGCGGGGTCGCAGCCCGAGCAGGTGGCGGGTCAGCCGGAGGAAGTTCTGGGCGGCGAGGGGTTGCTGGAAGCCGACGAGGTCGGCGCCGAGCAGCCCGCGCAGCACCTCGGTCCGGCGCGGCAACTGGGCGAACAGCTCGATCGGCGGGAATGGGATGTGGAGGAAGAAGCCGATGCGCAGGTCCGGGCGGCGGGCGCGGAGCATCGCGGGTACGAGCTGGAGCTGGTAGTCCTGTACCCACACCACCCCGCCCTCGGCGGCCTCCTCGGCGGCGGCGTCCGCGAAGCGCTCGTTGACCCGCCGGTACGCCTCCCACCAGCTGCGCTGGTAGACCGGGGTCTCCACGGCGTCGTGGTAGAGCGGCCACAGGCTGGAGTTGCAGAATCCCTCGTAGTACAGCTCGATCTCCTCGGGCGACAGCGGCACCGCCCGCAGGATCATGTCCTCGATCTCGAAGGGCTCGATCGGAGGCTCACCCGGCTTGGAGGCCGCCCCGGTCCAGCCGATCCAGGTGCCCCGCCGGGCGGCGAGTACCGGCTGCAGCGCGGTCACCAGACCGCCGGGGCTGCGCCGCCACTGGCGCCCCTGCGGTGTGTTGACCTGGTCGACCGGCAGCCGGTTGGCCACCACGACGAAGGAGCTTCGGCCCACGGTCGATCCCCTTCCCACGGACGAGCCCATCTCGACCAACCAGCCTACTGAAGACGAGATCTTCTCCGGGTGCAGGTGCGTCCCGGCGGGGCGCGGGGCCGAAATAACGCCGGTGCGGGCCCGGTTGAACAATGCAGAAGCCCGGTAAGCCCGCCGCCCACCCCCGCGAAGCAGGGTGATGTGCGCGGCGCCCGAACCGCCTGGAAAGATTGGGCGCGACGGTGGCCGGGGCTAAACGTCATCATTGCGCGGTACGTCCGCGACAACCACGATCTCTACGGAGGTAGGGCGCACTGTGGCCCAGTTCATCTACGTGCTGGAAAAGGCACGCAAGGCGCACGGCGACAAGGTCGTGCTCGACAACGTGACCCTCAATTTCCTGCCCGGCGCGAAGATCGGTGTGGTGGGTCCGAACGGCGCCGGCAAGTCCAGTCTGCTGCGGATCATGGCAGGCGAGGACACCCTCAGCAACGGCGAGGCCCGCCTGATGCCCGGCTACACCAGCGGGATGCTCGCCCAGGAGCCCAAGCTCGACGACTCCAAGACCGTGCTCGAGAACATCGAGCTGGCGGTCGCGGAGACCAAGGCGAAGCTGAACCGCTTCAACCAGATCGCCGAGCAGATGGCCACCGACTACTCCGACGAGCTGATGGACGAGATGGGCCGCCTCCAGGAGGAGCTGGACCACGCCGACGCGTGGGACATCGACTCCAAGCTCGAGCTGGCGATGGACGCCCTGCGCTGCCCGCCGCCGGACGCCCCCGTCAACGTGCTCTCCGGCGGCGAGCGCCGTCGGGTCGCGCTCTGCAAGCTGCTGCTGGAGCAGCCCGACCTGCTGCTGCTCGACGAGCCCACCAACCACCTCGACGCCGAGAGCGTGCTCTGGCTGGAGCAGCACCTGGCCAAGTACCCGGGCACCATCCTGGCGGTCACCCACGACCGGTACTTCCTCGACCACGTCGCCGACTGGATCGCCGAGGTCGACCGTGGTCGCGTGCACGGCTACGAGGGCAACTACTCCACGTACCTGGAGAAGAAGGCCGCCCGGCTGGCCGTCGAGGGGCGCAAGGACGCCAAGATGAAGAAGCGCCTCGAGGACGAGCTCCAGTGGGTGCGCTCCAACGCCAAGGCCCGCCAGACCAAGTCCCGGGCCCGGCTCGACCGGTACGAGGAGATGGCCGCCGAGGCGGAGAACACCCGCAAGCTGGACTTCGAGGAGATCCAGATCCCGCCGGGCCCGCGCCTGGGCAACCTGGTCATCGAGTCCGACAAGCTCACGAAGGGCTTCGGCGACCGGATCCTGATCGACGGCCTGTCGTTCTCGCTGCCGCGCAACGGCATCGTCGGCATCATCGGCCCGAACGGTGTCGGAAAGACGACTCTGTTCAAGACCCTGGTCGGGCTGGAGCAGCCCACCGACGGCGAGGTCCGCGTCGGCGAGACCGTGAACATCTCGTACGTCGACCAGAACCGGTCCGGCCTGGACCCCAAGAAGACGGTCTGGGAGGTCGTCTCCGACGGCCTGGACCACCTGATGGTGGGCAAGGTCGAGATGCCCTCGCGCGCCTACGTCGCGGCGTTCGGCTTCAAGGGGCCCGACCAGCAGAAGCCGACCGGCGTGCTGTCCGGCGGTGAGCGCAACCGGCTCAACCTGGCGCTGACCCTGAAGATGGGCGGCAACCTGCTGCTGCTCGACGAGCCGACCAACGACCTCGACGTCGAGACGCTGTCGTCGCTGGAGAACGCGCTGCTGGACTTCCCCGGCTGCGCCGTGGTCATCTCCCACGACCGGATGTTCCTCGACCGCGTCGCCACCCACATCCTGGCGTGGGAGGGCGACGAGGAGAGCCCGTCCAAGTGGTACTGGTTCGAGGGCAACTTCGAGGCGTACGAGAAGAACAAGATCGAGCGCCTCGGGGCGGACGCCGCCCGTCCGCACCGGGTCACCTACCGCAAGCTCACCCGTGACTGAGCGGGCCGAGCTGGCTCCGCCCTCCCGACCGGCGCCGCCGGCCGGGAGGGCGGAGTTCCTCGCGCAGGTGCGCTGGTCCGACCCGGACCAGTTGGGGCACGTCAACCACGCCCGCTACCTGTCGTACTTCGAGGACGCCCGGATGATGCTGCTGGCCGGGGCGCCCACCGGCGTGCCCGGCTCGGCCGGCGACCGGGGCTGCATCGCCGCGCGGGTCGCGGTCGACTACGCCGCCCCGGTCGTGTTCCGGCCGGGGCTCGTGCTGCGGGTGGAGACCTCGGTGACGGCCATCGGCCGGTCGTCGTGGACGCTGAGCCAGCGGATGTACGACGGGGACGTGGTCGTCGCGCACTGCGAGTGCGTCCTGGTTGCCTACTCCTACGCCGGCAACAAGGCCCGCCCGCTCGACGACGACGAGCGGGCGTACTGGCAGCGCTTCACCGACGGCGGGTAGACGATGGCGCGGTTCACGTACCACTGCGCGCTCCGCTGGTCGGACATGGACGCGTTCGGGCACGTCAACAACGCCCGCTTCCTCACCCTGTACGAGGAGGCCCGGGTCGAGCTGATGTTCAAGGGCGCCCGCGAGGCCGGCCTCACCTCGCTGGAGGCGGGGGTCGTCATCTCCCGGCACGAGGTCGACTACCTGCGGCCGGTGGACTATGGACGCCCGGTCCGCATCGACATGTGGCTCGAAGAGATCCGGCCCAGCCGCTTCGTCGTCGCGTACGAGCTGTTCGACGATGATGTGGTGGCGAGTCGGGCGCGGTCGGTGTGCGTACCGTTCGACCTCTCCGCCGGCCGCCCGCGGCGGCTCTCGGAGGCCGAACGCGCGTACCTCACGCCCTGGCTGGAGAGGCCGTGAGCTGGCTGGACCCGGCGAGCGTCCCGGACGCCGGCGCCTACCTCGCGCGCCTGGTCCGGCTGGATGCGGCGGCCCTGGTCCGGCTGCGCCCGGCGGGGGCCGGGGCGCTGGCGCTGTGGGCCCGGCTGCCGTTCGAGGTCCTGGTGACCCGCCAGGTCGCCGCCGACCTCGCCGGCGACGTGACGGTACGCGCGGCGGACCTGCTCCGGGCGTTCGATGCCGACAGCGCCGAGCTGCCGGTCCGCTACGACTCGCAGTGGCTCTGGCCGCTGCCTCCGGGGGCGGGGCGGGTCGTCGAGCGGTTGCCCGTGGCGGAGGTGCACCGGATCGGGGCGGCGGCGGCGACTACGCTCCGCGAGGCAGCTGCCGAGGGTGTCCGCGGTAGGGCCGTCGGTGAACGGGCGTTGCGCGAGGCGCTGCTCGATCATGTGCCGGTGGTGGTGACCGCCGACGACGGCAGTCGGGTGGAGGTGCCGCAGCGACTCGTTCAGGCCGTCGTGCGGATGGGGTTCCTCGGACCGGACCCTGCCGTCGGCGACGTCCGGGTCCGGACCGCCGGCGGATGGGTAGGCCTTGCGGGTGAGTACGGCACCGGTTGGTACCGACCATCTCGGGGACTTCAGGTGCGTCGTACCGATGAGCGATCTGTTACGTCATCATGACGACGCATTTCAATAAACGCTGGATACATGAGCAGCACGAAAATTCTGTGTAACGGATCGTTACAATTCACGTATCCAAAAGTATGAGGTTCCAACCCTCCGATCATCCGTACCGGCGCAGTTCGGGGCTGCCGAAACTCGTCCGAACGGGTACCGTCTTGGCTCGGGTCCACCACTGTTGCGGGTGTTGACAAAACGGTGGTGGATTCGCAGGGGAGCGAGGCGCACGGGGAGCAGGGAGCACGGAATCGATGCCGTGGTGGCAGAAGCGTGCTGGTCACACCGGCACGCGGACAGAGGATTCGGCCGAAGTCGGCACGGCGGGTAACACGGCCACGGCCGACCGGCCCGCAACGGTGTCAACGGTGACATTGGCGCGCGTTGCCGAGACGCTCGACAAGCTGGAGATTCGCTACCTCACCGACGGTAGTGGCACGTTGATAGCTCTCTGGGAGCGGCACGCGGTGCTGTTCGCTCTGGAAGGGCCGGACGACGAGATCCTGGTCATCCGGGCGCGCCCGCACATGACGGTCCCGCCGGACTGGGCGGACCGGTCGTACCGGGTGGTCAACGAGTGGAACCACAGCCGGCGGTTCTGCAAGGCCTATGTCGGGGACCCGACCGATCGCAGCCAGTTGCCGATCTACGCCGAGATGCAGGTGCCCCTCGGCTCCGGGGCCCACGACGCGCTGCTCGTCGAGTTGGTCGACTGCGCCGCCGCGGTGGCGCTCGGCTTCGTGGACTGGCTGCACGACGAGGGCGCGCTGCTGTAACCGTCATCACGATCTTGGACGCATCACGCTGATGTGTCCAAGATCGTCGCGTATGGGGCGGGCCCCGGCGGCGAGCACCGGGCATCGCGGGCGGCGTGGGACGATGGAGTACGCCCGACCCCTCCGAGCGAGGAGTCGGCCGACGACAGACGCGCCCGACTACCCATGAACGGACGACAGTGCCACCGACCGGTGCCCTCCTGCCCGGGGCGACACCCCCGGACCTCATCCGCAACTTCTGCATCATCGCCCACATCGACCACGGCAAGTCGACGCTTGCCGACCGGATGCTGCAGCTCACCGAGGTGGTCGATGCCCGGCAGATGCGCGCCCAGTACCTGGACCGCATGGACATCGAGCGCGAGCGCGGCATCACGATCAAGAGCCAGGCCGTGCGGATGCCGTGGCAGGTGCGCGAGGGTGAGCAGGCCGGCGAGATGGTCGTCCTGAACATGATCGACACCCCGGGCCACGTCGACTTCACGTACGAGGTGTCCCGGTCCCTGGCCGCCTGTGAGGGTGCCGTCCTGCTGGTCGACGCGGCACAGGGCATCGAGGCCCAGACGCTGGCGAACCTGTACCTCGCGCTCGAGAACGACCTGCACGTCATCCCGGTGCTGAACAAGATCGACCTGCCGGCGGCACAGCCCGAGAAGTACGCCGAGGAGCTGGCGCACCTGATCGGCTGCGACCCGAGCGACGTCCTGCGGGTCTCCGGCAAGACCGGCGAGGGCGTGGCGCACCTCCTCGACGAGATCGTCCGGCAGATCCCGGCGCCGAAGGGCGACGCGGACGCCCCGGCCCGGGCCATGATCTTCGACTCCGTCTACGACGTCTACCGTGGCGTGATCACCTACATCAGGGTGATCGACGGCCGGATCGAGGCCCGCGAGCGGATCAAGATGATGTCCACCGGCGCCGTGCACGAGCTGCTCGAACTCGGCGTCATCTCGCCCGAGCCGATCAAGTCGGCGGCGCTGGGCGTCGGCGAGGTGGGCTACCTGATCACCGGTGTGAAGGACGTCCGGCAGTCCCGCGTCGGCGACACCGTCACGATCAACGCCAGGCCGGCCACGGAGGCGCTGGGCGGGTACTCCGACCCCAAGCCGATGGTCTACTCCGGGCTGTACCCGATCGACGGCTCGGACTACCCGCTGCTGCGCGACGCCCTCGACAAGCTCAAGCTCAACGACGCCGCCCTGGTCTACGAGCCGGAGACCTCCGCCGCGCTGGGCTTCGGCTTCCGCTGCGGGTTCCTGGGCCTGCTGCACCTGGAGATCATCCGGGAGCGGCTGGAGCGGGAGTTCGGCCTCGACCTCATCTCCACCGCGCCGAACGTGGTCTACCGGGTCGACATGGAGGACGGCGCCGAGCGCGTCGTCACCAACCCGAGCGAGTACCCCGCCGGCAAGATCGGCACCGTGTACGAGCCGGTGGTGCGGGCCACCGTGCTGACCCCCAACGACTACGTCGGCGCCGTCATGGAGCTGTGCCAGGGCCGGCGCGGGCAGCTCCAGGGCATGGACTACCTGTCGGCCGACCGCGTCGAGCTGCGCTACACCCTGCCGCTGGCCGAGATCATCTTCGACTTCTTCGACCAGCTCAAGAGCCGCACCAAGGGGTACGCCTCGCTGGACTACGAGCCCAGCGGCGAGCAGGAGTCCGATCTGGTGAAGGTGGACATCCTCCTGCACGGCGAACCGGTCGACGCGTTCAGCGCGATCGTGCACAAGGACAAGGCGTACAACTACGGCGTCACCATCGCCTCGAAGCTGCAGAAGCTGATCCCTCGGCAGCAGTTCGAGGTGCCGATCCAGGCCGCGATCGGCAGCCGGGTCATCGCCCGCGAGACGATCCGGGCGATCCGCAAGGACGTGCTCTCCAAGTGCTACGGCGGTGACATCACCCGTAAGCGCAAGCTGCTGGAAAAGCAGAAGGAAGGCAAGAAGCGGATGAAGATGGTCGGCCGGGTCGAAGTGCCCCAGGAGGCCTTCATCGCGGCGCTGTCGACCTCTGACGCACCCGCTGACAAGGGCGCCAAGAAATAGCCGTCCGGTTCTGTCCCCGCTGTGGCGGCCCGCTGGCCGGGCCGCCACCGACGGCGTGCGGCTCCTGCGGGTACGAGCTGTACCTCAACCCGCGCCCGACGGGCGGGGTCGTCGTGGTCGACGCGGACCGCTTCCTGGCCCTGCGTCGGGCGCGGGAGCCGAAGGCCGGGCAGTGGGAGCTGCCGAGCGGCTTCTGCGACGGCTGGGAGCACCCGGTCGACGCGGCGGTACGGGAGGCGCGCGAGGAGCTCGGCGTCACGGTCGAGCTGGGCGCCTTCCTGGGCATGTACCTGGACCGGTACGACCACCAGGGCGAGGCGCTGCCCGTACTGGACTGCTTCTGGCTCGCCCGGGTGGTCGACGGACCGATCGTGATCAATCCGGTCGAAGCGCTGGAATTCGCCTGGTTACCGCTGCGGGATCCACCGGCGTTGGCCTTCTCGTCGATGGACCGTGCGATCCGGGCCGCCGTCTGTTCACGTTTTCCGGGAGTTTGATCCTCCTCGAGGCGGGGCATTACTTGCGCGACAGCGCAATAACACCCCCCGGAGGTAAAAGTGGCTATCACCGGCATTATCACCGCCCTCATCGTCGGCCTTGTCATCGGCGCGCTGGGCCGTCTCGTCGTACCGGGCCGTCAGAACATCCCGATCTGGCTGACCATGGTCATCGGTGTCATCGCCGCGTTCATCGGCACGGCGATCGCCAACGCCATCGGCGTCGGCAACACCAAGGGCATCGACTGGATCGAGCTGCTGATCCAGGTCGTCCTCGCCGCCGTCGGTGTTGCCCTGGTCGTCGGCATCGCCGGTCGCCGCCGCACCACCGTCTGACCGCCGCCATCTGCTAGCAAAAGACCCCGCCGGGACTCCCGGCGGGGTCTTTTCGCAGGTGACCGTCACGGGGAGCCGTAGACCTCGGCAAGGACCCGGGCGCCGTCGGACGGGTCGGCGGTGATCTTCGACCAGGAACCGCCCTTCGCCGTCCATTCCCGATCCGTGAAGCGGACCCGCTTGACCCCCAGATCCCTGGCGTACGCGACGAGCCAGTGCGCGTACTGCCAGCCCGCGCGCGACTCCGTGACGGGCAGCGCGAGGCCGGGCAGGTCGCCGGCGGTGACCGGGTTGGTCCGGTTACCCCAGTCCAGCCGCAGCTCGGCCGCGAGGGCGTCGGTGGCGGTCGGTCCACGCTTCACCGGCTCGCCGGTGACGGTACAGGCGACCGCGCCGGCCGCGTCCCCGGTCAGCGCCTTGGCCAGCCCTTCGGCCCGGTCGGCCCACTTCTCGTACGCCTCCGGGTGGGCGCTGCGCTGCACCGCCTGGGCCGCGTCCGTGACCCGCATGGTCTCCCAGCCGTCCACCTTGAGCAGCTCGTCGTAGAACGTGCGCGAGGCGTACCTCGGGTCGCTGATCTGCGCCGGGGTACCCCAGCCCTGACTCGGGCGCTGCTGGAACAGCCCGATCGAGTCGCGGTCGCCGCCGCTGAGGTTGCGCAGCTTGGACTCCTGCCAGACGGTGGCGAGCGCGACGGTGATCGCTCGCTGCGGTACCTGCCGGCTGAGCCCGACGGCGGCGACGGTCGCGGCGTTCGCCATCTGGTCGGCGTCGAGCAGGATCTCGCCGCTGCCACCGCTGTCGACCACACAGGCCCGGGAGTTCGGTAACCGCAGGGTCAGGTGTTTGCCGACCCGGTCGAGGAACAGGAGAACTCCAGCCGTGACGGCAACGGCGAGCACCATTACGGCCGCAAGCGCGCTCCGAATACGCACAGTCACCCCCACCGATGTGATGCGCCCAGCCTACGGGGCGCGGGATGTACCCGCTGATGGTGCGAGCTAACCGACCGGGACCCATCCGGGGTCGCGCTTCTCGCGGAAGGCCTGTACGCCCTCCAGGCCCTCGGGGGAGCCGAAGTAGCGGACCGAGAGCGCGGTCAGCTCCTCGACGTCGGCGCGGAGGTCACCGCCCCGGCGCAGCAGCCCCTTGGCCCCGGCGAGCGCGCCGGGCGCCCCGCGGACGAGCGCGTCGGTGTAGCCGGCCACCGTGGCGTCCAGGTCGGCAGCGGGTACCGCCGTGGTGACCAGGCCGATCTCGGCGGCCCGTACGCCGTCGAAGGTGTTGCCCGTCAGGTACAGCTCGGCCGCGGCCCGGGGCGCGAGCCGCGGCAGCACCGTGGCAGAGATGACCGCGGGGATCACTCCGATGCGTACCTCCGAGAACGCGAACGTGGCGTCGGCCGCGCAGACCGCGATGTCCGTGGCCGCGATCAGCCCGAGGCCGCCCGCGCGGGCCGGCCCGGCCACCCGGGCCACCACCGGCTTGGCGCTCTCCCAGATCGCCGCGAGGACCTCGCCCAGCCGGCCGGCGGGGGGCGTGGCTCGATCACCGCCGCTGGCCGCCAGGGCGGCCGCGGTCTCCTTCAGGTCGGCCCCGGAGCAGAAGACCGGGCCGGTGTGGCTCAGCACGACGGCCCGTACGTCGGGGTCGTCCTCGGCGGCCCGCAGCGCGGACAGCAGCTGCTCGATGAGCGCGGACGAGAGCGCGTTGCGGTTGGAGGGGCTGTCGAGCGTGAGGGTGGCGACCCCCCGGGCGATGTCGGACCGGACCAACTGAGGCATGCGGGCACACTAGTTGGCATGCCAGGGGTACTTCCACACGGCGAGCCGGTGCCGGTTGACGGCACTTTGCCCGATTTTGCACTGAAGGCCGAGAAGCGTGCTGGCTTCGGCGTGTACGTCCACGTCCCGTTCTGCGCCAGCCGGTGCGGCTACTGCGACTTCAACACGTACGCCCCCGGCGAAGGGGTGGTCCGCGACGGGTACGTCGACGCGGTCCTCGCCGAGTTGGCGCTCGCCGACCGGGTCCTCGGTGAGCGCCGCACGGTCGACACGGTCTTCGTCGGCGGCGGTACCCCGACCCTGTTGGACACCGGAGAACTCGCCCGGGTGCTGGAGTCGATCGACAAGACCTGGGGGCTGGCCGCCGACGCGGAGATCACGACCGAGGCGAACCCCGAGTCGGTCGACCCGGCGTCGCTGCGGGCGCTCCGCGCGGCCGGCTACAACCGGATCTCGCTCGGGATGCAGTCGGCGGCTCCGCACGTACTGCGGATCCTGGACCGCAGGCACACGCCGGGCCGGGCGGCGGCCGCCGCGATCGAGGCGCGCGAGGCCGGCTTCGACCACGTCAACCTGGACCTGATCTACAGCACGCCGGGGGAGACGGCCGAGGACTTCGACGCGTCGCTCCGGGCCGTGGTGGACGCCGGGGTGGACCACGTCAGCGCGTACGCCCTGATCGTGGAGGACGGCACCCGGCTGGCCGCCCGGATGCGCCGGGGCGAGGTGCCGTACCCGGACGAGGACGTGGCCGCCGACCGGTACCTGGCGGCCGAGGCGGCGCTGTCCGCGGCCGGCTTCGGCTGGTACGAGGTGTCGAACTGGGCCCGGAGCGAGGCCGCCCGGTGCCGGCACAACCTCCTGTACTGGACCGGCGGCGACTGGTGGGGGCTCGGCCCCGGCGCGCACAGCCACGTGGGCGGAGTGCGCTGGTGGAACGTGAAGCACCCGGCCGCGTACGCCGATCGCCTCGCCAGGGGCGGGTCCCCGGCCCAGGCCCGGGAACTGCTGACCCCCGATGAGCGCCACACCGAGGACGTGATGCTGCGGGTGCGCCTGTCGTCCGGGCTCCCCCTGGACGCGCTGGACGACTCCGGCCGGGCGGCGGCGCGGCGGGCGGCCGACGACGGGCTGCTGGAGGCTCCCGCGTTCGAGGCCGGCCGGGCGGTGCTCACCCTGCGCGGACGGCTCCTCGCCGACGCCGTCGTGCGGGATCTCCTTCCGTGATCCTTTACGACCGCGGGGGAGTCAGCGCCTGATGATCGTGGTGGACAGCGGGTAGGTGTAGAACTCGCCCTCGGCGGCCTTGATCCCGGCGATGACCCCGAAGATGGTGCCGACAGCGGTCGCGACGAGGGGCACGCCGTAGAAGATCGCGCCGAGCACGAAGATCGAACCGCAGGCGCCGAGGAACCAGCCGGCGACGCTGATCATCGACCAGAGCAGGAAGAAGTTCAGCGCGGTCAGCGAGTGCGCCCGTACCGTGGGGGACTCGCGCCCCTTGGCCAGGTAGGCGATCAACGGCGGTACCCAGCCGAGGGTGGCGCCGCTGACGAAGGTGAGGAGCGCGCCGCCGAAGTGTGCGACGAGAGCCCAGATCCGGTCCTCGTCGCCGGACGACCCGTGGTGGCGGCCCCCGGGTCCGGGACCACCGGGCGGCGGGCGTTCCCAGGGCGGCGGACGGTCCGGGGGCTCCCGGTCCCGGGGCGGTGGCCGGTCCCCGGGCGGGGGTGGCTCTGTCATGTTCCCCACGCTAGGACCGGCGTTGCGGCCCTGCCACCGGCGGTGGGGACGGGTGGCGTGACGCTGACCGGCCGGCTAATGGTAAAACGCTCTATTGGCCCTTTATTGGTATAAAAGAGCCATCGCAATCGAGTCATCGGCGGCGCTAGACTGGCACTCACTTATGCGGAGTGCCAGCCGGCCCGTCGGGGCGGCGACGAGTCCGACGGGAGGTGCGGCCTTGGCTCTTGACGATCGTAAGTTGGATGTTCTCCGCGCCATCGTCGAGGACTACGTCGCGACCCAGGAGCCGGTGGGCAGCAAGGCGCTCGTCGAGCGGCACAACCTCAGGGTCTCGCCGGCCACCGTCCGCAACGACATGGCCGTGCTGGAGGAGGAGGGGTACATCCGGCAGCCGCACACGAGTGCCGGCCGGGTGCCCACCGACCGGGGGTACCGGCTGTTCGTCGATCGACTCAGCCGGGTCAAGCCGCTGTCGCCGGCCGAGCGCCGCGCCATCGAACGCTTCATGGACCACGCCGTCGACCTCGACGACGTGGTCCACCGCACGGTGCGACTGCTGGCCCAGCTCACCCGCCAGGTCGCCATCGTGCAGTACCCGAGCCTGTCCCGCTCGACGGTGCGCCACCTGGAGCTGGTGCCACTGTCGACCACCCGACTGATGTTGGTGATGATCGCCGACACCGGCCGTGTCGACCAGCGTCTCGTCGACCTACCCGGTACGCTCGACGCCGACGACGTGGCAGACCTGCGCCGTCTGATCAACGAGAAGCTCGCCGGGTGCGCGCTTACCGACACTCCGCCGCTGGTCGAGGCGTTGCTCGACGAGGTGGCACCGGTGCACCGGCCGGCGATGTCCGCCCTGTCCACCGTGCTGCTGGAGACGCTCGTGGAGCGCAAGGAGGAGCGCATCGCGCTCGCCGGCACCGCTAACCTGGCGCGCGGGCTGCTGGACTTCCAGGGCACGCTGCGGCCCATCCTCGAGGCGCTCGAGGAGGAGGTCGTGCTGCTCAAGCTGTTCGGCGAGGTGGAGCCGAGCATGACGCGGGTCCTGATCGGCGACGAGAACGAGATCGAGGACCTGCGGACCACCTCGGTCGTGAGCACCGGATACGGGCCGGGCACGATTGTGGTGGGCGGCATGGGCGTGCTGGGACCGACGCGCATGGACTATCCCGGAACGATCGCGACCGTGCGTGCCGTGGCACGCTACGTAGGCGATCTGCTCGCACAGAGCTGATACAACAGGGCGCAACAGAGCGAGGGCAAAAGGACGCACGTGGCCAACAAGGACTACTACGGGATCCTCGGCGTACGTCGGGACGCCTCCGCGGATGAGATCAAGCGCGCCTACCGGAAGCTGGCGCGCGAGTACCACCCTGACGTCAACCCGGACCCGGCGGCGCAGGACAAGTTCAAGGAGATCAGCGCGGCGTACGAGGTGCTGTCCGACCCCGCGAAGCGGGAGATGGTCGACCTCGGCGGCGATCCGCTGGCGCCCGGCGGCGGCGCTCCCGGCCCCGGTGCGGGCGGGCCGTTCGTCGGCTTCCAGGACATCATGGACGCGTTCTTCGGTAACGCGGGCTCCCGTGGCCCGCGCCCGCGGGTGCGCCCCGGCGCGGACGCGATCCTGCGCCTCGAACTGGATCTGAACGAGACCGCGTTCGGCGTGGAGACGCCGATCACGGTCGACACCGCCGTGCTGTGCACGACCTGCTCCGGCGCCGGGACGGCCGCCGGTACCCACCCCACCACCTGCGACGTGTGCGGCGGTCGGGGCGAGGTGCAGTCGGTGCAGCGCACGTTCCTCGGCCAGGTCGTGTCGGCCCGTCCCTGCGCCACCTGCCAGGGGTACGGCACCACGATCCCGCACCCGTGCCAGACCTGTGGCGGCGACGGGCGCATCCGTACCCGGCGCACGCTGACGGTCAAGATCCCGGCCGGTGTCGAGGACGGCATGCGGATCCGCCTGGCCCAGCAGGGTGAGGTCGGCCCCGGCGGTGGCCCTCCCGGCGACCTGTACGTGGAGATCCACGAGCGGCCGCACGACGTGTACTCGCGCAAGGGCGACGACCTGCACTGCCGCGTCACCGTGCCGATGACCGCCGCCGCCCTGGGCACCCGGCTGACGATCAAGACGCTCGACGGCGAGGAGAACGTGGACGTCCGCGCCGGCACCCAGCCCGGCTCGACGCTGCGCATCCGGGGCAAGGGCGTGCCGCACCTGCGCGGTACCGGCCGGGGCGACCTGTTCGTGCACCTCGACGTGCGTACGCCGACCAAGCTCGACCCGGACCAGGAGAAGATCCTGCGCGACTTCGCCCGCACCCGCGGCGAGGAGGTGGCCGAACTGACCAAGCAGGGCGGCTTCTTCTCCCGCATGCGCGACGCCTTCAACGGCCACGCCTGATCCCCGGTGAGCCTGCCGCTCTTCCTCGTCGAGGCCCTGCCGGACGGTGCCGAGTTCCGGCTCGACGGACCGGAGGGCCACCACGCCGCGACCGTGCAGCGGCTGCGCGTGGGCGAGGAGTTGCTGCTCGGCGACGGCCGGGGCGGTACCGCCACCGCGGTGGTCAACGCGGTCGACCGCGGTGCGCTCGACCTGACGATCACGGACCGCGGGTACGTTCCGCCGCCGGAGCCCCGGCTCGCCGTGGTGCAGGGCATCGCCAAGGGGGACCGGGGTGAGCTGGCCGTACAGGCGATGACCGAGGTCGGCGTGGACACGATCATCCCCTGGGCGGCGGCCCGGTCGGTGGCCCGGTGGAAGGACGACCGGCCGCTGCGGAAGTGGCGGGCCACCGTGCGCGAGGCGGCGAAGCAGGCCCGCCGGCCGTGGGTGCCCGAGGTGTGCGAACCGGTGACCACGGCGGCGCTGGCGCGGCGGCCCGGCCCGCTCCTGGTCCTGCACGAGGAGGCGACCACCCCGCTGTCGCGGGTGCGGCTGCCCGACGCCGGTGAGGTCACCCTGGTGGTGGGGCCGGAGGGCGGCATCACGCCCGACGAGCTGACCGCGCTGGAGGCGGCGGGCGCGGCGGCGGTCCGGCTCGGTCCGGAGGTCCTGCGTACCTCGACCGCGGGGGTCTCCGCGCTCTCCGCGCTGTCGGTGCGCCTCGGTCGCTGGTAACCGACACATCGAAAAACGTTGACCTGGAGCGCACTCCAGGTTGCACTCTTCTACCCATGACGACGTACGCCCCTCAGGAGGCGGCCGCCCGTACCGGCGTGAGTATCGACACGCTGCGCTACTACGAGCGGATCGGCCTCATCGACGACGTCCCGCGTACCACCGGCGGCCAGCGGGTGTACCGGGACGACCACCTGAACTGGCTCGGCGTGCTCACGTGCCTGCGCCGCTCCGGCATGCCGGTGCGCGAGATGCGCCGCTACGCGGAGCTGGCGCGGGACGGTGAGGCCACCGAGGACGAGCGGCTGCGAATCCTCGAGGAGCACCGGGAAGCGGTGCTCGCGAGCATGGCCGAGCTGCGGCAGGCGCTTCGGGTCGTTGACGAAAAGATCAATTGGTACCGGAGCCGGCGGAGCGCGTGAATCGTGGAGGAGTACGTGGGCGCGCTGCGGCACGGGCCGCTGACGCCCGGCCAGTACAAGGAGATCGCCGCGCTGCTGGAGCGCTAGGTCCCTGGCAAATCTTGGACCCGTGGCGGGCCTGTCACCCGTCACGTGTCCACGATCGTGAGAGGGCTACCGCAGGTACGACGCGCCGTTCAGGTCCAGGACGGCGCCGCTGGCCCACTCCGCCTCCGGCGACGCGAGGTAGTGCACCGCGGCCGCGATCTCGTCGGGCTGCGCGACCCGGTTGAACGGGCTCTCCGCCCGGATCTCGGCGCCGCGCGGCGACTTGAGGTGCTCGTTGCTCATGTCGGTCTCGACGAAGCCGGGCGCCACGGCGGTCACCGCGATGCCGTGCGGCCCCAGCGCCCGCGCGAGGGACTGGGTCAGCGAGTTGAGGCCGGCCTTGCTCGCCCCGTACCCGGGCTGCCCGGGCTCGCCGCGGAACGCGCCGCGCGACGACACGTTGACGATGCGGCCGCCGGGGCGCATGTGACGTACCGCGCACCAGGCCACGTTGGCCGGCCCGACCAGGTTGACGTCGATCGTGCGCCGCCAGGCCTGCTGCCACTCCTCGTACGAGGTCTCCATGATCGGGTGGCGGGGGAACACGGCGGCGTTGTTGACCACGACGTCGAGGCCGCCCAGCGCGTCGGCGGCCTCGTCGACGAAGCGCTGGACCGCCGCCGGGTCGGACACGTCGCCGGCCACCACCACGTGCCCGCTGCCGGGCAGTTCGGCGCGTAGCTCCTCGGCCAGGTCGGCGGAGACCCGGTGGTGGATCGCCACCCGGTCGCCGGAGGCGGCGAAGGCGCGTACGACGGCCCGACCGATGCCGCGGGAACCGCCGGTCACAAGTACTGATCTCATCGGCGCCAAATTACCCGGGGTGGACCCGCACCAGCATGCCGGTGTCGCCGCAGACGACCCAGATGTCCTCACCCACCACGGTGAGGTGCCGGGGCCCGGTACAGACGACGAGCGACGCGACCACCCGGTTGGTCACCGGGTCGACCCGGGAGAGCCGGTTGTCGACGGTACTGGTGACCCAGACCGCGTCCGGGGTCACCGTGATGCCGTCGAGCTGGCGGCCCAGGCCGGCGATCCGGGCCTGGGTGCGGCCGTCGTCGGGGCCGAACCGGGTCAGCCCCTCGGAGGAGGTGACCCACCCCGAACCGAAGCCGAACGTGATCTCCGCCGGGCGTCCGCCGGTGTCGACCCGGGCGGTCGTCCGGCCCGAGACCGGGTCGATCCGCCACACCGACCGGCCGTCGCCGTCCTGGTCCGGTACCCAGACCGCACCGCCGGCGACCGCCGGGTGGGCACCGCCGGACCCGGGCAGCGCGACGGTACGGGTCGTCCGCGCCGCGCGCGGGTCGAGTACCCGGGCCCGGCGCTCGGACCGGCTGAACACCCACAGGTCCCCGCCGACCTGGGCCAACCCGGTCGGGCCGGCGCCGACCCGTACCGTCGCGCCGGCCTGGCCGGTGCCCGAATCCAGGCGGGTGACCGTGGCTGCGGCGCCGTCGGCGACCCACACGCCGTCCCCGGTGACCGCGATGCCGCCGGGCCGGCCGCCGACCTTGATCGTGCGGATCACCTGCCCGATCGTGGTGTCGACCTGGGTGACCGCGCCGCTGTCGCTGCCGATCCACAGGTACCGGCCGTCGTACGCCATCGTGACGGCCTTGTCGGCGACCGGCAGCGTGGTGACGATCGTGCCCGCCGGTGCCGGCGCTGATCCGCTCGGCGGCGTGACGGCGCCGGCCTGACGGACGTCCGAGCCGGCCGGCGCGCACGCCGCGAGGACGGCGAGCATCGCGGCGAGTAGCGCGGCCGATGACGGCCGCCCGAGCTTCACGGCACGTTCCTACCGGGGGCGGCCCGCTCTCCACAACCCCCTGTCACCCGAGCGGCCGGAATGCCGGGTTAATACCATCAGGTGTGACCGACTGCCTGTTCTGCCGGATCGCGGCCGGGGAGATCCCGGCCGACGTGGTGCACGAGACCGATACGACGCTGGCCTTCCGCGACATCACGCCCAAGGCTCCCGTACACGTGCTTGTCATCCCGAAGGCCCACTTCCCGGATGTGGCCGCGCTCGCGGCGGCAGATCCGGGCCTGGCCGGCCAGGTGCTGGCCTCGGCCGGGGCGGTGGCGGAGGCCGCCGGCCTGACCGCCGACGGCTACCGGACGATCTTCAACACCGGCGGGTACGGCGGCCAGGAGGTGGCCCACGTACATGCCCACGTGGTCGGCGGCGCACCACTGGGGCCGATGCTCTGCATGTGAGCCGGAAAACCAGGCGCACCTATCTCGGCAGCGTGAAGAAGTGTGGATCGGGGAAATCGGGTGAGCCCTCGTGGAGATGGCCCGATACGATGGAGTACCCAGACAGCTTATGAGGGTACCGGCGGGCGAGGAGCGCGCCGCGGAACGCGAAAGCAGGTGTCGTCAGGCCCGCGGGCCGACCCATGACCCAGATTCCATCCCCCGCGATGAGCGGCGCACACGCCGAACCCCTGCGGGCGCAGACGAAGATCACCGTCGAGGATCCGCACACCATGGTCCGGTTACTCGGTGCGGGTGACGAACTGCTCCGCCAGGTTGAGCGCTCAGTCGCAAGCGATGTGCACGTGCGGGGAAACGAGATCACCATCACGGGCGCCCCTGCAGACAATGCGCTCGCCGAGCGCATCTTCGCGGAGCTGCTGGAACTGATCGAGAAAGGCGAGACACTGACCGCTGACGCCGTGAGGCGGACCGTCGGCATGCTCGAAGAGGGCACGACCGAGCGTCCTGCCGAGGTTCTCACGCTCAACATCCTGTCCCGGCGTGGCCGTACCATCCGTCCGAAGACCCTGGGTCAGAAGCGCTACGTCGACGCGATCGACGAGCACACCATCGTTTTCGGCATCGGCCCCGCAGGTACCGGCAAGACCTACCTGGCGATGGCGAAGGCCGTCCAGGCGCTACAGGCCAAGCAGGTCAACCGGATCATCCTCACCCGGCCCGCGGTGGAGGCCGGCGAGCGGCTCGGCTTCCTACCGGGCACGCTGTACGAGAAGATCGACCCGTACCTACGGCCGCTCTACGACGCGCTGCACGACATGCTCGACCCCGAGTCGATCCCGCGGCTGATGCAGGCGGGCACGATCGAGGTGGCGCCGCTGGCGTACATGCGGGGCCGCACGCTCAACGACGCGTTCATCATCCTGGACGAGGCGCAGAACACCACGCCCGAGCAGATGAAGATGTTCCTGACCCGGCTGGGCTTCGGCTCCAGGATCGTGGTCACCGGTGACATCACCCAGGTCGACCTGCCCGGCGGCACCAAGAGCGGACTGCGGGTCGTCCGCGACATCCTCGAAGGGCTCGAGGATGTGCACTTCGCCCAGATGGGCAGCGCCGACGTCGTACGTCACCGCCTGGTCAGCGACATCGTCGACGCGTACGCACGCTACGACGCCGCGCAGCAGCCCGACGGCGGCGTCCACGCCGTGCCCAACCGCGCCGCCCAGAGCCGTCCCGGCCGCCGGCACTGAATCCTCCGTCAGAAGGTCCCATGTCCATCGAGATCGCCAATGAATCCGGGGTCGAGGTCGACTCCGACGCCATTCTCGCCGTCGCGCGCCACGCCCTCGACGAGATGGGGGTCAATCCACTCGCCGAGCTGTCCATCCTGCTCGTCGACACCGACTACATGGCGGAGCTGAACCACCGCTGGATGGACGGCGAAGGGCCGACGGACGTGCTGGCGTTCCCGATGGACGAGGGCAACGTCGACCACGGTCCCGGTGAGTCGGGGAACGAGCCGGCGCTGCTCGGCGACATCGTGCTCTGCCCACAGGTGGCGTCCAAGCAGGCCGCCGACGCCGGCCACGCCACCGGGGACGAGCTCGCCCTGCTCACCGTCCACGGCACGCTGCACCTGCTCGGGTACGACCACGCCGAGCCCGACGAGGAGCGCGAGATGTTCGGTCTCCAGGCCCGTCTGCTCGAAAGCTGGCGCGCCGCCGGGAAACAGTGATGCATCCGATAACCCTGGTGCTCACCGCTGCGGGATTGGTGGTGCTGGCCGGGATCTTCGCGATGACGGATGCCGCGCTGGGCGCCGTCTCCACCGCGAGGGCCGCCGAGATGGCGCGGGAGGGCGTCCGGGGTGCCCGGACGCTCCAGATCGTCGCCGCCGACGCGCCGCGCCACATCAATCTGCTGCTCCTGCTGCGGCTGGCCTGTGAGCTGGTCGCCACCACGATCGTCGCGCTGGTTCTGGCCCAGAAGCTCGGGCCCGGCTGGCGGGCGGCGCTGCTCACCGCCGGCTCCATGACGGTGATCAGCTACGTGGTGGTCGGCGTCGGGCCGCGCACCATCGGCCGGCAGCACGCGTACCGGGTGGGCCGGATCATGGCCCCGCTGGTGCGCTGGCTGGGCCGGGCCCTCGGTCCGCTCGCCTCGCTGCTGATCGGCGTCGGCAACCTGATCACGCCCGGTCGCGGGTACCGGGAAGGACCCTTCGCCACCACCGTGGAGCTGCGCGAACTGGTCGACCTGGCCGAGCAGCGGGGCGTGGTCGAGCACGGCGAGCGCGAGATGATCCACTCGGTCTTCGAGCTGGGGCACACGATCGTGCGCGAGGTCATGGTCCCGCGTACCGAGATGGTGTGGATCGAGTCGCACAAGACCCTGCGCCAGGCCCTCGCGCTCGCGATGCGCAGCGGCTTCTCCCGGATGCCGGTGATAGGGGAGAACGTCGACGACGTCCTCGGCATCGTCTACCTCAAGGACCTGGTCCGGCGCACCGCCGGCGGCGACCCTGGGGCGGCCGAGGTGCCGGTCGCGCAGGTGATGCGGGAGGCGGCGTACGTGCCCGAGTCCAAGCCGGTCGACGACCTGCTGCGGGAGATGCAGGCCGCGCGCAACCACATCGCGGTCGTGGTCGACGAGTACGGCGGTACGGCCGGTCTGGTGACGATCGAGGACATCCTCGAGGAGATCGTGGGCGAGATCACCGACGAGTACGACATCGCCGAGCGCCCGCCGGTCGAGCGGCTGCCCGACGGCGCCGTCCGGGTCACCGCCCGGCTGCCGATCGAGGACCTGGGCGAGCTGTTCGAGACCGAACTGCCGGCCGACGAGGTGGAGACCGTGGCCGGCCTGCTCGCGCAGGCGCTGGGCCGGGTGCCGATCCCGGGGGCCGGCGCCGACGTGGCCGGGCTGCGGCTGATCGCCGAGGGTACGACCGGCCGTCGGAACCGGATCGATACGGTACTGGTGCGCCGGATCGAGGACGTCGACCGTCCGGCCGCGCCGGACCGTCACGAGGAGAGGCAGCCAGCCGATGCCTGAAGAGCTCACCCACGAGGACGCCAAGCTGGTGACGCTGGCCCGCGCGTCGCGGGCGCGTACCGGCGCCGTGGAGGGCGCCGCCGTGCGCGACGGTGACGGGCGCACGTACGCCGCCGCCAGCGTGACGCTGCCCTCGCTGACACTGACCGCGCTCCAGCTCGCGGTCGCCAGCGCGGTATCGGCGGGCGCGGTCAAGCTGGAGGCGGCGGCCGTGGTCACCGAGGCGTCGACGCTGGACGGCGCCGGGCTGGCCGCGGTGCGCGACCTGTCCGCCGACGCGCCGGTCTACCTCGCCGGCCCGGACGGCACCGTGCTGGGCGCCGTCACGGACTGATGCCACATCGCCCGTCCGGTCGCGAACGGGACAGCGGGGCATGATCTTCCTCGATACCGTCGTGTCATTGCATCGACACGGGAGGAAGATTGCGAGCAGGAGTGAGGCTCTTCGGAGCCGGTGCCGTGGCCGCCGCCATCGTGACCACACTGGCCGTGACCGTTCCGGCGGCCGAAGCCGAGGCCGAGCGGCTCAACCCGGAGCAGGTCAGCGGTTCGATCGCCTACCTGCGCCAGGCGTACGGGGTGAGCGAGCAGGAGGCGCTGCGGCGCCTGGAACTCCAGCGGACGGCCATCACGCTCGCCGCCACGCTGGAGCAGAAGGCCGCCGGCAGCTACGCCGGGCTGTGGCTGGACCAGGCGGACGGCGGTCGGCTCGTGGTGGCGTCGACCTCGCCGCAGGCCGTCTCCGGGCACCTCGCGGGCCTGCCCGACCGGGGGCACATCGTGGTCAAGCAGGTGGGCCGCTCGCTGGCTGAGCTGCGGGCCGCCCGGGACCGGCTGGCCGCCGAGGTCGGCGACGGCCCGGACAGCGTCGTGCTTCCCCGGGTGTCCGAGACCACCAACCAGGTGGTGGCCTGGCGGCGGGACTGGCTGGTCACGGACGGGACACGGGCGCGCGCGGCGCAGAGCCTGACCGCCCTGGACCGGGTGGCGGCGGAGTCGGGCGGTGTGGTCGTCACGCGCTCGATGCCCAGGCCCAACCAGCTCACCACCTCCGCCGACATCACCGGCTGCCACCCGCTGTACTGCCTGACCTACGCCGGATTCCGGGGCGGGCTACGCCTCGAGGTCACCCGCGACGACGGCACCACGGGCGTCTGCACCAGCGGGTTCAACGTCCGGGCGCGCGGCGGCGCGTACGACGGCAGGGCGTTCGTCCTGACCGCCGGGCACTGCGTGGTCGGGGGGCGGCACCAGAACGTCGACTACGCCTCCCACCAGGGCAAGCTCCTGTTCCGCGAGGAGCCCGGCCTGGCCCGCAACGGCACGTTCCCGTACGACTACGCGCTCCTGCCGTACATCAACCGGAACACGCAGCGCGGGTGGATCGACGGCCAGCCCGACCACAACCTGGTGCTCTTCCGCTGCACGACCGGCCCCCAGGACAACATCGCGGGTACCCCCTGCAAGGGCGGCAGCGGCGGTCCGAAGGACGGCAAGGTCCGGATCACCGGCGTGATCCCGGCCGATCAGGTACACGCGAACTTCGTCGTGTGCGCGACCGGGGCCGGCGCCAGCAGGGAGGACTTCACCGACGCGGTGGAGAGCGGCTCCGGCAAGGGCTACCAGCCGGGCACGCACTGCGGTCTGGTCAGCGGCCAGAGCAACGGCGGGATCGACACCAACATCTGCGCCCGCCCCGGTGACAGCGGTGGACCTCTGTTCGACGAGGCCAGTGGCTCGGCCATCGGCATCCTGGAAGGCAGCGTGCAGAGCCGGAGCGGCGCGTGCCAGGCCGGGGAGTCGAACAACTACCTGCCGGTGAGCGAGATCCTGTCGTACGTGAACAGCCGGTCGGAGGCGCAGGGCTCGGTGTTCAGCGTCATCACGACGGCCCGGGGCTAGTTCCCGCACCGGCCGGCGCCTGTCCGGGTGCCGGCCGGTGCGAGCGGGCGGTACCGCGGACCGTAGCCTCGTATACGCGACACGTACCGCGTTGGAGGAAGAGTGAGCGAGTACCGGGCGGGCTTCGCCTGCTTCGTGGGGCGGCCGAACGCCGGCAAGTCCACGCTGACCAATGCCCTGGTCGGCCAGAAGATCGCCATCACCTCCAACCGGCCGCAGACCACCCGCCACATCATCCGCGGCGTGGTGCACCGCACCGACTCCCAGCTCGTACTGGTCGACACGCCGGGGCTGCACCGGCCCCGCACGCTGCTCGGCGAGCGCCTCAACGACCTGGTACGCGAGACCTGGAGCGAGGTCGACGTGATCGGCCTGTGCCTGCCCGCCAACGAGGAGATCGGGCGGGGCGACCGGTTCATCACCGGTGAGCTGGCCTCGCTCAAGGCGACCGTGATCGCCGTCGTCACCAAGACCGACCTGGTCGACCGGGCCACGCTGGCCAAGCGCCTGGTCGAGGTCAGCGAGCTGGGGGAGTTCGCGGAGATCGTGCCGGTGAGCGCCGTGAGCGGGGACCAGGTCGACACGCTGACCGAGGTGATGACGCGGTACCTGCCGGAGTCGCCGCAGCTGTACCCCGACCACATGATCACCGACGAGCCCGAGCACGTGCTGATGGCGGAGATGATCCGCGAGGCGGCCCTGGAGGGCGTCCGCGAGGAGCTGCCGCACTCGATCGCCGTCCTCGTCGAGGAGGTCATCCCGGAAGGCCGGGTCACCAAGGTCTACGCCGACATCTACGTGGAGCGTCCGAGCCAGAAGGCGATCGTGATCGGGCAGGGCGGCGGCCGGCTCAAGGAGGTCGGCAGCCGGGCCCGGCGGGAGATCGAGGAGCTGCTCGGTACGAGGGTCTACCTGGATCTGCACGTACGGGTGGCCAAGGACTGGCAGCGCGACCCGAAACAGCTGCGCAAGCTGGGCTTCTGAGCAGCCCGAATACGATGGTGCAGTGACCGGATTCCGAGGCAGGCTCACCCGCGACGACGCGGTGGTGCTGCGCGTGCAGAAGCTGGGGGAGTCCGACCGGATCGTCACGATGCTGACCCGCCGCCACGGCCGGATCCGGGCCGTCGCCAAGGGGGTGCGGCGCACCTCGTCGCGTTTCGGCGCCCGCCTGGAGCCGTTCGGCCACATCGACGTGCAGTGGATCGAGGGGCGCAGCCTGCACGTGGTCAGCCAGGTGGAGGGGGTGGACCTGTACGGCAAGCGGTTCCTCGAGGACTACCCCCGGTACACGGCGGCCAGCGCCATCGCGGAGACCGCCGAGCGCCTCACCCCGATGGAGCACGAGCCGTCGCTGCGGCTGTTCCTGCTCACCGTCGGCGCGTTGCGGACCCTCGCCGCCCGCGAGCACACGGTCTCGCTGGTGCTCGACGCGTACCTGCTGCGTGCCGCCGCGATCGCCGGCTGGGCACCGGCGCTGCGGGAGTGCGCCGTCTGCGGTACCAAGGGCGCGCACCGGGCGTTCTCGGTACCCGCGGGGGGTTGTGTCTGTGCCGACTGCCGGCCGCCGGGCGCGGCCCGTCCCGCGCCGGCCACCCTCGCGCTGATGAGCGCCCTGGCTTCAGGGGACTGGGCGACCGCCGACGCCAGCGAGCCCGGCCCGCGCAACGAGGCCAGCGGCCTGGTCGCGGCGCATCTGCAGTGGCATCTGGAGCGCGGGCTACGCTCGCTGCCGTTGGTCGACCGAAGCGTCGCCCGGACCGCCGCCCCCGATCTTGACCGCACCCTCGACCCGACCGGAAAGGACCGCGCGTGATCCGGCGCCCCTCGTACCGTCCCCCCTCGCCGCACCCGTCCGGAGCACGCCCGCCGGCGTTGCCCGCCGAGGTCGTACCGAAGCATGTGGCGATCATCATGGACGGCAACGGGCGGTGGGCCAAGCAGCGCGGGCTGCCCCGTACCGCCGGCCACACCGCCGGCGAGGCGGCCATGTTCGACGTGGTGCAGGGCGCGCTCGAGCTGGGCATCCGGCACATCAGCATCTACGCCTTCTCCACCGAGAACTGGAAGCGCTCACCGGAGGAGGTGCGCTTCCTGATGGGGTTCAAGCGGGAGACGCTGCGCAACCGCCGGGACGCCTTCAACGAGATGGGCGTACGGGTGCGCTGGGCCGGGCGGCGGCCGAAGCTGTGGCGCAGCGTCATCGCCGAGCTGGAGGAGGCCGAGCAGCTGACCCGGCACAACGACAGGCTGACGCTGACCATGTGCGTCAACTACGGCGGCCGGGCTGAGATCGCCGACGCGGCGGCGAAGTTGGCCGCGGACGTGGCGGCCGGCCGGCTCAAGCCGGACAAGGTCAGTGAGAAGGTGTTCGCGCGCTACCTCGACGAGCCGGACATGCCCGACGTGGACCTGCTGGTCCGCTCCTCCGGGGAGCAGCGCATCTCCAACTTCCTGATCTGGCAGTCCGCGTACGCGGAGTTCGTCTCGCTCGACACGCTGTGGCCCGACTTCGACCGGCGCCACCTGTGGTACGCCTGCGAGCTGTACGCGCAGCGGGACCGGCGCTTCGGTGGCGCCCTGCCCAACCCGGTCTCACCCGAGGCCCTCGATCGCCACGACGTGCCGGAGGTCGTGGCCTCAGAGGGCTCCTGAGGCCACGACCTCGGCGGTCTTCAGTGGTCGGCGCAGCAGGGGGTCGAGTACTTCAGCTCGAACGGTACGAGTGACCCCTCGGGAGCCGGCCGGGTCACCAGCGTCAGCCGTCCGTCAGTCCATGTCGGACGGACGTAGTCGAGGGTGTGCAGGACCGTTTCGGGCGCGGCCTCCGCGCCGCCGAGCATGACGACGCGCTCGACGGCGCTGCGCTCGATCACCTCGGCGACGGTGAGGGTACCGGTCAGCGCGTCGACCCCGGGGTAGTACACGGCCCGCCCGCCGCTGCGGGCCTCGTGCCGGGCGGCCGCGGTCCGCGCGCCGGCGGTGTGCGGACCGCCGTCGACCTCGACCGGCTGCGACAGCGACAGCGCGACGTGCGGATGCGGCTCGTACACCAGATGCGTACACGCGACGAGCCCGGCCGGACGGCCGAGCCGCTGCACGAGTTCGTGCAGCCAGTGCTCGGCCGCCTCGACCGAATCGTGGTCCAGATCGAGACCGACGACGGTGCGGTTCATCAGTGGGTGAGCACCCAGAGCGGGTTGCTGTAGAACCACAGGTCCTTCCACGGGTCGGCGTCGCCGAACACGTCGGCGGCCGGTCCGTGCGGGTCGACGGCCGCGCCCATCAGGCCGGGCGCGCTGCGGTTGCCGTCGGTACCGCGGAGGCGGAAGTACTTCGGCCCGTCCACCTTCGGCAGCCGGAACACGAACTCGCGCCCGTCGTCGGCCGGGGTCACCTCGAACGACTGGACCACGCGCGTGTTCGGCGCCTTGAACGTGTCCCGGTCGGTGACCGGGCCGGTCACGTCACCCATGATCACGTCGATGCGCTTGAGCTGCGGTACGAACTCCGCCCAGTTCGCCTGCTGCGGCAGCCCGATCCGGATCCGCAGCTCCACGTCGGCGCCGCGCCGGGCCTGGACCATCCCGCCGAGCGTCGCCCGGGACCCGCCGGCGCGCAGCCATACGTTCAGGCTGTTCAGCAGGCCACCGTGGTCGACCCAGATCCGGCCGGCGCGGATACCCTCCATCACCGCCGCGTAGCTCCGCGAGGCCGCGCCGACGTGGGTACGGCTGTAGAAGCCGGGCCAGAAGTCGCCGTTGGCGAGGTTGACCCCGCCGCCGTACTGCGGGTCGTTGTAGTAGCCGTTGGCGTTGAAGTCGCTGCCCGCGCCGCGGGTGGCCGGATCGCCGTACACCGAGTGCGAGTCGGAGTTGGCCGTGATCCACCAGGGCTTGCCCTCGGCGAGGAGGCTGTCCCACAGGCCGCCGACGGTGGCGGTCATCCAGTCGAAGCCGCCCCAGGTCACGTAGCTCTCGTTCGGGTACCCGGGGAACGAGTCCTTCGAGGGCTTGCTGTCGTAGTACCCGCGGCCGGAGCCGGGGCCGAGCGGCGCCTTGATGCCGGCGGCCTGGTGGCCGGGTGCGCCCTCCATGCCGACCGCGATGCGCGGCTGGGCGTCGCGCCAGCCCCGGATCTCGTGTGGCGAGTCGATGCCCTTGCGGGACGGGTGGTTGGCCAGGAACAGCGCGTCCGGTACCCGCCTGCGGTCGACCGCCTCGGCGAGGAAGTTGATGCCGGCGATGGCCAGCGCCTCGTTGGCCGGGCTGGAGCCGGTCGCCTTCTTGACCGAGCCGTCGAAGGAGCTTTCGAACTCCTTGAGCACCGCGACCTCGTTCTGGCCCGGGTGCACGAAGACCGTGCCGTGCTCGGCGGACGGGATGTTCCACTCCAGACCCTGGAAGACCAGCATGTCCTTGTGCAGGTCGCGGGCGCGGCGGATGTCCGGGTTGACCTTCTCCACGCCGATCTTGACGTGCTGGTCGCTGCCGTGGTCGGTGATGACCATCCAGTCCAGGCCGAACGCGCTGGCGTGCCGGACGTGGTCGGTCACCCGGTACAGGCCGTCCGGGCTGTACCGGGTGTGGATGTGGTGGTCGCCGGCGAGCCAGACCAAGCCGTCGGGGTTGTCGCCGCGCTCGTCCCGGCCGTCCTTCGCGGAAGCCGCCTGCGGTTCACCGAGGACGCCGGCCACCCCGCCGCCGAGCGCGCCGGCCGCCGCCGCGCCCGCGCCGAGGATGCCCGCCCGGCGCAGGAAGCCACGCCGCGACACCTCTCCGGGGGACAGCTCGCTGTCGGGGATGGACGTGTCGAGTACGGGTGGTAAGCCAGCCGGTACGTCGTGGTCGTGGTTGTGGTGATGCGGGTGGCTGTGTCCCATTGATCGCTGCTCCCGTTCGGCTGCTCGCGCATGATCACACGCGACTCAATCGCAATCTCGCGAAGACCAGCGAACGGAAGGTGGCGACGACGCGGGGCCGAGTTGAACAGCCGACGACACCCGTCACATGAGGGGTCGAAACGCGCCGGTGGCGACGCTTGTCCCGATCGCGGCGGCCGCGATGCCGACGGCGCCCGCGATCATCGCGGCGTCGGCGGCGGTGAACCGCCGCGGCCGGGCCACCGACCGCGGCACGTGCGAGTCGAAGCCGCGGGCGTCCATCGCGGTGGCGAGCCGGGTACCGCGCCGGATCGCGCCGACGAGCAGCGCGAACGCCGTCGACACGACCAGCCGGACGTACGCGACCGGATTGCCGCCGGCGTCGACGCCGCGCGCCCGCCTGGCCAGCGTCAGCAGCTCCCACTCCGCGGCCAGCAGCGGTACGAGCCGGAACGCGGCCAACGCGCCGATGGCGAACCGCGCCGGTACCCGCAGGTGCTGGGTGAGCGAGTCGGCCAGGTCGGTCGGGTCGGTCGTCGCGACCACGACCAGGCCCGGCAGCGCGACCGCGACGATGCGCAGCGCCAACCCGAGGGCGGTGGTCGCGACCCCGGCCGTGACGACGAGCGGACCGGCGTCGAGCAGCACCGGTCCGCTGTCGGAGGTGCCGAAGAGCAGTTGGGTGACGGCGATGCCGGCGACGCTGACCAGCAGCGTGCCGCTCCGGCGCAGCAGGGCCCGGTACCGCACTCCGAACAGCGGTACCAGCGCCAGCTCCGCGGCCAGCGCCGCCGCCGGGGTGACCGGGTCCACCGCGGCCAGCAGCGCGATCGTGAGCACCATCATCGCCGCCAGCTTGGCGACCGGGTCGCGGCGGGCCAGCGGGGCGGACGTGTCGCCCAGCGGTGCCAGGGTCCTCATGCCGGTCGCTCCAGGTCCAGGCAGCGGTCCGCCAGCGCCGCGACGAAGTCGGCGTCGTGGGTGACCGCGACGACGGCGGTGCCGTCGTCGCGTAATCCCGACAGCAGGTCGAGCAGTTCGGTCCAGGTACGGAGGTCCTGGCCGAACGTCGGCTCGTCCAGGATGACGACCCGCGGCGCGGCGGCCAGCGCGGTCGCGACGCTCAGCCGCCGGCGTTCGCCACCGGACAGCGTGTGCGGGTTGGCTTCCGCCAGGTGCGCCAGGTGCAGTCGCTCCAGCAGGTCGTCGACGGTCTTTGCCACGTCGGCCGCCGGGTGGCCGGCCCGCCGCGGCCCGAGCGCCAGCTCGTCGTGCACCGTGGCGGCCAGGAACTGGTGCTCCGGGTTCTGGAAGACCGAGCCGATCCGCTCGGCCAGTACCGCGGCGCGCCACCGATGCGGCGGCCGGCCCGCGTACCGTCCGGCCAGAGCGGTACTGGCGACGACGGCCCCGGAGGACGGCGGCAGCAGCCCGCCGAGCAGCAGTGCGAGCGTCGACTTCCCTGCGCCGTTGGGTCCCCGGACGGCGACCGCCTCCCCGGCGCCGACCTCGGCGTCGACGCCGGCGAGCGCCGGCGCCGACCGCTCCGGCGCCGACCTCGTCGGTGCCGGCGAATCCGGGTACCGGTAGCCGAGCTGACGGGCGGTCAGCAGCATCGGGCCGGGAGGTGCGGTGGGGCGGGTACGCCGGGGCACCGGCTCGGCGTCGGGCACCCATACGCCCAGTGCGGCCAGCGCGTCGCCGTGCCGGCGCAGCACCTCGTCGGGCGGGCCGTCGGCGAGCACCCCGCCGCCGGGGGAGAGGGCCACCACCCGGTCGACGAGCGGCAGCGCCTCGGCGACCCGGTGCTCGACGAGGACGAGCGTGGCCCGGTCACCGCGCAGCGACCGGTCCAGGGTCTGCCGGACCAGCGCCGCGCCATCGGGGTCGAGGTTCGCGGTCGGCTCGTCGAGCAGCAGCAGCGACGGCTCCAGCGCGAGCACCCCGGCCAGCGCGAGCCGCTGCTGCTCACCGCCGGACAGCGACGCGGTGTCCCGGTCGAGCGGGTAGCCGAAGCCGACCCGTTCCAGCGCGGCGCGTACCCGGGGCCAGATCCGCTCCGCCGGTACGCCGCGGTTCTCCAGCCCGAAGGCCACGTCGTCCCCGGCGCGGCGCATCACCAGCTGCGTCTCGGGGTCCTGGAACAGGATGCCGACCCGCGACCTCGCATCGGCCGGCGGCAACCCGTCGACGGTGATCTCGCCGGCCTGCTCGCCGGAGTCGGCGAGCAGGCCGGCGAGTGCGGCCAGCAGGGTGCTCTTGCCGCCGCCCGATGGGCCGAGCAGGAGTACCCGTTCGCCGTGCGCGATGTCGAGGTCGACATCGCGCACCGCCCATGCCCTTCGGCCGGCGTACCGCCAGCCGAAGCCACGCAGCCGTACGGTGCTCAGATCGCGGTCCTCTCCTGGCCGACCGGGAACCGGTCCAGCACCCCGGTACGCGCCAGCCCCCGGCTCAGCGCGACGCTGCCCAGGCCGGCGATGAGCAGCGAGCTGACGGTGCCGAAAGCGATGTACGGCAGCCGGAAGGTCAGCCAGCTCGTGTCGGCGTAGTAGACGAACGCGTCGAACACGGTCGCGGCGAAACCGCCGAGCGCCCCGGACAGCGCCGCGGTCGGCCGCTGGTACCAGCGGTACCGGGTCGCGGCGAAGGCGAGTTCGGCGCCGGCGCCCTCGATGGCGCCCTGGAGGATGACGATGCCGCCCCACGGGGAGCCGAGCAGCAGCGAGATGGCGGCCGCGACGGTCTCGGTGAACAGCGCCGCGCCCGGCTTGCGGATGATGTACCCGGCCAGCACCGCCGGCACCAGCCAGACGCCGTAGATGAGGGCCTCGGCCGGCTTGTAGAACGCGAACGGGCCGCCGCCGCCGCTCCAGATTATGTTCCACAGTTGGAAGATCGCGCCGAACGCCGCGGCGAGCACGGCCGCGACGACGATGTCGACCGTGCGCCAACGGAACGTGTGGACCGGACCTGTCATGTGAACCTCCCAGTTCTCAAGAGCGAACCAGGAGAAGACGCACGCCATGCCCCGCCGGTCGGCGGGGCATGGCGCTACGCGGAGTTCGACCGAACTTCCTGCGCTGGCATTACCCAGATCAGGTTCGAGGGTCTGCGGCCGAAGCCGCACTCTCAGCGCTGTGCGCTCCCCTGTCGGATGTGAAGTTGTGGCATCGACGGTAGCAGCGGTCCCGGCCGTCCGGCAGACCACGGTCGGACATCGATGTATGGACTGACCTGGCTCGTCGTCCGGCTCCACGGGGAACCGGACGGTACGCTGACCGCGTCCGCTCGGCCGACGGGGTAGAAGGGACGAATCGCGTGGCAGCTCCGCATCGCGCACAGCCGCGAGAGCTCACCGAGCCGTCGCCCGGCGGGCTGCCCGAGGCGGCCGGCGCCGACCACGTGGGGGAGCTCACCGCACCGTCCGGGCGGGGGCCGCTGGGCCGGATCGGCTCCGTCGAGATCCTCGCCGCCGTCCTCGTCCTCGTCGTGGTGTTCCGGGCGCCGCTGAGCCGGGTGCTGTCCGCGCCCGGACTGCAGACCTGGACCACGGTCTTCGTCTCGGTCCTGACCCAGGCCATGCCGTTCCTGGTGTTCGGGGTGGTGCTGTCGGCGGTGATCGCGGTGTTCGTGCCGGCGTCGTTCTTCGCGAAGGCGCTGCCGCGGCATCCGGCCCTCGCGGTACCCGTGGCGAGCGCGGCCGGGGTGGTGCTGCCGGGCTGCGAGTGCGGCTCGGTACCGATCGCGGGCGCCCTGGTACGCCGTGGCGTGACCCCGGCCGCCGCGCTGGCGTTCCTGCTGGCCTCGCCCGCGATCAACCCGATCGTGCTGGCGTCCACCGCGGTGGCCTTTCCCGGACAGCCGCGCATGGTGATCGCCCGCGCGCTGGCCAGCATGCTCACCGCCTGCGCCATGGGCTGGTTGTGGCTGCGGCTGGGCAAGGCCGAGTGGATCAAGCTGCCGCACCGGCCGGAGCTGGCCGGCATGCGCAAGTGGCCGGCGTTCTGGGCGGCGGCCCGCCACGACGTGATGCACGCGGGCGGGTACCTGGTGGTGGGCGCGATGGCCGCGGCGACGATCAACGTACTGGTGCCGCAGCAGTGGATGCGGTCGCTGGGGGACAACCCCGTGCTGGGTGTCATCACGCTCGCCGTGCTCGCGGTGGTGCTGTCGATCTGCTCCGAGGCGGACGCGTTCGTCGCCGCGTCGCTGCGCGAGTTCTCGATGACCGCGAAGCTGACGTTCCTGGTCGTCGGTCCCATGATCGACCTGAAGCTGTTCGCGATGCAGACGGGCATCTTCGGCCGCCGGTTCGCCACCCGGTTCGCGCCGGCGACGTTCGTGCTCGCGATTCTGGTGGCCGTCGGAGTGGGAGTGGTGCTGCTGTGAACCGTCAGGCTCAGGCCGTCGTGCTGCTGCTCGTCGGTGGTGCGGTGCTGCGCACCAGCCTCACCGACATGTACCTGCGCTACGTCAAGCAGGGACTCCGCCCGTTCCTGATCGCGGCCGGCCTGCTGCTGGTCATCGCGGCGGTCATGACGCTCTGGTACGAGTTCCGCGGCAGCGCGAAGGCGGCCCACGACCACGGCGACCACGATGGCCACGGCCACGGCCATCGCGGGCCCTGGGTGGCCTGGCTGCTGATCCTGCCGGTGTTCGCCCTGCTGCTGGTCTCGCCGCCGGCGCTCGGCTCGTACGCGGCCAGCCGCAGCGGTACCGCCCTGCAGCAGGTCTCGGACTTCCCGCCGCTGCCGCCGGGCGACCCGGCCAAGATCAGCGTGCTCGACTACGCCAGTCGGGCGGTCTTCGACGAGGGCCGGTCCATCGGCGACCGGAAGGTCCGCCTGACCGGCTTCGTGGTGACGGGTGCCGACGGCCGGTCGTACCTGGCCCGCATGATCCTGACCTGCTGCGCGGCCGACGCCCGCCCGGTCAAGGTCGCGCTGGCCGGCCAGGTGCCCACCGGGCTCAAGTCCGACAGCTGGATCGAGGTGACCGGCCGGTACGTGCCGAAGTCGATCAAGGACGAGATCAACGGCGAGCGGATCCCGTACCTCGACGTCGCCGAGTACCACGAGGTGGCCGCCCCCAACGAGCAGTACGAGTCATAGCCATCTATCCTCGTGTCGTGCGGATCACGGCGCGGGGGCTGACATTCGACGTCAGGGTCGGCGGGGCCGACGACGGCGTACCCGTCCTGCTGCTGCACGGGTTTCCGCAGAACGGGTCCATGTGGGACGCGGTCTCGCCCGCGCTGCACGCCGCCGGCCTGCGCACGATCGCGCCCGACCAGCGCGGCTACTCGCCGGGCGCCCGGCCGCTCGAGGTCGAGGCGTACGGGCAGCCGGAGTGCGCCGCCGACGCGCTCGCGATCCTGGACGCCCTCGGCGTCGAGCGCGCCCATGTCGTCGGGCACGACTGGGGCGCGATCGTCGGCTGGCGCCTGGCCGCCGATCATCCAGACCGGGTGAGCACGCTCTCCGCGCTGTCGGTGCCGCACCCGCGCGCCCTCGCCCGGGCCCTGCGCACCAGCCTCGACCAGCTCCGCCGGTCGAGGTACATCCTGTTCTTCCGGCGTACCGGGCGCGCCGAGGAGGTCCTGCTCGAAGACGATGCGCGGCGGCTGCGGGGGGTGTTCGCCGGCTCCGGGCTGGACGCGGCCGGGGTCGACCGGTACGTCGCGCCGCTGCTCGCGCCGGGTGCGCTGACCGCCGCGCTCAACTGGTACCGGGCCGTCAACCTGCTGCGCTCCGGCGACGTCGGCAAGGTCGGGGTACCCACGACGTACGTGTGGAGTGACGGGGACCTGGCGCTCGGCCGCGTGGGCGCGTACCGCTGTGCTCGGGAGGTGACCGGGGAGTACCGCTTCGTGGAGCTGCCGGGCGTCACCCACTGGATACCGGACCAGGCGCCGGGGGCCGTCGCGGACGCCGTACTGGACCGCGTCCTGCCGGTCCGCTGAGAGGGCGTTCGCGCCGGGCTGCTTGCCAGCGGCCATCTCAGTGATCGCAGTGCTAATTGGCCTACCAGTGGGTAACACTGGCGGGTAGCCTGAGACCCAGACGTGCATGTATCCAGTACCCGCAAGGGGGTTGGCCATGACGACGACCCGCAGCCGGACCGATGCGAACGTGCCCGACGGTGACCGGAGCCAGATCTCCGAACGGCAGGCCCGGCAGGTCGCCGAGGCCGCCCGGGAGAAGGAATGGCGAAAGCCGAGCTTCGGCAAGGAGCTTTTCCTGGGTCGATTCCTGCTCGACCTGATCAACCCGCCGCCGCAGCCGGACACCGAGCGCACCGCCGCGGCGGAGGAGTTCCTGGCGCGGCTGGACGAGTTCATGGTCAACAAGGTCGACGGCGCCCAGATCGAGCGCGACGCGCGGATCCCCGACGAGGCGCTGGTCGGGCTGGGCGAACTCGGCGCGTTCGGGATGAAGATCGACTCCAGGTACGGTGGCCTGGGCCTGTCGAACTGGGACTACTGCCGGGCGCTGATGCTGGCGGGCTCGGTGAGTCCGGCGATCAGCGCGCTGCTGTCGGCCCACCAGTCGATCGGCGTGCCGCAGCCGCTCAAGCTGTTCGGCACCGACGAGCAGAAGCAGAAGTTCCTGCCCCGCCTGGCCGGCGGTGAGGTGTCGGCGTTCCTGCTCACCGAGCCCGACGTCGGCTCGGACCCGGCGCGGCTGTCCACCGTCGCGACGCCGACGCCGGAGGGCGACTACCTGCTCAACGGCGTGAAGCTGTGGGCCACCAACGGCACGCTGGCAACCCTGCTCGTCGTGATGGCGCAGGTGCCTCCGTCGGAGGGCCACCGTGGCGGCATCACCGCGTTCGTGGTGGAGGGTGACTCGCCCGGCATCACGGTCGAGCGCCGCAACGCCTTCATGGGTCTGCGCGGCCTGGAGAACAGCGTCACCCGGTTCCACGACGTACGGGTACCGGCGGCGAACCTCATCGGTCGCGAAGGCCAGGGCCTCAAGATCGCGTTGACCACGCTGAACGCGGGCCGGCTGTCGCTGCCCGCGATGTGCGTCGGGACCGCGAAGTGGTGCCTCGGGGTGGCCCGGGAGTGGGCCGGCGAGCGGGTGCAGTGGGGCCTGCCGGTCGGCCGGCACGAGGCGGTCGCCAAGAAGATCGCCTTCATCGCCGGCTCCACCTACGGCATGGAGGCGATGCTGGAGCTGTCCTGCCGCCTCGCCGACGACGACCGCAACGACATCCGGATCGAGGCTGCCCTCGCCAAGCTCTACGCCAGCGAACTGGGCTGGCAGATCGTCGACGAGCTGATCCAGATCCGGGGCGGGCGCGGGTACGAGACGGCCGACTCGCTCGCGGCCCGTGGTGAGCGACCGATCGCCGCCGAGCAGCTCCTCCGGGACATGCGGATCAACCGGATCTTCGAGGGCTCGACGGAGATCATGCACCTGTTCATCGCGCGGGAGGCGGTCGACGCGCACCTGTCCGTGGCGGGCGACATCATCGACCCGGAGGCGGCGCTGGGCCGCAAGGCCAAGGCGGCGGCCCGGGCGGGCGGCTTCTACGCGAAGTGGCTGCCCACCCTGGTGGTCGGCCGTGGAATGGCGCCGGCGGCGTACTCGGAGTTCGGGCCGCTGGCCCGGCACCTGCGGCAGGTCGAGCGGGCGTCGCGCAAGCTGGCGCGGGAGACGTTCTACGCGATGGCGCGCTGGCAGGGGAAGATGGAGCGCAAGCAGGCCTTCCTCGGCCGCATCGTGGACATCGGCGCCGAGCTGTACGCGATGTCCGCGGCCTGCGTGAAGGCCAAGGCTTCGGGGCGCGCCGAGGAGCGGGAGCTGGCCGATCTGTTCTGCCAGCAGGCCTACGGGCGGGTCGAGCGGCTCTTCACCGAGCTGTGGGAGAACACCGACGACGTCGACGCGGCGGCGGCGAAGCGGGTCATCGCCGGCCGGTACACCTCGGTCGAGTCGGGGATCGTGCCGCCGCCGGAGGACGGTGACTGGGTGTCGCGCTGGGAGCCGGGCGCGTCCGAGGTGCCGGACGTACGCCGCCGGATCTCCCGCGTGGCTACTTCCTGATGATCACGGAGTGTCTTCCGTGCCCGGGCACGGAAGACACTCCGTGATCATGGACGGGAGGGGGCACGGGGCCGGTCGACGGGGCGCAGGCCCAGTCGGCGCAGCTCCAGTGAGGCCAGGGCGTCCACCGCGGCCGGGTCGCCGCGCCGCCAGGCCGCCGCGATCTCCGGATCGAGCGCGGTCAGCCGGCGCAGCGGCTGGCCGGCCAGCGCGCGCAGTGCCAGCAGGTCACGGCCGGCGCCGGCGGGTCGCAGCGCCGCCGCCGCGGCGGCCCGCCGCATCCAGCGCACCCGCAGCGGCAGCCAGCCGAACACGACCAGGGTGAGCGGGACCGCGAGTACGGCGACCGTCAGCACGACGGCCAACTGGTGCACGATCACCTGCTGCTCGTGTCCCGCGCCGGCGAGCCGGCGGGCCGCGTCCGCGGCGGAGGTGAACGGAGTGGCCAGCGCGTCACCGACGGCCGGCACCCGGTCGACCTTGCGACCGGCGTTCGAGAGGCTGTCGGCGAGGCCGGTACCGGCCCCTTCCAGCTCGCGGCCGGGTACGGCGAGCTTGGAGACCAGGTCGTGGAGCCAGCGGGCGAGCCGGATCCAGGCGTAGACCCAGACGACCACGAGCGCGTCGGTGAACAGTTGGCGGAGCCGGGTGGCCGGCAGGTCGGCATAGAGCTTCACAAATGGAAGCCTGCCAAATTCAGCCGCGACACGCAGGACAGGTACCGAAGATCTCCAACGTATGGCTGACATCGGCGTACCCGTGCTGCGCCGCCACCTTCTCCGCCCAGGTCTCCACCGCCGGGCCGAGGACCTCGACGGTCCGGCCGCAGGAGCGGCACACCAGGTGGTGATGGTGGCCGTCGCTGCAGCGCCGGTACAGGTTCTCGCCACCCGGCGTCTGCATGACGTCGATCTCGCCGGCGTCGGCCAGCGCCACCAGTGTCCGGTAGACCGTCGTGAGCCCGACGGCGTCGCCGCGCGAACGCAGCATCGCGTGCAGCTCCTGGGCGCTGTGGAAGCCCTCGACCTCGGCCAGCAGGGCGCTCACCGCACCCCGCTGCCGGGTGTTACGCGAAACCCCGGTCATCGAGCCTCCCGGCTGTGGCTCACCGCGTCGGCGACGATGTGGGCGACGTGTTCGTCGGTCAGCGAGTAGGCGATTTCCCGCCCCCGTCGCAAGCCTCGCACGATCCCCGCTCCACGCAAGACCCGCAGGTGCTGGGAGACCAGCGGTTGCGGTGCCCCCAGCGTTTCGACAAGTTCGTGAACGCAGCGGGGGCCGGTGGCCAGCTCGGTGACGATCCCGATGCGTAGCGGTGCGGCGAGCGCACGGAGCAGTTCGCCCGCAGCCTCGTACCCGTCCGTTGTCACGAGGGTCACGGTATCAGCGGTCGAGTAGTACCTCGGGCGGCTCGGCGTCGGCCGGCGGCCCGGGTACGGACTGCCGCGGCCGGGCCCGGCGGACCACGCCGGCCAGGAGCGTCACCGCGACGAAGGACGCGATCGCGAGCAGCACGATCGTCGCGCCCGGTGCGGTGTCGAGCTGCGAGGAGACGCTCAGCCCGACGACCGAGGCGCCGACGCCGAGCGCCATCGCGAGGTACATGGTCGCGTTGAAGCCTCGGGTGACCTGCTGGGCGGTCGCCACCGGTACGACCATGAGCGCACTCACCAGCAGCAGCCCGACCGCGCGCATGGCGGCCGTGACGGTGACCGCGGTGGTCACCGCGAGGGTGATGTTGAGCAGCCGGATCGGCAGGCCGGAGACCCGCGCGTACTCCTCGTCGTGGCACACCGCGAACAGCCACGGGCGTAGCAGCAGCGCCACGGCGAGCACGATCGCGCCGAGCACGCCGATCACGACGATGTCGCCGGGCGACGTGGTCAACGGCGAGCCGAACAGGTACGAGGTGAGGCTGCGGCTGCTCTGCGCGCTGGACAGGTTGACCAGGACGACACCGCCGGAGATGCCGCCGTAGAACAGGATCGCGAGCGCCACGTCGCCGGAGGCCTTGCCGCGCTCGCGTACCAGTTCGACGGCGACGGCGCCGAGGGCGGCGACCACGACGGCGGCGATCGTGGGGGAGTTGTGGGTGAGCAGGCCGAGGCCGACGCCGGTGAGCGCGACGTGGCCGAGGCCGTCGCCGATCAGCGAGAGCCGGCGCTGCACCAGGTAGATGCCGATCGCCGGCGCGGCCAGGCCGGTGACCGTCGCGCCGATGAGCGCGCGGATCATGAAGTCGTACGCGAAGAGGTTCACGGTCGTTCCTTGCTCGGGCCGCTCACGGGGCGCCCCAGATGCCCGGCCGGTCGTACGGCGCGTGCGGATGGACGTGGTCGTGGTGTGGGCCGGCGTGGTGGCCGACCGGCTCGGGAACCTGTCCATCGTGGACAATGTTGCCGTGGTGGACCACGACGGCGCGGCTGACCAGCGGGGCGAGCGGGCCCAACTCGTGCGCGACCAGCAGTACGGTGCCGCCGCGCGAGACGAACCGTCGCAGCGCGGACGCGAACGCCTCCTGGCTGGCGGCGTCGACCCCGGCGGTCGGCTCGTCGAGGACGAGCAGGTCCGGCCGGCCGGCCAGGGCGCGCGCGATCAGTACCCGCTGCTGCTGTCCACCCGACAGGGTGCTCACCGGATCGTTGGCGCGCTGGGTCAGCCCGACGTCGACCAGCGCGGCCGAGACCGCCTCCCGGTCGGCCGCCCCGCCGCCGAGCAGGCCGCGCAGGAACCCACGCCGGGCCAGCCGCCCGGACGCGACGACCTCGCGTACGGTCGCGGGCACGCCGCCGCCCGCGTCCAGGCGCTGCGGTACGTAGCCGATGCGGTACCAGTCGCGGAAGCGCCGCTGCGGTGTGCCGAACAGTCGCACCTCACCGCCGCGCGGGGACAGCAGGCCCAGTACGGACTTGATCAGGGTGGACTTGCCGGAGCCGTTGGCGCCCAGGACCGCGACGACCTCGCCGGCCGTCACCCGCAGGGTCACGCCGTGCAGCACCGGCCGGCCGCCGTACCCGACGACGATCCCTTCGGCCGCGACGACCGGTTCGTTCCCTGTCATGCGCAGCCCAGGGCGGTACGCAGCTTGGTGAGGTTGGAGCGCATCACTGAAAGATAGTCGTCGGAGGAGCCCGCCTTGATCCCTTCGAGCGGGTCGAGCATCTCCGCCTTGGCCCCCACCTCCTTGGCGAGCGTCTCGGCGACCTTCGGGCTCACCAGGGTCTCGAAGAAGATCGTGGTCGCTGCGTACTGCCGCGCCCGGGCCGCCACCGTCGCCAGGTGCTGTGGCGTCGGCTCCTCCTCCGGGTTGAGCCCGGTGATCGGGATCTGGGTGAGCTTGTAGCGCGCGGCGAGGTACCCGAATGCGGCGTGGCTGGTCACGATCTCGTGCCGCTGGCACCGGGCCAGGCCGGTCGCGTACTCCTTGTCCAGCGCCTCGAGCTCGCCGCGCAGCTTCGTGGCGCGGTCGCGGATGTCGGCGGCGTGGGCGGAGTCGCGCTGGGCCAGTCGGTCGGCGACCTTGTCCGCGACGGTGGCGAGGCGGATCGGGTCGAGCCAGATGTGCGGGTCCTTGCCGTGGTCCTCGGCCCCGGGCGGGGCGTCCTGGAGCGGCTGGACGGCGGCCGTGTCGATCGCGTGCCCGCTGGCCTGCTGGTCGACCCCGGCGTCCACGGCGGGCTGGAAGCCGCGCAGGTAGACCACCAGGTCCGCCTTGCCCAGCTCGGCCATCTGGGACGGCTGGAGCTCCAGGTCGTGCGGCTCGGCGCCCGGCCTGACCAGGTTCGTCACGGTGACGCGGTCACCGCCGACCTGCTTGGTCACGTACTCCATCGGATAGAAGGCGGCGACGACCCGCGACGTGCCGTCGTCACCCGCCGTGGCCCCGGAGCCGCACGCGCTCAGCAGGGAGGCGGACGCGGCGAGCAGGGCGAGGAGCGCCGGGCGAGAGCGAATCATGACGTCTACTCTGACGGCTAATGACAATCATTGTCAAAGTCGCATCGGTCAGGTCAGGCGGACGATCGCCAGTGCCACCAGCACGCCGAGGATCAGTACGCGGGCCGCGCGGGTACGGGGCGTGCCGAGGCTCCAGCCGGCGCTGAGCAGCGCGGCCAGGCAGGCGGCCAGGAGCAGCAGCACGATCCCGCCGATGGGGTGCGGCGCCAGCAGACCGGCGAGGACGAGCGCCCCCGTGGTGAGGAACACCGTCGTCGGATTGAGTTGGCTCAGGCGTGCCAGCAGCACCTGTGCGCCCCGCGTTGGCACAATCGCACCTCCGTATCCTCGATGTCGTACCCTACTTTCCCCTCTGGAGGCGGCCGTGCTGGTGGTGACCCGGTTCGTGGTGAGCGATCCCGACCCGTTCGTGGAGCGCGCCCACACCGCGCTCGCCGCGCTCGCCGCCCGCCCGGGGTACCTGAGCGGGGAGCTCGCCAGGGCGATCGACGAGCCCGACACCTGGTGCCTGGTCACCCGGTGGGAGTCGGTCGGCGCGTACCGGCGGGCGCTGTCGTCGTACGAGGTGAAGCTGCACGCCACCCCGTTGCTGGCGGAGGCGCTCGACGAGCCGTCGGCGTACGAGGTGCTCGCCGCCGCCGAGCCGGCGGGCCAGGTGGTGGTCGTCGGTAGCGACCGTGCGGACGGTCCAGCACTACGATCACGACCATGAGTACACCCGGCGGGTACCCGGACGAGCCGTTCGCCGCAGCGCCGCCGCCCGGGCCGGGCGTCACGCCGCCGTTCACGGCACCGCCAGTGGACCGGAACCGGGGTGGGCTCTGGATCGGGCTCGGGGTCGGCGCCCTCGTACTCGTCCTGTGCTGCGTCGGCGGGCTCGCCGGCTTCGGGCTGCTCACGGTCGGCGGGATCCGGCAGCTCGAGACGCAGGCGACCGAGGAGGTCTCCGGCTATCTCGACGCGCTGGAGGCAGGCGACTACGACGCCGCGTACTCGCACCTGTGCTCGGATCTCAAGCGGAACCTGACCTCCACCGAGTTCGCCGCCCGGCAGCGGGACGAGCCGCAGATCATGTCGTACCGGATCCAGCAGCCGCAGGTCGGCAACACGGTCATCGTGCCGGCCGAGGTCCGGTACGAGGACGGCACCTCGGCGCTGCGCCGGTACGAGGTGAGACAGGAGCCGGGCGGCCAGGAGCTGCGCGTCTGCGGAAATATCTGACCGACCGGGGGTCCGCGAGGCCACGGACGGTAACCGGGCTAGTGTGGGTGGCTGGCCGGCGGGCGGGAATCGTACGCTTGACCGGTTTGTTTCAAGCCAAGAATGACCAGGGAGAACTGGTCTTCGATCATTCTGGCCGTGGTGCTTCGCCGCGCGGCCTGGACGATCGCCGACAGCCAGCCGGCGAACCTCGGGTCGACCGGCACGAGCCGGGTGTCGGACCCGACGTTCGTAGGAGGACTGATCCATGGCCGCTGATCGCATCGATTCCGTAGTCAGCCTCGCCAAGCGCCGCGGCTTCGTCTACCCGTCGAGCGAGATCTACGGCGGTACCCGCTCCGCGTGGGACTACGGTCCGCTCGGCGTCGAGCTCAAGGACAACGTCCGCCGCCAGTGGTGGAAGACCATGGTGCAGCAGCGCGACGACATCGTCGGCCTCGACTCGGCCGTCATCCTGGCCCGTTCGGTCTGGGTGGCGTCCGGTCACGTGGACGAGTTCGTCGACCCGCTGACCGAGTGCCAGTCCTGCCACAAGCGCTTCCGGGCCGACCACCTGGAGGAGGCGTTCGCGGAGAAGCACGGCCGGCCGCCGTCGGACCTCAGCGAGATCAACTGCCCCAACTGCGGCAACAAGGGCACCTTCACCGCGCCGCGGATGTTCAACGGTCTGATGAAGACCTTCCTGGGTCCGGTGGAGAGCGAGGAGGGCCTGCACTACCTGCGGCCCGAGACCGCTCAGGGCATCTTCGTCAACTACAAGAACGTCGAGACCTCGGCGCGCAAGAAGCCGCCGTTCGGTATCGCGCAGGTCGGCAAGAGCTTCCGCAACGAGATCACCCCGGGCAACTTCATCTTCCGTACCCGCGAGTTCGAGCAGATGGAGATGGAGTTCTTCGTCGAGCCGGGCACCGACGAGAAGTGGCACGAGTACTGGCTGACCGAGCGCTGGAACTGGTACCGCGACCTCGGCCTGTCCGAGGACAACATGCGCTTCTTCGAGCACCCCAAGGAGAAGCTCTCGCACTACTCGAAGCGCACGGTCGACATCGAGTACCGGTTCCGCTTCGGTGGCAGCGAGTTCTCCGAGTTGGAGGGTGTGGCCAACCGCACCGACTTCGACCTGCGTACGCACTCCAAGAACTCCGGCGTGGACCTGTCCTACTTCGACCAGGAGAAGGGCGAGCGCTGGTTCCCGTACGTGATCGAGCCGGCCGCCGGCCTCACCCGCGCGGTGCTCGCGTTCCTGCTCGAGGCGTACGACGAGGACACCGCGCCGAACACCAAGGGCGGCGTCGACAAGCGCACCGTGATGCGCTTCGACCCCCGGCTCGCGCCGATCAAGGTCGCCGTGCTGCCGCTGTCGCGCAACCCCGAGCTCTCGCCGAAGGCGAAGGGCCTCGCGGCCGACCTGCGCAAGCGCTGGGTGGTGGAGTTCGACGACTCGCAGGCGATCGGTCGCCGCTACCGCCGCCAGGACGAGATCGGTACGCCGTTCTGCGTGACGGTCGACTTCGACACGCTCGAGGACAACGCGGTGACCGTACGCGACCGGGACACGATGACCCAGGAGCGGGTCTCGCTGGACAACGTCGAGCGGTACCTGCTGGAGCGCCTGCCCGGCTGCTGACTCTTCGCGATCTTGGACACCTGGCGGTGCTGCCGGACCGCCAGGTGTCCAAGATCGCCGAGTGAGCTAGAAGACGAACCCGGCGGGGCGGTCGTTGCGGTCGGCGATCAGGCCGGCGAGCGTCGCCAGGGCGATCTCGGCCGGGGTACGCGACCCGATGTTGAGCCCGATCGGCCGGTGGATCCGGGCGATCTCGGTATCGGCGACCCCGAGAGCGCGTAGCGCCGCCACGTGCGGGGCGGTGTGCCGAGGACTACCCATCACGCCGACCCAGCGGGCCGGCAGGCCGAGCGCGTCGCGCAGCACCTCACCCAGCTCGGGACGGTCGTGATCGGTGACGACGACGTCCGTCGCCGGCCCCACCCACGAGGCGTCCAGGCCGGCGGCGACCCGATCGGCGTCACGCACCCCGTCGACTCGCGCCGCCTCCTCGGCGGACAGCGCCGGGTCGACCAGGGCCGTGGCGTACCCGAGGTCGCGGGCGAAGTGCAGCAGGTACGACGCGACCGGCGAGTCGAACACGGCGACGAGGATGCGTCCGTCCGGTTCCGATGAGCGGGCGCCGTGCGCCAGCTCGCAGGCCGGGTCGTGAGCGGCTGTCGACATGAGCTCAGGCGTACCCCTCCGGCCGCCGTCCGTCAAACGAAACCGCAACCCCGACGATCATGTAAGGCTTACGACGTGAAATCTCTGCGCCTTGGCCCCCACGAGGTGTGGCCACCCGTGGTGCTGGCCCCGATGGCCGGCATCACCAACGTCGCGTTCCGCCAACTGTGCCGCGAGTACGGGGCGGGCCTGTACGTCTGCGAGATGGTCACCACCCGGGCGCTGGTCGAGCGCAACCCCAAGACGATGCGGATGCTCGCCTTCGGTGCCGACGAGCGTCCGCGCAGCTTGCAGCTGTACGGCATCGACCCCACGATCGTGGGGCAGGCGGTGCGCATGATCGCCGAGGAGAACCTGGCCGACCACATCGACCTGAACTTCGGCTGCCCGGTACCCAAGGTCACCCGCAAGGGCGGCGGTTCGGCGCTGCCGTGGCGGTGGCGGCTGTTCGACCGGATCGTACGGGCCGCGGTCGACGCGGCCCGGCCCACCGGCGTCCCGGTCACGATCAAGATGCGCAAGGGCATCGACGACGACCACCTGACGTACCTGCGGGCCGGCGAGCTCGCGCAGGAGGCCGGGGTGGCGGCGGTGGCGCTGCACGGGCGGACCGCGGCACAGCGGTACTCGGGCACCGCCGACTGGGAGTCGATCGCCGAACTCAAGGCCCACCTGGACATCCCGGTCCTCGGCAACGGCGACATCTGGGAGGCCGACGACGCGCTGCGGATGGTCGAGGCCACCGGCGCCGACGGCGTGGTGGTCGGCCGCGGCTGCCTGGGCCGGCCGTGGCTGTTCGCCGACCTCGCGGCCGCGTTCGACGGGCGCCCGGAGCGGGTACTGCCGGACCTCGGCCAGGTCGCCGCGACCATGCGCCGCCACGCCGAGCTGCTGGTGGAGTGGCTGGAGGGCGCTGAGCCATCGGTCGGCCGCAGGGCGGCCGAGCAACACGGCTGCGCCGACTTCCGCAAGCACGTCGCGTGGTACCTGAAGGGCTTCCCGGTCGGCAGCGAGCTGCGGCGGCGGCTGGCGATGATCAGCAGCCTGGTCGAGCTGGACGACCTGCTGGGCAAGCTGGACCCGGCGGCGCCGTACCCGGTCGAGACGCTGGGGCAGCCGCGCGGGCGTACCAACTCGCCGGGCAAGGTGGCGTTACCCGAGGGGTGGCTGGCCGACCCGGACGCCGACGGAGTGCCCGACGGTGCCGAGCTCGCCGACTCCGGTGGGTAGTGGTTCCCGACGAGCGTGTCGAAGATCTCTTAAACCGGTTTTGCTGCACATTCATGCGCGCGGGAGCGGTTCCAAGAGCGCATTCGGACCCGTTTCCGCGCAACTGTATGTCAAGGGTCACTTAGGACTCCCTCAGGCCGTGGGAGCGCAACTAGCCTGACGCCACACAACGGGGCTCTATCCGTTCCGGCGAGCGCCCTACTGGGTAGTACGCAACCGCGGATATCCCTGACATCGGCGGGTCCCCGGGAGGTAATCGTGGCGCAGCAGGAGCGGACCGCGAAGTTCGTATACGACTTCGAAGAAGGCAACAAGGACCTCAAGGACCTGCTCGGGGGCAAGGGCGCGAACCTCGCCGAGATGACCAACCTCGGACTGCCGGTGCCCCCGGGCTTCACCATCACGACCGAGGCCTGCAAGGTCTACCTCGACGAAGGCGCGCCGCCCGACGGGCTGGCCGACGAGGTCAGCGAGCACCTGCGGGCCATCGAGGAGAAGATGGGCAAGCGCCTGGGCGACAGCGAGGATCCGCTGCTGGTCTCGGTCCGGTCCGGGGCGAAGTTCTCGATGCCCGGCATGATGGAGACCGTCCTCAACGTCGGGCTCACCGACGCCAGCGTGCACGGCCTGGCCAGGCAGGCCGGCGGGAACGACCGCTTCGCCTGGGACTCGTACCGCCGCCTGATCCAGATGTTCGGCAAGACCGTCTGCGAAGTGCCGGGCGAGGCGTTCGAGAACGCCATCGAGGCCGCCAAACAGGCCAAGAACACCCACGACGACCTCGACCTGGACGCCGGCGATCTCCGGGCGCTGGTCGACGAGTACAAGAAGATCTTCCACGAGCACACCGGGCGCGACTTCCCGCAGGACCCGCGTGAGCAGCTCGACCTGGCCATCCGCGCGGTCTTCGACTCCTGGAACGCCGACCGGGCCATTCTGTACCGCCGCCAGGAGCGCATCCCGGCCGACCTGGGCACCGCCGTCAACGTGGTGGCGATGGTCTTCGGCAACCTGGGCGCCGACTCCGGTACGGGCGTCGCGTTCACCCGCGACCCGGCAACCGGCGAGCAGGGCGTGTACGGCGACTACCTGGCCAATGCCCAGGGCGAGGACGTCGTCGCCGGCATCCGGAACACGATCCCGCTGCAGGAGCTCGAGCAGCTCGACAAGACCAGCTTCGACCAGCTCATGCAGATCATGGCGACGCTCGAGGGCCACTACAAGGACCTGTGCGACATCGAGTTCACCATCGAACGCGGCAAGCTGTGGATGTTGCAGACCCGGGTCGGCAAGCGGACCGCGGCCGCCGCGTTCGTCATCGCCACGCAGCTGGTTGACGAGGGCGTCATCGACCTCGACGAGGCGCTCCACCGGGTCAACGGCGCCCAGCTCGCCCAGCTCATGTTCCCCAGGTTCGACACCGACGGCGAGCACAGGCCGGTCGCCAAGGGCGTCGCCGCGTCGCCGGGCGCCGCGGTGGGCAAGGCCGTCTTCGACTCGCAGCGCGCCGCCGAGCTCGGGGCCGCGGGCGAGAAGGTCATTCTGGTACGCCGGGAGACCAACCCGGACGACCTGCCCGGCATGATCGCCGCTCAGGGCGTGCTGACCAGCCGGGGCGGCAAGACCTCGCACGCCGCGGTGGTGGCCCGGGGCATGGGCAAGACCTGTGTCTGTGGCGCCGAGACGCTCGACGTGGACGTCGTGGGTCGGACGTTCACGGTCGACGGCGAGACGGTCTCCGAAGGCGACGTCATCTCCATCGACGGCACCAGCGGCAAGATCTACCTCGGTGAGGTGCCGGTGCGGCCGTCGCCGGTCGTGCAGTACTTCGAGGGCAAGGCCGAGCCGGAGTCGGATCCGCTGGTGGCGGCGGTACACCGGCTCATGACCCACGCCGACGGCATCCGCCGCCTGGGCGTGTGGACCAACGCCGACACCGGCGAGGACGCCGCGCGGGCGCGCCGCTTCGGTGCCCAGGGCATCGGCCTGTGCCGTACCGAGCACATGTTCCTCGGCGACCGGCGGGAGCTGGTCGAGCGGCTGATCCTGGCAGAGACCGACGCCGACCGGCAGGCCGCCCTGGACGCGCTGCTGCCGTTGCAGCGCGCGGACTTCCTGGAGATCTTCCGGGCGATGGACGGGCTGCCCGTGGTCGTGCGCCTGATCGACCCGCCACTGCACGAGTTCCTCCCCGGCCTGGAGGACCTGGCCGCGAAGGTGGCCGTCGCCGAGGCGACGGGCAAGGACCCGGGCAAGGACGGCGTGATGCTGGTCGCCGTCCGGCGGATGCACGAGCAGAACCCGATGCTGGGCCTGCGGGGCGTACGCCTCGGCCTGGTCATCCCCGGGCTGTTCGCGATGCAGATCCGCGCCATCGCCGAGGCCGCCGCGCAGTGCCGCAATGAGGGCGGCGACCCGCATCCGGAGATCATGGTGCCGCTGGTCGGGGCCGTGCAGGAGCTGGAGACGGTACGCGCGGAGGCCGAGAAGGTGCTGCGTGACGTCGCCAGCAAGAGCGGGGTCGAGGTACCCGCGATGATCGGCACCATGATCGAGCTGCCACGCGCCGCGTTGAACGCGAGCCAGATCGCCCAGGCCGCCGAGTTCTTCTCGTTCGGTACCAACGACCTGACCCAGATGACCTGGGGCTTCTCGCGCGACGACGTCGAGGCGGCGTTCTTCTCCCGGTACCTGGAGCTGGGCATCTTCGGCGTCTCGCCGTTCGAGTCGATCGACCGTGACGGCGTCGGCCGGCTCGTGAGCCTCGCGGTTCAGGAGGGCAGGGCCACCCGGCCCGACCTGCAGCTCGGGGTCTGCGGCGAGCACGGCGGCGACCCGGACTCGGTGCACTTCTTCCACCAGGCCGGCCTGGACTACGTCTCCTGCTCGCCGTTCCGGGTACCGGTGGCCCGGCTCGAGGCGGGGCGGGCCGCGGTCGAGACGGACGGCTCCGACAGCCGCTGACCCTGGTCGATCCCACGGCGTAGGGTGATCCGACGGCCGTGGGATCGACCCGGCAAGGGGGTTCATGGATGAGCAGTCGGTGGAGTGAGGTCGTCGTCGACGCGATCGACCCGGCGCGTCTCGGTCGATGGTGGGCGGAGGTGCTCGATTACCGGCTGCTCCACGAGGACCTCGACCGGGCCGCGATCGGCCCGGTTGAGGGCACGTATCCGCAGCTGATGTTCAACCGGGTGTCGGACGCCAAGAGCGGCAGGAACCGGCTCCACCTCGACCTCACGCCCGACGACCAGGAGGCCGAGGTGGAGCGCCTGGTCGACATGGGAGCCCGGCGGGTCGACATCGGCCAGGGCGACGACGCGCCGTGGGTGGTGCTGGCCGACCCCGAGGGTAACGAGTTCTGCGTACTCCGGGCGCGGGACCGGTAGCCGAACCCCACTCCCAGATTCGGACTATTTGCTACATTTGCCCCGTGGACTGGGGTGACGTGCCGTCGTGGGCTCTCGTGGTGGTTTCGTCGTGCGCGCTCGTCCTCGCGGCGCTCGCGGCGCGGTGGTCGTACCGCGCCTTCCTGACGGCGTCCGCCGCCGCGACCCGGGCGGACGAGGCGCGGCGTGAGGCGGGGGAGCGCCAGCAGGCCAGGCTGGTCGCCGCGTGGCCGATCAGCGAGCGCGAGACCTTCCAGAAGGCGATCGAGCGCGGCGTGGTGGGTGCGGCGATCCGGAACGCGTCACCGATGCCGATCTACAACGTGGAGATCGTGTACCGCGACGAGGGTGCCGCGTGGAGCGCGGTGCGCCACCTCCACATGGTCGCGCCCTCGGACGAGCCGCAGATCTTCGCCGGCTTCGACGAGGAGACCACGACCGGCACGCCGGTCCCCGAGCGGATCAACAAGGACGGGTCGGTCAAGCTCGTACCCTCGGCGGAGATGCGGGTGGAGATCAGCTTCGCCGACACCCTCGGCCGCCGGTGGCGCCGCGACGACAGCGGAGTGCTCGACGTCGCGTCGTGACGCCTTGGACTTGGGGGTTCGCGGCTGGCATCGTGGGCGTATGACGGCCGTGGAAGCGAAGCCACCGGGTAGGCCCGACAAGCCGATCGGTACCGCCGGCGACAAGCCGATCGGTACCGCCGGCGTCGACGAGACGGCCGAGCCGCCCTCGCTGATCGCCCGGGTGCCGTTCGGCCTGGTCTTCCGGTGGGCGGCGGCGGCCACGCTCGGCGTACTGGTGGTGCTCCTGAGCGGGTACACGCTGTACGCCGTGCGCGACCTTCTCGTCCTCGTGATGATCGCGTTGTTCGTCGCGGTCAGCCTCGACCCGGCGGTGCGCTGGCTGGTCCGCAGAGGCCTGAAGCGCCCGGTCGCGGTCACCTTGGTGATCGTGTTCATGCTCGCCCTGTTCGGCGTCTTCATCTGGTCGATCGTGCCGCCGCTGGTGGAGCAGGGCGGCAGGCTCTTCGCCGACCTGCCGGGCTACCTGCGCAAGCTGCCCGAGGAGTCGAAGTCGTTCCGGGAGTTGAGCGACCGGTACAACCTGACCAACCGGCTCAGCGCGCTCGCCGCCGACCTGCCCACCCGGATCGCCGGCAGCGCGATCGGCTTCGTGCAGCAGTTCCTCGGCGCGCTGCTGTCCACGGTCACGGTGATCGTGCTGACCATCTACTTCATGGCCGACATGCCACGGATGCGCCGCGGCCTGGTGCGGCTGTTCCCGCACCGGCGCCGGCCGCAGGTGGCCGAGATCGTCAACGTGGTCGTGGACAAGGTCGGCGCGTACATGATCGGAAATCTGATCATCTCGCTGTTCGCCGGGGTCGCGACGTTCCTGTGCCTGTCGTTGCTGAGGGTGCCGTTCGCGCTGCCGCTGGCGGTCACCGTCGCCATCACCGACCTGATCCCGCTCATCGGCGCCACGCTCGGGGCGGCCATCGGCGTCCTGGTGGCGTTGTTCACGGTCGGTCCGTGGCCGGGCGGTGTGGTCGTGCTGGCGTTCTTCATCGTGTACCAGCAGGTGGAGAACTACCTCATCGCGCCGCGTGTGCTGCGCAACTCGGTCGACCTGCCCTCGGTGGCGGTGCTGCTGGTCGCGTTGATCGGCGGCAGCGTCCTCGGCGTCGTCGGCGCGCTGATGTCGATCCCGATCGCGGCGGCCGTGAAGGTGGTCCTCACGCCCACGATCGCCACCATGCACCAGCCGCCCCCGCCCGTCGAGGCGAAACCCGAGGCGTGAACGCGCAAGTCGGCCGAACCGTCGCACCTCGCGGATACGCTCAGCGGGTGAATGACCACGACGCCGAGCGGTTCGTGCGGGAGGCTGCCAAGGATCCCTCACGCCCGGTCGATGCCGGCTGGCGCAGCCCGTACCAGCGGGACCGGGCGCGGGTGCTGCACTCGGCCGCCTTCCGGCGGCTGGCGACGAAGACGCAGGTGCACACGGCCGGCGGGGACGAGTTCCTGCGCACCCGGCTGACCCATTCGCTGGAGGTCGCGCAGATCGCCCGCGAGATGGGGGAGCGGCTGGGCTGCGACGCCGACGTCGTCGACACCGCCGGGCTCGCCCACGACCTCGGCCACCCGCCGTTCGGGCACACCGGCGAGGAGGCGCTCGACGCGGTCGCGCTGGCCTGCGGCGGCTTCGAGGGGAACGCGCAGACACTGCGGGTGCTCACCAACCTGGAATCCAAGATCGTCGACGGTAGGGGCGAGTCCGCCGGCCTCAACCTCACCCGGGCGAGCCTGGACGCGGTCTCGAAGTACCCATGGCCGCGCAGCCCCGGCAAGCGCAAGTTCGGCGTCTACGCCGAGGACTCGGCGGTCTTCGACTGGTTACGCGCCGGCGCACCGGACGGCCGGCGCTGCCTGGAGGCGCAGGTCATGGACTGGGCCGACGACGTCGCGTACTCGGTGCACGACGTGGAGGACGGCGTGTACGGCGGTTACGTCCCGCTCACCCTGCTGCGCAAGGACCCCGACGAGAGGGCCGCGCTCTGCGCCGACGTCGCGGCCGCCTACTCCGGTGAGTCCGTCGTGGACCTGGCGGCCGTCCTCGAGGAGTTGCTGGCCGACCCGCTGTTCGACCCGCTCGACGACTACGACGGCAGTCACCCCGCCCAGGTCGGGCTCAAGCAGATCACCAGCGTGCTCACCGGCCGCTTCGTCGCCGGGGCAGTCTCGGCGACCCGTGAGCGGTACGGCGACGGCCCGCTCAACCGCTACGCCTGCGACCTGATCGTGCCCCGGCGGATCCGGGCACAGTGCGCGCTGCTCAAGGGCATCGCCCTGCGGTACGTGATGCGCCGGCCCGGCGTGGCCTCCTGGCGCGACCGCCAGCAGGAGATCCTGCGGGAGCTGGTCGACGTACTGACCCGGCGCGCGCCCGATCCGCTCGACCCCGTGTTCGCCCCGCGGTGGCGGGCCGCGGCCGACGACGGCGCACGGCTGCGGGTCGTGATCGACCAGGTGGCCAGCCTCACCGACCCGGCGGCCGTGGACTGGCACCGCCGGCTCGTGCGCTGAACGGTGCCGCGCTTCAGTGCGGGAGTCTGTCCAGGAACGGGTTGCTGAAGACCCGGTGCGGGTCGTACCGGTCCAGCGTGGCGACCGCCGCGTCCCAGGAGGCGGGGAAGCCTGCGGGGATCGTGCCGCTCAGCACCTCCGGGTCTGACCAGGCGTCGTCGTCGGTGTAGGCCCACCCCTTGGACCACTCCACCCTGCTGGCGGCCGACGAGCCGGCGAAGGTGGCGAAGATGAACCGCTCGAGCTCCCGGTAGAACCCGTCGGCGTACGGGGTGCCGGGCAGGGTGAGCACGTCCAGCCAGACCGCCACGTCCCACTCCGGGTGGTCGCTGCGGGGGCTCAGGGCCGACAGCGCGGGCGCGACCGCGCCGGGCACGCCGACATGGCTCGGGTCGTCCAGTCCGGTCACCCGGATCTCCACCGACCCGTTGACCGGGAACCGGCCCTGGGCCGCGTACGCGTCCAGGCGCTCGGAGTAGAACCGGGTGAACTCGTGCACCACGCGCTGGATGTCCGCCCGGCTGGTGAGTACGGCGTACCCGTTGGCGTGCACCCGGAGCGTGGTCGGCTTGATGTACAGCAGCAGGTTCTTCGACGCGCCCCAGATGTCGGCCGACGCGGTGGCGGCCAGCCCGGTCACCGTCGCGTCGTACTGCGCCTGCCCGAAGACCGGGGCCAGCGCGTACTCGCCGGCGACGATCCGGCCCGCCAGCGCGGCGACCGGCGGCGGCACGTTGTCGGAGAAGGGGTAGTTGTACGGCCCCGTGACCGGGCGGCTGGCAGGCGGCAGGGCCGGGCTGACGCTCCACACCTTCAGCCAGGGTTTCGCGGTGAAAGCGAACCAGATCGCCTCGGCGCGGCCGGTCTCGGCCAGTACCCGGGCGAACGTGCGGCCGCCCGAGCCCGGTGCCGCGAACAGTTCGCCGGCCGGGATGTCGATCCGGCTCACGCAGCGGAGGTTGCTGTCGGCCCCGGCCCGCAGCACCACGTCGGTGACGAAGGCGCGGCCCAGGTGCGTGAGGAACGCGGCGCTGTCCGGGTCGGAGCGGGTGAAGGTACGCAGGGCGTACGCGCCCGCCGCGGCGTCCCACCCGACCGCGGTCAACTCGACGATCAGGTTGCTCAGCGAGCCGTAGGTGGTACCCGGCCGGCGGGACTCGCCGTCCGCCGGGATCGCGGTGCCGTGCGCGTCGATCGCCAGCGCGCCACCGACCGAGATGTCGCCGGGGGCGGGGGTGGCGACGAGCCCGTACCCGGCACGCTCCAGGTAGCCCAGCAGATCCTCCATCGACGCCCCGGTCTGGGCACGGGCGCCCGACGGGACCATCGAGACCGCGGTGAGATGCTCGGTGGTGTCGACCAGCAGCACGCGAGCCGGGGCGTCTGCTGTGATCGTCAGCGGTGACCACCCGTGGCGGAACCCCTGCGCGCGCAGCCTGTACCCGTGAGCGTGAGCCCAGTTCGCGAGCGTCACCACGTCCCCGGGCGTACGCGGCGCGCACGTCCACACGTCGTCGACGACCAGCTCGCCGGACCAGTTGCGGTACATCCGCTGGTAAAGGTCGATTCCGGCGGGAAAATCCGGCGGAGCCGGCGCTGCCGCGAATGCCGGGCGCACCCGTCCCACGAGCGTCCAGCCGAGCCCGGCCGCTGCTGAGGCCGTCAATAATCGCCGACGAGTTACTCGCTGCTCCACGACATCTCCCTTGATCGGTGAACGCGTTGGCCGCTCGTTACCCGCCGTGGATCGATCGAAATCGGCGATTCAGTCGGCTGCGCGAAACGACAAGTGCCGAGAAAGATCGCTGAATCGGTGCGGTACTGATCAGCTGGCCCGAAGCGGACTGAATGGGGTTCTTACCGGCGTAAGAGATCGCGGGCCATCCCACCGGTATCTCGGGATCAGCCCGGCCCGGTACCCGATGGCCGGACCTAGTCGCGGAGGGCGGCCGCGAGCTGCTCGGTCGCGGGGGATCTGACCACCGGTGGCCGGTCGCTGAGCCGGTCGTACAGCGCTTTCCAGGCCGCGGGGACCTCGCGGGTCGTCTTGTACGCGATCGTGACGGCCTGGCAGTCGCGGCACCCGGCCGCCACGCCGTCGGCGTCGACACCGAGCCCCCGGCACAGCGACACCGCCCGGGGCAGGTGGAAGGCCTGGCTGACCAGGAGCGCGCGGCGCACCCCGTACACGTCGCGGGCCCGCCGGCAGGTGTCGTAGCTGTCCAGGCCGTACCCGTCGGCCACGATCCGCCGCTGCGGCACACCCCGATCGGTCAGGTACCGGCTCATCGCGGTCACCTCGTCGCCGGAGTCGCCGTGCGCGTCGCCGGAGACCAGGACTGCCTTCGCGCGTCCGGTCCGGAAGAGTTCGACCGCGGTGTCGAGCCGGCCCCGCAGGAAGGCGTTCGGCTGGGTACCGCCGGGCTCCAGGCCGGTGCCGAACACGATCATCACGGGTACGTTCGTGTCGTCGCCCGGATCGTGGACGTGCCCCGCCGAGGTGAGGAGCAGCCAGGCGGCCGGCGCGAGGAGCAGCAGCGTCAGGCCCAGCGCGAGCGGTGCGAGCCGGCGCGGCCGCGCGAGCGGCGCCAGCCTTCGCAGCCGACGGCGCCACGGGCTCATCGCGTACCCCCGATCGTGATCAATACCGTCAGTCATGTAGCGCCGCCGTGATCTCCTGACTCGCAGGGGAGGAGGTGGCCGGTGGTCGGTTGCTGACCCGGTCGTACAGGGCCTTCCACGCCGCCGGGATCTCGCGGACCGCGTTGTACGCGAGCGTCCGGGTCCGGCAGCCCTCGCACCGTGCGGCCACGCCGTCGGCGTCGATGCCCATCCCTCGGCACAGCGACACCGCGCGGGGCAGGTGGAAGGCCTGGCTGACCAGGAGGGCCCGGCGCACCCCGTACACGTCGCGGGCCCGCCGGCAGGTGTCGTAGCTGTCCAGCCCGTACCCGTCGGCGACGATCCGCCGCTCCGGCACGCCGTGCTGGACCAGGTACCGGGTCATCACGGCCACCTCGTCGCCGGACCCGCCGTGCGCGTCACCGGAGACCAGGACCGCCTTCGCCCGCCCGGCCCGGAACAGGTCGGTTGCGGTGTCGAGCCGGCCGCGCAGGAAGGGCATCGGCTGGGTGCCACCGGGGGCCAGTTGGGCGCCGAACACGACGACCACGGTCGCGTTCGTGTCGTCGCCCCTGTCGTGGACGTGCCCCGCCGAGGTGAGGAGCAGCCACGCGGTCGGCGCGACGAGCAGCAGTGCCGGGACCAGCGCGAGCGGCACCAGGCGACGCAGCCGACGGTGCCACGGGCTCATCGCGTACCCCCCGATCGTGATCGGATCCGTGTGGCGCGCACGCTAGCAGGGCCGCGCACGCTAGCGGGGTCGCGCACGCCCGACACCCGACCACGGACCGGCGCTCGTGGCCGCGAGGCGTTCAGGCAGGATGTACGGGGAGGTGAGGTGGGCGTTGGCAGGGCGGATTCGGGACGAGGACATCGCGTTGGTGCGCGAGCGGACCTCCATCGTCGATGTGATCTCCGATCACGTGACACTGAAACCGGCCGGAGGCGGCAATCTCAAGGGGTTGTGCCCCTTTCATGATGAAAAGTCGCCCTCGTTCAACGTGACCCCGACTCGGGGCTTCTACCACTGCTTCGGCTGCGGCGCCGGTGGCGACGCGATCAACTTCGTGATGGAGATCGACCACCTCACGTTCGCCGAGGCGATCGAGCGGCTCGCCGGTCGGGCCGGCGTCCAACTGCGGTACGAGGAGGCCGGGCCGGCACCGGTCCGCCAGACCGGGCAGCGGCAGCGCCTGATCGCCGCCCACGCCGAGGCCGCCGCCTTCTACGCCGACCAGTTGGGCACGCCCGGGGCCCGGCGGGCCCGCGAGTTCCTGGCCCAGCGCGGATTCGACCGGGCCGCCGCCGAGCGGTACGGCTGCGGATTCGCTCCGGACGCCTGGGACCTGCTCACCAAGCACCTGCGCCAGAAGGGCTTCACCGGGCAGGAACTGATCACGGCCGGGCTCGCGCGGGAAGCCCGGTCCGGCAGTCTGATCGACCGGTTCCGCCGCCGGCTGCTGTGGCCGATCAAGGAGATCTCCGGTGACGTCATCGGGTTCGGCGCGCGCAAGCTGTTCGACGATGACGACGGGCCGAAGTACCTCAACACCCCCGAGACGCCGATCTACAAGAAGTCCCATGTCCTGTACGGGATCGACCTGGCCAAGCGGGAGATCGCCAAGCAGGGCCGGGCGGTGATCGTCGAGGGGTACACGGACGTGATGTCCTGCCACCTAGCGGGCATACCGACCGCCGTCGCCACCTGCGGCACCGCCTTCGGTGGCGACCACATCGGGGTGCTGCGCCGCCTGCTGCTGGACACCGACGCGTACAACGGGGAGATCATCTTTACCTTTGACGGCGACGCGGCGGGCCAGAAGGCGGCGCTGCGGGCGTTCGAGGACGACCAGCGCTTCGTGGCGCAGACGTTCATCGCGGTCAGCCCGGACAACATGGACCCCAACGAACTGCGGCTGGCAAAGGGCGATGTCGCGGTACGCGATCTCGTGGCGCGCCGGGAGCCGCTGCTGGCGTTCGCGCTCCGGTCCGTACTCTCGCGTTTCGATCTTGACACCGCCGAGGGGCGGGTCGCGGCACTTCGGGCGACCGCCCCGCTGGTGGCGAAGATCAAGGATCGGGCGCTGCAGCCCGAGTACACCCGCAAGCTGGCCGGCGATCTCGGCATGGAGATGGAGACGGTACAGCGGTTCGTCGCCCACGCGGCCAAGGGCACCGGGGGAGGGGGCCCGGCCGGTCCGGCGCCCGCCGCGCGTCGGGTCGCGAGCGAGCCGGAGATCGACAGCCCGATGCGCAAGGTCGAGCGGGAGGCGCTGAAGCTGGCGCTGCAGACCCCGGCCCTCGCCGGGCCGATGTTCGACGAGGTCGACGAGGGTGCCTACGCGCATCCGCTACACACCGCGGTACGCGCGGCCATCGCCGAGGCGGGCGGGGCCGCCACCGCGTCGGCCGGGGTGAGCTGGGTCGAGCAGGTCCGTGACTGCTGTGCCGACCTGGCCGGCAAGGCCCTGGTGGCGGAGTTGGCCGTGGAGCCGCTGCACCTGGCGGCCGAGCCCGACCCGCGGTACGTCACCATCACGCTCGCCCGGCTGCAGCTACCCTCGGTGACCCGCCGGATCGCCGATCTCAAGTCCAAGCTCCAGCGACTCAACCCGGTGGCCAACCCCGACGAGCACCTGCGGCTCTTCGGTGAGCTGGTGTCGCTGGAGCAGCACGCGCGTGCCCTGCGTAACCAGGCGGCGGGAGGTCTCTAGGTGTTGTCCCTGTTTCGGCGCCGGAGGTTGCCGGCCGATCGGCGCCCGCCACTCGGTCCGGAGGAGCGCATCGTCGCGTGGGCAACTGCGGCCGGCGACGAGGTGGTGGTGCTGACGAACCACGGGATCTGGCTGCCCGGCGTCCAGGCGCGGCTGGGCTGGCACGAGATCCACAAGGCCACCTGGTCCGGGCGCCAACTCGCGCTGGTCGCCTCGCGGGAGGTTCTTTCGGCGAGTGACTACGCGGTGATGGAGGACGAGCCGGCGACGGTGCACACCCTGCTCGAGCCGGGCGACGTGCCGGCGCAGGTGCGCAGCCGGGTGACGAAGTCGATCGCGTACACCCAGCACCACCCGGTATCCGGTGGCGGGGTGTGGGTGGTCGCCCGGCGGGTGCCCGGTGTGGACGGGCTACGGTGGACGGTCCGCTACGACTCCGGCGTCGACCGGGGCTCCGAGGAGGTGCGGTCGGCAACCGCCGACCTGGTCGAGTACGGCAGGTCCAGCGTGGAGAGTGGTCCTCCGTAAATCGCTGGCGGACCTGTCGTACCCCCGGGTTAGGGTCCTCGACGTGTCTGCCGCAGAGCCACTCATCGCCGCCCATGGCCTGGTCAAGCGCTTCGGTGACTTCACCGCGGTCGCGGGCATCGACGTCGACGTGCGGGCGGGGGAGGCGTTCGGGTTTCTCGGCCCCAACGGCGCCGGCAAGTCCTCGACCATGCGCATGATCGGATGCGTGTCCGCGCCCAGCGGCGGCACGCTGCGGATCCTCGGCATGGACCCGGTGCGGGACGGGCCGGCGATCCGGGCCCGGCTGGGCGTCTGCCCCCAGCAGGACTCGCTCGACCAGGACATCACGGTCCGGGAGAACCTGACCGTGTACGCCAGGTACTTCGGCATCTCCCGCCGGCAGGCCCGGCAGCGTGCCGACGAGCTGCTCGAGTTCGTCCAGCTCACCGAGCGGGCGAACGACAAGGTGGAGCCGCTCTCGGGCGGCATGAAGCGCCGGCTGACGATCGCCCGGGCGCTGGTCAACGACCCGGCGATCGTCCTGCTCGACGAGCCCACCACCGGGCTCGACCCGCAGGCCCGCCACCTGGTGTGGGAGCGGCTGTTCCAGCTCAAGCAGCGCGGCGTGACGCTCGTGCTCACGACCCACTACATGGACGAGGCGGAGCAGCTGTGCGACCGGCTCGTCGTGATGGACGGCGGCCGGATCGGGGCCGAGGGTTCGCCACGGCAGTTGATCGAGCGGTACGCCACCCGCGAGGTGGTGGAGCTGCGCTTCTCCGACGCCACCCTCGACTCGTACCTGGGCAAGCTGGAAGGCATCGGGGAGCGCTTGGAGCTGCTGCCCGACCGGATCCTGCTCTACGCCGACGACGGTGACCTCGCGGTGGCCGCCGTGCACGAGCGTCAGCTGCGACCGTCCAGCGTGCTCGTACGCCGCAGCACCCTCGAGGACGTGTTCCTGCACCTGACCGGCCGGACCCTGGTGGACTGAGATGGCACATCCCACGTACGCGGTCTTCGAACACCAGCTGGTCAGCTACCGGCGGGTCTGGCGCGGCAGCGTGCTCAGCTCCTTCCTGCTGCCGGTGCTGTTCCTGCTCGCCATGGGGCTGACCGTCGGTGGCTACGTCGACCGCGGCGGCGGGCTCGGCGTGCGCTACCTGGACTTCATCGCACCGGGACTGCTCGCCTCCACCGCGCTGCAGGTCGCCGCGGGGGAGGCGACCTGGCCGGTGCACGCCGGCTTCGTGTGGCACCGGATGTACCACGGCATGCGGGCCACCCCGGTCCGTATCCCCGACATGGTGCGTGGGCACATCATGTACATCCTGCTGCGGGTGGCGTTGTCCGCGGTCGGCTTCCTGGTCGTGATGGCGCTCTTCGGGGCGGTTCACTCGGCCTGGGCGCCCGCGGCGTTGCCGGTCGCGGTGCTGGTCGGCCTCGCCACCGCGGCGCCGATCTTCGCGTACTCCGCCACGATCTCCACCGACGGGATGTTCGCGGTGCTGTTCCGGTTCGCGGTCGTCCCGATGACGCTCTTCGCGGGCGTGTTCTTCCCGGTCGACTCGCTGCCGCTCGCGGCCCGGGCGCTCGCCTACGTCTCGCCGCTGTGGCACGGCGTGGAGTTGACGCGCGCGGCCACCCTCGGCACGCCGACCGCCTGGGGAGGGTGGGCGCACGTGAGCTTCCTGGTGATGTGGAGCGTGGCCGGTTACCTGCTCGCGGTTCACCGCTTCAGCCGCCGGCTGGCGGACTGACGGAAGGAAGACCGATGGTCACCCTCGTGCTGCCGCGCCTGGCGGCCCGCGCCGAGCAACGGTTCCAGCGCGCGGCCGCGGTCACCGGCCGCAACGTCACGGCCGCCCGCCACTTCGGGTACTGGTGGGTCCTCGTCTCCGGCTTCTTCGAGCCGGTGCTGTACCTACTCTCGATCGGCGTCGGCGTCGGTGCGCTGATCAAGAGCTTCACGCTGCCGGACGGGCGTGTCATCCCGTACGCGGCCTTCGTGGCGCCGGCGATGCTGGCCGCCTCGGCCATGAACGGCGCGCTGGCCGAGACCACGATGAACTTCTTCGGGAAGATGAAGTACCTGCGGCTCTACGACGGGGTGCTGGCCACGCCCGTCAAGCCGTTCGAGATCGCCCTGGGTGAGCTGATGTGGGCCCTCGTTCGTGGCTCGATCTACTCGGTCGCGTTTCTGGGGCTGATGGTCGCGATGGGGCTGACGTCGGCCGGGTGGGCGCTCGTCGCCCTACCGGCGACCGTGATCGTCGGCCTCGCCTTCGGTGGCATGGGCATGGCGATCGCCACGTACGTGCGGAGCTGGCAGGACTTCGACTACATCATGGTGGTGCAGTTCGCGCTGTTCCTGTTCTCCGGAACGTTCGCGCCGGCCGGCTCGTACCCGTTGGTCATGCAGATCGTGGTGCAGCTCACGCCGCTCTACCACGGGGTGGAGTTGCTGCGCGGCCTCACCACCGGCGTGCTCGGATGGGGGCTGCTCGGCCACACCGCGTACCTGATCGCGTTCGCGTCGATCGGGTTGGCGATCGCCAGCCGGCGGATGGCCGTCCTGTTGTACAAGTGACGCTTGCGGGCGGCCCCGCGTCGCGAGGCCGCCCGCAAAGACCTGTGAGCGTCAGTGACGGCTCGTCGTGCCGGTGGCGCCGCCGGTCGTCGTCGTGCCCGCAGCGCCGGTCGTCGTCGTGCCCGCAACACCGGTCGGACCGGTCGGGCGGGTCGTCCCGCTCGTGGCCAACGGTTGGGTGCGTTCGGTGCCCGGCTCGGTGTCCATCGCATTGAGCAGACGCTCGCCGACCTTGGTCTCGGCGATCTTGCTGTTGCTCAGCTTGTCGGTCATCATCTCTTTGCCGCCAGAAACAATCTTGTTCGCCTGTTCCTGGACGACCCCGGCAGCCTCCTGGACAGTCGGGTTCTCCCGTACCTTGCGGGCGGCCTGGACCAGTTCCTCGTACTTCTCCCGGCCTGCCCTGGTACCGAGCACGAACCCGGCGCCGAGGCCCGCGAGGAACATCAGCTTGCCGCGCATAAGCGACCTCCTTCTTCTACGCGAAGCACGTGTCGGGTCCGCGTCTGGACCGCTAGCGCCTACCTGCGTGTGCCCTCCCCGTACCCGTCTCCTCGTGTCTCTACACGTAGGGATGGAGCCGAAGGAGGATTGCTCCTTTTGTCCTTTTTTTGGCTGTGTCCACGATCTCTCGGCGTGTTTGACAACCCGGTAGCGCACGGAGGGGGATGGTTGTGTACTCTTGTCGCGTCGCACTCGCAAGGTCGACATACGGTCCCCCATAGCTCAATTGGCAGAGCAGCCGGCTGTTAACCGGCAGGTTTTTGGTTCGAGTCCAAATGGGGGAGCAAACGTCCGACGCCCGCCAGGCTATGGCGGGCGTTTGTGCTTGTAATGGCCTTGTGGACGGGTGGTTTTGAGGGCTTGCGGCAGCGAGCTGACGGGCTCGTGGCTCGCGCTTGGAAGGCTTGCCGTCCGCGCCTGGAGACGGACGATCGACGCCCGGCGGGCGTGCGGTCGGGGCCCGCGCGGCGGGTACGCCAACGCTGGGTACGGCTGGGTAAGCTGAGCGCGCCGGGGCGGTAGCTCAGCCGGTTAGAGCAGAGGACTCATAATCCTCCGGTCGTGGGTTCGAGTCCCACCCGCCCCACGCTTCGCGAACCCCGACTCGTCCGACGCGCGGCTGCCGACGGCGCAGCCGGCTCGGCGCATTTCAATTACGATCGACCGTATGAGCGCAGAGACCGTCGGCATGCACATGCCCGCCGTCGTGACGCTCGACGATCTGGCTGCGATGAACGCCGCCGATCCGAACGGACACCGGTACGAGACCAGCCCCGAGGGGGTCCTGTCGGTCATGCCGCCGCCCGATTCCGAGCACGCGACGATCGCCAGTCGCCTCTTCGCGTGGCTGATCATGGCCGGCTGGCCTGCCGAGCAGGTGCTCCAGGTGGCAGGAGTCCGGATTCCCGGTTCCGATGGCGTCGGCGGCCGGATACCTGATCTGAGCGTGTGGAGGAAGCCGCCGCCCCGCGGTGTTTGGCTGGCTGTCGACGGCCTTCTGCTCGTGGTCGAGATCGTGTCGCCAGGGTCTGAGGCCCTGGATGAGGTCACGAAACTGCGTGAGTACGCGTCAGCGGGCACCCCCCAGTACTGGGTGGTGAACCGCGACGCCGCTCAGACGGTCACCCTGTACCAACTGGCCGACGGCGGCTACCAGGAGCGGGCGAAGCTGCCGTTGGCTTGGTTGCTGCAGACGGCACCGGCCGACCACGTGGTTTGAACGAAGTCATTCCTCAGCGCTCGGTTGCGTCCGACACCGCCAGCGTGGCGCCATGGCCCATGGTCACAGGCTTCGATGAGATTCATCGACCCGTCGCGGCCAGGATCACCGGGACGGCGACCACATTGACCCGGCTGCCGTCCCGGGGCGAGACCTCGTACACCTCGACCGTGCCGGGCTGGTCGTCTGCCAGCCGGTACGCGACGGCGACGCGGTAGTCGCCGCGGCAGCCGGTACCGCAGGTCGCGGTGGTGAACGCGGTTGCGATCACGCGGCCGGCCGCGTCGAGGACGCGTACGTTGACCGTCGCCTCGAACACGTCGGCGGTGCCGTCGACGGTCACCGGGCCGGACAGTCGCTCGCCGATGTCCGGACTCGTCACGACGATCGGCGGCAGCAGGTCGGCGTACTCGCTGCGCGCCGCCGGCCGGCCGAGCGGCTCGGCGCCGGACCGGAACTGGACCCTGGAGACCGTCGGGAACTGGGTCAGGCTGTACACGACCTGCGCCCGGCGTAGCCGTACCGTGCCGGTGTCCCCGGCGGAGAAGCCCGGGTCGAAGCTGACCGTCTCCACGCCGTCCGCGATCGAGGCGATGCCGAACCCGGCACCGGAGGGGACTGCGCTGCTCAGCCCGGCCGCGGCCTCCGCCGGCGAAGGTCCGGCGGCGAGTTCGGCGAGGACCAGCCGGGACGTGGCGACGGTCGCCGGGCGGGTGCGGTGGGTCGGTACCAGCTTCCCGGCCCGGACGAACCACAGTTGGACGGTGACGGTACCGGTGGGCGAGGTCTCGGCGGCCGGCGGCGCGGAAGCGGCCGCGCTGCCGGTCGGCGCCGTCCCCAGCGTTCCGGACCGGGGGACCGAACAGCCGGCGGCCAACAAGGCGGGCAGCAACACGATGACAAGACGGTTCATGACGGTGGTCCAACCGGTAGCTCGAGCCGGAACTCGGTGCCGACGCCGACCTCACTGCGTACCGCCAGCCCGGCACCGAGCAGTCGGGCGTTCTCCTGCGCGATGGCCAGGCCGAGCCCGCTGCCCCGGCCGCTGCGGGACGGGTCGGCCTTGTAGAAGCGGTCGAACAGGTGCGGCAGGTGTTCCGGCGCGATGCCCGGCCCCTCGTCGGTCACCGTGACCACCGCGGTCGTCCCGTCCCGGCGTACGTCCGTGCCCACCCGGCCGTCGCCGTGCTCGACCGCGTTGGCGATCAGGTTGGCGACCACACGGTCCAGCCGGCGCGGATCGGTACGCACGACGGCCGGTTCCCCGGTCACGGTGACGCGGTCGCGCCACCCGTGCGCCTCGACGAGGGAGCGCAGTTCGACGGCGAGGTCGACGGGCCGGCTGAACACCGGTTCCTGGCCGGCGTCCAGCCGGGAGATCTCCATCAGCTCCTCCAGCAGCCGGCGCAGCCGTACCATGTCGGCCACCAGCAGTTCGGCCGGGCGACGGGTGTCGGGCGGGAGTCGGTCGAGGTGATCGGCCAGCAGCGACGCCTCGGCGACCAGGGCGGTGACCGGCGTACGCAGTTCGTGGGCGACGTCGGCGGTGAAACGGCGCTCGCGGGCCTGCGCCGCCGACAGCTGGTTGATCTTCGTTTCCAGGGCCTGTGCCATGTCGTTGAACGACGCGGCCCAGGCGCCGAACTCGTCCCGGCCCGTCACCGGCAGCCTCGTCGCGAGCAGCCCCTCGGCCACCGCGCGGGCCGCCCGACTGGCCCGGCCGACCGGCTCGAGGGTCCGGCGGGCGAGGACGTGGCCGACGCCCGCGGCCAGCAGTACCACCGCGATCCAGCCGGCGACCAGGGCGTACCGCAGCTGGTCCAGGTCGCGGCGGATCCGGCCCTCGGGATGCACCACGTACAGCTCCGCGGTCGAGCCGGGGATCCGGCCGCCGACGACCAGCAGGTCACCCGGCGTCCGCTCGTACCCGAGCTGTCCGGACGCCACCGCGGCCCGCAGCCGGCCGCCGGGTGCGGGGGAGAAGCTGGCGTTCGACGCGGTGGTCGCGTCGCCGGTGGCCAGCAGGACATGCCGTCCGCTGGTCTCGAAGCTGGCCAGCAGGCCGGCGCTGCGTTCGTCGTCCAGCGGCAGGAACTGCCGCGCGAGGACGAGCTGGTACCGGGTGTCCACTGTGGCCTGCCGCAGTGAGTCGTCGAACCGGGCCTGGCGCACCATCAGGTACGACCCGACCGCCAGTACCGCCGCCGAGACCCCGGCGACGAGGACGAACGCGATCGTCAGCCGGCGCCGCAGCCGGCCCGGTACGATCGCGCGCGTGGCCATCCCGGCTCCTCAGGGGCCGGACAGCTTGTAGCCGACGCCGCGGACGGTACTGATCAGCCTCGGCCGGGCGGGGTCGTCCTCCACCTTCGCGCGCAGCCGCTGTACCGCCACGTCGACCAGGCGTGAGTCACCCAGGTACGAGTAGTTCCAGACCCGGTCGAGCAGCACGTCGCGGGTGAACACCTGGCCGGGGCGGCGGGCCAGCTCCAGCAGCAGGCGGAACTCGGTCGAGGTGAGCGGAAGCTCGCGCCCGTCCTTGTACACGGTGAAGCGGGCCGGGTCGATCTCCAGCCCGCCGACCGACAGGGTCGTCTCCTCGACCGGGGCCGACGAGCGGCGCAGCAGGGCCCGTACCCGGGCCGTCAGCTCGGCCGGGTCGAACGGCTTCCGGACGTAGTCGTCCGCCCCGCACTCCAGCCCCACGACCACGTCGATGGTGTCGGTCCGGGCGGTGAGCATGAGGATCGGTACCTGGCTGGTCCGGCGGATCTCGCGGCACACTTCCAGGCCGTCCGGCCCGGGCAGCATCACGTCCAGCACGATCAGATCGATCTCCTGCGCGCGCCACAAGGCCAGCGCCTCACGGCCGTCCACGGCGGTACTCACCCGGAAACCGGCGCGCCGCAGGCCCAGGGCGGTGACCTCCCGGATGGAGGCGTCGTCCTCCACGACGAGCACCAAGCCGTCCATAGAGACTGTCATACATGACACCTCCATGATCACCGAGAGTTCGGGGTGCCATGACGCCGAAACTCTCAGTGATCATGAGAAGAGGGGTGGCTACCAGCGGTGCGCGACATCCAGCACGATCCGGCTGTGCGTGCCCGGCCCGGAGAGCACGAACACCCGGTACGGCAGCCGGGCCCGGACGCCCACGGCGAAGCTCGTGTACCCCTCGAAGCTGCCGCCGAAGACCACGTCGCGCAGGGTCTGGTACCCGACGACGTTCGCGGTGTGGTCACCCGAGCGGTACGGGTACGCCTCCGCGCCGGACTGGTAGTACGCCGGCGCGAGCAGCGTCACCTTCAACACCGCGCCGCCGGCGGTGTACGGCGACAGGGCCAGCCCCTGACCCTCCGTGTACGCCTCGCCGTAGGAGATGGCGTACCCGTTCGCCGGCCCGTCGAACTCGAACACCACCCGGTCGTAGCAGTCGTGCTGACCGGTGCGGCTGTACAGCAGGACAGCGGTGCTCAGCGCGTCGGCGGACCTGTCCTGGCTGCCCCAGGTGATGCCGCAGTACGGCGCCGCGGTGGACGCCCGCATCATGCCGGCGCCGGCCGGAGCCGCGGCGGCCACCAGGCCGCAGGCCGTCACGGCCATCGCGACCAGTACGTTCCTGAGTTTCATCGTGCCCTCCCTGAGCGAGTCGCCCCGCCGGGTTGGCGGTGACAACTACGCACAGTGGGCCGGTTGTGCCACCGTGGCGCCACCGGCACGTAACCGGAGGGTTACGGCGGGCGGGCGGCGGACGTCAGAGGTCCGCGCCGACCGGGTCGCGTCCGACGGCGCCGCGGCGGATAAGCCGGGCTGACGTCGCGCCGCTAGGCTTGGCGCCGGTGGCACCGCGCAAGTCACGGTGAATGGTCACGAGACCCGGAGGAGCCGCGATGAGGCTTGGCCTGCACTACTGGAACTTCTCGATCCCCGATGACCCGGCCGCGATCGCCCCGACCCTCGCCGAGACGGCGCGCATCGCCGAGCAGGCGGGCTTCTCCTCGTTCACGGTCATGGACCACTACTTCCAGATGGAGTCGATGGCGTCGGCCGCTGAGCCGATGCTGGAGGGCTACACCACGCTGGGCTACCTCGCGGCCAAGACGGAGCGGATGACGCTCGGCCTGCTCGTCACCGGCGTGATGTACCGCTACCCCGGCCTGCTGGCGAAGATCGTCACGACCCTCGACGTGCTGTCACAGGGCCGGGCGCGGCTGGGGATCGGCGCCTCCTGGTACGAGCGTGAGCAGGCCGGTCTCGGCGTGCCGGTGGTACCGGTCGCCGAGCGCTTCGAGCGGCTCGAGGAGACACTGCTGATCTGCCTGCAGATGTGGAGCGACCTCAACGGCCCGTTCAAGGGCCGCCACTACCAGCTTGCCGAGACGCTGTGTGTACCGGCGCCGATCAGCCGGCCCCGCCCGCCCATCATGATCGGCGGCGGCGGAGAGCGGAAGACGCTGCGGCTGGTGGCGCGGTACGCGGACGCCTGCAACCTGTTCGGCACCGGCCCGGCCGAGGTCGCGCGCAAGCTCGACGTGCTGCGCGAGCACTGCGCCGCCGAAGGGCGCGACTACGACGCCATCGAGAAGACGGTCCTGGTCATGCGCCCGGCGCTGGTCGACGTGGACGCGTTCGTGGCCGAGGTCGGCGAGTACGCCGGGCTCGGCGTGACCGAGGTGCAGACGATGCCCGACCGCCACCCGGTGGAGTACGCCGAGCAGTTCGCCGAGCGGGTGGTGCCGAAGCTCGCCACGCTGGGTTAGTAATTCAACCCATACCCGTACGGGAACAGCCCGATCTTGCCGTCCCCGCTGTTGATCGGTTCCTGGCTCGTGCCGGCCGGCCACGTGACCGGCAGCTTCCCGGTCGGGTTGTAGCCGCCGAACAGCACGTCGGCCACGCCGGCGCCCTCGCTGCCGGGCAGCCAGGAGGCGACCAGCGCACGCCAGTCCGGTAGTTGCGCGGCGATGTCCAGCGGTCGGCCGGAGACGAGCACCGTGACGACCGGTACGCCGGACGCCTTGAGCCGCTGCAGGGTCGCCAGGTCGGTCGAGTCCAGCCCCATCGCGCCGGTACGGTCGCCCTGGCCCTCCGCGTACGGCGTCTCGCCGACCACCGCGATGGCGGCCCGGTACGAGGAGTCGATGCCCGAACCGTCGCGGCTGTACGTCACCGTGCCCCCCGATCCGACCGCCGACCGGATGCCCTGCAGGATCGTGGTACCGGGGACGATGTTGCCGGATCGGCCCTGCCAGGAGATGGTCCAGCCACCGCTGGAGTTGCCGATGTCGTCGGCGTTCTTGCCGGCGACGAAGATCTTCCCACCGGTACGGGACAGCGGCAGGATCCCGCCCGCGTTCTTCAGCAGCACCTGCGATTCGCGTACCGCCTGGCGGGCCAGGTCCCGGTGGGCCTGGCTGCCGACCGTCTGCGCGTAGGAGCGGTCGGCGTACGGGTGCTCGAACAGGCCCAGTTCGAACTTCTTGGTCAGGATGCGGCTGACCGCGTCGTCGATGCGGGAGGTCGGGACGGCCCCGGACTGGACGGCGGCCTTCAGGTAGGAGATGAACGTCCGGTAGTCGTTCGGCACCATGATCATGTCGAGACCGGCGTTGATCGCGGTGGTGACCTCCTGCTGAGTGAAGCCGCTCGCCCCGTCGAGCTGGTCGATCGCGGCCCAGTCGGAGACGAGGAAGCCTTTGAAGCCGAGTTCGCCCTTGAGTACGTCGGTGAGCAGGTACCGGTTGCCGTGCATCTTGACGCCGTTCCAGCTGCTGTACGACACCATGATCGAGCCGACGCCGCGGTCGACGGCGGCCTTGAACGGCGGCAGGTGGATCGCCCGCAGTTCCTGCTCGCTGACCTGGGTGTCGCCCTGGTCCCGGCCGCCGGTGGTGCCGCCGTCACCGACGTAGTGCTTGGCGGTCGCCAGGATCGACGCGGGGGAGGCGAGCGTCGGGCCCTGCAGGCCGGTGATCACCGTCGTCATCGACGAGGCCAGCTCGGGGGTCTCGCCGAACGACTCGTACGTGCGGCCCCACCGGTCGTTGCGGGCCACGCACAGGCACGGCGCGAACGTCCAGTCCAGGCCCGCCCCGGTGACCTCCTCGGCGGTGGCCCGCCCGATCTGCTGTACCAGGGCCGGATCGCGGGTGGCGCCGAGACCGATGTTGTGCGGGAAGATGGTCGACCCGTACACGTTGTTGTTGCCGTGCACCGCATCCAGCCCGTAGATCATGGGGATGCCCAGCGGCGTGGCGACCGCGGCCCGCTGGAAGCTGTCGTACATGTCCGCCCAGCCGGCCGGGGTGTTGGGCGAGGGTGCCGAGCCGCCACCGGACAGGATCGAGCCGACCCGGTACGTGGTCACGTCCGCCGTACTGATCGCGCCGCGCTCGGCCTGGGTCATCTGGCCGACCTTGTCGTCGAGGCTCATCCGTCCGAGCAGGTCTGAGACCCGGTCTGCCACCCTGCGCGACGGGTCCTGGTACGGGTACGTGTAACCGGCCGCCGGTCGGGTGGCGTCCGCCCGGGCCGGGGCGCCGGAGCCGGCGGCCGCGAAGGCCAGCGGCACCGCGACGGCGAGCGCGGAGAGGGGGGCGACCCGCCGGAGGCGGCGCCGGGGTACGCCGGATGCGTCCGGTCGCGGGCTCATGACAGATTCTCCTTCGTCGATATGTTGACGATAGGAGGACGGGGTGGGTGGCGCTAGTGGGAGCGTGCCCAATTTCCGGGAAGGCCACGGCGGCGCGCTCGCCATGTGCCGAAACTTTCGGCTGCCGTGCCGGCGGCTGAGCCATCGTTAGACGTCGATCAGATCGTGGATGGACCTAAGGGAGATCTCACGTACACTCGCGCCATGTCCGCGTCCGCTGATCACGCGCACGGCGCTCCCCGTCCCCGCCGAGCCGTCACGATCGCCCGGATCGCCGAGCGGGCGGGCGTCTCGGTTCCGACCGTTTCGAAGGTGATCAACGGTCGGTCCGATGTCGCCGCCGGTACCCGGGAGCGCGTCGAGGCCATCATCAGGGAGTACGGCTATCAGCGGCCGGAGAAGGCGGTCAGCACCGCGCCTCTGCTCGAACTGATCTTCCACGAGCTGGAGAGCGCGTGGGCGATCGAGATCATCCGGGGCGTCGAGGAGGTCGCACGGGAGGCCGACCTGGCGGTGGTGCTGTCGGAGCTGCAGGGCCGCCACACCCCGCGCCGGGGTTGGATCGAGGGCGTGCTGGCGCGCCGGCCGACCGGCGTGATCTCGGTCTTCTCCGGGCTCAGCCCGGAGCAGCGGTCCCAATTGGACAGCCGCGGGGTGCCGTTCGTCGTGGTCGACCCGACCGGCGAGCCGGGCCACGGTACGCCGTCGATCGGCGCTACCAACTGGAGCGGCGGGCTGTCGGCCACCCGGCACCTGCTCGACCTCGGGCACCGCCGGATCGCCGTGATCTCCGGGCCGGACCGCGTCCTGTGCAGCCGGGCCCGGCTGGACGGCTACCGGGCCGCGATGGACGCCGCCGGCCTGCCGGTCGAGCGGGACCTCATCCGCACCGGTGACTTCCACGTCGAGGCCGGTTTCGCGCAGGCCCGCGCGCTGCTGGCGCTGCCCGACCCGCCGACGGCGATCTTCGCCGGGAGCGACCTGCAGGCGCTCGGCGTGTACGAGGCCGCGCGCGAGGCCGGCCTGCGCATCCCCGACGACCTCAGCGTGGTCGGCTTCGACGACCTGCCGGTGGCCCGCTGGGTCGGGCCGCCGCTGACCACGGTCCGTCAGCCGCTGGTGGAGATGGCCGGCGCGGCCGTCCGCCTGGTGCTGGCCCTGGCCAGGGGTGAGCGGCCGGAGCAGACCCGCCTTGAACTCTCCACGAGCATGGTGGTGCGGCAGAGTACGGCCCCACCGAGAGAGCGCTGATCGAAACATTTCGAAGCCATTCCGCTATGTTGCGACGACTGCTAGCGTCGGCGCACATGCCGGCGATACCGAACCCGGTCATCCCGGGCTTCCATCCCGATCCCAGTGTCTGCCGGGTGGGCGACCAGTACTTCCTCGCGTGTTCGAGCTTCGAGTACTTCCCGGGCGTACCCGTGTTCCGAAGCTCCGACCTGCGCGCGTGGGAGCAGCTCGGCAATGCGCTGGACCGGCCGTCCCAACTGAAGCTGGCGACCGCCCCGTCCTCCGGCGGCGTCTACGCCCCCACGCTGCGCCACCACCGCGACCGGTTCTGGCTGGCCACCACCAACAGCTGGGACCGTGGGCACCTCATCGTCACCGCCGAGGACCCGGCCGGGCCGTGGTCGGACCCGGTCATCGTCGAGTTGCCCGGCGTCGACCCCGACCTCGCCTGGGACACCGACGGCACCTGCTGGTTCACGTACTCGGTCTTCGGTGACGGGATCCTGCAGGCGCCGATCGACCCGTACACCGGAAAGGTGCTCGCCGACCCCCGGCGCGTCTGGTCGGGCACCGGCCTGGCGTACCCGGAGGCACCGCACCTGTACCGCATCGGCGACCAGTGGTTCCTGCTCATCGCCGAGGGCGGCACCGAACGCGGCCACGGGGTGTCGGTGGCCCGCGGCCCCGCCCCGGGGGGTCCGTTCGAGGCGTACCCGGGCAACCCGGTGCTCAGCCACCGCAGTACCAGCCGGCCGGTGCAGAACACCGGGCACGCCGACCTGGTCCAGGCCGCCGACGGTTCGTGGTGGATGGTGCTGCTCGGCGTGCGGCCGCTCGGCGCCTCGCCGGCCTTCCACGTACTGGGGCGCGAGACGTTCCTGACCCCCGTACGGTGGGTCGACGGCTGGCCGGTCCCGGAACCGGTCGCCCCGGACCCCGCACCGGTCGCGTTCGGCACGCGGGACGACTTCGACCACCCCACGCTCGCGCCGGCCTGGCTGTCGATCCGCCGCGCGTCCACGGAGGCCGGTTCGCTCACGGCCCGGCGCGGCTGGCTGACGCTGTTCGCGACCGGCGACTCGTTGGACGGTTCGCGGCCCGCCTTCGTCGGCCGGCGCCAGCAGCACGCCGCGTGCCGCGTCCGGGCACGCGTCGACGCCGGGGCCGGCCGCGGCGGGGTGGTGGTACGCCTCGACGAGCGGCACCACTTCGAGATCGAGACCAACGGCGAGGAGGCGTGGTGCCACGCCCGGATCGGCCCGCTCGCGCAGCGGCTCGGCTCCGGCCGGGTGGACCGGGGGCCGGTCGTGCTGTATGTCGAGGTCGAGCCCGCGCCGGCATCCTTCGGTACCATCGGCGTCCCGCCCGACCGGATCCGGTTCGGCTTCGAACCGGACCGGGGCGGCGACCGTACCTGCCTCGCCGAGCTGGACGGGCGCTATCTGTCCACAGAGGTGGCCGGCGGGTTCACCGGGCGCGTGATCGGAATGTACGCCGCGAGCGGGACGGTCGCCTTCGACTGGTACGAGTACGCGAGCACCTGACGCCCCTTCTCCGGAGGCCGGCGCCGCCGCACGGTGGCACGATGAGTGCCGTGGCCGAGGATGGCGAGCTGGCCCACCTGTTGGAGATGCTGGCCGCGGCCGGCGTGCCCGAAGGCGAGGTGCTGCGCGCGCTCGACCGGCCCGACGGCCTCGAGAAGATGATGCAACGCCTGGTCGACGCCGGGCTGCTGCCGTCGCGGCAGGAGTCGCTGGCCGGGCTGATGGCGATGTGGAAGCCGCTGCTGCGGCGCGACTGCGACCCGTGGAGCGCCGAGCTGGCCGGCGTCGAGTTCCTCAGCATGATGTACGAGACCGCCTCGGCCGAGGACGAGGTGCCCGAGCTGCTGGACAGCCTGATCTCGCAGGCCGAGGAGTACGGCCGTCCGGAGGCGCTCGCCATGCTGCGGGTCCTCGCGGTGGTCGGGCCGGAGCAGGTGCGGCCGGCGGCGGCGGAGGCCGCGGACCGGCTGGTGTCGGCGGGGCTGGTGGACCGCCCGTGGGCCAGGCGGCTCGGGACGCCCCGCGCCGGAGCCTGCTTCGGGTACACCGACGGCGCCGGGGTGCACGAGGCGCTCGCGGTCACGTTCAGCTACGGCCGCCGGCGGCACGCGCTGGCCGTACTGGTCGACCACGAACTCGGCGGCGGGGTCAAGGACTGCTGGCCGGCCGACGACCCCGACCTGATCCGTGCCGACTACCAGCGGGCCGCCAACCGGTACGGGCTGACCTTCCACGACTACGAGCCGGCCGAGGCCCGCGCCATCCTGGACGGCGCGCTCGGCAAGCCGCCCTGCCCGGTCGCGCCCGACCAGGTCGCGGACGTGCGCTGCTACCTGGAGCTGCTGCGGTCCCGGGCCTCGCTGCTGCCGTCCCGCGCCCCGGCGCGCAGCCGAACGGCGACCGTGTACCGGGTGAAGGTCACGCTGCGCGGCGCGAAGCCGCCGGTCTGGCGCCGCCTGGAGGTGCCGTCGCAGACCACCCTGTACCGGCTGCACCGCGGGATCCAGGCGGTGTTCGGCTGGGGCGGGTCCGGCCCGTGGGTGTTCCGGACCCCTACCGGCGACTACGGCGTCGACCGTGGGTCGGGTCAGCGCAGTTCCCGGTCGAGCAGGCTCGACGATGTCGCCCCCCGCGTCCGCAGCCTGATCTACTACGGGCACGACCGCGCCGACCACGAGATCCTCGTCGAGGAGGTGCTCGCCGCCGAGCCCGGGGTCGCGTACCCGCGCTGCCTGGCCGGTCGCCGCGCCGCGCCCGGCGATGCCGGCGCCGACGGGTTCGGTGATGCCGGCGCCGACGGGTTCGACGTGGACGGCGCGAACCGGGCGCTGGCGGGGCTGGCCCGCGTCCTCACCTGACGGGTGCCCGGCAGGGTGTCCACTCTGGTCGACGGTTCAGCCCAGAAGCCGCTCGACCTCGTCCAGGGTCGGGGGTTGGGCGCCCTTGCGGGTACAGGTCAGGGCCGCCGCCGCGACGGCGAACCGGAGCGCGGTTTCGAGATTCCCGGGGTCGGGAGCACCCGACCCGAGCCGGTGCAGGAAGGCGGCGGTGAAGGTGTCACCGGCTCCGACGGTGTCGACCACGTCGACGCGGACCCCCGGTACGCGTACCGGATCCTGGCCGCGCGCCACCGCGACCGCGCCGTCCGCTCCGGCGGTGACGAGCATCAGCGCCAGGTCATGCTCCCCGAGCCAGGACTGTGCCACCTCCAGCGGCTGCCGGTCCGGGTACAGCCAGGTCAGATCGTCGACGCTGGCCTTGCCGAGGTGGGCGACGTCGAGCCAGTCACCGATGTGGCGCCGGTAGGCGTCCCGGTCGGGCAGCAGGGCCGTCCGGACGTTGGCCTCGTACGTGACCGTGACGGCGTCGCGGTGCGCCGAGACCCACTCCCGGAGCACGGCCGCGCCGGGGGGCATGATGCTGGCCAGGGAGCCGACGTGCAGTCCTCGGGTACCGGGTGGCAGCCGGCCCGGCAGCTCGTCGACCGACCACTGCCAGTCGGCGGTGCCGTTGACGTAGAACTGGTAGTCGGCGCTGCCGCGCTCGTCGAACGAGACCACGGCGAGGGTGGTCGGCTCGGCGGCCGCGACGGCGAGGCTGAGATCGACGCCCGCGTCCTGAAGGTACGACCGGAGCTGCCGGCCGAAGTTGTCACCGGAGAGCCGGCAGGCAAGGGCGGCGGGGGTGCCCAGCCGGGCGAGCGCGACGGCCGTGTTGGCCGGCCCGCCGCCGTACGCCGCGCGCCAGGTAGCCGGCGGCCCGGCGGGTACGAGATCGATCAGTGCCTCGCCGCAAACCACGATCATCGCCCTCACCTTTCCATGGCCGGATCCTCCGAGTCTTCTCCGATCATGGGGTGTACGTCTATCGCAGACGGCGGCGGCGGACTGTCACCAGCCACACCACGAGCGCGGCGAGCGCCAACCCGTTGAGGGTGTACAGGAGGGTACGGCTGGTACCGGCCACCGCGGTGGCCGGTGGCTGATCGGCGGCCTGCGCGCTGGGGTTCGTCCCGTTCCGGGCGTCGCCCGGCGCCCCGGCGACCCCGGCCAGGCCGGGCAAGGGTGGTTCGGCCAGCTGCCGTCGGGCGTCATCCGGCGGCCCGGGTGGAGTCTGTTCGCGCCCGTCGGTTTGTTGGCTCCCGTCGGTGCCCGGCGTGGCGCCGGCCGGCTGCGTCCCGGCGGTGGGCGTCGGCTGCGCCCCGGTCGGGGGAGCGGTGGACACCGGGGCGGGTGGCGTCGCGGCCGGGGGCGTCGCCTGCTGCCCGACCCGCATGCCGGGCGGGCTGGCGTGGCTGTGCGCGGCGCCGCCTCTGGAGGCGCTCCCGCCCGGTTCGCGGGTTGCCGTCGGGGCCGGGGCGGCGCTGTGGCCGCCACCCGCCGCCGCGCCGACGGGTCCGGCCGCGTCGCAGCTACGCCCGGCGTTGATGCAGTCGACGGCCAGCCGCATCAGCGCGTCCGGCATCAGGTTGGTGAAGTCGGCGTGGTCGGTGAGCGGGTTGTGCTTCTGCTCCGGGAAGCTGTCCAGCGAGATCAGGGATCCTGCCGGTACGTCGTAGCTGAGGACCATCCGCAGCTGCGGTACCGCGACCGTCCGCTGCCAGCACGAGCCGTCGTTCTTCGGGAACACGATGTGCGACCGGTGGTTCGGGCTGTCGGTGTTCCGGCCGTCCCAGCAGCTCGGGAAGTCGAGGATCCGCTGCACCCTGCTGCCCTTCGGGCAGATCGGGTACTTGACCGTGGTCCGGTCCTCGAAGCCGGCGCAGGTCCACGCGGCCCGGGCGTTGGCCGGTCCGTTCGTGCCCGCCTTGGCGTCGCCGGTGATCACGCGGAGGAACGTGGGCATCGCCCGTACCTTGGTCTTGGCGTTGCCCCGGAACTCCAGTCGCACGTCCGTCGGGCGAAGGATCACGCCGACGTTGCTGTCCTGGCCGCCGCCCGGTTCGGCGACGTCCGGGCCCGCCTTGCCGCGGCCACGCAGTACCGGCCAGAAGTACGTGGACCGGTCGCCGCCCTTGCAGGTGGTGCCGGCGGCCGCGAGGCTCTGGTCGGTGGAGAAGCCGTCGGTGGAGAGGTTGCCGACGTAGTCGTGTACGTGGTGCGCGCCGTTGCTCACGCCCGGCGCCACGATGAAGTTGTCCGGGTTGCGGTGGTTGTTCTCGTTGCGACCACACAGCGAGACGAAGGTGCCCCGCGAGGCGTCGCGTCCGGCGGTCGCCGCGCGCGGCTTCGCCGTGACATCGGAGATGTTGACGAAGTCGCTGGCCAACGGCCCGCCCCGGTCGCCGTGGTGGCAGGACGCGGGAAGGCCTGAAGACTTCACCGTGGGTGAGGCCGCGGGGGAGGCCGACGCGGAGGCCGCAGCCGCCGGCGGCGACGCGGAAGCCAGAGCCGCAGCCAACTCCCCAGCCGCCGAGTCCCTGGTCGGAGGCGGGGCGGTCGACGGTGACGCCGAGGCCTGGTGCCTCGGCGCGCTGCTGGCCCTCGGTAGGTCGCAGGCGCCCGGCGCCTGGTCATTGGGGAACCGGGCCATGAGGGCCAGGATGTCCGGGTCGGTGTTCTCCTTCGCCGCCGCGGCCCGGATCCCGGCCGCGAAACCCGCCGCGAGTACGAGACCCATCGCTATGGCCAGGATGCGCTTGCGCCTCGACCGAACCCGCCGCGCCGCTCGCCTCATGTACCCGTCACCTCGTTCGCTTCGTCGGGCCGTAGTATTCCGGTCCCGGCGCGCCGGCGAAACATCGTCTTATGATCTTGAAAATTCTGTCCAGTGTGGAGTTTTAGCAGTTCAAGGCGGGTTGGTGAGCCTCGATGCCTATCCGTGACGCGGTTTACCTGTGGAAATCTCAAGCAACATTTAAGGCTGTCTTGAACTGCTACCCAATTCCATGATCACCGAGAGTGTCGGGGCGCCATCGGGCCCGGCAATACATCCCCACGGTGCCGGCGTGCCGTCGGACGAGATCGCTCCCTGCCGGACGACGACAACGAACACCTGCTCGTCTGTGGTACCCGTGTACTCACCGATCCGCAGGGTGAGGTCGACCCGCCATCCATCGCTCGGCACCACCCGCGCGACGGCTAGCTTCTCGACCGGCCCGGGCGAGCGGTACTCGTCCCTGTGGGCCGGCCGCTCGATTCCGCCTGGGTGCGACTCCGCTGAGGGAAGGACCGGCGCCGTCCGCTGGTGCGTGACAGTGCTTCCCGGCGCGCGCGGGTGGCGGCGGGCGCGGGTATTTTGCGTCGCCCGAGCCAGCACGACAGGTGGAAGGTTGAGCGCGGCGGCATAGGCCACCAGGGATGTCTGGGTCGGTAGCCTCACCTCGCGCTCGTACCGGGAAACCTCATGCCTGGTGAGCGTCGGCCGGCCGGCTTCGGCGCAGATCCGATCGGCAAGCTCGCTTTGGCTAAGCCCGAGGTCAAGCCTCCGCCTGGTAACCAGTTCCCCGAATGACAACTGCTCATCGTGCGCCCCCGAGGCCGGTGTCCCGCGCGACCACATCAGTCGACCACCGGCGTGTGCGGGTGCTGCTGCAACCACTGTCGTGCCTGCTGCGCGAGCGGGTGAAGGACGTCGTTCACCGCCGGGTTGTCGCTCAGTCCGACGTGACTGGTCAGCGCTGCCCGGTAGATCTCGTACGCGGTGGTGTCGAAGATGGGAAATCCCCGACGTTGTGCCTCGTGGATGTCGCGCACGTACGGCCGGTCGGGAAACTCCGGCATCGACAGCACCATGTGTTCACCACCCGACCGGGCCGGAGATGCCACTGCTCGCATGGCGCCGGGCCGGGGCCTTGCGCGGGTACGTCTGCTTGCCGTTGTGGTCGTTGCGAGCCCCGGGATTACGGGTCACCGAGAACTGCACCTTGCTTATGTCGATCAACAGCTTCACGACATGCCTCCTGCCACTGAGCGCGTCCCCTGTGGACTGTCGCTCTCGGCCCTACGAGCGGTTGTCGCTCGTGACGTCAAGAACACCTCGCGGAAGCCGGGGAGTGTCAGATGACGGAAGTTAATTCGGTTAACTTGGCGGTGTTAACCGATGACGACCAGTGTCGATTCGTTCAGAATGGAGCGGGCCAAGCGGACAGCCATGACCGGAGGTAGGCATGGAGTTCAGTGCGTCGTCTCAGGCGGCAACGCCGTTGCAGGCCGCTCGGCTTGAGCTCGGTTGGAAGCAAACACAGACCATCCGTGCCCTGCAGCAAGCTGCCGTCGACCTGGGTGTGACCATCGCGGAGGAGCGCAGCCTGAAGACGATGCTGTCACGATGGGAGAACGGACATGGACAAATTGATGCTGTCTACCAGCGCCTCTTCTGCCGGATCTACGGTCGTGATCCTGATGAGCTTGGGTTCGTCGGGGATAGCGTCAATGGTTCAATAACGCTTCAACGAGTCGCACCACGTGTCGGCCCTGAACTTGTCAGTTACTTCCGGAACGTATTTGCCGAACACGTTCGCGCCGACAACCTCATGGGTCCACATCATTTGGTAGACGTTGTCGGTACCCAAACTCGGCTGCTCGATGCGATGATGTCGGATGCTCGCGGCGAGACCCGGCAGGAGTTGCTGTGCCTCGCATGCCGATACAACGAGTTCACGGGTTGGCTCTACCAAGATGCGTGTGATCCCGCCACTGCTATGCGGTACACCGACCGGTCGATGGATTACGCGCTAGAGATGAACGACGCCCGGGAGATGGCGTACGTGTTGATGCGCAAGGCTGATATTGCTACCGACCTCGGCAACCCCGACCGAACGATCGGCTTGACTGAGGCTGCACTACGGAACGCTGGGCAAGTGCCGCCACGGATTCGGGCGCTGATCCTTCGGGAGCGTGGCCGCGCGAGCGCACGACTCCGGGATGCCAGCGAGTGCGCCCGAGCTCTCGACTCGGCGCGTGAGGAGGTGTTGCGGCCTGACGACGTGTCGGAAGACAGAGCGCCGTACTGCACCCAGTCGTACATCGACATGGAGGCGGCGAACTGCTGGAGCGAGCTGGGTCAGTTCGACTCGGCCATCGCCACCTACGAGCGCAGCCTGGAAACCTGGCCGGAAGCGCTGCGACGAGACCAAGGACTGTGCCTTGCGAGGCTGACAAACGCCCATGTCGGCCGTGAGGACATCGAGCGAGCATGTCAAACCGGCCGACGTGCGATTGAGATCATTAAGTCCGCTACGTCGAGCCGGGCGCTTAGCGAACTACAACGCGTACGCGTACGACTAGCGCCGTGGCGGCGGGATGCGGAAGTATCGGATCTAAGCGAGCGGATCCGGAGGTTGGTCTAGCCGGCCGCGTGAACAGGGGAGGGCGACCTGGCCGTGATCGACCTCATCACCGCAGCAACGTCAAAAGACGAGGCAGACCGGCAAACCAGCGTCGCGCTCCTACCGGTAGGCAGCTTCGAGCAGCACGGCGACTACCTCCCGCTAGCTACGGACACGATCGTCGCGTGCGTCGTCGCCCGGGAGATCGCTCGCCAGTACCCGGTGATGGTCTTGCCCCCGATCACGATCTCCTGCTCCCACGAGCACGCTGGTTGGCGAGGGACCGTGAGTATCAGCGCCCGAACCCTGCACCAGGTGGTCACCGACATCGCGGAGTCCCTGGCGATGTCTGGCGTCGAGCGCCTGGTCCTCATCAGTGGGCACGGAGGCAACTACGTCCTCGCCAACATCGCTCAGGAGGCATCGGTGCACGGGCCACGCATGGCGGTGTTCCCGATGGGGGCCGACTGGGAACGAGCGCGCCGGGACGCAGGCATGGAGACTGGCGGTCACGAGGACATGCACGCCGGCGAGTTAGAAACGTCGATCCTGCTGGCCACGTACCCGGAGGTGATCCGGACCGGCAACAAGACGGCTGACTGGGAAGCCAACGACCGTGCGCACTTGCTCACCCTCGGCATGACGGAATACACCAAGTCCGGCGTCATCGGGCGCCCGTCCCTGGGCGCGGAGGCGAAGGGCAGCGACGCTCTGACAAGTCTGGTCCGATCCTTCGCGTCCACCTTCTCGGCAGTGACTAGCCAGGGCTAACGGTCGCCTGTAGGCATCCGCTGCTGTCGCGGAGACATCGGGCTGCTCTCGACGGGCCGCTACCGGGAGGCGAAGCAGCTCACCCAGGACGCGGCAGATTTCCTAAATCCGGGCTTGGCCGATGCCTCTCCCGAGTACTTGTCGATCTACGGAACCCTGTTCCTCGCCGGTGCTGTTGCAGCGGCCCGCGATGAGGACCGAGCTGCCGTGCGCGCCTATCTCGAGGAGGCTGACGAGTCCGCTCGACGGCTCGGCGGAGATGCCAACCATCTGTGGACAGCCTTCGGCCCCACCAATGTTGCGATCCACCGAGTGACGACGGCGATGGACCTCGGTGACGTCCAGGTCGCCATCGACCTCGGCCCGCAGCTGGACACCTCGGCACTTCCGACGGAACGCCGAGTACGACACGCGATGGAGACCGCGAGGGCGTTGAGCGCGTGGAACCGTACTGACGAGGCACTCTCCACCCTCCTTGACGCCGAGCGAATCGCGCCGGAACAGGTCCGCCACCACGCATTGAGTCGCCGTTTCGTGCAGACCTGGATGCGTCGTGGTCGTCGCAAGCCAAGCTTTGAACTGGCTGGTCTTGCTCAGCGGGTGCATGTCACGGCCTCACCACTCTAGAGTCGAGATCGTGACCTCGACTGAAGCCCAGCCCAGTGCCCTCGCTAAACCGCTCGTAGCTGCAGGCGTCATCTTCGTCGACGAACATGACCGGCTGTTGCTGGTACGGCCCACCTACAAGGAGTATTGGGATATCCCGGGCGGGTACGTCGAGCCGGGCGAGAGCCCTCGAGAGGCCGTCGTCCGAGAGGTCGCGGAGGAACTGGGCATCCGTCCACCGATCGGCGACCTACTCTCGGTCGACTGGGCACCGCATCCCGAAGAGGGAGACAAGGTCCTCTTCATTTTCGATGGTGGAAGGCTGAACCCCAACGTCTTGTCCAGCGTCCGTTTCGGGGACGGTGAGATTGCCGAGTACGCGTTCGTCCCGACGGCTGATCTGGACCGCTTCACCATTGCACGTCTCGTTCGCCGACTCCAAGCCACGCATGCAGCGCGAGGGTCGGGCCGATCCACGTACCTGGAGCACGGTGCGCATCCGGAAGCCTGAACCTAGGCGGCCGGCTGCCGGTTGATTGTCGGGCCCCACTTGATGCGTTACGGATCGCAGTCAGATGATCCGTGACAGCTCCGGCTAGACGATCTCCGATTGCCCGGCCGGTGGGCCGGGCTCAGCTGCCCACCAGTTCGGCTCGGTCTGCTGCCAGGTCAGCGTGCCCTCAAAGTTCCAGTACTGACGGAGGTACTGGAGAAGGTCGTCTTGGGCGATCTCGATTGGTGCGTCCTGCGGGGTGTCGGGCAGCACCCCGCAGCCGATGGCACCAGGGATCTCCGTCACCGAGACGCGCCACCCCTTGGGCGTTCGGTAGAGCACCACGTGCTGGATGCCGGCCTCGCTCATCGCGCGCCTCCTGGCTGGATGGCCCGTCGTGGGGTTCGGGTTTACGGACCTTGAATCTAGCGATGTTCTTGCTGGTCGTGCGGGCAACCTCGGCGATGAGCTGGTCGCGGTCGTAGAGGCGGAAGGTGGTGTAGTCGGCTTTTGCCGTGACATCCAGGAATGAGGCGAGGAACAGCCGCCGCGAAGCGCTGCCCGCCGTTCCGATCGGCTCGCAGCCCCCTGCTGGCCTAACTGCGCTAGTGCACGACACATCGTGGAGTAATGAGGGCTTGTTTGCCTTCCTTCAGGGCATTCGCGGCGTCCGTCCCAGGCTGCAGATCGCGCCTGTCCTTACGCAACTCGCCAAACATCATGGACTACCGGCAGTAGACGAAGCTCTGGAAAAGGTCAGGGGATAGAAGTCACTCGTCGCTGTCCACATCGGTCATGCGCCGTATCCAATCGAGGTAGCCGTCTGAGCCCGCGACGATTGGTACTGCCGACACCTCCGGATTCGACCACGGATGGTGTTCGAGTAGATGAGCCTCAAGCTCCTTGAACCGGGAGATGTGAGTCTTGAGCGACAGGCGCCACTCCTGACCTACGCCAAACTCACCGAGGTGCCAGAAAACGGACTCCACCGGTCCGACGATTTGAGCGCCAGCGACTAGCCGTGCCTCCACTGCTGACCGCGCTAGTTGCTGGGCAGCTTCCCGAGTGTCGGTTGCTGTCGAGACCTCGATGCAGCCAGTCGTGGTGCCTAGCTCGGCAACTATCGCAGCCGTTGACCTGGGAATATCGCTTCTAGTCGACACAGCATCAGCCTCAATGTCAGATCCGGTCGTCACCGGGCCCATTGTGACACTCTCGCTTGGCTAAACGGGTACGCGAACATCTACGATCGCTCACCCCGAGAGATCGACCGGCTGCCGGCGAGCCACCCGCTTGATCTTGGACGCTCCTATTTATGTCAAGCCGTGACGAGCAGCTAGCACGCTGATCAACTCAGGCATCTTCCGGCTGTCAACGAC
>NZ_BOON01000040.1 GCF_016863255.1 Planosporangium mesophilum
ACACACCAGAAACCGTGCCACAGGCGTACGACAAGACACTCACGCACCCGCAAGTACTCCGGCCACCACAAGCACGCTCACTGATCCACCGCGCATGCGTCGATCGGCACAACTTCCGACACGTTGTGCCGGTCAAGGTGGACGGTCGGCGCCCTAGTGGACCAGAGTTTCACCTCTTGGCAGCCGGGTAGGGCCGTCGCCACCCAAACGTCCCGCATTGTCGACAACGGCGAAAGGGGTGAAGAGAACCGGCACTCGCTAGGCGCGCAGCACGGGAGCCAACCGGCTGCGGGGAACACGGCACCGTAGGTCCTGCACAGCACTACTTTTCGGCGATTCGTCTGGAGGTACAGGCTGTGAGCTATGTGCTGTTTTTCGGAGCGTTACTGCTGGTCATGTTTCTGGTCTGGACACGATTGTCATCGGACCAACCGAGGGCGCCGGTACGCGCCTATCGTAATGCGGTCTTCGTAAGCGCAGGTGTGTACTCGCTGGCCTGGTACGCGTTGTACGTCACCGGCCTGTCGCCGGCGCACGGAATACTGGCGGCGACGGCCGGGGCCCTTACCGGCGGGATCGCCGCGACCACGGTTGACATGGGACTCGTCGAGAACACGGCGTCCTGTTCGACGCCGGAGCCGTGGCGGAGCCCTTCCACTCCCGCCGCCAGCGGGCCGAGGCAGGCGTTCGTCGCCGTCGTCACGTTGATCGGTCTGGTCGTCACCGTTCCCCTGTGGATTCTCATCTCAGTGCTCATCTGGCTGGAAGAGCCGGGCCCCGTCTTCTCCGTCAACGAGCGGGTGCGGTTCCGGACCACGAAGCTCGCGGCCGAACCGCGCACGCTGCTCGTGGGCTGGATGTTGAGGCGATCGCGACTGGATGAGCTTCCGCGACTGACCCAGCTACAGGCCGGCATTCTCGGCGGGTTCGCAGCGACGCACATTTCAGCGGCGCGGCGTTCAACGGTGCGGATCTGCGGGCGGCTCTCGGTGGCACGGCTTCCGAGGTTGCCCGCCGGGGTGTCTCGACCGGCCGTGCGCCACCACTCGACGGTGACAGCGGTCGTCGGTACCTGTGCCGTACTGGTCGTGACCGTGACCGTGGCGGCGGCCACCCCGTTGTCGAAGCCGCGGTCGACACCCGCGGCGCCGCTGGCCGCGCCGATGGTGTTCGACCCGGCGCAGGGTTCGATGCTGCCCCACCGCCGGGTGGTCGCGTTCTACGGGGTACCGGGAGCCGACGTGACCGGACCGGCGTACACCCTCGACGCGGCCATGCTGGACCGGCTGCGGGCGCAGGGAGCGGAGTACGAGCGGCTCGATCCGGCGCACCCGGTCGTGCTCGGGATCGACCTGGTGGCCAGCGTGCCCGACTCCGACCCCGGGCCCACCAACAGTTACAGCCACCGGCTCGACAGGGCCACGCTGGACCGGTACGTCGAGTTCTGTCGGGCCAACGGCCTGCTGCTCTTCCTCGACCTCAGCTTCGGCTGGACCGATCCGCAGCAGGAGCTCGGGTACTTCCTGCCGTACCTGGCGTTGCCCTTCGTCCACCTGGCGATCGATCCGGAGTGGATGTTCCCCCGGCACAACGGGGTACCGGGGGTCCACCTGTCCAACGTCCGCGCCGCCGATCTCAACCCGATCATCAGTACGGTGGCGGAGCTTCCGACGCGGTACCGGGTGCCGCGGAAGATCGTCATCATCCACCAGTACCGTCCGACCGGTGACGGGCTGCCCGACCCGTACGCCCCGGGCCAGGCGGAGATCGCCGACAAGCGCAACCTGGTCAACGACCCGCGGGTGGACCTCGTGGTGCACGTCGACTCGGTGGGCGGGTGGCCCGGCGACATCGAGGAGAAGACGAAGCAGTACGGGGCGTGGGTCGGCCGGGACATGGCGCGCTTCGGCAACTTCCAGTACGGCGGATTCAAGATCTTCTACCAGCTCGAGTCGAAGAACCGGCTGATGACGCCGAAGGAGGTGATGGCGCTCCAGCCGCCGCCCATGGTCGTCACGTACGGAAACTGAGGTCTGGAAAACGGTCGGGTCGCGGCCGTCGCCGCGACCCGACCGCCTCTTATCGCTGCGCTGCCCCGGCGACCTCGACGGCGTCCGCGTCCGTCTGCGAGAACTGCGCGTTGTACAGCCGGTGGTATGCGCCCTCCGCGGCGAGCAGTTCGGCGTGCGTACCCTGCTCGACGATGCGACCGTTCTCCATCACCAGGATCAGGTCGGCGTCGCGGATGGTGGACAGCCGGTGCGCGATCACGAAGCTGGTCCGGTCCGACCGGAGCGCGGCCATGGCCCGCTGCACCAGCACCTCGGTACGGGTGTCCACCGAGCTCGTCGCCTCGTCGAGGATCAGCAGCGACGGGCGGGACAGGAACGCGCGCGCGATCGTGATGAGCTGCTTCTCGCCCGCGCTGATGTTGCTGCCCTCCTCGTCGATGACGGTGTCGTACCCGTCCGGCAGGCTGTGCACGAAGCGGTCGACGAAGGTCGCCTTCGCCGCGGCGAGGATCTCCTCCTCACTGGCGTCGGGGTTGCCGTACGCGATGTTGTCCCGGATCGTCCCGTTGAACAGCCAGGTGTCCTGGAGGACCATGCCGATCCCGCCGCGCAGCTCATCCCGGCGCATCGTGCTGATGTCCACCCCGTCGAGGGTGATGCGGCCGGAGTCCAGCTCGTAGAAGCGCATGATGAGGTTGACCAGGGTCGTCTTTCCCGCACCGGTCGGCCCGACGATCGCGATGGTGTGGCCGGGCTCGGCCACCAGCGACAGGTCCTCGATCAGCGGCTTGTCGGGGGAGTACCGGAACGACACCCGCTCGAACTCCACCCGGCCGTGGCGGTCGTCGACCCGCGCCGGCTCGGCCGGATCGGGGCTCTGCTCCTCGGCGTCGAGCAGGTCGAACACCCGCTCCGCCGACGCGACCCCGGACTGCAGCAGGTTGGCCATGGAGGCGACCTGGGTCAGCGGCTGGGTGAACTGCCGGGAGTACTGGATGAACGCCTGCACGTCGCCGAGGCTCATCGCCCCGGAGGCGACCCGCAGACCGCCGACCACCGCCACCGCCACGTAGCTCAGGTTCCCGATGAACATCATCGAGGGCATGATGATGCCGGAGACGAACTGGGCCCCGAAGCTCGCCTTGAACAGCTCGTCGTTCTTTGCGGTGAAGGCCGCCTGGACCTCGCGCTGACGCCCGAACACCTTGACCACTTCGTGTCCGGTGAACGCCTCCTCGATCTGCGCGTTCAATGCGCCGGTGTGCGACCACTGCGCGATGAACTGCTTCTGTGAGCGCTTCGCGACCTGCTTGGTGACCACCATGGACAGCGGTACCGCCACCAGCGCGATCACCGCGAGCAGCGGCGAGAGCACGAACATCATGATGAGTACGCCGACGACGGTGAGCAGCGAGGTGAGCAGCTGGCTCAGCGTCTGCTGCAGGCTCTGGGAGACGTTGTCGATGTCGTTGGTGACCCGGCTGAGCAGCTCACCGCGGGGCTGGTTGTCGAAGTACGGCAACGGCAGCCGGTTGAGCTTCTCTTCGACCTCGGCGCGCAGGTCCAGGATGGTGCGCTGCACGACGCCGTTGAGCAGGTATCCCTGCACCCACATCAGGACGCTGGCGGCCACGTACAGGACCAGCGCCAGCGCCAGGACCCGGCCGAGCGCGTTGAAGTCGATGCCCACCCCGGGTACGACCCGCATGTGCGCCAGCAGGTCGGCGAACCCGCCGTGACCCGCGGCGCGCTCGTGCTCGACCACCTGCGCCAGATCCGCGCCGGCCGGGAGCCGCTTGCCGACCACCCCGGAGAAGATCAGGTCGGTGGCGTGCCCGAGCACCTTCGGGCCGATGACGGTCAGCACCACGCTCGTGACGGCGAGGCCGATGACCGCCAGCAGTTGCAAGCGCTGCGGGCGCAGCCGCCCGATCAGCCGGCGCGCCGACGGGCCGAACGTCATGGACTTCTCCGTGGGCACCCCTGCGGCCATCCACCGCGGGCCGCCGCCGGCCTGGCCCGCGGCGGCGGGCAGCCGCCTGGGTACCGGACCCGCAGCTTTCGGGTCCACCACCTTCTGGTTCACCGCTTCCCCCCGTGCGCTCATGCCGCGACGTCCGCGGTCAGTTGGGACTCGACGATCTCCGCGTAGGTCGGGCAGGTGTCGAGCAGGTCGCTGTGCCGGCCGACCCCGACGATCGCGCCGTCCTCCAGCACGATGATCTGGTCGGCGTCGACGATCGTGGACACCCGCTGGGCCACGATGACCACCGCCGAGTGCGCGGTGACCGGGCGCAGCGCGGCTCGCAGCCGGGCGTCGGTGGACAGGTCGAGCGCGGAGAACGAGTCGTCGAACAGGTAGATCTCGGGTCGGCGCAGCACCGCGCGGGCGATCGCGAGCCGTTGCCGCTGGCCGCCGGAGACGTTGGTGCCGCCCTGTGCGATCGGCGCTTCCAGGCCGCCCGGCATCTCCTCGACGAAGTCGCGCGCCTGGGCGATCTCCAGGCAGGTCCACAGCTCGTCGTCGGTGGCGTCCGGCTTCCCGTACCGCAGGTTGCTGGCGACCGTGCCGGAGAACAGGTAGGGCCGCTGCGGTACCAGTCCGATCCGGCTCCACAGCAGATCCGGGTCGAGCTCACGGACGTCCACCCCGTCGACGAGGAGCGCGCCGCCGGTCACGTCGAACAGCCGGGGTACCAGCGACAGCAGGGTCGTCTTGCCCGCACCGGTACTGCCGATGATCGCGGTTGTCCGGCCGGCCTCGGCGCGGAACGAGATGTCACGCAGCACCGGTTCCTCGGCACCCGGGTACTGGAACCGTACGTCGCGCAGCTCCAACTCGGCCCGGGCGCGCAGGTCGGTGACCGGCTCAGCCGCCGGGGTCACCGACGACTCGGTGTCGAGCACCTCGACGACGCGCTCGGCGCACACGGCGGCGCGCGGGACCATCATCAGCATGAAGGTCGCCATCATCACCGACATCAGGATCTGCATGAGGTAGTTGAGGAACGCCGTCAGAGCGCCGATCTGGATCTGTCCCGCATCGACCCGGAACGCCCCGAACCACAGGACGGCGACGCTGGACGCGTTGAGGACCAGCATCACGGTCGGGAAGATCAGTACCATCAGTCGACCGGCCCGCAGCGCGGTGGCGGTGAGATCCGCGTTGGCCACGCCGAAGCGCTCGGTCTCGTACGGTTCCCGGACGAACGCCCGGACCACCCGGGCGCCGGTGATCTGCTCCCGGAGCACCCGGTTGACGGCGTCGATGCGGGTCTGCATCAGCCGGAACTGCGGCACCATCCGTCGGACGATCAGGCCGACGGCCAGGGCCAGCGCCGGCACACTGACCAGCATCAACCAGGAGAGGCCGACGTCCTCCCGCAACGCCATGATGACGCCGCCGACGCACATGATCGGCGCCGCGACGAACATGGTGCACGTCATCACCACGAGCATCTGTACCTGTTGCACGTCATTGGTGTTGCGGGTGATCAGTGACGGTGCGCCGAAGAGGGCCACCTCACGGGCCGAGAACGCCCCGACGCGCTGGAAGATCGCCGCGCGCAGGTCGCGGCCGAAGCCCATCGCGGTACGGGCTCCGAAGTAGACGGCGACGATCGCGCAGGCGATCTGTACCGCGGAGACGAGCAGCATCCAGCCGCCGGTCCTGAGGATGTAGCCGGTGTCTCCCTGCGCGATGCCCTTGTCGATGATGTCGGCGTTCAGGCTGGGCAGGTAGAGCGAGGCCATGGTGCCGACGAGTTGCAGCAGCACCACCGCCGACAATGGTCGGACATAGGGACGCAGGTAGGTGCGCAGTAGTCGAGCCAACATCGAGACTTCCCCCGAGTCGATGACGCTGTGGTCAGTTGGTGGTGGTTCAGTCTTGCTCGTGCTGGTGCCGGTTGCTCAGTGGTGCCGGTTGCTCAGTGGTGCCGGCGCACGCCGTCGAGCAGGACGGAGACGATCTGCTCGGCGGTGAGCGGGTTGCCTTCGGTGTTCATCGGGTGCGCGCCGGAGAAGATCAGCAGACGCAGCAGTCGCGCCGCCTCCTCCACCGGGTACCGCAGATGCTCGCGGTCGGGCTCCAGCAGGCGGACGAACGCCTCCTGGATCTGGTTGTTCGTGGTGCGGACGGCCGCCCGGTCCACCGCGATGTCCTGCGGCGGCTGCTGCAACCTTAGGACGATAAGCAGATTGACGACCCTGGTCATCCGGTTTTGCAGCAGGCCGGCCGCGCGGATCAGCCGGTCCCGCAGGGGCAGCGTCACGTCGACCCGGTTCAGGTCGTCCAGCAGCGGTGCCGGATCCAGGGCCGCGCGGATCGCTTCCTGGATCAGGGACTCCTTCTCCGGGAAGACGCGGAAGATGGTTCCCTCGGCGACCCCGGCCGCCTTCGCGATCTGCCGGGTGGTGACCTTCGTTCCGTGCTTGGCCACCAGCGGCAGCGTTGCGGCGATGAGTGCCGCGCGACGCTCCTCCCGCGGCAGCGGCCGGGCCCGGCCGCTGCCGCGTCGCCCGGGCGGCTCGTCGCCCGCGGCTGCGGGCGAGGGCGGCTGAGTGCTCGCAGCGGGCCAAGTGTCGGAGGTCGTGGAGGCCACGCCAGCACGCTACTGAGTGAGCCACTCACTCACAACTCGATTGTCGCCCGAGGGGCACCGGGACGTCGCGAATCCGGTTCGGTTTCAGCGGCTACACCAGGGTAGATCCGGGTTTCGTGGTGGGCCGGCAAAGGATCAGTGTGATCATTCCGGCGTACAACGAATCGGCCACCGTGGGCGAGGTGGTCGACGTCGCCCTGCGCGTGGCACTGATCGACGACCTCGTCGTCGTCGACGACGGCTCCGACGACGACACCGCGGAGGTGGCGACCGCCCACGGCGCCCGTGTGGTCAGCGGCGGACACCGGGGCAAGGGGGAGAGCCTGGTGGCCGGGGCGCGCGCCAGCGACGCCGAGATCGTGGTCCTGCTCGACGCCGACCTCATCGGTCTGCGGACGGATCACGTCGACAAGCTGGCGCGTACCGTGGCCGACGAGGACGCCGCGATGGCGCTCGGCCTGTTCGACCGGGGGCCGTGGCTCAACTGGGTGTTCCTGCGGCTGCTGCCGCGCCTGACCGGGGAGCGCGCCCTCCGCCGCGAGGTGCTGCTCTCGCTGGACCCGGCCGACACGCGGGGGTACCGGATCGAGGCGGCGCTCAACTCGTGCGTCGCCGAGCGGGGCGGAGTGGTCCGGGCGTTCATCCTCGACGGGATGTCCCAACGCACGAAGGAGCAGAAGGAGAGCGTCGCGCTTGTGGGCTTCGCCCGCAAGGTGGCGATGCTCAGCGTCGCGGGATGGGAGTACGTCGCGTACCGGCTGCGACGGCTGGGCTGAACGTCGTCTCGCCCTCGGGCTCCGCGCTCGACCAGTCCGGGTCGAGCGCCGGGGCGATCAGCGTGCGAGCGGTGCCCTGCCAGCTCCAGGCCAGGGTGGGCCGGTCGTCGGTCCAGGTCAGTCGGTAGTCCAGGCTGCCGCCGTGTACCGGCGCGTCGCGTACCTCTACGTCGGCGCCGTGCCACTCCGGTGGCAGCAGCGACAGCACCGCCGTACGCCGATCGGTCGTGTCGCGGATCAGCATGGCGCGGACGAAGCTGAGGAAGTCGGCGGACGCCCAGCCGTGGTGGCCGTCTCCCATGCACCCGCCTCCCGTCTGCGGATGGATCGCCTCGGGCCAGGTGAAAGTCGGCGTCGCCGCGTCCAGCATCCAGCGCAGCCGGTCCCAGGCCACCGGGTCGCCGGCCAGCAGCTCCACGAAGGCCAGCTGGAGCGTCAGGTAGGTGCCCAGGCCGGTATGGGCGATCGCCTGGTAGAAGGCGGGGCCGAGGGTGAAGCGCTCGCGGATCAGGTCCACCGTGCCGGCGATGAGCGGGTCGTCGGCGTCGAGCAGTTCCAAGGGGTAGCACGCGACGAGCGAACCGATCATGCCGGCGTCGATGCGGCGGTTCGGCCCGGCCGGCAGGTACGGGCGCGCGCTGTGCCGGGTCGCCCGGGCGATCGAGGTGAAGATGTCCGCCCGGTAGTCGTCCGCGGCCGCCCGCCAGCGCGCCGCGTCGGCGGGGTGTCCCGTCTCGTCGGCGAGGTACGCCGCGTCGCACAGCCCACGCAGGGCAAAGAAGTTGTCCCAGTAGTACACGTCGTACGGCCCGAGGTGCTCGGCGGACACCCCCGGCGGCAGCAGACCGGGGTCCCGGGCGTCGGCGGCCCGGCGCCGCTTCCGGGTCCGGTCGATCCAGTCCGCCCCCTTGGCCACGGCCGGCATCAACCGGACCAGCCAGTGCCGGTCGCCGGTGAGCCGGTAGTGCTCGGCGATGCTCATGATGGCCGCGCCGTTGGCGTCCCACTCGTGCCACTGGCTGTAGAAGAAGCCGTCGTGACGCTGTCGCTCGGGGTAACTGTCGATCACGTCCGCGGCCTCGGTGTAGAACCCCCACCGGTCCAGGGCCATGAGCTGGAAGGCAGCGTCACGGAACCAGAACCGGTGGTACGTCATCGGCCCCGGCGTGATGCTGCCCGGGTCGTGCAGGACGAGCTGGTACGTGCGGTTGGCGTCGACGGCCTCCTGGAGCCGCTCGTCGGGGAGCCGGACGCGCAGGCCGCGGTCGAGGACCCGCTGCCACCGCTCCGCGATCTCGGCGGCGGTGGGCGCCTCCCGTACCAGGGCGGAGATGTCGCGGGCCGGCCGGGTACCGGGCGTCGGCGGCAACGGCATCAGGACCCGCCGGGTCTGATCCGGCTGGAGCGGGTAGCTGACGGCGGCGTTGGCCAGGCCGGCGGCGTCGCGCGTGTGTACCGGCCGGATGGTCTGTGCGGTGCCCTCCCGGAACTGCTGCAGGCAGTCCCCGGAGTGGAAGGTCGAGATGGCGACCCGCTCGGGCCGGGTCTCCAACAGCACCGCCGGCTCGCCGTCAACCATGATCGTCTCGTCCGAGACCCCGACGTCCTGCACCACGGCGAGCCCCTCCGGGTCGTACGGGCGCAGCGCGAACGCCAGCGTCAGGGGGCGCCCGGCGTGGTTGGTCACCTCGAGCGCGACGTACTCGTCGTCGGCCACCCGCAGCGCGTACACGTCCGCCACGGCCTGCCCGCCGCCGGGCAGGTTGACGGCGGTCCGCACGCAGCTGCCCACCCCCTGGACGCACTGCGGCCGGTCGATGCGGCTGGGCAGCACCCACACGTCTCCGTCGCGGATCCACCAGTCCAGCGACCAGCCGTCGGGCCTCATGGTCACCAGCCCGGACGGGTCGACCACCGCCTCCCAGGCGGAGCCGGGGTTGCCGACCGCGGTCCAGTTGCGGTGCGTCACGTTGGTGAGGAACGGCAGGTGGCCGCGGGGGGTGAACGACCGATCCGTCGGGTCGAGCTGACGCTCCAGCCAGTACGGCCACAGCCAGTCCGGCCGGATCTGCGGCGCGGCGCGGGTACGGATGGCCCGCGCCAGGGTCCGCGCCCCGACCGGCACCATCTCCGTGGGGGCCTTGATCTCGAAGCGCTCGCCGAAGCGTTGCAGCGTGGACAGGTGTCGCAGGATGTCCTCGCCGATATGGAAGCGCCGGGCGAGGCGACGCAGGACAGCAGCGCGCCAGTCCACCATGACGGTGCCCTACCCCGGAGGTGGCAGGGGACACCCCGTCGTCATGGTGGACTGGCCGCGATCTGGTCACGCCGCCGCGGGTCCGCGGCGGCGCGGGTCCGCGGTGGTGAGGTGATGCCCGCCGGGCCCCGTATGGGGCGGGGCGCGGGGCCCGGCGGGCCGACCGGGGAGGCCGTCTCTAGGGGGTGTTGTTGGCCAGAGCCACCAGCCGGGGGCGGGTGCCGTTGAAGGTGTCGCGGTCCACCGCGGTGGAGATCCCCGGGACGGTGCCGGAGTTGGTGTGCTGCCAGAACGTGTAGTACGGCGCGCCGGCCGGCAGTGTGCCCGGAGTGCTCGCCCAGCGTGCGAGCCACAGCGGGTGGTTAGCCCAGAACGCGGTGTAGTTGCCGGTGCAGGACGTCCACCAGGACGTCGTGGTGTAGATGACCGCGTACCGCGTGGTGCGGGCGCGGTACTGGTTGAGGAAGGCGGCGATCCAGCTCCGCATGGCCGCCTGGCTCATGCCGTAGCAGCCGCCCTCCAGGTCGAGCGCGGCCGGCAGGGTCAGGTTGTCGCGCGACCACGCGCCGCCGTTGTCGGCGAGGTGATTGGCCTGCTGGACCCCGCTGGACTCGTCCGGCCGGGCGAAGTGGTACGCGCCGCGGATGACCCCGGCGTTGTAGGCCCCGAGGTAGTTCCGGCTGAACGCGTCGCTGGTGTGCGAGGGGCCGTCGGTCGCGGCGATGTAGGCGAACTGGATGCCGGCGCCGCGCACCTGGGTCCAGTTGATCGTGCCCTGGTACCGGGAGACGTCGACGCCCGGAATGCCGTCGACGGCGTTGGCGGCCGGGGCCGTGGCGGTCAGGGCCGCCGTGGCGATACCGGCCAGGACAGTGACGCCCGCCAGCGGGCGGACCAACCGGCCGAACCACCGCCGGACCTGTGGTTTATCCATCGAACCTCCTGAAAGCGCTGCGGTTGCTTCATGTCCGGCATTCGGATGCATCGTGCGCGTACGCTGTGCGCGATGGAGCGTGCTTAGAGCACGTTCGAAGGACTCCCGTGCCGCGAGGACCGCCGATGCTTCGGATCCACGTCACAGGCGACGATCTGGCTCGTACGCGCATCGCATTCACGCCCGACCCGATGTGGGAGCTCGTCCTGAGTCTGCATCAGTTCCTGCAGCCGAGCGCCAAGATCGTGTTCGGTCCCTGGCGACGCGCGGCGGCCGACGCGATCTCGCGTGGTGGCGCGACCGGCGCCGTTCAGATGCTGGCGTCGCTGGCGCCGGCGCGAAGCAGGTACTTCCCCGACTTCCTCACCCCGTCGGGCTCTCCGCAGACCCTTCAGGACGGCCTGGAGGCGGTACGCGCGACCCCCGTGTCCCAGCTGCGGGCAGAGTTGGGACGGTTCGACCTCGTGCGGCCCGGTCCGGGGCCGTCCCCGTCCTGGATCGGCGCGCTCGCCTCCGGCGACCCGGAGGCGATGACCCGACTCGGGAAGGCGCTGGGCGCCTACTTCGACCTCGCCCTGGCGCCCTACCAGGCCGAGATCTCGGCGTGCTTCCACACCGACCGCGCGCTGCGTACCCGCGCCCTGGCCGCCGGCGGCGTGGAGGCCCTGCTGGCCAGCCTGTGGCCGTCGGTGCGGTGGCAACCTCCGGTCCTCGAGGTCAACTACCCGTACGACCACGAGCTTCACCTGAACGGGCGTGGACTGCTGTTGGTGCCCTCCCTGTTCTGCCACCAGTTCCCCATCACGCTCGCCGACGAGGATCTACCGCCGGTCCTGGTCTACCCGATCAGCCCGGACCCGCGCTGGTTGACCACCGACCCCGGCGCACCGCCGGGCCGGGCGTTGGCGGCGCTGCTGGGTGAGACCAAGGCTGCCATCCTCGAAGAGATCGCGACCCGCGGCGAGCGTACGACCACGGAGCTGGCCCGGCGGGTCCGCGCTTCCGCCCCGACCGTCAGCTATCACACCCGGACCCTGCGGGAGGCTGGCATCATCGTGACCCTCCGGACCGCGAACCTCGCCGTACACAGCCTGACCCCGCTCGGTATCAGCCTGCTCAGCAACGGACGGGCGTATCCCGGCGCGGGCCCGGCTCCGGAATCATGACCGGTCCGCGAGCGCCCTGGCGCTCCTACACTGACGGGCGTGCCGCGGCTGATCGTACTGAACGGACCACCCGGCTGCGGTAAGTCCACGCTGGCCCAGCGGTACGTCGACGAGCACCCCCTCGCGCTGAACCTGGACATCGACCGGATCCGCGGCCTGCTCGGCCGCTGGCGGGACGATTTCTACACCGCGGGGCTGCTCGCTCGGGCGCTCGCCGTCGCGGCGGCCCGTACCCATCTGGTCGCCGGACACGACGTGGTGATTCCGCAGTTCCTGGCCCGGCCGGACTTCCTCGAGCGACTGGAGCACCTCGCGCGTGAGGTCAACGCCGACTTCCACGAGATCGTCCTGCTCGACCGCGGGGAGGACGCGCTGCGCCGGTTCACCGACCGCAGCCGCGCCGCGGCCGACCCGGCGCACGTGGAGGCGCAGCAGATGCTGGACCGTATGGGTGGCCTGGCGGAGTTGTCGGCGATGTACGACCGGCTGGTGTCGATGCTCGCCGCCCGGCCGGCCGCGAAGGTCGTGCACACCGAGGACGGGCAGGTTGAGCGGGCCTACCGGGAGGTCCTGGAGCTGCTCAGACCGGTGCCGCGGGATCGGTGATGATCCGGTCGATCTCCGCCAGGGCCCAGCCGGCGAGTTCCCGCTGGACGGCTTCGGCCATTCTCACCGCGCCGTCAGGTCATCGGTCGTAACGGCGACACCCGTCGACCGGAACCGGTGACGCCCCTACCACCGGCCGACGTAACGATCAACCTGAATGACAGGGTCATCGATCCGTTGGGTGTCGGAATCCCGGTGGTGAAGTATTCAACCAGCTGACACGATGAGGAGACATATCCACTGCTCTCAGCAGCGGGACAGGGGTGACGGGCAGGGTGGCGTACTGGATGGCACGGTGGGGTCTGCTGTGCATGGCGATCGCGGCGGCCCTGGTCGTGGTGGTGATGCACCTGAGAGAGGTCCGCGCCCATCGGGGAGGGCGGGCAGCGGCGCCTGGATCCGATGAGGAGACCCCGGCGGACGCCCCTGCCGCTGAATGCGACACGCGACCCGACACCTCCGCCGGCGCGCCGGGCGCGTCTCATCACCTGCCGCCGTCGGCCTCCGGGGGATCGTCGGTGTCCGTCGGTAGCTGACCGCTGCGCGTCCGACCTGCGTTTCCACTGGGTCTGCTGTCATCTCGCCCGGCTCGACCACGGGTACATGACCGAGCTGGTGACCGAGGCCTGGCGCATGGTCGTGCCCAGGTTCCTCGCGCGGCATCGGTGACCACCATGCGCGGCGTCACCGAGTGAAAACCCGGCGGGGGAGCGGCATTCACGGCCATGGTTGAGTCTTCCGTGGCCGGGTTTGTCAGCGCAGGCCGGCGAAGAGGTCGTCCTCGGGTACCACGGCGTCGGTGGTGTCGTGCACCCGTACGAAGGTCTCCATCCCCATCAGTTCGGTGAACCGTTCCCTGCCCATCCGCAGGAAGAAGATGTTCTCGGTCTGGCTGGCGTGCGCGGCCAGCGCGTCGAACTTCTGCCCACCGAACATGCTCGTGTCCACCCAGGTGGTGATCTCGTCATCGGGCAGGCCGATCTCCGGCATGGCATCCGACTGGGACGCCTCCGGCTCCTCCCACTCGACGCCGTACTCCCGCATCATCTGCCCGAACTTCTCCATCGCCGAGCGAGGCGCCGTGGTCCAGTACACCTTCTTGGGGATGCCGGTCAGGGCGACCGCGGCCATCGTGACGCGGTGGGCCTGGATGTGGTCGGGGTGACCGTAGAAGCCGTTCTCGTCGTAGGTGACGACGACGTCGGGCTGGTACTGCCGGATCAGCTCGGCCAGCCGTGCCGCGGCGTCGGCCACGGGCGTGGTCCAGAACGAGCCGGGTACGTCGTTCGTCGCCCAGCCCATCATCCCGGAGTCTGCGTAGTCGAGCATTTCGAGATGGCTGACCTTCAGCGCCGCGCAGCTCGCCTCGAGCTCCTCCCGGCGCATCGCGGCCACGGCATCCGGGTCGTGCCCCGGTTCGCCGGGCTTGACGCCGCCGGGGCCGTCGCCACAGCGCCCGTCGGTGCACGTCACGAGTACCGTCGTGATCCCTTCCGCCGCGTACCGCGCGAGGACACCACCGGTGCCCGTCGCCTCGTCATCGGGGTGGGCGTGCACAGCCATCAACGTCAGGGGTCGAACAGTCATGACCCCACCCTACGAGCAACGCCGCGACCGACAGGACCAACTCGCTGAAGATCGGGTTTGTCAGGCAGCCGCGGAAGACTTGAATCTCCCTCAGGGGGAGGCGGGAGGGTGAGGGCATGGACGGCGAGACGCTCTACTCGATCGGCGGGCTGGGCCGGCGGACCGGACTGACGGTGAAGACCATCAGGTTCTACGCCGACCGCGGGATCGTACCGCCGACCACCCGCAGCCCCGCCGGCCACCGCCGCTACGGCATCGACGCCGTCGCCCGCCTGGACCTCGTGCGGACGCTGCGCGACCTGGGACTGGACCTCGCCACGATCCGGAAGGTCGTGGACCGGGAACTCTCACTCCCCGAGGTCGCCGCGGCGCACGCCGAGGCACTCGCGGTACAGATCCGAGGGCTGCGCCTGCGGCGCGCGGTGCTGACGGTCGTGGCCGAGCGCGGGTCTACGCCTGAGGAGATGGAGCTCATGCACAAGCTGGCCAGACTCTCGGAGGACGAGCGCCGACGGCTGATCGGCGATTTCCTCGACATCGCGTTCGGCGGTGTGGAGGCCGATTCCGAATTCGCCGGGATCAGGCGCTCGCTGACCCCCGAGCTACCCGACGATCCCGAGGTCGAACAGGTGGAGGCGTGGGTGGGGCTGGCCGAGCTGTCGCAGGACCCGGACTTTCGGGCCAGCCTGCGGCGGATGGCCGAGTACCACGCGGCCGACCGTGCCGCCGGCGGCGTCCCGGGCGTGCGCCGTGATGCTGTCGCGGTGGTCCGTGAGCGGGTCGCCCCGGCCCTGGCCGCCGCCGTCGACCCGGCCTCGCCCCGGGCCGATCCGGTCGTCGCGGCGGTCACGGCTCAGTACGCGCGCATCGTGGGTCGCCCCGATGATGTCGACCTGCGGCGGCGCCTGTCGACCCGGCTGGAGGCCGCCGACGACCCTCGTCGGGAGCGGTACCTCCGACTGCTCTCGGTGGTCAACGGCTGGCCGGCCCCGGAGAGCCTGGCACCGGTGCTCGGCTGGTTTCGTCAGGCGCTGCGGGTGCGGATCCCGGGGTAGCGCCCGGCAGCGGCGGCTCAAGGTCGCTCGACCGTGGTACCGGCACCGGCGAGTTGCTCGCCGAGTCCGGTACGCAGGTAGCGCAGTCGCCTGCCGACCCGCTCGCCGACCACCAGGCCGGCGTCCCGCAGCGCGGTCAGATGGTGCGAGGCGGTCGCCGGGGCCAGGCCGAGGGCGCTCGCCACCTCACCGGTACTGGAGGGCGCGGCCAGCAGGGTGAGCACCGCGGCACGGGTCGGACCGAGCAGACCGGCCAGCGCCGTGGAGGGCTCGACCCGCTCCGGTGGATCCCAGACGCGGCCGTAGCCGCGCGGCGGGTACCAGAGCGCCCGGCCCGTCCGGCCTTCGGTCATGGTGTGCACCACCGGGCCGGCGAACCCGGCCGGCAGCAGGGCCAGCGGATGTCCGTCCAGGCCCCAGTGCCCGCTCTTGGCGTACCCGAGTCGCAGGGCCGATCCGTCCCAGTCCAGCTTCGGATGCAGGTCGGCGAGCAGCGCCCCTGGCCCGCGTTCGGCGGCTGCCAGTGCCCGGTGTGCGATCTCGCCCTCGACCGCGGCGCACAGCCGCGGCCAGACCGGCGCGACCGCAAGCTCGAAGTACCGCCGGACCTGCCGGACCAGCTCGGCTAGCGCGGCCGCCGGGTCGGTACCGAACCGGCGGATCTCCGGTGGCGCCGGGTGCCCGGCCCAGGCGGCGTCGACCTCGGCGGCGACCCGGTCCAGCGGGGTCGCGGCCACCACCCGCAACTCCTCGTCCAGGCTGGGCCGGGCGGTGGCCGGCACCGGGGTCAGAAAGTCGGGTACGTAGCAGGTCGGGGCGGCGACCACGGCCTGCAGGGTCCCCAGGCCCGCACCACTCAGCCGTGGCCGTACCCGCGCTCGCCAGGAGTCGTACATCCAGAACGTCGTCGGCCGGTTCAACGCGAAGCCGCTGGTCACCACCTCGACCAGCGGCGAGTGTGCGAACCTGAGACCGACCAGGTCGGCCGGCGCGAACTCGATGTGGATCACGCCGGTATTCGACCACGGTCGAATGGTTACCGGCGAACGGATCAAGGGCCCTACGTTCGCGGCATGGAGTACACCTATCTCGGCCGGACCGGCCTGACCGTGAGTCGGCTCTGCGTCGGCACGATGAACTTCGGCTGGCTGCTCGACGAGACTGCCAGCCACGCCATCCTGGACCGGGCCCTCGACGAGGGCCTGAACTTCGTGGACACCGCGAACATGTACGGCAACGAGCGCGGTGACGGCCTGAGCGAGCGGTACATCGGCAGCTGGTTGGACAACGCCGGCCGGCGGGACCGGGTCGTGCTGGCCACCAAGGTCTACGCCCCCATGAGCGACTGGCCCAACGACCGCGGGCTGTCCGCCCGGCACATCATCGCCGCCTGCGAGGCGTCGCTGCGCCGGCTGCGTACCGACTGGATCGACCTTTACCAGATGCACCACGTGCAGCGGGACACGCCGTGGGAGGAGATCTGGCAGGCGATGGAGGTACTGGTCGCCCAGGGCAAGGTCAGGTACGTCGGCTCGTCCAACTTCGCAGGCTGGCACCTGGCGCGCGCCCAGGCCGCGGCCGACCGGCGCAACTTCCTCGGCCTGGTCTCCGAGCAGTGCAGGTACAACCTGATCACCCGGCACGTGGAGCTGGAGCTGGTGCCGGCGGCGATCGAACTCGGCATCGGGATCCTGCCGTACTCGCCACTGCACTTCGGTGCGCTCTCCGGCGCGCTGCGCAAACAGCGGGAGGACTCCACCGGCCGGGCCGTTCTGCACGCCGCCGAGCGGGTCGAACCGCACCGCGCCACCATCGAAGGGTACGAGGAACTCTGCGCCGAACTCGGCGAGGAGCCGACGACGGTCGCGCTCGCCTGGCTGCTGTCCCGGCCCGGGGTGACCGCCCCGATCATCGGTCCGCGGACGGCCGGGCAACTGGACGCGGCCCTCGCCGCACTGGGTACCGAACTGTCCACCGACACCCTTGCCCGGCTGGACCGTCTGTTCCCGCCGATCGGCAAGGGCGGCCCGGGCCCGGAGGCCTGGGCCTGGTGAGCGGGGGAGGGCGCCCGGGTTCGGACCCGGGCGCCCGGTGCTGTCAGGTCGCGATCGGCTGGTGTTCGTCGATCGGGACCGGGTCGGGCCGGCGCAGCTGGCGCCAGGCCGGAAAGACGACGGGCGCCAGCGTGGTGAGCAGGTACGCGGCGCCGAATACGAGCAGCGCCGCGCGGACGCCGAGGGTCTCGACGGCGTACCCGCCGAGCAGGGCGCCGAACGGGATGCCGATCCAGGCGCTGGCCTTTACCGTGCCGAGGACGCGGGCCCGCAGCTCCTCGGGGATCCGCTCGTACGCCGTCGCCCCGATCACCGCGTTCAGTGAACCGGCGAACACCTCAGCGACTCCGACGACGGCAAGGACCGGTGTCAGCGCTCCGGTCATCGCGAGTACGAAGAACCGTGGTGCGCCGCCCAGGATGAAGCCGACGGTGTAGAGCGTCCGCCGGGACACCCGTGGCCCGAGCCAGGCGCCGACCAGGTTGCCCAGGACGGCGCCGAGGCCCCCGACCCCGACGATGACGCCGAGCGCGCCGGCCGAGCCGACCTCGTCGCGTACCCAGACCGGCAGCATCACCTCGATCAGTCCCTGGTCGAGCAGGTTGGTCACGGCGACCATGGTGATGATCCCGAGCAGCAGCCGGTCGCCACGGGGGCTCAGCCGCGACGGGCCGGGACCCGCACCATCGGGATCAGCGCCAGCCCGACGGCCACGTGGATGACGGCCAGCAGGGCCCGCGTGCCGGTCGTGGCCTGCTCGATCCAGATCGGCGGGAGCGACAGCAGCACGATCACGGTGGCCAGAGCGATCCAGATGACCCGGGCACGGGAGGTGAACCGCTCGAGGACGGCGAGCGTCGCCCAGCCGGCGAGGCCGATGATCAGCGTGATGATCGCGATCTCCGGGAGTACGAAGGTGTGCGACTGACCGTCGGGGCCGGGGTCGGTGATCGTGAAGTCGGTGCCCGCTGCCCTGCCGATCGCGAAGATCGCGCTCGTCAGGCACGAGGCTCCGATGACCGAGGCGGCCCGGGTCAGCCGGCGCCGGCGGCGTGCGTCGGTGGTGGCGGTCGAGGCGGGGACGGACGTGGCGGTCATGGTGGCGCTCCTCGTCGTAGGCGGGTCGGTACCCGGTCCGGGGCGGCCCGTTCGGTGCGGGCCTTCACCTGGACGTCGAACCGCGTCGACCGGAATCGACACGACCGCCAAAGTTTTTCTGGGGCGGGGCCCGCACCTGCTCGGCGTGACCGCGCTCGGGCTGCTCCTCCTCCGCGACTGCGCTGCGTGCGGCGCACGTCGCGTACGTGTAACGGCCAGCTCGTTGCACGGCCGCGCACCGAGGAGCCGGAGCCGCCGTCGGCGTTTGCGCGCTGCCAACCTGGGAATCGCGGATGAGTTAGCTGGTAATCGGACTGGATCGGTACGGCGGGCGTCGACGCCTCCGGGTGTCCGGCACGAACTGACCGCCCGTCCGGCAAGGAGACCGGCGGCCGAGGTCGCGCAGTTCGCGGCCCCGGCCGGTCTGCGTGCGCCTTGGTCACTCTCGCCCGCCGTTGCGTACCCGGCTTCGGCGACAGGAGAGTGACATGCGCGCGACCACGGCGCAGCCGGCACAGCGAGCGCAGCGCCCGCAGCTGGACCGGCGGCGCTTCCTGACCACGGCGGGCCTGGCCGTCCTCGGCGGGGCCGCCGGCGTCTGGGGAAGCGGCGCCGCTCAGGCGCGGCCCGCGCCGGCGACCACGGCCCCGGTGACCACGGCCCCGGCGACCACGGCCCCGGTGACCGACGTCGCGGGCCCGGCGGTGGTCAACGCCCGCGACGGCGGCCTGGCCGGTGACGGCGTCACCAACGACCAACCCGCACTGCAGGCGCTGGTCGACGCGCTCGGCGAGGCGTACGACGCCGACGGTCTGGGGCGTGTCATCTACTGCCCGCCCGGTGCGTACTCGATGCGCGACGCCGGCACCGTGTGGCGCAGCGGCGTATCGCTGGTCGGCGCTGGCCCCGGGGTGACCCGGTTCCTGTTGTCGAACCCCGGTAGGCCGACCGACCCGTCCCCGTTGGCCTTCTTCACCACGCTGGAGCACGGCGCGAGCCGCGACAACCACGTCGCCGACTGCACGTTCGCGCGCTTCGAGATCGATGGCTCCGGGGTGGAGAGCCCCACGTACAACGTGCTCGCGAAGGGGCTGGGGCTGCAGTACGTGCTGCGAGGACACTTCCGTGAGCTGTACATCCACGACACCGCGGCCAGCGGCCTCGGCTGCGACTTCCTGCAGGACACCATGATCGAGGGGGTCGTCGTCGAGGGGTGCGGCCGGCTGAACAGCGGTACGGGGATCGGCGGAGCCGGGTTCGGCATCGGTATCGGTGGCTGGGGCCCGGTCGAGCGGCTCACGATGAGCGGCTGTACGGCCGTCGGCAATGGTACCAACGGGTTCTTCGTCGAGCTGCAGAAGCGCTACTGGACGCCACCCCGGGGCATCCGCATCGTCGGCTGCCACGCCGAGGACAACCACTTCGGCATCTCCGACTGGGGCGCCGACGGGATGATCGTCTCGGCCTGCACGCTGACCGCCAACCACGTGGCCGGATTCGACATCTCGGCCCACGGCACCACCCGGGTCGGTGGGCGCAAGGGGATCGTGACCGACTGCGTCATCGACCGCAACGTCCGCCACGGGCTGGTAGTCGGCAACACCCCCGGCCGGTACACCTTCCGCGGTAATCGCATCAGCGGCAACGGCTGCTACGGGTACTGGCAGTACAACCTGTCCATCGGCGACCAGGAACCCGCCGCGCTGATCGTCCTGGACAGCAACGAGATCGACAACAACGCCCTCGACGGAATTCGTACCGGTGCGGCCACCGTCGACGCCACGCTGGTCGACAACCGGGTGCTCGACAACGGCCGGCGCTGCGCGCCGTGCGGGTCCGGGGGAGGGTCCGGCGTCTCGTACACGGAGATGTCCATGCTGGACGCGGGTGCCCACTGGATCCCCGACGGGCACGTGGGCAAGCCGGTGACGGTGGGCTCGCAGCGCGCGATCGTCATCGGCAACAGCCCCACCGAGCTGCACCTCGCTCCGTTCCGTCCCGGCGCGACGACGGCGTGGGCGGCGGGGCCTCCGGCCAGGGGTGTCGGGTACAGCCTGCCCGGCGCACCGGATCCGCGCGCCGGGATCACCCTGGACTGCGCCACCGACCGCCCCACGATCCGGGGCAACCGGATCTGGGACAGCCAGCGTCGTAAGACCCAGTGCTACGGGCTGTGGATCACCGACAGCGGTACCTGCGCGTCGGGCTGGGTCGACGACAACAACCTGGACGGCAACGCTATCCGGGCCGCTCGTTTCGACACGGAGCCGTCCGGCGGCCATTGGGGCGACAACGACAGCCTCGCCACCGCTCGCTAATTGCGGTTACCTAGCCAGTACTGAAAGTAATGCGGAAACGCCCACTGGAGCATTCGTGGGCGGAAGTTTCCGGCAGTGGGTTTCTTTGTTGCCGAGACCCGCAATCCACCTGTAGGGCGACCGTCTTTCCGGGGTGGCCGATCGGCCAAGAATTGAAAGACTCCAAGGTGGTCAACTGCTTGTTAGCATCCACCTCGTTAGATCAAGTGGGCGGGCATTGTTGGCGCAATGCCCGCCCCGACCCTCTGCTCCCGGCGAAAGGATGGACATGAGGGCAGTGAGAAGTTTATCAAGGAAATTTGGCGTCGCGTTCCTCTCGGTCGCGGCCGGTGGCGCACTCGCCTTCACGGCGGCGGCGCCTGCCCAGGCGGCGGCGAAGGGCACCTGGGTCAACTGGAATTCCAGTTCCAGCCCCCTGACCGCGTCCGGGTACGGCAGCACGGCGAAGGGGTACGGGAAATGGCGGGTGGTCGACAACTCCCAGGGCACCCGGTCGTACACCTCGGGCTACTACTGGTACTCCAACGCGGACAATCACAAGAAGTACGGCTGGATGATGACCCAGTCGAACGCCGGTATCTGCTACGCGCCTGAGTACACGAGCTGCACCGCCTCCTTCTACAACTACACGTCGAAGGAGAGCACGCACTCCAACGTGACGGGCGGCCAGTGGCTCGATTTCAGTACCGCGACCGACGCGAGCGGGAACACCGCGCGGGCGCAGCAGCGGGTCTGCCTGGACGTCCCGGTCCGCACTGACCCGTGCAGCGGAACCACCTACACCCAGGGCGAGCCCTACTGAGCACATCCCCGGCCGCCGGGAAGCGTTCCCGGCGGCCGGGCCCCGCGTAACGGAAGAGAACCGACTGGTATGAGCGCGAACCGCCTCGTCTGCGAAGAGTTGACGAAGACCTATAACAACGGATTCCGGCTGGGGCCGCTGAGCCTGGATATCTCCGCGGGCGTGACGTGCCTCGTGGGAGCAAACGGCGCGGGCAAGTCGACGTTCTTCCGGCTCGCGGCCACAGTGGACCGGCCGACCTCGGGGACCGTCCGCCTGGAGTCGGGCGACAGCCGGGCGGCCCTGGGGTACCTGCCGCAGGAGCCGACCCTGCCCCCGGCGGCGACGTGCGAGGAGTTCCTGACCTACGTGGCGTGGCTGCAGAAGGTCCCGTCGGCGGCCAGAAAGCAGGCGGTCACCAACGCGCTGTCGCGGGTCGGGCTGGCAGAGCAGCGGACCGCGACCGTACGCAGCCTCTCCGGTGGTATGCGGCGGCGGCTGGGCATCGCCCACGCGATCGTGCACGACCCCGCCCTCCTCCTGCTGGATGAGCCCACCGTGGGCCTCGACCCCCGGCAGCGCATCGGGCTGCGGGAGACGATCGCCAACCTCGGCGGCGACCAGGTGGTCATCGTCTCGACCCACCTGGTCGAGGACATCCGCGGACTCGCCGACCGGGTGGTCGTCCTGTCCGAGGGCACGGTCGTGTTCGACGGGGACGTGGCCGGTCTGGAGCAGCGCGCGACTCCGGACGCGCCCGGCGACACCGACCTGGAGCGGTCGATCGCGAACCTGATGGGAGCCTCGGCATGACGTCGCGGATCCGGTACGCGCTGCGCACCCTGCTCGGTCCCTGGCTGGTCGTACCGGCCCTCGGCATGGAGGTGACGAACTTCCTGCTGCGCGGCGCGCCGTGGCGCGGCGAGGGGCTGTGGACCGTCGACTGGTTCGCGATCTCGCTGTTCATCATCGGCCCCGCGTGCGCCGGCGTCGCCGCGATCGACGCGGCCCGACTGTCCCGACCGGGCAACATCCACCTCGTACTGTCGGTCGCCCGGCCCGGATGGGCATACCTGCGCGCCGCGGCCTGGTGCGCCGTACCCCTGGTCTGCCTGCACCTGGCCACGATCGTGGTCGCCCTGGTCGCCGGCGGGGTCTCGCAGCCCAGCGTGAGCTGGTGGTCGCTGCTGGCCGGCGCGCTCGTCCAGTGCCTGGGCATCGTCTGGTACGTCGCCCTGGGATCGGCGATCGGCCGGTTCACCAGCACCCTGGTGGCGGGCCTGGTCGGCGGCGTCGGCGCGTTCGCGCTCAGCTACGTCATCGGCGGTGCGTTCGCCGGCAAGCCGACGTTCCAGCTGCTGAACCTGGGCGCGGCGACCATCACCATGATCGGCAAGTCGTTCAACACCGGTTACCTGGCCGCGCAGGCCGGCCTGTTCATCGCCACCGCGGCCGTCCTCCTCGGCCTGCGGGTCCGGTCCCGCTCGGGGGTACGCGTACCGTCGATCGGCGCGGCGGCAGCGGCCGTCGCCGCCGTGGCCGCGATCGTGGTCGCACCGGCGACCCTGCCGTCCCAGCGGTACACGTCGACGCCTCAGCCGCCGACGGCGTGTACCGGCACGAAACCGCAGATCTGCCTGTACCCCGAGCACAGCCGGTACGCCGACCTCGTGACCCGGTCGGTCAACACGCTGGCCGAGGCGGCCCAGGCCCGTGGTTACCCGAGGTTCGTACCCGAGCGGATCGTCGAGGAGAGCCGCAGCTACCACCCGACCGGCCCCGGGGTGTTCGCGCTCTACCTGCCGACCGAGGTCTACGAGGGTGGCCGGTTCACCCTGCAGGATGCCGCCAGCGCCATCCTCAACCCGACGCACTGCGACTTCGTCCAGAACCCCTCCATCGGCGGGGTCGACATGGAGCAGTTCACGTTCAACTACTTCTCCCTGCTCGTCACCTGGTTGAGCCTGGCCGGAGTCCAGGAGGTCATGACGCCGATGCCGCCGAAGCTGCTGAGCCCGCAGGAGGTCGGTACCGTCCTGGACAACTTCGCGAACTGCCGCCTGGACGCCCGGCTGTGAGCCGACCGAACGCCACGCGGCCGGGCCCGGCATCGAGTGCCGGCTCCGGCCGCTGGGATGTTCTCCGGGCGTGGGCCGGCGTCCACTCCACCGCGACCGCGGGCAGAACGTTGGCCGTCATCGCGGTCGGCTCGCTCGTACTCTCCCAGGTGTCGTTCTCCGACTTCGGCATGGTGCGCCTGATCTCACCGATGTCGGCCCTGCTCCTGCTCCCCGTCATCGCGGGCGCGGCGGCGGCGATCGCGTGCGACAACACCGCCCGGCTGCCGCTGCCCGACCCGCCGGGGGCCAAGCTGGCGCGGGCGGTCTGGGCGGCCGCCTGGACCACCGCCGCGGGCCTCGCGACCACCGCCGGCATCCTCGTCGGCTCGCCGGCGGGCTGGGGCGCGATCGTCCGCAACCTGCTCATCTACAACGGGCTGGGGCTGATCGTGCTGGCCCTGGGCTACCCGCACCTCACCTGGCTGCCGGCCCTGACGTACACGATGGCCTGCATGCTGTTCGGGTACCCGAACAACGGGCTCGGCTACTACTGGTGGGCCACCGTCATGACCGACCAGGCCACCACCGCCGACGTGGTCTGTGCCGGCGGCATCTACCTGGCCGCCTTCGCGTCGTACGTGGCGCCGATCCGCCGTCGCCGCAACGAGGACATGCTCTGACGATTGCGGCATGTCCAAGGGGGCTCCGGTCTATCCGTGCTCCGTTTCCTGCCGACGAGCCGGCGTGATGATCAATCGGCTAGGGGAGTCTCGCCGGTAGCCGTGCGCTCGCATGTGGTCCTTGACCCGCTCCGACCAGACGTCCTCATCGCGCCTGAGGTCCGGGCACATCCAGCGATGAGAACCATCGGAGTAGTGCAGATCCTCGTCTCCGGGCTTGAGCACGCTCATGCCCGGCTCCGACCCGGATCGCGGGTGCCCGCGCGTGGCACGCGCCAGGGTGCGCCGTCCGGTTGGTGGTACGCCGCCGCCAGCCCGATGTCGGCGAGCTGCCGTCCGACGCACGGGTAGAACTGGTAGGGCCGGCACGCCAGGCAGTACCCGTCCAGTCCTGGCCGGTGGTCGCCGAACAGTCGCCGTGCGAGTTGCCACATGAGCCGGTTCTCGCAACCGTCGGGCGGGTTCATCGGCGGGTTGTCCGGATCGTAGGGCAATGCTTGGGGCGCGTTCACGACCTGTCTCCCCTCATCGATGGAGCGGCACCGAGGCGAGCGGGGTCGAAGGCAGCAGGCGGTTCTGACGCCGTCCCCGTTGCCCAGCACCCGCCCCGGTGCCTGCTAGTGAGCGAGGAACCGCGGGTTGTCTTTCGTACGAGACACCGTCGCGGAAGCAGCGAAGCAGGCCCATGTAGGCCGGCCATGTCACCGTGACATGACATTCCTCGACCGGTGCGAAGACGCGGCATATGCTCGGGCCAGAGGATTGCGCGGACCGAGAGTGGACATGCCGAATCGGGGCCTCGAACCGCTGCGCGTGCCGGACGAATTCTGGCACCGCGATGACGTTGCGGCCGGGCTACGCGACCGCGACGTGGGAGCGCTGTTCAAGCTGATCCAGCGGTACACCGGCGCGAGCCAGACTCAGCTCGGTATCGCGGCCGGTCTGGAACAGGGCTACGTTAGTCGCATCATGGCTGGGCGCAAGGTCATGGCCATTGACGTCCTGGAGCGCATCGCGGATGGCTGTGCCATGCCTGATCATGCGCGAATCACTCTCGGTCTTGCCGCACGGGGAAGCCTGGATACGGTCGCGCTCGCTATCGCGGACGGCTCGTCATCGACGCGGTTCGACCACGGCTCGCCAGATCAAGAGCTTGAGTCGCTGGAGTTGGCAAGGAGAGTCGCGGTGACCGACGTCGGGGAAGAGACGTTGGCCCGGTTGGAGCAGGCCGTGGACGACCTGGCGACCCGATACCCGGTGACTCCGCCCGACGAGCTGCTGCAAGCCGTGCGACGGCACCTGTCGTACGTGGCGCGTCTCGTGGAGGCCCGCAAGACTCTCGGCGAGCACCAGCGTCTCGTGGTCGTCGGAGGCTGGCTGTCGCTGCTGGCCGCCACGCTCGACATCGACCTCAAACACCATCGAGCCGCGCGGGCTCATCTGCGTACCGCGCAGGCCCTGGCGCTACAAGCCGGGCACGCCGAGATCCATGCGTGGTGCTTGGAGACGAAGGCGTGGAGCGTCCTGACCGACGGCGACTATTCCCATGCGCTCGCGCTTTCCCAAGCAGCGCAACGGATTGCGCCACCTGGCAGCTCGGCTCACGTACAGGCCACCGCGCAGGAGGGACGCGCGTGGGCACGACTGGGACAGCGCAAGGAGACCTCTGACGCGCTCAACCGGGTAGCCAAGTTGGTCTCGCCCATGCCCAGACCGGACCGCCCCGAACACCACTACCGTTACGACCCGGGCAAGGCGGTCGCGTACACCGCGACCACTCTCGCATGGGTCGGGGATCCCGCAGCCGAGTCGTACGCGCGGGAGGTCATCTACCGGATGCGGACCGCCGAGACCGCTGGACGCTGGCCCCGCCGGGTCGCATCCGCCCAACTCGACCTGGCGCTCGCGCTTCTCGCCGTCGAAAAGCTCGATGAAGCGTGCGCCCACGCGCAGAACGCGCTTGAGTCCGGCCGCGTCGTTCCGTCGAATCACTGGCGGGCGCTGGAAGTAGTGGCAGCGGCCGAGTCGCGTGGCCTGCTCGAGGCCCGCGATCTGCGCGAGACGTACGAGGCCATGCGTCGCGGAGCCTGATCCGCTAGACCCGGCCGGCCAGCACGGCCAGGTTGTCGTCGCTAGTGCCGTGACCACGAACGTTCATGGTGTTGGATGACATGGTTCTGAGCCGCGAGTAGCGATCCCGACTGAGCGCGAGTTTGGGTCCTGGTGTCTTCCGGCGCGCTTCCTTCGGCGTGAGTTTGGGACCCGGGGCGCGTGCACCTCGAGCTCGCTGACGCGACGCCGCCTGGGCCGACGCCGTAGTGGCGTTAGACTCGCCGGCCATGGGACTGCTTACCTTCAGCCTCAACCTCACCCTGGACGGTTGCGTCGACCACCAGGAGGGCATCGCCGACGACGAGACGCACGCCTTCTTCACCCGTCTCATGGACGAGGGCGGGGCAATGCTGTGGGGTCGCGTCACCTACGAGATGATGGAGAGCTACTGGCCAGCCGTCGCCCGCGGCGACGAGGAGGCGCCGCCGGCCATGCGCGAGTGGGCGGTCAAGCTGGAGGCCAAACCCAAGTACGTGGTGTCGTCGACGCGCAAGGACTTCCCGTGGGCCAACAGCCACCACATCGCCGGTGATCTGCGCGAGGGCGTGCAGAAGCTCAAGGACGCGACCCCGGCCGGGGTCCTCCTCGGAAGCGGCAAGCTCGCGACCGAGCTCGACCGGCTCGACCTGATCGACGAGTACAAGATGCTCGTCCATCCCAGGATCGCCGGCCACGGCCCGACGCTGCACCAGGGCGGGCTGCCCGGCACGCGCCGGCTCGAGCTGCTCTCAGCGGAGCCGCTCCGCAACGGCGCGGTGGCCATGCACTACCGCCGCGCGCGCTGAATCACAGGAGTCGATCGCCGCCAGCTCACCGGCAGCGCGGCGTCCTCCTTGCGCTCGCCGTGCAGCGCCGAACGACTCCTCGAAGGCGAGGACGTCTTCGAAGAGCCCGGTCGAGGGCCGGCCGGCCAGCACGGCCAGGTTGTCGTGGCTAGCGGCGTGGGGCCCGGCGCATGCAGGCGACCGTGCCGCCCTGGTCGATGCTGACCAGTTCCCACCCGTGGTCCTCCAGGAACTCCACGGCGGTGAGAATCACGTCGATCATCGCGTTGGCGCCGGACCGGCCGCCGAACGCCACGCCCACCGCCCGCGACGGTGACGATCCGATCAGGATGTAGCGGAACGGGTACGCATCAAGCCGGACCCGGCCGGACAGGATGTCGTCAGCGACGAAGAGCCGGTCGGGGCGGGGCGGCATCGTGCCGGCGGGATTGGTCATGGGCGCACCCTATGACCTCGGCGCCGTCACCAGTCGTGGACGGTGCCGTCCTTGAGTCGGTTGAACGGCAGGTAGGCCGCCACGTACGGGTGCCGGGCGGCCGCCACCTCGTCCAGCTCGACGCCGAGCCCGGGCTGGTCGCCGGGGTGCAGGTAGCCGTCGGTGAACGTGAAGGACTGCCGGAACACCTCGTTGGTGAGCCGCCCGTGCTGCATGTACTCCTGGATGCCGAAGTTGTGGATCGCCAGGTCGAGGTGCAGCGCGGCGGCCATGCCGACGGGGGAGATGTCGGTGGGGCCGTGGATACCCGACTTGATCTGGTACTGCGCGGCGTAGTCGAGCAGCTTGCGCATGGCGGTGATGCCGCCGGTGTGGGTGACCGCCGAGCGGACGTAGTCGATGAGCTGCTCGCGGATGAGGGTCTGGTAGTCCCAGACTGTGTTGAAGACCTCGCCGATCGCCAGGGGAGTGGTGGTGTGCTGGCGGACCAGTCGCAGCGCCTCCTGGTTCTCGGCCGGGGTGCAGTCCTCCAGCCAGAACAGGTCGTACGGTTCGAGCGCCTTGCCGAGCCTGGCGGCCTGGATCGGCGTCATCCGGTGGTGGCCGTCGTGCAGCAGCGGGAGGTCGGGGCCGAACTCGTTGCGGACCGCCTCGAAGACACCGGGTAGGTGGCGCAGGTACGCGCGGGTGTCCCAGTCCTCCTCGGCCGGCAGGGGGGTGCGCTGCGCCGGCTCGTAGTCGTACCGCTTGCCGTCGGTGCCGGGCTGCGCCGCCACCCCGTACACGGCGTTGATGCCCGGGACCGAGGTCTGCACCCGGATCGACTTGTAGCCCATCTCGAGGTGCGAGCGGATCGAGTCGAACAGCTCCGGCAGGTCGCGGCCGGAGGCGTGGCCGTACGCCATGATGCCGGTCCGCGACGCGCCGCCGAGGAGCTGGTACAGGGGCATGCCGGCGGCCTTCGCCTTGATGTCCCACAGCGCCACGTCCACGGCGGCGATGGCGGCCATCGTGACCGGCCCGCGCCGCCAGTACGCCGAGCGGTACAGGAACTGCCAGGTGTCCTCGATGCGGTGCGGGTCCCGGCCGATCAGCAGCGGTACGACGTGGTCGGCCAGGTATGACGCGACGGACAGTTCACGTCCGTTGAGCGTGCCGTCGCCCAGGCCGGTGAGCCCCTCGTCGGTGGTGATCTTGAGGGTGACGAAGTTGCGGTCGGGGCTGGACACGATGACGTCCGCGCTGACGATCTTCACGGCGTACCTTTCTGCGGTGCTACTGCGAGGTGGTTCAGCGGATGGTGCTTCCCGGCTCGTGGCCGTCCAGCATCGACAGTTCGTCCCGGCGCGGCAGGCCTTCCCAGTCGCCGCGGCTCGACACCGCGAAGGCGCCGAGCGTGACCGCGCGGCGCAGGCAACCGGCGACGTCGAGGCCGTCGAGCCGGCCGGACAGGTACCCGGCGGTGAAGGCGTCGCCGGCGCCGACGGTGTCGACCGCGGTCACGGCCAGGGCGCCGGCGGTGTGGACGCCGTCGGGGGTGTACGCCCGGGCGCCGGCGGCGCCGAGCTTGACCAGGACGGTCCCGGCGCCGCGGTCGCGCAGGCCGGCAACGACTGCGGGGCCGTCCGCGCCCGGGTCGCCGACGAGGTCCAGCTCGTCTTCCGAGGCGACGACGATCGAGGCGTACGACGACAGCGGCGCCAGGACCGCCCGTGCCTCGTCGCGCGACCAGAGCCGGGCCCGGTAGTTGACGTCGAGGCAGACCGGGATGCCCGCGGCCGACGCGGTCTTCGCGGCCCACAGCGTGGCCTGCCGGGCACTCTCGGACAGGGCCGGGGTGATCCCGGTGAGGTGCAGGACGCGGGCGCCGGCGGCCAGCGGCCCGCGCAGGTCGTCGACCGCCAGCGCCGAACCGGCCGAGTCGGCCCGGCGGTACTGCACCCGGGTCAGGTCGGCGGTGCGCTGCTCCAGGAACATCAGGCCGGTCGGCCGCTCGGCGTCGCGGACCGCGCCGCCGGTGTCGACGCCCTCGCCGCGCAGCCGGCGCAGCACGTACTCGCCCAGCTCGTCGGCGCTGACCCGGCCGGCCCACGCGGACCGGTGGCCGAGCCGGGCCAGGGCGATGGCGACGTTGGACTCCGCGCCGGCCAGGTGCATGCCCAGCGCGCCGCCGTCCGCGAGCGGCCCGGCGGAGCGCAGCGACACCATGGACTCGCCGAAGGTGAGGACGTCGGGGATCAGGGTCATGCCGGCCGTTCCGCGACCGCGGCGAGGTAGGCGCGGGCCCGGGCCCGCAGGTCGTCCAGGCTGCCGCCGGACGCGGCGTCCCCCACCAGGGGGCTGCCGACGCCGACGGCGATCGCGCCGGCGTCGAGGTAGCCGTGCAGCTGGTCCAGGCCGACGCCGCCGACCGCGGCGAACGGGATGTCCGGGAAGGGGTCACGCAGGGCCTTGAGGTACGCGGGACCGCCGAGTGACGCCGGGAACAGCTTGACCACGGACGCGCCCATCGCGATCGCGTTGTACGCCTCGGTCGGGGTGAGCGCACCGGCCGCGACCGGCAGTCCCCGGCGGGCCGCCTCCGCGATCGACTCCACGACGGCGGGGGTCACCACGAACTGCGCCCCCGCCGCGGCGACGTCGGCGACGGCGGCGGGTGTGAGCACGGTACCCGCGCCAACCAGGGAACCCGAAGGGGCGTCGGAGCGGATCGCCTCGATGGCGCGCAGCGCGCCCGGAGTTGTCAGCGCCACCTCGACGAGGTGTACCCCTGACGCCAGCAGCGCCCGTCCGGCCGCGATCGCCGCGTCCGTGTCGGTACCCCGGATGATCGCCAGGATCCGCGCGGCGGCGAGCTGGGCGGTGAAGTCGACGGCCATCCCGCTCACCACTCCGCGAACGAGCCGTCGGGGTGCCGCCACACCGGGCCGCGCCAGGCGTGACCGCGCTTGTCGGCTTCCCGTACCGCCTGCTCGTCGATCTCGATGCCCAGACCCGGCCCGGTCAGCCGCTCGATGTGCCCGTCCACGAAGGCCAGTGGCGTCTTGTCCAGGCAGTAGTCGAGCACCTCGGCGCCCTGGTTGTAGTGGATGCCGATGCTCTGCTCCTGGATCAGGTAGTTGGGCGTGGCGAACCCGACCTGCAGGCAGGCCGCGAGGGCCAGCGGCCCGAGCGGGCAGTGCGGCGCGAGCTGCACGTCGTACACCTCGGCCAGTGCGGCGATCTTGCGTACCTCGGTGATGCCGCCGGCGTGCGACAGGTCCGGCTGGGCGACCGCGATGCCGGCCTGGAGCACGGGCAGGAACTCCTGCCGGCTGTACAGCCGCTCGCCGGTGGACACCGGCGTGCTGGTCGACCGCACGAACTCGCCGATGAGGTGCGAGTTCTCCGGTACCACCGGCTCCTCGAGGAAGAACGGCCGGAACGGCTCCAGCAGCGGCGCGACCCGGCGGGCGTTGGCGAGGGTGAACCGGCCGTGGAAGTCGACGGCGACGTCGCGGTCGTTGCCGAGCACGTCGCGGGCGGCTTCCACCCGCCGCACCACCTCGTCGAGTTCGGCGACGGACGCGACCGGGCTCATCCGGCCGGAGGCGTTCATCTTGACCGCGGTCAGCCCGGCCTCGACCTGGGCGGCGATGTGGTCGCGCACCTCGCTCGGCTCGTCACCGCCGACCCAGCCGTACACCCGGATCCGGTCCCGGACCGGGCCGCCGAGCAGCTGGTGCACCGGCGCGCCGTAGTGCTTGCCGGCGATGTCCCACAGCGCCTGGTCGAGCCCTGACACCGCGCTGGCGAGGATCGGCCCGCCCCGGTAGAACGAACCCTTGGTCATCACCTGCCAGTGGTCTTCGATGCGCAGCGCGTCCCGGCCGATCAGGAGCTCGCTGAGCTGCTCCACGGCGGTGCGTACGGTCTCCGACCGCCCCTCGCAGGTGGCCTCGCCCCAGCCGACGATGCCGCCTTCGGTCTCGACCCGGACGAAGAGCCACCTCGGCGGGACGAGGAACGTCTCGACCCTGGTGATTGTCGTTGTCATGCCCTCAGCCCTTGGTGGCGCCGGCGGTCAGGCCGGAGACGACGTACTTCTGGACGAACAGCGCGATCAGCATGATCGGTAGCGTGACCACGGTCGCCGCGGCCATCAGCCCGCCCCAGTCGATGCTCGCGTACCCGACGAAGTCGAAGATCGCGACCGGGAGCGTCTTGGTGTCGGCCCCGGACAGTACGAGCGCGAACATGAAGTTGTTCCAGGAGAAGATGAACGACAGGATCCCGGCGGTCGCGATGCCCGGCATGGACAGCGGCAGCGTGATCCGGCGGAACGCACCGATGTGGGTCAACCCGTCGACCAGCGCGGCCTCCTCGAGCTCCATCGGCAGGCCGTCGAAGAAGCCCATCATGATGTACACGATCAGTGGCAGCGACACGAACATGTGGCTCAGGATCAGCACGGTGAAGCCGCCGACCATGCGCAGGTTGGAGAAGACGTAGTACCAGGGCACCAGCAGCGACACGCCGGGGATGACCCGTGCCATCAGCACCACGAGCGCGGACTTCTTCATGCTGAAGCGGCTCATCGAGTACGCCGCCGGCACGCCCAGGATCAGCGACAGCACGGTGGCCGCGAACGCGACCCACAGGCTGTTGCCGATGAACTGGACGTAGTTCGCCTGCTGCAGGACCTTGGTGTAGTTCTCCAGGGTCGGCGAGAAGGCCAGCGCCTTGCTCGAGTCGTAGATGTCGACGTTCGTCTTGAACGAGGCCGCGACCATCCACAGCAGCGGCGCCACCATCGAGAGCACCACGACGACCAGGGCGACCACGCGGAAAACCCGGTAGGGGGTACGGGTCTTCATCGCTGGGCCTCCTTCTTCCGGCGGGCCGTCAGGGCCCACATCAAGCCGATAATGATCAGGAAGAAGATGATGAGGACGGTGGAGGAGACGCCGTACTCGTTGTAGTCGAAGCTGAGCCCGTAGGCGTACACGTTGAGCGTCTCGACCTCGTGGAACGAGCCGCCGCCCTTGCCCTTGGTGGCGTAGAGGATGTCGAACGTCTTCAGGGCGTCGATGCCGCGCAGCAGGACCGCCACGATCACCGTGGGCATCACCAGCGGCAGGGTGACGTGCCGGAACCGCTGCCAGGTGCTGGCGCCGTCGATGAGCGCCGCCTCCTGGGGCTCGTCCGACAGGGAGGTCAGACCCGCGAGCAGGATCAGCGCGACCATCGGGGTCCACTGCCAGATGTCGATGAAGATCGTCGTCGGCAGCGCCGAGGCCTTACCCGCGAGCCACGGCTGCGGCCCGATCCCGACCCAGCCCAGCAGTTGGTTCGCCATCCCGATGTTGGGGTCGAAGATGAGGCGCCACATCATGCCGACCGCGACCGGCGTGGCCACCAGCGGCATCAGGATCGCCACCCGTACCCACCGCTCACCGCGGAACGGCCGCCACAGCAGCAGGGCGATCCCCATGCCTGCGACGACCTCGAAGAGCAGCGCGATACCGGTGAACGAGACGGTCCGCGCCACGGCCGGCCAGAACCGGTCGGTGTCGGAGAGCACGTCGAGGTAGTTCTTGAAGCCGATGAACTCGGACTCGGCCCGTACCGACCCCTCGGCGTCGGTCAGGCTGAGGTAGACCGTCCAGGCCAGCGGGAAGACGATGAGCGCGGCGACGAACGCCATGGCGGGCGCCGCGAAGAGCCATTTGCGGTGGTCGTTGGCCCAGCGCGACCACGCTGACGTGTCGGATGCCGGGGCGGGTGTGGTGACGGTAGCCATCAGTTCTCTCCAGGTCGACTCAGGTGGCGGAGCGGTCGGCTCCGCCACCTGAGGTCGGCCTACTTCTGCTCGTCGTCCAGGAACTTCTGGAAGGCCTGGTTGGCCGTGTCCGCGGAGGCGCCGGGCTCCTTGCCGGTGATCGCGTCCACGATCGGCTGGCCGACGATCTCACGGGCCTGGGCGACCTTCACGACCTGCGGCCGGTCGTGACCGACCCCGCCCTTGGCGCTGGCGGCGATGGCCTCGGCGAGGTCCTTCGGGTACGTCGCGGTGCCCTCCGGGTTCGCCCACACGGACGTACGGGCGCTCGGGACGCCGGACTTCTGCTGCGCGAGGGTCTGCTCCTTGCCGGTGGCCCACGCGATGAACTTCCAGGCGTTGGCCTTGTTCTTCGAGGCGTCGTTGATGCCCAGCGCCCACGAGGGAATGTTGTACGGCTTGGAGCCGGCCGGGCCGGCCGGGAACGGCGCGAAGCCGACCGTGTCGGAGACCTTCGACTTGGCCGGGTCGGTGGCGTTCTTGTACAGCGAGTCGGCCTCGGTGTAGAACGCGGCCTTGCCCTGGGTGAAGATCGCCATCGCCTCGGGCCAGCTCATGTCGGTGCTGACGTTGGCCGGGCCGCTGTCCTTGATGAGCCCGCCGTAGAAGGCGTACGCCTTCTTGGCTGCCTCGCTGTTGACGGCCGACTTGCCGCCCGAGTCGAAGTCGCCACCGAAGCTGTAGAGGTAGCTGGAGAACTGCGTGACCGCCGGGGACTTACCGGTACGGGCGACGAAGCCGGCGACGCCCGGGTCGGCGGCCTTCACCGCGGCGGCCGCGGTCTTGAGCTCGTCGAGCGTCTTCGGCGGGGCGGTCAGGCCGGCCTTGGCCAGCAGGTCCTTGCGGTAGTAGAGCACCTCACGCTCGGTGATGATCGGTACGCCGACCGGCTTGCCCTTGTACGAGGTGGCCTCCACCGGGCCGGCCTGGAAGTCGCTGAAGTCCCAGTCCTTGCTCGCCTTGGTCTGGTCCGACAGGTCGGCCAGGTACTTGTTCTTCGCGAACAGCTTCCCCTCCTGGAGAGGGCGGTACATCATCACGTCGAGGTCGCTGGAGCCCGCGTTCAGCTTGACGTTGTACTGGTCCGAGAGCTGGTCCTCACCGAGCTGGGTGATCTCGACCTTGAGGCCGCTCTGACTCTCGAACGCGGGCAGCGCCTTCTTGAGGTTCTCGGTCCAGACGTGGTTCGCGAGCGTCACGCGAACCGTCTTCGACCCGGTGTCGCCCTCGCCGCCACCGCTACCGCCACAGGCCGACAGGCCGATGGCCACGGCCACGGCCAGCGACCCTCCTATGACCGACCGACGCAACATGCGCATCTCCTACTTCTGTCGAGGCTGGCCTCTCAGCGCGCCTGCCCTGCCGTAACACCGGCGCCATGTGTCCAATACATCCGCCTAATGCGGGGATGCTAGGCCAATAAATCTGACGTATGCAAGAACCTTTACGTGACTGGTATGTTTTGTCGATGGCTACCCCGCCGTTGGCAGACGTCGACCCCTCACCTGGCGCCGCCCAGACAGGACTGCACGCACGCCTGCTCGAGCAGCTCGGCACGGCGATCTGCTCGGGTCGGTTGGTGGCGGGTTCCGTCCTCTACATCGACGAGCTGGTCGACCGGTACGCCGTGTCCCGGTCGGTCGTCCGTGAGGTGCTGCGGGTCCTGGCGTCGATGGGGCTCGTCGACACCCGGCGCCGGGTGGGCACCCAGATCCGCCCCGCCAGCTCGTGGAACGTCTTCGACCCGCAGCTTATCCGGTGGCGGCTGGCGTCCGGTGACCGAATTGCGCAACTCCGTTCCCTGACTGAACTGCGCACCGCGGTCGAGCCGCAGGCGGCCTCCCTCGCGGCCGAGCGCGCCACTCCGGACGCGGCGAGCGACCTGGTCGGACTCGCCGCGAAGATGTGGGCGGCGGGCAAGGCCGGCAACCAGGACGAGTTCCTGCGGCTCGACATCGAGTTCCACCGGCAGGTGCTGATCAGCTCCGGCAACGAGATGTTCGTCAAGCTGCAGGAACTCGTGGCGGAGGTGCTCACCGGCCGCCACCACTACGAGCTGATGCCGCACCACCCTGACGAGCAGGCGCTCCAGCACCACGCCGACGTGGCGCAGGCGATCCTGCGCCACGACGGCGGGCGGGCGAGGGAGGCGATGGTGCACATCATGGAGCAGGCCCTCAACGAGATGAAGTCCATCTGGGAGCAGGCGGGCGAGCCCCGGCGGGACTGACGGGTCAGCCCGCCACGGCCGCCATCTCCCGGTCGGCTTCCTCGACGGGCGGCGGCACGAGCTGTGGCACGACCCGGTGAACGGTCGCGAGGACGAACGCCAGGACGAGGCCGGCCGTGCCGGCGATGCCCATCGCGCCCCCGGCGTAGGCCGTCAGCAGCCGGAGCCGGCTCAACTCGTCGGGCGGGGTCGACAGCACCTGTTCGGTCAGCATCACCGCGACACCGCAGCCGGCCAGCAGCACGAGGCCGGCGACGGCGAGGGCGCGCACCGCGAACCGGTTCGCCGGCCCGTACTCGACGCCGCCGTGATGGTGCTGCGCGATGACGATGAAGACCCCGGCGGCGCACGCCCAGGCACCGACGATCAGGAGGGCGGCGATCGCGTCGCTGGGGCGGTGCCAGCCGGCCGAGAGGGTCGCGACCCCGGCGACCGCGGCGAACAGAGCGCCGAGTACGCCGCCGACTCCGCGCAGCCGGGCCGGCAGCACCAGGATGAGCGCGACCGCCACCGAGGCGGCGATCGTGGTGTGCCCGCTGGGCAGGCTGTTGCCGGCCGCCGCGCGCTCCATGTCGACGCCCAGTTCGGGCCGGTAGATGATCTGCTTGAGGAGCTGGGTCGTCACGTTGGCGCCGCCCACGAGGAGGATGGCGCCGACCGCGAGCGCGACCCGGCGCCGGATCAGCGCGATGAAGCCGACCACCGCCGTGGCGATCGCCAGCGACAGCGCCGACATGGTGTTGAGGATGGTGTCCACCGGACCCTCGACCCGGGACTGTCCGACTGTGTTGCCGGTCAACGCCACCAGGTCGAGCATCTGCCCGTGTTCGGTTCGCACGAAGAAGTGGCAGATCGCCGCGAAGCACGCCAGCTCGGCACCGGCGAGGACGAGCAACCACATAACCAGACCGACCGGCCATCTACGCATGCGCATAGAGTCTCCGATTCCTCGTTCCGTCAAACGGGCCAGTCCTACCGGACAACGCCGAAGATCTCGGTACGAGGTGTCCAACCGTCGACCATGCCGTTGTCGCCCGCCGCAAGCCCTCCAGGACGCAGATTGTGGTACATGCCGGGCCTGTGGAAGGTCGCGGCCCGGAGGAACCCGACGAGCCCAAAGGCCGGCTTGTCGCCGCCGACAACTGCTCGCCTACTATGTAGCGGTTTGTTACGTAACTGGCGTGAGATCCTGCAGCAGACGGTTCTGGGCGGCCTCGTCGGTATGCGGTGAAGGTCGAGGAGTCCCGAATGCGCCATTGGCCGACGTCGGCTGCGGAAACGCCATGAGCATGCCCCTGACCCGTCCGTTCGCCGAGCCGAACGCCCGCCGCCGCGGTTGGCCGCTACGCCGGTACCTGATCGGACTGGTCGTGCTGTTCGTCGTGGCCGCAGCCACCGGCACGTGGTACGGGTGGGTGCAAAGCCGCCGTGAGGCGCTTCGGGCAGCCAGCGCGGACGCGTCCTTCGGCGCCCGGATGGCGGCGGGCGAAACGGGCAGGGCCGTCGCGGCGGTACGCCGGAGCGTTACGCAGGTGGCAGCGCATCCGGGCATCGCCCAGGTCTACGCCGACCCCAGTACCTGCGCACTGTCGTTCGAGCTACCTGGCGGGGGTGACACCGGGCACCTTGACCTGCTGCGCGCCGACGGGTCCGTGGTCTGCTCCTCACTGCCGCCGGCACCCGCCACCCGGACCGGGTACGCCGGTGCGGCCTGGCTGGCCCACGCCCGGCAGGAACCGGTGCTGTCCGCACCGGTACCGGACCCGGCCACCGGTCGCCCCGCAGCCCTGGTGACGGTGCCGGTACCCGGCCTTGGGGTCATGGCCGGGTTCATCAACCTTCATTGGCTCGGACCGGAGATGGCGGCCTACTACGGCGGCCCACGCGGACTGGAGTTCCTGGTGACGACCGCCGACGGCACGACGGCACTGACCCGGTCCGTGGATCCGGAACGCTGGGCCGGAGCGTCGCTGCAGCGGACACCGTTCGGTACCCGAGTTGGCTCCGGTGAGCACCCCGACGTCACCGGCGCCATCAGACTGTACGGTCACGCCGACGTCGAAGGACTCGGATGGCGGGTCTACGCCGGCGCCGACCGGGCCGGCGCGATCGCCGCAGCCAGCCGGTTGGCGCGACAGCAGTTCCTGATCGTCGTGTTCGGCCTGTTCGTCGCGCTCGCCGCAGCGTTCGTCGTGTACCGGAGGATAGCCCGCCCGATCGGCCGGCTGAGCCTGGCGGTACAGGCCGCGACCGTCGACGACAGGGAGCGCCAGGTCTCCGCGGCGGCCGGCGGGCCGGCGGAGGTGAGCGCGCTCGCCGAGAATTTCGACGCACTGGCCCACGCGGTGCGACACGAGTTGACCGAACGCCGCCACGCCGAGAAAGCCGCCCAGGAGTCGCAGCGCAGCTATCGCCAACTGTTCGACAACAACCCGTACCCGATGTGGGTGGTCGACATGCTGACCCTCGCATTCCTTGAGGTCAACGACGCGGCCGTGGCGCACTACGGGTACTCCCGCGACGAGTTCCTCTCAATGACACTTGCCGACATACGCTTGCCCGAGGACCGCCCGGCGATGACGGAGTCCCTCCGGGCCATGGCCGCTACCGACCGGGGCGGCCCGGTGCGCCACGTCAAGAAGGACGGCACCGTCATCACGGTCGTAGGCACATCCCACGCCCTGACCTTCAACGGCGTGCCCGCCCGGTGCGCGGTCATCGAGGACGTCACCGAAAAGGAACAGTTCCAGCGGCGGCTACGCCAATCCGAGCGGATGGAGAGCCTCGGTCAGCTCGCCGGCGGCGTCGCCCATGACTTCAACAACCTGCTCGGGGTCATCGTCGGCTACGCGACCTTTGCCGCGGAAGAGATCGAGTTGGCCGCCCGCGCCGACGCCCACTGGCAGGCAGCGCACGACGACCTCACCCAGGTCCTGAAGGCAGCCGACCGGGCCAGTGACCTCACCCGGCAACTGCTCTCGTTCGCCCGCCGTGAGGTCGTCAACCCCGAGGTCATCGACCTCAACGCGATCGTTGTCGACATCGAGAAGATGCTGCGGCGCACCCTTGGCGAGGACATCGAGTTGCGTACCCGGCTTCGTGCCGACTCGCCGGTGAAGGTGGATCCCGGCCAGATCGGGCAGGTGCTGGTGAACCTCGCAGTCAACGCCCGCGACGCGATGCCCGCCGGCGGCATCCTCGTCATCGACACCGACAACCTCGCCATCGACGAGCACTACGCCGCCCACCACCCGGGCGCCCGCCTCGGCGCCTACGTCCGGCTACGCGTCAGCGACACCGGCACCGGCATGAGCCCGGACACCGTTGAGCGCGCGTTCGAGCCGTTCTTCACCACCAAGCCGGTAGGCCAGGGCACCGGTCTCGGTCTGGCCACTCTCTACGGCATCGTCACTCAGGCGGGCGGGTACGCCCAGATCTACTCCGAGCCGGGCGTCGGCACCACTGTCACCGTTCTCCTGCCGGCCACCTCCGACACCACGCCTTCGGGTGAGACCGTCACCGCCGCGCCACGGCAGGGACGCGGCGAGACGGTACTCGTCGTCGAGGACGAGGACAACTTGCGCGCCCTGACCGAGCGGATCCTGACCCGCAACAACTACCACGTCATCACGGCCGCCAACGGTGCGGAGGCGCTCGCTGTGGCCCGGCAGCACGCCGGCCCGATAGACCTGCTCCTCACCGATGTGGTCATGCCCCAGATGCTCGGCCACGACCTGGCCCGGGAACTACTGGCCAGCCACCCGGACCTGCGGGTCGTCTACATGTCCGGATACGCCGAGCCCTTGCTGACCATTCAGAAGACAATGCCGTCTGAGGTGAGCCTGCTCAGCAAACCGATCCAGGCAGACGTACTGCTGAACGCCATCAACCGGGCGCTCGACCCGCGCTGACCGGATGCCCGCGCCGGGTTTTCGCCTGGCACGAAGGCGGCGTACCGTGGTGCTGGATCCGGTGTACCGCGTACCGCGTGCCGCCCGCGTCATCCGCGCAGCAGATCCTTCATCTTGTCGGCGATGAGGCCGGCAGAGCGGCGCGGGTTGACGCGGTACAGCAGATCCATCAGCTTCGCGTCCCGTCCGATCAGCACCCGGTACGCGTTCTTCTCCACGCCGTCGAGGATGTCGCGTGCGGCCCTGTCCGGCGTTGTGATCTTGTGAGCCTGGGCTGCGGCCTCGGGGTCGCCCACCGGGATCGCCACGCCCGAGTTCGTGGTGATGTTCGTGGCGACCCCGCCGGGGAAGACCGCGGTGACGTGGACGTTCGTGCCGGCGCACTCCGAGTGCAGGCCCTCGGTCAGCAGTTTGACCGCGGCCTTCGACGCGCCGTAGATGGTCTGGCCGGGCACCGGCAGGAAGCCACCCATGCTCGCCACGTTGACGATGTGCCCCTCCGGCCGGGCGAGCAGCGGCGGCAGGAACGTCTTCGTCAGGTACAGCGTCCCTGACCAGTTGACGGCGAAGACCCGCTCGATCGCGGCGTAGTCGAGGTCTCGCAGCGTGACGAAGGGCTGGATGATCCCGGCGCAGTGCACGATCCCGTCGACGGCGCCGAACCGCCCTGTCACCTGCTCGGGCAGTGCTTCCACGGCCGCCCGGTCGGTGATGTCCAGCGGGTGGGTCGACAGGTCGCCGTCGGCCGCGGCCAGGCTCGCGGTCTCCTCGAGAGTGGTCCGGTTGAGGTCGACGGCGGCGACCTTCGCTCTGCGCCGGAGCGCCTCGAGCGCGACCGCTCGGCCGATGCCGCTTCCGGCCCCGGTGACGACCAGGACCTTCCCCGCCAGCTTCATGTAGGTCTCCTCAGGGGTGGTTGGGGCGCGACGTCACCGGAAGATCGACGGGCGCAGCATCGCCCAGGCCTGGCCGGCGACGTCGCGACGGGTTCGCGCGGGCGTCTTGGCCATCAGGGCGGCGACCATCTCGACGGCCAGCAGCAGCTGGCGTGGGGCGACCGACTCGTGGGCCTCGCCCTCCCGCTGCGCGGCGCGCAGCTTCCGGCCGAGCACCTCGGTCACCCGTTCGACGACGCCGCGCAGTCGCGGGTCGTCATCCGAGGCGCGCAGCATGTCGATGAACGCGACCGACGCGATGGTCTGCTCGGTGAGCAGGCTGAGCAGGTGGTCCAGCGACGTCTCCGGCCGGGCGGCGAGGGTCTCCAGCTCGGCGACGTTGTCGTCGAACACCGCGACGGCCAGGCTGATCCGGTCGGGGAAGTGGCGGTAGAGACTGCCCTGACCCACTCCGGCCTGCCGGGCGATAGCGCTGAGTGAGGCGTCGAATCCGTCGACGGCGAACCGCTGGCGCGCCGCGCTCAGCAGGGCCGTCCGGTTTGCCGCCGCGGCGTTGCGACCTCGATTTTCTCGACGTGGGCCTGGCACGGTGTTAGCTTAACGCACAACCGGACCGGATCGTCCGGTTGACGGCGCGCCCATCGCCGGGCTCTACGCGGCCCGGCAACACCACCGCCTCGGTCATGGGCCGCACCTACCCCGGCCCGGGCTCCACCATCGCACCGGCCGTCTCTTCGGGTACCGTGCCGCTCGCCACGCCACCGGCAGGGTCAGGACCGGGGCGCCCCGCGGCGCCGCCACCGAGCAGGTGTAGCCGCGGGTCGACGACACGTCCGACGAGCCGGGCCGCGGATGTCGTAGGGTGACCTCTCCAACGAGCGGTGGCGTTCCTCTACCGCCTCCCCGAGTCGATGAGGAGCGCCATGGGCCGCCAACGGCTGACCAGGGCACGGGTCGATCCGGTGCCGTGCGCCGCCGACCCCGGGGCCGGGGGATGGCGGCACGTACACCCGGAGGGGCGCTGTACCTGCTTCACCGGCGGCCCCGCACCGGTACGGCTACCGACCCCGGAGATCGCGGTCCTCGCCGATCGCCCCGGTGTCTTCGACACGTCCTGGATCGGCCAGGGGACCCGGAGGCGTACCCGTCCCGTCCGGGGACGGGTGAGCGGGTGGCTGCGAGGACTGGTCCGCCGCTGACGGTCAGTCCCGGTCGGGTCGTCCGGTCGGGTCCTTCATCATGGGGCGGGCGCGGAGGTGTGCGCGTTCGCCCTGCCCGCCGAACAGGCTGAGGAACTCGACCGGGTGGGCGTCGGCCGCCCCGAACCAGTGCGGTACGCGGGTGTCGAACTCGGCCGCTTCGCCGGGGGAGAGAACCAGATCGTGTTCACCGAGCACGAGCCGCAGCTGTCCATTGAGGACGTACAGCCATTCGTAGCCCTCGTGGGTCTTCAGGTCGGGCTCCCGCCGGCGGCTGCTGGCTCCGATCACGAGCTTGTACGCCTGGATGCCGCCGGATCGGCGGGTCAGGGGCAGCATGGTCAGGCCGTGGCGGGTGACCGGGCGCAGGTGGATGCGCGGGTCGCCGGTCGGTGGGGCGTCCACGAGTTCGTCGAGCGTGACGCCGTAGGCCCTGGCCAGGGGGAGCAGGAGCTCGAGGGTCGGCCGGCGGGTGCCCGACTCCAGCCGGGACAGGGTGCTCACGGAGATGCCGGTCGCCGCCGACAGGTCGGCGAGGGTGGTCTCGCGCTGCCGCCGCAGCGCGCGGAGCCGGGGTCCGACCGCGTCGAGCGCCTGGTCGAGGTCGTCGTCCATGCCTCCAGCTTGCCAGAACAGCAACAAAGCTTGCCGTACTGGCCGGTGCGCCCGCATGGTTGTCGTGGAGGTGGTCACGGTGCCGACGAGCTGAGCGACGGCTATGACGTGAACCACGGAAGGAGTTCATTGTGTACGAACAATTCGGCAAGGAGTTCTGGGAAGAGCGCTACCGCGGCCATACCGCGGTCTGGAGTGGACGGCCCAATCCGCAGCTCGTGGCGGAGGTCGGGGAGCTCGGGCCCGGCGCGGCCCTGGATGCGGGGTGCGGCGAGGGGGCCGACGCCATCTGGCTCGCCTCGCGCGGCTGGCGGGTGACGGCGGTGGACTTCGCCACCGCCGCGCTGCACCGCGCGCGGGAACACGCCGAAACCCTCGGCGCCGACGCCGTGAACCGGATCGACTGGGTGCAGGCGGACCTGACCGGCTGGGCGCCCCCCGAGGAACGCTTCGATCTGGTCTCGGCCCACTACGTGCACCTGTCGGCATCGCGCGAGGCGCTGTTCCGCCGGTTGGCGGCAGCCGTCGCGCCGGGCGGCACGCTGCTCATCGTCGGCCACCACCCCTCAGATCTGCAGACCACGATGCCGCGCCCCGCCGTACCGGAGCTGTTCTTCACGGCCGAGCAGGTGGCGGCCGGCCTCGATCCGGACCGGTGGGACATCGTCGTAGCCGAGGCCAGGGCCCGATCGGCCACCGACCCCCACGGCCACGAGGTCGCCATTCACGACGCCGTTCTGCGAGCCCGCAGGCGTCCATGACCCGCTCCGGGTGTCGGCGCGCCGACATGATGATGCGGTGCAGGGGTGACGGTGGGCGGTACAGCAGAGATGTCCGATCAGTCGACGTGCTGTCGGATCACCCTGACCAGAGCCGGTAGGCCCTCGAGGAGCGCGGCGCGTTCGTGCTGGGTCATCGCGGTCACCCAGCACTCGTACTGCTTGTGGAAGGTCGTTCGCATCTGTACGTGGATGGCGCGGCCCTTGTCGGTCAGGCGGAGCCGGTACTGTCGCTGGTTGTTCGGATCCCGCTCGCGTACCAGGAGACCCTTGCGCTCCATCTCCGCGGCCAACCGGCTGACGCTGCTCTTGTCGAGGCGCAGCCGCTCGGCCAGTTCGCGCTGGGACAGTGGCGTGTCGGCATCCAGTTCATGCAGTGCGAACCCCTGCGACAGGGAGACCGGGTGCCCGGCGAAGGCCTCGTCGGGCTGCAACAGGCCGGCGGCCCGGATGAGGTCCATCAGCAGGTCGTGGAGGCGCACTGCTTCCGCGGGGTCCACCTGATCTGTTCCCACGTCGCCACCCCGCCCCGAACAACAGTTGTGCTCTACAACTCTCAGCCGTACCGTCGATGAGGGTTGTAACACACAACTCAGAGGAGGCTGCCATGCACGGTCTGCTCCACGGCAGGGGCCACAACCTGCCCGAGGTCTTCCAGGGCCGGTCCAGCCGGATCTACGACTTCATGTCGAGGCGGGTGCTGCGCCGCGTGTACCGCCGGCTGGCCGCCGATGTGGCCAACACGGCGCCCCACGGTGGCGCCGTGTTGGACGTCGGCACCGGCCCCGGCGTCCTGCTGGTCGAGCTCGCCGAACGCCGCCCGGACATGCGGCTGACCGGCGTCGACCTGTCCGACGACATGATCGCCGCGGCGACGCGCAACCTCCGCCCCTTCGGGGAGCGGGCCTCCGCGCACGTCGGCGACGTCACCAGCCTGCCGTTCCCGGACGGCTCGTTCGACCTGATCGTCTCCTCATTGAGCCTGCACCACTGGGACCACCCCGAGGCCGCCGTACCGGAGCTGGCGAGGGTCCTCCGCCCGGGCGGCCGGGTCTACATCTACGACTTCCCGTTCGCGCCGTTCGACACGCTCGCCGAGACCGCCCGGAACCGGTCGGTCCTCAGTGCACGGTCGCCGCAGCGCTCGCGGATCCGCACCGGGATCCTGTTCCTGCGCTGCGTCCGGTACGTCATGTCGTCCTGACCGGAGTTGCCGAGCCGGAAAATGATCAAACAGCTCTTCTCGATGTGACACGTCGGCAAGTACCGTGACAGCCGCCGCGGGGCCAGGCCGGCTCTACCGCGTCCAGAGTGGCAACGCGCCGCGTCGGGAGGAGTTCGACATATGGATAGTTATCAGAACTATGACGCGGTGGGACTGGCGGAACTCGTACGGTCCGGCGAGGTCAAGCCGGCCGAGCTGCTCGACGCCGCCCGGGAGCGGGCGGCGTCGGTCAACCCCCGAATCAACGCGATCGTGGTCGACATCGCCCCGGCCGTCGCCGTGGAGCGTCCGGGCGCGCCCTTCTCGGGAGTGCCCTTCCTCATCAAGGATCTGTACCAGGACCTCGCCGGCTACCCGACCAGCAACGGCTCCCGTGCGCTGGCGGCGGTACCGGCGAAGGAGAACGCCACTGTGGTGCAGCGCTGGCTCGACGCCGGCCTCGTCATCTTCGGTAAGACCAACACGCCGGAGTTCGGCGCCAAGGGCATCACCGAGCCCGACCTGTTCGGTCCGGCGCGGAACCCCTGGAACACCGACCACACGCCCGGGGGTTCCTCGGGTGGTTCGGCGGCGGCGGTGGCGGCCGGCATCGTGCCGTGCGCGGCGGCCAGTGACGGTGGCGGGTCCATCCGCATCCCGGCCTCGGCGTGCGGCCTGTTCGGTCTCAAGCCCTCGCGCGGGCTGGTCCCGGCCGGGCCCGCGCAGAGCGAGAGCCTCGGCGGTACCGCCACGAACGGTGTCATCTCGCGCTCGGTGCGTGACAGCGCTGCGATGCTGGACGTACTGGCCGGCCCCACCTCCGTCTCGCCGTACCTGCCGGCGCTGCCGACGACGCCGTACGCCGACGAGGTGGGGCGCGAGCCTGGACGTCTTCGCATCGGCGTGTGCACCGCCAGTTCGATCAACTCCGACCCGCACCCCGAGGCCGTGGCGGCGGCGGTGGAGACGGCCGAGCTCCTCACCGCGCTCGGCCACGACGTCGTACAGCTGACGCAGGCGCCGTTCGACGACGCCACCCTGGCCAAGGACTTCCTCACCACGTGGTTCGTCCACGCCGCCGACGCCGTGGACGAGGCCAAGGCGGCAAGTGGCGCCGGCGACTCGGGCTTCGAGCTCGACACCCTGCTCATCGCCGCACTCGGCCGGGCGACCCGCCCGGTCGCGCTGATCCGCGCGATCGAGCGCCGGCACGAGCACGTGCGGCGGCTCGCGGCCTTCCACGAGGAGTACGACCTGCTCCTCACCCCGACGACCGCAACCCCGCCGCCGCGCATCGGGGCCTTCGATCCGCCGCCGGCACTGCGGCTGGCGCAGAAGGTGACGCTCGCCGTCCGCGCCAGCGGACTGCTCCGGCTGACCCCGATCGTCGACCAGCTCATCGCCGAGCACCTCGGATGGGTGCCGTACACCCAGCTGGCGAACCTCACCGGCCGCCCGGCCATGAGCGTTCCGCTGCACTGGACGCCCGACGGGCTGCCGATCGGCGCCCAGTTCGTGGGCGCACTCGGCGCCGAGGGGATGATGATCCGGCTGGCCTCCCAGCTCGAGCAGGCCCGTCCCTGGGCGGACCGACGCCCCGACCTGGCGGGCTGACCCGACCGCCCGCTGTCATCGGCGGTCCCGCACCTGTCGATGACAGCGGGCGTCCGGCGTCAACAGCCCGTACGACGGACGTCACCGGTACGGGGGGATGATCCCCCCTACCCCGGGAGCCTGCCGCACCTGGTTGCGGCCGCTGTTCTTGGCGTCGTAGAGCGCCTTGTCCGCACGCTCGACCAGGTCCTCCAGCGCCGTGCCGCCGGGGGCGGCGGCGACGCCGACGGAGACGGTGATCGTGGGTGCCGGGTTGTCCGGGCTGCTGGGCGCGTCCACGGCGGGGCGGAGCATGACCGCGCGTCGGATCCGCTCACCGACCGCGGTCGCTTCGGCCACGGACGTCGCCGCGAGGAAGACCGCGAACTCCTCCCCGCCGAACCGGCACACGAGATCCTGGGGGCGGATGCTCTGGGCGATGCACCCCGCCACGGTTCGCAGCGCCTTGTCGCCGGCGAGGTGCCCGTACCCGTCGTTGAAGCGTTTGAAGTGGTCGATGTCGACCATGATGACCGCGTCCTCGGCGTCGCGGGCGGGGCTCAGCCGCACCGCGCACTCCTGCTGCCACGTCTCGTGCCGCATCAGGCCCGTCTTGGCGTCCGTACGCGCGGCCATCTCCAGGCCCTCGTACCGCATCAGCGGCTGCACGGCGATGACCACCGGGATGGCGGCGACGATGAACAGCGGCGACACGGTACCGGCGATGGTCACCAGTACCGCCAGGCCGAGGTTCGCCGCCGTCGCGTAGACGCCGACCCGGCGAAGGCCGATCGCGCTGAGGAACGGGATGCTCGGGTCGGAGGCGCGAATCGCCAGGCCGACGACGACGAAATCGACAAGCTCGCCGCCGAGCAGGCAGACGACGACCGCGGCCAGGTTCGCCGCCGACGGGTGCGAGGCGATCGAGGGCAGGCCGGTCAGTTGGTAGGCGGTGCTGGCCAGGGAGTACGTGCTCGCCATGGCCAGTACGGTGAAGATCACCCGGTACCAGTGGTCCCGGCCCGCCAGGCGGATCCGCAGGTATACGGTGGCCGCCGCGACGACCAGCGCGGCCGCCGTGGGTGACAGCAGGACGACCGCCGAGAGCGTCCACGCGCCGTCCAGCGACACCGTGCCGAGCCTGCTGCCGCTCGGGATGGCGACCCGGGAGACTTCCACGGTCAGGACGATGCACCCCAGCAGGAGCGCGGCGACCGTCGCGTCACGCGTCGTCGGCGTCGCCAGCCGGGCGGTCGCCAGCAGCCATCCGACGCACAGCAGATCCACGGCGAGGACGTAGACCAGCGCACGCCGGGGCAGTTCCGCGATCGCCATCCGGGAGGACCATCGCGCCAGCCCGGGCCGGCGACTTACGGGCAGGTCAGGCACGACAGCACACCCCCTCACTCCTGAAGTCGATCGGCCGCGACGGGGCTCGGGCGAGGTGATTTCGGGTGCGCGACGGGTGCGGGCGGCGTGGCGCAGACGAACCGAAGGGGCCGCCTCTCCGGTGACGTGGAAAGGCGGCCCCGCGGGATGTCGTCAGGCGACCGACGCCGGGAACCGCTCCCAGACCCGGTGGGACGCCATCAGTTGCCGCACGTCGCTGAAGACGTTCTCCCCGGAGTCACCGGAGACGACGCCCGGCGTACCGGTGACCCCGGCCTGCTTGAGCGCGGTGACGCCGGCACCCCAGGCGCCGATCGCCTTGGCGTGCCGCCAGCACTCGTCGATCAGGAGCGTCACGCGCGGATCCACGGCCGCCGAGTTGTCCGCCGCTGGGCCGTTCGCGCCGGCCTTGGCGTCGCGCGCCGGCATCGCGTCGGGCGCCGGCGCCGGGGCGGCAGCCAGCAGGAGGGCGTCGAACTCGATCGACCGGCCGGTGGCGAAGGTCCGCTGCACGGGCATGTCACCGAGCATGCCGCCGTGCGGGGCGATCAGCAGCGGCACCATGCCGGCGGTGAACACCACCATGCGCAGCGCGCGGACGTCGTCGAGGTCGGTGTCGTCGTCGACGACGATCCCGACGATGCGGCCGTCGGCCGGCCACTCCTTGCCCACCTGCGACAGCGCGGGGCTGGGCACGACGTCGGCGAGCGGGACGGTCGGCTCCGGCGCGGGAAGGCCCAGGCCGGTGGCGACCTCCTGGCACAGGAGAGGGTCGATGTTGGCCAGGCACTGGAGCTGACGCTCCTTGATCGCCTGCTCGTAGCACTTGCCGAGCTCGAAGGTGTAGGCCCGGATGATGTGCTCCTTCTCCACCGGAGACATGCTCTGCCAGAACAGGCGGGCCTGGCTGTAATGGTCGTCGAAGGAGACGGGGTTGGCGCGGACCTTGCTCGCTTCGGCCACCTTCACGGGTACGTCGACGAACGCGTTCTCCTCGTCGCCGGCCACGAACGGGTTGCCCCCGTCGAGCGAGTTCGGCCGGTAGGGGGCGACCCCGGCGTGGACGGCGTGCTGGTGGAGGCCGTCGCGGAACATGTCATTGACCGCGGCGTGCGGACGGTTGATCGGGATCTGCGAGAAGTTCGGGCCGCCCAGCCGCGTGATCTGTGTGTCCAGGTAGGAGAACAGCCGGGCCTGGAACAGCGGGTCGTTGGTGACGTCGATGCCCGGCGGCAGGTGGCCGAGGTGGAACGCGACCTGCTCGACCTCGGCGAAGAAGTTCGTGGGCGTACGGTTGAGCGTCATCTTGCCGATCGGCTGCACCGGTGCCAGCTCCTCGGGCACGATCTTGGTCGGGTCGAGCAGGTCGATGCCCTCGAAGGTCTCGTCCGGGGTGTCGGGGAAGACCTGGATGCCGAGCTCCCATTCGGGGTAGGCGCCGGCCTCGATCGCGTCGTACAGGTCCCGGCGGTGGTAGTCGGGGTCCATGCCGGCGAGCATCTGCGACTCCTCCCACGTGAGGGAGTGCACGCCGAGCTTGGGCTTCCAGTGGAACTTGGCCAGCACCGTCTCCCCGGCGGCGTTGACCAGGCGGAAGGTGTGGACGCCGAAGCCCTCCATCGTCCGGTACGAGCGGGGGATGCCGCGGTCGGACATGTTCCACATCGTGTGGTGCTGCGCCTCGGTGTGCAGCGAGACGAAGTCCCAGAACGTGTCGTGCGCGCTCTGGGCCTGGGGGATCTCGCGGTCCGGGTGCGGCTTGCCCGCGTGGATGACGTCGGGGAACTTGATGCCGTCCTGGATGAAGAAGACCGGAATGTTGTTGCCGACGAGGTCGAAGGTGCCCTCGTCGGTGTAGAACTTCGTCGCGAAGCCGCGGGTGTCCCGGGCGGTGTCGGCCGATCCGCGGGAGCCGAGGACGGTGGAGAACCGGACGAAGACGTCAGTCTTCTTCCCCTTCTTCAGGAAGCCCGCCCGGGTCATCCCCTCGGCCGTGCCGTAGCCCTCGAACACGCCGTGGGCTCCGGCGCCGCGGGCGTGGACCACGCGCTCCGGGATGCGCTCGTGGTCGAAGTGCATGATCTTCTCGCGGAAGTGGTGGTCCTGCATCAGGATCGGACCGCGCGGTCCGGCCTTCAGCGAATGGTCGGTGTCACGCAGCCGCGCTCCCTGCGCGGTCGTGAGGTAGGGGCCCTGCTGAGCCTTCGCGGGGGCGGGTACACCGGTCGTCGCGCCGGTCGGCGTGACGGTCTCGGGAGTGCCCTGCTCCTTCTTCGGCGGCAACGGGTCGTGCGGCGTCGTCGGCTCCTCGAGAGTCGCCGGGGCACTGCCCGGCGAGCCGGGAACGTCCGGCGTCAGGAGGTCGGCGACCTTCTCGGCAGCGTTCTCCACGACGTCCTTGACGGCCTTGGCAGGCTTGCTGGCATCCATCGGCGAGTTCCTCCATCGGCGGGTGTGGCAGGTCTTCCGCCGTACCCCGGACGGGGGATCCAAAACTGGAATTCTTCAAAAGAAGAATGCATTGGATCTGGCAGGATCACACCGAACGGGGCCGGAGCCCTGGCGTACCTGCTGGCAACCGGACGACGACCGGCCACGGGGAAGGGCTTCGACGAAGGGCGCCACCGCCCGGACCCTGGCCTGGCTCAACCGGGTTGACTTTCCCACCGGGAGGGACCGGATGGTGGGCCGGTGTGCATGTCGAGGACACTCCGCTGCTGAGCATCGGCGAGCTGGCCAGGCGGACCGGCGTGCCGGTGCCGCAGGGCGCAGCGGTCGTTCACCGCGGCCGCCCGTACGAGTTCGACAGCCGCGCTGACCGCCGCGATCAGTTCGGACCGGCCGGTGAAGTCCGCGATGTCGCGGGGCAGCTCATTCGGGCCGCCCGGCACCGGTGGCTGGTCGGCCTCGCTCGGCTCGACTGCGGAGGGCGTGACCGCGGCCACCACCAGCGCGCACTGTTCGGTGTAGCTGAGCCCCAGGTGACCAGCCAGTACCCGGATCGTCGCGGCGCGCGGCCGCAGGAGTTGGCTGGACTCCAACCGGCGGATCGTACGGGCGCTCAAGCCGGTCTGCGCGGCCAACTCCTCCTGGGTCAGCAGCGCGCGCTGGCGGAAGCCGCGCAGCAGTGCTGCGAGGCCGGCGTCGGGTTCATCAATCACAGTGCGCGGCACTACGGCTCCTCTCGGACGGACACCGGTGTCCGTCTGTGTGCCGACAGCGTGGCGGCCTTCGTCACACATGTGTCACACGTGTGTCATTCGATACGTGTCGGAGCTATCGAGGCCTATCGGTACGATGCGTGGATGCGGGGTGATGGGGGAGGACCGCGTGGATTTTCGCGTTCTCGGGCCGCTCGAGGCGGCGGTCGGGGGTCGCGTCGTGGCGGTGGGTCCGCCCCGGGTGGAAAGGATCCTCGCCACCCTGTTGCTGGAGCCGAACCGGTCGGTCACGCTGTCGAACCTGACGGCCGCCCTGTGGGACGGAAACGCTCCGTCCAGCGCTGATCAGCAGGTGAGGAATGGCGCGGCAGCGCTGCGGCGTGCGCTGGTGGCGGCCGGCGCGCCGGTTGACATCGTCGTCGCCGGTCACGGCGGGTACCGGCTGGCGATCGAGCCCGGGTGCGTCGACGCCCGGCGGTTCACCGAGAACCTCGACCGGGCCAGGCTGTTGGCGCGCCAGGGCCGGCTCGAGCAGGCGACCGACGGTGCGCGGGCGGCCCTGGGACTGTGGCGTGGCGACCCCTTCACCGGAATGGACGGCCGTTTCATCCGGTCGGCGGCCACCCGGTTGGTGGAGCAGCGCATCACCGCCCTCGAGGAGTACGTCGAATGGGAACTCGCGCTCGGGCGCGACGAGCGCGTGAGCGGTGAGCTCGGCCGACTCGTCGATGAGTATCCGCACCGCGAGGTGTTCGTCGGACAGTGGATGCGCCTGCTGTACCGCGCCGGCCGCCATGTGGAAGCGCTGGCCGCCTACCGGCAGCTACGGCGGCGGCTGGTCGACGAGTTCGGCGTCGAACCCGGTCCGGACCTTCAGCGGCTGCACACGGCGATACTGACCGGCGACCCCGGGCTGAGGACGCCCGCACCCGGCCCGGTGACGCTGGCCCGGCCGGTACCCCCGCCGTCGCCGGACGGCGGTACGGTCCGGCCGGCCCAACTGCCGCCGAAGCCGACGGGGTTTGTCGGCCGGGCCGCGCATCTTGCCGAGCTCGACGGTCTGCTCCCGGACGAGGGGCAGCCGGACGCGCATGCCGTCGTCGTGGCCATCACCGGCAGCGCGGGCGTCGGCAAGACGGCGCTGGCGGTGCACTGGGCCAGCCGGGCCCGTCGCCGCTTCCCCGACGGCCAGCTCTACGTCAATCTCCGCGGCTACGACCCGCGTCCGCCCGTACCACCGGTCCAGGCGCTGGGGCACTTGCTGTGCGGGCTCGGTGTCGCGCCCGAACGGATACCGCCTGGACTGGAGGATGCCGCCGCGATGTACCGCAGCGTGCTCGCCGACCGGCGGGTACTGGTGCTCCTCGACAACGCCGCCGATGCCGAGCAGGTGCGCCCGTTGCTGCCGGGCGGCTCGTCCAGCTTCGTGGTCGTCACCAGCCGGCGGAGACTCGGCGGACTCGTCGCGCTGGACGGCGCCCGGGAACTGTTCCTCGAGGTGCTCTCGCCGGACGAGGCCCGGACGTTGCTGGCCGGTATCCTCGGCGCCGAGCGGGTGGACGGCGAGCCGACGGCAGCGGCCGACCTGGCCCGGCTGTGCGGGTACCTCCCGCTCGCGGTGCGCGTCGCCGCAGCCAACCTGGCCCGGCCGGGGCGAAGCCTCGCCGCGTACACCGCCGACCTACGGGACGGCAACCGACTGGCGGCCCTCACGGTCACCGGCGACGAGCGGGCGACGGTACGGGCGACCTTCGATCTGTCGTACGCGGCGCTACCGGCCGCGGCCAGCCGTCTGTTCCGCCTGGTCGGCCTCGTACCTGGCCCGGATCTCACGGTCGCCGCGGCGGCCGCGCTGCTGGACGCCACGACCGGCGAGGCCGCTCAGGCGGTCGCGCACCTGACCGCCGCGTGCCTGCTCGAGGAGCACGTGCCCGACCGCTACACCTGCCATGATCTGCTACGCGCGTATGCGGCCGGCCGCGTGTACGACGACTGTGACGAGGCCGCGCGACGGGCCGCCCTGGGGAGGCTGTTCGACTATTACCTCCACACCGCCGACGCGGCCGCCCGGGTCGTCTACCCGCATCTGGTGCGGCTGCCGGTGCCCGCCGGATCCGGTTCGGCGGTCTTCGACGAGCGCACCACGGCGGTCGCCTGGCTCGACTCCGAGCGGGCCAACCTGGTCGCCGCGATCTCCCATGCCGCCGACCACGGGCCCCTGCCGGTGGCCTGGCTGCTCGCCGACGCCGCGCGCGGAGTGCTCGCGCTCGGCATGCACGTGCCGGACGCGCTCGCCGCCGCCACCGCCGCGCTGCGCGCCGCCCGAGCGGCCGGGCACCTGGCCGGCGAGGCGGCCGCCCGGATCGGCCTGGCCACACCGCAGTGGCTGCGCGGCAGGGCCGCCGAGGCCCGCGACCAGTACCTGCGGGCGTGTGAGCTGGCCGGACTCGCCGGCTGGGAGGAGGGCGTGGCGGCCGCCATGGGTAACGTCGCCGCGATCGACATCGAACTCGGCCACCGGCAGCAGGCCGCCCGCCGGCTCGCCGACGTACTGGAGATCAACCGGCGACTGGGCCGGCTGGCGGGGCAGGCCAGTAACCTCAACAACCTCGCGTACCTGCACGCGGACCTCGGAGACCTGGAACAGGCCGCCGACCATGCCCGGCAGGCGATCGTGCTGTACCAGAAGACCGGCTCGCGCAGCGGCGAGGCGTTCGCGCTGACCAACCTCGGTCAGGCCGAGCAACGGATGGGGTACCTCGACGAAGCCGTGTCGCATCTGGACGCCGCCGTCGCACTCCACCGGGAACTGGGCAATCGGGGAAGCCAGGCGGATGCGCTGAACGGCCTGGCGGCGGCGCACCGCGACGCGGGCCGTCATGCCGAGGCCCTTGAACTGGCCGGCGCCGCTCTCGAACTGGCCGACGGCACGGGTTACCAGAAGTTCCGTGCCGACGCCTTCAACGTCCTGGGCACGGTGTACCGGGAACTGGGCTGCTGTCAGAGGTCACGTGACCACCACGAGCGGGCCCTCGAGTCGGCCCGGACGATCGGCAACCCGTACGCCGAAGCCACCGCCCTGATCGGGCTGGCCGCCGTCCTGACCCGGCAGGACCGGTACGACCAGGCCGCCGACCTCGCCCGGGAGGCGCTGCGGGTCAGTACCGACATGGGGTTTGCGACCCTGCGCGCCCAGGCGCTGACCTGTCTTGCCCGCGTCCAGCTGGCCGTCGGCAGCCTCGCCGAGGCCTGCCGCGACGGCGAGTGCGCGGTGACGGCCCTGCGCGGCACCGGCGCCCGACTGGAGCTGACCCGCACCCACGCCCTCCTCGCCGAGGTGCACGAGCGCGCCGGTCGACCCGACCACGCCGCCGAGCACCGGCGTCGGGCGGCCGACCTTCGTGTCGAGGCCGGCGATCCCGCTACCCGGCCGGGCTGACGACGGCGCGTCCGCCGGCTGCCCGACGTTCATGGGTCGTCGGCACGGGCAACCGGCCGTGCCGTCCGGTCAATGTCCGCTCAATGTCCGCTCGCCGTCCTGGCCCCGGGATGCCGGCCGAACGACAGTGGAGCGTACAGAGATCAACCAGTGACGATCTGGAAGGAACGTTCATGAATCGACCGGCGCAGCTACGGCGAGGACTGATCGCGTGTGTCGCGGCGGCAGTGTTCGGCCTCATGGCAACGCCCGCACACGCCGCTGAGGTGGGGAGCTCCGCCGCCACGGCGAAGCAGTCCACCGTCAGTACGATGAGCCAGGCATCCCCGCGAGACGACTGCTACGCGATGGCCATGTACCCGTGGAACAAGAGCGGACGGATCCAGTTCGATGGTGTGTTCTCCTGCATGAACTACAACCAGTGGAACCAGGCGCGGGTGTCGGTCGAGGTCTACTCCAACGGCGGAGCCAACTACCTCGGGAAGACCGAGCACACCTGCTTCAGTGATCTGGACGGCAAGATGTGTTACGGCGACACCGCCACGTGGACGTACTCGCCCGGCAACTGGTGCACGGTTGTGCAGGTCTACATCTGGCCCGCGTTGATGATGTTCCAGGACAAGAGCTGCAAACAGATTTAGCGGCATAGTTCGGCCGCCCGGGTAGCGGCGGTCACCGGACGGTGATGACACGCGAACGCGCCTTCGACCGGAAGGCGCGTTCGCTGCCGTCACCCTGGCAGGCCGGTGCGCTCGCCGACGAGAGCGCGCGAAGCGCGACGACGTCCGCAAGCTGAGCCGGACCGCTTTCGCGATGCTGGAACAGGGGCTGGGGGAGTACGCGCGCAAACCATCACGTTGAGTCAGCGGCGCAGCGTGGCCGAGGGTGGTTCGCCGAACCGCGCCCGGTACGCGGCCGCGAACCGGCCGGTGTGAGTGAACCCGTAACGCATCGCCACGTCGGTGACCGTGACCCCGGTGGCGGGATCCAGCCGCAGCAGTTCCTCGTGCGCCTGTTCGAGGCGGTGACGGCGCACGTACGACATGGGTGAGGTACCCAGCTGCCGGCGGAACGCCGCGTGCAGGGAGCGTTCGCTGGTGCCGGCGAACGCGGCCAGGTCGGCCACGGTGAAGGCCGTCTGCGGCGACGAGTGGATGAGCTCGACGACCCGGCGAACGACCCGCGGCGCCGGCAGCGAGCGTGCCGAGAAGATGGCGTCGGTGTAGTTGTGCCGCTGGCCCAGCAGAAGCGCCGTCAGGATGCCGTGCTCGATCTCCGCGGCCAGGACCGGGGGCGGGCCGGCCTTGCCACACCGTTCGAGCGCCAGCCGCAGGGTCTGCACCGCCGCCGTCACGCCTTGGCCCCCGCTCTCCAGGTCCAGCTCCGGCTGGAAGACCACCGGCTGGTGGATGGGCTCGTCCAGCAGGTTCCGCAGGTACCGCTCGACGAGGGGCTTCTCGACGGTCAGCATGAGCTGCCGCATGCCGGGGGTCCACCGCATCGCGACGGTGTCGCGGTAGCAGAAGACGGCTGCACGCGTGCCACCGGCGACGACGGTGTGCCCGGCGACCTCGGTGAGCATCGCGCCGCCGTACACGAAGCTCACGGTCACCAGGCTGATCGGCGGCGAGCAGGTGATCTCGACGGCCGGTCCGTACGTGGACGACATCAGGCCCAGTCCGTTGACCGACCGGTACTGGACGCGGGCGAGGAAGCGGCGCTCGCGGTCGAGCACCCTCATGTGGTGGATGTTGTTCAGGAGTCGTTGCGTCCGGGTCCTCGCCTCGGACATGACCCCGGTGCGGATCACGGTGGGGTGCGGAAGCCGGATGTCCTGCTCTTCGTCCATGGACGCGTACGGCGCGGGCATGGCCACCTCCATGCATGACGGCTGATGTGCAGAATCACCGCGATACGCCGGGAAAGTCAACCAGCGTGCGGGAACCGGCCCGACGGTGCGGAAAGCGGCTCGTCGGCGGCTTACCGGGCTCCTACCGTCGGCAACGTCCACATCGGCAGGACGGACGCGGGAGGTGTGCCGTGGCGCAGGTGGCCAACGACGTAGGGCAGGCAACGGTCGAATATCTCGATTTCCCCGGTGGCCGGGTCCAGCTGTTCCGGGGCGGTGCGGGTACCCCGGTTCTCTTCCTGCACGCAGCGGGCGGGGCGGGGGAGTGGCACGAATTCCACGAACTGCTCGCGCGGCGGTTCGAGGTGTTCGCGCCCGACCACCCGGGGTTCGGCGGCTCCGACGAGCTGGCCGAGGTCGAGGGCGTCGACGACCTCGTCTACCACTACCTCGACCTCATCGAACGGCTCGGGCTCGAGCGTCCGCACGTCGTCGGGGCCTCGTTCGGCGGCTGGGTCGCGGCCGAGCTCGCCGTCGCACGCCCGGATGCGATCGGCTCGCTGGTACTGCTCGGCCCGGCCGGGCTGCGGCTTCCCGACCACCCGGTCACCGACCTGTTCCTGCTGACGCCCGACCAGCTCCCCGGTGCGCTCTTCGCCGACCCGGCAAAGGCCTCGGCGCTCTTTCCCGCCGAGCCGAGCATCGAAGACGTGCTGACCGCGTACCGCGACATGACGGCGTTCGCCCGGTTCGCGTGGAACCCGTTCCTGTGCAACCCGAAGCTGGAACGCCGGCTGCACCGCATCACCGCGCCGACGCTGGTGGTCTGCCCCTCGGGCGACAAGATCGTCCCGGTGGAGCACGGGCGGCGGTACGCCGAACGGATCCCGGACGCCGGGTTCGCGCTGGTCGAGAAGTGCGGTCACGCCATGTACTTCGAACGCCCCGGCGAATTCGCCGAGCTCATCACCAAGTTCCTGACGACGGGTGCCGACGAGAGTGGAGCGCGCCGATGAAGTTCGTCTTCTTCCACCTGATGCCCTACCCGTACCTGCCGGACGACTTCGACGAGAGGTACCCGTCGCCGTCACTGAACTTCCCCCGTAAGTTCTTCGACCGGGCACTCGGCAACCGGCTCTACCACCGGTACCTCGACGAACTCGAGTACGCCGAGAGGCTCGGCTTCGACGGCATCGCCGTCAACGAGCACCACCAGAGTGCGTACGGGTTGATGCCGTCGCCCAACATCATGGCCGCCGCTCTCGCCAGACGGACCGAGCGGGCGCAGGTCATGGTGCTCGGCAACGCGATCGGGGTGCGTGGTAACCCCCTCCGGGTGGCGGAGGAGATCGCCATGCTCGACCACCTCAGCAACGGGCGGGTGGTCTCCGGCTTCGTCCGCGGCATCGGCTGGGAGTACTTCGGGCACAGCGTCAACCCGACCCGGTCCCGCGACCGGTTCAACGAGGCCCACGACCTGATCATCAAGGCGTGGACGGCCGACGAGCCGTTCCAGTGGATCAGCCCCAACTACGAGTACCGGTACGTCAACGTGTGGCCGCGGACGCTGCAGGAACCGCACCCGCCCATCTACATCCCGGGTGCGGGCAGCACCGAGACGATGACGTTCGTCGCCGAGCACGGCTACACGTACATGTCGGTGTACGCGGACACGCGCGTGGTCCGCCGCTGGTTCGACGGGTACCGGCGCGCGGCCGAGGAGATCGGGATCGCGCCCGACCCGGAGAAGATCGCGTTCTCGGTACCGATCTACGTGGCCGAGACCGACGAGCAGGCCCACCGCGAGGGCCGCCAGCACGTCGAGTGGCTGTTCCACAAGGGACTGAAGCAGAGCACATCGCTCGTCTTCCCGCCCGGGTACATGTCACCCGGCTCCATGCGTGGCCTGCTGGTGGCCGGGATGAAGGCCTACACCGAGATGTCGTACGAGGAGCTGCTGGCGGGCGGGTACGTCGTCGTCGGCAGCCCCGAATCCGTCACATCCCGGCTGCGGGAGCTTCAGGAGGAGTTGGGCTTCGGCCAGCTCATCGGGCTGTTCTCGATCGGTGACATCACGCACGAGCAGACCACCCGCAGCATGGAACTGTTCGCGTCCGAGGTGATGCCGGCGCTGCGACCGCTCGGCGTCGCCTGCGGCGTGACCGCGGCCTCCTGAATGGTCCGCCCGCTCTCCCGCCGGCGGAGCGGTCGGCGTTCACGCGCGGCACGGGTGCGCCGTGGCGAAGCTGACGACCTGGCGGCCGACCGTCTCCAGTTGGAAGCGCGCCGGCTCGTCCGTGCACGCGCCGGTGGCCGTGTCGAAGACCGGCATCGAGGCGTTGAGCGCGGCGCCGAGCGGGGTCGGCCAGCCCCGTAGCGCGTGCGCGCAGGTGCGGAGGGTGTGCAGGGTCGAGACGGCCGCCTGCCAGCCGTACGCCACGGCGATGCAGCCGACCGCCAGTCCGCTCAGGTACGGGCGGTCGTCGTACCGCAGGTCCTCGACGTAGTCCAGGGCGTTCTTCACCATCCCCGAGACGGTGCCGTGGTACCCCGGGGACGCGATGAGCAGGGCGTCGGCGTCGCGCAGCGCCGCCACGAACGCGAGCGCCTCGTCCGAGCGCTCCGGACTCTCCGGGTCGTAGATCGGAAGCATCAGCGCCCGCCCGGTGATCAGCTCGACGGTCGCGCCTTCGTCCGCGGCGGCCCCGGCCGCGATCCGCAGGGCACGTTCGGAGCTGGAGTCGTGCCTCGTCGTACCCCCGATCCCGAGAACCCGTACCGCATTTCCGCCCATGTTCGCCTCCGCGGCGCTCGTCGCGAACTCGAATGCCTGCCGCGACGGTAGGTGCGGCCGGCACGCGGGCACGAGCCGCTTCCGGCACGAACGAGCCGTTTCCGGCAGCCCGCCTAACCGTGCTCGTGGCTTGCGGGACCAGTTCAGCAGCGCGCCGACCGGCGAGCGCAGCCAGTCGCGCTTCTGCCCCGTATCGGAGGTGAATGAGATGAGTCAGCAGTCTGTAGGGGCACCCGAGGCGGACCGGCAGGAGCGCGAGAGGGCGGTCCTTGGCGATCAGGACCGCGACGGCCGGGCTGGCGACGATACGGTTGTTGACGAGGTGGCCGTGGACGACCCCGGCAGTGACACCGGGCAGGTGCTCGGTCAGAGCGTTCCCATCCGGCGTCACGTCGCGGAGGCGGTCCCCGGCTCGCCGGAGACCGGCGCGGTATACACCGAAGAGGGCAGGCCGAGCGCCGAGAAGCCGTACACGTAGGGCGCCGACGTAACTCACGGAGGAAGGATGGGCAGCTCGGTGAAGCTGTCCATCCGTCCTCCGCTGGCTTTCAGCGCTGGTCGTACAGGCGGCGGACCTTCGGCGCGAGGGCGGCGCGCGCCGTTCTGAAGCCCGACGTCCGCCGCGGGCCAGCAGAATAGGCCGATGAGCTACCCACCCGAGCCGTGGCACCTGCGCGGTCAGCTGTACCTCTCGGTCTGGCTCGTACCCCGCGACCGGCTGCCCCCACTGCCCGACGGGCTCGCGGCGACGGTACGCCCGGTCACGGTCGGCGGCCACGCGATCGTCGGTACCGCGTGGGTCGACTACGAGCCGGGCGGGGTCCTGTCGTACCGCGAACTGCTCTCGGCAGTACTGGTCCGCGAACGCAACCATCCGCAGGTGACCATTGTGGACATCTGGGTGGACAGCCCGGCCTCGCGCGACGGCGGCCGGGAGATGTGGGGCATCCCGAAGGAGCTGGCGGACCTGGAGGTCGGGTCACCGGCCCCCGGAGTGGTCCGGGCGGCCGCCGGAGGCATCGCGGAGGCGCGGATCTCGCTGGGGCGGCCGCTCCCCGGGCGGTGGCCGACGAGGCTGTCGGTGGCGCAGTGGCTGAGGGGTCGGGTCGAGGTGACGCCGGTGCGCGGCCGGGCCGGTATCCGGTCGGCGACGGCGACCTGGCGGGTGGCGCCCGCCGGCCCGCTGGCGTACCTGAGCGGTCGCCGGCCCTGGCTGACCGTGGCACTCCGCGACTTCCGGATGGTCTTCGGGGAGCCAGAGGCGGGAGCGTAAACACGCCGGCCGGACGCGGCGAGCGCCCGGCCGGTAGCGATACGCGAGTTCAGGATGCGGTGCAGGTCACCGTCGGCGGGTTGTTAACCAGTTAAGTTAGAAGAGGGCGGTACGCCCGGCCGGGCGCGACGCGGTAGCGGCACAATAGTGACCAGTGGTCATGGAGGCGGGGTGATTTGTCGGTGCCGACGGCAACCTGGGATCGGCTTCCGCCCGCCCGCCGGCTGGCTGTGCTCGCGGCGGCGGAGGCGGAGTTCGCGTCCCACGGCTTCTCGTGTGGCAGCCTGAACGTCATCGCCCGCAACGCGGGCGTGGCGAAGGGCAGCCTGTTCCAGTACTTCGTCGACAAGGCGGACCTGTACGCGTACCTGTCCGAGTTGGCGAGTATGCGGATCCGGGAGCACATGGAGGCACAGATCCCGGACATGCCCTGGGATCGCGGCTTCTTCGTCGCCGTCCGTCAGCTCATGCTCGCGTGGGTGGAGTACTTCCGTACCCACCCGCTCGACCTGGCGTTCACCGCCGCGGTGAACCTCGAACCCGACCCGGCCGCCCGCTCGGCGGTGCGCGAGGTGGCCAACCGCCACTACCTCGAGGTGCTGCGCCCGTTGCTGGAGGGCGCGCGGGAGGCCGGCGACCTGCGGGCCGACGCGGACGTGGAGGCCCTGTTGGCGCTGCTGTTGCTGGTACTTCCACACCTCGCGCTGGCACCGCACAGCCCCGGCCTTGACCCGGTGCTGGGGTTGGACAGCGGCGACCCGGCCCAGGTGGAGGCGGCGGTCGGTCGGCTGATCGGCGTGCTGGCCGCCGCGTTCGGAGACCCGGTGCAGGCCGACCGCTGACTGTCAACGGGCGGTGGACAGCCAGTCCACCATGGACTTCAGCGGCTCCTCCCATCGCACGTCGAGCATCAGGTCATGGCCCATGCCGGGGAACTCCCGCAGGGTCGCGCCGTAGCGCGTCGCCGTCGACCGGACGCCACGGATCGGTACCAGCCGGTCGTCGGGGGTCGCGAGGACGAGGACGGGCGCGCCACCGCGCGGCGGTGCGGCCGGCCGGTGCAGCAGCAACTGGTACTGGGCCAGCGCCGACTCACGCCCGCACCGGTCGGTGTGCCGCTTCGCCTCCTCGCCGTCCAGCGTGGTGAACAGGTAGTCGGCGCGCAGCGGCAGGCTGCCGCCGAACGTCAGCCTGGCCGCGTCGAGCGGGTGCCGGCGGGCGACGGCGAGCAGTGACGCGACGGCGGGGTGCGCCGGTACCGGTGCCACCAGCACGCCGGCGTACGCGGAGTAGCGCGCGAGGGCCTTCTGTACCACCAGCCCGCCGAGGGAGTGGCCGACCAGGACGGCGCGGCGGGGGAGTGTGGCGGCGGCCCTGATCACGTCGTCGACGTACTGCCCGAGCCGCGCACCCCGCAGGCTGCCGCCGCTACCGCCGTGGCCGCGCAGCGACACCGCATACGCGGGATGGCCGGCCGCCGCAGCGGCGTCGAGCCAGTTCTCCCAGCACCAGGCGCCGTGGCCCAGGCCGTGGACGAACAGCAGGGGCGGCTTTCCGCTGTCGACGGCTGGTTGGCGTTCGAGGATCTCCAGCTGCGGGCGCGACACAGCCCGGTTGGTGGCGAAGGGGTTGCCCGTCATGGATGGGCACTCTACTGTGACCGGTGGTCATATGACCAGTGGTCACAATCGTTCCCGTGGAGGTCGGCTCGTGTCCCTGCCGCGTGTCTGTGTCATCGGTGCCGGCTCGTCCGGGATCGCCACCGCGAAGATCCTGCACGAGCGGGGCATCGACTTCGACTGCTTCGAGCTCTCCGACCGGGTCGGCGGCAACTGGGTGTGGGGCAACCGCAACGGCCTGTCGGCCTCGTACCGGTCGCTGCACATCAACACCTCCCGGGAGCGCATGGAGTTCAGCGACTTCCCGATGGCCGACCACCTGCCCGACTTCGCGCGGCACGACCAGATCGCCGCGTACTTCGACGCCTACGTCGACCACTTCGGCTTCCGCGACCGGATCGCCTTCAACACCGGCGTCGAGCACGTGAGCCGGCGCGCCGACGGGGTGTTCGAGGTGCGCCTGAGCACGGGAGAGACCCGCGAGTACGGGGCGGTCTGCGTGGCCAACGGCCACCACTGGGATCCGCGCTGGCCCGAGCCGGCGTTCCCCGGCGCGGACGGCTTCACCGGCGAGCAGATCCACTCCCACAGCTACACCGAGGAGACCCAGCTCGTCGGCAAGCGCGTGGTGGTCGTGGGCATGGGCAACTCCGGGATGGACATCGCCGTCGACGCCAGCTACCACGCGGAGGTCACCTACCTGTCGGCCCGGCGCGGGGTGCACGTCATCCCGAAGTACGTCTTCGGCCGGCCGTACGACCAGATCGGCGGCAGCGAGTGGATCCCCGCCTGGGTGCGGTGGCCGCTCGCCCGCGTCATCATGCGCGCCGCGACCGGCCCGATGGAGCGGTACGGCCTGCCCAGGCCCGACCACAAGTTCGCCCAGGCCCACCCCACGATGTCCAGCCGGATCCTGGACCGGCTGGCGCACGGCGCGATCACGCCCAAGCCCGACATCGACCACTTCGACGGCGGCGAGGTCGTGTTCACCGACGGCAGCCGGGTCGAGGCCGACCTGGTCGTCTACTGCACCGGGTACAAGATCAGCTTTCCGTTCTTCGACCCGGACTTCCTGGACCCGGGCGCCGACAACGAGATCGGGCTGTACCAGCGGGTGTTCCACCCGGACGTACCCGGCCTGTACTTCATCGGCCTGATCCAGCCCCTCGGCGCGATCATGCCGATCGCCGAACGGCAGTCCGAGCTGGTCGCCGATCACCTGCAGGGCCGGTACGCGCTCCCCGGCGACGCCGAGATGCGGGCCGAGATCGCCGGGCACCGGCGCGCCACCGCCAAGCGGTACGTGGCCTCCAAGCGCCACACCATCCAGGTCGACTTCGACGACTACATGCACGCGCTGCGCCGGGAGCGGGCCCGTGGCGCCCGGCGGGCAGGTGGGGCGAGGACGCCGGCCGCCCGGGCCGCCGCCTGAGCCGGCCCGCTGGTTGCGCAGCGTCAGTGCGACATAACGTAGGAGCGTGGACAGGGAGGCCGCTGGTCGGGGGTGCCTGGAGCACCTGACCGACGCCGACCTGCGGGTCCTCGCCGCGACGGCGGGCCTGGACACCGAGCGGGCCGGGGAGCTGCGCGGGCGCCCCGCGACCGTACTGGAGCTGTTCGACCGTCCGGAGCTGTTCGATCAGGTGTACGGGCAGCAGCCGGCCGGCCTGGTCGCGGTGTCGCCGTTCGTCGCGTTCCTGGTCGCGGTCGAACAGGCCACCAGGGAGATCGCCACCACCGCGTTCGTGGCCGAGCGCTCCGCACCCCGGCAGCGGGTACCGGTGTTCGACGCGCCGCGGCTGCGGGAGTTCCTGGCCGACCCGATGCGCCGACTGTTCCTGGCGGAGCTGCTGACCTCCTTCGTCCGGGTAGCCAGCGGGCGGTACTGGACCCGGACGGCGCGCGGCTGGCGCTCCAAGCGGTACAGCGAACTCGACCCGGTCGGGCTGGCCGACATGGCGGAGCAGTCGCCGCCCGCGTACCGCCCCGGCCGGTACCGGCGCCTCGGCGACGTCGCGCTGTTCCTGACCGGGGTCTTCCCCGACTACACCCAGCTGTACGCGTTCGGGCCGTTCGACGCGGCGCGGTTGCTGCGCGCCGCCGGGCTGCCCGCCGATGACTCCAGCGGTCTGGTCACCTCGCCGCCGATCGCGCTCCTGGAGCAGCTCGGGCAGCGCTGGTACCGGCGGGCCCTCGACCTGGCGCCGGTGACCACCACCCAACTGGCCGTCGTGTCGGAGGTCGCCGACCGGTTCACCGACGCGCGGCGCATCCTCAACCACATCGCGGACCAGTACTTCTGCCGAATCGGCAACCCGTGGTTCGGTGAGGCGGGGGCTTGACGCTAGCGTCAGGTACGTGACGGATTTCGACATCGCTCTCTTCGGCGCTACCGGCTTCACCGGGGCGCTCACCGCCGAGTACCTTGCCGCGCACGCCCCTGCCGGGATGCGGTGGGCGCTCGCCGGCCGCAACCGCGAGAAGCTGGCGGCGCTGCGCGACCGGCTCGGCGTGGACGTGTCGATCCTCGACGCCGACGTGACCGACGCCGGCTCGCTGCGCCGGCTCGCCGGGTCCGCCCGGGTCGTCATCAGCACCGTCGGCCCGTACATCCGGTACGGCGAGCCGCTCGTCGCCGCCTGCGCCGAGGCCGGCACCGACTACGTCGACCTGACCGGCGAGCCCGAGTTCGTCGACCTGATGTACCTGCGCCACCACGCCACCGCCGAGCGCACCGGCGCCCGCCTGGTGCACGCCTGCGGTTTCGACTCCGTCCCGCACGACCTGGGGGCCCTGTTCACCGTGGAACAGTTGCCGTCGGACCGGCCGATCCGGCTGCGCGGCTACGTCAGCGCGGGCGGCGTCCTCTCCGGCGGGACGTTCGGGTCGGCCGTGACCGCGTTCGGGCGCTTCCGCCAGGCGGCGGCCGTGCACCGCGAGCGGCGGCGCGCCGAGCCTCGCGGGGAAGGGCGCCGGGTGCGCGCCGTCGCGGGCCGCCCCGGACACGACAGTGAGACGGGTGCGTGGGTACTGCCGCTGCCGACCGTCGACCCGCAGATCGTGACCCGCTCGGCGGCGGCGCTGGACCGGTACGGGCCCGACTTCTCGTACGGCCACTTCATGGCGGTGAAGAGCCCCCTCGTCGCGGCGGGGTTGACCGCCGCGGTGGCGGGGACGTTCGCGCTCGCCCAGGTGCCGCCGGCCCGCGGGCTGCTGGTCCGGCTGCGTCCGCCCGGTAGCGGCCCCACCGCCGCGCAGCGCGAGAAGGGCTGGTTCCGGGTGCGGTTCGTCGGCGAGGCCGGCGACCAGCGCGTCGTCACCGAGGTCGCCGGGGGAGACCCGGGCTACGGCGAGACCGCGAAGATGCTGGCGGAGTCGGCGCTGTGTCTGGCGTACGACCCGCTGCCGGCCACGGCCGGGCAGGTGACCACGGCCGTGGCCATGGGCGGCCCGCTCCGGGCGCGGCTGGAGCGGGCCGGCATCTCGTTCCGCGTCGTGGACCGCGGCTGACGCCTCACTCGGACGGCATCATCACCCACAGCACGAGGTAGATCAGGACCTGCGGCCCGGGCAGCAGGCACGACAGGATGAACAGCAGCCGCACCAGCATCGGCGGCATGTTGAACCGGCGCGCGAGGCCGGCGCACACGCCGGCGATCCAGCGGCCGTTGGTCGGTCGGGTCAACTGGGCCATGTCGGTTCCCCCTTCGTCACCGGACATCTCGACTGTAAGGGGACCGTTCAACCTTTCCGTCCGCCGGCGATCGCGGCGCCGGCGGCCTTGACCAGCGCGACGGTCTGTTCGATGGTCTGCGCCCGGTCGGAGGCGAACGCCTGGTCGATGAGGACCAGCGGGTCCTTCGGGTACACGAGGGCGGAGATGTGCAGGTGGCCGCCGGGGAGGCTGGTGGCGCCGAGGGCGAGCCGCAGCCGGTTCGAGCGGTACATGCTCTCGTTGGACAGGTAGTTCCCCCCGCCGCCGGACTGGGCCTGCGCGTCGGGCGAGGGGCCGTTGTCGTGGCAGGAGACCTTCGCCGGGTCCGGCCGGGTGTTGCCGGTCCACTCACAGATGCCTGGGTTGAGCTTCACCGGCCACGGGGTGGTGCCGGCGGCGATCATCTGCTGGTACGGCAGGGTGGTCTGGATGAACTCCGGGTTCGGCGTGGGCTGCGGCCAGGTCGTGACCTGCGGGACGACCTCGGGCGTGCCCTCGTTGTTGTTGTCCGGGCTGCCGCCGCGCCAGGCGCCGGCCCACTGCTCGATGTTCATCGTGCCGCGCAGCCCCTGGCTGATCGTCATGATCAGGTCGGCGCGCTCGGGCGACTTCGGGGTCAGGTGCGGGCCGAAGGCGTCCTCGACGTAGCCGGCGTTGAAGCCGCTCCACGTCACCGGCAGCATCACCGACTGGATGTGGACGGTACGGTCGCCCACCTGGTACACCTGCCCGTCGAGCTGCAAAGACGAGGCGCCGGACGGGTTGGAGCGGCGGATCTCGCCGTTGAGCTGGTACGGGTCGAAGCCGCTCACCAGAACCCGGATCGACTTCTTGTCCCGGGGGAAGGACGTCGAGGAGATCCCGCGGGACGCGTACTCGAAGGTCTTCAGCAGCGACGCGCGCGCCTGGTCCGACAGCCCGAACGCCGGCCGCCACTGTCGCAGGTCGCGGGTGCCCATCAGGCGCGCCCAGTACAGCGGGCGGTCGTCGTACCGTTCGATGCTGCCCATCCAGCGCTTGCCCTGCGCCCGCTCGACCGCGGTCCGCCACAGTTCGGCGCCGCGCTCGCGCAGCAGCCGGTCGGCCGCCTGGGCCGACCGGGTGGAGCACAGGTCGGCGTTGAGCCGCTCGACGAACCCGGTGAAGCCGCCGAGTTCGACCAGCTTGTACGGCACCCGGTCGCCGCCCGGCAGCGCCGGGGTCTCGATGCGGGTCTCCTCGTATGTGATCGGCACGGCACGGTCGTAGCACCCCGTGGCCGGAGCGGCGGAGTGCCCGAGGGTCGGAGTGGCGGCCGTCACCAGCGCGACGCCGGTGACGGCGGCCGTCAGCAGCCATCCCGCCTTGCGGATGGGTGGGGTCATGATGCCTTCTCTCCGGCGTGCGCGTCCGCCGCCAGCCTCTGTCCGATATGGACGTGATCCGTGGTCGGTGGCACGACTATGTCACGTGCGCCGCGGCCCTGTCGCGGCGCAGGCGGACGGGGGTTGCCGGTCCGGCCGCTCTTGACAACGAATAGGCACTGGTCGACTCTTCTGGGCAAGGAGATTCTAGAGGCTGGTTCTAAATATTTGCGGGTCCTCAGCGTAGAGGGGGCGGGCGATGCGGCTGGACTACGTGCGCGAACTCGACGAGTACCCCACCGGCCGGCGCCGGATACGCATCCTCGCCATGGCCGTGCTGGCCATCCTGATCGGGTCGTACGAGGGCCAGATCGCCCCGGTGGTACCGCTGCTGCTGCGGGACCTGGACATGAGCCTGACGACCTACGGCTCACTGTCGGCGCTCGCCGTCATCGCCGGCGCGATCGCCGCCGGGGTCGGCGGCCGGCTCACCGATCGCCTCGGCCGGGTCCGGCTCCTGGTCCCGTTGATGCTGCTGACCGCGGCGTGCTGCTTCGCGATGACCCTGGTGCACACGCCGGGCCAGCTGCTCGCCGCCCGGGTGGCGCTGGCCTTCGTCGACGGGATGGCGATGGCCGGCACCGCGCCCCTGGTCCGCGACTTCTCGCCCCGGATGGGCCGGGCCCAGGCCTTCGGCTTCTGGACCTGGGGGCCGGTCGGCGCGAACTTCCTCGCCGCCGCGATCGCCGGCGCCACCCTGCCGCTGCTCAATGACTCATGGCGGTCGCAGTTCGTCATCATGGGCACGATCTCGCTGGTCGTCTCGATCATCATCGCGTTCAACATCGCGGACCTGTCGCCCCAGTTGCGGGCGCGGATCCAGCAGACCGAGCACCGCACCCTCGCCGTCGCCGACCCGAGTCGCCCCGCCCGGGTGCGCGACCTGTTCGCGCACGGGCACATCTGGGCCCACCTGATCGGGATCGGGCTGTGGCTGGTCCTGTACCTGACCCTGGCGCTGTACGGGCAGACGATGCTCGTACAGACCTTCCACGTCAGCGCCGCGCAGGCCTCACAGATCATGACCGCGTTCTGGGTACTGGACCTCGCCGCGCTGGTCGCGGTCGGCCGGATCTCCGACCGGTGGCAACTGCGCAAGCCGATCTCCGTGGTCGGCACCGCCGCGGCCGCGGCCATCACGGGCTACCTCGTGATCCTGATGGGGCGGCCGGCCGTACCGGCGGTGCACCTGATGGTCACCGGCGCGCTGCTCGGTACCGCCCTGGCCGTGGCGTACGGGCCGTGGATGGCGAACTTCTCCGAGAACGCCGAGGACGTCGACCCCCGGCTCCAGGGCACCGCCTGGGGCGCGTACGGCTTCCTCAGCCGGGCGATGGCGGTCGTCGCCCTGTTCGCGGTGCCGAGGGTGGTCGAGGAGAGTGGGTGGCAGACCTGGCTGGCCGCCTCGCTGGTCTGCCTGCTGCTGTACATCCCGGCCTCGCTGTTCTTCCGCGGGCCGTGGCGGCGACCGATGACCGCGACGGAGTGGAAGCCGGCGGCCGCCGTCGGCAGCGCCGAATGAGTGACGTGTGGAGGGATGACGATGGACCAGGAGGTACTGGCCGGGGTCGAGAAGTCCGACCTGGCCCAGATCCGTGACCTCGACATCGACGACGTGATCGACTACGTCCACGCCGACCTCAAGCGGCTGCCCGACTATCTGGACCTGTACCGCCGCTACCTGCGACAACGGTGGGACGTCTACGAGCTGGACTTCAGCCAGGACATCCGGGACTGGAACACCGCCATGACCCAGTCCGAGCGGGACGCGTTCGTGGCGATCTCCTCGGGCTTCCACCACGGCGAGCGGCAGGTCGAGGTCGAGCTGCCGGTGTTCATGCTGGGTGGTAGCGAGGAGTCCAAGATCTTCATGTCCAGCCAGATCGAGGACGAGGCGCGGCACACGATCTTCTTCGACCGGTTCTACCGCGAGGTGGTCGGCCTGCCGGGGGAGTCGGTACAGGAGGTGCTGGACGCTTCGTTCCACCACGTCTCCGAGACGTTCGTCGGCCCGTTCGGGCTGCTGGCGTACCTCGCCGACGAACTGCGCCGCGACCCGGAGGACCCGGTGTCCAGGGTCCGCTACGGCACCACGTACTTCCTCTGGATCGAGGGCGTCCTCGCGCTGTCGGTCATGAAGATCACCCTCACGTACTGCCGCAACCGGGGCTTCCTGCCCGGCTACTACGCCGGGTTCACCGCCACCTGCCGCGACGAGGCGAGGCACGTCCAGTTCGGCATGCGCTTCCTGCGCGACTCGGTGGCCGAGGATCCGCGCCTGCTGCGCGAGATCCACGAGACGCTGCGCACGATTCTGACCATCAACGGCGCGACCAGCCGGCGGATCGCGCTGGAGTCACTGGGCTGGTCGCCGGAGGAGGTACGGCGGCTGATGATCCGGCAGCTCTCCATGAAGCTGAACGACGTGGGCATCGCCCTGCCACCCGACCTCCAGCAGATGGTCGCGCGCATCGAGCCCGAACTGGCGGGGGGCTGACGTGATCTTTTTCAGTACGGATTGGGCCGAGGCGGTACGGGGCGCGGTGGACGCCGGTCCCGACGACGCACTGCGCGCCACCAAGCTGGAGACCTACTGGGGCTGGATCGACCAGGCCCGCGCCGACTACGGCGAATCGTGGGCACTGGGCCGGTGTAAACCCGACGGCCACACCGACTACCTGCTGCTGCGCTGGGAGCGGGGACACTGCGTGGCGGCGACGGTCACCGCAACCCCGTCGGAGGCGACGTACGTCCTGTCCGCCGACGCCCAGACCTGGCACGACCTGCTCGCAGGCGAGGACACCGGCCGGATCGTCATGTACCGGAGACTGCGCCTCGAGCGCGGTGAGGTGCTGTCGTTCTTCCGGATCATCTACTTCTTCGTGGAGTCGGTGGCCGCGATCGGCCGGGTGCCGGCGACCCTTGACGCCTAGCGCTTCCCATGTGCGCATGCGGGTCGGTCCGTTCGGGCCCTGACGCGTGGCGAGGCAGCGTGCGGAGCGGAGGGCACTCCGCGGTCCGCTTTGCTCTGCTCCCGGATAGGCAACAGGACGGTCGGCCGATGCCTATCCGGGAGCAGAGCAAAGCGCCTGGATACCCGCCCGTCAGGTCTAGCGCCGGGCTTTTCCGCAGCTTTCCGCAGCGAGTGGAGCGGGGCTGCGTCAAGCTGCCGATCTGGCCAGGGCGGATCGCTGACCGAGAACGAGCCCGCTGGCTCGACTAGAGGTTGATCACGCTGCGGATCACCTCGCCGCGCTCCATGGCGGCGAACGCCTCGCCGACCTCGTCCAGGGCGATCGTCCGGCTGATCAGCTTCTCGAGGTCGAGCCGGCCGCCCTGCCAGAGCCGCAGCATCCGGGCGAAGTCGGTACGCACGTCGGCCGAGCCGTACAGCGAGCCCAGCAGCCGTTTCTCGGACAGGAACAGCTCGCCGGCGCTGAACCGCACCTCGTCGGTGAGGCTGCCGGCGCCGACGACGACCGTGGTGCCGCCGCGCCGGGTGGCGTCCCAAGCCTGGCGGATGGTGGCCGACCGGCCGACCACCTCGAAGGCGTTGTCGAAGCCGAGGCCGCCGGTGAGCTCGGCGATCGCCTCGGGGATCTGGTCGGGGGTGGCGGTGTGGGTGGCGCCGAACCCGGTCGCGCCGGCCAGCTTCCCAGGTAGCTGGTCCACCGCGAGGATCGGGGTGGCGCCGGCCAGCCGCGCGCCCTGCAGGACGTTCACGCCGACCCCGCCGCAGCCGATCACCACGACCGACTCGCCGGGGCGCACCCTGGCCGTGTTGAGCACGGCGCCGACGCCGGTGAGCACCCCACACCCGACCAGGGCGGCAATCTCGAACGGGACGTCAACGGGGATCGGGACGGCGGCGGCCGCGGGGACGACCGTCTCCTCGGCGAACGCGCCGGTACCGAGTGCCGAGTTGACCGGCTCGCCCTCCAGGCTCAGGACCGGCCGCGGGTTGGTCTGCCAGTTGTACGGGCACAGGTTCGGCTGGCCGCCGAGGCAGAAGAAGCAGCTACCGCACGGGGGAATCCAGGAGAGGACGACGTGGTCGCCCACCTGCGGCCGGATGACCCCCTCGCCGACCGCGACCACCTCGCCCGCGCCCTCGTGCCCCGGCACCAGCGGCGTCGGCTGAGGCAGGGTGCCGTTGCACAGCGACAGATCCGAGTGGCAGACCCCCACCGCGCGCAGGCGGACCCGTACCTCGCCCGGACCGGGCGGCGTGAGTTCCAGCCCGTCCGACAGCTCCAGCGGTACGCCGATCTCGCGCAGTACCAGACCTCGCACGTCGTCCTCCCGTCATCCGGTGGGTAGCGGCAGGCCCAGCTCGGCGAGCAGGTCCTGCGAGTACGCGATGCGCCCGGTCAGCTCGGCGGCGGGGCGGGTGCACAGCGCGAGGGCCGCCTCGGCCATCACCGCCGGTGTACACCGTGCCGCCGGCCGCCTCGATCGCCGCCGCCGTCTCACCGATCGTGCCGTCCAGCGGGGACTGGCCGGGGCTCACCGTACGGGCGGCCACCGCGACCGCCGCGCCCTCGGCGGCGAACCTGCGTGCCACCTCGGCGCCGATGCCACGGCTCGCGCCCGTGACGACGGCGACCTTCCCGGCGAGCGGCTTCATCGATGCCTCCCCTCCGCGGTATCAGAACCGTATTCCGTCGATGCGTCGGGCGGAAGGGTTGACGGCGATGGATGCCGTGTCGATCCTTTTTAGAAGGCGGTTCTAGAACCGACCAGCTCGGGGAAGGGGCCTGAGATGCCGCTCGACCACACCGTCGTCGGGGTCGAGTCCGAACCGTACGAGCGGTCGTGGACGTCGGCGGACACGCTGCTGTACGCGGTGGCGGTCGGCGCCGGGCAGGGCGACCCGCTGCGGGAGCTGGAGTTCACCACCGAGAACTCGCAGGGTGTACCCCAGCGGGTGCTGCCGACCTACGCGGTGCTGGCCGCGTGGGCGCCCGGTGGCCGGCGCCTCGGCGACGTGAACCCGGCGATGCTGGTACACGCGGAGCAGTCGTTCGAACTGCACCGGCCGTTGCCGGCCGAGGGCCGGGTACGCTCCACGTCGAAAATCGTCGGCATCTACGACAAGGGCTCCGGCGCGTTGGTGGTCAGTGAGACGGTCGCGGTCGACCCCGCTACCGGTGAGCGCATGATCACCTCGCGCGGCTCGATCTTCATCCGCGGCGAGGGCGGGTTCGGCGGCGACCGGGGGCCGCGCGACGAGTGGCCCGTGCCGAACCGCGAGCCCGACCACCGGGTCACCTACCCGACCCGCCCGGAGCAGGCCCTGCTGTACCGGCTCTGCGGTGACCGCAACCCGCTGCACTCGGATCCGGCCTTCGCGGCCCGCGCCGGTTTCCCCCGGCCGATCCTGCACGGGCTGTGTACGTACGGCGTCACGGGTCGGGGCCTGCTGCACGCGCTCGCGGCAGGTGACCCGGCCCGGTTCGCGGCGATGTCCGGGCGGTTCAGCAGCCCGGTGTTCCCGGGTGAGGCGCTGACCGTCTCGATGTGGCTCGACGGGGAGAGCGCACGGTTCCGGACGACGAAGGACGACGGCACGGTCGTCATCGACCGGGGTCGGGCCGTGGTGCGACCGGCGTGATCCGCCGCATCATTGCGTGCCGTGGAACGCCCCCGTACTACGCCCGGCCGGTCAGGCGGCGTCGCGCACGCCGCGGGCGGCGAGCTGGTCGAGAGCGCGCTGGGCGGAGTCCAATCCCCGGCGCAGCTCGGTGACCGGATCGGGGACCGTGCCGGCGGCGGCCAGGCCGGCCTGGACCCACTCGCGGATCAAATCGGACATTGTCACGCCGCGGGCCTGCGCCAAGGCTTTGACCATCTCGTGGACCTCGTAGGGCAGCCGAACCGGACGGACCACGCTCACCGGGGCGTCGGCTGGCGGCAGCGCCACCGGCTCGGATGGTTCGGTCGTGGATCCGGCCAGGTCAACGCCGTCGAGCCAGTCGCCGACCGCCTCGGCGTACTCGTCGCCGCCGGGCAGGCCCTCTCTGTCCATGCTATTCATTGCTGTGCCTCCCAACGGTCGTACTCGTCAGCCTCGCCAGGCCGCATCTGCCGGGCGCCGAGGATTTGCCACTCGAACGCGCCGACGTGGCGCACGGCGACGATCAGGTGCCGCCCGGCCTGGCTGCGGCCCCAGATCGTCAGCACCGGGATCCCACCCGGGCCGGAGGCCGACCGCGGCCACGGCCGGCCCGTCGTGAGCGCCTGCATCACCTCGTGCGGCTCGATGCCCTTGAGCCGGGCGAGCGACACCAGAGCCCACACGTACCCCATCCCCGTATCGTATACGACCTGTATACGACATGCGAGCGCAGATCACGCGCGCCGCGGGCCGGTGCGTAACGGGCTCCACGGCGTGGACAGTAGTCGGCTACCGGCCGGTCGGGTGTTCGGTTCGCGACCCCGCGCTGTGGCGGGCGCCACTGTGATCGCCGGGCCGCTGCCGGGGCCGGCCGACGGGATCCAGGATGGGAAAACCATGACTGTTGAGACCAGTGCCCCGCACGACGTCATCCGTGTTCTCCTCCAGCGGGCCGCGACCGGGAGTGTCCCAGGCTCGCGTACCGACGGGTGTCGCGTCGCGCTGGCCATCGAAGGCGGTGGCATGCGGGGCACGGTGTCCGGCGGCATGGCGCTGGCGCTGCATGAGCTCGGCCTGGTGACCAGCTTCGACGCGGTCTACGGCGCGTCGGCGGGTGCCATCAACGGCGCGTGGCTGCTGAGTTCCAACCCCGATCTCCTGCGGCGCTGGGCCGACCCCACCTTCGCGGACACCCTGATCCGTACCGGCAATCTGATGCGGGGACGGCCGATTGTCGACGTGGAGACGCTGGTCGAGGTCGTCTACCAGACCGTGTCGCCGCTGGACTTCGCGTCGGTGCTGGCCAATCCGGTCGAGTTCCACCCGCTCGCCACCGACGTCGCCACCGGTGAGTCCACCGACCTTCGTCCCCTCGTCCGGGACGAGGCAGATCTTCGTCTGGCGATGCGGGCGAGTGCCGCGCTTCCCCTTCTCGCCGGGCCCGCGGTGCAGCTCGGTGGCCGGCGGTTCTACGACGCCGGCGTGTCGGAGTCCGTCCCGTTCCGGATGGCCCTCGCCCAGGGCGCCACCCATGTCCTGGTACTCCGCTCCCGGCGTCACACGGACACGGCCCGGCCGTCACGACTGGCGCCGCTCATCGCGCGTACCGCGCTCCGCCGGCACACCGTCGCCTTCCGGGAGGCCTTCCTCGGCCGGGCCGCGCGGTTGGCGGCAGACGACGAGCTGCTCGCCGGCTACGACCTCGGGGCCGGTGATCCCGCGGTCATGTCCATCCGCCCCGACGCCGCTTCTCCGCGCGTCGGCCGCCTGGCCAGAGACGGGCAGGTGCTCGCGGCCGCGCTGGAAGCCGGAGGGGCGGCCGTTCACGCCACCTTTGCGGCGGTACGACGCGAGGCGTGAGCCGGCTCGCTCACCGCCGGCGCCCGCTGGTCGCCCCCGCCGGGGCGGCGCGGGGAACCCGCCGACGATCCGTTCGAAGGCGTCCGCCGTGTAAGGGGGTAGCCAGCGGGTCGCTGACCGGTCATGATCGGGCCAGTTCAGCGAGCGAAAGGATCGCCACGTGTTCTTCGATCTGGGCGTACGCGATTTTCTGGACCGCGCGGAGCTGGTGTACCCCGACCGCGTCGCGGTCGTCGACGAGCCCGACCAGCCCGCCCCGTCGTGGGGATCCCTGACCTACCGCGACGTCGCGCGGCTGGCCCGGGCCCAGGCTGCCGGCCTCGACGCGCTGGGCGTACCGGTCGGTGGGCGGGTCGCGATCGTGTCCCACAACGCCGCCCGCCTGCTCGTGTCGTTCTTCGGCGTCTCCGGCTGGGGACGCGTCCTGGTCCCGGTCAACTTCCGGCTGTCTCCCGCCGAGGTCAGGTACATCGTCGAGCACTCCGGCGCCGAGGTCCTCCTCGTCGACCCGGAGCTGAGGCACCTGCTGGACACGGTCACCGCCCAGCACGTCTTCGTGCTGGGCGAGGACGACGACGAGGTCTTCGGCAGCACGGCCGACCCCGCGCCCTGGGAGGGTGACGAGTCCACCACCGCGACGCTGAACTACACCTCCGGCACCACGGCCCGCCCGAAGGGCGTGCAGCTGACCCATCGCAACCTGTGGATGAACGCAGTCACGTTCGGGTTGCACACCACCCTGTCCGACAACGACGTGCTCCTGCACACCCTGCCGATGTTCCACGCCAACGGCTGGGGCATGCCCTACGCGGTGACCGGTCTCGGCGGCCGGCACATCGTGCTTCGTAAGATCGACGGCGCCGAGATCCTGCGCCGCATCGACGAGCACGGTGTCACCATCCTGTGTGCCGCGCCCGCGGTCGTCACGGCCGTGCTGGACGCCGCCGCGACGTGGGACGGGGAGATCCCCGGTCGGGACCGGGTACGGATCGTGGTGGCAGGCGCGCCGCCGCCCACCCGGACCATCGAGCGGGTCCGCGCCGAACTGGGCTGGGAGTTCATCCAGATCTACGGCCTGACCGAGACCTCACCGCTGCTGACCGTCAACCGCATGCGCGCCGAGTGGGCCGACCTCGACCCGCACGAGCAGGCCCGCCTCCTCGGCCGGGCCGGTGCGCCCGCGCTCGGCACGCGGATCAGTATCGACACCGACGGGGAGGTGCTGGCCCGCTCCAACACCAACCTTGACGGTTACTGGGACAACCCCGAGGAGACCGCCCGGGTGCAGGCCGGCAACTGGTTCCACACCGGCGACGGGGGCACGTTCACCGACGGGTACCTGACGATCTCCGACCGGAAGAAGGACGTCATCATCACCGGCGGTGAGAACGTGTCCTCGATCGAGGTCGAGGACGCCCTCAACTCCCACCCGGCGGTCCGGGAGGCCGCCGTGATCGGCGTTCCCGACGACAAGTGGGGCGAGCTGGTCACCGCGCTGGTGGTGACCGACGGCAGTCCGCTCACCGCGGACGAGGTCATCACCCACTGCCGGGGCTACCTCGCCGGTTACAAATGTCCCAAGCGGGTGGAGTTCCTCGACGCCTTGCCCCGCACGGCCACCGGCAAGATCCAGAAGTACCGGCTTCGCGAGCCGTACTGGGCCGACCGCGAGCGCAAGGTCAACTGATCGGCAGGCGCGTCAGGACCGCCCGGTCAGGCTGTTCGGGTTGGCGACCGCGGTCACCGCGCAGTACCCGATCGGGCCGCTGGTGTCGTGCATGATGCAGTGGCCGACCGCGATGCCGTCGTCGCTGAGGTGGCCGTCGGACTCCACGCCGATCGCGTCGGAGAGCGGCAGGCGGCTCAGCGTCAACGTGTAGTCGCCGTTGATGAACTGCAGGCCGGCGTCCCCGAAGTGGGCCAGCGGGCTGGCGAAGTCGCCGGCCAGGGCCACCCGCACGAGCGGCGAGATGGGCTCACCCGCCACCAGTTCGTGCGTCTCGCGCAGCCAGACCCGCCGGCGGGCGGTGTTCAGCCACCGGTCGGTCGGCACGCCGTCGTCGTCCAGCAGCCAGGTGTCCCAGGGCGTACGCCAGCCCGACCCGTTGGCCCACGGCGACGGGCCGAGCTGGTCCGGGTTCCGGGCGTCCCAGGCCGGAGTGGTCGGCACCTCTCCGGCCGGCTGCTCGCTGCGGCGCAGCAGCACGGCACTGGCGCGGGCCACCGGGCCGTCGGCGGTCAGGACCGTCGCGTCGACGACCCGGATCCGGCGGCCGTCGCGGACCCTGGTGGTCTCCACCCGTACCGGTACCAGCGGGGTGTTGCGGAACAGGTCGACGGTGAGCCGGGTGACGTGCAGCGAGGGCTCGGTGTGCTCGCGCTCGACGGCTCGCGCCAGCAGCCCGCCGAGCAGCCGGCCGTGCAGCATGTTCGCCGCCCACGGGCCGCGGGCGTGCGGCGCCGGTACCAGTTCCTCGCCCGAGGGGGTGAAAAAGGCTTCCCGCAGTTCGGTCTGGGCCACCCTAGGTTCCTCTCCGTCCACTCTTCACATGTCGTCGCGGAGCGGGTCGAGCCGCCGGATCAGCCGGATCGCCGCCTCCGCTATCTTGTTCGCCTCGCGCTTGGTCGAGCAGGTGGCGATCTCCCGCCCGGCCTCGCCGATCACCGTGGTGAGCACGGCGACGGTGACCCGGTCGACCGGGTCGGTACCCGCGCCGAGCAGGACCGCGTTCTGCCGGACCCACTCGCGACCCCTGGTCCGGCGCATCAGCTCGAATCCGGGCGGCCCGTCGCCGTCCATGAACAGGCGTACCAGGTCGCGGCGCTGCCACGAGCCTTCCAGGAAGGCCTGCGCGCCGAGGATGAACAGGGTGAGCGGGTCCGTCTCGCCACCGTTGCGGGCCTTGGACACCGCGCTCATCGCGTTCTGCTCCTGGGTGGCCTGGTGGTCCTCCCACAGGGCGAGGAACAGCTCGGTCTTGCCGCCGAAGTGGTGGTACAGGCTGCCGACGCTGGAGCCGGCGCGCTCCACCACGTCGGCCACGCTGGCCTCGGCGAAGCCCTTCTCGCCGAACACCTCGCGAGCCGTCTGGAGCAGCACCCGACGGGTCTCGGCGGTACGGCTCCACTGCCAGGCGTTGCTGCCCGACCTGCCGGTCGTCCTGCGTGCCATGGGACCTTCTCGTCCGTGTGTCCGGAATGGGCGACGGCGTCGCGCGGTGACCCGATACGGTCCGTCGTCGCAGCCGATTGTCGAACGTGATTTTAGAATCCGTTCGCTGTCGGCCGCTGGCAGGTCCGGTCTCGGACCAGGCGGGCCCGCCGCGGGAGGTCGTGCCGATCCAGCCGGTATCGAGGACCCTTGACACCTCGTCCCGGCCGGAGCACGCTGGACCCATTCCTAGAGCGGGGTTCTAGAAAACCTCTTCAGTCCTGGTGACCTGGCTGAAAGGACGTCCGCCGGTGGTCGACTTCTCCCTCAGCGACGAAGAACGGCAGATCCGCGACACCGTCCGGTCCTTCATCACCAGGGAGGTGATGCCGCTCGAAGCGGAGGTGCTGCGCAACGAGCGGGCCGGCGCCCCGGCGATCGAGCCGGGCGTCCTGGCAGACCTGCGGAGCAAGGCGCGCAAGGCCGGATTCTGGGGCGTCAACACCCCCGAGGAGTACGGCGGGATGAACCTCGGCGCGGTCATGTCGGCGATCGTGGCCATGGAGACCGGGCGCACCTTCGTCCCGTTCAGCTTCGGCGGATACGCGGACGTCATCCTGTACGAGTGCGATGAGGACCAGAAGCAGCGCTACCTCATCCCGACCATCGAGGGCGAGCGGCGCTCCTGCTTCGCCATCACCGAACCGGGCGCGGGCTCGGACGCGCGCAACATCCGTACCCGCGCCGTCCGCGACGGCGGCGACTGGGTCATCAACGGCGAGAAGACGTTCATCACCGGCGGCAACGAGGCCGACTTCGTGATGGTCTTCGCCGTCACCGACCCGACCAGAGGCGCCGACGGTGGCGTCACGTGCTTCCTGGTCGACCGGGACATGGGCTGGAAGTCCGAGCCGATCCCGACGATGGGACAGTGGGGCCCGGCGTCGCTGGTCTTCGACGACGTACGGGTACCGGACTCCCAGGTGCTCGGCGAGGTCGGCAAGGGATTCCCGCTGGCGATGCGCTGGATCGGCCAGGGTCGGTTCATGATCCCGGCCCGCGCCATCGGCTCCGCCGAGCGGATGCTGCAGATGGCGATCGACTACGCCACGATCCGAAAGTCGATGGGCCACCCGATCGCCGACTACCAGGCGATCCAGTGGCAGATCGCGGACTCGCAGGTCGAGATCGAGTCCACCAAGTGGCTCACGCTGTACGCCGCGTGGCGGGTACAGCAGGGGATGGACGCCCGGCACGCCTCGTCCATCGCCAAGCTGCACGGCGCGGTGATGGCCAACCACGTGGTGGACCGGGTGCTCCAGATCCACGGCGGGATGGGCTACACCAAGGAGCTGCCGATCGAACGCTGGTACCGCGAACTCCGGCTGCTGCGCATCTACGAGGGTACCGACGAGATCCAGCGCCGCACGATCGCCCGCAACCTGCTCAAGGGCCACGTCCGCCTCGGCGGGATCGGCGAGTGAGCGCGCGGCGGCGGGCGGCCATCGTCGGGGTGGCGGAGTCCGAGGTCGGCAAGACGCCGCACCTCACCGTGCTCTCCCAGCAGGCGATCGCGAGCCGGGCCGCGCTGGCCGAGGCCGGCCTGGACCGCGACGACGTCGACGCGCTGTTCGTCGCCGGCGGCTGGTCGTGGGCGCCGGCCCTGGCCCTCGCCGAGTACCTGGGCCTGCGGCCGCGGTACCTGGACGGTACGAACATCGGCGGCTCGTCGTTCGAGGCGCACCTCGGGCACGCCGCGGCCGCCATCGAGGCCGGGCGGATCGACGTCGCCCTGATCGCGTACGGCAGCACCCAGCGCAGCGACCGCACCCGCAACGCGCCCCGACCCGCCACCCTCGGCGAGCAGTTCGAGCGGCCGTACGGGCTGCCGCTGCCGGTCGGGGCGTATGCCCTGGCCGCCAACCGGTACCTGCACCAGTACGGGGTGACGAGCGAGCAGTTGGCCGAGGTCGCGGTGAACACCAGGGAGTGGGCCCGGCTCAACCCGAACGCCTATCACCGCGACCCGCTCACCGTCGACGACGTCCTCGCCTCGCCGATGATCTGCGAGCCACTGCACAAACTGGACTGTTGCCTGGTGACCGACGGCGGCGGCGCGGTGGTGGTCGCCGCCTCCGACCGCTGGGCCGACGTGGCGACCCGGCCGGTGGTCGTGCTCGGCCACGGGGAGAGTACGACCCACCACACGATCGCCAACATGCCGGACCTGACCGTGACCGGCGCGGCCAGGTCGGGGCCGGCGGCCCTGGGGATGGCCGGCGTCACCCACGACGACATCGACGTCCTGGAGATCTACGACTCGTTCACCATCACCGTCCTGCTGACGTTGGAGTCGCTCGGTTTCTGCAAGCCGGGCGAGGCCGGCGAGCTCGTCGGCGGTGGCCGTACCGCCCCGGGCGGTGCGCTGCCGATGAACACCAACGGCGGCGGCCTGTCCTACACCCACCCCGGCATGTACGGCATCTTCCTGCTGATCGAGGCCGCCAGGCAGCTGCGCGGCGACTACGCCGCCACCGACCCCCGCCGCCAGGTCCCCGGTGCGGAGCTGGCCCTGGTGCACGGTACCGGCGGGGTGCTCTCCTCGACCTCGACCGTGGTCCTGGGAAGGGGCTGAAACCGTGGTCGTACCCGACGCCGAGACGAAGCCCTTCTGGGACGGCATCGCCACCGGTGAGCTGCGCATCCAGCGCTGCCCGGCGTGCGAGAAGGCGGTGTTCTACCCGCGTGCGGTCTGCCCGCACTGCTTCGACGGTGAGCCGATCTGGATCCGCGCCGCCGGTACCGGGACCGTCTACTCGTACACGGTGGCGCATCGCGCCTTCGGCGAGTTCGCGGCGCAGGCGCCGTTCACCGTCGCCCTGGTCGACCTGGACGAGGGCGTACGCATGATGACCCGCATCGTGGACGCCCGGCCGGGGGAGGTGCGCATCGGGGCCAGGGTCCGGCTGGAGATGACGACGCTCACCCCTGACGGCCCGCAGCTGCCCTGCTTCCGGCTCGTGGAGCAGGCGTGAGCGACCCCGACGCGATGCGTGCCCTGTTCAACCCCCGCTCCATCGCGCTCGTCGGGGCCACCGACAAGTCGGGCTGGTCGGTCAACACGTTCAACAACCTGCGCGCGGGCGGCTTCCCCGGCCCGGTACACCTGGTCAACCCGCGTGCCGAGGTGGTCCACGGCCAACGCGCGTACCCGAGCCTGGCGGCGGTCCCCGGCCCGGTCGACCTCGCGTACGTGATGGTGCCGACCGAGGCGGTGCTGCCCGTGCTGCGGGTGGGGGCCAAGCTGGGGATCCGCCGGTACGTGGTGCTCACCGCGGGCTTCGCGGAGACCGGCGCGCAGGGGCGGGAGCGCGAGGCGGAGCTGGCGGAGTTCGCCCGGCGCGACGGCCTGACGGTACTGGGGCCGAACGGCAACGGGTACGTCAACGCCTCGGCCCACGTCACGCCGTACGGGCTGCCGATCCCCGGTCCGCTGGCGGCCGGCCCGGTCGGGGTGGTCCTGCAGAGCGGGGCGCTGGCCAGCTCGATCCTCGCCTTCGCGCAGGCCCGCGACATCGGCATCAGCCTGCTCACCTCGATGGGCAACGAGATGGCGGTCTCCGTGACCGACGTGGTCGAATACCTCGTCGACGACCCGGCGACCAGGGCGATCGCGCTGTTCCTGGAGTCGGTGCGGCACCCGGCCGAGTTCGCCAGGGTGGTCCGGCGCGCGACGGCGGCAGGCAAGCCGGTGGTCGCGCTCAAGATCGGGTCGAGCCCGCTCGCCTCGTCCACGGCGCAGGCCCACACCGGCGCGCTGGTCGGTGACGACGGCGTGATCGACGCCGTGTTCCGCCGGCTCGGCGTGGTCCGGGTGCGCTCGCTGGAGGACCTGATCGTCACCGCGGGGCTGCTGGGCGAGGTCGGTCCGCTACCGGGACGGCGGCTCGGCGTGGTCACCCCGTCCGGCGGCGCGTCGGAGATCATCGCGGACCGGGCCGAGGACGAGGGTCTGGCGCTGCCACCGTTCGCGCCGGAGACGGCCGCGCGGCTCAAGGAGATCCTGCCGGAGTTCGCGACCGTCGCCAACCCGCTGGACGTCACCGGGTACGTGGTCGTGGACCGTACCCTGCTCGGCCGGGCCCTGGAGATCGTCGCCGACGACCCCGGCATCGACACGGTCATGCTGCTGCACGACCTGCCCCGGGTGCCGCCGGCGGACGCCACCCTGATGTACGCGCTGTTCGAGGCGACCGCCGCCCGGATCCGCAACTCGCCCCGCCCGGTGGTCGTGGTCGGCAACGTGCTCACCGACGTCACCGAGTTCGGCCGTACGGTGCGGCGGCGCACGGACTTCCCGCACGTCGTCGGCGGGATCGAGCACGGCATGTCGGCGATCGGCGCGGCGGTCAGGTGGTCGCCGGCCGAGCCGGTCGGCGGGCCACCCGCGGTCGCGACTCCGGTCATCAGCGGCGAACCGATCGGCGTCTGGGCCGAGCACCGCGCCGCCGCGCTGCTGGCCGACAACGGCGTACCGGTCGTACCCGCCGAACTCGCCGCCGACTCCGGGGCCGCGGTTCAGGCGGCCGAGAAGTTCGGCTACCCGGTGGTGCTCAAGGCGGTGGCCGACGGGCTCGCCCACAAGAGCGATCTCAACGGCGTCCGGCTCGACCTGAGCAGCGCCGACGAGGTGCGCCGCGCCGACCGGGAGGTCCGCGCAGCGCTACGCGCCCGCGGCGCGACCGGCATCGGTACCCTCGTGCAGCCGCAGCGCACCGGCGGGGTGGAGCTGCTGGTCGGGGTGGTGCGGGACCCGGCGTGGGGGCTGACCCTCGCGGTCGGGCTCGGCGGTATCTGGGTCGAGGTGCTGCGGGACTCCGCGCTGCGCCTGCTCCCGGTCGACCGGGACGAGGTGCGCGGCGCACTGGCCGAGCTGCGCGGAGCGCCGCTGCTTCGCGGCGCGCGCGGCGTCGAGCCGGCCGACCTGGACGCGCTGGCCGATGTGATCGTCGGCGTGGGGCGGCTCGCGGAAGGCCTGGGCGACCGGCTCGAATCGCTGGAGATCAACCCGCTGTGGGTGTCCGGCTCCCGCGTCGAGGCGCTGGACGCCCTGGTCACCTGGCGGTGACGACGTTGCTGGTGGCGGCCCGCTGACCGGCGGCGGTGAGGTAGCGGAACTCGTACCGGCCGGGCAGCGGCGGTAGTGTCAGCGCGACGGTGCCCGTCGTCGCGGCGGTGCCGGTCGGCGCACCGGGCCGGCACGCCACGTCCGGTAGGCCGACGCGGCAGACCGCGATACGGTCGGCCGGCGCGTGGCCCGGGGCGGCGGTCCAGCTCACCGCGTACCCGCGCCCACCGGTCGGCGTGGCGTTGACCGTGGTCGGCACCCAGCCGCCGAGCACGAAGCCGGGGTCGCGCCACCGCGCCGCCTCGGTGTCGCTCACCTGGCGCGAGCACGCCAGGCGGGTACCGGTATCGACCGGCCTGCCGGCGAGGTCCGTGCTGCCGTACTCCCAGTCCTGAAGGTTCGGCGCCTGGGCGCAGTCGTCGGGCGTGATCTGCCACCCCACCGGGGCTATGTGCGCGTCCATCGCGGTGTCGAGGTACACCGCCTGGCTGTACGGGAACCGGTTGGTCTGTATCCGCCCCAGGTGGACCGAGCCGTCGGGTACGCCGGGCACCCGGGTCAGTCGATTGTGGACGAAAACGTTGCCGTGGTGCTCCGCGTCGTTGCGGACCTGCGTGACGTACCCGGCGTGCGCCGACTCCAGCGTGGAGTTCTGGACGAGGACCGAGCCGGTACCCCAGACGAAGTCGACGTCGCCCCGGATGAAGCTGTCGGTGACGAAGCCGGTGCCCTGCAGCCGCAGGGTGTCCTGGTAGCTCTCCAGGGTGACCCGGTTCAGCGTGATGCGCTGGTTGTTGCCCCGGAACGCCTCCGCCTGCGAACCACCGTACGGCGTGGTGTTGCGCAGCGTGATGTTCTCCAGGGTGAAGTCGGGGGCGTCCACGCCGACCAGCGCGCGCCAGCAGTTGTGCAGGTCCGGCGTTGGCAGGGCGCGCAGCGGGCAGACGTCGGCCGGGCCGCCCGAGGCGCGCGCGGAGTCGCCGTTGAGCCGGTCGTTGTTGGCGTACCGGATCACCGTGCGGTCGCGGTCCTGCCCGCTGACCGTGATGTGCGGCCGGTCCGGGCGGACGTACACGATCTCGTCGTAGGTACCGGCGCGGACGTCGATCCGCACCGGTCGCTGGTTGCCCAACGGTACGGCGTCGACGGCGCCCTGCACCGTGCAGAAGTCACCCGAGCCGTCAGCGGCGACGGTCAGCCGCGCGGCACCGGCCGGCGGGGGAGCGGCCCTGGTCGTGAACCGCCAGGTGGACGGGTCCCGTACGCCGGGGAAGCCGGCGACCATGCCGGGATCCATCGTGACGTAGTACGTCTCGCCATACTCGAGCCGCTGGTGCAGGTGGACGGTGACCGTGTCGCCGCTGACCACGACCGGGTGGTAGGTGAAGAGGTGGGGCTGCCCGGTGTCCGACACCGCCCCGCCGATGGTGCGCTTCGACGATTCGGGATCGGCCACGTCGATGCTGTCGACCACGGTCGAGTCGCCGAGGTGGACCCTGATCGCGCCGGTCGTACCGAGCTGGGGCGGGCGGTCGAACGTGAGCCGCAGCGGGGTGTCGACGCAGACGCGGCGCTGATGGCCCTGAGGTCCGAAGTGGACCTGAGGGCCGGAGGCCGCCGCGGTGCCGCCGCCGAGGGCGATGGCCAGCATGGCGGTCGTCGTGACGCACGCGATCCTCATCGGCGGACCGTACCAATCAGCCAACGTCGATTCCGCGTGTTTCTGCCGGGCGGGATGCTGGAGCGGACCCTGTTGCCTATCCGGGAGCAGAGCAAAGCAGACCGCGAAGTGCCCTCCGCTCCGCACGCGGCGCGCGTCGCTCCGCATCGGCCACCGCTACCGCCGGGGGTACCGGTAGCGGTGGCCTGTCCTCGAGCCGCTCAGGCGTTGACGAGCCGCTGCCGCTGCCGCCCGAGGCCGCTGATCTCCAGCTCCATGACGTCGCCGGCGGCCAGGTACGGGAACCGTCCGGACAGCGCGACGCCCTGCGGGGTACCGGTGTTGATGACGTCCCCGGGCTCGAGCACCAGGTACTGGCTCAGGTGCCAGACCAGCTCGCGGACCCCGAAGATCATGTCCTTGGTGTTCGAGTTCTGCCGCTGCTCGCCGTTGACCCGCGACGACAGGTCCAGCGCCTGCGGGTCGGCCACGTCGGCGGCAGGTACCAGCCAGGGGCCGAGCGGGTTGAACGTCTCGCAGCACTTGCCCTTCGACCACTGTCCGCCCGACTGGGCCATCTGGAAGTCCCGCTCGGAGACGTCGTTGCTGACCGCGTACCCGGCGATGCAGGCGTCCGCGTCGGCGTGGCTGTCCAGGTAGCGGGCGGTACGGCCGATGACGACCGCCAGCTCCACCTCCCAGTCCGTCTTGCTCGAGCCGCGGGGGATGCGGACGTCGTCGTACGGGCCGACCACGGTGTTCGGAGTCTTGAAGAAGATGATGGGTACCGTGGGCGGCTCGGAGCCGCTCTCCGCGGCGTGCGCGGCGTAGTTCTGTCCGATACAGATCACCGCGCCCGGGCGGGCGACCGGGGCGCCGATCCGCTGGCCGGCGAGGTCCACGCGGGGGAGGGCGCCGCCGGCGAGCGCGGCGCGGGCCCGCTCCACGCCGTCGGCACCGAGGAAGGCGCCGTCGATGTCGGTCGTGATGGAGGAGAGGTCGTAGGCGTTGCCGTCGTCGTCGCAGACGACGGGGCGCTCCGCTCCGGCGGCGCCGATCCGCATCAGTCGCATCTGGTGGTGTCCTCTCGAGCGCGTCGGGCGGGGTCACGGTAAAGCTGACGGGTGCACGCTAAAGCTACGGCTGGCCGGGCGCGCGACGCGAGGTGCCGGTCCGCATGGTGGAACGGCCGGGGCCGGCCGGTCACCCGGACGGGTCAGGCGTCCAGGCGCCGGGACAGCGACAGCGCCGCGGTCAGGACCGCGGGGGCGAACCGGCGCGCGGTGCTCATGCTGTCCATACCGGTGATCGACAGGGCGCCGACGGGGACCCGCTTCGCGTTGACCAGCGGGCTGGCCGCGCAGAACATGCCCAGCCGGGACTCCTCGACGTCGAAGGCGACCCTGCGCTCGCGGATCGCGGCCAGGTCGCTGAGCAGGCGCGCCGCGTCGGTGATGCTCTTCGACGTGATCGGCCGCAGCCCGGCCGCGATCACCTCGTCCACGACGTGCGGCGGGGAGAACGCCAGGATCGCCTTGCCCAGCGCGGTGCAGTGCAGGGGCAGGCGTCCGCCGGTACGGGAGTGGGGTACCAGGCGACCCCGGCTGACCAACTTTTCCACGTACACGATTTCGTTGCCGTGGCGAACGGCCAGGTTGACGGTCTGGTGCGTGGTCTCGTAGAGGTCCTCCAGGTAGGGCAGGGCGAGGTCGCGCAGACCGCGCTGCGCCGGCACCAGATGACCGAGTTCGAACAGGCGCATGCCGAGCCGGAGCCCGGTCGGTGTCCGCTCGAGGGCGCCCCACTCGACGAGGTCGGCGACCATCCGGTGCGCCGTGGTCTTCGGTACCCCGGTGTGGCGCGCCAGATCGCCCAGGGTGAGTTCGTCCACGCCTGGGCGAAATGCGTCGAGCAGATGCAGTGCGCGAAGAAGTGATGACTGTGTGGTCCGCATAACGGAACGCAGCCTTGCACGGTCAGATGCGTGTTGCCAAGGTGTGTCGAACGACACTCCAGTTGCGAGTCTCACAATGAGATGTCGCACGGCGGGGTCTGTCACTCCCACGGAGGTGCCCGCACGCATGTCAGAAGATGTCCTGTTCACGGTGGACGAACACGTCGCATACGTGACGATCAACCGGCCGGAGCGACGTAACGCCCTGAGCATCGGTGTGATGAGCGAGCTGACCGACGTCTTCTGCGAGGTCGCCGCCGACGACGACGTCTGGGCGGTCCTTCTCACCGGTGCGGGGGACAAGGCCTTCTGTGCCGGCGCCGACCTGAAGGAGCTCGACGAGCGCGCCCGGGAGGGCAAGCGGTTCCCGATGCCGATGACCGGGCCGGGGCGCAACCTGTTCGAGGTCGTCCTGGAGACGTACAAGCCGGTCGTCGCCGCCCTCAACGGCCCGGTGCTGGCCGGCGGGTGCGAGCTCGCGCTCGCCTGCGACCTGCGCATCGCCGCCGACCATGCCTACATCGGGCTGCCGGAGGCGAAGCGGGGTATGGGCGCCAACCTGGCCACGGTGCTGCTGCCGCGGTTGGTGCCGCGGCCGATCGCGCTGGAGATGCTGTACACCGGCGACCCGCTGCAGCCGGACGAGGCCCTGAAATGGGGCCTGTACAACCGCGTCGTCCCCCGGGAGAAGCTGCGCGACGAGAGTGAGGCGTTCGTCCGCTCGATCGTGGCCAACGCGCCGCTGACCCTGCGCCGCTACAAGGAGATGACGACCAAGGGCTGGGAGCTGTCGGTCCACGCCGCGCTGCGCCTCAACGCCGGCCCCAACCCGTACCTGAGTGAAGACCGTGAGGAGGGCGTGCGCGCCTTCGTCGAGAAGCGGGCGCCGAAGTGGCGGGGCCGGTAACCGGCCCCGACCGTCCTCGGTACTGATCGATCCACCGTTCCGAGCCCCAACACCCCCACAGCTGGAGGAAGCATGCCGTTATCAAGGAGAAATGCGAAGATTGCGCCGATTGTTGGCGCAGCTCTTCTGATCGGACTCGCGGGCTGCGGCGCCGACGCCACGGGCGGTGGCGGCAGCGGGGACGCGGGCGGAAAGTGCGTGCTCCAGATCGGTACCCTCGGCCCGCTGACCGGTCCGGCGGCCGATTTCGGCCTGTCCATGGAGGGCAGCACCAAGTTCGTCGCCGAGGAGGCGAACAAGGCCGGCGGCGTCAAGGTCGGCAACAAGACCTGCCAGGTCAAGGTGGTCAGCTACGACACCGGCTACACCAGCGCCGGCGCGGCGAACGGCGCGAACGACTTCGCCTCCAAGGGCGTGAAGTTCGTGATCGGCCCGCTGGGCGCCACCGAGGTCACCGGCATGAAGCCGGTCGCCGACCGCAGCAAGATGCTGCTGCTCGCCAACGGCTTCGGGCTCGACGCCCTGGAGAAGAAGTACCCGCTGGTGTTCCACATCGGACCGGGGCCGTTCGTCTGGTCCGGGCCGATCATCAAGGAGGCCAGGACCCGGTTCGGCTTCACCTCGGCCGCGGTCATCGCCCCGAACGACCAGAGCGGCAACGACATCGCCGTCATCAACGAAAAGAAGTTCTCCGAGCAGGGCATCCCGGTCAAGCGCGACACGTACCAGCGCGGCACCCAGGACTTCGCCCCGATCGTCTCCCGGCTGATGGCCACCAGGGCCGACGTCATCGACTTCGCCTCGTCGCCGGCCGGCGACGTCGGCACGATGATCAAGCAGCTCCGGCAGGCCGGCTACCAGGGCAGCTTCGCCCGGCTCGGCGGCGAGAGCACCAACGAGATCACCCGCGTCGCGGGCATCGAGGCGATGAAGAACTTCTTCTACTACTCGCCGGTCGACCTGACCGACCCGAAGATCGCCGCGCTGGCGAAGGAGTACGAGGCGGTCGCCGGGATCAAGGCGACCGGTATTTCGCTGGGCTGGGTCCCCGGCGGCCGAGCGCTGCTGCGGGCCATCTCCAAGGCCGGCACCATCGACGACACCGCCAAGGTGGCCGAGGCGCTGCGCGCCGACGACCTGAAGGACACCACGCTCGGCCAGGGCGTCTGGACCGGCCAGCAGCAGTTCGGGGTCAACCAGGAGATGTCGTGGCCCTTCTCGATCGGCGTCATCAAGGACGCTCAGCCGTCCGTGTTCAAGACGCTGTCGGCCGAGTGAGCTGAGGAGGAGGCGGTCATGAACGGATTTCTGCAGGCGTTCGTCAACGGGCTGACGCTCGGTGCGCAGTACGCGCTGATGGCGCTGGGCTTCTCACTGATTTTCGGCATCCTCGGCGTGATGAACTTCGCCCACGGCGCGTTCTACGCCCTGGGCGGCTACGTCGCCTACCTGGTGGACAAGACGCTCGGGTTGCCGTACGCCCTGGCGGTCGTCGCCGCAGTCCTCATGACCGCCGCGCTCGGCTACGTCTTCGAACTGGTTGTGATCGAGCGTCGGATCGATGACCATCTGGCCACCATCGTTCTGACGCTCGGTCTCAGCCTCGTCGTCGGCGCATCACTGCTGGCGATATTCGGCCCGAGATCGGTGGACTTCCCGGCACCGCTGACCGGGACGCTGCGGGCCGGCGGGGTGTACATCCCCACCGCCCGGTTGATGATCATCGTGGTCTCGGCCGCGGCGATCGCCGGCGTCTACCTGCTGCTGTACCGCACCCGGCTGGGCAACGCGCTGCGCGCCCTGGCCGACGACCGCACCATCGCGCTGGCCCAGGGCATACGCCCCAAGGTCCTGTTCCCGCTGGCGTTCGGGCTCGCCACCGGCCTGGCGGGGCTGACCGGCGCACTGGTCACACCGATCTTCTCGCTGGCGCCGTTCGTCGGGGAGCACGTACTGATGATCTCGTTCCTGGCCGTCATCCTCGGCGGCCTCGGCAGCCTGCCCGGTGCGGTGATCGCCTCCATCCTGGTGGGTCTCGTCGAGTCCTTCGTCGGGTTCTACATCGGCGGCTCGTGGGCGCCGCTGATGCTGTTCACCGCGGTGCTGGTCCTGCTCGTCGTGCGGCCGACCGGCCTGTTCGGCGCGAAGGCCGCCCATGTCTAGGCCGCCGAGCACCGACGGGGTCCTGCGCCCACCCGGGAACCGCCACGCCCTGCGGCTGCTGGCCGCGCCGGTCCTGGCCTTCGCGCTGGTCGCCGCGAGCTTCGTGGTACCCAAGGTGACCGCCGACCCGTTCCTGCTGTCCTTCGTACCGACCATCGTGGTCTCGCTACTGGCCACGCTCCACGTCTGGCTACTGCTGCGGGTCAACCTGCTGTCGTTCGCGTCGCCGGCCTTCATGGCGGTCGGCGGGTACACGCTGGCGCTCGCGGCCACCCACCTGACCACGAACGCCGTCGCGCTGCTGGCGCTGTGCTTCCTGGTACCCGCGGCGCTGGCGCTGCCGCTCGGCGCCCTGCTGCTGCGGCTGCGCGGTACCTACTTCGCGCTCGTCACGTTCGTGCTCGCCCAGGTCGTGGTGCTCATCGTCGTCATCGCGGACAAGCCGCTCGGCGGTACCAGCGGCATCTCCGGCATCCCGCCGGCGACCCTCGGCGCCGAGACCCTCGGCGCGGGCGGCCCGCTGCTGCGCTTCTCCGCCATCGTCGGCCTGGCCGGCGTCGCCGTGGCGGGCGTGGTGACCCTGCGGTGGCGGCGCCACTTCGCCGCCATCGACGAGAACGAGCCGCTCGCGGCGAGCCTCGGGCTGCGCCCGTGGGCGTACAAGACGGCCTCGTTCGTCACCGCGGCCGGCGTCGCCGGACTGGCCGGACTGGTACTGGTCAACCAGCTCGGCAACGCCCACCCGGACTCGTTCAGCCCGTTCAGCGCGGTCAACCACGTCGCGGCCGCGGTCCTCGGCGGGGTGTCGATCCTGGGCCCGGTCATCGGCGCGGTGGTGCTGTCGTGGCTGGTGCACGCGTTCGCGTCCCAGGCGGAGTACTCCCAGCTGCTGCTGGGCGCGACGCTCATCCTCGTCGTCCTGTACGCCAAGGGCGGCATCACCGGCACCGTGCAGCGCGGGTTCGGGCTGCTCGTCGCCGGCCGCGCCGGGGCGAAGAGCGCGCCGGAAAGTACGGCGGAGACCGATGCCCGGCGCGCGGAGAACCTGGACGCGGCCCGCGACGGCGACGGCGCTACCACGCTGGACGCGCCGGACCCGTCGGCGGAGCCGATCCTCGTCGTCACCGAGCTGAGCCGCCGGTTCGGCGGGGTGGCCGCGGTGGACGGCGTCTCGTTCAGCCTGCGGGCCGGCGAGGTGCTCGGGGTCATCGGCCCGAACGGCGCCGGGAAGACCACGCTGATCAACATGGTGTCGGGGCACTTCCCACCGAGCGGCGGCCGGGTCGAGCTGGACGGCGGGTCGCTGACCGGCGCCCCGGCGCACACCATGAGCCGGCACGGCATCGCCCGCAGCTACCAGCAGACGTCGGTGTTCGCGAGCGTGTCGGTGCGCGAGAACCTGGCCCGGGCCAAGGCGTTCAGTCCACGGTGGATCGACGAGGCGGAGCTGGCCGAGCTGCTGGCCGCCACCGGCCTGGCCGGCCGGCTCGACGACCGGGCCGGCGACCTGCCGTACGGCCTGCAGAAGCTGCTCGGCCTGCTGCTGCCGATCGCGACCCGGCCCCGGGTCCTGCTGCTGGACGAGCCGGCCGCGGGCCTGGAGCGGGCCGAGCGGGTCCGCATCGACGAGCTGGTCGACTGGGTGGTCCGCCGCGGCTGCGCGGTGCTCCTCGTCGAGCACGACATGGACCTGGTCCGCCGGATCTGCCCGCGCGTGATCGTCATGGACACCGGCAAGCCCCTGGCCGAGGGCGTACCCGCCGACGTCTTCACCGACCCGCGGGTCATCACGGCCTACCTGGGCGTCGCCGACTCCGACGAGCTGGCCGATGAGGACAACACGTTGGCCGTCGCCACCCTGGAGGACAACCATGGCTAGCCCGACCGTGGAGCGGGCCGCCGAGCCGGCCACGCCCACCGACACGCTGCTCGAGCTGGACCGCCTGGACGTGCGGTACGGCGGGGTGCACGCGGTGCAGGAGCTGAGCATCCGGGTCCGTCCCGGTGAGACGGTCGTCCTGATCGGCGCGAACGGCGCCGGCAAGTCCAGCGTCATCAACGCCATCATGGGGCTGGTGCCCGCCGCCGGCGGGCAGATCCGGTACCTCGGCCAGGACATCACCCGGTCGTCACCGGCCAGCCGGGCCCGCGCCGGCATCCGGATCTCGCCCGAGGGGCGGCGCGTCTTCGCCCACCTCAGCATCGAGGACAACATCCTCAGCGGCGGGTACACGCTGAGCAAGGCCAAGCGCGACGAGGCCCTGGCCTGGATGTACGAGGCGTTCCCGTGGCTGGCGGCCCGCCGGAAGGCGCCGGCCGGGACGCTGTCGGGCGGCCAGCAGCAGATCGTCGCGATCGCCCGGGCGCTGACCGCCTCGCCGAAGCTGCTGCTGCTCGACGAGCCGTTCCTGGGCCTGTCCCCGGTGGCGATCGCGGACACCTCTGCCGCCATCCGGCTGGTGCAGGAGCGCGGCATGGCGGTGCTGATCTCCGAGCAGATGGCCCGGCCCGCGCTCAAGCTGGCCGACCACGGCCACGTCCTGCGTACCGGCACCCTGCGCCGCAGCGGCACGGTGGCCGAGATCCGCGACCTGGCGCTGTCGGAGGACTACCTGTGAGCACCGTCGGAGGAGCACCTGTGACCGCCCCGGACAGCCTCGACCCGGTCGTCGACTTCGTGGCCGACGGCGACCTGCTGCTGATGCCGGCCCGGGAACGGGCCCGGCTGCTGCTGATAGACGCGCTGGTACTGGCCTGCGCCGCGGACACCGCACCCGGCGGCGCCGACCTGGTCGAGCTGGGCGCCGGCACCGGGCCGCACCGCTGCTGGTTCAGCAACGCCCGGCTCGGCCCGGCCGACGCGGTACAGGCCAACGCCGCCGCCACCTGCGCCCGGTTCCAGGAAGACACCGACATGGGCTCCTGGAGCCACCCGGGCAGCTTCGTGGTACCGGCCGCGGTCGCCGCCGCGGTCGAGGCCGGCACCTCGCTGGGTCGGCTCATCGACGGGCTCATCGTCGGGTACGCCGTCACCAGCTGGCTGGGTGGCGCGGGCGCGGTCGCGGCGGCGATGATGACCCGCGGCCACCGCCCCAGCCCGACGTTCGCGCCGGCCGGCGCGGGCGCCGCCGCGGCCCGCGTCCTCGGCCTGAACCGGGCGCAGGCGCGGCACGCCCTGGCCGCGGCGCTGCTGCTCGGCCGCGGCTCGCTGCACAGCGTCGGCTCCGGCGGCGAGGACTGGCGGCTGCACAACCCGGGCGCGGCCCGCGACGGGTTCCTCGCCGCGCTGGCCGCCGCGCGGGGGATGGGTACCGGCGGCGACGCGCTCAGCGGGCCGCTCGGGTTCCTGTCGGTCTTCGCCGGCATGGACCACGCGCCCTCCTCGTACGCCAAGCCGCCCACCGCCGAGCTGGTGCTCGACGTGTGGCACAAGGCGCTGCCGACGCTCGGGGACAACATGGCCGTCGCGGTCGTGGCGCGCGAGCTGCACGCCCGCCTCGACGGCGGCATCCCCGACCGGGTCGAGGTGACGATGAACGGCGAGTTCGCCCGCTTCCCGGGTACCCAGACCCGCCCGCCGTACCCGTCGCTGACCTCGGCGCTGGCCAGCGTGCGGTTCGTGACGGCGCAGCTGCTGCTCACCGGCCGCCTGGACTTCGCCGACTACGCCCGCCGCGACGACCCGGTGGTGACCGCGCTGGCCGACCGGATCGAGGTGCGCCCGGACGACGCGCTGGACTTCACCGACGCCGTCGTGACCATCGAGACCGCCGGCACCCGAACCACCCTCGCCGCGCGTGAGCTGCCGGCGACCCTGTTCCACCGCGACGCCGCCGAGCAGCGGCGGGTGGCCGGGGAGATCCTCGGCGCCCGGGGCGTCGCGCTCGTCGACGCCGTCCTCGACGCCGACGAATCGGACCCCGCCGCCGCCGTGATCGACGGCGCGCTGGACCGGTTCCACTCGGCCCACCCGACCATTCCGAGCATGAGGTGACCTGAGATGGACTTCATCCTGACCGACGAGCAGCTCGCCATCCGCGACGCCGTGAACGACCTGTGCAAGCAGTACCCGGAGTCGTACTGGATCGAGCGCCATGCCAGGTCGGAGTACCCCGAGGCGTTCGTGGACGCGCTCGGCAAGGCCGGCTGGCTCGCCCTGCTCATCCCGGAGGAGTACGGCGGCGGTGGCGGCAGCCTGACCGACGCCGCGCTGGTCCTGGAGACCATCAACCGCTCCGGCGGCAGCGGCGTGCCCGCGCACGCGCAGATGTACACGATGGGCACGATCCTGCGCCACGGCAGCGAGGAGCAGAAGCGCTGGCTGCTGCCGAGGATCGCGACCAACGAGATCCGGCTCCAGGCGTTCGGGGTCACCGAGCCCGACGCCGGCTCCGAGACCACCCGCATCCGCACCTTCGCCAAGCGCGAGGGCGACCACTACGTCGTCAACGGCGGCAAGGTCTGGACCTCCCGTTACCAGCACTCCGACTTCATGCTGCTGCTGGTGCGGACCACCCGGTACGAGGAGGTCGCGCGCCCCACCGACGGGCTGTCGGTGCTGCTGGTGGACCTCCGCGAGGCCGGCGACGCCATCGAGGTCCGGCCGATCCGCACCATGACCAGCCACGAGACCAACCAGCTCACGATCTCCAACCTGCGGGTACCGGTGGCGAACCGGATCGGCGAGGAGGGGATGGGCTTCCGCTACATCCTGTCCGGGCTCAACGCCGAGCGGATCCTGGTCGCCTCGGAGAGCCTCGGCGACGGCTTCTGGTTCATCGACAAGGCCGTCGCGTACGCCAACGAGCGGGTCGTCTTCGGCCGCCCGATCGGCGCCAACCAGGGCGTGCAGTTCCCGCTCGCGAAGGCGTACGCCGACCTGGAGGCGGCCAGCCTGATGCGGTACAAGGCGGCCGCGCTGTTCGACGCCGGCAAGCAGCCCGGGTTCGAGGCGAACGCGGCCAAGCTGCTCGCCTCCCAGGCGACCTGGGCCGCGGCCAACGCCGCGATGGACACCCACGGCGGGTACGGCCTGGCCGAGGAGTTCGGCATCGAGCGCAAGTTCCGCGAGGCCCGGCTGCCGATGGTCGCCCCGGTCAACAACAACCTGATCCTCGCCTACATCGGCAACAAGGTCCTCGGCCTGCCGAAGTCGTACTGACATCCCCCGCCACCCGCGTAGAAGGGCCCAAGCTCCATGGATCTGCAGTTGAAGGACAAGGTCGTCGTCGTCACCGGCGGAAGCGCCGGCATCGGTCTCGAGGCCGCCCGGCTGTTCGCGGCCGAGGGGGCGCGGGTGCTCATCTGCGCCCGGCGCGAGGACAAGCTCGCCGCCGCGGCTTCCGACATCGCCGACAGCACCGGGTCCGATGTGGACACCGTGGCCGTCGACGTCACCAACGTGGCCGACCTCGACCGCCTCGTGTCGTATGTGACCGAGCGGTACGGGCGCATCGACGTCCTGGTCAACAACGCCGGCACCGGCACGTACAAGCCGTTCCTCGAGGTGACCGACGAGGAACTGGTGTACGGGATGCAGATCAACTTCTTCGCGCAGTTCCGGCTCACCCAGCGGTTCGCGCCGATGATGATCGCCCAGCACTACGGCGTGGTCATCAACGTGGCCGGCGAGACCGGCATCAAGGTCATGCACCCGCCGTTCCGCTCCTCGTGCACCGGGCCGGCGAAGTCCGCCGAGATCCGGCTCAGCAAGGTCCTCGCCACCGAGCTCGGCGAGCACAACATCCGCGTCAACTGCGTGGTGCCCGGCCTGGTCTACACCGACGACCGGTTCGGCAAGTGGGAGCGCGAGATGGCCAAGACCGAGCTGGACGACGAGGAGGCGAAGGCCACCCGCAAGGACTGGGGCCGCAACATCGCCCGGCCCGACCACGAGTGGGGCACCGCCGAGGAGCTGGCGAACGTCATCGTCTTCGCGGCCTCCGACCGGTCAAGCTTCGTCAACGGCGCGGTACTCGTGGCCGACGGCGCCGAGGACAAGTCGTGACCGGTCTGACCGTCCACCCGCTGCACGTCGGCACGCTGCGCGGGTTCCCGGCCCCGGCCATCACCTACCACCGCGGTTGGGGCGAGCGGCTCGACGTACCGATGATCATGTTTGTGATCCTCGGCGGGGAGCACCCGATCGTGGTCGACACCGGCACCGGCACGCCGGAGTTCACCCTCGCCCACCACGGCTACGACCTGGTCCGCCCGGACGACCAGGAGCCTGTCGCCGCGCTCAAGCAGCTCGGCGTGGCGCCCGAGGACGTCGGCACGGTGGTCCACACCCACCTGCACTGGGACCACTGCTCCAACGACGACCTGTTCCCCGCGGCCGAGATCATCGTGCAGAAGGCGGAGCTGGGGTACGCCGTCGACCCGCTCGAACCCAACCGCAAGGCGTTCCAGCGCGGCCCCGGCGTGCTGCCGCCGTGGGTGGGCGTGCTCGACCGGATCCGCACCGTCGACGGCGACGCCCCGGTGATGCCCGGCGTCGACCTGGTGCCGCTGCCCGGGCACACGCCCGGCTCGCAGGGCGTCCTGGTCGCCGGGGCGACCGGACCGCTGCTGCTGGCCGGGGACTGCGTCGACACGTACGCGAACTGGGAGGGCGACGGGAAGCTGTCGCACATCCCGTCCGGATCGTTCACCGACCTCGCCGCGTACATGGACAGCTTCCGCCGGATCGAGGGGCTCGGCTGCGAGGTCATCCCGAGCCACGACCTGAAGGTACTGGACAAGGGGGTGTTGGGCCGATGATCGGTTCGCTGGCCGGCATCCGGGTGGTGGACGTGACGATGAGCGTCGCCGGCCCGTTCGCCACCCAGATCCTGGGCGACCTCGGTGCCGACGTCGTCAAGGTGGAGCGGCCGGAGGTCGGCGACGACACCCGCCGCTGGGGGCCGCCGTTCTGGAACGGCGAGAGCTGCACCTTCTCCGCGCTCAACCGCAACAAGCGAAGCGTGGTGCTCGACCTCAAGGACGACGCGCAGCGCGAGACGTTCCGGCAGCTCCTGGCCTCCGCCGACGTGTTCGTGCAGAACCTGCGGCCGGGGTCGCTGGCCAAGATGGGCCTGAGCTACGACGACGTCCGCGAGCTGAACCCCCGCCTGATCTACTGCGACATGAGCGGGTACGGGATGACCGGGCCGCTGGCCGGCTCGCCCGCGTACGACCCGCTGATGCAGGCGTTCGGCGGGCTGATGAGCCTCAACGGCGAGCAGGGCCGGCCACCGGTACGGATCCCGGCGTCCATCCTGGACCAGGGCACCGGCATGTGGACCGCGATCGCGGTGCTCGACGCGCTGCGCACCCGCGACCGTACCGGCGTCGGCTGCCACCTGCACACGTCGCTGCTCAGCACCGCGCTGATGTGGCTGCCGTCGCAGTTCCTCGGCTACTTCGCGGACGGGACGGTACCGGAGCGGCTGGGGTCGGGCACGGTCGGCATCTACCCGTACGCCGCGTTCCCCACCGCCGACAACTACATCATCATCGCCGCCGGCAACCAGAACCTCTGGCAGCGGCTGTGCGGCGCCATCGACCGCCCTGACCTGCTCGACGACCCCCGGTTCACGCTCAACCCGGACCGGGTGGCGCACCGCGACGAGCTGTTCGAGGAGCTGGCCGGGACGCTGCGGCACAAGGAGAGCGAGCACTGGCTCGACGTGCTCGACGCCGCGGGCGTACCCACCACGCCGATCCAGACCCTCGACGCCGTGGTCGCCCACGAGCAGGTACAGGCCATCGGCGGCTTCGCCTCCGTGGAACACCCGAGGATCGACGACTTCAGGGTGGTGAACCTGCCGATCCAGGCCGACGGCGCGTACCCCCCGGTGCGGCGGGTGCCGCCGGCGCTGGGCGAGCACACCGACGAGGTACTGGCCGAACTGGGCCGCCGTGACACGGGGGAGGAACAGTCATGATCGAGCGTAGCGGTGTGGCCCGGCCGACGATGCCGTCGGCCGCGATCGGCCCGGCCGGCTGGCCGGCGGTCGTCGTGGTCGAGGAGGGCATGCGGGAGGGCCTGCAGATCGAGGACGCCGCCATCCCCGTCGAGGAGAAGGTACGGCTGCTGAACGCGCTGTCCGCGACCGGCCTTCGCCGCATCGTGGTGGGCAGCTTCGTCAGTCCGAAGTGGACGCCCCAGATGGCACACGTCGAGGAGATCATCGAAGGGTTCACGCCGCGGGAGGGGGTGATCTACACCGCCCTCGCCCTGAACCAGAAGGGCGTCGAACGGCGGGCCGCGCACGTACCGCCGCTGTCGCTCGACGGCGGCCTGCCGGCGACCCTGGTCCACCTCTGCGACGTGTTCGTGCGCCGCAACACCAACCGCTCGCAGGCCGACGAGATCGCCTCCTGGGAGCCGACCATCGCCGCGGCCAAGGCGGCCGGCGCCACCGAGGCACAGGCCGGCGTGAACTCCGCCTGGGGCTCGAACTGGCTCGGCCTGTTCAGCCAGGAGCAGCGCATCGAGCTGCTCTCCCGGCAGATCGACCTGTGGGCCGAGGCCGGCATTCCGGTCACCAAGGTCTTCCTGGGCGACCCGATGGGCTGGCACACGCCGGACCAGGTCGAGGGCGACCTGCGTGAGATCCTCGACCGCTGGCCGTCGGTACGCACCTTCCACCTGCACCTGCACAACACCCGGGGGATGGCGCCGATCAGCGCGTACAGCGCCCTGAAGATCCTGGACGCCCGGCACACCGTGGTGCTCGACTCGTCCATCGGCGGCATGGGCGGCTGCCCGTACTGCGGCAACGGTCGGGCCGCCGGGCTGTTCCCCACCGAGGACCTGGTCTACCTGCTGGACGCGCTCGGCTTCGACACCGGCGTGGACCTCGACGCGCTGATCGAGGCGGCCGTGGTCGCCGAGGAGGTGGTCGGCCACCGGCTGTACGGGCACGTCTCCAAGGCGGGCGGTCGTCCACGTTCCGACCAGCTGTACCCGATGGACCTGCCGTTCATCGAGACCCTGGAGCAGGCGCAGCACTTCCGGCTGGGGCCGGACGTGCACCGGGGCGCGTTGTCGCCGTGGAAGGGTCCCATCGAAAGCCCGGCGCGCCCGGAGGTGACGGCGTGACCGCCGCGGTGAGCCGAGGCACGCCGCTGACCTCGCGGGAGGCGGTGGCGGCGCTGCTGTCGCCGCGCTCGGTCGCGCTGGTCGGGGCGAGCGCCGACGAGGAGAAGTTCTCCGGCCAGCCGCTGCGCAACCTGCAGACGGCAGGCTTCCCCGGAGCCGTGCACCCGGTCAACCGGCGGGGTGGGGGGATCCGGGGGGTGCCCGCCCTGACCTCGGTGGACCAGTTGCCGCCCGGCGTCGACGTCGCCTTCGTCATGGTGCCGGCCCGCGACTGCGCGCCGACCGTACGGGCGCTGGGCGCCGCCGGCGTCGGGGTGGCCGTGATCGCGGTCAGCGGCTTCGCCGAGGTGGGTACCGCCGAAGGCGCGGCGCTCCAGGAGGAGCTGGCCGCGGCGGGCCGGGAGAGCGGGGTACGCCTGGTCGGCCCGAACTGCAACGGCGTCTACAACACCGCCGTCCCGCTGCCGCTCGGGTACAACCACACCCACTCGCAGGCGCTGCCGCCCGGTGACATCGCCCTGGTGTCGCACAGCGGGGCGATGCTCGGCGCGTTCGCGCCGCTGCTGACCAGGTACGGCCACGGCCTGAGCTCCTTCGTCTCCTGCGGCAACGAGGTCGACCTGCGGCTGAGCGACTACCTGGAGTACCTGCTCGACGACGAGCAGACGGCCGCCATCGCCCTGATCATGGACGCCATCGAGGACGGCGCCGCGTTCCGGCGGGCGGCACGCGAGGCCAAGCGCCGGGGCAAGCCGCTGATCGCACTGAAGATCGGCAACTCGGCCTCCGGTACCCGGGCCACCCTGGCGCACTCGTCGCGACTGGCCGGGTCGCAGGCCACGTACGAGGCGGTCTTCGCCGCCGACGGCGTGGTGAGCGTGCCGACCCTGGAGACGCTGGCGATCGCCGCCTGCCTGGCCGCCGCCGGCAGGCGGATGACCCGGCCCGGCGTCGTCGCCACCAGTACCTCCGGCGCCGGCGGCATCCTGCTAGCCGACGCGCTGACCGGCGCCGGCGTGGACCTGCCGGCGCTGGCCGAGGAGACGGTCGAGCGGATGCGGCCGCAGGCCGGCTTCGCCCAGGTGATCAACCCGTTCGACATCGGGGCGGCGGGGGCGTCGGCGATCGCCGACCACCTGCGCGCCATGGCGACCGACCCGGGCGCGGGGGCCCTGGTCTTCTACCTCACGCCGGTACCGACCCAGTCCTGGCGCGACGCCCTGGCCGAGGGGGTTGCCGCGGTCGCGGCCGAACGGCGCGAGCTGCCGATCCTGCTGGTCAGCGCGTCCCCGCTGGGCGAGGTCGAGGAGCGGACCCTGCGGCGGGCCGGGGTACCGGTCGCCGCGTCCCTGCTCGACGCCGTCGCCGTGCTGCGGGCGCTCCGGCCGCCGACTCCGGCGGCGGAGGGGGCGGAGGAGGACGCCCCGCACGCCCCGACGTCGCGGTCGCCGTCCGAGCCGTCGCGGTCGTCCGAGCCGTCGCGGTCGCTGTCCGAGCCGCAGAGCAAGCGCCTCCTGGCCGACCTCGGCCTGGCGTTCCCACCCGAGGTCACGGCGACCTCGCACGCGCAGGCGCGGCAGGTGGCGGCCGAGATCGGGTACCCGGTGGTGCTCAAGGGCGCCGGGGCCGCGATCGCGCACAAGAGCGAGCACGGCCTGGTGGCGCTCGACGTACCCGACGAGGCCGCCCTGGCCCGCGAGTACGCCCGGCTCGACGGGGCCGGCCGCACGCTGGACCCGGACGGGTTCGAGGGCGTGGTGGTCACCCCGCTGGTGCCCGACGGGGTGGATGTCGTCGTCGGCGTCGTCGCCGACCCCGACTTCGGCCCGATGGTGCTCGTCGGCAGCGGGGGAGTGCTGTCGGAGCTGGTACGCGACGTGGCGCTGGCCCCGGCCCCGCTCGACAGGGCCGCGGCCGACCGGCTGCTCGCCTCGACCCGCGTCGACGCGCTGCTGACCGGCTACCGCGGCGCGCCGCCGGCCGACCGGGACGCGCTGGTCGACCTGCTGGTACGGGTCTCGGAGGTGGCCACCCGGCTGGGCGCCGAGGTGGAGGCCGCCGACCTGAACCCGGTACGGGTCCTGCGGCCGGGCAACGGCGTACGGATCCTGGACGCGCTGGTGGCCCGGAGGGCGACATGAGCCTGGAGCAACCGATGACGGCATCCACCCACACCGGGCTGCGGCAGCGGCTGTGCGACGGGCCGCCGCTGGTCGGCACGTTCGTCACGGTGCCGCGGGTGGAGATCCTGGAGATCGCCGCGGTCTCCGGGTTCGACCTGGTCGTGCTCGACCTCGAGCACGGGCCGTTCGGCGTGGAGGCGCTGCCGGCGCTGATCGCCGCCGGACAGGGGGCGGGCCTGGCCGTGGTGGTGCGGGTCGCGGAGAACTCCGAGCAGGCCATCGGCGCGGTGCTCGACGCCGGCGCGGACGGCGTCCTCATCCCGCACGTGAACAACGCCGCGGCCGCCGGCGCGGCGGTCCGCGCCGCCCGGATGCCACCGGCCGGTACCCGCTCGCTGCACGCCTGGATCCGGGCCGCCCGCTACGGCGCCGACCCCGACTACGCCGCCACCGCCGACAACGGCGTCGCCGTCCTGGTGATGGCCGAAGGCCAGGAGGCCATCCGGGACCTGCCCGGCATCCTCGCCACCCCGGACCTCGACGCGGTCTTCGTCGGCCCGATGGACCTGTCCGCGTCGCTCGGGTTGACCGGGCAGCCCGGCCACCCCCGGGTCACCGCGCTCGCCGGCGAGGTGCTCACCGGCGCCGCCGCGGGCGGACGGGCCGGCGGGATCTTCGCGCCCACCGTGGAGCAGGCCGCGACCTGGTTCGCGGCCGGCGCCCGGCTGGTCGTGGTCTCCGTCGACACCGACCTGACCCGGCGCGGCTTCGCCGCGGCCCGCGACGCCCTGGACGACCTCACCCCATCCATCCGCCGGCCCACGAGGAGAAGCAATGTCGACCGCTGACCAGCCCGCCGTGACCCGCGCCCTGGCCGAATTCGCCGTCAACCGTGACCTGTCCGACCTGCCCGAGGACGTCCTCGACCTGGTCCGCCGCTCCCTTGTGGACACCGTGGGCGTCACCGTCGCCGCCCGCGGCGAGCCGGCGGTACGGATCCTGCGCGCCACCCTCGGCGAGGAGCTGCCCGCCGGCCCGGCGACCGTGCTCGTCGACGGCACCCGTACCGACGCGCCGACGGCGGCGCTGATCAACGGCACCGCCGGGCACGCGCTCGACTTCGACGACGTCACCGACGTCACGTACGGCCACCCCAGCGTCGTGCTGTGGCCGGCCCTGCTGGCCGCCGCGCAGCAGGTCGGCGCGGCCGGCCGGCAGCTCGCCGAGGCGTTCGTGGTCGGGTTCGAGGTGCAGTGCGCGGTCGCCCAGGGCATGCGCATCCGCGAGCACTACGGCCGCGGTTGGCACTCCTCGGCCACCGTCGGCGTCATCGGCGCGGCCGCCGGCGTCGCCCGACTGCTCGGGCTGGACGTGGACCGTACCCGGTGCGCCCTCGGCATCGCCGCGTCGATGGCCGGCGGCAGCCGGCAGAACTTCGGCACCATGACCAAGCCGCTGCACGTCGGCCTCGCCGCCCGCGACGGCGTCCTCGCCGCCAGCCTCGCCGGCAACGGCTTCACCGCCGACCCCGACCAGCTGGAGCAGCCGCTCGGGTTCTTCGGAATGTTCGCCGAGACCCGCCAGCTCGACGCCGTCCTCGACGCCGTCAACGGCCCGTACGCGCTGCGGCTACACGGGCTGAACGTCAAGAAGTACCCGTGCTGCTACAACACCCACCGCACCGCCGACGCCACCCTGGACCTGGCTGCCCGCGAGGGGCTGAAGGCCGACGACGTGCGCCGGGTACGGCTGACCCTCGAGCCGGGCGGCTTCGACCCGCTGATCCACCACCGCCCGCAGACGGGGCTGCACGGCAAGTTCAGCGCCGAGTACGTGATCGCCGCCGCCCTGTTGGACGGCGCAGTCAAGCTGGCCACCTTCACCGACCAGGCGGTACAGCGGCCGCAGGCGCAGGAGTTGCTGGCCAAGGTGGAGTACGCCGAGTCCGCGGTACCGCCGGTCGGTGCGGAGTCCTGGGAACAGGCCTACTCGGTGGTGACCGTCGAGACCGACCGGGGCGAGTTCACGTTCCGCACCGACGTGCCGCGCGGCGACCGGCGCGCCCCGCTGCGCCGTGCCGACCTGGAGGCGAAGTTCCGCGACTGCCTGGAGTTCGCCGGTACCGGCTGGGACGCCGACGCCCTGCTCGCCGAGCTGTGGGGCGTGGACAGCGCCGGTACGGTCGCGCTGGCCGCGCTCGCACCGACGGTCGGGGACCGCTGATGGGCCTGCGGATCTGGCAGCAGAGCATCACCGACCTCGAACAGCTGCCGCAGTACCGGAGCACCCTGGCGGCCCACGGGCGTACCGTCTGCGCCCCCGACACCGAGGTCGAGGTGCACGGGGTACGCCCCGGCACGTACCCCGACGGGCTGACTCCGATCGAGGCGATCGCGTACCCGTGGTGCCACACGCTGCTGTCGCTGCAGATCGTGCAGGGCGCGATCGAGGCCGAGCGGCAGGGGTTCGACGCGGTCGCGGTGAGCTGCTTCTTCGACCCCGGCCTGGTCGAGGCGCGCAGCGCGGTCGACATCCCGGTGGTCAGCATGTGCGAGACGGCGTTCCTGGTCGCCTCGTCGGTGGGCCGCCGGTACGGGCTGATCGGCCTGGATGACGCGCACGCCCGGTACCTGCACGGGCTGGCCCGCGAGTACGGTGTCTCCGACCGGATCGCCGCGATCGTGCCGCTGCACCCGGCGGTGACCGAGGCCGACCTGGACCCGGTGCACGGTGGCGGCGGTGACCTGGCCCGGCGGGTCGCAGGCGCGGCCGAGGCGCTGGTCGCCCGCGGCGCCGACCTCATCATCCCGGCCGAGGGCGTGCTCAACACCGCCCTGATGCGCCAGGGCCTGCGCGAGCTCGGCGGCGTGCCGGTGCTCGACGCGTACGGCGCGCTGCTGGCGTACGCCGAGACGCTGGTCCGGCTGCGGCGCACGACCGGGCTGGCCACCAGCCGGGTCGGCGCGTACGCGAAGCCGGACACCGCGGTCCGCGACCACATTGCCGGAATGTCCACCGTGGAGCTCCGGAGGGTGGCGTGCTGATCACGGCGGAGGCCGAGCAGGAGCTGATCGAGGACGTCCTGCGCGGCTACGGCGCCACCCCGGCCGAGGCGAGCCTGCAGGCGCGGGTCCTGGTCGAGGCCGACCTGCGCGGCCAGTACTCGCACGGCCTGCAGCGGGTACCGATGCTGGTCCGGCGGATCCGCAACGGCGTACTGCGGCCGGGGGCCGAGGTGCGCAGCCGCTGGGTCACCGACTCGTTCCTGAGCGTCGACGGCGGAGCCGGCTTCGGCCCGCCGACGGCGTTCGCCGCGGTCGCGCAGCTCGCCGAACGGGTGACGGACACCGGCGTGGCGGTGGCGGCCGTGAGCAACAGCAACCACCTGGGGATGCTGGCCTGCTACGTGGAGGAGCTGGCCCGCCGCGGCCACGTCGGCATCGCCCTGACCACCAGCGAGGCGCTGGTCCACCCGTGGGGCGGCACCCGGATGATGGTGGGCACCAACCCCATCGGGGTGGCGGTCCCCACCGACGGCGAGCCGTTCCTGCTGGACATGTCGACCGGCGCGGTGTCGATGGGCAAGATCCTGCGGCACGCCCGGCGGGCCGAGCCGATCCCGCTCGGCTGGGCCGTCGACGAGCGCGGCGCCTCGACCACGGACGCGGCCGCCGCGGCCAACGGTGCGATCTCACCGTTCGGTGGGGCCAAGGGGTACGCGCTGGGCCTGGCCTTCGAGCTGATCGTCGGCGTACTCACCGGCTCGGAGCTCGGCCGCGAGGTGAAGGGCACGCTCGACGGCGAGGCCGTGTGCAACAAGGGCGACGTGTTCATCTGCCTCTCGCCGGAGCGGCTCGGGCTCGGCGGCACGCTGCGGCGGGTCACCGAGTACCTGGACGAGGTCCGTACCAGCCCGCGCGCGGAGGGCGTCGACGCCATCGACGTGCCCGGCGACCGCTCCCGCCGGCTGCGCGCGCGGTACCTGCGGGACGGAATACCCATGGACGACGCGGTCTGGCAGTCGGTCGAGGCGCTGCGCGCCGATGCGGAGGTACACAGTGGACAATGTTGACTTCGGGGTACTGCGGCTGCCGGCCCAGGTGCTCGTCGGCCCCGGCAGCGTACGGTCGGTCGCCGGGCTGGCCGCCTCGGTCGGTACGCGGGTCTTCGTCTGCACCGACGGCGTCATGGTCGCCACGCCCGAGTTCGCCGCGCTGCGTGGTGACCTCGAGCGGGCCGGGCTGACCGTCGAGGTGTACTCCGAGGGCGTGGCCGAGCTGCCGCTGACGACGGTGGACGACTGCCTGGAGCGGGCCCGGCGGGCCGCCCCCGACCTCGTCCTCGGGTACGGCGGCGGGAGCAGCCTCGACCTGGCCAAGGTCACCGCGCTGCTGCTGCGCCACCCCGGGCCGCTGAGCGGCTACTACGGTGAGAACCGGGTACCCGGCCCGGTGGTACCGCTGATCGCGGTGCCCACCACCGCGGGTACCGGCTCCGAGGTGACCCCGGTCGCCGTCGTCACCGACCCCGGCCGGGAGCTGAAGGTGGGGGTCTCCAGCCCGTACCTGATCCCGACGTACGCCGTCTGCGACCCGCTGCTGACCCACGGCTGCCCGCCCCGGGTCACCGCGCACTCCGGCATCGACGCCTTCGCCCACGCCGTCGAGTCCTTCACGTCCGCCCGGCGCGGCCCGGAGTGGGGCGGGACGCTCGGCGTCTTCGTCGGCTCGAACCGGCTCACCGCGCCGCTGTCGCTTCAGGCCGCCGGGCTGATCGCGCGGCACCTGCCCCGGGCCGTCCGCGACCCCGGCGACGCGCAGGCCCGGGAGTCGATGACGTACGGCAGCGTCTGCGCCGGGATGGCGTTCGGCGTCGCCGGTACCCACCTGGCGCACGCCGTCCAGTACCCGGTCGGCGCCGCCACCAAGACCCCCCACGGCCTGGGGGTGGGGCTGCTGCTGCCGTACGCGCTGCAGCTGTGCCGGGACGCCCGGCTCCCGGAGCTGGCCGCCCTGGCCCGCGCCACCGGCGCCGCCGACAGTGGCGACGAGGCCAAGGACGCCCAGACCATGATCGACTCGGTTGACGCGCTGCGCGACACGCTCGGCATCCCCGCCACCCTGGCCGACCTCGGCGTCGAGCGGCACGAGCTCGACCGCCTGGCCGAGCAGGCGATGACCGTCACCCGGCTGGTGAACAACACCCCGGTACCGGTGGACGCCGCGACGATGCGGCGGTTCGTGGAGGCCGCCTGGTCCGGCGACCGGATGTCCCTGGTGGCGTCGTGACCGCGTCCCGCGCCGCCGGGGTCGCCGTCCTCGCCGCCGGCCTGCTGCTGATGCTCGGGCCCGTGCCGGGCGCGGGTCGGGGCGACGCGTCCGGGGCCGCCGCGGCGTCCCGCACCTCGACGGTCGAGCACGCCGAGGTGCGGATCGCCCGCCTGCTGACCGGCGCCGGCGCCCGGGATCTGGCGCGGTGCGTGTTCCGCCCCGGTACGGCCGGGGTCGCGCCACCGAGCGTCGCGTTCACCGACCCCCGCGTCGCCGCAGCGCCGATGCGCGACCGGCGGGTCCGCAACGGCGGGGTGCTCGAACTGCTGGCCTCGCCGCAGGAGGTGGCGGCCCGCCAGGACGAGATCACCCACCAGGCGCTGCAGGCGCAGCGCTTCGGCTTCGACGAGGGCGGCCAGCCGCTGCGCCGCGAGCACCTGCTGCCGTCCGGTCGGGTGCTGCTGCGGCTCTCGGCCGACCTGCCCGACGCGGCCGTCCGGGAGTACGCCCGCGCTCTCGACGCCGCCGTTGCCGGCGCCCCCCAGTCCGAAACCACCGCACCCGTCGAGGAGGCGCCGTGTTCGACATGACCGACGTGATCGACCTGCACGTACACACCGCTCCGGACACGTTCCCCCGGCTCGGCGACGACCTCGCCATCGCGCGCGCCTGCGCCGCCGCCGGCATGGCCGGCATGGCGGTCAAGTGCCACTACGAGGGCACGGCGGCCCGCGCGCACCTGGTCAACCAGCAGGTGCCGGGGTTCACCATGTTCGGCGGCATCACGCTGAACTACCCGGTCGGCGGGATCAACCCGGCCGCCGTGCACTCCTGCCTGGCGATCGGCGGCCGGGTGGTGTGGATGCCCAGCGGGCACGCGCACTACCACAGCGAGGTGACCGGCACCCTCGGCGGCTGGGGCAACTCGTTCATGCAGCTGTACAACCCACCGGACGCGACCGGGCTGACCGTGCTCGACGGCGACGGGCGGCTCACCGACGCCGCGCGCGAGGTGGTACGCCTGGTCGCCGCCGCGGACGCGCTGCTCGCGACCAGCCACCTGTCGCCGCACGAGATCCTCGCCGTCCTCGACGACGCGGCAGACGTGGGCACCCGGGTCCTGGTCAACCACGTCATGTACATGCCGCAGTGCGACCTGGACTTCATCGCCGAGATCGTGCGGCGCGGCGGGTACGTCGAGATCTGCTCGGTCCTGGTCAGCGGGTTCTGGGACAAGCTGCGCCTGGACGACGTGCAGGCGGTGATCGACCGGGTCGGGGCCGGTCGGGTGGTGCTCGCCTCCGACGGTGGCGGGATCCAGACCCCCATGCCGCACGAGTCGCTGCGGGTCCTGGCGGACAACCTGCTGCACCGTGGGGTGCCCGAGTCGGAGCTGCGCCGGATGCTCGTCGACAACCCCCGTCACCTGCTCGGCCTGTCCGGTCGGCAGTCCACCCCGCAGTCCAAGGAGGACGCATGACCGCGACAGCGGCGATCGTCGGTTCCGGCAACATCGGTACCGACCTGATGAAGAAGCTCCTACGCCGCGACGACATCGAGCTGCGGTACCTCGTCGGCGTCGACCCCGCCTCGGACGGGCTGGCCCGTGGCCGGGAGGCCGGGCTCGAGGTCTCCTCCGGCGGCGTCGACTGGCTGCTCGACCTGCCGGAGCTGCCCGACCTCGTCTTCGAGGCCACCTCGGCGTCGGCGCACCTGGCCAACGCGCCCCGGTACGCCGAGGCACGGATGCGCTGCATCGACCTCACGCCGGCCGCGGTCGGCCCGTACGTGGTACCCGTGGTCAACCTGGAGCAGCACCTGGACGCGCCGAACATCAACATGATCACCTGCGGGGGGCAGGCGACCATCCCGATGGTGGCCGCGGTCAGCGCCGTCACGCCCGTCGGGTACGCCGAGATCGTGGCCTCCATCGCCTCGCGGTCGGCGGGCCCCGGTACCCGGGCCAACATCGACGAGTTCACCCAGACCACCGCGCGGGCGATCGAGTCCGTCGGCGGGGCCACCCGGGGCAAGGCGATCATCGTGCTCAACCCGGTCGAACCCCCGATGATCATGCGGGACACCGTGTTCTGCGCGATCTCGCCGGACGCCGACCGGGACGCGATCAGCGCGTCCGTCGTCGCGATGGTCGAGCGGGTCCAGCGGTACGTGCCCGGCTACCGGCTGATGGCCGACCCGCAGTTCGACGACCCGCGCGACGGCTGGAACGGCCAGGCCCGCGTCACCGTGCTCCTCCAGGTCACCGGCGCCGCCGACTACCTGCCCGCCTACGCCGGCAACCTCGACATCATGACCGCCGCGGCGGCGCAGGTCGGGGCCGAGCTGTCCGTCCGATCGCTGGGAGTATCCGCATGACCGACATCCACACCGGCGACCCCCGGGAGCCGGTCCGGATCACCGACACGACGCTGCGCGACGGCAGCCACGCCGTCCGCCACCAGTTCACCGTGCCGCAGGTACGCGACACCGTACGGGCGCTCGACCGGGCCGGCCTCCAGGTCATCGAGGTGACCCACGGCGACGGCCTCGGCGGCTCGTCGTTCAACTACGGGTTCTCCAAGGTGGACGAGATCGAGCTGATCGCGGCCGCCGCGCAGGAGGCCACCCGGGCCAGGATCGCCTGCCTGCTGCTGCCCGGCGTCGGTACCGTCGAGGACATGCGCCGGGCCGCCGACGCGGGGGCGTCCGTGATCCGGATCGCCACCCACTGCACCGAGGCGGACGTCTCCATCCAGCACTTCACGGTCGCCCGCGACCTGGGGTTGGAGACCGTCGGGTTCCTGATGCTCAGCCACCGGGCGGGGCCGCAGGAGCTGGCCCGGCAGGGCCGGATCATGGTCGACGCCGGCTGCCAGTGCGTGTACGTGGTCGACTCCGCGGGCGCGCTGATCCTCGGTGAGGCGCGCGACCGGGTGGCGGCGCTGGTCGCCGAGGTCTCACCGGACGCGCAGGTCGGCTACCACGGCCACCAGAACCTCTCGCTGGGCGTGGCGAACTCGCTGCTGGCGTACGAGGCGGGCGCCCGGCAGATCGACGGCACGCTGTGCGCCCTGGGCGCCGGCGCCGGCAACAGCCCGACCGAGGTGCTCGCCGCGGTGTTCGAGCGGCTCGGCGTACCGACCGGGCTGGACACCACGGCCGCGCTGTCCGCCGCCGACGACGTGGTACGCCCCTTCATCGGCGTGCCCCCGTTGATCGAGCGCGGCTCGATCGTGCAGGGTCTGGTCGGGGTGTACTCCAGCTTCCTCAAGCACGCCGAGCAGGCGTCCGAGCGGTACGGCGTACCGACCGCCGACATCCTGCGCCGGGTCGGCGAGCACGGCTACGTGGGAGGCCAGGAAGATATGATCATCGACGTGGCGCTGCGGCTGCGCGCCGAGCACGACAGCGCCGGGCTTGTCGGGGCGCGGGGGTGAACGCCATGGACGGGAAGCTCTTCACCGACCTGTACATCGACGGCGCCTGGCGGCCCGCCACGGGCGACGCCCGGGCGGCCGTGCACGACCCCGCCGACGGCTCGGTCATCGCCGAGGTCGCCGTCGCAGGAATCGCGGACTGCCTGGCCGCGGTCGAGGCGGCCGAGGCGGCCCAGGCCGGCTGGGCCGCGACGGCGCCGCGCCGGCGCTCGGAGATCCTGCGCCGGGCGTACGAGATCATGCGCGACGAGCGCGAGACGATCGCCGGGCTGATCGTCCGGGAGAACGGCAAGGTCCTCGCGGACGCCCGCAGCGAGGCCGACTACGCCGCCGAGTTCTTCCGCTGGTTCGCCGAGGAGGCCGTACGCATCGGCGGTGACTTCCGGGTGGCGCCCAACGGTGACAAGCGCATCGTGGTCACCCGGCAGCCGATCGGGGTCAGTGTGCTGGTCACCCCGTGGAACTTCCCGGCGGCGATGGCGACCCGCAAGATCGGCCCGGCCCTGGCGGCCGGCTGCTGCGTCGTGCTCAAGCCCGCGTTCGAAACCCCCCTGACCGCGCTGTACCTGGTGGACGTGCTCGAACGCGCGGGCGTACCGGCGGGCGTGGTCAACTGCGTGACGCCCCGGCCGGCCGGCCCCGCGGTGAGCGCCATGCTGCACCACCCGGCCGTGCGCAAGCTGTCCTTCACCGGCTCCACCGAGGTGGGGCGGATCCTGCTGCACGAGGCGGCGGACCGCGTGGTCAGCACGTCGATGGAGCTCGGCGGGAACGCGCCCTTCCTCGTCTTCGACGACGCGCCCGTCGCGGACGCCGTCGCGGCCGCGATGGTGGCGAAGATGCGCAACGGCGGCGCCGCCTGTACCGCGGCGAACCGCTTCTACGTGCAGCGCGGCATCGCCGAGGCGTTCACCAAGGCCCTCGCCGCCGAGATGTCCGCGCTCGCGGTGGGTCCGGGCGCCGACCCGGCGAACGGGCTGGGCGCGTCGGTCTCCGTCGGGGAGCGCGACAAGATCGCTGAACTGGTCGACGAGGCCGTGGCCGGCGGGGCGCGGGCCGAGACCGGCGGCGGCCCGATCGCCGGGCCGGGCGCGTTCTACCCGGCCACCGTCCTCACCGGAGTCCAGCACGGTACGCCGATCACCCGTACCGAGATCTTCGGACCGGTCGCGCCGATCGTGGTCTTCGACTCCGAGCAGGAGGCGATCGACTGGGCCAACGACACCGAGTACGGGCTGATCGCCTACGTCTACAGCGGTGACCTGGCCCGGGCGATCCGCGTCGGCGAGCGGCTGGACGCCGGGATGGTCGCGGTGAACCGGGGCGTCCTCAGCGACCCGGCCGCCCCCTTCGGCGGCGTGAAGCAGAGCGGACTCGGCCGGGAGGGCGGCTCCGAGGGGATCGAGGAGTTCCTCGAGCAGAAGTACCTGGCGGTGCCGCTGTGACGGCCGCGCCGCTGCCGCGCCGCCGGCTGGGTCCCCGCGGCCCCGAGGTGGGTGCGATCGGCTTCGGGGCGATGGCCCTGTCCGGCATCTACGGCCCCGCCGACGAGGCCGAGTCGATCGCCGTGCTGCACGCGGCGATCGACGCCGGCGCCACCTACCTCGACACCGCCAACTCGTACGGCGACGGCCACAACGAGCAACTGATCGGCCGGGCGCTGCGGGGCCGGCGCGACGACGTGGTGCTGGCCACCAAGTTCGGCATCCAGGCCGACGGGCTCGGCCGGCCGGAGAAGGTACGGGAGGCGCTCGACGCCAGCCTGACCCGGCTCGGCGTCGACCACGTCGACCTGTACTACCTGCACCGACTGGACCCGACGACGCCGGTCGAGGTCACCGTCGAGGCCATGGCCGCCCTGGTACGGGCCGGCAAGGTGCGGCACCTGGGCCTGTCGGAGGTCAGCGCGAAAACCCTGCGCGCCGCGCACGCGGTCCACCCGATCACCGTGGTGCAGCAGGAGTACTCGGTCTTCTCCCGGGAGCCCGAGCTTGAGCTGCTGCCGGCCACCCGGGAGCTCGGGGTGGGGCTCGTCGCGTACAGCCCGCTGGGCCGGGGCATCCTCACCGGTACCTACCGGTCGGCCGGCGACCTGCCCGCCGACGACGCGCGGCGGCGCCGGTACCCCCGGTACGGCGAGGAGAACCTCGACCACAACCTCCGCCTCGCGCGGGGGATGTTCGAGCTGGCGGAGCGGGCCGGCCTGCCACCCGCCCGGCTCGCGCTCGGCTGGGTGCTGGCCAGGGGCGACGACGTCGTCCCGATCCCCGGTACCCGCCGCCTGCGCAACCTGGAGGCCAACCTGGACGCGGCCCGTACGCCGCTGGACCCCGACCTGGTCGCCGAGCTGGACCGGCTGTTCCCGCCCGGCGTCGCCGCCGGCGACCGGTACGCCCCGGCGATGGCGCGCCGCCTCGACCGCTGATGAGGAAGGTACGGGCATGAGCCTGGTTCGATTCGCCTACCGCGACGGGCGGCAGGACGTCGGGGTCCTCGACGGCGACGCCGTCACCCCGCTCGGCGTCGGCTCCTTCGCGGAGCTCCTGCACTGGTCGCTTGATGACATCCGGACCGCGTACGAGTACCCGGCCGGGTTCGTCACGGCGCGCGACGCCGTCCGGCTGCTGCCCCCGGTGGACGGTCGGATGGAGGTGTGGGCGGCGGGGGTGACCTACAAGACGTCGCAGACCGAGCGCATGAAGGAGAGCCAGGCGGCAGCGAGCGTGTACGACCGGGTGTATGACGCGGTACGCCCGGAGCTGTTCTTCAAGTCCGCCGCGTGGCGGGTCGTCGGCGACGGCGAGCCGATCTCGGTACGGGCGGACTCCGCGGTGGACGTTCCCGAGCCGGAACTGGCGGTCGTCCTCAACGCCGGGGGCGACACGGTGGGCTACACCATCTGCAACGACGTGAGCTCGCGGACCATCGAGGGCGACAACCCGCTGTACCTGCCCCAGGCCAAGATCTACCTGGGCGGCTGCGCGGTGGGCCCCGCCGTGGTACCGGTCTGGCAGCTACCCGACCCCACCGACCTCGCCATCCGGATGTCCATCCACCGGGGCGGGGCGCCGGTCTGGTCGGGCGCCGCCAGCACGTCGCAGCTGCACCGCACGCTCGCCGACCTCGTCGCGCACCTGCTGCGCGCGGACGCCTTCCCCGACGGCGTCGTGCTCTCCACCGGTACCTGCCTCGTCCCGGAGCTGCCGTTCACCCTCGACACCGGCGACGTGGTCGCCATCTCCATCGACGGCATCGGATCCCTGACCAATCCGGTGGTACGGGGCCGCGACGGCGTCGAGTGGCTGGTGGCGGCGGCCGACGACGTCCGGCTCCGGCCGTCCTCGGGCTGACTTTTCCACCACCGTCGAACTGGTGCCCCCGGTCGAAGGCGGGCAGACTGTTCGCAGCACGGCGAGAGACGTCCAACGAGCTGCGGTGCCCGCCGGGAGGCGTGACAGTGGACCTTCGTTCAGTCGCGAACAGTGTCGTCGGTCGGCTTCTCCACCCGGGGGAGGCGTCATGACCGGGCTAGCGCCGAAGCCGATCCGGACCCGCGCGTGGCCGGTGCACCGGCCGGCGAGGGGATCGGCGCTGGGCCGGCTGCTGCGTACCACCGACGCCAAGCAGATCGGGTTGATGTACCTGGTCACGTCGTTCGCGTGGTTCATGGTCGGCGGCTTCATGGCGCTGTTGATGCGCGCCGAGCTCGCCCGGCCCGGTCTGCAGTTCTTCACCACCGAGCAGTACAACCAGCTGTTCACCATGCACGGCACGATCATGCTGCTGTTCTTCGCGACGCCGATCCTGTTCGCGTTCGCCAACTACATCGTGCCGTTGCAGATCGGCGCGCCGGACGTGTCGTTCCCGCGGCTCAACGCGTTCGCGTACTGGCTCTACCTGTTCGGCAGCAGCATGACGATGCTCGGGTTCTTCACGCCCGACGGCGCCGCCGACTTCGGCTGGTTCGCGTACGCGCCGCTGAACAGCTCGACGCACTCACCGGGCGTCGGCGCGGACATGTGGATCGTCGGCCTGGCGATCTCGGGTCTGGGCACGATCCTGGGCGCGGTGAACATGCTGACCACGATCCTGACGCTGCGCGCGCCCGGCATGACGATGTTCCGGATGCCGATCTTCACCTGGAACATCATGGTCACCAGCCTGCTGGTGCTGATGGTCTTCCCGATCCTGGCCGCCGCGCTGCTCTGCCTGCTGGCGGACCGCCAGCTCGGCGCCCACGTGTACGACCCGGCCACCGGCGGACCGATGCTC
>NZ_BOON01000041.1 GCF_016863255.1 Planosporangium mesophilum
CCCGTCAGCGGCATCACCGTCGCGGCGACCAGCGTCGTGGCCGCCGCCGTGCTGGTACTGGCGGGCACCGAGCCGGTACCGGTCGCCAGACCGGTCGGCGCGCCCCACATCGTCGGCGCGGCGGTGTCCACGACGCAGACCGCGGGCCCGCCGCCGGTCACGCGGCCCGGGCGTGCGCCCGGTGCCCAGCCGCGGATCGCGATCTTCGGTGACTCGGTCGCGTACACCCTCGGCGAGTTCCTGCTGCCGGTACAGAGCGGCCTCGCCGTCACCAGCCGCGGCAAGTGGGGCTGCGGCATCACCCGGCGACCGGCCTGGTTCATGGATGCCCCGCACGGCGTCATCGCCGACTGCGAACAGTGGGACCAGCGCTGGCGCAAGGACGTGGACACCGACGACCCGGACGTCGCCGTCATCCTGCTCGACCGCTGGGAACTCATGGCACGCGAGCTCAACGGCCGCTACCAGCACCTCGGCGACCCGGACTACGACGCGTACATCACCGGCGAACTCCGGCTCGCCATCGCCACCGCGTCGGTACGGGGTGCGCGGGTGGTGCTGCTGACCGCACCGTATCTGCGCCCGCCGGAGCGGCCGGACGGCAGCCAGTACCCCGAGGACACCCCGGAGCGCGTCGACGCCTGGAACCGGCTGCTGGCCCGGGAGGCCGCCGCGAACCCCGTACACCCGACGGTCCTCGACCTCAACCGGGTCATCTGCCCCGGTGGCGCGTTCGCGTGGTCGGTCGGCGGCGTACGGGTACGCAGCGACGGCGTGCACCTCACCCCGGAGGGGGTGCAGCAGATCATCGCACCATGGCTGCTGCCGCGCCTGGCCGCCGTGGCGATGACGTAAGAATGGCGCTCGACGACGCCATCGGGCGGGCTCCCTACCAGGCGTCCGAGTAGCGCACCGGCACCCCGAACTCGGCGGCCCGCCGTACGATCGCCGGCCCGGCCCGCTCGGCGAGCGCCGCGATAGTCAGCGACGGATTGACGCACAGCGACGTCGGTACGGCCGAACCGTCGGTGACGAACAGGCCGGGGTGGCCGCGTAGCTCGTTGCTGTCGTCCAGCGCGGAGGTGGCGGGGTCGTCGCCCATGCGGCACGACGACAGCGGATGGGCGCACAGCGCGCCGCCGACGTCGCTCCACGGGCGTACCCGGGACAGGCCGTCGCGCTCCAGTACCGCCCGAGCCTCGGTGTCCGCCGCGGCCCAGCCGCGCAGCGTGTTCGCGGTCGGCGCGTACCGCAGCGGGCTCAGCCCGATCGACGAGGCGAGCCGCGTGAACGCGCCGGTCGGCGGCGGCACCCCGAAGGTACCTTCGTTGTCGTCCTCGGTCATGGCCAGCACGGTCAGCCAGGAGCGCCACCGGGCGCTCAGCTCCTTCTTCTCCACGCCGAACCAGCTCGACCCGGCGTCGCCGCTGCGGGTCAGCAGGTTGGTGATGGTGGGGAAGTAGATCTGCTGCAGGGAGAAGCGGGTGAACTCCGCCGCGTGCGGGTCGAGCCGGTCGTAGCTCATCGATCCGATCGGCTTGCCGATGTGCAGCGCCTCGTACGGCACCCCCGGCTCGCGTTCGAGGCCCAGTACGTCCCGGATCCGGTCCTCGTTCATCGCGGCGACGCTGACCCGGTCACCGTTGCTGGAGAAGTACCGGCCGACGGCCGCGGGCACCCCGCCGAGCGCGGCCGCCGAACGTTGCAGCAGGACCGGGGTCGCCATCGCGCCGGCCGCCAGGACGACGATCTTGGCCTCGATCGCGCCGCCGCCGGTAGGTACCCGGTAGTCGTCACCATCCACTGTGGTGTACGTGACGCGGTACCGGTAGCCGGGCGTGACCGCGGGCCCGATGAGCTGCACCTCGTGCAGCGGCCGGATCTCCGCGCCGTGCGCGAGCGCCGCCGGGAGGTAGTTGAGCAGCATGGACCGCTTGGCGTCGAAGCGGCAGCCGGAGAGCATCCAGTTGCAGTTGGTACAGCGCCGCAGGTCCACGGCGACCGGGACCGGGTTGCAGGTGCGGCCGGCGTTGCGGCAGGCGGCCGCGAAAAGCCCACCCGGGTACGGGACGTCGTGCCACGACTGCTGCGCCACCGGGAGGGTCTGCTCGACCCGCTCGTACCAGGGATCCAGCGTCGCCCGCCGCAGCGACGCCGGCCAGAGCCGGTGCCCCAGGCTGCCCCGCCGATCGAACACGAAGCCGGGCGCGCGCAGCGAGGCGGCGAAGTAGACGACGCTGGAGCCGCCGACACAGTTGCCGGCGACCACGGTGATCCCGTCGCCCTGGATCAGATCGACGATCCGGGTGTACGTGCCGAGCCGCAGATCGTGGGTGAAGTCCTCGGTCCGCAGCCACGGCCCGCGCTCCAGGACGACGACCTTCGCGCCGCCCGCGGCGAGGCGGTACGCCGGGATCGCGCCGCCGAAGCCGCTGCCGATCACGACGACGTCGGTGGTCTCCGTTGCCGCGTTCATGCCGGGCTGCCGGACGGGGTGGTCGACGGGTGCGGATCGGCCAGCGTGCGCTGGTAGGAGAACCGGGGGTAGCGCCACAGTCCGTCGGCGTCGGGCTGCGGGAACCGCAGGTGCGCCAGGCCCGGGTGGCCGTGCCGCACCGCGTCGGGCGTGTGCAGGTGCGCGGCCGTGTCGAAGGCCAGCGCGGAGACCAGGGCGAGCAGCAGCCACAGCTTCTGGTCGGGCGTACCGGGCCGTAGCAGGTCCGCGGCCAGGGCGGCGCGATCGGCGTACCGCAGGCCGACGAACGGCGGCTGGAGCGACAGCGGCGGCTGGAGTGACAGCGGCGGCTGGAGCGACAGCGGGGGCCGGCCGTGCGTGGTGGCGTACCCGGTCGCCTCGACGTCGAGCAGGCCCGCCAGCCCGGGCAGCAGCGGCGTGAGGCCGAGCTCGGGCGCCCTCAGGAGCGTGATCGCGCCGGCCTGTACCGCGCCGGGACCCGGGGCCGCCCCGGCGAGCGCGTGGTCGCCCGGGTACCGCTTCACTCCGGGCACGATGGTGTCCGCGAACGCCTCCAGCGTGGCGACGGTGACCGGGTCGACGGGCAGGGCTGGGCCGGCGGACAGGGCCGGGCTGGCGGACGCCCGACCGGCCGGCGCGACCGCGTACAGCGCGCCGACCGCGGCGGCCAACCCGCGCAGCAGGGCCCGCCGGGACAGGGCCCGCCGGGACAGGGCCCGCCGGGACAGGGCCCGCCGGGACAGGGCGCCGGTCATCGGCACGGCAAGCCCAGGGGGAGCCGCACCCGCGCGCCCCGCGCGGCGGGTGCGGCGGGTGCGGTGGCGCCGGCGATCGTGTCGGCCAGGTCGGGCCGGTACGGGCGCAGTTCGGTGGCGACCCGTTCGGCGTCCGCGGGCTGCCCGGCGACCGTGAAGTTCGCCAGCCGCGCGGCGGCCTCGCCGGCCCGCTTGTCGAACCAGTAGCTGCCGTCCCAGCCGACGAGCCTGGTACTGCCGGGGCCGACCTGCACGCTCCAGTGGTCGACCTGCCAGTACCGGCAGGCGGGCACCGCGACGGCGAAGCGCGCCGGCTCGGCGAGCGCGAAACGCAGCGCGCCACCGTTGTCGGCGGTGATGTCCCGCTTGCTGTACTCGACGCAGAGCGGGTCGCTGCCGGCAAGCTCCAGCGGTGGCTTTTCGCCCTCGCCGAAGTGGTGGAAGTGGCACTCGCCGGCGAACGCCGGGTCGGCGTAGGCGGCCACGATCGGAGTCGCCGCGGCGGCGGGTGCGGCGGCGGGTGCGGCGGGCGCGAGCAGCGGCAGGGCAGCCGCCAGGGCGACGACGGTCGACTTCAGCGATCCATGCATGATCAGGCCGCTCCTCCCGCAGCCGGCGAAGCCTTCACCGGCGGGCTGCATTCGGCGTATCGTGATTCGGCGTATCGTGCCGCACCGGTACGTCCGACCACAAGGGAGTCACTCCTCGGCGCGGATCGCTCAGGCACGGATCCCTCAAGCACGGATCGCTCAAGCACGGATCGGTACTCCGTGTTCCCGGTCGTCGGTGAGGATCTCGAACAGCGCCCGGTGCTCGGCGACCAGCGTCTCGCGGGTACCGGTCGCCCGGTCGGTCACCTCCACCTCGCAGCGCGCGATCTTTGTGTTGAGGCAGTGCTTCACGCCGCCGGGCGGGTTCGCGTACGCGAGACCCACGAACGCCTCGGCCGGCGCCTCGATGCGCCCCCACACCCGTACGGTGTCCGACTGCGACGCGAACTCCCAGAAGAAGTACCCGAACCGGCCGCTCGCCCGCAGCCCCTGCCGCAGCGTGTTCATCGAGTGTTCCCGACCGCCGTGCCGCAGGACCAGCAGGGTGACCAGCGGCGTGCTCACCGGGCCGATCCGGTTGGCCGCCGTGGTGACCTCCAGAAAGGTGTCGGGGGCGTTGTCGAAGCCGGCCACCTGGCCGAAGGCGTACCGGTCGGTGTGCCGGCTGCCCCAGTTGTGGTTCTGGCTGCCCACCCAGCCGTCGACCGGCACCAGGCGTCCGTCGGCCACGAGTTCGCCGTCGTAGCGCGCCAGGGGAGTGCCGACCAGGCTCTTCGCGGTCGGGAAGCGGCCGGTGTACAGCCGCTTCGGCAGCAGGTACAGCGGCGGTTGGCCGTCCGTGTAGGTGAGGTCCCAACGGGTCTCGCCGGCTCTGCCGGCCAAAGCGTGCGGCTCCAGCGTGGAGTCCGCGATCCGCACCCCGAAGGCCCGCCGGTCGTACGCGCAGTCGGCGATCGGGTGCTCACGCTTGGCTACCACGTGCTCCCCGGTCTCCCCGTCGAACAGCACGAACCACAGCTCACCGAGCGCGTCCGCCGGCCGGCCCGCAGGACTGAAGACCGTGTACCGGATCCAGCAGGCGAGCGGCCGGGTGGGGTGGTTGGCCCGCTGGTAGAAGCTCTCATAGTGGCCACCCGGCCGGCCGGGTTCGTACCGTGCCCAGTTGACCTGCTGGTCCATCGGTGAATCCGGCCGCATCGGTCCGCCGCCCTCCCTGTGTCATTGACGATCACTGTCATTGACGATCACTGTCATTGACGATCACTGTCATTGACGATCACCGTCATCGACGATCACCGCTGAGGGTATCCGTCGGCAACCCCCCGGAGCCGGGAGACCATAGACTGCCGTCGTGACGAGCATGCAGGACCCGGGCGGGTACGACCTGGGCGCCATGAGCCAGCGGCTGAGCTGGGTGGCCGAGGATCTGCGGCGCGCCGGGGATCAGCTCCGGCAGGCCGTCGACGGCGCCGAGTCGCTCAGCTACGAGGCGGCGTCGAGCGACGGTCTGGTACGGATCAGCGTGAACGGCCGGGGTCGGGTCACCTCGCTGGAGCTGAGCCCGTACGTGCTGCGCCAGGACCCGGACACGCTGGACGCCGCCCTCACCGCGACGCTGAACGACGCACTCGGGCAGGCGCGCGCGGGCTCCCGGCAGGCGCTGTCGGAGGCGCTCCCGCCGCACCTGCGTGCCGGCATCGAGCAGACGGTGGACGACGCCCGACGGGAGGGCCCACGGTGACCATGCCCTCGCCGGACGAGCGGATGGAGCAGCTCCAGCGGGCGGTCGAGGACTACCCGTACCGGGTCAGGCGGCTGACCGAGGACGCCGCCGAGGCGGCGGCGCAGAAGGTGACGGGGGAGGCCGGCAACGGCCAGGTTGTCGTCACGGTCACCGGCGGCGGTGCGATCGACAGCGTCCGGGTGACCTACGGCGCCCTGCGCGAGCTGGACAACCGGACCCTCGCCGACCGGGTGATGGCCGCGGTCAACGACGGACTGGAACGGGCCGAGGCGCTGATGCCCGGCGCGGGAGAGCCCGACGACGCGGCCGCCGAGGAGGCGCTCCACCGGTTCGAGCAGCGCATGGACGACCTGCTCTACGAGCTGGACTACATCGACCGGAAGCTGAACCGGATCGACGAATAGAGGCGGCGCCGGCCTACCGCTGCGCCTCGCCTACCTCTGAGCGTGGTCCTGGGCGTCGCTGGCGTCCTGCCAGCCCTCGACGTAGTCCTTCCCGGTCGCGTAGAGCTTGCCGCCCCCGCCCGGGATGTTGACGGTGCCGCCGGTGGCAGCGGAGATCCCCTTGGACGTGGCCGCGTACTGGATGCTGGAGCTCGTCATCGCGCCGAGCTTGTCCCAGCCCTTGGCGGTCTTGGCGAGTGCCTTGCCATCCTTGAGCACCTCGAGAAGCTGCTTGACCACCTGGCTGATCGTCTTGAGGAGCTGGCTGAGCTTGCGGAAGATCTCGGCGACCTTGGCGAGGACCTGGGCGAGCTTCTCGACCACGCGGGCCACCTTCGCCAGCGTGTCGACGGCCTTGGCGACGACCGCGGCCACGCCGGCCGCGAGGCTGGTGCCGAGCGAGATCACCGCCAGCGCCACGTTCACCGCGATCGTGCCCAGCGCGAACATGATCAGGCTCGTCACCAGGTCGATGATCATGTTGGCGCTCTCGACACAGGCCTGGGCCCCGGACTCCAGCACCTCCTTGACCGGCTTGATGGCCTCGGCCAGCTTCGCCAGCTGCTCCTCGACGTGCTGCATCTTCTCGGTGAACGCGTCGTAGGCGTCGCCGCGCCACTGACCGGCGAGGGCCGCGCGGGCCTGTACCTGCTGCTGGCCGACCAGGTGCACGGACTCGGCGATCTGCACGTACTGGCCCGCGGCGGCCATCAGCGCGTCGGGGTTGCCGGCCACCGACTTCAGGCAGCCGTTCGCCCAGTCGAACGGCTCGTGCAGGACCTCCTGCACCAGGCTGGGCAGCGAGGAGAACCACGACTCCAGCTTGTTGGCGTGCTGCTCCCCGCTCATCGGACCCCCCGGATGTCGACGCCGCTGAGGCCCTGCTCGACGGCGGTGTGGCTGTCGCGCGCCGCCTGGTCGGAGGTGGTGTACGCGACGACGACGCCCCGGACCGTCGCGGCGATCTCCGCCAGGGCCTCGGAAGCCGAGGAGATCGAGTCGGCGCAGCCGGTGACGAACTCGTCGTACGCCTCGTAGATCCGGCCGCCGATGCCCGGTACGTAGCCGAAGGCGTCCCGCGGCACGTGCACACCGTCCATCCGGCTACGCAGGTTGCCGTACTCCTGCTGGCGGCTCATCGTGGAGGCCGCGAACCCCTCCACCGCATGCGGCTCGATGTAGAACTCGCTCATGGTGCCCCCGTCTGTGTGGTCGGACCGGCCAGCGCCGCCACCAGGGAACGGCCTCGGGCGGCGGACACGAAGCCCGGGGTCCAGGCCTTCATCGACCCGTCGGTGAAGCGCACCTCCACCCGGCCTCGCTGGAACAGCAGCTTGCCCCGGCGGGTCGCGGACGCCACCGCGGTCCGCGGCACCTCGAAGAGGATCTCGTAGCTTCCCTTGTCCGGCTTGTCCTCGGCCAGCACCAGCAGGCGCCGGTCGGTGACCGCGTACGCCATCTCGCCGCCGTACGACTTGGCCGTGCGCCACAGCCGGCCCGCCAGCGACCCCGGGGCACCTTCGCCGGAGATGCCGCCCATCCACCGGTCGATGCGGTTGGGATTGACCTGCAGTCCACCCTGGAACGGGTCGAACCCCTCGATGAACCTGTCGGAGCGGGGCAGCGGCCCGCGCTTCTCGACGTACTGGCGCATCCGGGGAGTCAACTCGGCGACCGTACGCTCGAGCCGGCTCTCGTCACCGATGAGCGGCTCCCGGTAGGGGCCCATGTCGATCAGCCGTTCGCCGGGCTCCAGCACCGCGGCAACGTCCGCCCCGTACAGCTTCACGTAGTTGACCAGCGGCATGTCCCGGTGCTCTTCCATCCATCTAGACAGCGGCGGACCTCACCATATCGGTCGGCCGATCCGCCGTGCCACCCCCGCTACTCCGCTGTGGGCGCGGGCGCCGCCGCACGGCGCCGCTTCTCTAGCATGGTTCCGGGCTCCCCGGCGACGGACCGGCGGGGGCGGCGTGCGGCGAGGGCGAAGGCGGATGTCATCGGTGAGCATGGATGCGGATACGTGGCTGCCCCCGACCGTCATCCCGCAGCAGCGGGGCGCCGCCGAGGCGCGCGGCGAACTCGTCGAGCGCGGTGGGTTTCTCGTCCAGGCCGGCCGGCGGCTCGGTCAGGTCGTCCGCCGTCGGCCGTCGGGGATAACGCCGAATCAATGGAACAGCGCCGTCCGTACCCACCTGACCTTCGTGGTCTGGGAAGCGGACGCGGTGACGCCGGTGGCGCACGAGTCCGCGATCAACGCCGTGTTCGCCGGTCACGATGCGGCCATGCTGTGCCTCTCAAGACGCTCGACATCGCTGAGCCACGGCTCGTCGGCCGGGACCTCCTGGGGCGCGACTTCGCCGAACTCAGGCTGCGCCGGGACCAGATGGCGGGCGCCTTCGAGTACGACCACCTCTCGTTCGGGTAGCCCTACGGGCTCGTGGGCACAGCCTCACGGGCGGACCGTCGACCGCGATCCGCCGGGCAGGGTCCGCTCGTCGACCACGTCGAGCCTGAGGTCGGGCCGTTCGGCCGCCAGCCGCCGCATCCGGTCGAGGATGGCGTCGTCGTCGGTGACCACCCGGTACTGCCGATCGTTCCGGCTGGCCACGATGCTCTCCACGTACTCGTCCGGGGTGCGGTTGTACCGCAGCCAGATGAAGGTGAACCAGTCGGTGGTCCGGTCCCGCCGGAGGCTGCACAGCAGCTGCATGGTGATGGTGTCGACCCTGTGCCGGGTGTGCACGATCAACGCCCGGTCGTCGTTCGGCGTGTAGCGGTGGACGCGGTAGGCCAGGTGGGCCGCGACCACGCCGGCCGGGTTGCGCCGGAGGTAGTCGTTGACCCAGCCGCTGTTCGCGGTGGCAACCCCGGGCCGCACCTCGAGACCGCCGGTGACGGCGGCGACAGCCGCCACGCACGCGGTGGCGATGACGGCCATCCGGCGCCGGCCGTCGACGCCGAGCTTGAGCCGCCCCAGCAGGGGGGTGGCCGCGCCGGCGGCGACCAGCGCCGTCACGATCACGCAGTACATCATCTTGTCGAAGAAGTAGGCGAGCGTGCCGATCAGGTAGAGCTGCACGGCTGCGAGCGCCGCCGTCGCGCCCACCACCGTCGCGACCGACGCTGTCACCGAGCGCAGCATCGGCGACCAGCGCCGGGCGCAGGCCAGGGCCAGGACGAACAGCGCCAGCAGGACGGCGGCGTGGCCCAACGGCACGGTACGGATGCCGAACTGCTGGACCAGGAGGGCCCACGAGTGGTCGGAGGCGTTCTTCATCCGCGGGATCGGGGCCACCGCCACCGTGACCACGCCCGCCGTCAACAGCACCGGCCAGTGTCGCAGCAGCCGGCGGCGGTAGGTCCACCCGTACAGCAGCAGCGGGACCGCCGCGAGCGGCAGCAGCAGGTAGTACGTGAAGGCGACGCCCAGCACCGCGGCCGAGAGCGCGACGATCTGCTGTCGCGTGCTGGGCAACGGCCGGGCCGCCAGCACCATGATGAACACGAGGTACGTCATGCCGACCACCTGCGGCGCGAACCCGTACCTCCACCCGTCGAAGAGGTCGCCGAAGAGCAGGTAGCCACAGATGAGCCCGGCGACCGGCCAGAAGGTGAAGATCCGGGCCGACGGACCGGCCAGCCGCCGGGCACCCCAGATCATGACCAGGCCCAGCATCGAGTAGGCCAGGATGTCGTAGCCGAGAAAGCGCGAGTACGCCGCCGTCGCGTCACCGGGGACCGTCGTGGAGGTGAGGAAGTTGTCGAGCACCGCGCCGACCATGTGGGCGCCGGCCGGATAGGTGCGGTCCGTGTGCATGACCCACTGCGCCGTCACGGCCGACTCGGGCGTGAAGAACAGGTACCCGCCGGCGCGCCGCATCGAGTCCATGACCATGAAGTGGCGGTGCAGGTCCTCACCGAGCACGAGCATGCCGAAGCGGTCGGGCAGCGCGCGGACCAGGTACGGGATGCCCAGCAGTGCGGCGAACCCGCCCGCCGGGACGGCCACCAGCAGGTCGGAGCGGCGCGGCCGCGGCAGGCTGGGCGCCCGTCCACGCACCCCCCAGAGCAGCACCACGACGGTCAACGCCGTGCCGCCCAGCGCCACCGGATGCAGGTGCCACGGCCACACCGAGAACAGCAGGCCCGCGAGGCAGGTGGTGCCGGCCAGCGTGATCAGTGACAGCACGAGCCGGTCCATCAGGGTGCCCGCCCGGTCCAGCACGACGGCGGTGGCGACCACCACCAGGACCAGCAGCAGCCAGTCGGCGCGCGCCGCGTGCAGCGCCACGGCCGCCAGCCAGGCGCCGGCCAGGCCGGCGGCGGTCAGGAGCAGGCGCCGGCCGAGCGTCGGAGCGCTGCGCGGACGCCGTGCCGCTCCGGACGCCCGCCCCACGGCCGGCGGTGCGCCGTCGGCCACCCGGGTAGCGGCCGGAGCCGGGTCCTGGGCGGACGGGTCCTGGTCAGGCGAGTCCTGATCGAGCTGGGACGTCATCGCGGTCGTTGTTCCGTTTCTGTGCTGGCTGCGCGTCACGTCGGCGCCGTCACCGGCTGGCGTCTGCGTTCCTCTCATGGCGAGCCCCCGCTCTCGCGCCGTGTGGCGGCGCTCCTGTCCAGAAGTGTTCCAGACTGTTCGCGGACGGCGGCGCTCACCGTACCGGGCATGAGCCGGTCTGCTCCGACCGGACCAGCCCCGAAGATCCGGGCCAACCGCCCGTTCCCGCGCCGAGCCGCGCGGGGCTCAGGACGAGCGGGTACGCGGCCGGCGCCAGCCCCGCTGGAGCAGGTGGTCGACGAGCAGCAGGGTCGGCCCGCTCGCGTGCTCGACGGAGGCCGCGTGCCAGGGCCGGCGCAGGGGGGTACCCGGGACCGGCACGACCGCCAACCGCCCCTCGGCCAGCTCCCGCTCCACCGCGGCCCGGGACACCAGCGTCAGCCCGAGCCCGGCGACCGCCCCGGCCACCACCGCGCCGTTGGACCCCAGGACCAGCCGGGGCGGGTCGATCTCCAGCCCGGCCAGCAGCGACTCGCAGGTGGACCGGGTACCCGAGCCGGGCTCCCGGAGCAGCCAGGTGCGGCCCGCGAGGTCTGCCTGCGCGCCGGTCCCACCCGCCTCCACCACCACCAGTTCGTTCGGGAGCGCAGCCCTTACCCGCGCGTCCAGGCCCGCCGGTGGCCGGCCGGCGATGGTCAGGTCGACGGCGTGGTCGCGCAGCAGCGTCCAGACGTGGTCGCTCGCCCCGACCGAGAGCCGGATCTGGATGCCCGGGTGCGCCGTGCGGAACGAGGCCAACAGGTCGGGCAGGAGATGGTCGGCGGCGGTGGTGACGGCCCCGACCGCCACCTCGCCGCGCTCCGGGTCGAGTTCGCCCCGGGCTGCGGCGCCGGCCCGGTCCAGCAGGCCGAGCATCTGGCGGGCGTACCGGGCGTAGACCCGGCCCGACGGGGTCAGCCGCAGGCCGCGCCCGTCCCGCTCGACGAGCGCGACGCCGACGTCGCGGCTGAGCGCGGCGACGGCGGCCGACACCGCGGACTCGGTGACCACCAGGCGGCGGGCAGCCTCCCGGACCGAGCCGGAGTCGGCGACCTCGACGAACGCGCGCAGCCTCGGGAACGTCACGGCGCTCTCTCAATCGAACGCTCAAGTGTCACGCGGGAACTCTTGATGGACAGTCAAAGCCTGCCACGACGAGCATGGATCTGACGAGAGGAGCCCGTCATGGCGGACACCACCAACCGTTGGGCGGCCGGGGTGATCCCGTACGCGGACATGGGCTACTGGCAGCCCGACTACGAGCCCAAGCCGACGGACGTGCTCGCGGCGTTCCGGGTGACGCCGCAGCCGGGGGTTCCGCCGAACGAGGCGGGCGCCGCGGTGGCGGGCGAGTCCTCCACGGCCACCTGGACGGTGGTGTGGACCGACCGGCTCACCGCGTACGAGAACTACCAGGGCAAGTGCTACCGGGTCGACCCGGTACCGGCCCGGGAGGGCCAGTACATCGCGCACATCGCGTACTCGCTCGATCTGTTCGAGGAGGGCTCGATCGCCAACCTCACCTCCTCGATCATCGGCAACGTCTTCGGGTTCAAGGCGGTCAAGGCGCTGCGGCTGGAGGACATGCGGATCCCGCCGCACTACACCAAGACCTTCCAGGGCCCCGCGCACGGCATCGTGATGGAGCGGGAGCACCTGAACAAGTACGGCCGCCCGCTGCTCGGCGCGACCACCAAGCCCAAGCTCGGGCTGTCGGCGCGCAACTACGGCCGGGTGGTCTACGAGGCGCTGCGCGGCGGCCTGGACTTCACCAAGGACGACGAGAACATCAACTCCCAGCCGTTCATGCGCTGGCACGACCGGTACCTGTTCTGCATGGAGGCGGTCAACCGGGCGCAGGCCGAGACCGGTGAGATCAAGGGCCACTACCTCAACGTCACCGCGGCGACCATGGAGGACATGTACGAGCGGGCCGAGTTCGCCAAGGAGCTGGGCAGCGTCATCATCATGATCGACCTGACCGTCGGGTACACCGCGATCCAGTCGATGGCGAAGTGGGCCCGGGCCAACGGCCTGATCCTGCACCTGCACCGGGCCGGCCACGGCACGTACACCCGGCAGAAGGACCACGGCGTCAGCTTCCGGGTGATCGCGAAGTGGATGCGGCTGGCCGGGGTGGACCACATCCACGCCGGTACCGTCGTCGGCAAGCTGGAAGGCGACCCGAACATGGTCGCCGGCTTCTACGACACGCTGCGCCTGGGCAGGGTGGACCCCGACCCGCGCAAGGGCCTCTACTACGAGCAGGACTGGGCGTCGATGCCCGGCGTCATGCCGGTCGCCTCCGGCGGGATCCACGCCGGCCAGATGCACCAGCTCCTGCACTACCTGGGCGAGGACGTCGTACTCCAGTTCGGCGGCGGCACGATCGGGCACCCGATGGGGATCGCGGCCGGCGCGACGGCCAACCGGGTCGCGGTGGAGGCCATCATCAAGGCGCGCAACGAGGGGCGCGACTACTTCATGGAGGGGCCGGAGATCCTGCGGGCCGCGGCCAAGCACTCCCGGGAGCTGGACGTGGCGCTGAACACCTGGGGTGACATCACGTTCAACTACGAGTCCACCGACACGCCCGACGTCGTCGAGACGCCGACATCGGTATAGGAGGAGGCGCGCGATGCGGATCACCCAGGGCACGTTCTCGTACCTGCCGGACCTCAGCGACGACGAGATCAGGGCGCAGATCCAGTACGCCCTCGACAACGGCTGGCCGTTGTCGGTGGAGTTCACCGACGACCCGCACCCCCGCAACAGCTACTGGGAGATGTGGGGGCTGCCGATGTTCGACCTGCACGACGCGGCCGGGGTGCTGTACGAGGTGAACGAGTGCCGCCGCGCGTACCCCAACCGGTACATCAAGGTGAACGCCTACGACGCGCGGTTCGGGCGGCAGACCACCGCGCTGTCGTTCATCGTGAGCCGGCCCGCGGAAGAGCCCGGGTTCCGGCTCGACCGGCAGGAGTCGGCCGGCCGGATGATCCGCTACACCACCCATCCGTACGCGCTGGACCTGCCGTCCGGCGACCGGTACCCGCAGCCGTGACCGGCGGGCGACCCGCGTTCGGCATGCGCGGTGATATCGGCGAAGCCGACGGGCGGGTGTCCGACGACGCCGATGATCGGCTCCCCGACGACGCCACCGTCGACCTCGCCGCCGAACGCGCGGCCGCCGGCATCGACGAGGTGCTCGACTCGTTGGACCGGGAGCTGGTCGGGCTCGCGGCGGTGAAGACGCGGATCAGCGAGATCGCCGCCCTGCTGCTCGTGGACCGGGTACGGGCGAGGTTCGGCCTGTCGGCCTCCCGGCCGAACCTGCACATGTCGTTCACCGGCAGCCCCGGTACCGGCAAGACGACCGTGGCGATGCGCATGGCGGAACTGCTGCGCCGGGTCGGGTACCTCGAACGCGGCCACCTGGTCGCGGTGACCCGCGACGACCTGGTCGGGCAGTATGTCGGGCACACCGCGCCGAAGACCCGCGAGGTGCTCAAGCGGGCTATGGGCGGGGTGCTTTTCATCGACGAGGCGTACTACCTGTACCGGGCCGAGAACGAGCGGGACTACGGCCAGGAGGCGATCGAGATCCTGCTCCAGGTCATGGAGAACCAGCGGGACGACATCGTGGTGATCCTGGCCGGCTACGCCGAGCGGATGGACACCTTCTTCGCCTCCAACCCGGGGATGAGCTCCCGGATCGCCCACCACCTGAACTTTCCCGACTACGACCTGGACGAGCTGGCGGCGATCGGTGGACTGATGCTGGAGCAGCAGCGGTACCGGCTGTCGGAGGACGCCGAGGAGACATTCCGCGAGTACCTGCGGCTGCGGATGCTGCGCCCGCGCTTCGCGAACGCCCGCAGCGTCCGCAACGCCGTGGAGCGGGCGAGGTTGCGGCACGCCAACCGCCTGCTCGGTGGTGCCGGGCACGCGTGGACCAGGGACGACCTGATGCGGTTGGAGCCGGCGGACTTCCTGGCCAGCCGGGTGTTCAGGGAGGCGGAGCCGCCGTCCGGCCCTGTCGGGGGACCCGGCTAAGGTCTGTCGATGGCCGGTGCGGCGCGGGTGACGTATCGCAGCGGGCTCACCGACAGCTCCCGATGGGAACGGTTTCCGTTCCGGCCCGGTGACATCGTGATCAGTACGCCGTCGAAGTGCGGGACGACGTGGATGCAGATGATCTGCGCTCTGCTGATCTTTCAGAGCGCAGATCTACCCGCGTCGTTGACCACGTTGTCTCCCTGGCTCGACATGCGGCTGCGGCCGATCGATGAAGTCCTTGCGCTACTCGAAGCGCAGCAGCATCGGCGGTTCATCAAGACTCACACCCCGCTGGACGGTCTGCCGCAGGTCGACGGCGTCACGTACGTGTGCGTGGGACGCGATCCGCGGGACGTCGCTGTATCCATGGACCATCACCGCGCCAACCTGAACCGCGACGTCTTCGAGAGGCTGCTGCCCCAGAAGCATCATGACGCGAGAACGGTCCACCCCGGCCGACCGGGCGACCAACGCGAGCGTGTCCTCCGGTGGATACTTGACCCGCGACCGCCGACGATGAACCTGGACTCGCTGCGGGGAGTCGTGCGGCACCTCGGCGGTGCCTGGGCTCGGCGGCAGGAACCGGCGGTGGTGCTCATGCACCACGCCGAGCTGTCCCGCGACCTGTACGGACAGATGCGGAGCCTGGCCGGGCGGCTGGGTATCACCATGCCCGGCAGGCTGTGGCCGACGCTGGTGGAGGCTGCCTCATTCGACCGCATGCGGGCACGAGCCGGTGATCTCGTGCCCGACGAGCGACTCGGGCTGTTCTCGAACAGGGACAGCTTCTTCCGATCCGGCAGGCCCGAGCAGTGGCGGGCTGTGTTCACCGCAGATGATCTCGTGGCGTACGAGGATCTGCTGCGGTCACTGGCCCCGGAGGACCTGATGACCTGGTTGGCAAACGGACGGTGACCCTTGGGCGGGTCGCCCGGCTGGTCAGCGGCCGATAACGTCGAGAAAGACGGTGCCGCTGCTGATATCGAGATAGACGGGCCCGCTGTATCGGGCTGTGCGCACGTCCTTGGCGAACTCATCGCTGACCTGCCAGGCGCCGGCCGCGGGTAGGAAGGGGCGCAGCTCGGCACGTAGCGACGCATCCCAGTTCGCGGGCGCGGGCTTCCACTTGTAGCGCGAGGCGGCCGATGCGAGGGCCTGGGGCGGCAGCACTGCCAGCGCCTGGATGTGCACGTCGGTAGGCCCGGGTACGCCACCGTTGTCGGACCCGGCCGCCGAGCCCTGCCAGTGGACCGTGGTGAAATCACCGAGCTGAGGAAAGCGCTTCGCGATCGGCTCCCGGTCGGTACGCACTGCCGACGTGCTCATGGTGGTGGTCCTCTCCGCGGGGCGTCGGTCGGTGGGGGAGCTGCCTTGGGTGCAGCCGGTGAGAGCCAGCAGGGTCACCGACAATACGGCCGCGGCGCGCAGGTCAGCCATTGTTGCGCCGGTCCACGCGGTCCTCACCGGGAGCGTTGCGTTCGGGGCCGGTGTCGGCGCTGACGTCGGACGACTCGCCGATCGTCCATGTCACAGTGCGTTCCACCTGTCCGTGCGTAGGGAACCCCTTGGCCCAGCCAAGAGTTGAGAACCGGCCGTTTTCGTTGTCGGGTGCCCCGGTGGCGATGTCGGCGGCGTTCGCGTTGAAGTTGTACATGTCCTCGGCGTGTACCTTGATCTTCATCGTGATCTGGTTGCCGTTGACGACCACGTCGGACGTGCCGTAGACGGTGTGGTCGCCGAGGGCCTTCTGCCAGTTCTCGGTCGCTGGGTAGCCGCCCAGAGCCGTGACTGAGGATGGGTTTCCCGTCATCTGGAAGCCGGTCTGTCCGGTCTCGCGGTAGATCCGCTCCGCCTCCTTCTGCGCGGAGAGGATCTCATTGTCCACCGCCAGTCGGATGTTCGCGTCCTCCCGGTACGCCTCCTCGTAGTCCACCCGCAGGTCCGTGCCGGTTCCGTCCATGTAATGGGCGTAGGCGGCGGTGGCGTCGTCCAGGTCGACCCGAAGCAACTGGCCACCGCGCAGCTTGGCCTTCCACTTGGCCCAGCTGGCGTAGTCGCCGGGCGTCGGCGCGGCGTTGGGGTCGTATGGGAAGTCGTCGTCGAACGTCAGGTCGGGCGCCGTCGGCGGTCCGACGTGGTATTTGCCGTGGATATCCTCCAGGCCCGGCGTCTCGTCAACGATCTTCGCGCTGAGTGGTGAGCTCGCCAGGAAGTCGGGCAGTAGCCGATAGGCCGCGGTGAGCTGGCCGACGGCGTCTTCGCGCGCTTCCGTCTCGATACGGAGCGCGTCGTCGTAGGCGGCGGTGGCGCGGTGCCACAGCCGGTCGGCTTCGGCGCGTACCTTCTCGATCTCGTCGTGGACGCCGAGCTCGATCAGCCAGTCCGTGACTCCGGTGGTACTGCGCAGGTCGTTCCACTGCCGCAGCGGGTCGGAGAAGCGCACCTGCAATGACTGGGTGGCCACGATAGGTGCGATCAGCGCGTGCAACTGGCCCTCCGCGGTGACACCGTCCGCCACCAGTGTCTGGGCTTGGACCTGTGCCCGAGCATAGGCGGTGACAGCCTGCCCAGCCTTGTCGAACCCGTCATGTAGACCCTCGGCGAGGTCGATCGTCTCCTTGAGGCGCCGCTCGTAGAGATCCGCCGCATCGGATCTCCACTCCACCTTGCCTGGCAGGCCGTCGAGCGTTGGCAGTGCCGTACGAATGATGCTCTTGGTGCGTAGGCACTCCTCGCCGACCGCGTTGACGAAGCCGGGATTCATGTCCTCGATGTACTTCGCCGCGTCGTGGTAGGCCATGGCGTCACTTCGTTCGGTGGTCGGCGGCCCGGAACGTCGACGCCGTCAGGAACCTCGTCATGTCCTGTTCGGTCGCCTCGTCGGTCTGCTGGTAACCGATTGCCGCGGCCTTGACCCGTGTCGACAGCGCCGCGAGCAGCGCGACAAGGTCCTGGTACTGATCGTGCGCGAAATCCCCGAACAAGCGCATGGCCCGCGCCACATCCGGGTGGCTCGCAGGGTCCCTCGCCCAGTCCAGCAGGAAGCGGTCGAACTGCCCGGCCTGCAAGTCATGGGCCAGGTCGTGCAAGGTCGCGGCCGCGCCCGTGAGCGACGTGGGATCAACCTGAAATTCTCCCGTCATCGCCACCTGCCAGATCAACCGCTGTTGTTTCGACACGATACCCGCCGTGGTCAACCGCTGATCATCGTTGATTCGTCAACCGTGCTGCCGGCCGGTTCTGGAATCATGCCAGGCATGACTTCCGAATCGAGGCAGCTCAGCGTGCGGATCGACCGGTCGGCGGCCGACGTGTACGAATACGTCTCGAACCCGGCGAATCTCCCGCAGTGGGCTCCGGGACTGGGCAGCACCGTCGAGAACGTCGACGGACAGTGGTACGTGGAGACTCCGTCGGGCCGGGCCGGCTTCGCTTCGTGGAGCGCAACAAGTACGGCGTCCTCGACCACGACGTCACGATGCCGTCAGGTGAAGTCGTCTACAACCCGATGCGGGTCGTTCCCGACGGTGACGGCTGCGAGGTGGTGTTCACCCTGCGCCGACTGACCGACATGAGCCACGGGGAATTCGCCCGCGATGCGGGTCTGGTGCAGGCCGATCTTCAGCGGTTGAAGCGGGTGCTCGAAGCCGCAGGCTAGGCCGGCGACTGTTTCCCCGGGGAGTCGATCACTTTCGTTGTCGATCCCCGGCGCGTTCGGCTACCGTCGGGGGCGGCCCGCGCCTTGACAGGTTACGGGCCGTTTCCCTGCGGATGACCTCGACAGGGTGGTGGGCGTGGCGATGTCGAGGGAGGCGTCGGAACATGGTCTCCCCGATGGCGGTGGAGCGGCTGCAGCGTGGTGATCACGCGTGCTGGCTGTACAGCGACGAGCCGCAACGGCTGACTGCCACGGCCCGGTACGTGCAGGCCGGGCTCGACGGCGGCGAGAAGGTGCTCCTGCTCACCGAGAGCATCCGGCCCGACGCGTTGCTGGCCGGCCTCGACGCGCACGGTGTCGACGGGGCCGCACCGACCCGGTCCGGTCAACTCGAGATCATCACGGCGGATGAGGCATACCTGGCCACCCGTGGTTTCGACCCGGAGGTGATGATCGCGGGCTGGCCCGGTGTGATCGCGTCGGCCCGCGACGGTGGGTGGTCCGGTCTGCGGGTGGCCGCGGACATGAGCTGGGCACTGCGGGCGACCGTCGACGACTCCCGGCTGGCCTGGTACGAAGCGCACGTCAACGCCGTGTTCAGCGACACCTACACGACCGTGGTGTGCCAGTACGACCGGAGCCGGTTTCCGGCGACTGAGCTGCGCCGGATCTCGGCGGCCCATCCGGCGACGATCCCGGTGGGCGCGGACGGTGCCTGGGAACCGTTGCTGCACGTGACGCGCATGACCGACCCACCCGGGCTTCGCCTGTCCGGTGAGGTGGACATGTCCAACCGCCCCGCGGTCGCCGCGACGCTGTACGACGGGATCGCGGACGGTGCACACAGCGGGCGGGAGTTCGTCGTCGACGTCGCCGCGCTCCGGTTCGCAGACGTGGCTACCGCGGAGCTGCTGGTGGCCGCGGCCCGGACCGGCCCGGCCGGCCTTGCCGTCGTCGGTTGTTCGCCTGCCCTGGCCAGGATGATGACCTGGGTGGCTGAGGCCGACGGCGCCGGTGCTGAGGCGGCTGTGCCTGGGTTGAGGATCGTTGTCCGGGAGCGGGCGTCATGACTGTCGTGGCAGAGACCGGGGCCCGGCCCCGGGGTGATTTCGATCACCTGGCCCTGTTCTACCGGAACTCCGACGAGTTCGCGGCGGGCGCCGTCGCGTTCGTGCGGGACGGGCTGGCAGCCGGGGAGCCGACGCTGGTGTCCCTGGCGGGTGAGCACCTGGACCTCATCCGCGGCCGGTTCGGCGGGTACGGCGCCGACGTCCGTTTCCTCGACGCCGCGGCGGCCGCCCGTAACCCCGGGCGGATCATCGCGGAGGTGCTGTGGCCGTTCGCCGCCGCGCATCCCGGCCGGCGGGTACGCGTCGTCGGTGAGTCGATCTGGCCCGGTCGCGCCGGGTTCGAATACCACGCCTGCGTGGCGCACGAGTCCGCGATCAACGCCGTGTTCGCCGGTCACGATGCGGCCATGCTGTGCCTGTACGACGCTGTGGGCCTGCCCGAGACCGTGCTGTCCGACGCCGGTCGCACCCATCCGCTGCTGACGGACGGTGCCCGGATCAGCATCAGTCCCGGCTACGCCGCTCCGGAGGCGATCGTCCTGCGGGACCGGCGACTACCCGAGGCCCCGGCTACGGCGGTGACCATGGTGTACTCCGACGAGTCGATGCTGCGCCAGGTACGGCGCTTCGTCGTCGCGCACGCCGCCACCGCGGACCTGAGCCCCGAGCGGGCCGACGACCTGTGCGTCGCCGTGAACGAACTGGCCTCCAACACTCTCCGGTACACCGCCGGGCCCGGCCGCTTGTCCATCTGGACCGAGGCTGACGTCCTGGTCTGCCAGATCGACGACGACGGTCACATCACCGACCCGACGGTCGGCCGCGTCCCGCCCGGCCACGACCGCACGGGCGGCCGCGGCCTGCTACTGGCCCATCGGCTCTGTGACCTGACGTGCATCCACAGCAGTGGCGAAGGCACCCGGATCCGGGTACACGTCAACCGGTAGCCCGGCTGCGGGTGGCCGAACGGTTGCCATAGCATGATCGAATAGCTGGCGGGTGTCCGCTGAAACCGCTGCGGCAGTCGGTGAAAGGGGAAGAGCCGAGTTGTCCACGACCGTTGACGGCACCGCCCTGAACGACCCGGCCAGGCTGGCCGCGGTGCACCGCTACGAGATCCTCGACGCCCCCCGCGACGGGGAGTTCGACGTGATCGCGGAAGCAGCCGCCGCGCTGTGCGGCACCCCGATCGCCACTGTCAGCATCGTCGACGCCGACCGGGTGTGGTTCGCCGCTGCCCAGGGTCTTGACGGTGTCGCTCAGGTGGGCACCGAGCCGGGCCTGTGTGCGTCGGCTTTCCTGGCCGATGACGTGTACGTCGTCAACGACGCCTCGATCGACCCTCGTACTCTCGACCACCCGTTGGTGCGCGGCGAGTTGGGGCTGCGCTTCTACGCGGCCGCGCCGATCACCACCGCCGATGGATACCACCTGGGCACCGTCACCGCCATCGACTCCACCCCGCGGGAGTTGACCGAAGCGCAGACCGCCGTGCTGGGCAAGCTCGCCACGGTGGCCGCCCAGCAGCTGGAGCTGCGCCTGTCCGCCATCAAGGCGGTACGGGCCGAGCGGCAGCTACGGGCCGAGGCCGAAGAGCGCGCCGCCGCTTCGGCGAAGCTGGCCATGCAGATGCGTGAGGCCGCCGAAGCGCAGCGCAACACCCCCCACCCGGCACTGTGCCAGCTCGGGGGCACCGAGGGCTGCTCCGCCCCGGCGGAGCTGAAGGTCGCCGACTCGTGGGGCGACTCCGCCTGGGGCTGCGCCGCGCACGTCGAGGAAGCCATCATCAACGTCCGGTCGGTCTTCATCGCCAGCGAAGAGCTCAACGGACTGGCTGCTTACCGCAACCGCCACCGATCGCGCTGAGGGCGGGCAGCGCGCCGCAGCACCCTATCGGCGGCGCCGCCAGCCGGGCGCCGGGTGCACGGCGCGCTGCAGTTCGGGCAGCTCGCTCAGCACGGCCGCGCGTACCGCCGCCAGGTCGGCGGCCGGCACCCGGTCGAGCACGTCAGGGGCGTCGCCGGGCAGCGGCAGGTCCAGCGACCAGCTCGCCACCAGCAGGGCGACCAGCTCACCGAGGTCCAGCTCGTCCGGCGGTCCGCCGCCCAGGCTGATCAGCTGGCGCTGGAGCCGCCGCCGCTCCCGTACCGTGAAGGTGAGCGGATCCCGCAGCACCGCCCAGTGGCCGTCGGCCAGCGGCACCCGTTGCCCGGCGAGCAGCAGGTCGCGGATGGACAGGACGCCGAGCACCCCGGACCCGTCGGCCACGATGAGATGGCGGAAGTGGTGCGCGGCCATCTCGGCCGCCGCCTCGTAGATCTCCCAGTCCGGTTCGACCGTCACCACGTCGCGGGTCATCAGTTTCTCGACCCGGGTCTCGTCCAGCCCCATCCCCTCGGCTACCGCCCGCAGGACGTCCCGCTCGGTGAGGATCCCCACCAGGTTGTCCTCGTTCAGTACCACCGCCGAGCCGACCCGGTGCTCCACCATGTGCCGGGCCGCGTCGCGCAGGGACCATCCGGGCCCCACCGACACCACGTACGCGTTGCTCAGGTCGCCGACCTTCATATCGACGTCACCTGGCCGGTGTCGAGCGGTTCGTAGCTCCAGTCCGGCAGCTTCCGGTCGTACCCGGTGTCGTACCTGAACCGGCCGGCCGTACGGTCGAAGTCGACGATCTTCGGAATCGGCAGCGCGCGCGGCCGTGGGCAGGCCCGGCCCAGGTGCGCGGCGAACTCGTCGGCGAACTGCTCCACACTGCTGCGTACCAGGCCTGCGTGGCCGACCGGCAGGGCGCACCGGTGGCCGCCGGTGACGCTGCGGCACTTGCCGGCCAGCGCGGCCAGGTCGTCCTCTTCGCCGTCGCCGCGCTCGATGCGCGCCAGGATCGCGCTGATGTCGTGCGATCCGTTCTTGCAGGCGGGGCACTGCGCGCACGACTCGACGTAGAGGAATCGCGAGCAGGCCAGGGTGGCCGCGACGACGCAGCCGGAGCCGTCCAGGGCCAGGAAGCCGCCCGAGCCGAGGCCGGACCCGGCGTCCCGCAGCGCGTCGAACTCCAGCGGGGTGTCGAACCGGCGCCGGTCGAGCACGCCGTGCGAGACGCCGGGGAACACCGCCTTGAGGTCCTCGTCGCCGGGCGGTCCGCCGCCCACGTCGTACAGCAGGGTCCGCAGCGGTACGCCGAGCGGCAGCTCGTAGACGCCGGGTCGCCGGACGTCCCCGCAGAGCGTGAACAGCATCGTGCCCGGCGAACGGTCGGTCCCTAGTAGACGGAAATGCTCGGCACCGTCGCGGACGATGCGCGGCACGTTCGCCAGCGTCTCCACGTTGTTCACCAGGGTCGGGTTCGGCGAGCCGGGCCGGGCGAACAGGCCCACCTGGTACGAGGGCAGGATCCGGGGGAGCGGCTCGCTGTTCTCCAGTACCTCGAGGAGGGCCTTCTCCTCCCCGAAGAGGTACTCGTCCGGGCCGGCGGTGATCGTGACCGGTACCGGGCCGAGCAGGTCGGCCCGCTCCATCTCCTCGACCGCGCGCCGCAGGACCGCCAGCTCGTGCCGGTACCCGCCCTTGACCGCGACGTACGCGCAGGCCGCGCCGACCGCGTACGCGGCGATCGCGAGCCCTTCGAGCACCTGGTACGGGTTGTGGCCCAGCAGCCACCGGTCCTTGAACGTCGCCGGCTCGCCCTCCGCCGCGTTGCACACCACGAACCTCGTCGGACACGGGTGCTCGCTGATCGCCGACCACTTGACCCCGGTGGGAAAGCCGGCCCCGCCCCGACCGCGCAGCCCGGAGCGCCGCACCTCGTCGATGACCACGTCGGGCGGTACCCGCAGCGTGATGGAGAGCGCCTCCCCGCCGCCGGCGGCCCGGTACGCCGCCAGGGTCGTGACCGGCCCGCCGGCGAGCAGCACGCTGCTCATCGGTCCGTACTCGCGGCCGCGGTGAGCAGGTGGTACGCGATGAAGAGCTGCCCGATGGCGAGCGGGTCGGAGTGGCGCCGCCGGTTGCCCTCCAGGAACATGCCGATCGTGCGGCGCTGTACGTGGTGGTCGAAGTCCATCCGGTCCCACAGCAGCGACTCCAGGTGCCTGGTCTCCTCCCGGGAGATGTCGCGGTCCACGTCGAACAGGTCGACCGGGTGGCCCGCGTCCCGGCCCAGCCGCAGCCGTACCGAACCGCAGCCGTCCGCCGCCGCCTTGTCGACCAGTTCGGTGAGGGCGCGGTGCGAGATCGTCGGGCGCAGCACCATGGACAGGGCCAGCCGGGAGTCGTCGACCGACCCCTCGACCGGCTGGAACCGCACCACGATGTCGGCGGTGTCGCGCTGCGGGCGTACAAACGCCGCCGAGTCCGGCTCGCGCCGCTTCAGCTCCGCGACGACCTCTTCCGGGGTGTACCCGCGGGCGGCGCAGTCGCGGCGAACCTTCCACACGCGACGGAGCTCCTCCGCCGGGTCGAGGTAGACCGTCACCGCGAAGCAGTTGCGCATCGCCCTGGTGGTCAACGACAGCAACCCCTCGACCACCATGAACTGCCGCGGTGCGAGGTACTCGGGAGCGGCGAACGTACCGTTGCGGTGGTCGTACACCGGCTTGAGCAGCGGCTCTCCGGCCGCGAGCAGCCGCAGGTGCTGCGCCAGGATGTCCATGTGGTTGCACTCCGCGTGCAGCGGGGTGATGTCCAGCTCGCGGCGGCGGACCCGGTCGTAGCGGTGGTAGTCGTCGGTGCACAGCTGTCCGACGCGGCCGTGCCCGAGGATCTGGAGCAGTCCATCGGTGAAGGTCGTCTTGCCGGCGGCGCTGTCGCCGGCGATTCCGAGTATGGCTGGCCTCATGCCCCTTCACCTCCGTGCCTGGATGGTCACCGTAGGGCACGGGCGGGGCTCGGGGCATCCTTCCAGCGGGGTGGAGTAGAGGGGGGAAACGACCTCCCCCACCACGGGGAATTCACTCCTGTCACTCGGTTACCGGGGCAAGCGTACGTACCCTGTCAGGATGGGAAGCAGTCGTTCGCTGCTTCGGCTGATGGCCGTCGACGACCACCAGATGGTGCTTGACGGTCTGGGGGCGATGCTGGCCCCGTACTCCGACCGGGTCGAGATCGTCGCGGAGACCCGGGAGCCCGCCCAGGCGCTCGACCTCGTCGTCCAGTGCGAGCCCGACGTGGTGCTGCTCGACGTCCGCCTCAAGGACAGCAGCGGGCTCGACCTGTGCGCCGACATCCTCCGCCGCCGGCCGGAGTGCAAGGTCGTCTTCCTGACCGTGTACGACGACGAGCAGTACCTCTACCAGGCGCTGCGGCTGGGCGCCTCGGGCTTCCTGCTCAAACGGGTACGCGGCGGTGAGTTGGTCGACTACCTGACCCGCATCTGTGAGGGGGAGGTGCTGATCGACCCGACGCTCGCGGGGCGGGTGGCGCTGTCCGCCGCCCGCCTGCACAGCCAGCGCTTCTGGCCGGGTGCGCACCTGGGCCTGACCCAGCGGGAGAGCGAGGTCCTCGCGCTGCTCGTGGCAGGGCAGTCCAACCGGGCGATCGGCGCCCGGCTCACCATCGGCGAGGAGACGGTCAAGAGCCACGTCCGTGCCGTGTACCGCAAGCTCGGCGTCTCCGACCGGGCCGCCGCGGTCGCCGTCGCGCTGCGCGAGGGGGTCTTCCGATGAAGAACGGCGTCCTCCGGTGACCGGCCTCGGGTTGACCGACGCCGCACAGGAGGCCCGGCTGCTCTCCCGGATCATCGAGACCATCTCGACCGGCCTCGACCTGGACGCGATCGTCCGGGCCGTCGCCGCGCTGATCATCGAGACCACCGCGACGGACGTCTGCTTCGTACACGTGCTGGACGACACCGGGCGGCGCCTGCACCTGCGCGGCGCGACGCCGCCGTTCGACGCCCTCGCGGGGCACATCGAACTTGCCGTGGGGGAGGGGGTGGCCGGGTGGGTGGCCGCGCACGGCGAACCCGTCGTCATCGTCGACAACAAGCTCGCCGACCACCGGTACAAGTACATCCCGGCCCTGCGTGGCGAGGACTTCACGTCGCTGGCCTCGGTACCGGTCACCACCCCGACCGGACACCTCGTCGGCGTGCTCAACGTGCACAGCCGGCGTCGCCGCGAGTTCACCGACGTCGACGTGCGGCTGCTCGGTACGGTCGCCGGGCTGATGGCCGGCGCCATCGAGAACGCCCGGCTGCACCAGCGGCTGGCCGAGCGCGAGGAGGCGCTGGAGCGCTTCGCCGAGCGGGTGGTACAGAGCCAGGAGGCGGAGCGGCGCCGGCTGGCAGGGGACATCCACGACGGGATCAGTCAGCGGATCGTGAGCCTCAGCTTCCACCTGTCCGCTGCCGCCGACGCCCTCCCGTACGCCCCGGTGTACGCCGCCGGCCAGATCGCGCGGGCCCAGCGGCTGGCCGAGGCGGCGCTGGACGAGACCCGCTTCGCGATCGCCGGCCTGCGCCCGCCGGTCCTCGACGACCTCGGCCTGACCGCGAGCCTGGAGAGCCTGGCCGGCTCACTGCCCCATGTGGAGGTACACGTCGAGGCGTCGCCCTGCCGGCTGCCCGAGCACGTGGAGACCGCCGTGTACCGCATCGCCCAGGAGGCGCTGCAGAACGTCGTCAAGCACGCCGGGGCGCGGACCGCGACGGTCCGGCTGGAGGTCGAGCCGGGTGGCGTGGTCCTGACCGTCTCCGACGACGGGCGGGGATTCGACCCGGCGGAGGTGGCGGAGCGGGCCGCGCCGACCTACGGGCTGGCCGGCATGCGGGAGCGCGCCGAACTGCTCGGGGGAGCGTTGACGCTGCGCAGCGGCCCCGGGGCGGGTACCACGCTGCGACTGGACGTACCGCTGCGGCTGGACGTACCGCCGCCGGCCGTCGGTGGGGGCTGAGTACCGGCGGCCGGCGCCGGCCGCCGGTACTCAGCCGGGCGGGGAGTTCGGCTTGTCAGCCCGGGCGGCGGAACCCGGCGATGGGCAGCACGTCGATCTTTGCCATGCGTACGACGTCTCCGGTCTGGGGTGCGTGCACCATCCAGCCGCCGCCGACGTACATGCCCACGTGGTGCAGATCCCGGAAGAAGAACACCAGGTCGCCCGGGCGCAGGTCGGCGCGGTTGACCGGCTTGGTCTGCTGCCACTGCCAGTTGGTGTAGTGCCCGAGCGTGGCCCCGGCGGTGGACCAGGCCGTCAGCGTCAGGCCGGAGCAGTCGTAGCCGTACGGCCCGGCCGCCGCCCAGATGTACGGCTTGCCGATCAGTCCACAGGCGACCTTGGCCGCCGCGCCGCCCCGGCCGCCGGAGTACTCGACGGGGCAGGCCACGGGTCGCAGGTTCGTCGCGGCGGCCGTCGTCACCTGCTGGCGCAGCGCCTGCAGGTTGGCGAGCTGGCTCTCGATCCGCGCCTTCCGGGCGGCGAGGTCCGCGTCCTGGCGGCGCTGCTGCGCGATCAGGTCGTCGATGACCCTCTTGTCGGCGGCGTACCGGTCGCGCGCGGCGGTCACGTCGCTGATCTGTACCCGCTTGTCGTGGGCCAGGGCGTTGAGCACCGACAACTGCTGGGCGAGCGTGGCCGGCGATCCGCTTTCGAGCAGGGCGTTCAGGGTCGAGGTACCGCGGCCCTTGTACGCCTGGACCGCGATGTCGCTGACCTTCGCCATCGCCGCGTCCACCTGTACCTGCAACGGCAGGATCCGTTGCTGGAGTTCGGCGGCCCTGGCCTGGTTGGCCTGCAACTCGCCGTGGACCCTGTTGTACTGCTCGACCAGGGGTTCGAGCTCGTTCCACGCCTTGTCGATCTGCGCCTCGACGGTCCCCTGGTCGGGGTCCGCGTTGGCGTGCGCCGCCGGAAACAGGACGGCCGTCAGCGCGACGGTGGCGGCGGCTACCAGTACCCGCAGCGGTCTTCGGCGGGGCCGGTTGCCAGGCGTGTGCGGTGCCACAGAGGGCAGCTCCTCTTCCTCGTACCGCCTACCGGGTTAGCTGACGGGTTCGGGCGGGAAGTGTCGCCCTACCGCGCACGCGCGGATTCACCCCAGTGGGTAGTGGTTCCCCGGTTCACATCCGTGATTCGACGGCGACCGCCGCGGCCGCACCAGGCGACCTGGCAACGACGGTCGGCCTGACGATAGTGAGAGCGGCCGGTCGAACGTGGCAGGCGCCGACCAAGTTCACTAGGACAGGCGAATTACTACTTCTGTCCGTAATCGTCTGATTTCTCTGCGTGTTCGGATGGCTCCTCTGCGTCGGTCTTGGCGACTACGCCGGGCCCGATCCGGAGGGTCGCTACGCCGGGCGGAGTGACCGGGCCGCCGGCGAGCACGGCCTCCACGTGGGCGATCAGACCGGCGGGTGAGAGCGGCTTGTGCAGCAGCAGCGTGGCGCCCAACGTGCCGGCTGTCTCGGCGCGGATCCGGCCGCCGGTCACCACGATGATCGGGATGTCGGCGATCTCGGGGTCGGCTCTGATCGCGGCGACCATTTCCAGCCCGGACATGCCGGGTGGCATCTCGATGTCGGTGAGGACCAGATCCGGCCCGAGGGCGCGGATCTGGGTGAGTGCGGCGTCGGCGTCCGGGCATGCCGTCACATCGTGCCCCGCGCGCGCGAGCGTCCGGGCGAACGCTGCGAGCAGGTCCGCGTCGTCGTCTGCGATGACCATTCTGGCCATGGATCTCAGACCGCCACCGGCCGGTACCGCTGGCGCGGTGTGGGGAGAGGGCCGGGCACCGTCACGGACGTGTCGTCGGTGTGCCTCTCGTCGAACATGCGGCGCTGCTCCTCGGACACGAGGCGCGCCAGTTTGGTGAGTGCCAGGCCGGACAGTTCGTCGGTCGCGCCGTCGTCCAGGTTGTCGACGAAGCTTCGCCGGCCCTGGGCGCTGGTGACGTCGCCGCCGGCCGCCTCCCACTCGTCCATCGCGCGGAGCACGTTGCCGAGCTCCGCCACGTCCGCCAGCAGGGTACGTCTGTTCGTCATGGGTCCTACCTCCTGCTCTGTCTGGCGTCACTGTCGCGACGGATGTCACCGCTTATGCCCACTTTCGGGGGAATACGTTCGGATGAAGATTCCGGCGGGTACCGCGTTCGTCGCGGTGTGAGCAGCCCGTGGGTCCGGTAGCGGTCGCCGAAAGGTCGACGCCGACGTGGTGGTTCGCGGGCGCCGGACGGTGACGGGGGTCCTGTCGGCCGAGACAGGGTGCGTGTCGGATCGGCGGGGGGGCTGGGGGAGGGCGGGGAGCGCCCTCCCCCAGCGGGGTCCGGCTCCACGGGGTGAGCCGGACCGGCGGGCGGCCTGGGGGTGCGGCCCGCCGGGGTCAGGATCAGGGTGAGGAGCTCGTGGCGGGCTGCGTGGTGCTGTTGGCGCTCAGTTTGTTGCCGGAGCCGGTGTTGTTGCCGGTCTGGTTGCCCGAGCCCTCGTTGTTGCCGGAGCCTTTCTTGTCGCCTTTGCCGGCACCGGGGCCCGTGTTGGGGCTGGCGCTGCCACTGGCCGACGGCGTCGCGGCCAGCAGGGCCTGGCAGAACCCGTCGACCTTGTCCTTGGCGCCGGCCGCCGTGACCAGCGTCGAGAATGCGGGATTGGCGAGCATCTGCTCGCGCTTCTTGGCGTTGTTGCCGGCGAGGTAGGCGCGACACAGCCCGACCACCGCCGGCGAGGGGGGCTTCGAAGCGTCGGGTCCGTGGGATTTCCGCGGGCCGGTCGACCCGTCGACCTTGCCCGGGCTGCGCGTGGTGACGGCGGGGTGCGCCGCGGAGAAGCCGGCGGAGCTGGCCGGAGCGGGCGGTGTCAACGGATTGGGCAGCGTGCCCACGCCGGCCGCCAGCGCCACTCCGCCCACGGTGGTGGTAGCGGCGGCGACCGCGATCACCTTGACGGTGAGTACCCTCATCACCGCACTTCGGATCACGGATAGCCGACCCGGCTGCCCGCCGGGCTGCATCGCGGCCGTGCGGAACGCCGAGGCGCTGACGTCCTCGCTCGTGAGTTCGCCTGGCCGGCCGGGCACGGCCGCCGCGGTCAGCACGGCCGCCAGCGGCGGGTGCGGGTGGCGTGCGCCCATCGGCGCCCCGCTGAGTAGTTGCTCGGCGGTGCGACGGTCGATGTGGCGGGGTGGCTGGTTGTTCATCTCGTCTCAGTAGGCGCCGTGGCCCACATTTCTGTCACACTCTCGTCCGGGAGGGCGTCGTCCCGGGCGGCGGCGAGTTGGTCGAGGCGTTCGGCGAGCCGGCGCAGCCCCCGGTAGGAGGCGGTCCGCACGGCCCCGGCCCGCTTGCCCAGGACCTTCCCGGCGGTCTCGGCGTCGAGACCGACCACGGCGCGAAGCAGTACCGCTTCGGCCTGGTCGCGGGGGAGTGACCGGATCAGCGCCAGCGCCGCGTCGGTCGAGATCGATTCCGTGGCGCTCTCGGCGGTGTCCCCACGGCCGGGCAGCTCCACCAGGTCCTCCACCGGGACGGTGACCGCCGGACGCCGGCGCTGGTGGCGCAGGTGATCCATGGCCCGGTTGCGGCCGATCCTGGCCACCCAAGCCCGGAACTCGTCCTTGCCCCGGAAGGAGCGCATGTCCCGGGCGACCTGCAGCCAGGTCTCGGAGGCGACATCCTCGGCGTCATCGCCGACCAGGGCCCGCAGATAGCGGAGCAGGCCAGGCTGAACCGCCCGGTACAGGCCGCGGAACGCCGTCTCGTCGCCGTTCCGCGCGGCGGAGACCAGCGGAGACAGATCCGTCGGCCGCATTGCCGACGGATTACCTTCTGTCACCAGGACTCCCTCGCCACGCAGTAACGCCATGTACCTCTAGTAGGCGTCACCGCGTCCGAAAACGTCACGCTCGCGAAGTTCGCGGGCTGGCCGGCCACGGGTCGCGACCATGCCCGATGCGTGTCCGCGGGAAAAGATTGTGACATCGCAACCACGATCGGCCTTCAACGGCCCGGGTGATCGTGAGGAGGGTGTCGGGCGCTACCGCAGATCCAGGGCGTCGCCCCGGGTCGCGCCGTCCAGGCTCCCGAACACCCGTAGTCGCGAGGTCAGTCCGCGGGTGTGCAATCCCTGGTAGATGAGTTCCTGCGGGGCTGACAGCCGCAGCTCCACCCCGGCCGCGGTGCACGCCCGGTCACACGCGTCCAGCATCGCCAGCCCGGCCGAGTCACACTCCTCGACCTCGGCGAGGTCCACCACCAGTACCCGTTGGTCGCCAGCCAGCAGGCGGGCCACCTCGGGCTCCACCGTCAGCACGGTGTCCGAGCAGAGTCCACCGGACAGGGCGAGGACGGCGGCCCCGTGCATCTCGTACGTCGACCAGCTCAGGTCCATTCTCCGGCGTTACCCAACGGTGCCGAATATTGCACTGAGTAACAACGGAGTCACGCCGAGGCGGTGGCCGCCATCCCGAGGATCTCGGCCAGACCGACGGTGTCCAGCTTGTACCGCATGAAGGCACTGGGGTTGTCCACGACGAACGGAGTGTTCTGCCGGCGGGCCGTGCGGTAGCCGCCCACCAGGGCGCGCAGGCCCATGGAGTCCATGAAGGTCACGCCGCCGACGTCGACCACCAGTCGGTCGGGCCCCGGTACGAGCGCGTCGGCCAGGGCCTGTCGAAGCAGGTCGGCGGTGCGCAGGTCGAACTCGCCGCGCGCGCTGACCAGCGCGACGCCGTCAGCGCATCGACGGACGCTGACTTGAGCCGGCGTCGACATCACAACCTCCTCGTGGCGGTACGAGGCTTAAGGCCCACCGGAGAGGGGCCCTAAACATGCCGGCCGGAGAAGTCTTGACTTGGGGTAGTGGCTGAAATACGTTCGCTCCACTCTGATGTATCAGATCTTTATTCAGATATTTCAGAGCGGTTTCCCTCCTGCCTGCGAGCGATCGAGGAGCCACCATGGCCGGTCCCGCCACACCGATAACCAGCATCGACGACGCGCCGTTGACCCCGTTTCACAAGCGCCTGATGTACCGGTGCTCCGGAGGCCCGTTCCTGGACGGCTACATCCTGAGCATCGTCGGCGTGGCCGCCACCGGCATGACGACCGACCTGAACCTCAGCGTCTCGGCGCTCAGCGCGGTCGGCGCGGCCGCCCTGGTCGGAATCTTCGTCGGCGCGATCATCTTCGGCCGGCTCACCGACCGGATCGGCCGCGAGGTCATGTACACGGTCGACCTGATCGTGCTGGTGGTGGCGTCGGTGCTGAGCGCCTTCGCCGACTCGGCCTGGCAGGTCATCCTGCTCCGGTTCATCCTGGGGCTGGCCATCGGCGCGGACTACCCCATCGCCACCGCGCTCCTGGCGGAGTGGCTACCGCGACGCAACCGGGGCAAGATGCTCGGCGCGCTCATCCTGTTCTGGTACATCGGCGCCACCGCCGCCTACGCCGTGGGCTACCTGATGATCGAGTTCGGCGGGGACGGCCTGTGGCGGTGGATGCTGGGCAGCGCGGCGGTGCCGGGCCTGGTCATCCTGTTGATGCGGATGGGTACCCCCGAATCCCCGCGTTGGCTGGCCCAGCACGGCCGGCTCGACAAGGCCCGCGAGGTTGTCGCGAAGGTCTTCGGCGACTCGGTGGACGTCGACGCGGTGCTGGCTGCGGAGACCGCGGGTACGGGCGGGCGTCGCGGCCGGTTCAGTGACGTGTTCCGGGGCGTCTATCTGCGCCGGATGGCCTTCTGCGGCCTGTTCTACCTGTGTCAGGTGACCCCGCTGTTCGCGATCTACACGTTCGGCCCGATCATCCTGGAGGCGTTCGGCCTGAACGAGGGGACCCTGGCCTACCTGGGCTCGGCCCTGATCAGCCTGCTGTTCCTCATCGGCTGCGTCCCGGCGCTGCGGTGGGTGGACGCCTGGGGACGCCGCCCTCTGATCATCTGGTCCTTCGTCCTGATGGTCATCCCGCTCGCGGTGCTCGGCATCGTGCCGACCGCGCCCGCGGCCGTCATCATCACGTGCTTCTGCCTCTACGCGCTGTTCTCGGGCGGCCCCAACATCCTCGAGTGGACGTACCCGAACGAACTGTTCCCGACCAACGTGCGGGCCACGGCGGTCGGCATCTCCACCGGGATCAGCCGCATCGGGGCCGCGATCGGCACCTACCTGCTTCCGCAGTCCCTGACCAAGATCGGCGCCGGCCCCACGATGCTCGTCGGCGCCGTGATCACCCTGGTCGGGCTCGTCGTCTGCATCGCCTGGGCCGAGGAGACCAAGGACGCCGCCCTCGGCGCCGAGGGCGACCGGGCACCGCTGGCGACGGTGTGACCGGAATGGCCCGCCTCGTGGATCCGCTCCTGGAGCCGTTCCAGCTCAAGAACCTCCGGCTCCGCAACCGGGTGGTCAGCACCTCCCACGAGCCCGCCTACTCCGAAGAGGGCATGCCGAAGGAGCGGTACCGCCGTTACCACGTGGAGAAGGCGAAGGGCGGGATCGGGCTGACGATGATCGGTGGTTCCGCCATCGTCGCGCCGGACAGCCCGGCCGCCTTCGGAAACCTGCACGTGTACAAGGACGAGATCGTGCCGTGGCTGGCAGAGTTGGCGGACGCCGTACACGAGGCGGGCGCCCACGTGATGTGCCAGATCACCCACCTGGGCCGGCGTACCAGCAACTACGCGGGGGACTGGCTGCCCGTGGTCGCGCCGTCGCCGTTGCGGGAGCCCGCTCACCGGGCCTTCCCGAAGACCGCCGAGCCGTGGGACCTCGACCGGATCGTCCGCGCGTACGCCGATGCGGCGGCGCGCTGCCGGGAGAGCGGCCTCGACGGGGTGGAGTTCGAGGCGTACGGCCACCTCCTCGACGGCTTCTGGTCGCCGGCCACCAACCGCCGCGACGACGAGTTCGGCGGCGACCTCGAAGGCCGGCTGCGCTTCCCGCTGCGGGTGATCCGCGCCGTCCGCGAGGCCGTCGGACCGGACCTCGCCGTCGGCATGCGCATGTCGCTCGACGAGGACATGCCGGGCGGCCTCGGCAGCGAGGAGGGGCTCACGATCGCGCGGCGGGTGGTCGCGGAGGGCGTCGACTTCATCAGCGTCATCCGGGGCCACATCGACACCGACGAGGGGTTGGCGCGGGTCATCCCGCCGATGGGTACGCCCTCCGCCCCGCACCTGCGGTTCGCCGGAGAGGTCAGGCGGTCCGTGGGCGTACCGGTGATGCACGCGGCGCGCATCAACGACGTGGCGACGGCCCGGTACGCGATCCGCGAGGGGCTGCTGGACCTCGTCGGCATGACCCGCGCGCACATCGCGGACCCGCACATCGTCGCCAAGGTCCGGGCCGGCGAGGAGGACCGGATCCGCCCCTGCGTGGGCGCCGGGTACTGCCTCGACGCGATCTACCAGGCCAGCGACGCCAAGTGCATCCACAATCCCGCCACCGGCCGGGAGGACCGGCTGCCGCACCTGGTACCCGCCACCGCCGGGCCGGCCCGCAAGGCGGTGGTCATCGGCGCCGGTCCGGCCGGCCTGGAGGCGGCCCGCGTCCTCGGCGAGCGGGGCCACCGTGTCGTGGTGTTCGAGGCGAACGGGTTTGCCGGGGGCCAGGTGCGCCTGTCGGCGTCGCTGCCGCGCCGCCGCGACATGATGGGCATCGTCGACTGGCGGGTGGACGAGTGCAAGCACCTCGGCGTGGACCTCCGCTACAACGTGTACGCCGAGGCCGCCGACGTCCTGGCAGAGGAGCCGGACGTGGTCGTCGTGGCTACTGGCGGCCTGCCGAACACGGAGTTCCTGACGGCCGGTGCCGAGCTGGTGTCGGACACCTGGGACGTGCTGAGCGGGTCGCTGCGGGCCACCGGCGAGGTGCTGCTGTACGACGACAACGGTGGTCACCCCGGTCTGGACGCGGCGGAGGCGCTGGCCGCCGGCGGGGCGCGGCTGGAGTTCGTCACGCCGGAACGGATCCTCGCGCCCGACGTGGGCGGCATGAACTACCCGGGGTACTTCACGGCGTTCGCGGCGCACGACGTACGCGTGACGCTGAACCACCGGCTCGTGGGCGTCGAGCGGCGCGACGGGCGTCTGGTCGCGCAGCTGTACAACGAGTACGCCGGGATCAGCCGGGAACGGGTGGTCGACCACGTGGTGGTCGAGCACGGCACACTGCCCCAGGACGAGCTGTACTTCTCGCTGGTGGCGGGATCGTCCAACGGCGGCGAGGTCGACCAGGCCGCGCTGCTCGACCTGCGTCCGCAGCGGGTGCGGCGCAACCCGGACGGGCGGTACCAGCTGTTCCGGATCGGGGACGCGGTGGCGAGCCGCAACGTCCACGCCGCCGTGTACGACGCGTACCGGCTCTGCCTGGCCCTGTGAGCGGTCAGAACATCTCGCGGACGTCCTCCTCGAACGCCCGGACGTGGTTCTCGGCCGCCTCACGGGCGCGGGCCGGGTCACGGTCGAGGATCGCGCGGATGACGTCCGCCTGACCGCGGACGTGCTCGCCCAGGTGGGGCAGGCGTTCGAGGGCGAGGTTCCAGATCCGCAGGGACTGGTCGAGGTTCGTGGTCAGCACGTCCAGCAGGTACGCGTTGTGGGTGAGCCGGTACACCGTACGGTGGATCGCCGTGTCGAGATCGAGAAGCTCGTCGTGCCCGGAGACGGTGTCGAGCCGCTCCAACAGTTGACGGAGCTCCTGCCGCTCCTCGTACCGGGCCCGCAGGGCGGCGCGCTCGGCGGCCAGGCCCTCGAGCCGCTCCCGGATCTCGCAGATCGCCTCCAGGTCGGCGATGTCCATCTCGGCGGCGAACGTTCCACTGCGCGGCCGGATGACCACGAGCTTCTGGTACGCGAGCCGCTTGATCGCGGCGCGGACCGGCGTCCGCCCGACCCCCAGCTCGGTGGCGAGCCGTTCCTCGTCGATCGGGGCGCCGGGCGCTATCTCCAGCGTCACCAGCTTGTTGCGGATGGCCTCGTACGCGCGGTCGGAGAGCAGTTGGGCGTCCGGCTCGCGGCTTTTCGCCGGCCTTCCTTTCGAGGACGGCGGCCCTTTCGAGGACGGCGACGCTTGGGTCGAGGACGGCGACATTCCGGCACCTCTGAAATATTTAATCGTGGTCGTAAAATTTCAGTATCCGGCACGTGACCATAACATCATCATTGCCGAACGCCCCGTCCGCGACGACCCTGGCCGCAGAGTCCATCGCAGACGGGAGGCTATCGATGAACCATTTGCCGATCATGGCATCGTTTAGCCGGTGGACACCGAACAGCCCTTCCGGGCGCTACCGGCGGCGCTCGGGACGCCGGTGGAGCCGGCGGAGCCGCTCACCCACAACGAAGGCAACGCCGCGACCGGCGGCATCTGGCGGGTACGGGGCACGCTCGGCGCCGCGGTCCTCAAAATCGCGCGTCCACCGTCCGTCGAACCGGTCGGTTCTCCGGCGTGGCAGACCAGCGACGAGCCGAGCCACTGGAACTACTGGCGGCGCGAGGTCCTGGCCTACACGACCGGCTTCGCCGCCACCGCCTACGCCGACGCGGGCATCGCGGCACCGGCCCTGCTGGAGGTGAGCGAACGCCCCGACGGCGCGGTCGAACTGTGGCTGGCCGAGGCGGCGGGCGCGCCGGGCACCACCTGGACGGTGCCCCGGCTGGCGCAGTTCGCATACCGGTTGGGGGCGGCCCAGGCCGGGTGGGTCGACCGGGTCCCGCCGCTGCCGTGGCTGTCCCGGCGATGGTTGGCGCAGTACCTGGCCAGCGGGCCGAGCCGGCGGGTGAGCGTCGACGACGGGTACTGGGACCACCCGGCCGCCGAGGCGTGGCCGGGTGAGGTATGCCGACGACTGAGGGATCTGTGGACGCGGCGCGACACGGTCCTCGCGGTCGCTGAGGCGACGCCGAGGACCCTGTGCCACCTCGACGTGTGGCCCTCCAACCTGATCGGGGACCAGACGTCGACCGTACTGCTGGACTGGTCCTTCACCGGCGAGGGCGGGCTCGGCGAGGACATCGCCAACCTCATCGTGGACAGCGTCGCCGACGGCCTGATGGACGCGACGTTGCTGCCGGAGATCACCGCCGGCGTCACCGACGGGTACCTCGCCGGGCTGCGGGACGGCGGCTGGACGGGCTCACCCGACACGGTGCGGCACGCCATCGCGGCGTGCGGAGCGGCGAAGTACAGCTGGTTCGGCCCGGCCGTGCTCGGCCGGGTGGTCCGCGACGGGTCGTTCGGTCACCCGCAGTACGGCCGGGACCGTTCGGGAACCCAGGCGCTGCACCGGCTCGAAGGTCTCGTCAGTCTGCTTGCCGACTGGACGGCGACGGTACGGTCCTGACCTGCGTACCGTTCGTTGGGCTCCCGTGAGGGTGTGAGTTAGTGCCGTCGCAGCCCGGGTAGGCCCCAGCGTCATAACTCGACAGGCCCGCCACGAACGCCCGCCTCGCCGCGACCGATCCCCGATCCCCGACCGGGTTCGTCGTGGCGCGAGAGACGCTCGCTTCCTGCTCACGCGCTACGCCCGGGTGGCGTCGGAGTCGCTGCGGCCGCTCGCGGCGCCGGTCGCGTACGTGGCAGCCGTGGTGGGCTTACTGGCTGTGCTGGTCATACCCGCAGGCCCGCCGCAGCCGGCGGTGCGCAAGGTGTGCGTGAGTGACGGGGCCCAGGCCAAAGCCGTGGCCGGCCTGGCCAACTTCGCCGGCTGGCTGCGACGCAACGGGGTCTCCGGCTTCATCGGTGAGGTCGGCTGGCCGTCCAACAGGGACAGTCGGCAGTGGAACGCGCTGGCCGATACCTGGTACACCGCGGCTGACCGGATCGGCCTGCCGGTGACGGCATGGGCGGCCGGATCGTGGCCGGCGGACTATCCGATGGCGATCTACCGGTCGGGCCCCGATCCGTCGGAGGTGAACGTACCGGGACCGCAGGCGGCCGTCCTGACGCGGCACCCCAGTACCGGCCGTTACCTGCGCGGGGTCAACCTGGCATACGGCTCGTTCGGAGCGGCTGACACGAATGTCGCCTTCGGCGCGGGCAACCCCGGCCGGTACGGCTTCGAGTACGGGTACGAGGCCTCCGGCACGTACCGTGACCTTGCCGCGCGGGGCGTGCGACTGGTACGGCTCGCGGTGAGCTGGGAACGGCTCCAGCCGGTACCGTTCGGGCCGCTGGACCTTGACGAGCTGACCCGGGTGCGCGCCGCGCTCGACCGGGCCGACCGGGCGCACCTAGCGGTCGTCTTGGATCTGCACAACTACGGCGACTTCGCCGCCGGTGGCGGGGCGCACGGCCAGATCCACCGCCTGCTGCTCGGATCGCCCCAGCTGCCGACCACCGCCCTGGCCGACTTCTGGAAGCGGATGGCGCGGGCCGTCGCCGACGAGCCGTCGGTCGTCGCGTTCACCATCCTGAACGAACCGACCCGGCTGGCCGCCGCCGGCCGGGCGGGGGCGCTGATCTGGGAACGGGCCGCGCAGCAGTCCGTCGACGCGATCCGCCGTACCGGCTCCACCACCGCGGTGATGATCAGCGGGTACCTGCCGATGGGCCCGCCGGCGTGGGGGCAGATGCACCCCCACGCCTGGGTCCGCGACCCACTCGGCCGGGTCGCCTACGAGTCGCACGCGTACTTCGACAGCGACGGCAGCGGCCGCTACACCGCTGGTTACGCCGAGGAGGTACGTCGCGTCGGCCCGGTACCGAGTCGCTGCCTCTGGCTCGCGCCGCTCGCCACCCGGGCGCTGCCCACCGTCACCGGCCCCACGGGCCGGTGATCGCGAAGTCGGCCCACCACGCGCCCTCCAGCTCGTGGCTGCGGGTCACCTGCTCGGGGTCGGCTACCGGGCCTTCCCGGCGGGGATCTGTACGGCGATCTCGGCCCCGAGCCGCGAGCCGTCGGACAGGCGGAGGTCGTCGCCGCTCCAGAACCGGCCGGGGTCGTACCAGTTCGGCCGGCGCCCGGCCGGGAGCAGGCCCATGGCCTCGTACGTGACCGCGACGACCTCGGCGCAGTAGGCGGTCTCCAGCCGGGCGTCCCGACCGGCCCGGCCGTCCCGGCCGTCCCGGCGCACCGCCGGCACCCGGCCGCGCAGCCACCGCCCGAACAGCTGCGCCGTCGACGGGAACGGGGTGCCGTCCAGCCGGGCGACGGTACGCAGGACCGCGTCCTCCATCTGCCGGCTCGCCTCGGGTTCGAGCTGGCGCAGCCAGGCCCGTTGGCCGTACCGGTTGGCCCAGTGGCAGACCGCGTCCCGCAGGTCGTGCAGCTGGACGCCGCGCTGGTGGCCGCCGGACCACAGGTCGGGCAGCGACCGGCCGAGCTCGGCGTGCCACATCAGTGGCGGCAGGTCGTCGAGGACGACGGACATGCCGACGTGGTTGACGGGGCTGTTCGTGGTCAGCTGGATCGCCCGGTCCGGCATCGTGCGGCCACGGAAGACCCAGACGTCGCCGGTACGGGTCAGTTGAAGCGCCTCGTCGAGCCCGATACTCATGTCGGACTATCCTATGTAGATGCGTTGGTGGAAGGTAGTCGGCCTGGCGGGCATCGTCGGTGTCGCGGCGACCGGGGTCGTGATCACCCGGGCCGAGCGGCGGCGCCGGGCGTACACCCCGGAGGAGATCCGTACCCGGTTGCGTGACCGGTACACGGCGGCGTCCGGGGGCGCCTGAGCCGGGATCTGCGGGTCAGGAACGGCATCAACGCCGATCTCACCGTCCCGTGGGACGCCATCGCCACCGTCGGGGCGCGCGAACGCAGCCGCGAGAAGTCCCGCTCCCTCCAACTCGACCGGGACGGCACCGGTACCGTGCTGAACGTCGTCACGGCCAGCCGGACCAACGTGGAGCTCGCGCTTCGTTCTCCGCTCGCGGTACGCCTACCCGAGGGCGAGGAGTCCGTGACCGAGATCCGGCTGTTCGCCGACGACGCTCGCGAGCTGGTCGCCCGGGTGCGCGAGTACCTACCTGCCGGGACGGAGACCAACCGGTAACCCCGGAACGTGACGAGGCGGCGATCCGCATCGTGCCCGCCGGGCCCGCCGTGCCCCTGTGGACGAGCGCCCCGGTCGTCGCCGCCCTGGACGCCCCGCAAATCGGTTGCCGGCCGAGCCGGCCTCTGCTGCACTGCGATTGACAGCCGGTCGACCCAGGAGGGGAAATGCGCGAAGCGTTCGTGTTCATCCGGAAGGTAATCATCGCCTACCCAGAGGACATGACGCTTCGTGAAATCGCTGAACGTGGGGATCCTGGCGCATGTCGACGCCGGTAAGACGAGCCTGACCGAGCGGCTGCTCTACACCGTCGGGGTCATCGACCAGCTCGGCAGCGTCGACGACGGCAGCACCCAGACCGACACTTTGACGCTGGAACGGCAACGCGGCATCACGATCAAGTCCGCGGTGGTCTCGTTCGTCGTCGACGGCGTCACCGTCAACCTGATCGACACGCCCGGTCACCCGGACTTCATCGCCGAGGTCGAGCGGGTGTTGAGCGTGCTCGACGGCGCGGTCCTGGTGGTGTCCGCCGTGGAGGGTGTGCAGGCGCAGACCCGGGTGTTGCTTCGCACGCTGCGGCGGCTTGGCATTCCCACCCTCATCTTCGTCAACAAGATCGACCGCGGTGGCGCGCGCTACGACGGTGTGCTGCGGGCCATCGCCGAGAAGCTGACGCCGGCGGTCGTCGCGATGGGGTCGGTACGCGACCTCGGTACCCGCGACGGTGATTTCCTCCCGTACGGCGCGACCGACGCCGCCTTCACGGCCGGCCTGGCCGAGCTGCTGGCCGACCACGACGACGCGTTCCTGGCCGCGTACGTCGCCGACGAGGCGGCCGTCTCGTACCCCTGTCTTCGTGGCGGGTTGGCCGCGCTGGCCGGGCGGGCCCTGGTGCATCCGGTGTTCTTCGGCTCGGCGATCACGGGCGCCGGCGTGGCGTCGCTGATCGCCGGGATCACGGAGTTGCTGCCCGGGACGGACGGCGACGTCGACGGCCCGGTGTCGGGCACCGTGTTCAAGGTGGAGCGCGGTCGGGCGGGGGAGCGGGTCGCGTACGTCCGGATGTGGTCGGGAACGGTACGCGTGCGGGACCGGCTGGCGGCGGGCAAGGTGACCGCGATCAGCGCGTTCGAGCGCGGGGCGGCCGTCGAGCGGGCGTCGGTGTCCGCGGGGCAGATCGGCAAGGTGTGGGGTCTGGGGGAGGTCCGCATCGGCGACGCGATCGGTGTACCGCGAACGAGTCCGGGAAGTCACCATTTCGCCCCGCCGACGCTGGAAACGATCGTCGTGCCGCGCCGCCGCGCCGACAACGGGGTGCTGCGCGTGGCGCTCGCCCAACTGGCCGAGCAGGACCCGCTGATCGACGTGCGGTACGACGACGTCCGGCGCGAGATGTCGGTCTGGCTCTACGGCCAGGTGCAGCAGGAGGTCGTCCAGGCCACGCTGGCGGCCGATTTCGGTATCGACGTCACCTTCGGCGAGACCACGACGATCTGTATCGAGCGGCCCGCCGCCACCGGTGCGGCGGTCGAGGTGCTCGGGGTGGAGCCCAACCCGTTCCTGGCGACGGTCGGGCTGCGCGTCGAGCCGGCCCCGATCGGCACCGGCGTGCGATTCCGGCTGGGGGTCGAACCCGGGTCGATGCCGCCCGCGTTCTTCGTGGCGGTCGAGGAGACCGTCACCGAGACCCTGCGGCAGGGGGTCCACGGATGGCAGGTCACCGACTGCACGGTCACCATGACGCACTCGGGCTACCGGGCGCGGCAGAGCCACTCCCACGGTGTCTTCGACAAGAGCATGTCGAGCACGGCCGGGGACTTCCGCAACCTGACGCCGCTGGTCCTGATGACCGCGCTGCGGCAGGCCGGCACCGAGGTGTACGAGCCGATGCACCGGTTCCGCCTGGAGCTACCGGCGGACACGCTCGGTTCCGTCCTGCCCGTACTGGCGGGGCTGCGCGCCGTGCCGCAGCCGACGTCGACCGGCACGCTGGAGGGCGAGATCCCGGCGGCCAGGGTGTACGAACTGCAGCAACGGCTGCCGGGGCTGACCCGCGGCGAGGGCGTACTGGAGTCCGCCTTCGACCGCTACCAGCCGGTGCGCGGCAGCGTACCGACCCGGCCCCGGTCCGACCACAACCCGCTGGACCGCAAGGAGTACCTGCTGCGCGTCGTCCGGCGGGCCGGAGCCCGGGAGGCCGGGTGACCGAAGATGCCGGGGCGCCGAGATCGCACTGACGCTGCGCGGTCGGCGGCCTGACCACCGCATCTCGGGCCGGTCCAGTGCCAGCACCGCGTCCAACGCGCCGGGCAACGCGTACACCGGCAGCGGCGCCGGCGGGTCGTCGCGCAACGCCCGCGCCCGCAGCAGCGGGGGTCATGTGAGAGATGCTCGCAAGGACGCGGCCGCCGCCGGGGACGAGGTGCGGCCGCCGTACTCCGGCGTTAGCGTTGCTTGAGTGCCCGTAACGAGAGTGGCCCGGATGGCGACCGGAGCGTTCGTCGTCATGCTTGCGTTGGGCCTACTGGGAGTGCTCACATCGTCCACTCGCCGTTTGCACTCGACCCCCAGGGACCCCACACCCACCGACTTCTCCCTGGGACCGCAGGACAGGTCCTCCCACGGCGACGACCTGGTGTCCGTCACGACCCTGGTGAAAAACCTGGACGTTCCCTGGGGCGTGACCTTTCTGCCCGACGGCGGTGCCCTGGTGACCGAGCGGCAGACGTTGCGGATTCTCAAGGTCGGACCGGGGCGGGGGCCGACCGGCGAGCTCACCGTGACCGGCGTGGCCACGATCACCGAGGCGTACTCCAACAACGAGGGGGGCCTGCTCGGCATCGCCGCCTCGCCGCACTTCGCCCGGGACAGCACCGTCTTCCTCTTCTACACCACCAGGATCGACAACCGGATCGCGAAGATGCGGCTCGGCGGGCGGCCGGTGCCGATCCTCACCGGCATCCCGCACGCCGGTGTCCACAATGGTGGTCGGCTCGTGTTCGGCCCCGACGGCTTTCTCTACGCGAGTACCGGTGACGCGTCGCGGGCCGGGCACTCGCAGGACCTCGACGACCTCGGCGGGAAGATCCTCCGGATGACCACGGACGGCAGGCCCCCGCCCGGCAACCCGTTCCCGCGCTCGCTGGTCTGGTCGTACGGCCACCGCAACCCGGAGGGTATGGCCTGGGACGACGAGGGCCACATGTACTCGGCCGAGATCGGCGAGGCGGTGTGGGACGAGCTCAACGTCATCCGGCCGGGCCGCAACTACGGCTGGCCGAAGGTCGAAGGCATCGGCACCGACCCGGCCTACGTCGACCCGATCGTGACGTGGCGCCCCGAGGTGGGTGTCGCCGACGGCGTCGCGATCCTCGGCCGGGTCGCGATCGTCACCTGCCTGCGCGGCCAGCGCATCTACCTCGTACGCCTCAACGACGCGGTGGTGACCGGCTTCAGCAGCCAGCGGGTCGACGGCGTCGGAGTCGGCACGTCCAGCATCCGCTGGCGACCGGGCGCCGGCGTCGCGAGCCGCCCGATGGAGGCGCTGACCGGCAGGTACGGCCGGCTGCGCGCCGCCGTCCCGGCGCCCGACGGCAGCCTCTGGATCACCACGTCCAACCGGGACGGGCGTAACCAGCCCGTCCCGGAGGACGATCGGATCCTCCGGCTCACCCTGCACCCACCCGGGACGAGCCCCACCCCGGGGCCGCGCTGACGCCTGCCCGGCCTCAGCGATACACCCGTACCCGGCCGTTGGTGGCGTACGCGAGCACCTGGTCGATCTCTTCGACCGGCCGGCGGAGTGTCCTGACGGCGAAGCGGATGCCCTTGATGCCCAGCACCTTGCGGCGTAGGACGCGCTGGATGTCGGGATGGTCGAGCCCCACGACTCCAGGTGTGGTCGCGGTGACGCCAGGTCCGAGGTCCAGGACGAGGAACCGCTGCCCACGCCATCTCGCCAGGTGGAAACCGGCGACCGCGTACCAGGGCAGGAACACCGAGTCCGACGCTGCATCGAGACTGAGGCGCAGCCCGTCGGCGGTGATACGCATCGCCACCGGGGGGACGCCCGCCGTCTCCCAGAACTTCCGCAGGCGCCGCACGGTGGCCAGCCGGCGCCCGCCGTCGGCGCAGAGGATCACTCCAGGGATGGCCATCAGCAGCAGCGCGAAGTCCGCTCCGGACCGGAAAGCGAGCGCGGTCGCGAGGGTGAGCGCGACGATCAGCACACCACCGGCCAACCCTGTCCAGGCAGAGGTGACCAGTGCGCGCAGGGTCACGACCCGCGCCCGTGACACCACCGCCTGGTCGATCTCCACGATGTAGTCCGGCATCGAGGCCTGTCCCGGGTGCACCCGCACAGTTTGGAGCACAGGTCCGGTGCCACCAAGTCCCGCTTCGGCTTCGGGAACGAGGACGGCATGGTGCCCGGTGCGCGGGACGGCTACCCGGACCTGCCGAGTTCGTCGACGAGGCGGGCGGTGACCGGGGTGTCGACGCCGTGCCGCCGGGCCGCGCGCAGGACAGCGCCGCCGATGGCGTCCAGCTCGGTCGGCCGGTTGGCCTCGACGTCGCGCTGCATGGAGGACTTCATGCCCGGCGCCACCCGGTCGAACATGCCGAGGACCGTCGCCGGGTCCACCTGGGAGCCGGCTGCCCCCGCCACCGCGGCGACCTCGCCGATCACCGCTTCGAGGTCGGCTCGCCGCTGCTGGCGTACCACCCCGGCCGGCGCACCGGCGTGCGTGGTCAGCAGCGCCAGCGGCGCCAGGAACGCGAGCTTGTCCCAGAGCAGGGCCGTCTCGTCATCGCGGACCTTCACGTCGAGCCCGGCCTGCCCCAGCTGGGCCGCGAGCGCGTCGACACGGTCGCGCGGCGCGGTGTCGCTGGCCACCTCGATCCAGGAGAACGGGCTGGTGTGCTCGATGCGCCCGGGCGAGACCCGCGTCGACTCCACCCGGATCGCGCCGGCGACGACCTGCTCTGCGGGGAAACGCGTACGCAGCGCGGCCATGTGGTCGACGCCGTTGAGCAGGGGGAGCACCAGGCCGTCGCCCAGCGCCTGCGCCGGTACGCCGGTCAGCGCCGCGTCCAGGCTCGTCGCCTTGGTCGCCACCAGGCACAGGTCGACCGGCCGGTCGAGTTGCGCTGCCGCGGTCGCCGGCGTGTGGAAGTCACCGAACTGCGCGCTCTGCACGCTGATCCCGCCCGAGTTCAACGCCGCCGCGGTGTCCGGCTTCGCCACGTACACCACGGGGTGTCCGGCCCGCGCCAGGACCGCACCGAGCAGACCGCCGACCCCGCCCGGGCCGACGATCGCGACGCTCCACCGCGAATCAGACATTCGCCCTCCCACTCACACGTCACCGCCAGCCGTGGTGATCATCGCGAAGTCTATGCCGGGCCCGCTGGGGCGAGTCAGCCCCGAGGGTCAGGGTCAACCGATCGCCGCCTTCATGAACCAGGACGTGACCCGGGGCCGGCCGTCGAGCTCCACTCGCCCGGTGGCCCACAGCAGCACCTGGACCGGGTCGCCGGGCGGGACGTCGGGGAACAGCCGGGCCAGTACCGCGGCGCACAGCGGCCCCGGCGGCAGCCAGTCGATGCCCAGACCCTGCGTGATGTCGTACGTGTGCATCAGGGTCTCGTTGACCCCGAGCGCCGCGAAGCCGCCCGGGTCGGTCGGTCCCCAGTGCCAGGCGCGGGCATCCGGTCCGGCCGCGGACAGCGCGCCGCTCAGGAGCCGTCCGCAGGCGGTGACCACTCCGAGCACGTCGCGCGGCGGCGTGCCGGCCCGGACGACCAGGTCGTACGGCAGGTAGCCGTCGCCGGCTCCGGCCGCTACCTGGCCGGCGTAGGCCAGCAGGTCATGGGCGACATGGGCGGCCGTCGTCCAGCAACTCCAGTCCAGGGATCCGGCCCGGGCCCGCCAGTCCCGGGAGGCGTGCGGGGTGAGTACCCGTACCATCTCGGCTACGGCCCGGTCGACGTCGCGGCTGTCCAGGGTGTCCATGTCTCAGATGGTCACCGTCAGCGCGGTGAGGCGCCAGGCCCCCGGATCCGGAATGCGCCGGGCGCCGCCGTCGGCGAGCGCGAGCCGAGGGAAGCGACGCAGCAGTGCGGTGAGCGCGACCTCGGTCTGTACCCGGGCCAGCGCCGCCCCGAGGCAGAAGTGCGGCCCGTGGGCGTAGCCCAGGTGCGCCTTCCGGCCGGCCGGGCACACGTCGTCAAGCAGAGCATCCACTATGTACTCGACTCGCGGCCGGAACTCGGCAGCGCGCCGGGCGGTGAACGCGGGGGACACCAACCGGCGCAGCCGGGCGTGCTCGGGCCCGTTCATCGAATGCATGGTCCGCATGTACTTGAGGCAGTGTTCGGGCACGTCGAGGCGCAGGTAACTGGCGTCGGTCGGCTCGAATCGGGGGTCCGTGAGCATCGCCTTCGCGTCGTCGTACCGGGTGACGGCCCACATCGTGCCGAACCCGGGCGCCACCAGGCGTGCGAGCGGCGCACGTTCGCGCGCCTGCCCGTACGCGGCGAGCGGGTCCGTCAGGACGGCCGGCGCGGCGCTGGCGGACTTCGCGCGCGCCTGGCTGGCCCGCCTACCGCTGGCCACCGAGGACCGGCAGAGCGCGAGCCGGCTGGGGCGCGACCTCATCCCCGAAATCCTGGCCGACGACCGGACCAGCCGCCCGTATGCGCAGCTGACGAGCCTGAACGCGATCCTGCTCGGACTCGCGCTGGAGCAGTTGCGGCCGAAGCGGGCAGGGGCGCGCATGGTACGGGCGGCCGAGGTCGCCCTGACCGCCCTGCACGGCGCCGGCCAGCTCGCCGCGGCGGCGCCCGGGTTCGGTGAGCCGTTCGCCGTGGTCCGCGCCTGCCAGCAGCTCGCCGAGCTCGACCTCGACGACGGGTGGCAGCCCGCCCACCTGCCACACGTCCCGCCGGCCCGACCCGTCGACCGACCGTGGGCTCCGCCGGCCATGACCGACGCCCTGCGCGACGAGCCGGCGAACCTGACCGGTGACGGCATCGTGGCGATCCTCGGTCTGCACCGCCTGGCCGCCATCGAGGAGGCGCTCCGTGCGGCGCCGCCGACGGCAGCGGTGACCGCGGTCCTCGTCACCGGTTACCCCGGCGAGCTCGGGCCGCTCGCCCGCCTCACGCTGACCGAGCTGCGCGGCTGTCTTCGGGCCGCCGTCCCGTCGACGGCCTGGCCGCGCCTCCAGATCGTGCACGACGAATCGGGTGCCCTCGCCGCCGCCGCGGACGTACTCGCGCGCAGCGATGCCACCGAGAGCGCGGTACGCGTCAAGGCCGGCCGGATCGTCGCCCGTGCCGACGGCTACGGCGCCTGTCACGCGGTCGCCTCGGTGTGACGCTTCCGGCTGGTCAGAGCCGCGCGACGGGCGCCGCCCGCTGGGTCGTCCAGCAGAGCAGCCCGACCGGCAGGATCGCCCAGCAGGACAGCAACCGGTAGACGAGTACCGCGGCGGCGGCGGGTACCGCGGCCGCACCGGCGGCGGTGAGCGCGAGGAGCAGACTGGCCTCGATGACGCCGATGCCGCCAGGGGTGAGGGGAATCTGCCGGACCAGTTGCAGGGCGAGGTAGGTGGTGGCGACGGTCAGCGCGGGTATGGCGAGCGCCAGGGCCCGCAGGGCGGCGAGGAGGCACGCCAGGTCGGTCAGCCAGTTCAGCACCGCCAGGGCGGCGACGGCCAACCAGCATTCGACACCGACCGCCCTGGCCAGCGCCATCGAGCGCCGTGCGGTGTCGTGCAGTCGGCGTACCGGCGAACCCCCGCCGTCGTACGGCCGTGGGGCGGACGACAGAGCGGTGGCTCGACCGGGGAGGGGGCGGGCGGCGAGCAGGACCAGCCCGGCTACGGCCACCCCGGCGGTCAGGTACGTCAGCCGGGCGTCGGGAGCCACGGCCCAGAGCAGGGCGTCGCCGGTGTAGAGCAGGGCCAGGCCGATCAGCGAGGCGAGCCCGGACAGCACCATGACGGCGGCGGCGACGTGCTGGCTGGCGCCGCGGGAACGGAACTGCCGGAACGCGTAGCCGGCGGACACGATCGACCCGGCCGGCAGGGCGATGGCAATGGCCGAGCGGGCGTAGCTGACCGCCAGCGAGGTCGCCGCCGACATGGACACGCCGAAGGCGCCCAGCAGCCGACGCTGCTGCTCGCCGAACGTGGCCATGGACAGCACCTGGAGTACGGCCGCAGCGGCTAACCATCGGCCGTCGGCGTGGCGGAGGGCGGCCCAGGTCGAGGCCCAGTCTGGCAGGTTGCCGCGCAGCGCCAGGCCGGCGAGCACGACACCGCCGGCGAGCAGCGCCGGCCGCCACCACGACCGGCGTCGCCGCCCGTTGTCCCGGCCGGCGTCTTGGGTCAGGAAGCCGTCGAGAGACCGTGACGGAATCACGGTCTCTCGACCTTGCAGGACAGCTGTCACGAGGAGGACGACGGCGACGGAACGGCGGAGCTGGGCGTGGTCGACCGGGTCTGGGTCGGCTTCCGGCTGTCGTCGCCGTCCTCGGCCACGGCCGCTGCGGGGGCGTTCTGCGGAGTCGCCTCGTCGCTCATGTTTCTTGCTCCCGTAGGTCGTCGTCATGGTGGTCGGACCCATGCCGCCCACCGGAACATCCCAAGAATCGGCCGGTCAATAAAGATCTACAGCTACCGCGAATAAGAACTGGCTAAGAGCACCGTGGGCCGCCCGGGCGGCGTCCAGCTCGCTTGCGGGGCCGCGTTGGATGGATGCATGCGCCCCGACTTCACCGTTCCCGCAAAGTTGACCGCCGGAGACCGGGTCGTGGTGGTCTCGCCCTCGTTCGCCGCGCCGGGCGCCTTTCCCGCCGTACACGAGGCGGCGATGCGCCGGCTGCGCGACGAGTTCGGCCTGGAGCCGGTGGAGTACCCGACCACCCGCCGGCTGGGCTCTTCGCCACAGGACCGGGCGGCGGACCTGATGGCCGCGTTCGCCGACCCGGCAGTACGGGCGGTACTGAGGTGTACCGGATGCTGCGCAACGCCGGCGAACGGGGCCTGCTGGCACAGTTCCCAGCCGTACTGGTCGGCACCGCCAAGGCCAGCAACCTGGAACGCCGCACCACGACCGAGCAGCGGGAACGGTACCGCGCCGAGCAGCGCGAGGCGATCCTTCGCGCCTTCGACCGGTACAACCCGTCCGCCATGGTGGTCTTCAACGTGGACTTCGGCCACACCGATCCACAGTGGTATTGCCCTACGGAGGAACGGTCACCGTCGACGGTCCGGCACGCCGGATCACCTCACACTACTGATCGGGCTGATGCACGACGTGATTGGCGTTTCCGGTGATACTTCTTGTCGTCACACCTATTCTGTACATGTTTGCCAAGCAGAACCGCGCGGTGGCACGCCGGGCCGTCAATGAGTCGGATCCGGTTGTGCTGAGCCGGCCGGCCGATCTTTGAACGAATCCAGGGGGGACCGGCGACCACCAGCGCCCGAGCGGCCACTGTCGGCAACGCCTGAGGCACGGTACGGTATCGCACGCGGACTCGTGGATACGTGCTGGGAGAGGGTGAGGACGTGCCGGTCACCGGGCAGCGAGTTGTCCGCCGAACCCTCGGGCGAAGGCTCACCCTGTTGCGTGCCGCCAGCGGTAAGAGCAGGCGCGAGGTAGCCGAGGAGAGGCTGGGCATCTCCGAGCCCACGCTGCACCGCATCGAGACCGGGAAGGTGCCGGTCACGGTGGCCAACGTGCGGGCGCTGTGTTGGCTGTACGGCGCGGACGAGAGCGTCACCGGCGCGCTGGCCGAGTTGGCGTTGGGCACCTCCCAGGAGGAGTGGTGGGATGCCAGCCCGGCGATCCCGGACTGGTTCAAGCTCTACGTGGGGCTGGAGGCCAGCGCCAGCCAGATCTGCAGCTACGACGGGGAGGTCGTGCCGGGCGAGCTGCAGACCGAGCAGTACGCCCGGGCGGTGTTCGCGGCGGAGCAGTCGACCACGAGCGAGACCGCCGATCGGCAGGTGAAGCTGCGGATACAGCGGCAGAAGACATTGTTCAGCCGCAGCCCCGAGCTGCGGTTGGTGACCGTCCTGGGTGAGGGGGCGCTGACCCGGCCGGTCGGTGGTGAGGCGGTCCTCAAGGCCCAGATCGAGCACCTGAGGCAGCTGGCGCGGCGTGACGACATCGAGATCAAGGTGCTGCCGTGGTCGGTCGGCGCCCACGCCGCGATGGCGGGAGCGTTCCGGATCCTCGACTTCGACGACCCCGACGACCCCGACGTGGTCTACCTCGAGTCGCACGTGGGTGCCCTGTACCTGGAGGAGCCCGCGGAGGTCAACGAGTACCGGCGGATCTTCGAGCTGATCCGCAAGGACGCCATACCGGTTGAGGAGTACCGGTAATCGGCCGAGCCGTCATCTGGTCCTGTTAGGACAGTCCACAAACTCTTGTACGGGCGGAGTCGGACGCGCGAGAATGCTCGCAACCCCGGTGAGGCGCCGAGCGGACGCGTTGGCGACAGGGCCGGTCCTCGGCGACGACAGGTGGAGGCACGACCACAATGGACAACGGGGCGCAGGGTCGCACGCAGAAACCGGCGACCGCTGCCAGGATGTACGACTACTACCTGGGCGGCATCCATAACTTCCCGGCCGACCGGGAAGCGGCCGACAAGATCATGGCCCAGTTCCCCTTCGTGCCGATGGCGGCCCGGACCAACCGGGCGTTCGTGCGCCGCGCGGTGCGTCAGCTGGTGGACGCCGGGGTACGCCAGTTTCTCGACCTCGGCTCCGGCATCCCGACCGTGGGCAATGTTCACGAGATCGCCCAGAAGCAGGCGCCGGACACGCGCGTGGCCTATGTGGACATCGACTCGGTCGCGGTGGCCGAGAGTCTGGAGATCCTCGAGGGTAACGAGCGGGCTACCGCGGTACGGGCCGACCTGCGCAACCCTCGTGCGGTTCTCGACCATCCCGGGGTCCGGCGCCTGCTGGACTTCGATCAGCCGATCGGGCTCGTGATGGCCGCCGTGCTGCACTTCGTACCCGAAGACGCGGAGGCGTACGACCTGGTCGCCCAGTTCGTCGCCGCGCTCGCTCCGGGCAGCTACCTCGTCCTGTCGCACATCGCGGCCGAAGCCTTCGTGGCGGACAGCGACGAGGGCAGGGCCGCCCGGGAGGTCTATCAGCGGCGGACCGCAACGCCCGTCTGGTCGCGTAGCCGGGCGGAGGTTCAGCGGTTCTTCGCCGGCCTCGAGCTACTGGATCCGGGCCTGGTCGAGGTGCACGAATGGCGGCCGGACGAGGATGCCCTCGAGGACCTTGGCGACAACCAGCGCAGCGGTAGTTGGGCCGGCGTCGGTCGCAAGGGGTAAGGCCATCTGAGCTGCTCCCGTACCGGCCGCGCGGCCGGTACGGGAGCGGGTTTCACCCGGTCCGACGGCCCGCGGCAACGCCCACTCGCCGACGACGCCGTTCAGCCGGCCAGGAGCTGGTCGAACTCACCCTTCTTGGCACCGTCGAGAAAGGAGTCCCACTCCTCGGCGGTGAACCGGACGGTGCCGCCCTCAGGGTTCTTGCTGTTGCGGACCTCTATCAGTCCTGCGTGCCGGCGGGCCTGTACGCAGCTGCCGCCGTTGCCGGTCGACCTGCTCGACATGATCCATCCGATCTCGCTGTTCATCAGTGCTCCTCTATCATCCGGCGTCCTCGCGGGACTAAGGTCTGCGGGGCATGGCGGGACGCGTCGATGCGGTCGGGGTCTCGCACCGGTATCTCAGCTCCCGAAGCGCATGCCGGATCCGAAGTGGACGCTCGCGGCGTCGCTGTGGGCCGATCGGCGGCGTGCCGCTGATCCGGCTACGAGTCGTCGCGGTGTCCGGTTGCTGATCCCAGCTGCTCGGTCTCGTCGTCGGTGCCCCCTCCCACCGGGCCCCTGCCAACTGTGGCACGGTTTTCTCGTGACTTCGTTCAGTGATCGGATCGGTGGACCGGCGACGATGTCCACAGTGGTCAGACCTCGGTGACCAGCACGTCCTCGTCTCGCCCCCTCCGAGTCTCTTTCACCGCGAAAGTTCGAGGCACGTAGCGTAACCGAAACTGGTCCCGATGCACGATCTCTGTGTGATATCTGATCGATGTGAAATCTTGCACGAGAGAATCGATCGCTGTCATGATTACGACTGCGATGACGGGGCGCAGGTACCGCCATCACGCTTCAACCGCGATCCGGTCCGCTGCAGCCACGAGGGGACGGGCATGGAGATCCTCAGCCCCGCCACCAGGATCGATGCCGGCTTGCACCAGACCGTTCCCGCCGCCGACGCCGAACTTGCCCGACTGCGCGCGCAGGTGGCATGGCTACAGGCGGAGCGGGAGGCCCTGTGGTGGGCCGTCGGCCATGACGAGTTGACCGGCCTGGCGAACCGGCGGGGCTTCTACATGCTTGCCCCGACGGTGCTGCGCGAACCGGGTCGGCCCGCCGTGGTGATCGTCCTCGATCTCAACGGGTTCAAGCCGATCAATGACAGGTTCGGTCACGACGCCGGTGACCGCGTTCTGTGTGTCGTCGCCAAGCGGCTCGCTCGCCACGTCGGCGACAACCTCGCGGCCAGGCTCGGTGGCGACGAGTTCGCCGCCGTGGTGTCCAGCCCTTACCCCTACCATCGCGAGCAGTGGTGGCAGCCCGCGGTGACCGCCCTGTCCGCGGCCATCGCTGAACCGGTGTCGGTGGGCGACCACAGCGTGACCGTGACGGCGTCGATCGGCGTCGCCCCGGCCCGCGGCGACGCCGAGATCTGCGAACTCCTCCACGACGCGGACCTGGCGATGTACCAGGCGAAGATGAGCGGCAGCAGCCATGTCGTCTGCGGGGTCGACACCGCGATCGGCGCCGGGCACAGCCGCCAGGTGGCCGCCGTGCCGGCGAAGCCGACGACGCAGGGGCACATCCCGGCACAGCGGTCCCAGGTCCTGGAACTCGCGATAATCTCGGCGGCCCAGCAAAAGGGGGCAGCCCTGCCCGCTCCCACCTGCGACCCCGTCCGGCGCGATCCGGTCGAGGTCGCTCCGGCCGGCACCTACCACCCCAGGGATCCCGTCTGGGTGCACCGGTACGGGGCCTGGCGGCCGGGCGTGGTCGAAGACGCCTCCTCGCGGGCGGTGATGATCACCTACCGCTGCGCCCAGGGACAAGGAACGGTCGTCGACACCGTCTCCGCCGAGTTCGTCCTGCCCCGGATCGAGGCCGACCCTCAGCTTGACCGGACCACCTCCGGTCCGGGTACGGCCGCGTGATCCGACCTGCTCGGCGACGGTGACGCGGCGTGAACTCGCTGGACAAGGCCTGCGTGCCGGCGGTAGAGAGCGGCATGACGTCGTGGAACCTGGTACCGGAGGCCTTCGACTCGCCCGACGCGTACCGCCTGCGCCGTGACTTCTACGACGAGGTCGCGAGCCGCTACTTGAAGCGGCCCGCGACCTCGGAGGAGATCGACCACGGCTTGACCGGGGACGGCGTCGAGCTGCTCACGCCTCCCACGGGCCAGTTCGTCGTCGGTCGCTACGGCGGTGAAGCCGCAGCCTGTGGCGGAGTGTTGATGCTGGACGCCGAGCGCGCCGAGCTCACCCGGATCTACGTGCGGCCCGCGTCTCGCGGCACGGGGGGCGCCGGCCTCCTGTTGGGGCTGCTGGAGGACGAAGCGCGCAGGCTTGGCGCCCGGCGGATGGTCCTCAACACCCGTCTCGATCTGACCGAAGCCCGGTCACTGTATGTCCGCCACGGCTACACCGAAATCCCGGCGTACTGCACAGGTCCGTACAGAGAGATCTGGTACGGCAAGGAACTGGCGTGAGGTGCGTCAAGGTCCACCGCGCCGACCAGTTCGGTGCAGGTGACGCGCGGACAGCGCGAGCGCGTGGGTCGGGCAGGGGTGGCTACGGCTGGAGCGCCGTCCAGGAGCCGTACCCGTGCACGGCGATGCCGGCGAAGGCGTTGTACCGCTGGGCGTCGCGGTCGACGTCGGCCAGTACCCGTTCCATCCGTTGCGCGCCCAGCGGGGCGAACGTGCAGTACCCGCAGTCGGCCAGCGGTTGGGTCTCTACGGCCAGTCGGGCGGGTTTGGCCGCCCGGCCGGCGCGGCCCAGCAGGTCGGCGCCCACGTCGAGGATCGAGTTGGGACCGGTGGCGGTGTCGCGGTAGCTCATGATGGTCAGGGCGTCGGCGCGCCGCAGCACCTCGTCGGCGAGGTTCGAGTCGCCGACGGGGACGGTCGCGTACCAGAACGCCACGTCGACCTCCACCGCCTGGTCTGCCGGGCGGATGAACTCGTCGAGCAGCGTGAGGAAGCCCCGGACGGTCGCGTCGCGGGCGGTGTTCCACTCGGGCAGGGCGTACGGCTCGACGTCGAGGTGGAGGGCGTGGAACAGGCCGGTGTCGCGGACCGCCAGCTGCCAGGCGAGCGCCCTGGCGTGGTCGAGCGCCCAGTCCGGTTCGCCGCCGAGCGCGTCGAGGACGATGCCCGCCTCGTCGCAGCGCCGCTTCAGCTCCTGTAACCGGGGCAGGTCGCCGTTCGTCGCCACCTGCGGATCGACGTAGGCGAAGACGGTGGTCACCCGGTGGGTGGTTGCCCAGGTCACGACGGCCGCCGGGTCGGCGGCCGTCCAGACCCACATGGCCCGGGTACCGGGTGGCGCGGTCGCCGAGTCGGTGGTCGTCGGCGGCAGCGTGGTGGGCGCACCGCCGACGAGTACGGCCACCAGCAGCACGAGCGCGGAGAGCAGGTACCCGCTGCAGTGGGGGAACAGGCGGCGTCCGAGCTTCGCCACGGCGCGCCCTACTTGGCGGGTGTGGCGGAGCCGCAGGCCCGCTGCGTCGCGCTGGTCAGAGCCCGCGCGAAGGTGGCGTCGGCGGTCAGCCGCTGCCGGAACCGCTCGACCTGGGCCGGCGTCAGGCCGGGGTACTCCGGGGTGGCCTGGTAGGCGTCGGCAAGGGCCTTCGGATCGGCGTACACCATCGACTGGACCGAGCACAGGTGGGCGGCGGTGGCGTCGAGGAACGTCTGCTCGGCGCTGGGCGTGGCGACCCGTACGGGGGTCGCGGGCCGGCCGGTGGAGGCGGTCGGGCGGGTCTCGGAACGCTGGTGGAGCAGGACTGCGGCGGTGGTGACCACGGCGATCGCCATGGCGGCCAGGACGAGGCCGGTGGTGAGGACGGCGGTGCGTCGAGACAAGGGTTTCCCGTTCTGTCGGTTCAGGTGAGGGACCCGGCCGGGCGGCCCGGGTCCGTCACCACGGCATCGGGCGGGGGAGGGGTCAGTTGACGGTGACGGTGATCGAACCGTCGTAGCTGCCGCCGGTCCAGGTCGCCTTCACCGGCACGTTGTAGGTGCCCGCGGCCAGCTTGGACGCGTCGAACCGGACCGCAGTGAAGTCGTCCTGGCCGACCGGCAGGGTGCCGAGCCTGTTCAACCCGCTGGAGGTGGCGTCACCGGGGTAGGCCACGGAGAGGCCCGCCGGCGGGGTGAGCGTCACCCGGAAGTTGGACAGCCCGGGCCTTGTGCCGGCGAAGACCAGGTTCGCCCAGGTAGGGGTGGCTCGGGAGACCGACACGGCGGTGGTCTTCTGCACCACGGCCGCCGCGCCGATCGACGGTACGACCGGGAGGGTGGCGGTGACGGTCTCGCTCCCGGGCGAGCCGACGCACTTGCCGTCCTCCTTCTTGGCCTGGCCGGGCGCCTGGTTGGTGTACGAGATGGCCAGCGCCATCTGCACCGCCCCGGTCACCGACGGGGCGACCGACACATTGAGCGCCGTGAAGTCGAGCTGGCCGGCGTCGAGGGAGGAGCTCTTGTACAGGGAGGAGTAGCTACCGGTGTTGGTCGGGTAGCTGACGGTCAATCCGGGGCCGGACGCGGTGACCCGCACGTCGCAGACGTCGTTGTTCGCCGTCCACAGCGCGCTCACCCACCCCTGCTGACCGGGCAGCATCGGTGCCAGTACCGGGACCACCAGGTCCACGTCGCCGGACTTGGGCGTCGCGACGGCAGCCGAGGCGGGTACCAGCGCTGCGGCGCCGGCCAGGAGCCCGATTGCGACTCGAGGGAGGTGGTGCATGAGGGCGGCCCTTCCGTTGAATGACCGAGTCTTATCGGCCGGGGCGCGGAGGTCCTGAGCCAAGAGGGCCTACTGACGGATGAGCGTTTTGAACCAGACAGTGAGGTCGAAACTCGTCATTCGCCACGCTCAGCGGTCGTCGACGTCCGACATTTGCGCGTCGCTGTGACGTACGCGGCATCCCGGCCCAGAATTGCGCGGATGCGGCACAGTGGCTGTCATGCGCGAGATCAACGACGACCGTCCCCGCCCACTGAAGGTACTCTCCGGGCTGCCGGCCCCGGTGCGGCGAACGCTCGTCGGTGTGATGGGTGGAACCCTGATCGTGGCCGGTCTGGCCGCGATCGTGCTGCCCGGCCCGTGGACGATCCCACCGGTCCTCGCCGGCTTGGCGCTGTTGGCCACCGAGTACGTGTGGGCGAGCCGCTGGCAGCGCCGGATGCAGGACAAGGCCAAAGCGATGAAGGACGCGGTGACCTCGCGCCGCAAGGCCGGCAGCGGCGACAAGTAGGCGCCGCCCGCTGTTACCCGGTCCCCAGAACCGCAGTACCGCGAGTACCCGTCGGTGAAGTCGGACGGCATCCGTACGTCGACCACGAGGAGATCGGGCCGGTGCTGCTCGACGGCATCGAGGAGGGCGGTGGCATCGCCGACCGCGGCGACCACCTCGATGCCGTGGGAGGCGAACAGCCGGGCAGCCGGCCTGCCGATCGACGAGGACAATGATCCGCGTACGCCGGACCAGGTCTACTCGCGGCACCCGTACGGGTTGACCGAGAACGGCCTCCGCGAGGAGATGGGAGCACCGAGCCGTGAGGCCTACTAGCTGCGGCGGCGGCCACGGGCGCCAGGCGCGCGGGTGGTGGCCGGGGCGCGTGCTCAGCGCCGGCCTGGCCGCGGTGCTGGGGTGTGCCGGCTGCGGATCCGAAGCCCCGGCCGAGCCGCACGACCCGCCGGCCGCCGGTACGCCGCCGGCGGTCCGCTTCACCTCCACCGTCGAGGTGCGCGGGCAGGCCCTGCACATCACGTACCAGCTGGTCAACGAGTCAGGTGAGGACCTGATCGGGCTCAACCGGGTGCCGGCCTACTCGGCGTCCGGCGTCGAGACCCGCGACCCCAACGCGGTCTACGCGACCGGTACCGAACCCGCCGGCCGGGTCGAGATCTCCAAACGGGCCTTCGCCATGCCCGTCACCGGTAAGAAGACCTGGGCGCAGCCCACCCGGGTCTCCGGTGTGGCCGTCGGGCAGGGACAGTCGGTGGGGGAGGAGCTGACCGTGCCGCTGCCGTTGCGACGGCACCACCCGTACGGCGACGACCACGGCGACGGCCCGATCAGCCTGCCTGACCCGGTGAAGGAGGCCGTCTTCTGCATCGGAGTGGCCCGCAAAGCCGACGTCCACCTGCCGACACCGGCCGGCTCACCGTCCGCCGGTGCGCCTCTGAGCCCACCGGATGCCGGCCGCGGCGCAGATGGTGGTGGTGCCGGCGGCGGTTCAGCCCCGCTGCTCCCCGTGATCCCGTCCACCGTGCGGTCGGGTACCAGCCGGACAGGCGCTATTGGCTCGCTTCGTACACGTCGGGGATGCCGTCATGGTCGTGGTCGGCGGTCTCGGCTTCGTGCAGGCGTCGGTAGACGCGGTTGCGCAGCCGGAGCACCACCGTGGCCAGCGCGGCTGCGGCTACCGACCCGGTGAGGACGGCGACTTTCACGTGGTCGGCGCGTGCGCTGTCGAAGCCGTACGCGAGTTCGCCGACGAGCAGGGCCACGGTGAACCCGATTCCGGCGAGGACCGACAGGCCGAACACGTCGACCCAGGCCAGGTCGCCGTCGAGGCTGGCTCTGGTGAACCGGGCGACCACGAACGTGGCGGCGAAGACGCCGATGGCCTTGCCGACCACCAGACCGGTGACGACGCCCAGCGCCACCCGGTCTTCAAGAGCCCGGGCGAATCCGCCGGCCCCGCCCATCGTGACGCCGGCGGACAGGAGCGCGAACAGCGGGACCGCCACGCCGGTCGACAGCGGCCGCCACCGGTGCTCGAAGTGCTCGGCCAACCCGGGCCCGGCGCCCGGGCCGCCTGCTGCCTGGCTGCGGATCACCGGGACGGTGAAACCGAGTAGGACCCCGGCGACGGTGGCGTGGATACCGGAGGCGTGTACCAGCGCCCAGACCGCCACGGCGAGCGGCAGCAGCAGCCACCACGACCGGACCCGGCGCTGTACCAGCAGCGTGAACAGCGCGAGCGGCACGATGGCCAGCAGCAGCGGTATGACGGACAGGTGCTGGGTGTAGAAGACCGCGATGATTCCGATGGCCAGCAGGTCGTCGACCACGGCGAGGGTGAGCAGGAACGTCCGTAGCGCCGCGGGCAGGTGGGTGCCGATGACGGCGAGGACGGCCAGGGCGAACGCGATGTCGGTCGCGGTGGGGATCGCCCAGCCTCGCAGCGCGTCCCCGCCGGCCCCGAGCGCTATCAGGGTGTACAGGCCGGCCGGTACCAGTACGCCGCCGACCGCGGCCGCGACGGGGACCGCGGCCCGGCTGGGAACGCGTAGGTCGCCCGCGACGAACTCGCGTTTGAGTTCCAGTCCGGCGACGAAGAAGAAGATCGCCAGTAGGCCGTCGGCCGTCCACTGGGCCAGCGTCAGATCCAGGTGCAGGGCGTGCGGACCGACCCTGATCTCGCGTAGTGCCTGGTAGGAGTGCTCCCAGGGGGAATTGGCCCAGATCAGCGCGCATACCGTGGCGGCCAGGAGAAGGAGCCCGCCGATTGTCTCCTCGCGGAGGATCTCGGCGATGCGCCTGGCCTCCGGCCATGACGAGCGGGTGAACAGGCGAGCGGCGCCGCGGGGAGTTTCCGGCATTCCGGCTCCTTACAAGTCGGGTCGAGAACTGCCGACCAGACTTCCCGGCTCACCTCCGACCACCCTATCGGTCACTGCCAGGCACTCGGATGGGGGCCAGGCGGTGGTTACGAGCATCGCTGCCGGAACTGCATCTCGCTGGTGAACGGCGACTCGCCGGCGCGTGTCGTCTCCCGCACTTCTCACCTGCTTCGTCGACCGGGTAATCGGCTTGCGGGTCGTGGATGGGCGGGCCTGTTGCCCGGCGGGCACCCGGCGTAACCAGTTCCGCTCCACCTCCGCGGCGTGTACGTCGGCACCGGGAACACGTGTAGCGTGGTGGACGAACGACAACACGTCGAGGCGGCATACCGAGCAATCGGAGCTTTCCCTGGGTCTTGCCCTCCCGGCACCGCGCGATGTCCTCCGCGCGGTCCATTCTTACTCCCGCCCGCCGGGGAGAGGCAGTGACCATGCAGCGCATTCAGCTTTTCGTACCAGAGTTCGTACCCGAGCCCCTTGCCATCGACACTGCGTCGGACCTCGCCGGCACAATCCGGGTCCGGGTGTCCGGCGAGGTAGACCTCGCCACCATCGATCCGCTGGTCGAGGCGTTGGCCGCTGCCGTCGCCCAGCGGCCCGACCTGGTCGAGGTCGACCTGGCCGACGTTCCGTTCATGGACTCCACCGGGGTGAACGCGCTGGTCCGCGCGCACCACGCCGCCGCCAGGGCGGGGTGCCGGCTCCGGGTGGTCCGGCCGCACCGGCTGGTGTACCAGGTGCTCCGGACCTGCGGCCTGCTGGCGACTCTGGGCCTGTGACCCGGCCGGGGCCGCGACAGCCCCGCACGCCCTCAGAACGCGGGCGGTCACCGCGCCACCCGGCCTGAACCGCCGTGGCGTCAGGCGCGGTACTGCTGTCGCAGGGTGGCCTTCTGAATCTTGCCGGTGGCGGTCTTGGGTAGCCCCGTCATGATGTCGATCCGCTTGGGAACCTGGAAGCCGGCGAGGTGCTGTCGGCAGTGGGCCAGCAGCCGCTCGGTCAGGGCCGCCGTGTCGACGTCGGGGTCGGCCGCTACGACGACGGCGGTCACCGCCTCGCCCCACCGGTCGTCGGGTACTCCGATGACCGCCGCTTCGACGATCTCCGGGGAGCTGAGCAGGACCCGTTCGACCTCGACCGAGGAGACGTTCTCGCCACCGGTCTTGACCATGTCCTTGACCCGGTCGGTGAACCACACGACGCCTTCGGAGTCGAGGTGGCCGACGTCGCCGCTGTGGAACCAACCGTGCGCGAAGGCGGCCGTGTTGGCGGCGGGGTTGTTCCAGTAGCCGCTCATCACGTGCGGGCCGCGGTAGACGATCTCGCCGGGCTGTCCGGATGGCAGCAGCCGGCCGGACGGGTCCATGATCCGGGTGTCGACGGTGACGGTCGACGGCCCCCACGATGCGGCTTTGGTGTCCTGGTGGGAGGGCCACTGGAAGACCGTGGCCGGTACGCACTCGGTCTGCCCCGAGCCCAGGAGCACCTTCGCGTTCGGGAAGGCGGCGGCGACCTGCTCGATGCGCTCCTGGGGCATGGGCGCCATGGCGTAGATGCACAGCCGGACCGAGGACAGGTCCCGGGTACGGATGGCGGGGGAGGTCAGCAGCGCGCCGTACATCATCGGTAGCAGCACGATGTGGGTCGCCGAACGGCGTTCGACCAGTTCGAGGAAGGCATCCGGCTCGAAGCCCCCGGGCAGGATCACCGTCCCGCCGGTGAGGAGGGTCGGCAGCAGCAGCGTGTCCAGGGCGGTGGTGTGGAACAGCGGTAGCACGATCGGCAGTACGGAGAACTCGTCGCCGCGGCGGTGCTCGACCTGCAACGCGTTGCTGAGCACGGCAACGTAGACGGAGAGGTGGCTGGTCAGCACGCCCTTCGGCCGCGCGGTGGTGCCGGAGGTGTACAGGCAGTGCAGCGTGTCCCGGTCGGAGACCATCACCTCGAGGGGCGTCGGGTCGGCCGCGACATCGTCCCAGCGCAGCACCTGTCGACCGGCGATCGATGCCGGTGCATCGTCGCCGGTGAGCACCACCGTGGTGATCGCCGGCAGCGACGGCAGGACCGCCTCCAGCAACGGCACGAACGCCGGGTCGGCAACCACAGTCCGGGTACCGGAGTCCGACAGGATCCAGGCGATGTCGTCGGGGGGCAGCATCAGGTTGACCGGCAGCGCCACCAGGCCGGCCTTCGCGCAGCCGAAGAACGTCGCCGCGAAGCGCCAGGAGTTGCCGAGCAGGAACGCCACCGGCTCCTGGCGGCGCACCCCGGCATCGAGCAGGCCCCGGCCCACCGCCTCCGCTGCGGCGTTGAGACGGCCATAGCTGATCTCCTCCTCGCGGTCGACGATCGCGGTCCGGTGAGCGAAGAGCTGGGTGGTACGGGTGAGCAGATCGCCGACGCAGAAGCGGGTGGCGAGGTTCAGGTGCAGGGGGTCGATCCCGGACAAGTCAGGACGCATGGCGGCTCCCTTCGCAGTGGGGCCGGTCGCTACCGACCTGGGAGGTCGAAGTCGGTAGATTCGTCGACCAGGTTCTCCACAGCGTAGGCACCGAAGCCTCGGCCGCATCGTGGCGCGCCAGAGATCAACCGGTACACGTCCACCCGACAGGATGAAGTACGGCTCGTCGCCACCGGGGTGCAGGACGGGCCGGCCGGCGGCAGTAACCTGCAGGTGGCGGTCGGCGCCCCCGACGGCGGACCGGGACCGGAACGGATCCGGGCGTTCCTGGCGGAGACGATGCGCCATCTGCAGCGGGATGTCAGCGACAACTTCACGGCGGGATGATCCATGGAACAGGCATCGCACGAGCGGCCGTTGAGCGCGGAACCGCCTGAGCCCCCGGGTGGGCCGGCGGACGTGCCCGACCTGGAGACGGAGGCGCCCGAACGGCGTGACACGCCCGACGAGGACGTCAACCCGCAGGCGGGACTGATCGAGCCGCCAGACTGAGGATCCACCGCCGGAGCCCACGGACCCTCGATCGGATGGGCTCGGCCTTGCGATACCGTCAAGGCGCCCACACCGGCGTCGAGCAGTCCGCGTCCGCCGGCTGGCGATGGTCCGCGGGGCACCCGACGAATCAGGGAGATACCGATGCCTGAGCCAGAGCCAGCTCAAGACGCCCACGCCGAGGACGGCAACACACCAGCCATAGCCGAGACCGAGACCGAGACCGAGACCGACGAGCCTGCCGTTTACGCGAATCGGGCTGCCCGACGCGCGAAGGGCAAGGTTGCCTCGCCTCAACCGTATGGAAAGGGTCAGCGCCCCGGCGGCCGGGGCTCGGTCCAGAGCCCGCGCCAATGGGGTAACCGCCGAAGCGGTTGATCCGTTGGTAGTGCCTTCATCGGCACACGGCTCCCGGCGTCCGCGGTGACGGTGGCGGGGGATCAGCGGGGGAGCAGCGGGGCGCCTTGAACGGCGCGCAACCGAGATGGACCCCACTCCGACGCGGGCACCAGCGCTACTCCCGGCACCCCACTCGAGGACGCCGCCCAGACGGTCGCGCAGCCCTCGGCCGGGGAGGAGGGCTGCTCGGCGACCGCATCCGATCATGGGTACGCCAGACTGGACGGGTGCTGCCCGACCTGGACGCCGCGCCGGACACGAACCTGCCGGTACGGGCCGTCCTGCCCGACGTGCTCGCGGCGCTGCGCGGATCGGGGTCGGCGGTACTGGTGGCCCCGCCGGGTTCGGGCAAGACGACGTTGGTACCGCTGGCCATGGCCGGGGCGTTCCCGGGGCGGGTGGTGGTCGCCCAGCCCCGCCGGATCGCGGCCCGGGCGGCGGCCCGGCGGATGGCGGCCCTGGCCGGCGGGGCGGTGGGCGGCCTCGTGGGTTATACGGTGCGGGGCGATCACCGGACCGGACCGGCCACCCGGATCGAGGTGGTGACCACGGGGGTACTGGTCCGGCGGCTGCAGCGCGACCCGGAGCTGCCCGGTACCGGTGCCGTGGTGCTGGACGAGTGCCACGAGCGTCACCTCGACACCGACCTGGCGCTGGCCTTCCTGGTCGACGCGCGGGCCGCGCTGCGACCGGACCTGGCTCTGCTGGCCGCGTCGGCGACGGTGGACGCCGACCGGATCGCGCGGCGACTGGGCGCCGGGGTACCCGTACCGGTGCTCAACGCCCCGGCGGCGACGTACCCGACCGAGGTGCTCTGGTGCCCGCCGCCGCGGTCGGCCGGTCGGGTATCCGGCTCGCGGGTCGACCCGCGGCTGCTCGACCACGTCGCGGCGACGGTGCGGCGGGCCCTCGGCGAGGCGGTCGGCGATGTGCTGGTGTTCCTGCCGGGGGCGGCGGAGATCGGCGCGGTCGCCGCCAGACTGTCCGGTCTGGACAGCGACGTCGACGTGCTGACCCTGCACGGACGCCAGCCGGCACGTGTGCAGGATGCCGCGCTGTCGCCTGGTGTCCGCCGCCGGGTGGTACTCGCCACCGCCGTCGCGGAGAGCAGCCTGACCGTGCCCGGGGTACGGATCGTGGTCGACGCCGGCCTGGCCCGCGAGCCGCGTACCGATCACGCCCGGGGACTGGGCTCGCTGGTCACGGTACGGGTGTCCCGGGCGGCGGCGGACCAGCGCGCGGGCCGGGCCGGGCGCGAGGGCCCCGGCCGGGTGTACCGGTGCTGGTCGCCCGCCGAGCACGACCGGCTCGCCGGGCACGCCCAGCCGGAGATCGCGGTGGCCGACCTGACCGGGTTCGCCCTGGAGCTCGCCTGCTGGGGCCACCCGGGTGGCGAGGGACTGCAACTGCCCGATCCGCCGCCGGTCGCCGCCATGCAGGTGGCCCGCTCGACGCTGCAGGCGTTGGGGGCGCTGGACTCCCAGGGGCGGGTCACCACGCGCGGCCGGACGATCGCCGCCGCCGGTACGCACCCGCGCCTGGCCCGGGCCCTGATCGACGGGGCCGCGCTGGTCGGGCGGGACCGGGCGGCGCAGGTGGTCGCGGTGCTGGCCGACGACACCCTGGCCGGATCACGTGACGACCTGGTGGCCGCGTGGCGCCGGCTGCGCGAGAACGACGACCGGGCCGCGTCCGCCCGCTGGCGCGACGAGGTGCGACGGCTCGCCTCGGCGGTGCCCACCGGAGTGACCGAACCGGCCAGGCCGCAGTCGTCAGCTGACCTGGCCGCCGGCCTGCTGGTCGGACTGGCCTTCCCGGAGCGGTTGGCCCGGGCCAGGTCCGCCGGCACCGGCACCTATCTGATGGCTGGCGGTACCGCGGGCACGCTCGCGCCGGGGTCGGCGCTGGCCGGTAGCGAGTGGTTGGCCGTCGCCGTGGCCGACCGGGTACCGGGCAGCGCGGCGGCCCGCATCCGGCTGGCCGCCCCGGTCGACGAGGCGACCGCCCGGCAGGCCGCCGCGTCGATGCTGGCCGGCGCCGACGAGGTCGGGTGGGCGGACGGCAATGTGCAGGCCCGCCGGGTACAGCGGCTCGGAGCGATCGTCCTGTCCGAGTACCAGCTGAGCCACCCCGACCGCGGGCTGCTGGTCGAGGCGTTGCTGGACGGCCTGCGCCAGGACGGCATCGGGCTGCTGCGCTGGGGGAGGGAGGCGCGGGCGCTGCGTGAGCGGCTCGCCTTCTGCCACCGCGTGTTCGGGCCGCCCTGGCCGGCGGTGGACGACGAGGCCCTGGTCGACCAGGCCCGGCAGTGGCTGGACCCGGAGCTTGGCCAGGCCCGACGCCGTACCGATCTGGAGCGTATCGACGTGGGTGCGGCCCTGCGCCGCCTGCTGGCCTGGCCGCAGGCGGCCCGACTGGACGAGTTGGCCCCGGAGCGGCTGGCCGTACCGAGCGGGTCGCGCATCCGCGTCGACTACAGCGACCCGGCGGTGCCCGTGCTGGCGGTACCGGTGCAGGAGGCGTTCGGCTGGCAGCGCACACCCGTCATCGCCGACGGCCGGGTCACGGTACTGCTGCACCTGCTCTCGCCGGCCGGCCGCCCTGTCGCGGTCACCAGCGACCTGCCGTCGTTCTGGCGCACCGGCTATCCGCGGGTACGGGCGGAGCTACGCGGCCGGTACCCCCGCCATGCCTGGCCTGAGGACCCGACCACGGCGCCGCCGACCCGCCGTACCGGCCGGCCCCGCCGGTGACGGCGATCGCGTCCCCGCTCAGCTCTTGCGGGCCGAGTCGAAGCGCCACGTACCTCGCGTTCCGCAGCTGATCTGACCCTGGCTGATTGACGAAGGCCCAGGGTGTTCGCCAGGGCCGCTGCCAAGCCACCGCTGGCCTGTCCGGACGTCGCGTCGACGTGCTCCGGACCTGCATCCGCGACCACAGGCGCTACCAGCCCAATCGATGACGCCCCCGGCCTGTCGACCGGAATCTACGTTAGGCGCCGGTTACGTAAGGGTAGGCGGCGGTGCGGAAAGGGGGTGCGCGGTTGGCACGTGCGGCCGAAGCCCTGACCAGGGCCGTGGCGGAGGCAGCCGGGAGCGGAAGCCGGCTGGCCGTCCGCCGGCACCTGCTGGATGCGATGACCTGGTTGACCACGCCGCTGCTACCCGACGACTACCTCGGGCTGATCAACCCGCTGTGGTCGTCCCGCGAACTGCGCGGCCGGGTCGAGGCGGTGCAACCGGAGACCGCGGACGCGGCCACCCTGGTGATCCGCCCCGGGCGGGGCTGGGAGGGGCACCGGGCCGGCCAGTACGCGCGCATCGGCATCGACATCCACGGCGTGCGGCACTGGCGCAGCTACTCGCTGTCCTCGCCCCCCGAACGCGCCGACGGGCGCGTCACGATCACCGTCAAGGCCGACCCGCACGGCCTGGTCTCGCCGTACCTGGTCCGCCGGGTGACGCCCGGCACGATTGTGCACCTCGCGGCGGCCCAGGGCGAGTTCACGCTGCCAGAGCCACCGCCGGACCGGCTGCTGTTCCTGACCGCAGGCAGCGGGATCACCCCGGTGGCGGCGACGCTGCGCGGGCTGGCCGCCCACGGCCGGATGCCCGACGCGGTACTGGTGCACTCCGCGCCCGCCTCGGATGAGGTCATCTTCGGCACGGAGTTGCGCGCCCTGGCTGCCCGGTTTGCCAGCCTGCGGCTGTACGAGCGGCACACCCGCATCGACGGCCGGTTCACGATGGCGCAACTGCGCCGCGTCTGCCCGGACTGGCGGCGGCGCCACACCTGGGCGTGCGGCCCGGCCGGGATGCTCGACGACGCCGAGCGGCACTGGCGGCGCGCCGGACTGGCCGACCGGCTGCACGTTGAGAGATTCCGGCCCACCGTGACGGTCGGCGGCATCGGCGGCCGGGTCCGGTTCACCGCCAGCGGCGGGTGGGCCGATGCCGACGGCGTCACCCCGCTGCTGGTCGTCGGCGAGAACGCCGGCGTGCTCATGCCCAGCGGCTGCCGCATGGGCATCTGTTACAGCTGCGTGGCCCGGCTGCGCGCCGGCCGGGTTCGCGACCTGCGCACCGGCCGTGAGTACGGCGACGAGGGACAGCTGATCCAAACGTGCGTGTCGGCGGCCGCCGGCCCCGTCGAGATTGATCTGTAACTCACCTATCGGAGGCCAATCTATGGACGCGCGCGTACCCGAGCGTGTCAGCGTGACCGCGCACCTGAGCGAGGTCGACATCAAGGAGATCGGCCGTGAACTCGACCAGCTCCGCGACGAGATCACCGCCAGCCTAGGCGAGAGCGACGCCCGCTACATCCACCGGGTCATCGCCGTCCAGCGCGGCCTGGAGGCGACCGGCCGCACCCTGCTGATGGTGTCGATCCTGCCGCCGGCCTGGCTGGCGGGCACCGCCTGTCTGGCCGTGGCGAAGATCCTGGAGAACATGGAGATCGGCCACAACGTCCTGCATGGACAGTGGGACTGGATGCGCGACCCCGAAATCCACTCGACCACCTGGGAGTGGGATTCCGCTACGCCGGCCGACATGTGGAAACGCTCGCACAACGTCGTGCACCACACCTACACCAACATTCTCGGCAAGGACCGCGACATCGGCTACGCCGCCCTGCGGGTCAGTCCCGAGCAGCCCTGGCACCCGATCTACCTCACCCAACCGCTCTACAACGCGATCCTGGCGGCCTTCTTCGAATGGGGCATCGCCATCTACGACGCCGAGCTCGAACGCGCCTGGCGCGGGGAGAAGAGCTGGACCGAGGCGCTGACCCAGTTGGGTGGTGTCGCGCGCAAGGCGGGCCGACAGGTGATCAAGGACTACGTGGCGTTCCCGCTACTGGCCGGCCCGTCCTTCCTGCCGACCCTGCTGGGCAACGCCGCCGCGAACGCCGCCCGCAACGTCTGGTCGCACACGGTCATCTTCTGCGGCCACTTCCCCGACGGCGCCGAGGTCTTCACCGAAGACCGACTCAACGGCGAGACCCGCGGCGAGTGGTACATCCGCCAACTGCTCGGGTCCGCGAACATCACCGGCGGCCCGCTGCTGCACCTCATGACCGGAAACCTCAGCCACCAGATCGAACACCACCTGTTCCCCGACCTGCCCAGCAACCGCTACGCCGAGATCGCCCCCAGAGTGCGCGAGCTGTGTCAGCGCTACGGCCTGCGCTACAACACCGGCTCGTTGCTGCGCCAGACGGCCAGCGTCTGGAAGAACGTCCTGCGCCTCGCGCTGCCTGGGCCCAAACCCCGGCCGGCGGACGATCGGTCGAGCTGAGGAGCGGACAGCCAGGCACGGAGAGTCATCGGCCACGCGTGGAGTCGGCAGATGCGGGGCGGATTCGACATCGCCCGGGAACTGGCCGCCGGCCTGGCCGACGGGCAGCCGCGGCAGGGCGCTTCATCCGGCACTTCGCCGCCGACCGGCTGACGCCAGCGGACCGGCTGACGCCACTGGCCGGCGGCGAGGGCTGGACCGACGCCGAACTGTACGCTGCCGAGCGCCGGTCGGGGCCATCGCCGCGATCCTGCTCGCCCTGCGCGACGCCACCGGCGGGCGGCCGCAATGCCACTTCGAATGGTCCGAGGGCAGCCCGATCATGCACCTCTGCGGTACCTTCAGTCCTCGAAGCGTCCCTCACCCGGCCGTAGGAGCTCCTGCGGCGCCGAACCACTTGGCCAGCGCGACCTCGAGCGTCTGCTGATCCTCGCCGACCCACGCGACGTGCCCGTCCGGCCGAAGCAGTACCGCCGGCACGTCCAGCTCTTCGCTGATGTCGGCGACGTGGTCGACCCGGTCGGCCCAGCCGTCCACCGAAAGCCGCCCCGTCTGGTCGAGCAGCAGCCCGCTGCCGGTGCGCATCAGCTCGAACAGGCGCCCATGCTTCAGCTGGACGTCGCGCAGTCGCCGCCCGAGCAGGGCATGGCCCTCACCGAAGTCGTACCGGATGCTGATCGCCGTGATCTTCTCGATCAGGAACCGGTTGACGTCGTTGAAGTCCATCAGCTGCGCCAACAACCGCCGAACCGCCTGCGGCCCGGGCTCGTTGGTCGTCAGCTGCATCTGTGCACGGGTGTTGTTCAGCACGTCGGCGGCCACCGGATGCCGCTCGGACTCGTAGCTGTCCAGCAGGTCGTCCGGCGCCCAGCCGTTGATGGCCGCCGCCAGCTTCCAACCCAGGTTGAACGAGTCCTGGATCCCGAGATTGAGCCCCTGCCCACCCATCGGCGGGTGGACGTGCGCGGCGTCCCCGGCCAGAAACACCCGTCCGACCCGGTAGCGCTCGGCCTGGCGGGTCGCGTCGCCGAAGCGCGACAGCCAGCGGGGGGAGTGCGCGCCGAAGTCGGTGCCGGCGTACTTGCGCAGCTGTTGCTTGAACTCCTCGAGCGTCGGTGGCACCGAACGATCTTCGACCACGCCCTCCGCCGGCACGACCGCCCGGAACACCCCCGGCTTGCCCGACGGTCCGATCCCGAACCGCTTCTCGGTCTTGCGCACCTCGGTCATCACTTCGGTGATGTCGTCCGGGGACGCCGTCACCTCCATCTCGCCCAGCAGCGTGTCGATTTTCGACGGCTCGCCTGGGAATCCGACCCCGAGCAGTTTCCGAACCGTGCTGCGCCCACCGTCGCAGCCGACGACAAACCGCGCCCGCAACGGCGTTGCGGTTCCATCTTCAAGGTGGACGGTCACGCCGTGGTCGTCCTGCTCCAGCCCGACCACTGCACAGCCGCGCCGGATCTCGGCTCCGACTTCGGCCGCGTGCTCGGCGAGCAGCCGGTCGGTGAGCGTCTGCGGAATGCCGAGCACGTATCCGTGCGCGGTGTCCAGCCCGGTGGGAGCGGGCTTTTCGATGCCCGCGAAGAATCCCCGGACGCCGCCGGGAAGGATCGGGTACTGCTTGCCGTTTTCGAGGAACCGTTCCAACAGCCCCCGCTGATCCATCACCTCGATACTGCGCACGTGCAGCCCGAGCGAGCGCACGAATGGTGGCAGCTCGGTCTCCTTCTCCAACACGAGCACGTTGACGCCTTGCAGACGCAGTTCGCTCGCCAGCATCATGCCGGTCGGCCCGCCCCCGACGATGATCACATCGAACATGCATTCCCCCCTGATGTGCCGATTCTTGCGCTCGGCCGACGATTGTGCGCCACGACCGGGGTCTTGCCGCAAGCCCGGGGGTGCGGTATATGTTAATAGTGGCGAGGAGTTCTGCTCCTTGCCTTTGTTGTTTTCAGACCAGCGCGCGCAGCCGAATCCACAGTTCGACGGCGCTCCGGGTACCCGCCCCTGTGGCAACAGTGGCTACGCTGCCGGCCGGATCGAGCGCGTTGACGTCATCTTTGAACGGCCCAGGAACGCGTCATCGCGACGATCCGCTCGGCTACGGCATCGGGGTCTACGAGCTGGTGCAGGTGCAGGCCGGGCAGGTGTTCCACGGGCCACCCGCGCCGCGCCGCCTCCTCGGCCTCCGCCACGTACGCCTCGCTGAATCGCAGGTAACCGCACGGCTTCGCGTCCCAGCCGGGCGGCCCGGGGATCTGCTCCTCGAAGTACCCGATCGGCAGCCGTGGCACTTCGGCGGAGACCGCGGCACGCGTCTCCTCGTCCGGGAACAGCGGCGCCAGGTCGGCGTCACCCCACCATTCGGTCCACGGCGGCAGAAGACCGTCGCCGCCCACCATGGGCTGCAGGAAGTCGTGCATGCGGCCGGTGTGCCCGGGTAGCCGGCCGTCGACGATGAGGCATCCGGCGACCGGGGCGGCTTCCGCGATCACCGGCACGAAGAGGCCGGCGTTGCTGTGCACGACCAGAATCGCCGGTTCGGTGATGGCGGCGGCGACCTTCTCAGCGACCGAGCGCCAGTACGGCGGTTCCAGGTCCACAAGAGACGGAACCGCGGCGTCCAGCCGGTCCGCTACGGGACCCCAGGTCAGTGGACCCACCAGGGGACTGTGCACCAGTGTGAACATCTCACCTCGCCGGACCAGTGCGGGAGCACCCCCCCCCGGGGGACGGATTCCCTGGGGCCACAAAGAAGATACTCAATCCAGGGAGCCGTGGAGGAGGAGACCGGTAACCTTCGGCCCGCCGGGAATCGAGCACGTCCGGTACTACCTGTGGCAGCATCGGGATCGTGTGACACGCCCTTCGGCGAAGTTGACGGTGTTTGGTGAACTCGGTGCCCACATGGACCGCGGTGCCGGGGCCAGATCGTTCTGTAGGAAGCAGGAGGATGCATGGCACTGGGGCGGGTGCTGGTGGTCGGGCTCGATCCCGTCAGGATTCCGGGCTGGGATCCTGAGCCGGTCGTGGCGGCGATAACACGCGGTCAGGCCCGTTTCGACGATCATGGTATCGAGGCCGACTTGTGCTTGGTGGCGCCCGACGAGAACGCCGAAGCAGCGATTGTCGAGGCGCTGACCCGAAAGGACTACGCCTGCGTGGTGGTTGGGGGCGGTATCCGCAAGCACGAGCCGTTGGTCGAATTCTTCGAGAAGGTGGTCAACCTGGTCCGGCAGCATGCTCCCGGTGCGGCCATCGCCTTCAATAGCAGCCCCGAGGACACCGCCGACGCCGCACTGCGGTGGCTGCGGTAGGCCAGCAGGGCACAGCGTCCGGCCCGCGCCATCAAGGCCGATTGCCACCGCGCGCAAGGCGGTCCTGCAGAAAGTCTCCAAGTAGCCGCGACGAGGCGCGCCGGCTGACGGTGCGCTCGTCACTGTCCGCATCGGACGTCCGGGTGGCCTTTCCGCACAGTGGCGCCTTTTCGGCAAGGGCAGGGATCGTCGGGGTGTTCGGCCCGCCAGTAGTACGCGTCTACCGCTGAGCGGGCCTAACCATCCGCTCCGGGGAGGGTGGTCGGGTCAACGCCGCCCCGGGCGCAGCCCCCAGGCGTAGCTCAGTGTCGTGAGCACCCCGACCAGTACCCACCAACCGCTCATGGCGTTCCAGTGCCACAACAGGGCAAGCAGCGCGGTGCTCAACCCCATCACGACCGCGACAAGCCCGTTGAGTAGCCGATACCAGCCCGGCCGACGCTTGGACAGGTCCTCAAGAATGTTGTCGGGCGGCGCTTCCCGCACCGCGTGCGCCACCGCGGCCGCGAAACCAAGCCGGTCGGTGTGTCGTGCGCCCGGCACTGCGGTGGCCCACGTGGCCAGCTCCTCTGATGTCTGCCCGACCAGCTCCGCCGGTATTCTCAGCAGCCGGCACAGGGCAGCCAGTGCGTCGTCGGGCGCCAGGTCCGTGCTGCGGAGCAGCGCGACCAGGGCTGGGGCCTGCTCGGGTACCCGGAACTCCTCGGCCAGCGCCTGGCCGGCCTGTGCGGTGCTGTTCGGGGTGTTCGGCGCGTCGCCGCCCCACTCATGTGCGCCGGCGATCCGGTTGCCGCGCGTGAGGATGAACCCGGCGGTCCGCCCCGACCACCAGTAGGCCAGGGTGGTGCGCTGCTGCTCGGCGAGTGCCATGGCCGCGTCCACCAGCGATGTCGGTTCTCCCGAACCGTCCCACACATGCAGGCTCCACCGGGTGCCGAGCGGCACCGTCCACGCCGATTGGCGGCTCAACGGCGCATCGGCGGCGGCCGCGTCCACCGGCGCATGCACGAGCACCACCCCGACTTCTGCGGCTACCCCGATCGGCGTGGGTGCCGGGCGGCCTGGCTCGGCGGCGGTGATGAGTTCCGGCGGTACGCCAAGGGCCCGGCATGCATCGGCCAGGCGGGCCGGCGGGTCGTACCACGGCGAGGTCGCGGTTAGCGCCCGGTGCAGCACGGTGGCGCCGTCCGGCAGTCCGAAGACCGCCACCGCCTGGACCATCTCGGGCTCTGCGCTGGCCGCGTCGAGTGGCCCGATGACGGTCCCGTCCGGGCTGTGCAGCAGCAGGCTCAGCGTCGCGTCGTCGCCGACGCGCAGCACGCAGCCGGCGGTACCGGTCGCGACGCTGAGTGCGGCGACGTCCCCCTCCACCCGGCTCCAGCCGTGGGAGGAGGCCAGAACCGACACGGGCACGTCGGCGGCCAGGGTGGTGATGCGGTGCGGCGTGGCCCGGACGACGCGGATCTCCTCGGTCATCTCACGACCGCGCGAACAGCCGACGAAGCGCTCCACGCGGCTGCGGGTCGAACCGCTCCGCGCCATGCAGCCCCGGCCCGCGGGAGTCGAGCAGGGAACAGCCGACGGCGACGTCGGGCAGGTCGAAGACCGCGCAGACCTGGCGCAGCAGGTCGGACACGGGCGGTTGGTCACGGCCGGGCACCGGGTCGTTGCGTACCGTCGCGAGCTCTGCCGCCTTGTCGGGTGCGCCGTACCGGGCAGCGACCCTGGCGCAGAACGCGTCCCACGCCTTGCGGTCGGCCAGGTACGCCGCCGGGTCCTCCGGCGGCGTCCAGCCCGCCGCCCACTGCAGCCACAGAGGTTTCGCGCCTGGGCTGAGCACCGCCGCCTCGGACACGTGGTCCTCGCCCAGCAGCAGCCAGCCCGGTACGCCGGTACGCCGGACCAGGTCCCGGGCCGGTTTGACGAGTCGCCGGCCGGTCGCCGCGCTCGACGGGGGATCGAAAAGGACGATCGTTCCGAGCGGGTCGGCCACGACGAAGCCGCCTACCCGCCCGGACCGGGCCGCCGCCAGCACCGCCTCCGCGGGTGCCTTCGTCACCAGCGCGTAGGTCGAGACCGCCCGGCCGCCGCCGGCCGGCCCGGACCTACGTTCGCTGTCGGCCTGATCGGTGGCGTCGCCGTTGACATAGCGCAGGTGCTCGGGGACTGCGGCGTCGATGGCACGTACGACCGTCTCGGCTCCCCGGTACAGCGACCGGTCGACTACCACCACGCAGCCATGAGCGCCGAACAGCAGCCGGGCGTCGCCGTCGACCTCCATGCCGACCACATCGTCGAAGCGGACGTGGTGGACGTCCCCGTCCGGCTGGACGTAGGCGACCCCGTCGTCGGCGAGGACGAGGTAGGACCCCCGTTCGCCGGGTCCGTCCTGCTTGACACGGCCGGTGGGGCGGAAGACGGGGCCGGCCGGGACGGTCCGCCCGCGCGGGCAGCCGCCTTCCCCGACCCCTGGCAGGTCCGGCTTCACGTCTTCGGGCATGACCAGCAGCGCCGTAGGCAGGGCGGCGGCGAAGAGCCCGGCGACGTCGCCCGGCGTGAGCGCGTCGACGGCGGCGAGTCGCTCGGTCGGCGTCATCGCGCCGAAGCCGAAGAGCTCGGCCTCGGCTGCGTGGCCCAGCTCCGCTTCGACGGCGCGCGGGTCGGCGTACATTTCCCGGATCGCCTCGCGCTCGTGGTCGAGCTCCGCTGCGGTGGGCCCTTGATCGGCGAGCCGGCGCGCCTCCTCCCACAGGATCGCGGCGACGACCGCCTCGTGCCCCTGCCTGGCGTCCGCGATCAGCGTCCGTTCGACGTGATCGCCGTCGATGAGAGCGCCTGCGAGGCCGATGTCGTAGCTGACTCCGCGCTCGTGCCGCGCTCGCTGGGTGACCCGCTCGGCGAGCACCGCCATCCCGACCGGCCAGCCGACGTGGCGTCCGGCGACCAGCGACAGTCCCACCTCGGGCGAGGCCGGCTCGGCCGACCAGAGCGGGCCGTCCTGCTGCCGCGCCGGCGGTACGTTGTGGTCGCCCCGCGGCCCCGCGGGCAGCGGGAGCCTCAGGTCGGCCGGGGGTGCTCCGGTGAGCTGGAGTACCGCGTTGCCGGCCACGAAGTACCGGGCCGCGTGGGCGCGCACGACCTCCGGCGTGATGGTGTCGAACCCCGGCCCGGCCCACGGCGCCAGACCGGGGCCCCGGATGCCGTACCGCCGCGACAGCAGGCAGGCGGCGGTCGGATGGGTGGCGTGGCCCCCCTCGGCCGCGAGTACGCTCGCCTCGGTCGCGAGCCGGTCCAGCGGCAGGTCGGCGAGCGCCTCGCAGACCTGGCGCAGGAACGCCACGATCTGCTCCGGGCGACCGGTCGCGTAGAAGTTCGTGGCCTCCAGATCGACGCTCGCGTTGTGATCGTGGTGCAGCCTGGGCAGCGTGCTCATCGCGAGGTGTTCGATGAGGTGGGTGACCCCGATGCTCATGAACGACTCGTCGCGGACGCCGCAGCCGAAGGTCAGGGTCGCCGTGAGCGGCGCCGGGCCCTCGGCCCACAACACGGTCACGCCGTCGATCTCTGTTCTTTCCACGACGGGTGATCATAGGGTCGCGAAGGTGCACGTAGTGCGGATTTGTAGTTGAATGAGCCATTTTCATCCTGGCTGGTGCCGGGCTTCGATGTGGTGCAGGACAACGATGGCCTGCACGATCGCGGTGGCACGGCGCGGGCAGCGACGCAGCTTGGTCAGGATCTTCCAGCCTTTGAGGGTGGCCACTGCGCGTTCGCAAGGTGGGACAGAGGTGTCTAAACAAACCAGCTGTTGAGCCGGTCTCGTCGGCGGCTTCGCGCCCCGTCCCACTGCCCCCTCTCGTGAGTAGGGGCTGGCCTCCGGCACGATGTCCGGCATGACCCCGTGCGCCCGTGCAAGCAACGACGAGATGGCGCCGCTTCGCGGCGAGGTGGTCACGCTGCGCTTCGACGGCCGCGAAGTCGCAGTGTGGTGGGGACCTGACGGCGACATCGACCGGCTCGCCGTCCGGGCGGGTTGTGTGCTGACTTGGCCCACGGCGGACGCCTGCGAGGAGCACGCCCTGCGGGCGGGCTGGGTCGGGTTGGGGGCCGAGGACGGCGACGACAGCATCGGGCGGTCCACGCTCGATTTCGAGCCGGCGCAGGCGTGGTTGCGCGGCCAGCGGACCACACTCGACCCTGGCTGGGCGCTGGGCCTGTGGAACTTCCAGTGGGATGTAGCGGCGAGCGTGACGGGCGCCTGGCCCGTCCTCACACGGGTGGAGGGCCGCTGCCACGACAAGCTCACTGCCGCCAACCTGCCCTGGCTGGTCGGTGAGGACACCTACCGTCCCCGCTGGACGGCTGTCGAGATGCGCTGTGTCCGTCAGGTTCTCAGCAACGCGGTGCACGTGCTGCGCACGGCGCTGTGTTGACCCACGGCCTGTACCGCGGTTCACCAACACAATCGGCGGCACTTCGGACAGCTTCAGACACCAGCGATCCCACTTTACTGCCGAACTCACCCCGATCCCCGCGACCGTCGCCCCGGTGTCACTGGCAGCGATAACGTGGCTGTTGCTGTCGAGATACGACATCGAACTGTCTCCTTGATGACGAAGCTCGGAAGGGCTATCGAGGGGTTGGGTCAGGATGCGTCGCGGCGGCTGAAGCTGAGTGCCCCGGCACCGAGCGCGACGACCACGTACACGACGATCACGGCGGCCGCGCCGGCCTGCGACAGCAGGTACGGGTGGTTGCCACCCGCGAGCTGTGGTGTCAGGTTCGGGAGGAGGATCGAACCGAACCGCAGCTGCCACGTCGTCGGCAGGAAGTGCGCGAAGATCGGCGCTACCAGGACGAGGCCGCCAAGGGTCACCAGCGTCGACGCGGTCGAGCGCACCACGGCTCCCAGACCCAGCGCCACGGTGCTGGTGACCATCACGACGAGCGCCGCACAGAACACCGTCGGCATCGCGTCCGTCCAGGTCGGCCAGGGGTTGAGCGGCGCAGGACGGTCGCACAGCAACAGGGTTGCGCCGGCGAAGGCCAGCAGCGCGAACAGCAACCCGCCGAGAAGGCCCACCGCGGCGGCCGTCGTCGCCTTGGCGCCCAGCAGTACCCGGCGCTGCGGCACGGCCAGCAGGCCGGGGCCGATGGAGCCGGTGGTGAACTCACTCGTGATCGACATGGCGCCGATCGATCCGACGAAGAAGATCACGAACGGCATGACCACCACGGTCGGGTCGGCCGTCTCGTAGTTCGCCTGCTCGGCCGCCGTCGCCTGGTCGAAGGACTGGATCAGGAGGAACAGGATGAGCATCCCGAGCAGGGTTGCCGCTGCGCTGCTGGCGAGGAACGCGTACGTCGACCGGAGGGTCCGGAGCTTCATCCACTCGGCGGCCACCGCGTCCCGGAACACCCGTGAGCGCGGCACGGTCGGGACCGCAGCGCTGCTGGTGTCCGCCGTGGCCGGACATTTTCGCAGTGTGGTCATGGTTGTGCCACCCTCTCCGCGGCGGCCCGGTACTCGGCCGCCTCGCTGGTCATCTCCAGGTAGACGTCCTCGAGCGGGGCGCTGCGGGGCGTGAGCCCGTGGATGGGAATCGACGCCGCCGCGGCGGCGTCGCCGATAGTGGGCGCGTCCACGCCGACCGCGACGAGCGCGCCATCCTCCGTGGCCGTGACGGACGCTCCGAGGCCGGTCAGGATGGGGGCGAGCTCGTCCGCCCGCGGGGACCGCACGAGCACGTCGCGTTCGAACCGATCGCGCATCTCCGCCATGGAGGTCTCTTCGAGCAGCCGGCCCCGGCCGATGATCAGCACGTGGTCGACGGTGAGCGCCATCTCGCTCATCAAATGGCTGGAGAGCAGCACGGTGCGGCCCTCCGCGGCCAGGGACCGCAGGGTCGAGCGGATCCACCGGATGCCGGCTGCGTCGAGCCCGTTGACCGGCTCGTCGAGCAGGACCACGGCCGGGTCGCCGAGTAGTGCGCCGGCGATCCCGAGGCGCTGCCGCATGCCGAGCGAGAATCCGCCCACCCGCTTGTGCGCCACGCTCGCCAGGCCGACCTGCTCGAGTACTGCTGTCACGCGGGCCATGCCGATGCCGTTGCTGCGGGCCAGGCAGGCGAGGTGGTGGAAGGCGGTGCGGCCGGGGTGGGCGGCATCGGCGTCGAGCACGGCGCCCACCTCGCGCATCGGGCGGCGGATCCGGTCGTACCGGCGGTTGCCGATCAACGCCTCGCCGGAGGTCGGACGGTGCAGGCCGAGAATGATCCGTAAGGCGGTGGACTTGCCCGCCCCGTTCGGACCGAGAAAGCCGGTCACCACTCCCGGATGGACCTCGAACGACAGCCGGTCGAGTGCCGGCGTCGGTCCGTACCGCTTGGTCAGCTCGGTTACCACGATCACGGGAAGATGGTTCAGCGGGCGGGCGTTCCCGCGCGTCTGACCACGGTCAGAAATTTCGCGTCATACCACGGTCAGACGCGCCGTCCTGGCCGCCGATATAGCGTCAGCGCGTGCGCTCCCGCCTCTTCGGATTCGAGGTACGCGGCACCGTGGTGGACACCGCTGTCGCCGGCGTACTGGTGTATCTGACGGCCTACGCCACGATCGACCCGCCGGGCCCGGCCTTTGCCGGTCCGGCCTGGGTGGCGTGGCTGGCGGGCGCCGCGGTGGGGCTTCCGGTGGCGGTCCGCCGCCGCTGGCCGTTGCCGGTGCTCGGCTGGGTGGCGGTGGCCGCCGCGGCAGCGACGGCGCTCGGCGTCGTGGGAATCGGGGTCATCTGGGTGACGTACGCGCCCGTCGCGCTGGCGCTTTACACGGCGGCCACCGCTGCGGGTCGCGTCGCCGCGGCGGTCGCCCTGGCCGGCGGTCTGGCCGCGCCGGCAGTCACCATTCCGTGGCTCTACGACAGGTTCGGGATCACGCCGGCCGACGGGCCCGGCAGCGAGGTGCCGTTGTGGTGGCAGGTCGAGGTCGGCATGGTCACCGTGGCGATTGCCGCGGCCTGGGCCACCGGCCGGGTGGTTCGGTGGCGCCGGACGGTCCAGGCCGACTCGGCCCGCCAACTCGCGCGGGACGCGGTGGCCGCCGAGCGGTTGCGGATCGCCCGGGAGTTGCACGACATCGTCGGGCACAGCATGAGCCTGATCGCGGTGAAGGCCTCCGTGACCAACCACATCGCCACGGAGCAACCGGCCGAGACGCGTGCCGCCCTCTCGGCCATCGAGCGGACCAGCCGGGCCGCGCTCACCGAGATCCGGCGGCTGCTCGACGTGCTGCGGTCGGATACCGATACGGCCGCCGAACTCGGCCCGTCACCTGGGACCGCCGACCTGTCCGACCTCGCCGACCGGCTACGCTCCGCCGGGCTGGAGGTGGATCTGCGCCTGGACGGCGCCGGCGAGCTGCCGCAGGCCGTTGACCTCACCGTCTTCCGGATCGTCCAGGAATCGCTCACGAACGTGATGAAGCATGCCAACGCCGGCCACTGCCAGGTGACGGTGCGGGCCCGGGACGGCGGCGTGCACATCGAGGTCCTGGACGACGGCCGCGCGCACCGGTCGTCCGGCCGGCGGTCCGCCGCGCAGGGCCTCATCGGCATGCGCGAGCGTGTGACGATGTACGGAGGCACCCTGACGACGGGGCCGCGGCCGGAGGGCGGGTTCCAGGTGGTCGCCGACATCCCGTACGTCGCAGCGGAGGAGACCGCATGACGGATGCGCCGTCCGCCTCGGATCGACCGCCCTCGTCAGATATCGGTGTGCTCCTCGCCGACGACCACGCCCTCATGCGGGAGAGCTTCCGAGCCCTGCTCGACGCGTCGCCGGGCTTCATCGCGGTGGGCGAGGCCCGCACCGGTACCGAGGCGGTGCGGCTGGCCCGGCAGCACCTGCCCGACGTGGTGCTGATGGATGTCCGGATGCCGGACATGGACGGCATCGAGGCGACGCGGCAGATCTGTGCGGGGCCGGAGACCGCCTCCGTGCGGGTGCTCATCCTCACCACCTTCGACCTGAACGAGTACGTCTACGCCGCCCTGCGGGCAGGCGCCAGCGGGTTCCTGGTCAAGGACGCCACGGCAGCCGAGTTGCTGGCCGGCATCCGGGTGGTCGCCTCGGGCGAGGCGCTGCTGGCGCCCCGGGTCACCCGCAGACTGATTGACACGTTCACCCAGCAGGCCCGGCCGGCCTCCGGTGCGCCGACCGGACTGGAGGTCATCACCGAGCGGGAACGTGAGGTGTTGGCCCTGATCGCCCGCGGACTGTCCAACACGGAGATCGCGCAGCACCTGCACGTGACGCTCGGCACCGTGAAGACCCACATCGGACGCCTGCTCAGCAAGCTCGCGGCCCGGGACCGAGCGCAGCTGGTCATCACGGCGTACGAGACCGGTTTGGTGACGCCGGAGCCGCGCTGAGCGCCCAGCCCTGGTCACTCAGCCCGCCGCAGCGACAGCTCACCGGGCGGCTGGCGGCACGGAGCTCGTGCAATACCCGCCGCACGCCTGAGCACGCCGGCGGACCGGCCGCTTCGGGCAGTCCGCCAGCGTTGGCCCCACTCGGTCTCGGATCCGCCTGCCTCATGTTCGCTCGCGATCCACATGCTTCTGACAGGTAGCCCCCTGCCGACAGTCGTCCGCCATGGACGAGCCGGACGGTAGCGTCAGCAGGACGGTGCCCTTCCGCAGGGGCGTGCGCTGGTCGGATGCGAGGTGTGCGGTGACCCGGCAGGGACGTACCGAACAGCGGGCCGACCATGACCGGCTGCGTTGCCGTGAGCTGGATCCGTCGCCGTTGCCTCCCACCCTCGGGGTGGACGTCGGCGGAGTCGTGGTAGACCGTGCGACCGGTGGGGAGGACACCTCGTTTTTCGGCTCGCACCCTTTACGGACACCAGCCGTGGACGGCGCGTTCGAAGTCCTCACAGTTCTCGCGGCGCATCCGTTTGCCGGTCGGGTGCACCTGGTGTCCAAGGCCGGGCCCAAAGTCGCGGCCAACACTCGAGCGTGGCTGGCACACCACCGGTTCTTCGAACAGACCGGCATCCCCGCCCACCACCTCCACTTCGTACGTGAGCGGTCAGACAAGGCGCGGGTATGTCAACGACTCGGGATCACGCACTTCGTCGATGACCAACTCGATGTACTCAGGCATCTCACGACGGTCGAGTACCGCTACCTGTTCGTCGGCGGTCTGGGCGAGGAACAGCCTCCACAGGTCGTGCCGGCCTGGGCCACGACAGCGTCCACCTGGATGACGCTGGTTGACCAACTGCGAACATCGGTGCCGCTGCCACCCGCCTGATACGGCGTATTCGGTGACGCGGTGGACGTCGAGAGCGCCGCCGCGCGCGGTGCTGTCCGGACGCGTCACCGCCCTCGCGAAGTTCTCGGACGGATCCGTCGAGATGATCCGCATGTTCAAAATCGGCTGGAGTACTACGTCGACGAGGGCGACCTGCCGGACATCTACGCCGTCAGCGCACCGCTGGCGGTGGAAGCGGTCCATCGCATTCTCGGCGGTCAGACGAGGACGAGCGGCGTCGCCTCCGCTGGCGAGATCTTCGACGCGCCCGGCTTCCTCCGCGCGCTGTCCCCGCACGTCTCGGTCGAACCGCGGCACGAGTTTCGCGCGCCACAGCTCACCTGATCGCCCCTATGTCGGCGTGCCGCACGTCGGTCTCAGCCGGGTACGACCAGCACCGTCACGATGAAAATGGCTCCATGTTGACCGGGTTCTGAACGGGGTGGTGGATGCCAGGCAGAGCGCCCTGAGTGTCAGTGGATCGGAGTGGCCCTTGGATTCGGGCCTATTGGGCACCAGGTGGCCGGAAACTGACCTTTTGTTGGGCGGCTCGATCAATTTCTTCTGGCGTAAGCAGTACAACCGTCTTCGTCCTGACCGCGCCGGAGGCGGTAGCGACAAGGGCGATGGCGGCGGCCGTTGCGTTGTCAGGCAGATCCACGATGAGGTAGACGTCCGCACCACCGAAGGCAAAGTAGAACGACTCCAGCCGGCCTCCGAGACGGGTGATCAAGTTCTCGGTCTGCGTGACGCGGCCGCTGCCACCTTCGTCGAGGAGGCCCCGAACGCCTTCGGTCGTATAAGTGGATTGAAACAGGTACTTCGCCATGCGCGTCACCTTCTTCTAGGGTCGCTGACCTCTGTCGGCAGCCAATCGGAAGTCCACCCACGGCCACCTCAGGCTTACGCCTTCTGCGGCGGCGCCAGGTCCGAACAGTTTCCTTATGTCGGTGACACAAACATTTCGAGCGCGTCAGCATCAGCGCCGGCGTCGTGATGCTGCGGCCGCTACCGATGGGAGGCGGGGAAGGACGCGGAGATTCTGGCTCTGCGGCATCAGATCACCGTTCTAGAACGACAACTCGGTGCCGACCATGCACTTGCCGAAAATCTCGTCTGGGCAGGTCACGCAGCATGCTCGTACTCGTGGGGCTGCCGCCGAGGCGATCGCGTCTTGGATGTCAAGGCGGGCCAACCGCCGGTCGCACCGGCCGGTGCTCACCTCGGCCGTGGCGGTGAACGCGGTCGCGCCGAGGATGGACGACAAGGGCATCGACGCGGCTTCGAGAGCGGCAAGCTCGTCGAACGACCGACCGGCGATACCGCCCTCGCCCCGACCGAGGCCGCCTAATCGAGATCTCTCATCCACAAGTCTTGACAATTGCTCGTGAGGGTGCCCGCTCCACTATCCATCGTGGAGCTTGCTGCTGCGGGATACGGTCGCTACCCGTCCAACGGTCCCGCGGATCGACGCTCGATCCTCTGCAAGCGGGCATCGATCTCCGCGAGGCGGGCGAGGATGACCTGTTCGATGTCTTCGATCTGGCGCTCCTCGCGCTGGATCGACTGTTCCTGCTCGCCCACCTCACCGACGACGATCGCCGAAGCGGCGACAGCCGTGAGAAACCGGCGCCGCCGCGCCCGCGCAGGCCGGACTTGCCCACCTCGGCGATCACGTGGGCCGGGGAGCCGGCAGCCAGGACGCCCGGCCACACCTCCCACGGGCCTTCGGCGCCGACCATTCCGGCGAGGACCACGGCGCGGCGGCCCGTACTGCGGTACGGAACCGGGGGAGCGGTGCCCTCGTCTCCGTCGGCGGGTTCAAGCAGACCACCCAGGCTCGGACCAGTTCGGGGCCGGTCTCCGTCGAGGGCCGCCGGCGAGGCGTAGCAGTAGCCCAGGCAGTGCACCCCCTGAAGCGACACCGAACCGTCCGAGGCGCAGCCGTCACAGGGCACCCCGAGTGCGGTCTCGGCCTGCGTGACGTGCCGGCCCAGGGTGGAGACGAAGCACGAGGTGCCGGTACAGACCCGGACGTGTCGGCGGCCGCGGCCCGTCCCGGCGAGGTCGGCGTAGAACGATGCCGTACCGGACAGGGCGGCGACCGGCCACCCCAGTTCCGCCGCGATCCGCCGTACGTCGTCGTCGCCGATCACGCCTCGCTGGGCTTTCACCTCATCGAGCCTGCGCAGCGCGGACATGCCTGGCTGGCCGAAGCGTTGCTGCCACTCCACGAACGCCTCGCGCGGGGTGCTGGTCTGTCCCGGTGAGACAGCGGGTCGGGTCATCACGAACGGATCTGTGCGTGGGTCTGGTGAACGATGGCGACCGGGCAGGCGGCGTGGTGCAGTACCGCCTGGCTGACCGAGCCCAGGAGCAGGCCGGTGAATCCGCCCCGGCCGCGGGAGCCGACGACGACGAGCTGGGCCTGCCCGGTCGCCCCGATGAGGGACTGCCGGGTGTGGCCGTGGACCAGTCGGCGCTGCACAGTCACGTCGGGGTACTTGTCGCACCAGCCCGCGAGCACCTCGGCAAGGACGCGTTCCTCTCCGGCCCGGACCTGGGCGGGGTCGTAGACCAGGGGCAGCATGTCGCCGGGTTCGGCGCGTACGGGGTGGGTCCAGGCGTGCAGGGCGGTCAGGTCCGCGCCGCGGAGCGCCGCCTCCTCGAAGGCGAACCCGACGGCGGGTTCGCCCGCCGGTGACCCGTCGACGCCGACGAGCACGTTTCCGGTGGGATCGGTACGCCCGCGGGCGACCAGCACCGGGCAGGCGGCGTGCGGGGCCAGAGCCACGGCGACGGATCCGACGAGCAGGCCGGTGAACCCGCCGAGCCCGCGGTCACCGACGACGACCAGTGCCGCTGTGCGCGACCGGTCCGTCAACGCCGCAGCCGGCGCCCCGACGACCGTTTCTCCGGTGATCTCCACGGACGGTCCGGTCGTGCGGGCCCGTTCGACGGCTCCCCGCACGACCCGCTCGGCGTCGTGGCGCAGCGCATCGTCGGACAGGCTCACCGGCGCCGCGCCGGGTGGGGCGGCGACGTACGGCCACAGGTAGGCGTACACCACATGCAGCGGTAGATCCCGCGCGGCGGCCTCGCGTACGGCGAGATCCACCGCGTCGAGGCTGCGGTCGGAGCCGTCGACGCCGACCACGACGCGGTTCTTCATCGCCCACCTCCATGGGAGCGCCGGTGGGATCGGACGGTGCTGATGATCACCACCGTCGCCGGGGCAGCGGCCACGATGACCAGTACTACGAACGGCAGAGGGGAGCCATGGAACCAGGAGATCTCCGGGAACACTGCGTTCACACCTCCCTGGTCGCCTCAACCATTGCCCTGTCAGCCGGTGCCGGTACAGGGCCGGATGTCCCGGCCGTGGACTGCCTACGTCCCCGCTTGCGCGCGGCGACTCGCGTCAGGTTCGCGTACGGGTGATCAGTACCGGGCAGTCGGCGTGGTGGAGCAGTTGCAGGCCGACCGAGCCGAACAGTGTGCCTCTGGCCGCGCCGTGGCCGCGGTTGCCGACGACCACCAGTGACGCCCGCCGGGACTGGTCCACCAGCGCGGCGGCGGCGCTGCCCTGGCTGACGGCGTACTCCACGGGCACGTCGGAGTACTTGTCGCGCCATTTCGCGAGCTGGCCGACCAGTTCGGAGCGAAGACCCGCCCCGATCTCGGCCGGGTCGGGCAGGAGCGGGGGCGGGCCCATGGTGTACGGCGGCAGCGGTACGTGGAACGCCCGTACCGCGACCAGCGCGCAGCCGCGGCGTGAGGCCTCCTCGAACGCGAGCCCCGCGGCAGCGTCGGCCGGAGCCGACCCGTCGACACCGACGACCACCGGGCCGATGTCGTCGTCGGCGCGACCCCGGACGATCACCACCGGGCAGGGCGCCTGGGTGGCCACCCGGACGCTGACCGATCCGGTGAGCAGGCTGGCGAAGCCACCGGCGCCCCGGCTGCCGACGACCACCAGGCCGGCGCCGTCCACCGCTTCCAGCAGTACCGGTGCCGGCTCGCCCTCCACCGCTCGGCCGTGAACGCGGGCGTGCGGTGCGGTGGTACGCGCCTCCGCGACCGCCGCGTCGACGACCGCGGTGGCGAAGTCGGTGACCTGCTCTGCGAGTTCGGGGCTGACCGCCAGGGCGGCTCCCGGAATCCGCCAGTGGTAGGCCAGGACCACCTCGAGTTCGACGTGGCGGCGCTGCGCCTCCAGGGCCGCCCACCGGAGCGCTTCCAGGCTGGGGGCGGAGCCGTCCACGCCGGCGACGACGGGCAGGACCTGTGCCGAGGATGTGTCGCCTCCCGAGGGGTGGCCTTGCGTGGTCATCGTGAGGCTCCTTCACATCGACGATCCAGGCACCCTCAGCGTCCGCGCGCCACTGAGCCGCCGCTGCTGCCGTTCGACCCGTACGAACCGGCCTTTGGTCCCGGCCGATGCGTGCGCTGGGCGAACCCGCCCGTACCCCCGGACGAAGGTCCGGCCGAGTCGGGCGGCGCGGCCCGGTACCACCCGTTCGGAGTGGGCAGAGGATCTGGTGTGCCGTTGCCGCGTCGACCAGGGTGCCGTTGACAGGGGCGACGGCAGGAGGGTGCACAAGGTCATGACCGAGTTCATCGAGCCGCGAGCTGCCAGGCAGGCGCAGCCGGCGACCCGGGCCCTCACGCAGGCCGCCGTTGTCGCCGGCCGGGCGCCGTCGATATTCAACAGCCAGCCGTGGCGCTGGCGGATCGCCGACGACGTCGCCGAGCTGCGCGCGGACCGGCAACGCCAGCTCCCCACGGTCGACCCCGACGGCCGGCTGTTGACCGTGAGCTGCGGCGCGGCGCTGCATCACGCGTGTGTCGCGCTGGCCACCGTCGGATTTGCCGCCGAGGTGGCCCGCCTACCCGACGAGGGTGACCCGGACCTGTTGGCCCGCATGCAGGTGGTGGGCGTCCGGGAGCCGGAACGGGCGATGCTGCGTCTGCGGTGGGCGATGGCCCGGCGCCACACCGACCGCCGGCCGTTCGCCGAGGTGGACGTGCCGCCGCCAGCCCTGCACCAGCTGTGCGAGGCGGCCGAGACGCAGGGTGCCCACCTGCGGCCGCTGGGCCCGGACGAGGTGGAACGGCTGGCGGTCGCCACGGCCCGGGCGGGCCGGACCGAGTTCGCCGACCCGCGGTACCGGGCGGAGCTGTCGGCCTGGACCGGCCGGCCACACGGCACCCGCAACGGGATCGAGCCGGCCACGGCGGCCCACCACGAGCCGCGACCGGTGCCGATGCGGAACCTCGACCCCGGTGGAGTGCCGGACACCACGACGCACGACCTCGTCGACCGGCACACGTGCTACGCCATCCTGTCCACCGACACGGACACCCCCGCGGACTGGCTGGCCGCGGGCGAGGCGTTGTCGGCGGTACTGCTGACCGCCACCGCGGAGGGGGCTGCGGCGTCGCCTATCAGCGACGTCATCGAGGTACCCGCCACCCGACAGACGCTGCGCGACCTGCTCAGCGGCGCCGGTTACCCGATGGTCGCGCTCCGGCTCGGTGTGCCCGGCGACAGCCCGCTCGCCGCCGCCGCCCGCCGCGCACCCGCCGACGTGATCGACATCGCCGACGCGCAGGGTCGGCCGCGAGCCGGGCCCGGTTGACCCCAGCCGCGCCGGGTAGGTGTTCGTCGGACGCAGCGGTAGTGCAACGCCGTCGGGCGAGGGAAGGGCGATGACACAGACGCAGGACAGCGAGGTGACGGCGCTACGCGCCGCGGTCGAGGCCGCACGCGCCGCCCCGTCGATCCACAACACCCAGCCGTGGCGATGGCGGATCAGCGACGGCCGGACCCTTGACCTGTACGCCGACCGCAGCCGCCAACTCGAGGTCGAAGACCCGGACGGTCGGCTGCTCACCGAGAGTTGCGGCGCCGCGCTGCACCATGCCCGGCTGGCGTTGACCGCGGCCGGCTGGCGCATCGACGTACGGCGTCTACCCGACCAGAATCAGCCGGACCTGCTCGCGACCATCACCGTCACCGGGCGCGGAGAGTCGGACGAACACGCGCGCGTGCTGCTGGACGCGGCATCGCGGCGCCGTACCGACCGCCGGCCGATCACCGACCGGCCGGTGGACCAGGCGGCACTGGACGCGATCGTCGCCGCGGTTACCGCCGAAGACACCCGGCTGTACCTGCTCCGCCGTGACCAGGTGGTGGAGTTGGCGGCCGCGATGGCCGCCGCCGAACGTACCGAGGTCACCGAGGAGGCGCACCGGGACGAGATCGCACGCTGGGTCGGCGGTGAACGCCGCGACGCGACCGGCATACCCGCAGGCGCCGTACCCCGGCACGCGCCCCAGACGCAGGTGCCGGGTCGCTACTTCGGTCCTCCCGGCACGCTGCCGGTCGACGAGGGCCACGACCTCGCCGCCGTGTACGGGATCCTGCACGGCGACAGTGACACCCCGCTGGCCTGGGTGCGCGCCGGCGAGGCCCTCAGCGCCGGCTGGCTCACCGCCACCGCGAGGGACCTGTCCCTGCTGCCGATCAGCGCGGTCGTGGAGGTCGTCGCGGCGCGGATGGCGCTGCGCCGCCTGCTGTCCGGCCTCGGGTACCCGTACCTCGCCGTCCGGATCGGCTACCCCGACCCGGACGCGCCCGCGCCGCCCGCGACGCCACGGCTCACCGCCGACCAGATCATCGAGAGCTGACCGGCGAGCCGGTCCGCACCAGGGTGGCCTGCGCAGCCCGCCCGTCGGGACCGGTCTCGGCGAAGCCCGAGCTCACCACGACCGCCGCGCCCACCCGCGCCTGGCCAGCCTCGGCGAGGACCGCCTCCACGGCGGCCGCTGGCACAGCGATGATCGCTAGGTCAACCGGCTGGGGGATGGCGGCGAGGCTCGGGTACGCCGGTACGCCGGCGATCTCGGTCGCCCGAGGGTTGACCGGGTAGGTCGGGCCGGTGAAGCCGTGTTCGAGAAGGTTGCACAACACCTCGTGGCCGACGCCGCCGGGCTTGCGGCCGGCGCCGACGACGGCGATCGACGCGGGGGCGAGCAGCGGGTGCAGGGCCTTGCGCTCGGCGCTGCGTTCGCGCAGGTCGACGAGCGCCTGTATCGCAACGCTGACGTCCAGCTCGCCGGGTGCGCCGCGAACGTACGCTTCCACCTTGGCGGTTGTTTCGTCCGCCGCCGTCTGCCGCTCCTTGATGCCAGGACCGGTGTAGTCGAACGGGTGAAAGGCGTGCACGACACGAAGGGGTACCTCGCGCCGCCGCGCCTCGGCGATCGCCCAGTCGACGGCGGTGTACGAGGGCGATGAGCCGTCGACACAGACGACGACCGGTCCGTTGAATCTGGTTGTCATGTCCTCGCCCCTCCTCGGGTGATGCCGGCTCCAGCCTGGCGAGCGGTGGTAGGCCTCGGCAGTAGCGAAAGGCCCGTAACGGCTGGGACATTCGGCCCGCGACGGCGCCGCGTTTGACCGCGACGGCATCCGGTCGCGCCCGTCTTTCACCGTCAACTTTGGACAGTTACGTCCGTATCGAGATGCTGCCGCCGCGACGGTGGTGTGGGTCGCCGCGACCCTGCTCGGGTTGGTGTACTCCACGGCGTCCCTGGTGGAGGCGCTCCGTTGACGCCGGCCGAGCGTCGACGTGATCACCTGGTTGGCGCTGTCGGGGACACTGGCGGTAGGCGAGGCGCTCCCTCGGCGCCAGGTGAGGTGGTTCACGCCCGCGCGACGTTGACCCCGCCTATCACGGCAGGCCTGCTGCCCACATCGGAAAACGACAATGCCCGAATCATGACGACCCGAGCGGCCTGGCCCTGACCGCGACGAGCACGGCGGCGGTCGCCACGACTGCACGCCGGCAATCGCCATGACTGCTCGGCGGCCGCCACGACAGCACAGTGACACGCGTCACGCCCCCCGGGACGGCGCCGCGAACGGAGATGTCGTATCAATGAGGTTCGATTAGACCTGGAGGTTGCATGACCGCCTACCGGTACCTTGCGGGCGCGGCCGCGCTCGCCGGCCTCGTGGCGGCCGGCGCGATCGTGGCCACCACAGCATCGGCGCAGACCGAGCCCGCGCCACCGGCCGGTGCGGTCACGCGGCTCGCCCACGAACCGACCGCCGCGGACTTCACCGCCGCAGCCCGCGAGTTCGCCGTCCCCGAGCCGCTGCTGCTGGCCTACTCGTACGCGTTGACCCGCTGGCAGGACCACGCCGGACTGCCCAGCGCCCAGGGCGGGTACGGGCCGATGCATCTGACGTCACCCGACGCGGTGGCACCGAGTGGTCGCGGTGGCGGCCGGCCGGACACGGTGACCACGCGGTTGCGCTCCGACCCTGCGCGCAACACGCTGGCCCGGGCCGCGGGCCTCGTCGGCCAGCCGGCGTCCCGGCTGCGCACCGACCTGACCCAGAACGTGCGAGGCGGGGCCGCCCTGCTGGCCGACGAGGCCCGCCGGGCCGGCATCCGGCCGGGCACACTCGCCGACTGGTACCCGGTGGTCGCGCGCCTATCCGGGGCCTCCGGCACCACGACGCTCGCCGATGACATCTTCGACACGCTGCGCGCCGGCGCCACTGACGCGCGGCTGCGACTGGCCGCCCAGCCAGGGACGGCCGCGCCCCGGCGCCTGGCGGTGGCCGGTGCCGGCCAGGCGGAGTGCCCTACCGACCTGACGTGCACGTTCGTACCGGCGGCGTACGCGTGGAACAACACCGCCGACGCCAACGACTACGGCAACTACGACCCGGCGAACCGCCCGGCCGACGGCAACAAGATTCGCTACATCGTCATCCACGACACCGAGGGCAGCTTCGACGGCACGGTTCAGTGGTTCCAGAATCCGGCCGCGTACACCTCGGCGCACTACGTGATCCGCTCAAGTGACGGCGCCGTGACCCAGATGGTGCGCACCAAGGACGTCGCCTGGCACGCCGGCAACTGGAACATCAACGCGGAGTCGATCGGAATCGAGCACGAGGGCGTCGCCGTCGACGGCGCCACCTGGTACACCGACGCGATGTACCGGTCGTCGGCCAAACTCGTGCGTTACCTGTCGGCCCGTTACCGGATCCCGCTGGACCGCCAGCACATTCTCGGCCACGACGACGTCGCCAACGACGGCAACTACACCACCTCACACTGGGACCCGGGCCCGTTCTGGGACTGGGACCGCTACTTCAGTCTGCTGCGCGGCGGCGTCGAGGCCCAGACCGCGGGCAAGCTGGTCACGATCAGGCCGAAGTTCGCGACCAACCGGCCGCCGCTGCGCTACTGCGACAGTTCGGGCTGCCGGGATCTGCCGGCCCAGCCCACCAACGCGGTGCTGCTGCGCACCGAGCCGCGCGATGACGCGCCCCTGCTGCCCGATGCCCAGCTCGGTGGCGGCGCCACCAATGACATCGCGGACTGGTCGGACAAGGCGGTCGCCGGCCGCGGGTACGCGGTCGCCGGGCGCACCGGTGACTGGACGGCGATCTGGTACGGCGGACAGAAGGCCTGGCTGCACACGGCCGACGTTCGCCCGGCCGCGGGAACCACGGTGAGGCCCAAGCCGGGCGCGCAGGTACCGGTGTTCGCCGCCGCGCTGCCGGAGCCGTCGGAGTGGCCGGCCGGCACCCCTGCCGGACAGCCGTCGACGCCGCCGACCATGAAGGCGGTCTACACCATCTCGGGCGACCAGCGCTACCAGCTCGCCGACCTCCAGCGGGCCGAGTACTACTACGCCCGCTTCGACGACGCGAACGTGCCGCTCAATCACACGATGGTGGTGGGCGCGGCGTCGTACTACCGCATCTCGTTTAACCACCGGTACATGTACGTGCGGAGCAGCGACGTGACGGTGGACTGACCCCGTACACGGTGCCACCGCCGGCGCCGTTGCGTCGTGGAACCGGCAGACGTGTTGAACCCTGCCCTTGCCGAAACACTCGTCCGCGCAGTCACGCAGCATGCTCGTACTCGTGAAGGATGCCGCCGAGGCGATCGCGTCTTCGTATGTCGAGGCGTCGTCAAGCAGGAGCCGCCGGCTAGCCCTGACTCATGAGCGACTCATGATGTTCAACTGAAGATCGAAAAAGGCCCCGATCGGAGATCCGATCGGGGCCTTTAGCTGCTGCTATGTCCGGTGGGCGATACTGGGATCGAACCAGTGACCTCTTCGGTGTGAACGTGGACGCTGCGACGCTGTGACCAGCGTAAACGCGAGGCAGTGCAGGTCGACGGCGTCCGTTCGCTGCAGGTCGGCACGGTTCAGCGCAGTTCGATGCGGTTCGGAGCGGCCGCGTGCTCCCCGTCTGCTCCCCACGTACTGTGTCAGGCCTGATCGGCGAATACTCGCAGGCCGCGTGAGGTGACCGACTTTCTGGCACCCACAGGTCAATGTGGCGGTGTATGTGACACTCATGGCGACGCAGGACTCCTATGGAGTTGATTTGTGAGAGGACCACCTTCATACCGGGGTTCTGCGCCTTTGCGTTGCGCCACAACGAGCTCGGCGCGTCTCAACCGCCCGGGCAGGAAACTACCCACCGTCCACGCGCCGTTACGCGAAAGCCGACTGGGCCCGTGACGTTGCCGTGGCGCCAACCCGCGAGCGGCCGGTAGCCTCAGGGCCCTCCACGGGCATCACATCGCCTCGGCGATGGCCGCGCCGGTTGCGGTCTTGGTGAGGTAGAAGTTGGCGCGGTGGGGTTGAGCGCCGTTGTCCACGGTGTAGGTGCTCTCGAATCGGGCGCCCGCCGGGCGGTCGACATCAAAGACAACGGCGAGGTCGGGACGGGCAGCAACGATGTCGTCGCGGGCGACCAGGTTGACCCAACGGGCTAGGCCGGCCGGAAACTTGGGTCGGTCTTGTAGCCGCCGGACTATGGCGTTCAGGCCGAGGGGACTGCCGAGAGTAATGAGCACGGGCAGCGGCCCTTGGTCGTCACGAATGGCTTCGTAGGCCACTACAGAGCCGAGACTGTGGCCGATGACCACCCGCGTGTCGGCGTCGAGGTGCTTGCGTACTTTCTTGATGGCCTTGGCGCGGATGTCAGGTTCAGTCAGGTACCGCACCACCTGGGCGAGTGGTTTGTTGATTCGGGCGGCGGCGCGGAGGCCCACCTGGCTGAACCATGGGACCTGATCAAGCGCAGCGATGATTCGGCTGACTGCGGCGGAGAGGCGACCCTGGACCCCGGCCGGATCCTCCTGCAGAGCCTGGAGTTCGAGTCGGGCGGTGCCGGCGTCTCTCGGTCGAGGGGATTCCTTTGCGTTGTTAAGCCATGCCAACGCGATCTCGACAGCGGTGTTAAGTTGGTCAGGAGTGAAATCGGCGCTGGCTCCGTCGCCCTGCAGGCCTGGGGTAAGGAAAAGGTCCCCGTAGAACGCCATGCGTGCAGGTCGCCCGGCGTCCTGACGGTCGGGCCACAACTGGTCGGCCAGCGCATCATATCCGGCGCGGCGAACGCCGCCAGCCAGCGAAGGCGACCACGCGCTTTCCAGATCGTCAGCAGAGTACTGCTCCTGGGCGATGCCGTGGACCAAAACGATTTGCGCCACCATGCCCTCCTTTGTGAAATACCTCCCTCTCTTTTATTAGACTACGCAGTCCGGCGGAGGCACTGTTGAAGGGTGAGCAATCGGCTGGCTCTGGTGGTCGCCTCACAGTGGGGGGCCGGCCCAAACAGGCTCGATTTCTTGCCCGAGCTGGCCGGTGAGCTGGCGAAGGTTCTTACCGACCCGCGGTTGGGCGACTGCGACAGCGCACTGGCATCCGGTGCCCTGCTGATCGACTTGACGCGTCCCGAAACCGTCGCCGCGGTCAAAGAGGCCTTCAAAAAGGCCAACGACGCCGGCGCCACCTTGGTACTGGCCCTACTCGGCCACGGCATCGCCTTCGACGAAGACTTCTACTTCCTCCCATACGACGGTACGGCCCAGGGCGACTCGGACGAGGATGTGCACCTGCCGCAGCTCCTCAAGGAGCAGTTACGAGCGGCGGCGAATCTAGACGGGCTGTTGGTGCTGTTGGACACCTGCTACGCGGGCATCGGCGCCGAGGGAGCCGCCGCGTGGCGGGAGGTGGGCCTAGGCGAGTGCCGACGCCGATACGAGATGTTGACGGCCAGCGGCGACCAACCCGCTTTCGGCGGCAAATTCTCCCGTGCGTTGATTGAGGTGCTGCGTTCCGGTGTTCCTGCTGCCGGCAGCACGGTTGACTCTCGCTACGCGAGAGCGAAACTTCAGCAACGTCTCGGGTCTCAGCACCCGAAGCGCGTCACCCACGACGGCGGCGGCTATGAGGTGCCTGGCGACGAAGGGCTGTGGTTGGCGCACAACGCCGCTCACGATGTGACGATGGGTGGGGCGGACGCCCGTGGGGTGGTCCGGGACCGCGTTGCGGAACTGACCGCCCACCTGCAGCCTTTGGGTGTCCTCGACAAGCTGGTTGCCGCCGCCACCACCACGACGTGGGTGGCCCTCGTCGGCCCGCGGGGCAGTGGCAAGTCGACCCTCGCCGCAGCCCTGGCCCGCCCCACATCCACCCGCGGGAAAGTCCCCGATAGATTCGTCCAGGCGATCGCGTTCGCTACCCGCACCAGCACCATGGCTGACTTGGCCGGCACCCTCGCCGCCCAGATGGCCGTGACGGTAACCGGCTTCGGCGGCGCCAGCAATCGCTACCTGCACCGGTTGACCTCAGAGGAGCAGCAGGGCCTCGACGCTATGCAACGGCACGTCATCGGCCCCTTGACGCTACTCGACCCGGTCCCCGTGACGCGGCTGGTCGTCGACGCAGTCGACGACCTCCCCCAGACCACCCACCACACACTGTTGAATACGCTGGACGCGTTGGGCGGCAGGCTGCACGTGGTGGTCACTGCCCGCCCCGACTCACTCCTCCCAGGGGGCAGCCGGCTCATCCCCACCGGGCGAGCCAGCGACGACATCATCACCGAGTACCTGCGCAGCCGCGGCGTCGCCGAGGAGTACCGCGCCGCCCTGTTGCGCCAGGCCAGAGGCAGTTGGCTGCATGCACAGCTGCTGGCTGACCGCGCCGTGCGGCGCGGCTTCGACCCGGCCACGCTGGCCGACGACGTACGACCGAGCCTCACCAAGCTCTACGACGACGAACTCTTGGCCGCCAGCCGGTATGACACCGCCGTCTGGCAGTCCAGCCTACGACCGGTCCTCGGCCTGCTCGCCGTGGCCGGCGTCGGTCCGGTTCTGCCCCTATCACTGCTCGTGGCCGCCAGCGGCCACCTGCACGGTCCCGCCACAACCACCCAGGTCCGTGACGTGCTGGTAGCCGTCTCCGGTCTCGTCGTGCGGGCACAGCCCGGGCAGCCGACCGAACACGTCGGCCTGTTCCACGACAGCCTCGCCGAAGACTACCTGTTGCGCTCCAACGGTGGCCAATTCCTGATCGAGCCGGCCGACTATCACGCCGCACTTGCAACAGCCATCAACGACCTCGCCCCGCTGCAGGAACACGACCTCAGCGATCCACTGCACCGGTACGCCCTGCACGCCGAAGCCCGTCACCGCTGGTATGCATGTCACGACAGCGGCGCAGTGATCGAAAGCCTCGCTCAACGGTCCGCCGGGTCCGCCACGGATGAGCAGGAAAAGTGGCAACCTTGGCCGGACATTCTCGCCACGCTTGGAAACGAGCATCCAGACGCCCTCGAAGCCAGGGCACACGTTGCTGAGTGGACCGGGCGAGCCGGAAACCCGGCAGCCGCTCGCGATCAGTACGCGGCACTAGTGTCCGCACTAGAGCGACTTCCCAAGTCACGAGACCCCGACATCCTCATAGAGGCTCGTGCCAGCCTCGCCGCGTGGACCGGACGGGCCGGGAATGCAGCCGCCGCCCGTGATCAGTACACCGATCTGCTGCCGATCCGCACGAAGGTGTCTGGGGCAGATAACCCCCGCACCCTCACCGTCCGGCACAACATCGCCCACTGGACCGGAGTGGCCGGCAGCCCGACCGCCGCCCGCGATCAGTACACCGATCTGCTGCCGATCCGCACGAAGGTGTCAGGGGCAGAGAATGCCGACACCCTGGCCGTGCGGCACAACCTCGCCCATTGGACCGGGGAGGCCGGCGACCCGACCGCCGCCCGTGACCAGTTCGTCGAGCTGCTAGACCTGCAGAGAGAGGCCATGGGATGGGAAAATCCGCAGACCCTCCTCACTCGCGCCAAGCTCGCCGGCTGGACCGGAAAGGCTGGAGATGCCGCCGCCGCCCGCGGCCAGTACAAGGCGCTGCTTCCACTGACGGAGCGGAAATTCGGCCCGGAGCA
>NZ_BOON01000042.1 GCF_016863255.1 Planosporangium mesophilum
GGGCCGGTACTTGACGGGATGATCGGTGTGTGGCACTGCGGCTGGTCTACCTGGTGTTCTCGCGGCTGATGCAGTGGGCGGCGCCGTTTGCGTCGTGGAACCGGCAGACGTGTTGAACCCGCGCCCGTGAAGGGTGCAACTTCGGGAACCAGCGGCCGGTGGGATGATGCTACTCGGTGAAGGCGGCGTCTGACCTGCTGGGCCGGTGGCGTCGCGGGCGAGTCGGTGTTCGGCAATCACACGTCCGAGGTGGCTGGCGGTGTGGGATGACCATTTCGGTGCGGCATAAGTGGTCAAGTGCGCGAAGTGGACCAGGTCACTGCCTTGATCGTGGAAGCGCTCTCTGATCCACTTTGGATTCGTAGGTCAACTCGGCGGTGATCGCGTGCTGCTCCCCGCCCGCTCCCCACTGCAAGGCGGGCTGGCAGGTCGGCCCGTTACCGGGGGAGTGCTCGCGGTCTTCTCATCAGGCAGAATAGAGGACCGTTGAAGTAGGTTCAGGACCGTTGAGCGCAGTTGTGTGAACGTGGACGCTGCGACGCCGTGACCAGGACAAACACGAGGCGGTGCAGGTCGACGGCGTCCGTTCGCTGCAGGTCGGCACGGTTCAGCGCAGTTCGATGCGGTTCGTGGCGGCGGTGTGCTCCCCATCTGCTCCCCGCGTTCTGCGGTGCAGTGCCGTTGGCGGTGCGGCTGAGGACTGGGTGAGCGGTCGCTGGCTGGACGTCCGGCACGGATCGATGAAGGTGCTTTACGCCGTGCAGGCTGGCCGCGCCCTGCGCGGTTTACTCAACCCGTATGTAGCACCGCGCTCAGGCGGCCCTCGTCGTGTCGGTCGGGCCTGCATCGGAGTTGACCCGCGGGGTGAGGCACATGTGTGCGGGACCCTTGCGCCTGCCCTGCATCGAGTGCAAACCATATTGACGTTTAGTTTTCCTTACGGTTGAGTACTGCTACTTGCGTTGTAGTCCTGGGGAGGCGGTCATGGGGTTGAGTGCACTTGGGGTGAGGCGGCCCGGCGGATTCGTTCGCCACGTGGGCTCCGGTGGCTTCCGTTCACAACGTTGTGGACCAGG
>NZ_BOON01000043.1 GCF_016863255.1 Planosporangium mesophilum
CGCCCAGGCCACGTCCAAGGCGACCGAGGACATCTCGCAGCGGGTCCAGGCCATCCAGTCCGACAGCGGCGCGGCGGTCGAGGCGATCGGGCAGATCGCCGAGGTCATCGAGAAGATCAGCGGATACTCGGCGACCATCGCGTCCGCGGTGGAGGAGCAGACCGCGACCACCAGCGAGATCGGGCGCAACGTGTCGGAGGCGGCCACCGGGGCCACCAGTATCGCCTCGAACATCACCGGGGTCGCCGCCGCCGCGCAGTCGACCAGTACCGGTATCACCGAAGCCAACCGGGCCGCCACCGACCTGGCCCAGATGTCGACCGAACTGCAGCAGATCGTCGGCCAGTTCCGCGTCTGATCGCAGCTCACCCATTCGCAAGGGTGCCGACGTCCTGTAACGACGTCGGCACCCTCTCTCATCCCTGATGAGGAGCTGCGCCCACCGGCCGGGGCCACATCGGTGCCGGTACGGCACGTTCGCTTCGGCCTTGGCCCGAGTCCTCACTGTGATACGTCACCGCCTGTCCACGCGGTCGGACGCGACAGCTGTGACCGTTGGCGCGGTTACTGGAGTTGTGGCAGGAATCTGCGCCGAGCGAGGGCCGCTATGGTCTCCGCGACCAGGGCGGCGATGAACGCGGTGATCGCGAGGAGGACGATCCAGGCCCAGACCTTGTACCCGACGGGTCTTCCGTAGTTGACCCAGTGCAGCGCGAAGGTGGCCACCGCGGCGTACGGGAACGCGAACGACCAGAACGCAGGGCCGAAGGACAGCCTGCGGTACACGGGGATGAGCCGGATCTGGACGATCACGGCGAGCGCGGTGAAGCCGCCGAGAGCCAGGGCGACCAGGTCGACTCTGCCGTGGGTGATGGCCAGGTAGGCGAGGCCGGCCAGGGCGGGCGGCGCGACCTCGATCGCCAAGGTGGGCGTCAGCGGCGCGGGCAGCCGAGGGCGGAACATCAGCCGGGCCATGATGGCGGAGCCGATGAGCAGCCACGACACGACGCCCAGGCCCATGAACGCGTGGGCGATTCCGGTCCAGCCGGCGAGGGCGGCGCCGATGGAGGCGATGAGCCCTCCGGCGACCGCGGGCAGGACGTAGCCGGAGTGCAGCCGGTCCAGGTCGAGGTCTTCAACGAGCCACTGGCCGGTCATCCACCCGGCCAGGACGGTGGTGGCGACGGCGAAGACCCCAAACAGCCACCTACCGGTGGCGAGGGCGTGCGGCATCAGGCCGATCGCCAGGAGCATGCCGACGATCGGGATCAGCGACACGAACGGTCCCAACACCGGATCGGCCAGTTCGGCGCGCCAGCCGCCGCGCCGGCGCGGCACCTGCGAGAGGTACCCGACGACGAGCACCAGCCATACCGCGGCGGTGGCGATGAGCAGGACGCCGGCCACAATCGCGGGCGCCAGCTTCAGGAGGGCGGCGTATCCCCAGCAAGTAGCCAGGCCAGCCAGCCCGTACGGGATCGCGAACATGTTCGGAGTGATTCGCATCTGAGGCCGAGCCATCTGCGTGGTCATCCGCATCCCCCACAGCGAAGGCTGGTGATCAACATGCCCTCCGCGGACTCGCCGACCGGCCGTGAGCCGGGCGAAATCATGCCCCTATCCCGCGAAGTGACCAAGTGGCCTGCTACCCCGTAGTCCCGTACGTTATCCGCCACGCACGCCTGTACCGTGCCAGCGCAGCTTGGTCAGGACCTTCCAGCCTTTGAGCGTGGCCACGGCGCGCTCGCCGAGGGCACGCAGCTTGGCGGCGGTCAGCCCGACCTCGCCCAGCTTGGCCGACAGTTCGCTGAGCCCCGAGGTGGGCTTGTTGATCGTGGCTTCGTACTGCGCGGTGCTGAATCCCATGCCGATCCTGCCCCAGGTCGGTAGAGGTTGCTGGGCATCGCCGTGCAGATCGTCGCCAAACTCGCCAGCCAGGTCGGCTTCCAGGTCCTCCCGCGTCGCGGGGTCGTCGAGCGGACCATGTCCTGAATCACCTGCTGTCGACGCACCGTCCGCGACTACGAACGCCTCCCGAACATCACGCCGCCGTTGTCCAACAGTCAATTGCTGAGGTACCCCGCACCGCCAGGGGTGCAGGCGGCCGAGGAACTGCTGCGGCTGGTCAACTCCGGCCAGGTGCGCCGAGCGGCCGCGCGATCCGCGCTGGTGGATAGGGCCAGCGAACATGGTGTGCGGCCGGGCGCCGACCGGGTGGTTGAGGTCGTAGCGCCACTGCGGGACTTGCTGCCCGGACGGGGGTTGCGCCGCGGGTCGCCGGTGACGGTCGCCCGTGCCACCTCGCTGGTCATTGCGTTTCTGGCGGTGCGTCGCGGGCAGGGGTGTGGTGTGTGGTCGTCGGTTTACCGACGTTGAGCCCGGTCGCCGCGGCCGAACTCGGTGCCGATCTGGACCGGGTGCGTTCGTGCCGCATCCGGGGGCCGGACTGGCCGGAGGTGGTGGCCGCGCCTCAGGGCGACTGTGCCGCCGGTCATCGGTTGTCTTGGCTGATCGTACTAACCCCATGGTGGACACCACGGTGACAACAACCGCCCTGGCAGCGCCGAACCAGACAGGAGGTACACATCATGACCAAAATGCCCACACTGTTGGCAGACGTCAGGCAACTGCGCACCGCGCTTCGCGCCATGGACCGCTGGGAGGCCGCCGGCGGTGACCTCACCAGCGCCCACGACCGCAGACGCTTCGTCGACGACCTCGACGGCGACGCCGCGTATGAACTGTCCGGCCTGGCGCTCACACGCCTGGGACGCCTGGTGTTCGCCGAGAAGGCCCGCACGGCCGAGACGTGCACGCCCGGCGACGACAGCTACCCAGCCGCACCGGCCATCGTGGGCATGCCACGGCAGGGACACCGGCGAGTAGCGGCTTCGCTCAGCTTCACGCCCTGACCACACCCGATGGCGCGCCGTACCGGACGACCCACCTCACATTCATCCCTCACCGCTACCGCGCCGCAACCGGCAGCAATGATCGAGGCACCTTCTCCGCAGCTACGATCGCGGATAAGAGAGGAGACCAAGGACCTATGGCCACAGTGGTGATCGCTGAAGACGATGCGGACCTGCTCGCGGTGTTCGTCCGCGTGCTCACCCGCGCCGGGCACCGCGTGATCGCGTGCCCCGACGGCGGCTCCGCGCTGGCCAAGGTCCGCGCCGATCGCCCGGACCTGGTCCTCACCGACGTCGACATGCCACCCGGCATCTCCGGGCTGGAGTTGATCGCCGCGATCAGGTCCGACCCTGAGGTCACCGGCGTCCCCGTCATCGTGGCTACCGGCGGGGGCGTCTGCGCCGAGATGGCCGAAGCCGTCGGCGCCACACTGCTGCTGCACAAGCCCCTCTCGCCACGTGCCCTGGCCACCCACGTCGAGACCGTCCTCACCGGCAATGCGGGCACCACGTCCGCGCCGGCCGCGGCGTAGCCGGCCCGAAGGCGGAGCGACCGGAGTTGATGTCGCCGCCGGCCGCCGCAATGATTTCGGCGGTTCGTGCAGCCGGGACCGATGATCCAATCGGCCGCCCCGCCGGATTGTGCTGATCTTCGTCCCGCGCCCGCGCCCGCGCCGCCGTCCAACCAGACACCGGCTGCGGCCGCCGCTGCCGGTACGCAGATCAGCGCCGCGCGTACGGGTGATCAATCGATGCCGCTGCCTGCGGGCGTACAGGCGCCGGCCGGGTGCAGGCGCCGATAGCCCAACCAGTGGTGTCCGTTCGGGTGGTCGCGGGTATCGGCCGCACGTCGCAGCGTCGGGGAGCCGGGCGGCCGGGTGGTTACCGTTGCGGCCCGCCCGGATGTGTTGTGCCGCGGGTTCGGCCGATAGCCGGTGGCGGGCCGACCCGGATAGCGTCGTTACCCGAACAGGGGTATCGGTCGTGAAGGCAGGCGAACAGTTGTGACACTCGCGCACGCGGTCAGTCACGCCGATGGCCAGGTCACCATCGTCCTTGCCGGTGAGGCCGACATCGCCGGCCGTGACATGCTGCGTGACGTGCTGTTCGACGCGGTGGCCGAGCGCCCGGCGCGCATCACCGTCGACGTTAGGGGCCTGGTCTTCATCGATGCGACGAGCATCGCGGCTCTCATCGCGGCCCGACGCGCCGCCCTGCACCATGGCTGCGCCTTCGTGGTCACCAATACCCGTGGACAGGTACGCCGGGTTCTCGGCATCACCGGCGTGCTGACCACCCTGACCCGAACCCAACTACCCAGGCAGGCAACAGACCAGGCGGGGTGACCGTCCGCTCTGGCCGGCCGCTGGTCGGTGGTCAGGGCGGCCGGTCCGGTGGGACCGGGCCGGTGTTTCTAGCCGTGGGTCAGCGCGTCGTACAGGCCGGTCTGGCGAAGCTGCGCGGCGACCATGCCGGTGGCGTTGCGCACGGCGAACCCCAGGCGCATCCGCTGGGCGGCGTTGCGGCCAGCGGCCAGCGCGCCGACGCCGGTGGAGTCGATGAACGTCACATGCAGCAGGTCCACCATGATCCGGGTGGGCATCTGGTGCGTCGCGGCATCAACGAGGATGCCACGCAACCGGCCGGAGGCTTGGAGATCGACTTCACCGCGGACTTCGACCAGCAGGCTTCCGTCCGGCGCACGGCGTGTGTTGATCAATGTGCCTGCCATGCCGACTGCCCGCCTCCAGGTGCGCGTGTGAGGACCTCGGGCCCACCGTACGCCCCAGGCGCGCACCTGCCGAACGACCCACACAGCGGTGACCCTGTCGCCTGTTGTCCGTTACGCAGGCAGCGACCGAAGTCGGCGGGTAAGGCCGAGCAATGGAATTTGAGGTGGTCGGCGTACGAGATGCACGGGGCCGCCGTCCTCGCCCTGGCCGGCGAGCTGTGCTCCTCGACGGTTCGCACGGTGGAGCCGGAGATGACTCGGCTGCTGGCCGGCGACCGTGCGGTGCAGGTGGTCGACCTGGCCGAGGTGGGTCGCCCAACCGGGTGGAAGATCCGCTGTGACGTTTGAAGATCTCGGCAGGTGGTTACCACCGGGCTGCCGTCGCGCAACCTGGGAGGTCACATGAGTCGTGGACAGGCGTGGATCACCTACCGCGACGATGCCCTCGTGACCATCCACGCCCACGGTGACATCGACGTGACCAGCGCGGCCCTGCTGCGCGAGGTCGCCTTCGAGGCGGTCACGCACCCGGGCGGGCAGGGTGTCGCCGTGGACCTGTCGGCGGTCACGTTCATCGACTCCGTCGGCGTGGCCGCCCTGGTCACCGCTTTCAAAACCGCCCGCGCCGCCGGCCTGCCGTTCACCGTGGCCGCCGCCAGCCCCTCGGCGACTCGGCTGCTGCGCATGACCGGCCTGGCCGGCCTGTGGGGCTTCGCCCCCGACGACCCGCCCAGCGCGCCGAATGGCCCTCTCACCGCACTTACCCCGGTCGGGTAGACGCCGACGGCAGTACGGGCCGCCGTCGGCAACGCTCGTGGTCATTCGACCCGACCACCCATCGCCGAAGCGGCCGTCACCCGGGTGTTGCGGATCGCCGGAGCCCGCCGGTGACCGCGGCGCCTGACCCCCAGCACTCGACGATCTTCTCAAGGAAGCAATCGGGCCCCGTCATGCCCGCGCGGCGAGCAAGGGCCGCGTAGGTCCGGACCGCTCCTGCCACGACCGCGCTACGGATTGGACCCCCGCCGGCTGTTCAGCTATCCCGCCATGGCCGTTCGTATGACTAGAATGACCGGACTATGGACCCAGTGCCTGACGGGCAGTCGAGGCTGCGCATCGCGATCGAGGCGGCCGGGCGCGACGAGGTCGTCGTCGTGGTCACCGGCGAACTGGACTGCGCCACCGCCGACCAGCTCCGGACCGCCATCACCGCGCTCCTCAACCGCGGCGACGTCCACGCCATCGGTCTGGACCTGCGCGGCCTGGGTTTCATCGACTCCACCGGCATCGGCACCCTCGTCGTCGCCCAGCGCATCAGCGCACAGGTAGGTGTGCGGTTGCGGCTAACCGCGGTCAGCGCCTTCGCCGCCCGCGTCCTCGGCGTGCTCGGCGTGGACGTCATACTCGGCCTGCCACCCGCCCGCATCGACACCACCGCCCTGGTCGGCGCCGACTGACACCAGACGGTTCCGTCGACCATCGCGCCTCACCGGGCATCGAGATCTCCCACGTCGCGCGGAACCCGGCAGCCCGCAGCCACCAGCGACATCAACCTCCAGACAAGCTGGCGGCAGTCGGGTGTCGGCGGCGACCATGCAGGCGAAGCCGTCGGCCTGCGCGACGCCGACATCGACCTCGACGCCGGCTTCGCCGTGATCTCCCAGCAGATCACCAGCGTCGGCTACCCCGCGGTGACCAAGCCCCTCAAGACCGAAGCCGCCGGGCGCACCATTTTCCTCGACGCGGCAACCCTCGCCGCCCTCAGGGCCCACCACGCCCGCCGCGCCCGCTGGTCTCCGGACCGGACTGGCCGCACACCGGACTGTTCTTCGCCAAGCCCGACACGGTCAGCCCTGGCACCCCGAACCGGTCAGCGAACGCTTCGAACGCCTGGTCACCGACGCCGGCCTACCACCGGTCCGGCTCCACGACCTGCGCCACTGCGCGGCCACCTACCTCAAAGCCGCCGGTGCCGACATGAAAGACATCCAGGAACCCTCGGCCACTCCTCCATGGCGATCACCGCCGACACCTACACCTCGGTCATCCACGAACTGGAGACCGAACGGGCCAAGGCCGACGCCGCCGCACTGGTCCCCCTCGCACGGCGACACGCCGGCTGACCAACCGCCCATCGCGTCACCACGACCGTGGCGAGGCCCGGCCGTCCATCCCTGCGGCTGGACGGCCGCCGCCGTTGGTCCGGCGCCTCCCTCGGCGCTTAGCGCCGTACCAGGGCGGGGTCGACGCCTCGTCCACAACTGCGGGACGACCTCGACAGCAGACCGGTTTACCCAACCGTGCTGACCTGCGGAAACGCCGAATCGGAGCACCCACGGAGCGCCCAAGCGAACAAAAGTACCCGAAAAGGGTGCCAGATTTAATCTACGGTTGTCTATCTTCGCTGGTGGGCCGCCAGGGACTCGAACCCTGAACCTACGGATTAAAAGTCCGCAGCTCTGCCATTGAGCTAGCGGCCCGACGGGGCAAGATTACCGCCCGCGCAGTCCTAGTGGATACCGGGTCGCAAGCAGCGGTGCGTCGTCGCCCTACTGGTAGGCCGGCATTCGTAATGCGGGGATCTGACGAGCGTCGTGCCGATGAAACTCAGGTGCAACGGCCACATCCGCGCTGGTGGTGTGGGAAACGACCTCTGGGATCTGCTCGCTCGGGCTGAAGACTCGGCCGCGGACCACGCCTGCAGGCCAGATGACCCGAACAGGAAGTGATCGGAACCCTGCCGAGCGCGTCACTGCCGGTGAGGTTCTATACGGCTCCGCAGCGCGGAGACACGCATACGACCACAAGAGAATCCGACGGTTCCTTCATCGGTTCTTCATCGGCTCCGTCCTAGTTTCGTGGCGATCCGCCGCCGTCGCCGGCGGGGGACGCCAACTGGCGACCCCGTACCGGCTCGGCACCTTTCCCAGCAGTTCAGACGACCAGGCCGTGGGGGATGGCGATGACAGCACGAGTACCCGCCGGACGGAGCCGCCGGCGGACGGTTCGGAACTTCAAGCGGTGGTCGCTCGCGCCACGCCTCCTCATCGGCGCGTCGGTGGTGGCCGCGCTCGCCGTATCCGGATGTGGCGGCGGCAAGGAGCCCGAGGTCGCCAGCGTGCAGCCGGGAGGTCCCACCGCCAGCGCGACGGCCGTCGCGGGTGATCTGACCTCCTACGTCAACGGGATGCGCGCGTGGGTGGCCTGCTTGCGGGCCGAGGGCGTGGACGTCAGCGACCCCGGCCCGACCGGCGAGATCACGTTCCCCGGCGACGCCGCCGCGCTGAAGTCCGACGCGAAGTTCCAGGCCGCGCAGGCGAAGTGCCATTCCCAGGTGCCGCCCGTACCCGAGAGCGTCCTGGAGATGAGGAAACCGAAGCTCTCGCCGGAACAGATCGACACCGCGCGCCGGTACGCGAGGTGCATGCAGCAGAACGGCGCCCCCGACTTCCCCGACCCGGGGCCGGACGGCAACACGTCGAGGAACTCCAAGTGGAACCAGACCTCGGAGGGTGCCCGCAAGGCCACCACGGCCTGCGCCGGCATCATCGGCGACCCGACCAACCAGCCCAGCACGCGCGGATGAACCGTGCCGCGGACCACGCCGTCCCGATGCCGGAAACGATGACCATGGACAGTACCGTCAGCACCTCCGTGTGCCCGGGTCCGGCGACGCACGTCGACAGTGACGATCCCGGGGAGCGGCCCGGTTCGGCCCGGCGGCAGCGCAGGCGAAGGGCCGTCCTGATCGGCCTGGCGGCAGCGGCGGTCATCACCGCGGCGGGTATCGGCGCGGCGGGTCTGGGCGGGTCCGGCTCTCCGCCCGCCGGTTCGGGTACGACCCGGACCGGCGGGACCGTCCGCGTCGCCCGGACCACGTTGATCAACGCCACCACGGTGGACGGCACGCTGGACCACGGCCCGGAGATTCCGCTCGGCGTCAAGACGACCGGCACGGTCACCTGGCTGCCGGCCGCGGGGACGGTCGTCAGGCGTGGTGAGCCCCTGCTGCGGATCGACGACCGGCCGGTGGTGCTGCTCTACGGTGACCTGCCGATGTACCGGCGGCTGGCCGAGTCGGCGCCACCGGCCGCCGACTCGGCCCCCACGCCCGCCGCCACCGCTGAGCCGTTGCGGGGCCGGGACGTCAAGCAGTTCGAGACCAATCTGAAGGATCTGGGCTACGGCGGCTTCACCGTGGACGAGACCTACTCCAAACAGACCACCCAGGCGGTCAAGCGCTGGCAGAAGGACCTGGGCGTGCCGCAGACGGGCGCCATGGAGGTCAGCGACGTCGTCTACACGTCCGGCCCGGTCCGCATCGGGCGCACGCTGGTCCGGGTGGGCGCCCCGGCAACGGGCGACCTGGTCGGCTACACAACCACGGACCGGATGGTGACCGTAAACGCACCGGTCGGTGAGGCGTCGTGGGCCAGCACCGGCACCGCCGTCGAGGTCGTCCTGCCCGACGGCCGGTCCGTCCCGGGCACCGTCGCCGGCGTGGGCGCCGACGCCTCGGCCCCGCCCAGCACCGGCGGCCAGACCGCCGGCGCCGACGGATCGGCCAACCAGAACCCCACCGTGCCGGTACTGATCGAGATTCCGGACCAGAACGTCCTGGGCAACCTGAACAGCTCTCCGGTGAAGATCAGATACGTCGTGGACAAACGCGAGAACGTCCTCGCGGTACCGGTCACCGCCCTCGTCGCCCTCGCCGAGGGTGGCTACGGGCTCGAGGTGGCCGACGGCGGATCCAGCCGCTTCGTCGCCGTTCAGACCGGTCTGTTCGCCGACGGCCAGGTCGAGGTCAGTGGCACCGACGTCCACGACGGCATGACGGTGAGGATTCCGCAGTGACCGCGGTCGTCGAGCTCACCGGCGTGTCCAAGACCTACCCCGGCGGGGTCACCGCGGTGCGTAACGTCGATCTGCTCATCGGGTACGGCGAACTCGTCGGCATCGTCGGGCCGTCCGGGTCCGGAAAGTCGAGCGTGCTGCACCTCATGGGGACACTCGACCTGCCGTCGGCCGGCCGGGTTCGGGTGGACGGGTACGACGTCGCCACGTTGTCCGATCGCGAGATCTCCGCCCTGCGCGCGCAGCGAATCGGATTCGTGTTCCAGCAGTTCCACCTGGCGACCGGGGTACCCGTACTGGACAACGTCGCGGACGGCCTGCTCTATGCGGGTGTCGGGCGGCGGCAACGCCGGCAGCGGGCACGGACCGCGCTGGACCGGGTCGGGCTCACGCACCGGCTCGACCATCTGCCGAACGAACTGTCGGGCGGCGAGCGGCAGCGCGTGGCCATCGCGCGGGCGGTGATCGGCGAGCCGGCGCTGCTGCTCGCCGACGAACCCACCGGCAATCTGGACACGGCTGCCGGGTCGGCGGTGCTGGCTCTGCTGGGCGAGTTGAACACAGCCGGCACCACCGTCGTCGTGATCACCCATGACCGCGACATCGCCGCTGCGTTGAACCGGCAGGTCGAGATGCGCGACGGGCAGGTCGTCGCCGACCGCGAGGCGGACGCGCCGCAGCGGATCGCCATGGTCGCAGGCGGGGCGCCGTGAGCGGACAACTGCGCGCAGCACGGCTGAGCCCGGCCGACGTGGTACGCCTCGGCGGTGCGGGGCTGCGCTCCCGCCCGCTGCGGGTCTTCCTGTCGGCCCTGGGGATCGCGATCGGCGTGGCCGCGATGACCGCCATCATCGGCATCTCGGTATCGAGCAAGGCCGAGGTCAACCGACGGCTCGACCGCCTGGGAACCAACCTGCTACGGGTGTCTCCCGGCCAGACCCTGCAGGGCGACAAGTCCCAACTGCCCAAGGAGTCGGGGGCAATGCTGTCGCGCATCGCCCCGGTGCGGTCGGTCACGGCCACCGGCGAGGTCAACGCCCACGTGTATCGCAACGACCACATACCCTCGGGCCGGACCGGCAGCATCGCCGTGCTGGCCGTCGACGACCGGCTGCTGCCCACGGTCGGCGGGAACGTCCACATCGGAGCGTGGTTCAACGCCGCGACGACGCACTACCCCACGGTCGTGCTCGGCGCCCAGGCGGCGGCACGACTGGACATACACACCCCGGGCGTACGCCTGTGGCTGGGCGGCAGGTGGGTCGCGCTGCTGGGCGTTCTCGATCCGGTGCCCCTGACGCCCGAACTCGACGGCGCCGCGCTGGTCGGGTGGGACGCGGCGCAGACCTATCTTCGCTTCGACGGCCGTCCGTCGACGATCTACCTGCGGGCCGTCGAGAGCCGGGTAGCCGCCGTCCGTAACGTACTCGCCGCGACGGCGAATCCCCAGCGCCCCGGCGAGGTACAGATCTCCCGGCCGTCGGACGCGCTCGCCGCTCGTACCGCCGCCAACTCCACGCTGACCGGCCTGCTCCTCGGTCTCGGCGCGGTCGCCCTGCTCGTGGGCGGCGTCGGCATCGGCAACACGATGGTGATCTCGGTGCTGGAAAGACGGTCGGAGATCGGGCTGCGACGTTCGCTGGGCGCCACCCGGGGTCAGATCCGTGGCCAGTTCGTCACCGAGTCGCTGCTCCTGTCGACTCTGGGCGGAGCCGGGGGCGTCGTCGCCGGCACGGCCATCACCGCGATCTACGCCTCCACCCAGCGGTGGCCGACCGTCGTGCCGTTGTGGGCCACACTGGCCGGGCTGTCGGCCACCGTCGCCATCGGTGTCCTCGCCGGACTGTACCCGGCGGTGCGGGCGAGCCGCCTGGCACCGACCGAGGCGCTGTCGGCGGCGTAACGGCCGACCGGGCCTGTGACCGCCAGCGGCGGCCTCCGGATGACGCGACGTCTCACCCGGCAGCAGCCTGGCTGGGCAGCGGCAGCCTGATGGTGAAGGCGGTACCGACGCCGACGGTGCTCGCCACGTCGATCGTTCCGGCGTGGTCGGTGACGATCTGGCGGGCGATGGCCAGCCCGAGACCGCTGCCGCCGGTGGTGCGGCCACGGGCCGCGTCGGCGCGCCAGAACCGGTCGAAGAGGTGGGGAAGGTCATCAGCCGGGATACCGGTACCGGTGTCGCGGACCCGGATCACCACGGCCTCCTTGTCCTGGGACAGGTGCACCTCGACCCGGCCGCCGGGCGAGGTCGCCCGGACGGCGTTCGTGATCAGGTTGCCGACCACCTGGCGCAGCCGGTCCGGATCGGCGTCGACCCGTGGCTGCGCCTGTGCCCACAGGCCCAGGCCGACGCCGACGGACTCCGCCGCCCCGCGGTGCGTGGTCACACAGGTCGCCAGCAGATCGTCCAGGTCCACTTCGGTACGGTGGTACGTCAGCGCGCCGGTCTCCGCCAACGCCAGGTCCTGCAGGTCCTCGACGATCCGCTGCTGCAGCAGCACCTCCTCGTGAAGCGAGCTCACCAGCTGCGGGGTGGGCTCGACGACGCCGTCCCGTAGCGCTTCGAGGTAGCCACGCAGGTTGGCCAGCGGGGTCCGCAGCTCGTGCGCGATGTCCGCGGTCAACCGCCGCTGACGCTCCTCGCTGGCCTGAAGCGAATCGGCCATCCGGTTGAACGCTCGGCCCAGTTGCGCGATCTCGTCCCGGCCGGAGACCGGCACCCGCCGACCGAGCTCACCGGCCCCCACCCGGCCGGAAGCATCGATCAAGGCCCGGACCGGACGCAGCACACCACGGCTCAGCAGCAGCGCACCCACGATCGCGGCCACGGCAACGGCCAGCGCGACGAGCAGCGTCGGCGCGAGGCGCAGGCTACGTACGGTGTCGCCGACCGCACCGAGGTAAACCTGCAGCGGCGGCGGCGCGACACCGGCGACGCGATCGGCGAAGGCCCGGGCAAGACACTGCCGCACGCCGTCGGGCGCCTTCTCCACGCAGCCCAACACCTCGCTGTTGTCGTCACGGGCCTCGGCTTCCGGTGGCGGCTGCTGCGGGCATTCCCGCGCGGCGCTCGTACTGTTGCCGGCGACTGTGAACGTCGGCACTCCGTCGGCACGCGGGCTGGCGGTGACCGGGATGCCGGCCCGGGTCAGGCACGCGGCGTACGGCGCGCCGGTGCGGTACTCGTGGATCGCGCCGATGGTCAGCCGGGCCAGGGCGGTCGGCGTACCGGACTCCGGAAGCCTCAACGTGGGCCGGGCGTCGACGAGTACCGGCACGCCGACGACCTGGCGGGCGGCCCGGCCGGACAGGAGGTCGGAGTCGGCCAGCAGCACCCCGGTGTCGGTGACGACCCGGATCCGCTGCCCGGTACGGCTGGCCAGGCCGGCGACGGTGTGCTCCAGCCCCGCCCAGGTGGCGTGGCTCTGGCCGTACGCCCGTAGCTCGGCGGTGATCGCCGCGGTCTCCTCCTGTCCTGCGGCGACCGACTCGCGGACCTGGCGCGACACCTGGCGCAGGGTCAGCCAGGCGGTGGCGCTGGTGGCGGCCACCGCCACCAGCATGATGAGAGCCAGCGCCCGCAGCCGGAAGCTCACGCCGGTGGCTCCGCCAGCCGGTAACCGCGCCCGTGCACGGTCTCCAGGTACCGGGGTCTGGAGGGCTCCTCTTCCAGCTTTCGCCGCAGGTTCATGATGTGCGCGTCGACGGTCCGCGCGAGGACGTCGCTGTCGTAGGCGAAGGCCCGGTCGATGATCTCGGTCCGGGTGAAGACCCGGCCGGGCTCCCCCGCGAGCACCTCCAGGATGCCGAACTCCTTGGCCGTGACCGGCACCGGCCTACCGGCGACCCGCACCTCGAAACGGGCGGTGTCGACCTCGACGTCTCCGACGGTCAGCACCGTGGGCTTGGCCGGGACCACCTTCGCCCGCCGCAGCAGCGCCCTGACCCGGGCGGTCAACTCCCGTGGGCTGTACGGCTTGGTGAGGTAGTCGTCCGCACCGAGGTCCAGGCCCAGCAACATGTCGTTCTCGGTCGCCCGGGCGGTCAGCAACAGGATCGGGACATCCGAATCCGCCCGCAGAATTCGGCAGACGTCCAAGCCGTCGACCACCGGCATCATCACGTCGAGGACGATCAGGTGCGGACTCGACGCGCGCGCCTGTTCGATGGCCGAACGTCCGTCGGAGACGACCTGGACACCGTGACCCTCCCGCTCGAGATAGATCCGGATCAGCTGCGCCTGCTTGGGGTCGTCCTCGGCGACGAGGATACGAACGGCCAACGAAACTCCTCGACGACATCGACGGCGAGACGGTGACGTTCCTGTCGGCCACGATAGCGGTCGGCCGCACCTCGCCGGACCGAACGACCGTCGGTGCGGGCCGGGCGCCGCGAGCGACCTCAGGCCGTCCGATCCGGACAGCCGGCATGGCCGTCGGGCCGCTGGCTCGGGTCGATCCTCGGCATCGGCTTCGCGCCGTGGAGCGGCGGTATCCTCCAGTTCATCAACTCGTGCGGGCTGACCACCTTCGTCGAGCGGGCCGACTACCTGGCCGACACGTACGGCGAGCGGTTCCGCCCGCCGGCGCTGCTGCGCGAGCTGGCCGTTCGCGGCGAGCAGTTCTGAGGAGGGGCTGGGAGATGAAGCTGGGCTACCACGTCGGGTACTGGTCGACCGGAGCGCCGGCCGGCGTCGTGGAGACGATCGCCGAGGCCGAGCGGCTCGGCTTCGACTCGATCTGGACCGCCGAGGCGTACGGGTCGGACTGCCTGACCCCGCTGGCCTGGTGGGGTTCGGCCACGAGCCGGGTCAAGCTGGGTACGAACATCCTCCAGATGTCGGCCCGGACCCCGACCGCCACCGCGATGGCTGCCATGACCCTGGACCACCTGTCCGGCGGCCGGTTCGTCCTCGGGCTCGGCGCGTCGGGACCGCAGGTCGTCGAGGGCTGGTACGGCCAGCCGTACCCCCGCCCGCTGGCCCGCACCCGTGAGTACATCGAGATCGTGCGGGCGGTCGTCGCCCGGCAGGCGCCGGTCGAGTACGGCGGGCAGTTCTTCCAGCTTCCGTACCAGGGCGGCACCGGGCTGGGTAAGCCGCTCAAGAGCACGGTGCACCCGCTCAGGACCGAGATTCCCATCTACCTGGCTGCCGAGGGGCCGAAGAACGTCGCGCTCGCCGCCGAGGTAGCCGACGGGTGGCTGCCGCTGTTCTTCTCGCCGAAGGCCGACGGGTTCTACCGCAGCGCCCTGGCCGAGGGCTTCGCCCGGCCGTCCGCCCGCCGTACGCCCGACGACTTCGAGGTCGCCGCGTCCGTACCGGTCGTGGTGGACGACGACGTCGAGCGGGCCGCCGACCGCATCCGTCCGCACCTCGCCCTGTACGTGGGGGGCATGGGCGCGAAGAACGTCAACTTCCACCGCGAGGCGATCGCCCGCCTCGGCTACGAGGACGTCTGCGAGACCATCCAGGAGCTGTACGCGTCCGGGCGCAAGCAGGAGGCGGCCGCGGCGGTCCCCACCGCGATGGTCGAGGACCTCGCACTGGTCGGCCCGGTCGCGAAGATCAAGGACGAGCTGTCGAAGTGGGAGGAGAGCGTGGTCACCACCCTGCTCGTACAGGGTGACCCGGGTACCCTCCGCGCGATCGCCGAGGCCGCGGGGTAGCGCGGTCAGGCGGCGATGGCGCCGATGGTGGTGGTGTCGAACCTGCCGCCGGTCTTCGCCAGCAGGGTGCCGAGCTCGTCCGCGGCGATGGGCCGGGAGAAGAAGTACCCCTGCGCCAGGGTGCAGTGCATCTGGAGCAGCCGGGACGCCTGTGCCGGCGTCTCGACCGCCTCGGCCACGGTACGCAGGCCGAGGCTGCGACCCAGCTGGACGATCGCGCGCAGGAACGCCGCCGGGTCACCGCCCCGGGCGGAGCCCTGGACGAACGCGCGGTCGATCTTGAGGACGTCCACCGGCAGCGTGCGCAGGTACGCCAGCGAGGAGTAACCGGTACCGAAGTCGTCGACCGCGATCCGTACGCCGTGCTCGCGCAGCCGGTCGAGCACCGCCAGTACCGCCGCCGCCTCCGGCCCGTCGTTGACCACCAGCACGGACTCGGTGATCTCCACGACCAGGGCGGCGCCGGGCAGCCGCTGCGCGGCAAGCTCGTCCAGGATCAGCTGGGCGATGCCTGGCTCCCGAAGCTGCCGGGCGGAGACGTTGACCCCGACGGACATCCCGTACCGCTGGTGCCACATCCGCGCGTCGCGGAGCGCCCGCCGCAGCACCCAGGCTCCCAGCGGGCCGATCAGCCCGGACTCCTCGGCCACCGGGATGAACTCGACCGGCGAGATCGGCGGCTGCCCCGGCGGCACCCAGCGCACCAGGGCCTCCACCGCCGTGATCCGACCGGTGGTGAGCTCGACCACCGGCTGGTAATGCACGGTCAGCTCCTCGGCTGCCAGCGCCCGGCGCAGGTCGGTGATCAGCCGGGTCCGCCGGTCCCGGTCAGCGGCCAGGGCCGACGTGTACTCCTGTACCCGGTTCTTGCCCGCGGCCTTCGCGGCGTACAACGCCAGGTCTGCCCGGCGCAGCGCCTCCCCCTGCGGGAGCGGGGCGTCGGCGAGCAGCATGCCCACGCTGGCGGTCAGCTCGCTCTGCCGGTCGCCGGACACGAACGGCTCCCGCAGGGAGTCGACCATCGCGTCCGCCACGGCCCGGGCACCCGCCGGCTCCAGCAGTACCGCGAACTCGTCGCCGCCCAGGCGCACCAGCACACCGTCGGTGACCGTCGCCCGCAGCCGCTGGGCCACCTCGACCAGGAGCTCGTCGCCGGCCGGATGCCCGTACGCGTCGTTGATGTCCTTGAACCCGTCGAGGTCCAGCAGCAGCAGCCCGTACGGGCCGGTCACCGCGTCGAGACGTTCGTGCAGCAGCGCCCGGTTGCCCAGCCCGGTGAGGCTGTCGTGCAGGGCGCGGTACGTCAGCTCCTCGCGCAGCGCCTGCTGCTCGCTCAGCGCCGTGCTCAGCGCGAGGGCGTGCTCGTCGAGCTGGTTCGCGCGCCGGTGCGCCACCCGGGCGAGCAGCCCCAGCCGTACCACCAGCAGCACCGCGGTGGTGGCCGCGAACACCGACGGCATGACCAGGTCCTGGGCGGGGCTTTCTCCGCCACGCGCCACCACGATGCCGATCGCGACGGCCGGCGCGACGAGCGCGAGCAGGGCGTAGAGCGCGATCCGCAGCGGCGACGCGATCGCCTGGCTGCGCTCGACCGCCCCGGCCGATCTGGCCATCGACGGGTGCAGCGCCGCCGCGCCGAGCAGCAGGTACGTGAGGACCCACAGCGGCGCGGCGAAGTTGCTGTCCACGCCGGTCGCATCGGCCGCCGTCAGGATGTAGCCGACGCAATCGGCGATGAGCAGGGTGAACGCCGCGGTCACCAGCAGCAGGTACGACACCGTGCGGACCCGGGCACTGAACAGCAGTCGCACCGCCATCGCGACCACGAACAGGTCCATCACGGGGTAGATCAGGTAGCCGGGCGTCTGGTGTCCGATCGCCGCCTTCGACATCAGCGGGAACATGACGAATGTCCAGCTCAGGGCCAGCAGTCCGGAGACGACCAGCCCCGCGTCGACCACGCTCTCGTAGCCCGACCGGCGGCGGTCGCGGCGTACCCAGGTGATCAGACCGGCGATGAACAACGGGTAGGCACTGGCGAACAGGACGTCCCCGAGGGACCCGGGTCTGAGCCGGCCGGTCAGCGCCATTTCGACCACCCACCAGATCGATGCGGCGAGGGAAGCCGCCACGCCGGCGACGAACAGCCACCAGGGCCGGGCAGCGGTGGGGCGGTGCCGGCGGACTCCGATGACCAGCGCGGCAAGGGCCGACAGGCCCGTGAACCCGTACAGGCCTTGACGCCCGACGGCCGGGACCGTGGGAGCGACGGCCATGACGGCGAGGCCGACCAGCAGGTACCAGCGCCACCACGCGCGCCACTGCCCGCCCGTCACCCGGTCGCGCCGCAGTGCGGCGGGTCGGACGCCCGGCTCGCCAACCGTTGACTCCCCCACCCGACCATGTCTACGGACCCACGGTTGCCTTTCCGGTTGCGGCACGGTGGCAGGCTCGGTTGCTGCCGCCGGGGCGCCGACCGGATGGGACCGGCTCAACGGCCGGACAACCGGGCCAGCATCCCCTCGCAACTGCGTACGACGACGGCCGCCGCCCGCCGCTGGTCCAGGCTCGCCAGCGGGTCTTCGGCCTGGTTCTGCCAGCGGGCCAACGCCTCCGAGCCGAGTCGCCACAGCTCGCCGGCGTCGACGTCGTCATCCGCGCCCAGCCGGGTCGCCAGCGCGGTGCCGTTCCCCCCGGCGAGGCGGAGGGCTTCCGCGGTCCGCTCGGGGTCGAACCCGAGTTGGCTGTCCTGTAGCTCCGCGAGCAGGCGCAGTTCCCGGAAGTCGTGGGTGCTGGCGAGGAGGTACTCCACCCAGGCGAGCAGGTCCACCGACCCCGGTCGGGGTTGCCGGCGCAGGATGGACTCCAGTGCCACCAGTGCCGACCGGGCCTTGAGCACCTCGGCCCGGTCGGTGAAGTAGCGGCCGATCGCTTCGCGAAGCTCGGTCAGCCCACTGCGCCGTACCATCTCCGCGGCCAGTTTGGCCCGGGTGTCGCAGCCGGTACGGATCAGGGTCGTGGTGAGGCGGACCCCGAACAGGCCGATCCGCTCCAGCAGGGCGCGGCGGGCGTCGGGCGTGATCGGCGTGGTGAACTGGGTACTGACGAACCGGTCCGCCGACAGCAGGAACTTCTCCAGCTCGGCGCGCGGAGTGGTGGCCAGGGTGGCGAGGGTGACGAAGTCCTGCTCGGTCAGTACCCGGCCGGCCACCGCCACGAGGCCACCCAGCGCCACCACGCCCAGGCACACCGAGGCGGCCCCGGGATCGCGGTTCTGGCGCCGGGCCAACTGCTTGGCCGTCACGAGGGCATCGACCCGACCGCCGCCGATCTCGTCGGCACGGGACAGCACCATGATCACGTTCGTCGGCGCGGCCCGGGCCACGCTCCCCTCCTGGAGGGAGCGCAGGAACTCCAGGTCCGCGCCGCGCGCGTCGCGGGTCAGGTAGAGCACGGCGTCGGCGTCGCGCAGGATCCGGTCCGCGATCGCCGTACCGTCGTCGTCGGTCGCCGACGTGACGGCTGGGGTGTCCACAAGGGTTGCGTGCCGGAGGGTACGCGTCGGCCACTTCACGACGATGTCGTCGATCTGGTCGGAGCGCCACCCGTCGAGCTCGACCCGCATGCCGCTGGCCGACCTGGTGACGGCGAGCTCACGCGCCGTACCGTCGGGGGCGTACGCGATCACCTCCGGGTTCGGGCCGTCCTCGTACCAGGTGAAGACCTGCCTGCCGTCCTCGATCTCGACGGGCGCGACCTCCTCGCCCATGATCGCGTTGACCAGGGTCGACTTGCCCGACCGCCAGGAGCCGGCGACCGCGATCCGCAGCGGCTGCTCGAACCGGCTGAGATGGTGGTGCAGCCGGGCCGTGGCGTGCCGGTCGTCCCGGTACAGGTCCAGCGCCTGGTGCAGCAGTTCCCATGCCGACTCGTCGAGCCGGACAGCGGGGCTCATATCCGGGACTCCAGCCGCGCCCGCAGCGCGCCACCCCTCCCGGCCGTGACCTCCTGCGCCTCCTCGAACAGGATGGCGAGCTTCTGCATCGTCTGCTGGATGGCCCGCTGGCGCTGTTCGCGTACGGCCGCCTCGGCGTCGGCCTCCTGCTTCGCGGTCTTGAACGACTCGACGATGGCCGCCTGGAGCTCCTCGGTCAGCGCGGCGAAGTGGTCACGCAGCATCCGGTGCACCTGCCGGGCGGTGTCCCGGGAGTCCTTGCTCAGCCGGAGGAAGAAGTCGTCGACGTGCCGCTGGGCCGAGTTCTTCGCGGCCGCCTGCCGCCGCTTGAGCAGCGACTTGCTCTCGTCGAAGATGCCCTTGCCGCCGAAGATGGCACCGGCGCCGAGCGAGACCGGGTTGATCAGCGGCATGCCGGCCAGGGTCGTCGCCATACCGAACATCAGCATGCCGCCATACGAGCTACGCAGCGCCGTGAAGACCTTCTGAGTCGGCGTGAACTTCTCGATCTGCGGTTTCTCGATGAGCGGGACCCGCTCGGCCAGGTCGTCGGGGACCCTGATCGACCAGCCCGGGAGGACGTCCGCCCCGTACGAGGCCAGGTTGCTCGCGACCTGGTGGGTGATCCAGTCGAGCCGCTGAACCATCCACTCGAAGTTCGCCTCCGCCGCCTCGGTCAGGTTCTCTTCCAGCCAGTCCTGGAACGTCTCCCACCCGCTCAGCGGATCGGCCGTGTCGAACACCTCGTCCACCTTGCGCAGGATGGTGCGGGTACGGTCGCGCAGGTCGTACTCGATGTCGGAGAGCAGGTCGCCGATCTCGTCGTTGAGCGTGTTCTGCCACTTCGTGGTGCGCCGGCGCAGGTCGTCGACGGCCCGCTGGGCCGCCTGCAGCCGCGACAGCGGACCGGAGGTCTCGGACGAGGAGGCGCCGGTCAGCTCCGCCCGCAGCGGCGCGGCCAGTTGCTCGACGACGGTACGGGTGGCGACAGCGACGCTGGTACGGGCCAGCCTGTCCCCCTTGGCGCTCTGGTCGCTCACCAGGCGGGCGATCAGGTCGGGGAAGCCCGACTCCGCGTTGATCGCTTCGTCGTTGGTACGGGCCGCCTGAAGGCGCAGTACGGAGGAGACCGGAATCAGGGGCGCCGACGCACCCGCGATCGCGAGGTGCTTGCGGTTGCGCTCGGCCACCGCCCGCCAGTCGGGCGACATGTCAATCTTGCTCAGGACGACGATCACGTTCGTGTGGGACTGCGTCACGGAGAGGATGAGGTTCAGCTCGGTGACGGACAGTTCACGCGTCGCGTCCGAGACCACCAGAACGGTGTCGGCGCGGGCGAGTGCCGCGAAGATGCTGGCGTCACGCACCGGGTCCTGGCCGTCGGTACCCGGGGTGTCGATGAAGATCAGCCCGTTGGCGAGCAGCCCCCGCGGTACGCCGACCTCGAGGTGCATCGACGAGGCACCGGGGCGCTGCGGGTACTTGCCGGTGAGGCCCGCCAACTGGTCCATCGCGACCGGGATCCGCTCGGCCTGTTCCGGCTGCGCCGCCAGTTCGCCGCTCGCGTTCCCCTTGCGCTGGGCCGGTATCGGGTTCCGTACCAGGGTGGCGCTGGGGGCCTCGGCGTGGTGGACGATCGTCGGAATGGTCGTGGTCGTGCCGTCACCCACGGGGCACACGGGCGCGTTGACGAGCGCGTTGATGAGCTGGCTCTTGCCCTGCTTGGGCTCACCGATCACCAGTACGCGGAGCCGGGGGTCGATTAGCTGAGCCCGCTTCTGCTGCAACCACTGGATCAGGTCGCTGCGGCCGTGCGCAGCGCATACCCGAGTGGTCTCGTCGAGCAGGTCAAGCCAGATGGGCGCGGTCACCGATACGAGTCTGCTGATTTCAGCGTAATTAGCAAGCGGTACGGAGGCCGGACCCGCCCTTCGGCAGATCCGGCCTCCGCGTCAACCCGCTTTTATGAGGGTCAGAGCAGGCCGTCGAGCAGGCCGTGGTGCGAGGCGTCCGTCTGCGCGTGCGCGTCGGCGCTCGCGTGGCCACCGGTCAGGCCGAGGTCGCCGGTGACGTTGCCCACACCCACGCTGTTCAGGGTGCCGCCGGCCACGCCGCTGACCACACCGCCGACGGTGCCGGTCACGCCACCGAGCAGCCCGCTGTGCGCGTCCGCACCGGTCACGCCGCCCAGCGTGCTGCCGACGGTGCCGGTCACGCCATCGAGCAGCCCGCCGTGCGCGTCGCCACCGGTCACGCTACCGACGGTGCCGGTCACGCCACCGAGCGTGCTGCCGACGGTGCCGTCCAGCACGCCACCCACGGTCCCGCCGACCAGGCCGTTGACGGTGCCGCCCACGGTGCCGCCGACCACGCCGTCAACCGTGCCACCGACGGTCCCGCCGACCAGGCCGTCAACCGTGCCCAGCACACCCTCGACCGGCGAGGCGCCGCCCAGCAGGCCGCTCGCCGTGCCGCCGACGGTGCCCGCGACGGTGCCGGCGACCAGGTTGTTGACGGTGCCACCGGCCACGCCGCCGACCACACCACCGACGGTCCCGCCGACCAGGCCGTTGACGGTGCTGCCGACGGTCCCGCCGACCACACCGTTCAGCACGCCGCCGACGGTGCCGTCCAGCACGCCACCGACGGTCCCGCCGACCAGGCCGTTGACGGTGCCGCCCACGGTCCCGCCGACCACGCCGTCGAGCACGCCACCGACGGTGCCGCCGACCAGGCCATCAGCGGTGCCCAGCACGCCGCCCACGGTGCCGTCGAGCACGCCACCGGCAACGCCGTTCACGACGCCACCCACGGTCCCGCCGACCACGCCGTCGAGCACGCCACCGGCAACGCCGTTCACGACGCCACCCACGGTGCCGCCGACCAGGCCGTCAACCGTGCCCAGCACGCCCTCGACGGTGCCACCGGCAACGCCGTTGACCACGCCACCGACGGTGCCGCCAACGACGCCGCCGACCAGGCCCTCGACCGTGCCCAGCACGCCGGCAACCGGCGAGCCACCCAGCACGCCGCCGACCACACCGGTCACCGTGTTGACGACGCCACCGGCCACGCCGAGAACGCCGTCAACCGCCGAGATCCCGGTGGTCAGGCCGGTCACCGTGCCGGTGATGCCCTCAGCGGTACCCACGATGCCCGTGACCTCCTTGCCGACCGTGCCCAGGACGGTGCCGTCGACGGTGCTGACGATGTTGTTCACTGCGGACAGGTCGACCGCCAGGCCGGTGCCGCTGACAGCGGCGCCGATGCCGGGCAGCACGGAGGCGCCCAGGCCCAGGCCACCGACGACGTTGGTGACCGTGCCGAGCACGTTCACGTCGGTGTTGTGGTTCGTGGTGGTCGTGGTGACCTGCTGCACGACCGACTGCAGCTGCGCGATGACAGCGGTCGGCTCGTCGATGATCTGCGTGACGTTCAGGACGTCGATGTCGGTGATGTTGGTGATGCCCTGCACCGGCAGGCTGTCCAGAACCAGCGGCAGAACGTCGTGTACGTCGACCAGGCTCAGGTTGCCCAGGCCCGCGAGGCTCAGCGCACCCTGCGGGTCGAGCAGGAACGCCTCCTTGGCACCCGGGTTGACGATCAGGTTGAGCACGAAGTCGTGCAGGTTGATGTTGTCGCCGTTGATCTCGGCGCCGCCGTGGCCGTGGCCACCGATCGCCTGCTGGCCGAGCACGTTGATGTTGTTGTCGTGCAGGTTGACCAGGCCGATGTCGCCGCCGTGCCCGCCGCCGTGGCCGCTGACCGCCTGCTGGCCACCCGCGTTGATGTTGTTGTCGTGCAGGTTGACCAGGCCGATGTCACCGGCGTGCCCGCCGTGGTGGTGCTCGTGCCCACCGTGGTGGTGGTCGCCGCCCTGGCAGCCGCAACCGCAGCCCGGACCGTGACCGTCGCCCTTGCCGTTGTCGTTGTCGTTGCCCTTGCCGCCGGGGGCGGGAGCCGGGGCGGGGGCGGGGGCGGGAGCCGGGGCCGGAAGGGTCGCGTCGGCGTTGGGGTCCAACATGGTGAGGGTCTCCTCAATACAGCTTGGCCGGGATCGCTCCGGACGTGCGGGTCCGGGTTCGGGGAGAAACATATGAGCCGATGGAGGTATCGGACATCGGGGCGCATCCCCCGTCCTGCCCTCAGCCGATTAGGGAGTGGATCACCTCTCGCGTTAGGGGATTAGGGGATTCCTGCCGCAAGATTTAGGGTCTCCGGTGACAGGCCGGTGTCTGGTACGAACGGGTGAGGCCCACACGGGTTCGCCGGAAGGGTTGATCGGCGCCGGTCGAAGTCCGGCGGGACCTACTGTCCGGTGGAGGTATGGGGCGGATGGCATATGTCCTCGGCATTGACATAGGCGGCACCTGTACGAGCGCCGCCGTCTCCCGACTCGTGGGTCCGACGTGGAGCCGCCCCGAGATCGTCCGGCTCGACCCGCAGTCGCCGGTAATCCCTTCGGTGCTGCACGTAACGACGAACGGTTCGCTCACCGTCGGTGACCCCGGCCGGGACGGCCCCCTGGTGGACGGCGGTCGGATCGCCCGGGGCTTCGTCCGGCGGATCGGCGACGACGTCCCGCTGGTGGTGGCCGGAGAGGCCTGCACGCCGCAGACGCTCGTCGCGGTGCTGGCGATGTGGGTCGTCGAGCGGATCGTGGCCCAGGAGGACAGCGACCCCGAGCACATCGTCATCACCCACCCGGCGACCTGGGGGCCGTACCGCAAGCGGCTGCTGCACGAGGCGCTCTGGGAGATCGGCCTGACCAACGTGACCCTGCTCCCCAGGCCGGTCACCGCCGCCGAGAGCCACTCCTTCCAGGGGTTTTCCGGTCGCACGCTCGCCGTGTACGCCCTGGGCGGCACCGGCTACGAGATGTCGGTGGTCCGCCGGACGCAGCCCGCCGGCTTCCAGGTGCTCGGCTGCGCCGAGGGCGTCCAACCGCTGGGCGGAGCCGACTTCGACCAGGCGTTGACCGATCACGTCCGCTCCGCCATCACGCAGCAGATCGGCGCCGCTCAGCTCGACGACCGGCGGCTGCGGCTGGCGCTGTTCGGGCTTGGCGAGGAGTGTGCCCGCGCCAAGGAGGCGCTCAGCGTCGCGGACGAGACAGAGGTACGGGTACAGCTGCCGCAGGGCCCGGTACAGCTACGTATCACCCGTGCCGAGTTCGAGGAGCTGATCCGGCCCGCGCTGGAGCTGACGGTGGACACCCTGGACCGGACGATCCGGTCCTGCGACCTGCGTACCGACCAGGTCGACGGGATCCTGCTGGTGGGCGGGTCGGCACGGATCCCGCTCGTCGCGGAACTGATCTCCGCCCGGCTCTCCCGCCCGGTCACGGTCGAGGCCGACCCCCAGGTCACCGTCGCCGCGGGCGCGGCGCTGGCGGCGTGTCAGATCCTGGCGCTGGCGAGCCGGCGGCACGACCCGAACTGGCGGCGGCAGCCGGCCCCCATCGAGTACCCGGACGGTCCGCCGTCGTTGCCGCAGGACAGCGCGGAAAGCGGCGACGACGAGCAGCGCGAGCCGCCGCCCCGGCCACCGGTGAGGGTCACCCCGCTCGACCTGCCCAGGCCGCGCTCCGGGTCGCGACTCGTACCCGGTCGCGGCTTCCGGTAGTTCCGGTGGTCGTGATAGGGATGTTATCGACCATGACGTTCGATGCAGCCACATCGACCCGCGCGGGTGGGGAGCGGAGTACGGTGACCACGCCAGGCGTGCAGCTCCATGACGTCAAGTGAGCAGCGGACTACAGGCCAGGCCATATTCGTGAGGACACCCTTGACGCTCCACACCGCCACCGAAGCCCGGCTCGTGCTCGACCACCAGAGCCGGGCGTTTCTCGATGCGATCGAGGCGAATCCGCACGCTCCGATGAGCGTCGGCATTCACGCGCCGGGCGGCTACGGCAAGAGCGTCATCCTTCGCGAGCTGGCACGGATCTACCGGCGCGCCGGCGTCACCGTGATCAACGACTGGCGCGACGGCCTGGAAACGGCGGACGAGAACTGCGTTCTGCTGGTGGACGACGCCCACCAGCTCGACGAGGCCCGGCTGAAAGAGCTGCGACACCTGGTCGAGCTGCGGCGGCACCGGTTGGCGATCGCGTACCGGCCGTGGCCGCGTCCGTCCATCCTGGCCGAACTGTCGGAGGCGCTGAAGCGGGACCGGGCGCCGCTGGTGCTCTGCCCGTTCACCGAGGAGCAGACCGGTACCTATCTCCGGTTGGCGCACGGCGCCGAACCGGATCCGTCGATGGTGACGTTCGTGCACGCCCAGACCGGCGGGGTGCCGCGATTCGTGGACCGGCTGGTGCGGGTCCTGGGTACCGACCCCGGTGGGCTGCCGACCGAGACCCCCCAGGCCGCGGTGATCCAGTTCGGCGCGGACCTGGACGACCTCGACGACGACGTGCGGCGGCTGTTGCTGGCCGCAGCGACCGAGGTGGATCTTCCCGTACACCTGCTCAGCACGCTGCTGTCGATGGATCCCGACGCGGTCGACGAGATCGTCCGGGCCGCCCGGGCCACGGGGCTGCTCGGACCGGGCGACCGGCTGCCCCCGATCGCGCGGCGCGCCGTCGCCGCACTCAGCCCCACGACGCACCGCATCGCGGTTTGGCAGCGGCTGGCGGAGCTCCAGACACAGCGCGGCGCGTCCGTACTCCCGCTGGCCCGTGCGCTGCTCGGGGCCGGTGCCGCCGACGCCTCTCTGGCCGCGGTGTACGAGACCGCGGGCGACGAGGCGCTGACCGAGGAGCCCGCCCTCGCGGCCGAGCTCTTCGCCATCGCCTCGGCCGCCGGCCGGCCGACCACGGCGCGCCAGGCGGTCGCGGCGGCGCTCGCCGGCGATCTCGACTCCGCGCTCCGGCTGTCGGACCGGCTGATCGCGGCACAGAGCTCACCGGAGCGCGCGGACGGGGCGGCGGTGGCGGCGGTGGCGCTGACCCACCGCGGCCAGATCGGCCGCAGCGCCGAGCTGTACCGGTGGTCGGGCACGGCATCGTCGATCGCGTTCTCGACGATCGGTTACACGGCGACCGGTCACCCCGAGGAGTTCGACCGCCTGCTCCAGAGCCGTCCGGCGGACGGGCCGCCGACCCTGCTCGCCAGCGCGGCGCTGTTGATGGCGCGGGGAGTACGGGAGACCCTGTCCGGCTCGCCGACCACCGCGCTGTCCGCCCTCGTCCAGGCGTCCGCCCTGCTGGAGCCGGCCGGGCGGGCGGCGCTCCTGCCGGACAGCCCGGCGGCGCTGGCCGCCCTGGTGGCGCTGCACAGCGGCGAGTTCGACATCGCCGAACGGGTGCTCGACCGCGCCGTCACCGTCCGCATGGGCGGCGTCCTGATGGTGCGACGTCACCGTCTGCTGCAGGCATGGATACAGATGGTGCGGGGGCGGACCGCCGTTGCCGCGCAGATGCTGGCCTCCGTCACCTCCGGCGGCCGGCCACTCGAGTCGCGGGACCTGCTGTTCGCCACCGCTCTGGAGATGGGCATCGCGCGCCGCGACAGCGATCTGACGGCGCTGCAACGGGGCTGGGGACACGCGCACGACGCCGTCGTACGGCACCCGGTGGACCTGTTCACGCTGCTACCGCTGGGCGAGTTCGTCATCGCCGCCGCGCGGCTCGGCGAGTTGAGCGCGCTGATGCCGTACCTGCGCGACGCCCGGCTCCTGCTGGAGCGGCTGGGGAATCCGAAGCTGTGGGCGACGCCCCTGCACTGGAGCGCCCTGCACGCGGCGATCATCGCGGAGGAGCCGACGGCGGTCGACGACCACGTCCGGATCCTGACCGCCGCCGCGGGCCACACCCGGTACGGGTCGGTGGTGGCCGCGGCCGCGGAGAGCTGGGTCGAGGTGCTGCACGGAGTCGTCGACCCGGAGCCGGTCGAGGCGGCCGCCCGTGGCCTGCACGGCGCGGGCCTGTCCTGGGACGGCGCCCGGCTCGCCGGGCAGGCCGCGATCCGCACCTCGGACCGCCGGGCCATGACCGCGCTGCTGGACTGTGCCCGGATGCTGCAGGGCAGGCCGACCGGGCCCCGAGCGACGGTGCAACCGGCCGAGTCGGCGGCGGCCGCGGACACCGTGACCGCCCCCAACGAGGGCAGGCTCAGCGACCGCGAACAGGAAGTAGCCGATCTTGTACTCGCCGGCATGACGTACAAGCAGATCGGTGACCGGCTGTTCATCTCGGCCAAGACGGTCGAGCACCACGTGGCGCGGATGCGGCAGCGGCTGAACTGCTCCAGCCGCAGCGAGCTGCTGGCCACGCTGCGGGCGATGGCCGCCGCGCGGACCGGGGGCGGCTCGGCCACGGTGCCCTGGCCCAGGCAACCCTCGCGGTAACGGCATCGGCGGCTACCGTCGTCTGATCAACTCTGGCACCAGGTTCTGGAACTCCTTCGGGAGCTGACCGAGCACGTCCTGGAACTCCCCGTCACCGACCGCCCTGTGCAGGGTCTGGAAAACCGCCGGCACACCCCGGCTCGCGGTGTCGGAGTCCACGCCGGCCCGGATGCTGACCCGGCGGACGAACTCGTCCAGGTCGAACGCCTCGGCGGGCTCGTCGGTCGTGGTCAGGAACTCCCGTAGCTCGGTCGGCAACTGCTCCGCCAGGTCCCGCGCCTCACCACCGGTGATCCGCTCCGCGAGCGTCAGCAGGGCCGCCTGCGTCACGGCCTCCGCCTGCCCGAGGGAGCCGCCCATCCGCTCCGCGACCTTCTCGATGAACCGCGCGTACTTCATGTCGAGATCGTCCCCTCGGATCGCAGCCGGGTCTGGCTACCCGCCTGGGAGAGGGCGAAACGACTCCGCCGCGGCGGCGCGCAGCGGGCCGGGCGCGGGCCGGCCGTCCAGCGCCATCGGATCCACGCTCCAGGCGCGGGCCATCCGCATCACGTCGTCCTCCGACACCAGTACGTCGGCCTCGTCGTCCAGCGCCGGCGGCAGGCCGATCGCGGTCTCGGTGTCGTCCGGGTCGCCCCGCCACTCGGTGACCTCGCCGGTCTCGCCCACGTACTCGAACGCGCGCACCAGGACGCCGTCGACCGCCCGCTGCCACCGGTGCAGCTCCGAGACCCGGTAGGTGGCGAAGAACTGCACCTCGGTACCGAGGGTGGCGGACAGGTGCGCGATGTGCAGGGCCGGCGCGGTGCGCAGCAGCCAGCGACCGACGACGAGCAGCCAGCGGGTGCCGCCCACGCCGGGCAACTGCGGCGTGAGCGCCACCCGGTCGTCGGTCAGGTACGCCAGGTCCATCCCGTTGCGCCAGGAGACCGGGCCGAGGTCGCGCAGGCCCAGGGCGCCGGCCACCGCCGTCTCGTCGCCGTCGCGCACCGCGAGCCACGCCTGCTTGGGCCCGAAGCCGACCATGGTTTCGCCGTCCATGTCCGTACGCTACCCACCGTGACAGCGACCGGCGCGGCGGTTCAGGAAGATCGCGGCGGCTCGTCCCGGCCCGACTCCTCGGCCGCGTCGGCCTCCTCCTTGGTGTGGTGCACCGCCTGGTCGGCGTGCTCCGGCGGGGCGTAGACGGTGTACAGCACGAGCGGGTTGGGGCCGGCGTTCACGAAGTTGTGCCGGGTGCCGGCGGGCACCACGACCAGCTCGCCCTGGCTCACCTTCCGCTTCTCGTCGCCGACGGTCGCCTCGGCCACGCCGCTGACGAAGGTGAGGATCTGGTCGGTGTCCTCGTGGACCTCCTCGCCGATCTCGCCACCCGGCGGGATGGTCATGATCACGAGCTGGCTGTAACGCCCGGTCCAGAGCACCCGGCGGAAGTCCGGGCTCTGCTGGGCAACGGTGGCAATCGTGAAGTGTTCCATGCCGGGTGCCTTACCCCGATGAGCACCCGGCCACTCCCGCCGGCTGGGTGCGTCCGACCACATCGGACATCCGGCCGGTGCCCCTACTTCGGCAGGATCATGTCCCGGGCGGGCGCGAACGTGTAGCCGAGCGCCTGAAGGCCCTCGACCAGCTTCGGCAGGTACTCGAGCCCCAGGAACGGGTGGTAGAAGAAGCTGGCGACCCCGTCCCGGACGACGAGCTGCCGGCGAGCCGAGTCCAGGATCTGCTCCGGTGATCGGGGCTCGTTCTGGTTGAACCGCTGCGTCGCCACGTTGCCGAGCGTCTCCGGGATGACGGCGGTTCCGTAGACGTCACGCACCGGGTACGGGAAGAACTGGCTGGCGTACAGCGTGGGGTCGACCGGCCGGCCGGTGAGCACGCCGGAGAAGTAGTTGGCCCGCTCGTACCGGGCGGCGACCTCGGCCGAGATCGCCCGGTAGTCGTCGGCGCTGGCGAGGTAGTGCGGGAATTCGAAGATGTCGGGTGCCGGCAGCCCGACCGCTGCCCACTCGGCCCGCGCCGCCGCGAGCCGGCCGCTCGCCCAGCTCGGCGAGTCCTCGGGCACCGGCCCGTCGAGGACCACCCGGTTGCCGGCGTCGATGTGGGAGCGCCAGAACTCGTAGTCCTCTGCGCTGACCCCGTACGGGTTCCTGCCGCCGGTGTACCCGTGGCTGTAGCCGTGTGCGATCAGCGTGCCACCGCGCTCCGTCAGGTACCGCAGCGCCGCCACCAGGTCGGGGCGGTCGCGCAGCCGCAGGTGCACCGGCCGGCCACCGCTGTAGACGCCGGCCGGGTCGTCGTAGGAGGCGAACACCGCCACCGAGAACGGGACGCCGCGGCCGGCGAGATAGTCACCGAGAGCCCGCAGCTGCGCCGGGTCGGAGTGCGGGCCGACGTCCTCGATGCGTACCAGGGCCCGGTGCCGCTCGGGCGTGGCCGGGGCGAGGAGGTCGAAGAGCAGATCGGTGAAGGCCAGGTACCGGTCGTCCGGCGCGAGGTACGGGAACGGCAGCTCGCCGACGTACGTGAGGGTGCCGGTACGGATCGCCCAGGGCGCGCGGACGCCACCGGTGCGCACCGCCTCGGCCAGGGTCTTCACCTTCGCGGCGTCGGTGATCCGGAGGTCCATGACGCCGCCGGTGTTGGCCTCGTGACGGGTCAGCGCGGTGCCCTTGTACCGCACCTCGGTCACCGGCGACGGGTCGAACCCCGCAGCTACGAAGCCGAGCCGGGTCGCCGCGTCGGGACGCCGGGCGGCGAGCTGTCCGATGTCGTCGCCCAGCCACATCACGGGTACGCGTGCCGCGAGGACGTCGTCGAGGAAGGCGCCGGGCAGCGGCGTGCCGCCGGCGGAGCCGATGTAGACGATCGCGGTGTAGCGGGCGTCCTCGCACGCGGCGTAGCCGGCGACCGGGTGGGAGGTCCAGCCGCCGAAGTGGGAGACCAGGTTGGCGGTCTCCATGGCGTACAGCTCGGCGTACCGGTCCTCGCCGTCGTACAGGACGAGGGTCCGCGGTACGGCGGTGTTCTGAGGCGCGGCACATCCGCCGCCGCCCGCCGCCGGCCCGCGGGCAGGAGACCCGCCACCGAAAGCGTCACACCCGCCGGCCGGCGCCGCGAGCAACGCCGTCGCCACGAGTACGGCGAGCGCGCGGAAAGCGCGCCGCGACGGGGCACCGGCGCCCGGTGCGGCGGGTACGGTCATCCCACCGAGCGTTCGGTGGTGGCGTTGCTTGTGGGTATCGCTCGACGTTGCGGGCGGGTAGCGGACCGGAAATCGCCCGGTGCGAATGCGCAATCCAACGGCGGCCGGCAGCGATGACGAGGAGAATGAACAACGCAACTTTCTCGCGGGATCTTGCATCATCTGGCAATCACGGTGCGGTGCGTTGCCCTTACCGATCGTGAATAGTTGAGTGGCCTTCGGTCTGGTCCGGTGCATTCACGAGGAGCTGATGGATACCCACCACTTTGCCGCTCGTATGGGCAGCGCCCTTCCGTCCCTGGTGCGCTGGGGATTGTCGCCCGACGCTGACCTGGTCTACCGCACCCTGGTGTCGCTCGACACGGCGCGGGAGAGCCAACTGGCCCAGGAACTGGGGATGGCCCATGAGCGGGTCCGTGAAGCAATGCGCGAACTGGCGCACGCCGACGCTATCCGGCGGGTATCGTCCACGTCGCGACGCACCACCAAGGCGAACGGGCGGGCCGTCTGGGCCGCTCGACAGCCCAATCAGGTCGTCCGGCAACTGCATGGTCACCGCACGCACCCGAACGGGACAGCAGCGATCCGAGGCACGGTTCCCGGACAGAGCGTCCCGCCGCCGAGGAAGCCACCAGCCATGGAGACAGCCACAAGACCGGTACCGGCCGAACCGACACCATCGACCGCTCCGCTCCACCTGGGGACGGCGACCGCGCGGGGGGCCGGCCCGGACCGGGTGGCCGGCGAGGGCCGGCGCTGGATACCCCAGCAGGCTCAGCCGGCGTCGTTCGAGGCGCTGAGCGGCGGGGGCGGCCACGACGACTGCCAGTCGGTCGCGCTCACCCCGCGCGAGCGGGCGATCGTCGAACTGCTCGCGCAGGGGCACACCGACGAGACCGCCGCGCGGGAGCTGGACCTCAGTCGGCGGACCGTCGGGTACGCCCTGGGCGGGCTGATGAGCCGGCTCGGCGTGGACAACCGGTTCCAGCTCGGGCTCGCGCTCGGCGCGATGCGGGCCGCCACCCCGGCGCCGCGGAACAAGAGCTAACCGAGTCCGCCCACCGGCTGGGCACGGCGGGCCGCACCCTGCGGTACCGCCACCCCGGCCGGGGTCAGCACCGACGCGAGCGCCACGGCGAGCCGGCGCCCCGCCGATACCCGGGCGCGCTCGGCGAACACGTCGTACCCGAGCTTCTCGACCTCGTCCAGGATGCCGCCGTAGAGCCGGTACGCCGCGCGGATGCAGCCCTGCGAGCCCGGCGCGAGCATGGTCACGCCGGGGGCGGCGTGCCGGTAGTGCTCGCGCGCCCGCCCCACCTCGTACGCGATCAACTCCCGGATCCGGCCGTCCACCACCCCGACGCCGAGGCCGCCGGCGGCCCGTGCCGCCTTCAGGTCGGCCGGCGTGACGCCGAAGCGGGCCAGGTCGTCCCGGGGCAGGTACACCCGCCCGAGGTCGAGGTCCTCGGCGACGTCGCGGATGAAGTTGGTGAGCTGGAACGCCAGTCCCAGCTGGCGGGCCGGCTCCCGGGCCGCCGCCGGATCCGGCGAACCCAGGATCGGCAGCATCATGGTGCCGATCACGGCCGCCGAGCCCTCCATGTACCCGAGCAGGTCGTCGTAGCTGTCGTATCCGCTGACGGTCAGGTCCATCGCCATGCTGGCCAGGAACTTGCGGAAGTCGTCGAGGTCCAGGTCGAAGACGCTGATCGTGTGCAGCACGGCGGGTAGCAGCGGGTCGTCGACGACCGCGCCCGCGAGGCCGGCCAGGAAGGCGTCCGACCACGCGGCGAGCCGGGTCGCGCGCTCGGCCGGCGGGAGCGCCTCGGTACGGTCGACGATCTCGTCGGCGTACCGGGCGAAGCCGTACAGGGCGTGCACGTGCCGGCGCTTCCACTCCGGCAGCAGGTGGGTGGCCAGGTAGTACGTGCGACCATGCCGGCGGTGCAGTTGCCGGCAGCGCTCGTACGAGGCGGCGAGCGGTTCCATCCCGGTTCCCATTCCTGACCCTGAATCGACGCAAGAATCGACGCAACTTCAGAGCCTACGCTACGATTCGACCCTGGGCCAGGAAAGCGACGCAGGACACCGCGTGCCGAACGGCCAGCTAGGAGGAGCGACGTGCGAAGCGTTACCGGGCCGACCCGACGGGTCGTGGTCGTCGGCGCCGGACTGGGCGGCCTGGCCTGCGCGATCCGCCTTGCCGCGGCCGGTCGCGAGGTGACCGTACTGGAGCGCGAGGCCTACCCCGGCGGGCGAGCCGGCAGGCTGAGCCTCGACGGGTACGAGTTCGACACCGGTCCGACCGTGCTCACCATGCCCGACCTGCTGGCCGACCTCGTCGGCAGCGTCGGCGAGGAGCTGGACGACTGGATCACGCTCAACCGGCTCGACCCGGCGTACCGGGCGCACTTCCCGGACGGCTCGACCCTCGACGTGATCAGCGACACCGCCCGGATGGCCGGCGAGGTGTCCCGCGTCTGCGGGCCCCGGGAGGCCGACGGCTACCTGCGCTTCGTCGACTACACCCGGGAGCTCTGGCGGCTGGAGCGCGACGACTTCATCGACCGCAACCTCGACACCCCCCGCGACCTGGTCACCGCGAACCTGCTGCGACTGGTGGCGATGGGCGGGTTCCGCCGGCTGCAGACCAAGGTCGACCAGTTCTTCCGCGACGGCCGTACCCGGCGGATCTTCTCCTTCCAGGCCATGTACGCGGGCCTCGCACCGCGTGACGCCCTCGCCCTCTACGCGGTGATCGCCTACCTCGACACGGTCGCCGGCGTGTACTACCCGGCCGGCGGCGTCCACGCGGTCCCGAAGGCGCTCGCCGGCATCGCGGAGAAGCACGGCGTCACGATCAAATACGACACCCGCGTCACCGGCGTCGTCACGCGGGCCGGTCGGGCCACCGGCGTCACCGTGTCCGACGGGGAGTTCGTCCCGGCCGACGTGGTCGTCCTCAACCCGGACCTTCCGATCGCATACCGCGACCTGCTGCCCGGCCCGCGCCGGCGGCTGTCGAGGCTGCGTCACTCACCATCCGCCGTCGTGCTCCACATCGGCTCGATGCAGGCGTACCAACGGATCTCGCACCACAACGTCCACTTCGGGCGCGCCTGGGAGCGCACCTTCGACGAGGTGATCCGCCACGGGCGACTGATGAGCGACCCGTCGCTGCTGGTCACCAACCCGAGCCGGTCGGATCCGTCGGTCGCACCCGCCGGCCGGCACACGTACTACGTCCTCGCGCCCGCGCCCAACCTCGCCAGGTCCGCCATCGACTGGCGGGGCGGCGCCGCCGAAAGCTACCGCGACGAACTGATCGGGACGCTCGAACAGCGCGGGTACCGCGGGTTCGGCGACGGCATCGAGGTGTGCCACACGGTGACCCCGGCCGACTGGGCCGACGCCGGCATGGCGGCCGGCACGCCGTTCGCGGCGGCGCACACGCTGCGCCAGACCGGACCGTTCCGCCCCGGCAACCTGCACCCCGCGCTGGACAACGTCGTCTTCGTGGGCTCCGGCACCCAGCCGGGCGTCGGCGTACCGATGGTTGTCATCTCCGGTCGGCTGGCTGCCGAGCGCATCACGGGAGTGACGTCATGAGCCGCGAGAAGACCCTCGTCGAACTGGTGGACGCCAACGGCCTGACGATCGGCTCGACCACCGTCGCCGAGGCGCACACCGCACCCGGCCGCCTGCACCGGGCGTTCTCGGTCCTGCTCATCGACGCCGGCGGCCGACTGCTGCTACAGCAGCGCGCCGAGATCAAGACCCGGTTCCCGCTGCGCTGGGCCAACGCCTGCTGCGGCCACCCGGCTCCGACCGGCGACCTCGTCACGGCGGCGTCACGGCGGCTGGACGAGGAGCTCGGTCTCGGCTCGATCGCCCTCAAACCCGTCGGCGTGTACGTGTACCGCGCGCTGGACCCGGTCACCGGACGGGTCGAGCACGAGTACGACCACGTCCTGGTGGGCGAGGTCGACGGTGAGGTGCCGAGCCCCGACCCGAGCGAGGTGCTCGCGCTGCGGTGGGCCGACCCGGCCGACGTGCGCCGGGCCGTCGAGGCGGAGCCGCAGTCGTACGCCCCCTGGCTGGCCGGCGTGCTGGCGGTGTGGGACGCGGCGCAGGCGGAGCCTGGCGGGTGAGCGACGAGCTGTTGAGCGCCGGGGCCGCCGCCCGCCGCCTCGGGGTTGCGGTCACGACGCTGCGCAGCTGGCACCAGCGGTACGGGCTGGGCCCGAGCGGGCACGAGCACGGCCACCATCGCCGCTACACCGGCGACGACCTCGCCCGGCTGGTACTGATGCAGCGCCTCGTCACGGCGGGCGTGGCGCCGGCCGAGGCGGCCCGGTGGGCCCGTCGGTCACCGCGGGACGCGCCGGTGCCGGCGCCGTCACCCGGGTCGGCACTGAACCCGGCCGCGCGCAGCGGTGGCGGTTACACCCTCGCCCTCGGCGACGCCGACCCTGCCGCGCGGGGGCTCGCACGCGCCGCGCTGCGGCTGGACGTGCTCGCCGTACGCGATCTCGTGGCGGCCGCCGTCGCCGACCGGGGCGTCGTCGGCGCCTGGGACGAGGTGCTGTGCCCGGTACTTGTCGCGCTCGGGGTACGGGCCGCGGCCGCGGCGGAGCTGGTGGAGGTCGAGCACGCGCTGTCGGGCTGCGTCTCGGCGGTGTTCGCGTCACTGGCGTCCGCGCCGTCTGCCCAGCCGGCGCGCGAGCGTCCGGTACGCATCCTGCTCGCCTGTGCCGACGAGGAGCAGCACAGCCTGCCGACCGAGGCGCTCGCCGCCGCGCTCGCCGAGCGCGGCATACCGTCCCGTGTGCTCGGTGCCCGGGTACCTCCGACCGCGCTACGCGCCGCGGTACGTCGGACCGGGCCGGTCGCCGTCCTGCTCTGGGCCCATTCCATCGCCACCGCCGACCCGGCCCAGTTGAACGGTCTGCTGTCCGGCCGCGGGCGTCCCGCCGTCGTCGCCGCGGGCGGACCCGGCTGGGACGCCGCCACCGTTCCGTCCGGTGTGGTGCTGCCCGCGACCCTCGTCGAAGCGGTCGAACTCTTCGTCGCCGCAGCTCATTCCTAGCGTCGATCCGGGAGTAACGGCGGCCGCGAACGGCGTCTCCGGCGACCGCTTCTCCTAGATCGACGCAACGGGATCAGCGCCGTGGCGCGCTCATCGGAACAGCGTGATAAATGCCTAAACCAATGTTTTAACCACCCGTACCGGGCCATAGCGCTCCTGGCCTCGCCACCCCGTACGGGATCTCTCGCGGCGGCCGCCCTCGCGTCCCTGGAGTACCGCATGCCGCCTCACCGCATCCGCACATCGGCACTACTCGCCGGATTTCTCGTCGTGGTGCTCGGTACCTGGTCCGGCGACAGCTTCGGCGAACGCCCGGCCTCGAACCTGTCGAAACTTCGTGACCATTCCCAGCACCACGCGCTGAACCGGGTGGCGGTCCCGCCGACGGTCACACCGGCCGCAGCCGCGCCGGGAGCACCCCGGGCCGCGCCACCCGCCGCGATCTTCACGCCCGGCGCCGTGGCCAAGTTCACCGGTACCGAAGGGGTGGCGCTCACCTTCGACGACGGCCCCGGCGACCAGACCCTGCCCCTGCTCAACGTGCTGCGAACCTGGGGCGTGAAGGCGACCTTCTGCTTGATCGGCTCGAACGTCCGGGAGCACCCCGATCTGGTGCGGGCGATCGTGCGCGACGGGCACAGCCTGTGCAACCACACCTGGAACCACGACCTGAACCTGGGCGCGCAGCCGCCCGACGTGATCCGCTCCGACCTCCAGCGGACCAACGACGAGATCCACCAGGCCGTGCCCGGCGTACCGATCAACTACTTCCGCCACCCGGGCGGCAACTGGACCCCGACGGCGGTGACCGTCGCCGAGGAGATGGGGATGACCTCGATCGACTGGGACACCGATCCGACCGACTGGGACACCACCACGTACGGCGTCGGGCCGATCATGATCGATCACATCGTCTCGACCATCAAACAAGGTGCTCAGCCCGGATCGATCGTGCTGTCCCACGACGGCGGCGGCGACCGGACCAGCACCGTCGCGGCGTACGAGGCCCTCCTGCCGTACCTGATACAGGACCGGCGTCTGCACCTGGTGCCGCTGCCGACCACGGAGTACCGGCAGGTCGAGGCGGCCCCGCGGACCAAGTAGCGGCAGACCGGACAGCCATTTTGCAGACGGTTGGGTGGTCACGTATGCTTCACAGGCCTCCGGCGGGGCCCGGACGGGAGCTACACCGCGCGATGTCGTACGTGTGCGATGATTGCGGGGCCGCCCCCATCGTCTAGCGGCCCAGGACGCCGCCCTTTCAAGGCGGTAGCACGGGTTCGAATCCCGTTGGGGGCACGACAGGCCGCTATGGCAACATAGCGGCTACATACGAGGTCCTGTGGAGCAGTTGGAGTGCTCGCCGCCCTGTCAAGGCGGAGGTCGCGGGTTCAAGTCCCGTCAGGACCGCAAGCGCCGTCGCCGTGCGTGAGCCCACGCGCGGCGACTCGCTTGTTCGGCAGGTACGATGTGCCGAGCAGACGAGGGCAGGTAGCTCAGTCGGTACGAGCGTCCGCCTGAAAAGCGGAAGGTCGGCGGTTCGACCCCGCCCCTGCCCACCAGGCCCTTCGCCGGGCTGACAGAGCGGTGACCAGCGGTGACGCAGGTCACCGTTTTTGTTTTACCGGTCGCCGACGCCCGGTCGGTCAACTCTTCGGCCCGCAGAGCAGTCGGTCACGATTCTTGCGCAGCCCCAGCGTCCACAACCTGTGGATAGAACGTGTGTACGAACGCTTCACGAGGCCGCGTTCGGCCGAACGGCTCGTCACCATGGCCCGAACGGGTCCGTCCTGTCGCGGCACGTCACCAAAGGCCCTCGACGTCGTTCCAGATACCGGGATTACGGGAATTGTCCGCATCCCGAGTCGCCGGTCGGCCCGACCGCCGGCCAGCGGCAGGCCCTTCGTCTGCGTTCCCCGACGGACGTAGACGCGGAGCCGACGTTGGACCACCCACCATGACCGAACATCCGAGGGCAGCGCGTCCCGGTCGTCGTTAACGTGGGTGGCCCGGACATACCGTGCGATCTCAAATAGTAAGGACAAGATAGGTGCAAATCGAGGAAAATCGCTCTGGCGACCCCCTCGCGTTGAGCCGGCTGAACACTGACCGCGGCACGGTTCGCCTCGCCGCGTCGGGCGAGATCGACATCTGCAACGCCGGCCGGCTGCGCGCCACGATCGAGACCATCGTCAGCGAACCGGCGACGCGACGACTGACCGTGGACTTCGCCGACCTGAACTACATCGACTCCATGGGCGTGTCCGCTCTGATCATGGGCATGCGCCTGAGCCAGCACAACGGCACCGAGTTCGGGGTCGTCAACCCGCGCGGCGAAGTCCTCCGCGTCCTGCAGATCCTGGGCCTCGACCGGGCGCTGGCGCCCGCCGGGTAGCAACACACTCTGGCTGGCCTGGTGCCGAACCTCGCGCAGGGCGGCTACGGCGGACCGGCCGGTGTGTCGAAGTCGCCCGCTCGAACCCCGTACAGGAAGTTCGCCCACTCCTTCTGAGAAAACGCCAGCCAGGGACCGGTCGGATCTTCCGAGTCACGTAGGTAGGCCGATGTCGGATCATGGGCCATCTCCACACAGGCGCCGTTCGCACAGGAACGACTGCTCCGTCGCCAGGACAGACGGCCATCTCCGTCGAACATCCAGTCACCCCTCTCACCGGGTTCCCACAGCCACCATAAGAAACCGGCGGAGGAAAGGACCAGATGTTCGTGAATGAACTGAGTGCGTGAAGGTTTCAGTACCGGGACGTAGCGGCGCACAACGTCATAACCCGGAGCGGCACAGCGACGAGGGCGCGCCGAGGGGCGCGCCCCGCCTCGACGGGAAAATTAATTGAACTCGCCGGCACGGATTCCGGCGACGAAGGCATCCCACTCGTCCTGATCGAACGTGAGGACCGGACCGTCGGGATCTTTTGAATCCCGCAGCAGTACATACGACTGGTCGACCTTAGCCACCTCTATGCATGCGCCACTGGCACAGAAGCTGCTTCTGCGCCAATCCGTTGACAGACGGTTCAGGTCCACTCTGACCTCGCCTTCCTTCTGAAAGAGATGACCACACAAAGAAGGGCGCGCCAGCCGTGACGCGCCCTTTACCGGCGCGTCAGCCGGGATCCGTGGGACGGAACGAGGAGAGTGCGGTCTCTGCCCGCTGTTGGACGAGGCGCACGGAGTCGGCCTCGTCGTAGGCGGCTTCCCAGAGATTGTCGAAGATGACCCGATGGCGATCGATCTTCGCCCTGTCTTCCACGATCTCGTCGATGATGGAGCTTTCGCGGTACATGATCGCGTCGTCGGCGCTCAGGTTGACGATCTCGTATGACCCGAACATCGGCGGCGGCGCGTTCTCGGCGGCAAACGGCAGGATCCGGATCCTGACCCGATTCTCGCCGGCCAGCTTGACCAGGTACGTCAGCTGGTCGCCGGTCACCTGAGGGCCGCCCACCTGCCGGTACAGCACTGACTCGTCCAACAGCAGGAAGATCTCCGGCGGGGTCTTCCGCGCGAGAAGATCATCGTGCCGGCGTAGCCGGACCTCCAGGCGCACCTTGCGGTCGGCCTCCGCGAGCTCGTCGCCGTAGCTGCGTAGGACGGCCTCCGCATACTCCGGTGTCTGCAGACGCCCGGGAATGATGGTCATGTAGAAGTGCCGGACCGCGGTCGCGTCGGACTCGTACTGGATGAGCTGGCGCATCGCCGGAGTGATGTGGTCCCGCAGGTTCTGCGCGTCCCACCACATCTGGCGACGCCGGGAGACCCGGGCGTCGGCCACCAGATCGTCGACCCGGGCACGATCGGTTATCCCGAGATAGGAGAGCAGCGGTCGCAGGTCGTTCGCGGTGATGGAGACCTCGCCGCTCTCGATGCGCATGACCTTGCTCAGCGACCACTCCATGGCCTCGGCCACCTGGCCCTGGGTGAAACCCAGCGCCTCGCGCGCCTCGCGGATCGCGTGGCGTACGCGACGGCGCGCGATTGCTGGCGAGTCACCCGCGACCATGCCCACCTTCTCGATCTCGGTGCGGTACCGGATCCATGCCACCACGCCGTAGCCAGATCGCGATCGGGATACCGAGCGTGACGGTACGCGGTGAGCGTACTCACATCTACCTATCAGCGGTATCCCAATGTGCCATATTGCTCGTCTCGCTCGCGCCTGCCCTCAAGCGCACGGAGCAAACCTCGCCTCACCTGCCCGAACGTGCGCATGTCGGAAGACTCGAAGAGCAGCACCTCGACGCCCTGATACCTGGCCCGAACCTGACAGCTCCGCGGCGCGAACCAGCGGAGGTGACCGGGCGCGACGTGCACGTCCTCCAGCTCGTCGATCGCGAACGTTCGAGGAGCGGGCTGGACGACCGCGAACACCTGGTCGGTGATCACAATCTCCGGCCCCCGGTAGTAGACCGTCATCTCCGTTGCCCCTCTCAGGTCATGCGAGGGGGATGAGGATGCGACGCCGCAGGTTCCCCGCCTCGCTTCCAGCAGAGTCGAGGGCGGCGGCGCGCCCGGTGTCAGCCGGTGCCGCCACATCTCACGCCGCAAACCCTGTTGTGTCTCACCGGTAGCGTGAGTATGCGCGGCCACATCTCTGCCTCGCCAGGCAACAAATTGCTATATCGCAGATAGCGCTATACCTGACGGTGGTCTCTCGAAAACCGTGGCGCTGCCCCGCCCCGTCCGGCGAGGCAGCGGCTCCATCGCGACTACCCGCCCACATCGGGGCCATTCTGGGCCGCCGGCCCGATCCTCACGCCGTCCACACATGCCCCGGCTCACCGGGCGTGCGCCGCCGCTTCATGCCTCGTGCTCACCCCGCGTGGTCGGCGCACACCCCGAGCAACGAGAATCGGTGCCGGAGACGAAAACAAGATCGGGGAGTACCGGTGGAGCTGCTGCATTCGGGCAAGGTCCGGGACGTCTACGCCGACGGCGACGACCTGATCCTGGTCGCATCCGACCGGGTCAGCGTGTACGACGTCGTCCTGCCCACCCCGATCCCGGACAAGGGCGCGCTGCTCACCCGGCTCTCGCTGTGGTGGTTCGACCAGCTCGCCGACCTCGTACCCAACCACATCGTGTCCGCGACCGATGTACCCGAGCGCTGGGCCGGCCGGGCCATCCGGTGCCGGCGGCTGGACATGGTTCCGGTCGAGTGCATCGCCCGCGGCTACCTGGCCGGACTGGGCCTGCGCGAGTACACCAGCACCGGCGCAATCTCCGGCGTGTCCGTACTGGCCGGGCTGGTAGAGGGTTCGAAGCTGCCCGAGCCGATCTTCACGCCGACCACCAAGGCGCCGGTCGGCGAACACGACGAGTTCATCGGCTTCGACGACGTGGTCGCCCGGACCGGCGCGGAGACCGCCGAGGCGCTGCGTGACCTCACGATCCAGGTGTACCGGCGGGGCGCCGAACTGGCCGCCGAGCGCGGCATCATCATCGCCGACACCAAGCTGGAGTTCGGCCGGGCGCCGGACGGCGCGCTGATCCTGGCGGACGAGGTGCTGACCCCCGACTCGTCGCGCTTCTGGCCGGTCGGCTCCTGGCAGCCGGGGCGGGCGCAGGACTCGTACGACAAGCAGTACGTCCGCGACTGGGCCTCGGACCCGGCGCTGGGCTGGGACAAGACCGCCCCCGGCCCCGAGATCCCGCCGGAGGTCGTCGAGGCGACCCGCGCCCGCTACGTCGAGGCGTACGAGCGACTCACCGGTGAGCGCTGGGACTGACGTGCCGTATCCTGTCGTACGTGTCGACAGGGGTCGATGTAATCGTCCGGCGGCTCTGGTGGGCCGTACCGGAGCTGATCGCCGTCGCGGTGCTCGCCGCGCTGGTGTTCCGTAGCGTCCCGGCCGAGCCGGCCCTCAGCTCTGCCGCGCTGCGTGACAGCGTCGCCGGGCGCGTCGCCGCGGCGATCGAGCGGGCGTCGCCGGCCGAGCACGCGGGCCACGGCCACGCCGTCGATCCGGACGACCGGATGCTGTGCACGGTCGAGGTGTTCGGCGTCGACCCGTCGGGGACCACCCGGCCGTCCAAGGTCACCCGCGCGTACGGGTACTACCTGTGCGCGGTCGGCAGGCCCGGTACCCCGTACCTGGAGTCACGGTTGTCCAGCGGACCGGTCGTCGCGTCGATCAGCGACCGGGTACGGGTCACGATGGTGGCCTCGGGTGAGAACTACCGCGAGCAGGTCCACCTGCTGATGCCGCGGTACGAGCGGCAGGCCGTTGCGGGGTTCAGCAGCCAGGACAAGCCGGCCCAGCTGCAGCGACGGTTCGAGCTGTCGGTGACCGCCGGGTCACCGGCGGCCCGCTGACGCGGGCTGTGGCGGCTGGCCCGTCAGCGCTCGCCGCCGTCGCGGCGGCGCAGCGTCGCCACCGCCGAGCCGGCGAGGGTCATCAGGCACTGGGGCAGCTTGCCGTCGGCGATGGCAGCCCCGAACAGCGCCTCCCCGCTGGCGTCGTCGGCGTTGGCGTACGCGCTCAGGAACCGCGCCACCCACCGCTTGTCGTAGGGGGCCTCTTCGATGCCGGGGAACTCCAGCCGCCACGGTCCGGCGACTATGCCGTCACCGACCGTGGCGCCAGCCAGGCTCCACGCGACCTCGTACGCGCCGGTCACGCCGGAGCGGACCGCCGCCTTGTCGAACGCGTCGACCACGCCGTCGCCGTCTCCGGCCAGCGCGGAGCGCAGCACGAGCGCGACGTCGTCGAACACGTCGTCCGGTTGGGCTTCCACGTTGCGCAGCGTATCCGTCACCGTCAAGAACGGCAGTGTGAAGCGCCTCTCCCGCGGTCGCCGGGTTACGGCTGGCGGATGGCGCAGGTCAGCCGGGCGGTACAGAGCCGGTCGCCGGCGGAGTTGGTCACCACCACCTCGTACGAGGCGATCGACTTCCCTAGGTGCAGCGGCGTCGCCACCCCGGTGACCACGCCGGACCGGGCGGACCTGTGGTGGGTGGCGTTGATGTCGACTCCGACCGCGATACCGCCGTGCTCCCGCGCCGCGTGCAGGGCGGCGCCGACCGAGCCGAGGGTCTCCGCCAGCACGCAGGAGGCGCCGCCGTGCAGCAACCCGTACGGCTGCTGGTTGCCCTCGACCGGCATCGTCCCCACCACTCGCTCCGGCGACGCCTCGATCAACGTTATGCCCATCCGCGTGGCGAGCGAACCGGGCAGGTCGAGCAAGGAGGTGAGATCATCCGCCGAGAGCGTTTCCATGGTCGGGACGCTACCGGCAGATCAGGGCGGCACGTTCAGCGAACAGCCAGCGACATGAATCACACGAAGCCTCCATGATCGACGGAAAGGGCGCTAAGGTGCGCTCGGCAGGTACCCGGAGGGGAGTAGCTCATGCGGCGTGTCACCCGCCCCGTATCGACTGTTGCCGCGGTGGCCGCGGTGCTGCTCGCGGCGAGTTGCGGCACCTCGAAGCAGCCCGAACGCGGAGCGAGCGGGGACAGGGGCGACGGTCAGGTCCGCCTGTACGGCTCGGACGGCAACATGAGCAGTTCGTTCGGCGACGTCCTCAAGGACCAGCAGGGCGTGCTGGCCGGCATGAAAGGGACCGCGCCGCTCTCGCCGCTCACCGAGGAGTTCAAGCGGCGGATCCGGGGCGTCGACCCGAGCGTGCCCGACTTCAACTACGCCGGTGAGGCGTACGACGCGGTCATCGTCTCGGCGCTGGCGGCCGAGGTCGCGCGCTCCACGGACGCCTCCACGATGGCGAAGAACATCGTGGGCGTGACCGTGGGCGGCACCGAATGCGCCAGCTTCCAGCAGTGCGCCGCCCTCGTACGGCAGAACCAGAACGTCCAGTACCGAGGGGTGTCCTCACTCAAGCGCAGCGGCTTCACGGACGCCGGCGAGCCGTCCACCGCCACCTACGGCACGCTCAACTTCGGCCGGGACAACCACATCGACGACGCCAAGACCGAGTTCGTCGGTGCCGGTGACGAGTCGACCGCGAGCAGGAACGCTGCCGCGCCCGCGCCGTCCACGCCGCCCGGCAGCGGCCGCGCCCCGAAGGCGCCGCCGCTGAAGTTCGGCGGCCTGCTGCCGCACACCGGCGCACTCGCCAGTGCCGGTCCGCCGATCTTCGCCGGCGGGAAGCTCGCGGTACAGGAGATCAACGAGGCCGGCGGGGTGCTGGGCCAGCCGGTGGAGTGGGTCGACGGCGACGACGGCACCAGCGCGCAGACCGCCGTGATAACGGCCGACAGGTTCATCGCCGCCGGCGTACAGGTGTTGATCGGCCCGGCCGCCTCCACCGCCGCCGCCGCGGTAGTTCCCAAGGCGGTGGCGGCCGGGCGTATCGTCTTCTCGCCTACGGCGACCTCGGAGGGGCTGTCCCAGCTCGACGACAAGGGCCTGTTCTTCCGTACCGCGCCCTCGGACAAGCTGCAGGCCAAGGCCCTGGCCGACGTCGTGATGCGGGACGGCGTCTCCAAGGTGGTCGTCGTCGCCCGCGACGACGAGTACGGCACCGGCCTGCGCAACGGCATCCAGGCCGACCTGACCGGCGCGGGGATCAAGGCGAGCAACATCAAGGTGCTGTCGTACAAGGTCAAGGACAAGTACGACGTCGCCGACCAGACCGGCCAGTTCGGGCCGCTGGCCAAGGCCGTCAAGGAGTTCGGGGCGGACGCGGTGGTGATCATCGGGTTCGAGGAGTCCGCCCTCTTCGTCAAGGCGCTGCGCGACGAGCAGCTGGTCCCCGGGTCCTAGGGGCGTCACGACCGTGGCCTCGGGACCATACTGAGGCGCGACGTTGTGACGATCATCGTGATGGGTAAGTGTCGACCGGTGGACCCCCCGAGAGGAGTTCGGATGAGCGACAGCGTGGAGACCAGGGGCGACGAGCGGAACGACCTGGTGGTGAAGGACGCCAACAACGACGGCAGGCCGGACCTGTGGGTCGTCGACACCGACGGCGACGGCAAGCCGGACGTGTTCCAGTTCGACACCGACGGCGACGGGAAGGTCGACATCACGATCGTGGACCGTACCCAGGACGGCCAGCCCGACGAGGTGATCGACGGCGACGGCGGGATGCCACCGCGGACCTGAGTCCTACGTCAACGCGCGCAGCATCAGCGCCAGACCGAGCGCGCCGAAGACGGTCACCCACGCACCGATCAGCCACATGACGGTGCTACCGGCGAAGGGCCGGCGGCTGGACGCCGGCCCGAGCCCGAGGGCGGCCAGGCTGTGGCGGGCGCGCAGCACTTCGCGGGCGTGGGCGGCCGCCTCCGCGGTCAGCCCACCGTCGGCGGTCGTCCCCCGGCTCAACTCCACGGCCAGCCGTGACTGCGCGTCCTGGAGCCGCCGGGCCGCCCGGTCGCCGGCCCCACCCGCCCGGGCGTACGCGGCCCGGCGCAGCCTCGCCCGCCCGCCGAGCGAGGACAGCGCGCCCAGCTCGGTGGGGGTGACGATCCGCCGGTCGGCGAGGGCCGCCAGCACGTTCGCGTAGTAGTCGCCCTCGCGTACCCGGGCCAGGTGCGCCAGGGCGAGCGCCAGCCCGAGTACCGGGCCGCCCTTGATCAGCAGCACGGCGACCTGACCCGGCGTACCCAGGCCGAACCCGCCGGCCAGCAGGGGGGAGTTCCACAGGAAGTGGCACAGCCAGGCCCCGCCGAGGCACAGTCCCGCGACACCGGCACGGGCGGCCCGGGACCGGTCGACGCGTACCACCGCGTACCCGACGCCGGCCCCCGCGAGGGCCGTGAACACGGTGTGGCTCCAGGGCCCGGCGAGGATGCCCCGCGCGATGAGCGTGGTGAACACCGGCTCGACCCGGTCACCGGTACCGGCCGCCTGGACCGCCATCGCCGCGTACGAGACGTTCTCCATCACCTGGTAGCCCAGGCCGACCATCGCCCCGTACACCATCCCGTCCACGACGCTGTTGACCTGGGCGGCGGCCAGCAGCGCGATCACCAGTACGCCCAGGAACTTGAGCGTCTCCTCGACGGTCGGCCCGGCGAGCGCCGGCCCCCACATCGCCGCGAACCGCGGCGACACCAGCTTCGCGATCAGATTGTCGGCGGCCACGTTGCCGGGTACCGCGGTGGCCGTGACCACCACCGCGCCCCAGGTGAACGCGGTCGCGAGGAGGATCGGCGGCTCGCGTTCGAGATGGTCGAGGTTCACGATGAAGAGCACGAACGGTACGGCGTACATCCCGAACACGACGAACGCGGTCGTCATGGCGACCGGGTAGCGCCCGAACGGCAGGGCGACCATCGTGCCGAGCGCGACCGCGCAGACCAGCAGTAGCCCCGTGAGCAGCCAGAAGACCGGCATCCGTAGCGATCCGAAGAGGTCACCGACGAGCGGCGTCGGCCGCACCGGAGCCGCGACGGCCGGTCGTGGCGAATCCGGGGCCACGCCGGTCGGCCGAGGTGACCCGGGCGGCCCCGGTGATGCGGGCGGTCCGGGCGATTCGGCCGTCACGCCGCCCTCGCGATGCTGGCGGCGGCCGCCTCGATCGCCGGCAGCCAGCGGGCCAACTCGTCCGGCGGTCCGCTGGCGGTGGCGTCGACGACCGTGGTCGACCCGAGGACGCGTACCGCGTACCAGCCGCCGTCCGCGCCGGCGTGGAACCGGCCGGTGAGGGCTCCGGAGGGGGTCGGACTCTCCGCGCCGGTGGTGCTCGCCCCGAGGCCGTCACGCAGCCTGGTACGGAGCCGGTCGGCGGCGGCGGCGGTGGTGATCCGGTCCGGGGTGACCAGGATGGCGAATCGCACCCGGCCGACGAGGAACATCGCGTACCCGGAGTCCCGGCCGGGACGGGTCTGGCTGACGTCGAGCCGGGCACCGGCCGGCGGTACGACGGTCACCCCGTCGGTGACCGCGTACACCACCCCGGACGCCACCGCCCGCTCGCCCGGGAACGCCCGGTCGAGCGCGGGCAGCCCGAGGGAGATCGTCGCGATGACAGCGAGGATCGCCAGGCTGCATGCGGCGTTCCGGTGCAGCCCGCCGTGCGGGACACCCATCCCTCGACGGTATCCCGCGCCGTCGCGCCGGGGCCCTCGTACGCGCCAACGCGGATCACTGCCGCGTGACACCATGACGGGATGGTGACCGTCCCCGGCGGCGCCGGCCGTCCGCTGTGCGGTCGGCGCGAGCGCAGGAAGCTCCAGACGCGCGCCGCGCTCGAGGCGGCCGCGCTGCGGCTCTTCGCGGAGCGCGGGTACGAGCGCACCACGGTCGAGGACATCGCCGACGCCGCCGACGTCGCGGTACGCACCTTCTTCCGGTACTTCTCGTCCAAGCGACACGTGCTCTTCGGGGACGTGGCCCACACGATCGCCGGCCGGCTGCGGGCCGCCCTGGCCGAGCGGCCGGCGGGCGAGCCGCCGGTCGACGCCGTACGCGCCGCGCTGGACGCCGTGGACATCGACGAAGACCAGTACGCCCCGATCGTGGCCCGGCTGCGGCTGGTACGGCAGCTACCGGAGCTGCTCCCCGCGTACCAGATGATCTTTCACGAGTTGCACGAGACCATCGCGGACTTCGTTGCCGACCGCACCGGCGAACCGGCCAACTCGCTCCGGCCACAGCTGCTCGCCGGGGTGGCCACGCTGTCGGTCCGGGCGACGCTGTGTGAACTGGAGGCCGGCGAGACCAGCCCGGGGGCGCTGCGAGCGCTGAGCCACCAGACCTATGACGCGCTGGCGAACGGCCTGCGGCAGATCAGCGCAGGTACTCCGGCGGTACGTGGTCGGTGAGCCACACGCCGTTCGCGCTGCGGTAGAACGGGTACCCGTCGGCGGCCATCGTCGCCGCGTCGATCTCGAGGATGCTCACCTGTGACCGGCCGCCCCGCCTGCGGGCGCCGACACGATGGGCGGTGGCCCGGTCGCTCGAGAGGTGTACGTGGTGGCGACGCCCCTTGCGCAGCCCCTCGGCCCGGATCGCCGGTACGGTCGCGGCCGAGGTGCCGTGGAACAGGACCGGCGGCGGGGTGACCGCGTCCAGCCCCAGGTCGACCGGGATCGAGTGGCCCTGGCTGGCGCGGATCCGGTCCCGCCCGTCCGGCCCGGCCTGCACCGCGAAGCGCCGCTTGTCGTTTCCGGCCACGACCGCGTCGAGTTCGGCACGGCTGACCGGCCGGCCGTGCGCGGCGAGGGCGGCGAGCAGGTCGTCGACCGCCACCCAGCCGTTGGGGTCGAGGGTGAGCGCGACGCTGTCCGGTCGGTGGCGCAGCACGTACGACAGTCGCTTCGACACCGCGACGAAATCCACCCGACCCACGCTAGCGGCGGGCTACCCCAGCGTGGTCAGCGGCGTCAGGACGACGTTGGACAGCACGCCGCCGTCCCGGCGCACCTGCCGTAGGTACCACATCTGCAGCGGGGTGCGGTTCTGGTTGAACTGCCACGGACCGCGCGGGCTGTCGATCGACCCGATCTTGCCGAGGGCCAGGTTGACGGCCTGCGGTGTGAGGGTGTCCCCGTCCACCGCGGCGATCGCCTTGTCCAGTACCGAGGCGGCGTCGTAGGAGGCCATCGCGTACGAGGTGGGGGCGGCGTTGTGCGCCTTCTGGTACGCCGAGGCGAACCGCCGGTTGGCGTCGTTGTCCAGGTCGGACGAGTAGTTCATCGAGGTGTAGATCTTCTCCGCGGCGGAGCCCTGGTCCCGCAGCACGGCGCCCTCGGTGAGGAAGCCCGGCGCGTACAGGTCCTGGGGCAGGTTCAACTGCCGGTACTGCTTGACGAACTCGACCGCCTGTGCGCCCGCGAAGAAGCAGAGCACGGCCTTGGCACGGGAGTTCCTGATGCTGGCAAGGTAGGGCTGGAAGTTCATGGTCGGGGTCGGGGTGAACGGCGTGTAGATGGGCGCGCCCTCGACCTTGTCGCCGTACGTCGACAGGAACCCTTCGATCTCGTCGTGCCCCGCCTGGTAGTCGGGCGCGATCAGCGCGACCGAGCCGTTACCGATCTTGCTCGCCACGTACCGGCCGAGGGCCTTGCCCGGCTCGTCGTTGACGAACGAGGTGCGCCAGATGTACCGGACGCCCTGAAGGGTGGTCGGTGAGGCGTTGGAGCCGATCAGCGGGGTCTGTGAAGCCTCGACAAGGTCGCGAACCGCGGCCATGGTGGCCGAACTGGCCACACCGGACAGCGCCAGTACCTTCTCCTGCTTGATCAGACGCTCGACGGCGGCCTTGCCGGACTCGGCGGTCTCGCCCTCGTCGACGGTGATCAGGTTGGCCGGCCGGCCGCCCAGGCTCTTGTTGTTGAGGCTCAGGTACAGGTCGAAGCCCCGGCTCAACTCGTCGCCGATCGTCTTGTACATGCCGGACTGCGGCACGACCAGCCCGATCCTCACGGGATCCAGGGTCGTGGCCGACTGCCGGTCCCCGCTGCCGATGCCGCAGGCTGACAGGATGGGCGCCGCGGCCCCTCCGACGCCGAGCGCGGCGAGAAGTCTGAGCGCCTGCCGGCGGGTGAGCTCGGACAAGTGATCCTCCACAAGGACGGCAGGGCCCAGCCAGTACCCGACCCCGATGCGCGTTCTACCCGCTTTCTCGGTGAGCGTCAATCCGCTGCCACATGGCGGTCGTCTCGCGACCGCGTCGTGCTCATCGCGCGATCGTGTCGAGTGCCGCGAGTATCTGCGGCCACACCGCCGACCGGGGATCGATGACCGCGAAGTGCTCGGTGCCCGGCAGTTCGACGAGGCTCACGTCGTCGCCGGCCGCCCGGGCAGCAGCGACGTACTCCTGGCCCACCTCGATCGGCACCCGGTCGTCCTCGGTACCGTGCACGACCACGGCCGGCACCCCCGAGGGCAGCAGCCGCACCGGGTCGGCCTCCGCGTACCGCTCCGGCACCTCCTCCGGACCGCCGCCCAGCAGCGCCGCCACCGCGCCGCCGCCCAGCCCCAGCCGGTGGGCCAGGCCGAGGTCGGCCACGGGCGCGAGCGCGAGCACACCGCGTACGGGTGTCCCGGCCCGCTTCGCGGCCCACAGCGCGAGGTGGCCACCGGCCGAATGGCCGGCGAGGACCGGACGGGTCAGGTCGGGAACGGCGACGCCACGGCCGGTGAGGGCCTCCGCGATGAGGCCGGGTACGCGTGCCACCGCCTCCGCCACGTCGGTGAAGGTCCCCGGCCAGCCCCCGCCGTCCTGGCCCACCCGACGGAACTCCACCGAGGCGACGGGGTAGCCGCGGCCGGCCAGGTCGACGGCGAGCGGAGCGGTGTGCCGCCGGTCGAACTCCGCCTTCCAGAACCCGCCGTGGATGAAGATGATCAGCGGACCGCCGGACTGGCCGGCGGGCAGCCGTACGTCCGCGACGTGGTCGGGCTGGGTGCCGTAGCGCACCGTGAAGTCGGGTTCCGGTGCCCAGCGGGTGAGCACCTCGCGCGGGTCGGCCGTCATCCCCCAAGATTCTCATGGTCGGCACTGTCATCATTGGGGGACCGGCTTGCGGATCGACCGTAGGCCTGCGTAAGGATTGGACCCATGGCCGACAACGTGGAGCAGCCGGACCAGCCGGACGTCGAAGAGCGCCGCACCGTGGTGGTGGTGGGCCCGGACGGTCGTCCCGTCGGCACCGTGGATCTCGAGAACGACCAGGGTGACGAGGGTGAGGACCCCAGCAAGCTGATCGAGCAGCCGGCGAAGGTCATGCGGATCGGTAGCATGATCAAGCAGTTGCTCGAGGAGGTACGCGGAGCCCCACTGGACGAGGCGAGCCGGCAGCGGATGCGGGACATCCACAGCCGGTCGATCATCGAGCTGGCCGAGGGTCTGTCGCCCGAACTGCGCGACGAGCTGGACCGGCTGACCCTGCCGTTCGCGGAGGGCAGCACGCCCAGCGAGTCCGAGCTGCGGATCGCGCAGGCCCAGCTGGTGGGCTGGCTGGAAGGGCTCTTCCACGGCATCCAGGCCGCGCTGGTGGCCCAGCAGATGGCCGCCCGCGTGCAGTTGGAGCAGATGCGCGGCGGACGGCCGGCACTGCCCGTCGGGCCGGGCGGGCGCGTCGTGCCCGGCATGATGGCCCCGCAGCAGCCGGACGGCCCGAGCGGCACCGGCCAGTACCTCTAGGGCAGCAGCTTCTCCAGGTACGCACCGACCCCGTCGGCGTCGTTCGCCTCGGTCACGTCGTCCGCGGCGGCGAGCACCGACGGGTGCGCGTTGGCGACCGCGACGCCGCGGCCTGCCCAGGCGAACATGGGCAGGTCGTTGGGCATGTCACCGAATGCGACCACCTCGTGCGGCGCCACCCCGAGGCGGTCGGCCACCCAGGCCAGGCCGGCCGCCTTGGTCACCCCCGCCGCCGACACCTCGACGATGCCGCTGGACGACGAGTGGGTCGCCTCCGCGACCCCGTCCAGCAGGCCGGTGACCAGCCCGTTGAACGCCTCCGGATCCTGCGGGCCGGCGTTCACCAGCAGCTTCACCGCGGGCTGGGCGACCAACTGGTCCGGTTCCACCGGGTGCACCCCGTCGTGGTCGACCTCCCAGCCGCCGACCTGGTACGCCGGCTCGTGCAGGAGCACCCGGCCGCCGTCGGTCTCCACCGCCAGCCGTACGCCGGGCACGGCCGCCCGCAGCCGGGCGGCTGCCTCCGCCAGCGCGGCCGGCGACAGCGGCGTGGTGTGCAGGATCTTGTCGTCGACCGGGTCGTAAACGGCCGCGCCGTTGGCGACCACGGCCAGCGGCCGGATCGGCAGGTGCGCGTACGCCGGGGGCAGCCACCGGATCGGGCGCCCCGTGACCAGCACGACGGTGCTACCGAGGGCCTCGACCCGCACCAGCGCGGCAACGGTACGCGCCCCGATGGTGAAGTCGTTCCGTACCAGCGTTCCGTCCAGGTCCGTGGCGACCAGGCGTGCTCTCAGCATGCGGTCATCGGCGTCGCGGTCATGGTCGTCGGGGTCAAGGTCGTCGCGGTCATCGGAGCCAGGATCGCATCCAGGTAGACGGCTACTCCGTCGGCGTCGTTGGAGAGCGTCACCTGGTCGGCCGCGGCGAGGACGTCCACGTGGGCGTTGGCGACGGCGACGCGCGCGAAGCCGGCCCAGGCGAACATCGGCAGGTCGTTGGGCATGTCACCGAAGACGAGGACGTCGTCGGGGTCGACGCCCAGGGTCTGCGCCACCACGGCCAGACCGCTGGCCTTGTCGACGCCGGGCGGACAGATCTCGATGTACCCGAGTCCGGCCTGGGTGACCGTGGCGACCGAGGGGTCGATCAGCCGGCGGGCGAGCGCCAGCAACTCGTCGGCGTCGTAGCTGTCGTGGTAGGCGAACCCCTTGATCACCCGACCGGTGAGCGCGTCCGCGCGTACCCTCGCCTCCACGACCTCCGGGTAGCGCCATGCCGGGTGGACGTCCCCCCACAGCGGCGCCCCCGACTCGTCACCGGCCTCGACCATGACCGAGAGGGGACCCACCTCGTGCTCCAGGGTCGCGAGCAGGTCGGCGAGGGCCTCGCCGTCGAGCCGCTCGTCGCGCAGCACCAGCGGCGTGTCCGGGTCGGTCAGGTCGACGACCCGGCTGCCGCCGCCCATCACCAGGAAGTCCGCCGCCGGGATGTCGGCGCGGACCAGTTCGATCAAACGGGGGCCGCGGCCGGTGGCGCCGACGATCGGGATGCCGGCCGCCTTGACGCGCGCCAGCACCTCATGGGTGTACGGGCCGACCGTGTCATCGCTGCGCACCAGGGTGCCATCGAGATCGGTCGCGATCAGCTTGGGCAGGCCGGGCCTGGGCTTCTGCTCGGTCATGCTCGCCTCCTGGCATGGGCGGGCAGCAACCGTACCTCGCCTACCGGGGCGTCGCCCGTACTCCAAGCAAAGATCGTTCCAACAGGTCGCCACAGAAGATCGACCGACGTCCGCATCGGAGGTCGTGGTGTCAGGGTGGTCCCGAGGCCACGACCTCCCGTGCGGACGTTGTGACGATCTAGCGGGGCTCGATGACGTCCCGGCCGCCGAGGAAGGACTGAAGGGCCTTGGGTACCCGTACCGAGCCGTCCGGCTGCTGGTGGTTCTCCAGGATCGGGATCAGCCAGCGGGTCGTCGCGAGGGTGCCGTTCAGCGTCGCCGCGGTCTGCGTCCGGCCCTCGGCGTCGCGGTACCGGATGTTGAGCCGCCGGGCCTGGAACGTGGTGCAGTTCGACGTCGAGGTGACCTCGCGGTACCGCCCCTGCGACGGCACCCACGCCTCGATGTCGTACTTGCGCGCCGCACTCGATCCGAGGTCGCCAGCGGCCACGTCGATCACCCGGTAGGGCACCTCGACCTTGGCGAGCATCTCCTCCTGCCAGGCCAGCAGCCGAAGGTGCTCGTCGTGGGCCTCCTCGGGCCGCACGTACGAGAACATCTCGATCTTGTCGAACTGGTGCACCCGCAGGATTCCGCGCACGTCCTTGCCGTACGAGCCGGCCTCCCGCCGGAAGCACGTCGACCAGCCGGCGTAGCGCATCGGGCCGTCCAGGTCGAGGATCTCGCCGCTGTGGTACGCCGCGAGCGGCACCTCGGACGTGCCGACGAGGTACAGGTCGTCAGCTTCGAGACGGTAGATCTCGCTGGCGTGCGCGCCGAGGAAGCCGGTGCCCTCCATCGACTCCGGCTTGACCAACACCGGCGGTACGACCGGCGTCAGCCCGTGCTCGACGGCCTGTTGCATCGCGAGCTGGAGCAGCCCCATCTGCAGCAGCGCGCCGACCCCGGTCAGGTAGTAGAACCGGCTGCCGGACACCTTCGCGCCGCGCTCGACGTCGATCGCGCCCAGCGCCTCACCGAGCTCCAGGTGATCGCGAGGGTTGGCGATCTCGGGTTTCCGCCCGACCTCGCGCAGCACGACGAAGTCGTCCTCGCCGCCCGGGGGCGCACCCTCCTCCACGACGTTGGACACGGCCATCTGCGCGCGGCGAAGGGCCTCGTCCGCGGCGTTCGCCGCCGACTCGGCCTCCTTCACCTGCTGGGACAGCTGCTTGGTACGGGCCAGCAGCGCTTCCCGCTCCTCGCCCTTCGCCTTCGGCATCTGCTTGCCGAGCTGCTTCTGCTCGGCGCGCAACGCCTCGAAGCGGGACACCGCCGACCGGCGGGCCTCGTCGGCGGCGAGCAGCGCGTCGACGGCGCCCTCCGACTCACCGCGGGCGCGCTGGCTGGCGCGCAACCGGTCCGGGTCTTCTCGCAGCAGGCGCAGGTCAATCACGATGCGTGAGCTTACCGTTCGGAGGGTCGTCCGCCCACTTCGATACCGGCCCGTGGCGCGTCAGGTGGACCGTCGGGTGTCGGCCAGCACCTGTCGCACCACGTTGCGCCCGGGAATGCCGGTCACCCCACCGCCGCCGTGCGTGGCCGAGCCGGCCTGGTAGAGCCCGCGTACGGGGGTGCGGAGGTCGGCGTACCCGGCGGCCGGCCGGCAGTGGAACAGTTGTCCCGGGGTCAGTTCGCCGTGGAAGATGTTGCCGCCGACCAGGCCGTACTCGCGTTCCATGGTGTCCGGACCGATGATCTGGCGACCGATGATCGAGTCGATGAACCCCGGCGCGACCGTCTCGATCCGCGCGGTCAGGCGGTCGGCGTACGCCGTCAACTCGTCCGGGTGCGGATCCGCCGCCCAGGTGTGCGGCACCCACTGGGTGAACGCGCTGACCACGTGCTGACCGGGCGGCGCGAGCGAGTCGTCGAAGACCGAGGGGATGCAGATGTCGGCGAACGGCAGCTCGGCGGCGCGTCCCGCGACCGCCTCCTGGTAGGCGTACTCCACGTCGTCGAGCGACTCGGCCAGCGCGATCGTGCCGCCGTAGATCGACGGGTCGTAGTCGGGGTGGGCGGTGAACGTGGGCAGCTTGTCGACCGCGAAGTTGATTTTGACCGTACCCGAGCGGGTCTGCCACGACTCGATGTCGGCGACGAAGTCGTCGGGCAGGTGCGACCGCTCGACGAGCCGCAGGAACGAGATCTTCGGGTGGGCGGTGGTGATGACGGTGCCGGCGGAGATCTCCTCCCCGGATTCGAGCGTGACCCCGCGGACCTTGCCGTCGGCCACGTCGATGCGGGCGACCGGCGCCTCGATCCGGATCTCGGCGCCGAACGTCCTGGCCGCGCCGGCGATCGCCCGCGTCACGCCGCCCATGCCGCCACGGGGGAAGCCCCAGGCCGTGTCGCCGACGTGGTGGTGCAGCATCACGTACGCCGTGCCGGCGCTGCGCGGACCCGCCCAGGTGCCGATCACCCCGGACACGCTGAGCACCCCGCGCATCGCGTCGGAGGAGAACCGCTCCTCCGCCAGGTCGGCGATGCTCGCGGTGAACAGTCTGGTCAGGTCGAAGGCCGCGCGTACGTCGACCTTGCGCAGCCCGGCCGCCAGCGCCGCCTGCCCCAGCAGGTCGCGCGGGCGCTTGGAGCCGAGCTTCGGCGGTATCGACTCCAGCAGCGGTCCGACCAGCCCGCCGAGGTGACCCAGCCAGGCGTTCCAGCGCTCGTACGCCTCGGCGTCCTTGCTGGAGAACTTCGCGATCTCCTTGTACCGCTCCGCGGGGTCGTTCCGCAGCGACAGGTAACGGCCGTCGCGCCGGGGCGCGAAGTAGGGCCCCTGCGGGTACACGTGGTAGCCGTGCTCGGCGAGCCTCAGGTCGCGGACCATGTCCTGGGGCAGCAGGCTGACCACGTACGACAGCGAGGTCACGGTGAAGTCGGGGCCGAACGGGTGCTCCGAGACGGCGGCACCGCCGACCGTGTGCCGGCGCTCGCAGACCAGCACCCGGCGACCCGCCTTGGCGAGGTACGCCGCGGCGACGAGGCCGTTGTGACCGCCGCCGACCACGATCACGTCGTACGTGGAGGACATCCTGTGATCGTGCCCGGCGGATGTGATCTTCACAACTGCGGACTGGTCATACGACCGGAGCCGGCACGATCCGGTTCAACTGGACGCCCAGCCGCTCACCGGTCTCGGTGGCCCGCTTGCGCAGCGTCGCGAGCTTCACCGCGACCTCCTGGGCGCGCGTCGGTCGCTCGTCCCAGAGCCGGTCCACCTCGGCCAGCAGTGGGCCGGCTGCCTCGCGCACCACTCCACGCAGCGTCGGGGCGCCGACCTGCTGGGCGAAGTCGAAGACCTTCCCGGCGTACGGCAGCGGCAGCATCGGTACCCCGGCCATCGCGGCGAAGATCAGGAAGTGCAGTCGCATACCCACGGCCAGGTCGATGTGGCGCATCAGGCCCAGGATCTCGCTGGGCCGGTAGGTGCCGTGCAGCACCCGGCACCGGTCCGCGGCGGTCATGTACGACAGCACGCCGTGGGCATGGCCGATGTCCTGGCGCTCCATCGGAACGAACAGCACGTGGGCGCCGAGCCGGTGGACCAGGAAGTCGCCGACGTGGGCCAGGAGCTGGTGGTACGCGTCGACGTCGAGGGTGTGCGCCGCGCGCCCCGGTTCGCGCACGCTCATGCCGACCCACCGCCGCCCGTCGGGTAGCCACTCCCCCTCCAGCGCGTCACCGTTGAACTCCTCCGGCTTCAGCAGCAGCGCCGGATCGGCGGTCACCGCCACCGGGCACCGCACCCCGGCGTCCTCCAGCGCCAGCTTGGAGCCCTCGTCGCGCACGGTGATCTCCACGCAGCGGTGCAGGATGGAACGGGCCATCCCACGGTCGAGCTCCTCGGTCAGCGGGCCGGCGCCCAACGCGTACGCGAACACCGGCACTCCGCACTCCTGCGCCTCGGCGACGAACCGAAGGTAACGGCGGGCCTCCGTGTCGTAGAGGATCCCGCCGCCGCCGAGGACCAGCAGGTCGACCCGGCGCACGGCCTGGCCTCTACTTTCACGGTCCATCCCCTCCCAGCCGGTCGTATCGACGTCGGGGAACGCCCGGCGGGTGTGCTCGGGGTCACGCGAGAAGACCAGGACCCGGGCGTCTGGTCGGCGGCGGCGTAGATCGGAGAGCAGGCCCGTCAGGATCGCCTCGTCGCCGAGATTCATCCCGCCGTACGAGCCGAGTACCCCCACGGTCAGGACGTGGTCGTTTGTCATCACCCGGTCCCCTGGCATCAAGCGCTGCGTCGCGCGGCATATCCCCACCCGCAGCCCGCCGCTGTCACCGCCTGGCCGACCGCCACCGGCCACGATCGGCGCACAGGATCAACGCATCCGATCAACGCCAGAGGTCGACATCACCCTGCCTCGGATAAAACTGCCGGTCAGCGCGGTGTTGGCTACCCAAAGCGTTGGAGCCCACACCGACCGAGACTCCCCTCCTCTCATGATCCTGGCGAGTTTGTGGGCTATGACCCAACAAACTCTTCAGGATCATGAAGCGGGTCGGCTAGCGTCGCAGTTATGCCAACTCGCACCTCATCCGCCCAATGGCAGGGCTCGCTGAAAGACGGCTCTGGCACCATGGCCCTCGGCTCCGGCGCCTTCGAGGGGCCGTACTCGTTCCCGTCGCGGTTCGAGAACGGTCAGGGCACCAACCCGGAGGAGCTCATCGCGGCAGCCCACGCGGGCTGTTTCTCGATGGCGTTCTCGAACATGCTGTCGCAGGCCGGCCACGTACCGACCTCGGTTGATACCAAGGCATCGGTCCACCTCGAGAAGACCGACGCCGGTTTCGGGATCACCCGCATCGATCTGGTCACCCGCGCCGACGTGCCCGGCGTCAACTCCGACGAGTTCCAGAAGCTGGCCGAGCAGGCAAAGGCCAACTGCCCCGTCTCCAAGGCGCTGGCGGCCGTCGACATCACGCTCGACGCCACGCTCGTCTGACCGCTCCGGCTCGGTGGCGCCCCACGCGACGATCGCGTGGGGCGCCACCGTGTCTACGGTTCCCGTCCCGGCGCCGGGCGGGCACAATACGCACGTGCCGGTTGAGATGACCCGCCCCCGGTTCGAGGAGCTCGTGGGTGAGGCGCTCGACGAGGTGCCCGCCGAGCTGCTCGGGCTGATGGACAACGTCGTGATCCTGGTCGAGGACGACCCGCCCCCGGACGAGCCGGGGTTGCTGGGCATCTACGAGGGGTACGCCCTCACCGAGCGCGGCTGGGACTACTCCGGCGTGCTCCCCGACCGCATCCTCATCTACCGCAACCCCATCCTCGCCATCTGCGAGACCGACGACGACGTCGTCGAGGAGGTCGCGGTGACGGTGGTACACGAGATCGCCCACCACTTCGGTATCGACGACGCGCGGCTGCACGAGCTCGGCTGGGGCTGACGGTTGACGCCGTCACCTATCGTGGCGGGCGAGGTACCCACCGGAAGGAAAGAGATCGATGCGCAGCGCACTGTTTGCCGCCGAAAACATGGAGAAGGAGTCCGAGCAGCCCGGCCTACGGCTGCAGAACTCCAAGATGCTCAAGGTCGAGCTCAACGGCGAGATCATGGCCCGGACCGGCTCGATGGTCGCCTACCAGGGACAGATGCAGTTCCAGGCGCTGGGCTCGGGTGGCATGGGCAAGTGGCTCAAGCAGAAGCTGACCGGTGAGGGCGTACCCCTGATGAAGATCGCCGGTCGCGGCGACCTCTTCCTCGCCAACCGCGCGGCCGACGTCCACCTGATCGACCTGGAGCCGGGCGACTCCGTCACGATCAACGGCTCCAACGTGCTCGCGTTCGAGCCGACGCTGAAGTACGACATCAAGATGGTCCAGGGCCTGGGCATGTTCTCCAGCGCCGGCATGTTCAACTGCGTCTTCTCGGGCCACGGTCGGATCGCCATCACGACCGAGGGCACGCCGGTGGTCCTGAACGTCGACGCGCCCACCTACGCCGACCCGCAGGCGGCGATCTGCTGGTCGACGAGTCTGCAGACCGGCTACCACCGCGCCGACCAGATCGGCATCGGCACGCTGCTGGGCCGTACCACGGGTGAGGCGTTCACGATGAGCTTCGCCGGCCAGGGCTTCGTGGTCGTACAGCCGTCGGAGGAGTTCCCCGGCGGGCTGGGCGGCAACGGCGGTGGGCAGCAGAACCAGGGCGGCGGTCTGCTCGGCGGCATCTTCGACTGACCCCGGCGGGACCGGCAGGATCGGCACAACTTCGCCGAAGTTGTGCCGATCCCGCGTTGTGCCGATCTTTGCTAGGACGGCTCGCCGGCACGGATCCGGGCCAGCCAGGCGGCGGCGTCGGCGAAGTCCGCGTCCGAGGCGCCCGGCGGCGTGGGCGCCGGGCGGTCCGCCCCGGCCCGCGGGTACGAGCCGAGGAAGCGAACTTCGGCGCAGACCCGGCGCAGGCCCTGCAGCGCCTCGCCCATCCGTACCTCGGCCACGTGACCCGAGCAGTCCAGAAAGAACACGTACCGACCGAGCCGCTCGCCGGTCGGGCGGGACTCGATCCGGGTCAGGTTGACCCCGCGTACCGCGAGCTCGGTGAGGACCGCGAGCAGCGCCCCGACCCGGTCGTGCGCGATGTACACCGCGAGGGTGGTCAGGTCGTTCCCGGTCGGCTGGGGCGGCGGGCCGGGCCGCGACACGAGCGCGAACCGGGTGACGGCGTCGGGGTGGTCGGCGATGTCCTTGGCCAGCACGGCCAACCGTTCCCGACCCGCGCCGATCGGCGCGCAGATCGCCGCGTCGTACTCCCCGGCCGCGGCGGCCTGCGCCGCCGCCCCGTTGGAGAGCGCGTCGACCACGGTGGCCGACGGTACGTGCGCCTGCAGCCACCGCCGGCACTGCGCGCTCGCCTGCGGGTGGGCGGCGATGGACCGGATTCCGTCGAGGGCCAGCTCGGCCCGCGCGCCGAGCACGAACTGCACCGGGATCACGACCTCGCGGGTGATCACGAGCGGCGCCCCGTCGGCCAGCTCGTCGAGGGTGACTCCGACCTGGCCGCCGATCGAGTTCTCCAGCGGTACCAGCGCCGCGTCGGCGTCACCGGCGCGGACCGCGTCCAGCGCCTCCGGCACGCTGCGCGCCGGGGTACGGGTGCCGCGCTCCGCGGCCGGGATCGTACGCAGCGCCTGCTCGGTGAAGGTGCCCTCGGGGCCGAGATAGACGAAGCGGGTCGACGGTACGCCGGGCATGGTGCGGTCCCTCTCTCAGTCTGACGTCGAGGAGCGTATCCCGCCTACTGGCAGTGTGCGGCGGCGACGATGCCGGCCGGCGCCGCGCCCTTGACCTCCGGCGTACATACGTACGTGCCGGCCGTCACGATCGTGAGCGAGTCGGCGCCGCCGCGCGACACCACCTGTAGCCGGCCCTGGCCCGGGAAGTCCAGCAGGGTGTACTGCCATGAGCCCGCGCAGACCGGCCCGGCGACCACGCGGGGACTCGTGCTCGGCGGCCGCAGGTCGGGGTCCCGGCGCAGCGCCGTGATCACCTGGCTGGCGCTCGGCCGGCCGGCGCAGGGCGACGCGGTGACATCCGTCGGCGCGGTGGTCGCCGGTCCGGGGTACGAAGGCTCCGGCATCGTGGGGTACGGGTTCTCGTCGCTCGGCGACATCGCCGGGCCGGGCGGCGTCGACGGACTCGCGTGCGGCCTCGGGAGGGGCTCGACCCGGCCGCAGCCGGCCGTCGCCATCACGATCGTCGCCACCGCCGCCGTGAGCGCCGCGCCGGTCGGTGCCTTCGACTCGCTCACGATCCCTCCCCGTCCGGCCGGTCTGAGGCCGGCTAGCCGGAGACGCGATGCCCCGCCGCGGTGAGGGCGGTGACCGCCTCGGCCAACCGGACCGATGGCACCAGAAGATAGTCGGTGTCGAATGTGGAGAACGCGAAGATATTGACCCGGGCGTCGGCCAGCGGGCTCACGATCGAGGCGAGGATGCCGGTGAGGGCGAGGTTGACCGGCCCGGCGACCCGGAAGCAGCGCCACGGCGTCTCCACCGCGGCGCCCTCGGGCGCGCACGAGGCCGGGCACATGATCGACACCTCTTCGGGGGTCCACGTCACCGAGACCACCTGGTCTCGGTCCGTGTTCGCCAGGAGACTCTGCGGCAGAGGGGAGCCGGCCGGCAGGCGGCAGACGGCGTACTCCTCGCGCAGCAGCTCCAGGTGCAACATGCAAGGAGAGTACGGGCCAACCGGTCGCGGATCCCAGCGAGAAACCGGTTCGTGGGATCTACGCGACATATGGCGGGCTCGATTGCCCGTCGAGAGTGGACGAAAAGGACCGCGAGGAGGTTCAGACGGGGCAGAAGAATGTGAGCGAGCCGACCAGCTCGCTATCGGCGTCCCGCAGCGGGGTGGCGACGGCATCCACAGTGCACAACCCGTCGTCACACTGGACGCGCAGCAGACCGCGGGCCAGCCGACCGGAGTCGACGGCCAGGAGCGACGGCATCTTCCTCGCCTCGCCGTGGCTGAGCGCGCCACCCGGGCTGGAGAAGTCGAACAGGCGCAGGACGTCGAGCAGGTACCGGCCGGTGGTCGGCTCCTCCAGGTCGAACATGCTCTGGCATGCCGGGGACAGCGTGATGACCCGACCTTTCGCGTTGATGACGAGGCACGGCTCGGCCGCGTCCTTCACCGCCTTCGCCCACCGACCCAGGGGCGACCGGTCCGACAGGCGCCGCGACTCCGCGGGCTCGGACAGCGACAGTTCGACGTGAGGCACGGCGCCTCCTCAGGCGGCCAGGACGCGCAGCGGTTCGCAGAGCCTGTCCATCATCGGCTCTCGATCCGGCGCCGTGCCACTGGTGACGAGGGTCCGGGTCGGATAATCGCGCACTCCGGCAATAGCGGGGCGCCGTCGGACGGTCGGGCGGGTGACACTACAGGGCGCCATGCGAACTGAGATTACCCGGCCAACGATCTCTTGTCAGGGTTGCTTCGCGGCGGAACTGTCACCCTCCGGGTACCACCGGTACCGCTCCGCAAGCGGAACGTACGGCGGGTTGAACCACGTCGCCGGGTCCGCCGCCAGGGCGTACAGCTTCTCGACCGTACCGGGCGCGAGCCGCTGGCCGCGCGCGTTGAGCACCCGCCCCAGCTCCTGGTACGACGAGATGATCACACCCTTGGGCAGGCCGTACGCGGTGATCGTCCCGCTGCCGGCGAACGCCAGCACGGGGATCACCGGTACCGAGATGCCGGCGATGCGCGTCAGTGCCGTCGCCGCGCGCTTGGCGACCCGGCGGGCCTCCTGTACGTACTTGGGCCGGCGCCCGTCGATCTGCACCACGTCGCCGGCGAAGCTGACCCGGCTGCGCCCGTGATCCTTGACCGTGACCGCGAAAATGCCGCCCGGCCCGACCGCGAGGAAGTTCATCCGGTCCGAGCCGGCCGCGGCCTGGAGATCGAGTACCCGCCAGTTGTGGCCGATGGCCTCCAGTCGCTGCGCGGCCCGTTGGTGGGCGATCTCGGCGCGCCGGCTCTCCCGCTCCGCGCGTCGGCCGCGAAGCCACTCCAATGCGGACGGCCGTCCCTCCATGGTGTGCCCGGATGATGCGTACCCTTCGGCAGGAGATCGAAGGTCTGGACCATCGCTGGTATGGAGGAAACTCGTCATCGCGCACCTCCCACGTCGCGCCGGACTGTGCCTGTGCCATCACGTTACGTGTCAACGTACACGATCATCGATGAGTGAGACACCGATGAGTACGGATGAATGCCTCATTCACGCGAAGTTCTTGATTCACATCGTGCCCAGATGGGCGATATCGGACTACCCGATAGGGTGATTGCTTGTGAACCACTACGTCGACAACGAAGTCGGCCGCCTCGGCACCGTGCTGCTCCACCGGCCGGGTCGGGAGCTCGCGCGACTGACCCCCCGCAACAACGACTCGCTCCTCTTCGACGGTATCCCGTGGGTCGGCCGGGCCCAGGAAGAGCATGATCAGTTCGCCGCCGCGCTGCGCGGCCACGGCGTCGAGGTGCTGTACCTGGCCGACTTGGTCACCGAGGTGCTCGGCATGCCGGCCGCCCGGGCCGAGTTGACCGAGGCCGTCCTCTCCGACGTCCGACTGGGCGACACCCTGCGCGCCGAGGTCGCCGCGCACCTCGACGACCTGGACGCGGCGAGCCTCGCCGACGTCCTGATGGCCGGGCTGGCCCACGAGGAGCTACGCACCGGCAGCGGCATCGTGTACTCGCTGCTGGACCGGCACGATTTCATCATCGACCCGCTGCCCAACCTGCTGTTCACCCGCGACTCCTCGGTCTGGGTGGGCGGTGAGGCCGCGGTGACCAGCCTCGCCATGCCGGCCCGCGGCCGGGAGACGACGCTGACCCACGCGATCTACCGCCACCACCCGCGGTTCGCCGGGACCCCGCTGGTGTACGAGCCGGGGCTCGAACACCTCGAGGGCGGCGACGTGCTGCTCCTGGGCTCCGGGGTGATCGCCGTCGGGGTCGGTGAACGGACCCGCCCGGCCGGCGCCGAGCGGTTGGCCCGTCGCTGCTTCGCGCGCGGACTGGCGCACACCGTCCTGGTCGTACCGATCGCCCAGGAGCGCGCCACGATGCACCTGGACACGGTGTGCACCATGGTCGACGTCGACGCCGTCGTGATGTACCCGAACATGGCCGACACCCTGGAGGCCTGGACCGTCACCCCTGGTGACGGCGACGGCGAGGAGCTACGGCTGTTCCCGCCGGAGCCGTTCCTCACCGCGGCGGCGAAGGCGCTCGGCATCGACACGCTGCGCGTGATCGACACCGGCCTCGACCCCGTCACGGCCGAACGGGAGCAGTGGGACGACGGCAACAACACCCTCGCCATCGCGCCCCGCCTGTGCGTGGCCTACGAGCGCAACGTCGAGACCAACGCCCAGCTCGAACGGGCCGGCATCGAGGTCATCCGGATCAGCGGCTCGGAGCTGGGGTCCGGGCGGGGTGGCCCGCGCTGCATGTCCGCCCCGGTGAACCGCGCCCCGATCAGCCTGTCCTGAGCGCCGTGCGGGCCGTCAGCGCAGGGTGAACTGGCGGCCCAGCAGGCCCTGGCGGGACCGGCGCTCGGCGGAGGTCAACGGCTCCGTCACGGCCAGCGCCTCGGCGTACCGCTTGGCGAACTCCGCCACCGGCGCCTCCCACTCCCGGCCCTCCGGCTCGACAGGCAGGTCCCACACGGGTACGAGCAGGCCGTGCGCCCGGAACATGCCGGCGAACTTCGTGCCCTCGGCCAGCGGCAGACCACCGGCCGCCGACAGCCGGGCGAGCGCGTCCAAGGCCCGGTCCTCGTCGTCGGTCAGGACCCACCGCACGTGGGCCCGGTCCGGCATCCGGCACCAGTACACGGCCGGCGCGGCCGAGAGCCGTACCGTCGGGTAGATCGCGGCGTTCGCCCGCTCCAGCGACGCCTGCACGTTCGGGTCCTCGGTCGCCCCGGGGTCCAGCCAGAACTCGTAGCTGTCGTGCAGCGTGACCTCGAGCGGACCGTCGTCGAGGACGTCCTGCAACCGCGGCCCCTCACCGGGCAGCGCCGGTACGCCGACCGTGGCGCCCGGTTCGGTCTCCAGCGCCCGCAGCAGGGCCACCGCCAGGTCGCGGGACACGTCGCCGGACTGGACGTGCCGCTGCAGGCCGATGAAGATCCGGCCGTCCGGCTTGGTCATGGCCGGCCAGGCCATCGGCAGCACGGTCGCGAGGGTGATCTCGCGGCCGCCGTACTGCTCGACAAGCTCGGGCTTGAGCTTGAGCGGGGCGGTGGCAGCCGGGATCAGCTCACGCAGAGCGATCCACTCGGCCTCGTCGGTCAGGCCGGCGAACGGACGGGGGACGAAGATGTCGCGGACCTTCTGACGCTTCGGGGCGTCGGTACCGGTACGCGAGTTCCTGGCACGCTTGCTCACGGCGACCCAGCCTAGGCCCTGCGGCCCCGTATGGCCCGCATCCGGGTCGGTTCACACCGGCGCGCCGGCAAGGTCGGCCGCGTCGACGGCGTCCGCCGAGGCCGTGAGCCGGGCCCAGACGCACTGGCCGAGGCCGTCCCGGTCGACTCCCCACCGCTCGGAGAGCGCGGAGACGATCGCCAACCCACGCCCGTCGGGCGAGTCGGCCGAGACCTGGCGTTCGGTCGGCGCGGTCAGGGCGCCGCCGTCGGTCACCCGGATCTCGAGGCCACCGGAGAACAGCAGCCGCCACGCCACCCGGACCACGCCGCCGGGCAGGGGCGAGGCGTGGCGTACGGAGTTGCCGACCAGTTCGGCCGCGACAGCGACCGCGTCCGACCGCGTCATCGCCGGCATCAGCCCGTCAAGGCTCGCGGCCAACCGGCGGCGGGCCAGGCGGGCGCCCTCCGCGTGGTGCGGGACGACCACGCACCACACGCGCTCCGCTTCGGTGGTACGCGTGCTCATACCGGCGCCTCGCTTGCTCATGTCACTCCGTCACCGCGTCGGCACGGGGCAGCCGCACCTCGGCGACGGCTCCGCCGCCCTTGCGCGGGCGCAGACTGACCCACCCGTTCTGTCTTTCGACGATCTTCCGGACGAGGTACAGCCCGAGGCCGACCCCACCGTATTGTCGCTGATCATCCCGTTCAAGTTGCCAGAACCGCTCGAAGGCGCGTTCGGCGTGCTCCGACCGGATCCCCAGGCCACGGTCGGCAACCTTGATCCAGACCGTGTACCCGTCCGCACCGGCGGTCAACTCCACATCTACCCGGTCCGGGGAGTACTTGCACGCATTGGTCACCAGTTCCGTCAGAACGGTGGAGAACCCGGCCCGGTCCACCCGTACCTTCGGCAGCCTGTCGGGTAGGTCAACCCGCAGGTTGCGGCGCAGCTCGGGGGCGAGCTCGCCGACGGCGTCCCGCAGGACCCGGGCGGGGTCGAACGGCGTTGCGGCCGAGCCGTCGCGCACACCGGTGAGGTCGCTCGCCGCGTTCAACAGGCGGTCGACCAGCCGGGCCAGTTCCCGCGCGCGCTGCCAGACGACGTGCACGGCCTCCCGGCGTGCCGGGTCGTCCAGCGAGTCCCACCGCTCGACCAGCGTGTCCGCGTACCCCTTGATCACCGTGACCGGAGTGCGCAGCTCATGGCTGGTCATCGCGATGAAGAGGTCGCGGCCCCGCTCGCGCTCCTGTGATTCGGGCGTCACCACCGCACCCGGCCGGTCCGGCGCGGACCCGTCCGGGTCGGTGTTCCACCGGTAGGCCCGGGCGGCCGCCGCGGCCAGCACACGCATCGCGGCGGTCTGGTGGGCCTCGGCGGAGCCGTCGGTGTCGGGGAAGCACACATGCAGCGAGCCGACCAGCGAGCCGGCCACCGTACCGGCGGCGGAGAGGACCCGCTCGATCCCGCTCCCGCGGATGGGGCCGGCCATCTCCGGCGGCACCTCGCCGATGCAGGTCTGCTCGCTGCTCACCGCGGCGAGCTTCGCCAGCACCTCGGGGTCGGACACGTCGATCGGCAGCCCTACCGCCCAGGTCAACAGGCTGGTGGCCGCGACCACATGACCACCCGAGGGGCCGTACCCGACGAACGCCGCACCCGTCCCGCCGGTCGCGTCGGCGGCCAGGTCGACGATGCGCTGCAGTACGGGCAGGGCGCCCTCACTGCGCTCGGCGAAGTCGATCAGGTCGGTCAGGCGGTCGAGCAGCGCCACGGGATCGAGGGGCTCGGCGGGGGAGGCGGAGACGGACATGCTGCCGAGTCTGCCCGGCCGCTCAGGCGGGCGGTAGGCCAAGCTCGTCCAGCCGTCGCCGCACGAACCCCGGCCGGTCGCTGATGACCCCCTCCACGCCCAGCTCGATCATGAGGTCGACGTCGGCCGCCTCGTTCACGGTCCACACGTACACCTGGTGGCCCCGGTCGTGAAGCCGCTGCACCAGCTCGGGGTGGGCGCGCAGCAGACGGACGCCGGGGCCGCCGACGCGCGAGCCGAACGGCAGCCGGCCCCCTCGCAGGCCCGCCGGCAGCAGGTCCATCAGCATCACCGTGGGCAGCAGGGGCGCCAGGCGACGGGTACGGCGTACCGCGAGCGCCGAGAACGACATCACCGAGACCTCGACGGGGTGCCCCCGCCGGGGCTCGTGCACCCCGTACCGGCGTAACGCCTCGACGACCTTCTCCTCGACCGCCGGCCCGTACCGGCTGGGGTGTTTGGTCTCGATCAGCAGCCGCATCGGCCGGTTGGCCTCGTGGACGGCCGTGAGCAGCCGGTCGAGCGTGAGGACGCGGGCCCGGCCGTCGGCGGTGACGTCGTACACCAGGTCGTCGTCCTCGCCGGGGCCCGGGTGCCAGGAGCCGAAGTCCAGCTCACCCAGCTCGGCGAGGGTACGGGTACTGACCAGCCCCTGCCCGTTGCTGGTGCGCTCCAGCCGCCGGTCGTGCACGCACACCAGTTGGCCGTCGCGGGTCAGGCGGACGTCGCACTCGACCCCGTCGGCGCCCTCCTCGATCGCGCGCAGGTACGCCGTGAGGGTGTGCTCCGGCTCGGCGACCGACGAGCCGCGGTGGGCGAACACCAGCGGCCGCTTCACCGGGGTCGGTGCCGGCACTCGGGTCGCGCGGTTCCTGGACGGCAGGTTCGCTGCCACCTCAGGCGACCTGCGGCGTGCCGCCGTCCTCGTTCACCATCGGCCGGCCGGCCCGCGCCCACGCGGTCATGCCGCCGTCCAGGTTGCGGACGTTGTCCCGTCCGGACTGGAGCAGATACGCGACGACCTGCGCCGAGCGCCCGCCGGACCGGCAGACCACGACCACGTCCCGGTCCACCGGAATCTCGTCCAGCCTGGCCGGGATCGTGTGCATCGGTACGTGGTGGGCCTCGGGAGCATGGCCCGCGACCCACTCGTCGTTCTCGCGTACATCCAGCAGGTAGGCCTCGGCCGGCACCTCGGCGGCGCCGATCCCGGGGACCTGATTGTGCCCAAACACGTTCGCAAGCTTAGAGCCTGACCGGCCACTCGGGTGCCTTCGGGGCCAGATCACAGGCTGTTGACCCAGTTCGTGTACGTCTGGACCCAGAGGTCGAGGCGGTCGCGGCGGGTCGCCTCGTACAGCGCGGTGGCCTGCTCCTCGAACGCCACCACGTACGAGATGCCGCCGATTTCCTGCGGCTCGGACGGCACCTTGATCCCGGCCAGATCACCGGGGTTGATGCCGCGCAGGGCGTACACGAGGTCGGCCAGGTCCAATCCGCCGGTGTCGACGGTCAGCGAGGAACCCACCGAACGGATCAGTGAGTCGAGTTTGCGCGGGCTGGTGGCCACGCCCTGGCGGCGCGCCTCGTCGAAGATCGCCTTCAGTAGTTGCTGCTGGTGGCGCTGGCGGCCGTAGTCGCCGTCCGGGATGCTCTTGCGCTGGCGCGAGTAGTCCAACGCCTGCCAGGGCTCCAGCCGCCGGCAGCCGGGCTCGTAGACCTCGGGCGTGCTCTCGTAGTTGCGGTAGGAGCCCTCCGGCCCGTACCACGGCGCCAGGAACGCGCCTTTCTTGTCATGGCCGATGTGCTGGGACTCGGTGCGCTCGTCGATGCACATGTTGACCCCGCCGAGCTGCCTGACGACCTTCTCGAAGCCACCGAAGTCGACCACGGCGGCGCCGTCGAACTCGATGCCGGTCAGGTCGTGGAGGGTGGTGGACAGCAGTTGGACGCCGCCCTCGCCGCCACCGCCGTACTCGAACGCACCGTTGATCTTCTCTCGGCCGCCCGGGAAGCCCGTCTTCTGGAACGGCGGGATCTGCACCCGCAGGTCCCTGGGGACCGAGATCAGGTAGGCCCGGTCCATGGAGGACGGTACGTGCACGATGATGATCGTGTCTGAGCGCTGCCCGGCCGTCGGGTCGTCCGACCGCGCGTCGGAGCCGATGAGCAGGTAGTTGAGGGGGCCGGTGACCCGCGTACGCGGCGCCTCGTCCTCGCCGCCCGTCCGGGCCTGTGGCGCGAGGAGCGTGCCCTTCCTCACCGCGGCGTCGTAGCGGTTCGCCAGCACCTCGGTCGCGGTGATGACGCTGCTCGCGGCGACGATCATCAGGGCGCCGAAGACGATGAGCAGCCGGGCCCACAGCGGATCGCGGCCGGGTGGCTTGCGCGAGGCGGGCGGCGGCAAGGCCGCGGCCGCCGTTCCGGCGGCCTCGTGCGTCTCGGCGGCCTCGTCGGTCCCGTCCTGCTCGGGCCCGTCCGCCGGCTCGCCCGTTTCAGGGTGCTCGGCCACTGCGGCAAGCTCGACGGTTACGTCGGCCTCGGTCGTTTCGGCCGGCTCCGCACTTTCGGCAAGCTCCGCCGCGGCGTCGTCGGACGGTTCACGGGGCGGACCGGCGGAGGGCTCCCCCTCGGACGCGGATGCCCCCTCAACGTCACCCGGGCCGGGATCGCCGCCCGTCACGTCGGCCGGCGGCAACGCCGACTGCCCGGAGGTGTTCCCATCATCCGGTTTGCTCTGGTTCCGTGCCGTGCCCGTCGCTGCTCCCCGTGCCGACGCCGACCCGCGCCGGCACACACCGAGGTGGCCGAGCCCACGGGACTGGCTGCCAGTCTAGGGGATGACCGCCACGATCTCATGATCACGACTGCTTGACCGACCGAACCGGTACCCGCAGGTCAGCCGATAGAACCATCGCTCGATACGAATGTCGGATGGTCCGCCACGAACCGGTCGAGCGTGTCGTCACGCATCGCCCGGAACATCTGGACACTCTCCGGCGTCAACTGCTCCGCGTCCTCCGCGTTGAGCTTGACCGAGTTGGCCTGGCCGCCGTTGGTCTTGAGCATCAGCGGGTCATTGTTGATCACGTTACGCATCGTGTACAACCAGTCCTCGAGCGGGACGCCCTGCCGGTCCACCGTGAACGCCTTGCCGGCCGCCTCCATCATCCGCAGCGCCTTGACCGGGTTGGCGGTAACGCCCTGCTTCTTGGCCTCCTTCAGCATCGCCTTGAGGAACTGCTGCTGGTGGCGCTGGCGGTCGTAGTCGCCGTTCTGGAGCCCGTACCGCTGGCGCGCGTAGTCCAGCGCCTGCCAGGGCGCCAGGCGCCGGCAGCCGGGCTCGTACACCACCGGCTTCCCGCCCTTGGACGGCGCCAGGAACTTGCCGTTCCGGTCGGTGCCGATGTGGTGCGAGGTCACCCGCTGGTCGATGCACATGTTCACGCCGCCGAGCGAGTTGACGAGCGCCTGGAACCCACCGAAGTCGACGATCGCGCCGCCGGTGAACTTGATCCCCGGCGCGACGTTCTTCTGGATCGTCAGCGCGAGCAGTTCGAAGCCGCCGTCCCGGCCGCCCTTGCCCTGGCTGCCGAACGCGAACGCGGCGTTGATCTTCTCCCGGCCGCCCCGGTAGCCCGTCCTCGGGTAGGGCGGGATCTCGACCGCCAGGTCACGCGGGATGGACACCAGGTACGCCTGGTCGTGCGCGGCGTTGATGTGGGCGATGATGATCGAGTCCGACCGGATCGGCTCGTTGTTGTCCGGTCGCTCGTCGATGCCGACCAGGAGGATGTTGAGCGGACCCTCGATCGAGACCCGGCCGCCGGCCGCGCCGCGGAGCAGGTCGTCCTGCGTGATCCCGCTGCTGGCCTGCCCGACCAGCACCTTGACCCCGATGATCGAACCCCCGGCGGCCAGCATCAGGACGGCACCGAGCGCGACCAGGAGTCGCGCCCAGAGCGGGTCGCGCCGGCGCGGCGCCGGGGTCGCGGACGCCGGGGTGGCCGGACGCGCCGACGGCGGTGCCGATTGCCGCCCCGGCCCCTGCACCGGCGCCGACCCCGGTGCGACCGCCGGCCGGCCGTAGGTCGTCGATCGGCGGCTCGAGGTCTGCTGCATCCGCCCTCCTGCTCGTACAACGTCTGATCTATGTCCGGTGTGACTGTACGGATCGTGAAGGACTTGCGCGACGCTCCCAATACGGGAGACAGGGGCACGAAATACCAAAAGGAGCACCTCCGCTCTTGCCGGAGGCACTCCCTTTGGTAGGTGTCCTGTGGGCTACTGACCCGGTTTGGCCGATGTGCCGTTCTGGGCGACCCAGTCGCTCACCGTGTCCTTGGCCACCGCGTCGTACAGCGACAGGGCCTTGTTCTTGTCGGAGAGGACCACGCTCTCGCCGTTCACCGTTCCCGAGCCCCGGTTCGGGCTGACCATGAACGTCAGGTCCTTGCTGGTGAGGCTGCGGAACGACCACGCGGTGCCGGCGAGCGAGAAGTCGTTGTCGACCGTCATCGCCTTGGTCACCGAGTCCAGGAACGCCTTGAGCTTGAACGGGTTGCTCATGGTGCCGGTACTGGTCGCCTTGTCCAGCAGCGCCTTCATGAACTGCTGCTGGTGGCGCATCCGGCCGAAGTCGCCGTCGGGGAACTGGTAGCGCTGGCGTACGTAGTCCAGCGCCTCGGCGCCGTTGAGGTGCTGAACGCCCTTGTCGAAGTGCCGGAACGGCTTGTGGATCGACGTGATGGACTGCTCGATGTTCAGGTCGACCCCGCCGAGCGCATCCGTGACCTGCTGGAAGCCGCCGAAGTCGACCAGCACCACGTGGTCGATGCGCACCTCGGTGTAGCCCTCCAGTGCCTGTACCGCGAGCGGAACCCCACCCCACGCGAACGCCGCGTTGATCTTCGCGTTGGTGTTACCGAACTCCGGGTTGGTGGGGCTCTCGGGGATATGGACGTACAGGTCGCGCGGGATCGAGATCAGGTAGGCCTTCTGATGGTCGGCGCTCACGTGCACCAGGATCATGGTGTCGGTGCGCCACTGCCCCGGTTTGGCCTTGTTCTCCGGATCCCGCGAGTCGCTACCCAGCATCAGGATGTTCTCGGCCCCGGCGGGGGCGGCCGGCGGCCGCGCTCCGGAGATCTTGGAGAACGCGTCGGTGCGCTGCAGCCCCGAGTCCAGACTGCGGTAGTACAGGAACGCGCCACCGAGACCGAGACCCGCCACCATCAACAGCGCGACGAGGCCGACCAGCGCGATCCGTCCCCAGCGGGGCCGGGGGCCACGACGGTACGGCTCGCCACCGGGGCCCCGTGGCGGGCCTCCGGGGCCGTGCGGCGGAGGCCCGCCACGGCCCTGCGAAGGCACCGGGCCGTAATCCCCCCTACGGGGAGGAACCTGGGCCCTGCCGCTGCCCCGGTACGTGGAGGGGCCACTGGGTACCGAGGCGCTGCCGCTGGAGCTGCCACTGCGGTAAGTCGGGGAGGACATGGCATCAGCCTACGTAGGTGACGCCAGTCCAAGCGCCAGGTCTATTCGTCTCTCGTACAAACGAAGGGTTGTCAGGCCCGGCCGGCGAAGTAGTCGATCGTGCGCCGCAGGCCCTCCTCGGGGCCGACGGTCGGCTCGTACCCGAGCAGCGTGCGGGCCCGGGTGAGATCCGGCCGGCGCTTCTCCGGGTCGTCGGCGGGGCGCGGGACGTACGTGATCTCCGAGGAGCTTCCGGTGAGCCGGACGATCGTCTCGGCCAGCTGCCGCATCGTCATCTCGTGCTCGGTACCGCAGTTGATCGGGCCGGTCTCGCCCGAGTCCAGCAGCGCCACGATGCCCCGGACGAGATCGTCGACGTAGCAGACCGAGCGGGTCTGCGTGCCGGTACCGTGCACCGTGATCGGCTCGCCCCGCATCGCCTGCGAGATGAAGGTCGGGATGGCTCGGCCGTCGTCCGGGCGCATCCGCGGCCCGTACGTGTTGAAGATGCGCACGATGCCGACGTCGAGGCCGTGGAAGCGGTGGTACCCCATGGTCGCCGCCTCGGAGAAGCGCTTCGCCTCGTCGTACACGCTGCGCACGCCGATCGGGTTGACGTTGCCCCAGTAGGTCTCCGGCTGCGGGTGCGTCAGCGGGTCGCCGTACGCCTCGGAGGTGGACGCCATGACGAAGCGGGCCCGGTCGGCGACGGCGCGGTCGAGCAACTGCAGCGTCGCGACGGAGCCGACCCGCAGGATCTCGACCGGGATCTGGGCGAAGTCGGTCGGGCTGGCGGGGGAGGCGAAATGCATGATCGCGTCGAACCGGGCGGCGAGCGCCGGGACGTCCGACGGCAGCGGCTGGGAGACGTCCGCCTCGACCAGCGTGAACCGAGGGTGGTCGGCGAGGTGGGCGACGTTGTCCTTGCTACCGGTGATGAAGTTGTCGACCGCGACGACCTCGGCGCCGCGGGCCAGCAACGCGTCCACCAGATGTGAGGGGACGAACCCGGCACCTCCGGTAACCAGGATCCGGTGACCTTCTCCGTACTGTCGCGCATCCGCCATGCGGGAGAGCCTACCGTCGGACAACGGGGCCGGCGAAGCACGGGGCGGGCCGGTGACGGCACCCGATGACGCGAAGGGCGGGCCGGTTCGAACCGGCCCGCCCGTTGGTGAATCGTCGCTCAGTGCGCTCCGGCACCGGTCAGCGAACGGACCTCCATCTCGGCGTACTTCGCCTCGTCGGCGGGCTCGCGGGACAGCAGCGTGCCCAGCCAGCCGCACAGGAACCCGATCGGGATCGAGATCAGACCCGGGTTGCTCAGCGGGAACCAGTGCCAGTCGTTGTGCGGGAACATCGCCGTCGGCGAGCCGGACACGACCGGGGAGAAGAACACCAGCAGTACGGCGGAGACCAGACCGCCGTAGATCGCCGCCGTGGCACCGGCCGTGTTGAACCGCTTCCAGAACAGCGAGTACAGGATCGCCGGCAGGTTGCCCGACGCGGCGACCGCGAACGCCAGCGCCACCAGGAACGCCACGTTCAGGCTCTGGGCGAAGATCGCCAGACCGATCGACACGGCGCCGATGATGAACGCCGAGATCCGGGCGACCTGGACCTCCTGGCGCTCCGACGTCTGCCCGCGCTTGAGGACGTTGGCGTAGAAGTCGTGCGCCAGCGACGACGAGGAGGCCAGCGTCAGGCCGGCCACCACGGCGAGGATCGTGGCGAACGCGACCGCCGCGATCACCGCGAGCATGACCGAGCCGCCGGTACCGCCGCCCAGGTACTTCTCGCCCAGGGCCTGGGCGAGCTGCGGGGCCGCGGTGTTGCCGGCCTTGTCCTGCTTGGTGATCGCCGCGCCGCCCACCAGCGCCGCCGCGCCGAAGCCCAGCGCGAGGGTCATCAGGTAGAACGCGCCGATCAGACCGATCGCCCAGAGCACGCTCTTGCGGGCGTCGCGGGCGGTCGGCACGGTGTAGAACCGGGTCAGGATGTGCGGCAGGCCGGCCGTGCCCAGCACCAGCGCGATGCCGAGCGAGAGCAGGTCCATCTTGTTGTAGAAGGTCTGCGTCGGGTCGCCGGCGACCTCCTTGCCGTACCGCAGACCCGGCTCCAGGAACGCGGCGCCCTTGCCGGACTTCGTGGCCGCCTCGCCCAGCAGGCTGGACAGGTTGAACTTGTACACGGCGAGCACCAGCAGCGTCATCAGGATCGCGCCGCACATCAGCATGAAGGCCTTGACGATCTGCACGTACGTGGTGCCCTTCATGCCACCGACGACGACGTACACGATCATCAGCACCCCGACGAAGACGATCGTCGCGACCTTGGCCGTGTCGGCGTCCATGCCGAGGAAGGTCTCACCCGGCTTGATCCCCAGCAGCAGCGCGACCAGCGCACCCGCACCGACCATCTGGGCGAGCAGGTAGAAGATCGACACGGTGATCGTGGAGACCGCGGCGGCGGTACGTACCGGCCGCTGCCGCATCCGGAACGCCAGCACGTCGGCCATCGTGTACTTGCCGGAGTTCCGCAGCAGCTCCGCGACGAGCAGCAGCGCGACCAGCCACGCCACCAGGAAGCCGATCGAGTACAGGAAGCCGTCGTAGCCGCTCAGCGCGATGATGCCGGCGATGCCGAGGAAGCTGGCGGCGGACATGTAGTCGCCGCCGATCGCCATGCCGTTCTGGAAACCGGTGAACGAGCGGCCGCCCGCGTAGAAGTCGGTCGCGTTGCGGGTCTGCCGGCTGGCCCAGACCGTGATCCCGAGCGTGATCAGCACGAAGATCACGAACAGGGTGATCGTGAGGCTGCGGGCCGAGCTGCCGCTGTCGGCCGCGAGCAGGATGGGGTTCATCGGCGGGCTCCTTCTTCCACCCGCGCCTTGAGCTGCTCGGCGAGCGGGTCGATCCGGCGGCTGGCGTACCGGGAGTACAGCCAGGCGATGAGGAACGTGGACACGAACTGCAGCAGCCCGAACACGAGCGCCACGTTGATGTGGCCCACGATCTTCACGCCCATGAAGTCGCGCGCGTAGGCCGACAGGATCACGTACAGCGCGTACCAGACGAAGAACGCCACGGTCATCGGAAACACGAAGTTACGGAGCGCCTTGCGGAGGCTGGCGAACTCGGGACTCTGTTCGACCGCGAGGTACGAGCCGGCGGCCGGATCGTCCCTCGGCGGGGTCTCGGTGCTCATGTATCAGGTCACCACCTGTCGTGAGGGATGGTCGGTGGACGACACCGTGCCGTCACGACGCGGAGGCCGTCCGCCCCGGACGGTAGGAACCGGATAGAGGGCGGTGAAGGTCCCAAGCCGGTCCCGGTCCGCCGCTGCGCCGAAACGACCTTCCCGTGCGCCGAGTTGCCGTGCCGGCGCCGTTTGCCGGTGCGGCTGCCGCCGGCTCAGGACAGCTCGCGGTACCGGCCCCGGTAGTGCACCAGCGGCGGCTGCGCCTCGCCCAGGTCCACCGTCTCGATCGTGGCCTCGACCAGCAGTCCCCACCCCATCGGCCGGGCCTGGTCGAGCCGGCAGCCGGCCCAGCCGGCCCAGCCGGTCCGGCCGGCCGGCACCGGCCCGTACCCGGTCTCCTCCCAGTCGCCGCCGGCGAACAACCCGCCGGGCGCCGGCATCAGCCCGGCGAACCGGTCGCCGAGCTGGCGGTCCTGCGACGTCAGTACGGTCACCGCGAACCGGCCGGCGTCCTCGATCGCCTCCCAGAGCTCGGACTCCTCATCGAGCACACCGAGGAGCCGGCCGGGCTCACCGTCGACCACCATCGTCGAGGAGACGGTGAGACCCGCGGGCCCGGGCGCCGTCCACAGCGTCACCGCCGACGGCAGCCGGCCGCGCAGCCGGCGTACGGGCGAGCGCAGGTGATCGGGGGTGGCGAACGGGTCGGACGGCGAGATGGTCATGACGGGCAGTCCCTATCGACGGGGAGTGACGGCGGCCAGGATCTCCGGTCCCCGCCGATCGAGGATGTCACCGGCGACGTGCGTGCCGATCACCAGCCCGGCTCCACCCCATACCAGCCCCGCGAGCAGTACCACCACGCCGGCGACCGGGCCGTCCGTGAGCACCGCGAACAGCAGCAGCGGAGCCAGCACCGCCGCCGCGGAGAGCGAACCCGCCAGGGCGAGCAGCCCGCGCAGGCCACCGGTACCGCCGCTGACGGCGAACGGGTTGGTGGATTCGGGGAACGGGTACGGGGCGAGCACCGAAGCCAGGGCCGAGGCGCCGGCCGACAGCCCCACGCCCGCCACGACCACGCCCAGCGCCGCGGGCAACTGCGCGGCCGCCCCGGTCAGCACGGCGACCGCCACCGTGACCAGTACCTGGATCGGGACCATCAGCAGCACCAGCCCGAGCGCGCGGGCGCGCAGCTCGACCCGGCCCGGCACACCGACCAGCAGGTGCAGCGCGTACGCCGTGCCGTCCAGACCGAACTGGTTGGCCAGTACCAGCGCCGCCATCAGCGCGCTGAACGCCACGGCCAGCGGCAGCGGGGTGCCACCGTGCTCGGCCGCCGGCCCGACGCGCAACACCGCCGGCAGGACCGCGCCGGCGATCGTCACCGAGAACAGGTTGGCGCGCCGCCTCGGGTCGCGCCACCAGTACCGCCATTCCCGGGCCACCAGCCCGCTGAAGCGGCCCGGCCGGAGCACCCTCAGCAGGGCCGGGAACAGAGCGACGACCGCGCGGACCGGGGGGCCCGACCGGTTCGTGGAGCGTGCGCCCGCCGCGACGCCGATCATGGCCGACTCGAGGGTGCCGAACCACCACACCAGCAGCGCCCCGACCGACCCGGCGGCGATCGCCAGCCGGACCAGAGCCGTCCCCCAGCGCCCGTCGGCCGCGTCGGCCGCGGCGACGTACGGCGCACCGAGCGGGGTCCAGGCCAGGACCCCGGCGATCCGGGCGGCCCGGTCGAGGTCGCCGTGCGAGATCAGCGACGAGACCGCGAACTGCAGCGGCGCGATCGAGGACGCGAGTACCGCGAGCAGGATGGCGGCCAGGTCCCGTACCCGGCGCGACCGCAGCATCGACGCGAACGCGCTCGTCAGGGCGCGACTGCCGACGACGCAGGTCAGCAGCGCGAGTACCGCGCCGACCAGGGCCACCCCGGCGACCGGGCCGTGCCGTACCGCCGTGCCGACGACCGACCCGAGCAGCGCCACCGCCGTCGCGAGCGACGGGATGCCCACGCCCGCCGCGGCCAGCATCCCGCGCAGGAGGACGCCGCGCCGCACCGGCAGCAGCGCGAACCGGGCCGGGTCGATGGTCTCGTCGACTCCGAAGAAGAGCAGCGGCATGAGCAGCCAGGAGAGCGTCAACCCGGCGCCGGCGAAGCCGGTCATGACCAGGCCGGTACGGCCCCCGGTCACGGCGGCGGCGGTGAACAGGCCGAACCCGCCGACCGCCGCCCCCACCCCGACGACGACGCCGGAGATGAACAGCGCGATCCGCCACGGTTGACCACGCAGGCCGTTGCGCATCAGGCGCAGCTTCAATCGTACGAAGTGGACCGTCTTGACCCGCTGCCCGGTCGCGGTCGCCTCTGCTACAGCCACGACAGCTCAGCCCCGGTCGCCACCCGGCCACCCACGACGCTCACGAACACGTCCTCCAGCGGCCGGCCCTGCCGGACCTCCTCCAGGGTGCCCACCGTCCTGATCTCCCCACCGGCGAGGATCGCGACGTGGCTGCACAGCCGCTCCACGACCTCCATCACGTGGCTGGAGAAGATGACGGTCCCGCCGCCGGCCACGTACCGGTTGAGAATGTCGCGGATGAGCGCCGCGGACACCGGGTCCACCGCCTCGAACGGCTCGTCCAGGACGAGCAGTCGCGGCGCGTGCAGCAGCGCGCAGGCCAGCCCGATCTTCTTCTTCATCCCGGCCGAGTAGTCGACGACGAGGGTACGGCCGGCGTCGGCGAGTCCGAGCACGTCGAGCAGTTCGGCGGTGCGCGTCTCGATCACGCCGGTCTCCATGCCGCGCAGCAGCCCGACGTAGGCCAGCAGTTCGCCGCCGGTGAGCCGGTCGAACATGCGCACCGAGTCGGGCAGCGCGCCGAGCAGCCCCTTGGCGACGACCGGGTCCGACCACACGTCGTGGCCCAGGACCCAGGCCTTGCCCGCGTCGGGGCGCAGCAGCCCGACCGCCATCGACAGGGTCGTCGTCTTGCCTGCGCCGTTCGGGCCCAGCAGGCCGTAGAACGATCCGGTCGGTACGTCGAGGTCGACCCCGGCGACCGCGGTCACCCGATCGAACCGCTTGACAAGCCCCCGCAGTACGAGCGCGCTCTCCGTCACCGCTCGACGGTATCCCGCCGTGTTGTCAAGTGCGCATCCGCCGCCTGTGGACACGTAAAGTGGCATGTGGACAACCACCGAACGCGTCGGCCGCTCCACCAGGATGGGGGCATGACCATGACCGAGTCCCTCGTGCCACCGAGCGCCGGCTGGACCGTCGACGACCTGTACCAGCTTCCGGACATCGGCGTGCGCTACGAGCTGTTCGACGGGAGTCTCCTGGTGAGTCCAGCACCTGCGCTACGCCACGTCCGCGCCACGACACTGCTGCGTAACCTGCTCCTGACCCAGGCTCCCCGTGACTTGATGATCGTCGAGGGTGCCGGGGTGACGATCCACAGCCGCCGGACGTACTTCATCCCGGACCTCTGCGTGATCCGCGCCGTCTCCCTCGACAAGGACACCGATCAGCTCGACCAGGACGACATGCTGCTCGCCGTCGAGGTGCTGTCACCGTCCAACCCCGGCAACGACCTGGTGCTCAAGCGGCACTACTACGCCAGTGGCGGCATCCCGCAGTACTGGATCGTGGACCCGAAGGCCCGCAGGCTGACGGTGCTCACCCTCGACGGCGACAGCTACGCCGACCGCGCCGTCGTCGAGCCGGGCCAGGTGTGGCAGTCCGAGGAGCCGTTCCCGCTCGCGATCGACCCGGCCGACTTTCTCTGAGCCGCTTTCAGCCTTCCGGCCAGTCGTGGCCAGCGGTGATCTTCAATATGATCGTCGCATCATCCGGATCACGGAAGGAACACACGTGACACCATCACGTGGTCGGCGCGCGCTGACCTGGCTGGGGGCGTGCGCCGGTGCCGCTCTCGTCATCGCGGGCGCGTCTCCGACCGCTGCCCAGGCTGCCGCCGCGCCGGCACCTCGGCTCTACTTCCCCAACCTCATCCTGCCCGGCGACTCGACGGGCAAGGCCCAGAGCGTCCAGCTCGCCAACCACGGTGACGCCGACCTGGTGCTGCAGGACACCGTCGTGTCGATCGACACGAGCGGGCTGGCCGGGGTCGCGTCGGTGGCCCCGAACCCGTACCCGTATGACGCCGGGACGACCTGCACCACCGCGGCCACCTCGATCACGTGCTCGATGGGCGATTTGATCTTCAAAGCCGGCAACGGCGGCATGGGCCTGTTCGACCTGACCTTCACCCCCGTCCGCAGCGCGCAGCCCGACCAGAAGGGCGACGTGACGATCACGCTCACCGCGCGCGACCAGGCCCCGCTGGTCAAGACCTCGGCGGTCACCATCGCGGAGAGCGTGAACCTCAGCTCCGGCCCCGGCGCCACCGTGCAGACCACACCGGGCGGGCGGTTGACCCTTCCCGCGACCGTGCGTAACTCGGGCACGGCCACGGTGCACCGGGCCGTCTTCGACGTCTCCCTGCCGTGGGACGCCTTCACGTACACGAAGCGGTACAGCAACTGCGGGTACGCCGACCAACGGGCGGTCTGCCACTTCACCGACGACCTGCTGCCCGGCGGGGAGTACACCTTGTCGGAGCCGATGGGGCTCGCGACGCGGTCCAACACCCCGGCTCCGCGAAGCTTCGGCGCGTATCTGCACTGGGAGACCGAAACGGACGCCCAGGACTGGCTGAACGAGCAGTTCCCGCCCGGCACGCTGACCCCGGGTACCGAGGGCGAGCTTCACCTCGTCGCGAAGCCGACCGCGACGGGCACGCCGGGGACCGGGGCCCAGGCGCAGGCGTCGACGCAGACCCAGACCGACACCGACAGCAGCGACAACCTGTCGTTCGCCACGATCGACGTCACCGGCACCAACCGCCCCGACGTGGCCGCGACCGGCACGAGCGTCACGGGCGCCGTCGGTACGACGGTGAACGTGACGGTCGGCATCACGAACCTGGGACCGGCCCGGCTGGGCCTCACGGAGGGCGCCGCCGCGGAGGTACGGGTGACCGTGCCGAAGGGCACCACAGTCGTCTCGGTACCCGCCCATTGCTGGCCGAGCAACGGTCAGGACAACCCGCTCGGCGCCGCCGAGTACCTCTGCTACACCCCCCTCCCGGTGATCGACGTCAGCGGCACCTACACCTGGACCCTGGGGCTGCGCATCGACTCCCCCGGCGAGACGTCCGCGACGTTCACCGTCGAGACCGGGGTGGACGAGGCCAACAAGAGCAACAACACCGCGAAGATCATCATCAACCCGGCCGCTCAGGCGCGCGCCGGGGACGCCAGCAACGCGCGGCCGACCGGATCGGTGCCCGGCCCGACGGCGCCGCCGCTGCGGGCGACGATCCCCTCGCGGCTCCGTTAGGCAACCTTCGAAACGACTGAAGGAGGGCGCCCCACGTGGGGCGCCCTCCTTCACGTTCAAGCAAGAAAGATCGGGCTAGTCGGGCCGGTGCGCCCGGAGCATGAGCGAGACCCCCGGCAGCGACTTGACCGGCAGGTACCGCTCGGCGGCGATGATCGCCGTCAGCCCCCCGTTGACCAGACCGTTGAGGTCGTCGAGGTCGCTTCCGGTCGACTTCTTCCGCCGCCACGCGGCGACCGGCCGCAGCAGTACGTTCCAGCTCCACAGTTCGTCGATGACGAGGCCGGCCTTCGTGATCGTCTCGGTCAGCGTCTCCCGGGAGTACCTGCGCACGTGGCTGACGGCCACGTCGTGCGCCGACCAGAGGCGCATGTCGCAGGGGACGGCGATGAGGGCCTGACCGCCGGGCCGCAGTACCCGCCGGAACTCGGCCGCGGCGCGTACGTCGTCCTCGATGTGTTCGATGATGTCGAAGGCGACGACCAGGTCCATCGAGCTGCTGGCCAGCGGCAGGAACCGGGCGTCGGCCCGCATGACGTCGAGGCCCCGCTCGTGCGCGACCTCGGCCCCGGACTCGCTGTACTCGAGCGCGAGCGGCTGCCAGCCGTGCTTTCTCAGTACCCGGGTGTTGCCGCCGCCGGCCGCACCGACGTCGAGCGCCCGGCCGGGCGGGCCGACCTTGCGCAGGGCGCGAGCCAGGAGGGCGCGACGCTCCCGGTACCACCAATGTTTGTCCTCGAGCGCCGCCAGCTTCCGGATCTCGGTTGCTTCCACAGTTCGCCATTTTCCCGCATCAAACGGACATTTACCAACAACCGCGCCGTCCTGCGATCGCGTGATTCCCCAGCTAGGGAAAAAAGAACCGGCGCGACCCATCTGGGTCGCACGCCGACGTCGCCTTACGCGTCCAGGGAGCGGATCGCTCCCTCTGATCGCCACAACCTCCGATGCGGGAGGCGTGGTCTCGGGACCCTCGTGAGGTAACGACTTCCGGGAAGTTGTGCGATCACGGCGATCACGGCCGTCAAGGCGATCTAGAGACCCAGCGCGTCCGGGGCGTGCAGGCGCAGCATCGTCGTGCCGACGCTCGCCGGTACCCGTCTCCGGGTCGCCAGCGAGACCACCACCATCACGGCGAACGCCAGCGGCACGGTCCACGCCGCCGGCTGGGCGAGCAGCGCTCCGGCCCAGCCCCGATCGCCCGGGCCGAGGATCACCGTGAACAGCACCGCGCCGACCGAGGCGCCACCGCCGACCACGATGCCCGCCGCCGCGCCGGCCGCGGTGAGCCCGCGCCACCAGATACCGAGGATCAGCAGGGGGCAGAAGCTCGACGCGGCCACGGCGAACGCCAACCCCACCACCTGCGACACGTCGAGCCCGGACACCCGCAGCGCCAGACCCAGCGGTACCAGTCCGGCCACGATCGCCGCCCAACGGAAGTCCCGTACCGAGCCGCGGCCGAGCACGTCGGTCGACAGCACCCCGGCGACCGACGTGAGCAGCCCCGACGACGTGGAGAGGAAGGCCGCGAACGCCCCCGCCGCGACCAGCGCGCCGAGCAGTTGCCCGACGAGCCCCGACCCGAGCGCCGCGCCCGGCAGCAGCAGCACCACCGCGTCGGTCTGCCCCGTCATCAGCAGTTGCGGCACGTACACCCGGCCGAGCACCCCGTACAGGGTCGGCAGCAGGTAGAACGCCCCCACCAGGGCGACCACCACCAGCGTCGTGCGGCGCGCGGCGGCACCGTCGCGGTTCGTGTAGAACCGCACGAGTACGTGGGGCAGGCCCATCGTCCCCAGGAACGTCGCCAGGATCAGCGAGTAGGTCGCGAAGAGCCCGTGACCGTTCGCGCCGGCGGGCAGCAGCCAGGCCAGGCCGGACTCGCTGGCGACGCCGCTGACCTCCGGCACCGGCGCGCCCGCCGGGAAGCGCAGGGTGCCGCCGGCGGCGACGGTGTGCCGGCCCGGGCCGAGGTCGACCGCTGCGGTGGTCGGCTCCCCGTCGAGTTCGCCGCGCACGTCCACGGTCGTCCCGGTGGTGAAGGTGAGCACCGCGTCGTTCCTGAGCTCGACGGTGGTCGGTTGGCTGAACGCGGTCGTGCCGGGCGCGAGCGCCGGGCGACCGTCGTGCTGCCACGCCACGACCAGGAAGAACACGGGTACGGCCAGGGCGGTCAGCTTCAGCCAGTACTGGAATGCCTGCACGAACGTGATCGCGCGCATCCCGCCGAGCGCCACGTTGGCGGTCACCACCACGCCGACCAGGACGGCGCCGAGCGCGTACGGGCCGCCGGTGACCGTCTGCAGCGTCAGGCCCGCACCCTGCAACTGCGGTACCAGGTAGAACCAGCCGATGAACAGGACGAACACGGTCGCCAGCTTGCGCAGCGGCCGGGAACCGAGCCGCACCTCGCAGAAGTCGGGCAGGGTGAACGCGCCCGACCGGCGCAGCGGCGCCGCCACGAACAGCAGGAGCGCGAGGTACCCGGCGGCGAAGCCGACCGGGTACCACAGCATGTCGACGCCTTCCTTGAGTACCAGCCCGGCAACGCCGAGGAAGCTCGCCGCCGACAGGTACTCCCCGCCGATCGCCGCCGCGTTCCAATGGGGACTGACCATTCTGGAGGCGACCAGGAAGTCCGACGTGGTACGCGCCAGCCGCAGCCCGTACGCGCCGATGCCGACCGTCACCAGGGTGACGGCGACGATGGCGGGCAGGGCGTACGGGTTCACTTCTCGGGCCGTTCGACCAGCGCGGTGAAGTCCCGCTCGGTGCGCTCGGCGAGGTAGGCGTACGCCCAGCCGACGGCGCACAGGAACGGGTACGCGACGACCCCGAGCAGCAGCCACGGCAGGGCGATCCCGAACGGGCGGGTCCGTGCCACCGCCGGCGCGACGGCGAACAGCAGCGGCAGCCCGCCGAGTCCGACCGCCACCACGGCCGCGAGCCGCAGCGAGAGCGCGAGCTGGGTACGGACCAGACCGCGTACCAGCGCCTCCCCGATCTGGCTCTGCTCCTCCAACTCCGTCCGCGTGTGCCCGGCCGTCTTGGAGCGGGCCACCTCGGCCAGCACGACGCGTACCCGCTCGGGGGCGTCGGCCGGGGTCCGGGGCGGCGGTGCGGTGACCATGCCGGGAGTCTGCTAGCCGGTGGCCTCGCAGGCAATCCCGCGACCTCCCGTGATCACGGGAGGGTGCACGGCCCGGGTGCGGGGATCGCGCGGGCGGCGGCCCGCCCGGCGTTGTAGCTGTACCAGGCGTCCCGCTGCTCGCGTACCTGTGCGCTGATCGGTTGAAGCGCGCAGCCCCGCTTGCCCTCCGGCAGCCGGGCCAGCTCGGGCGCGGCGTCCGGGGACAGCGTCGACAGGTAGTACAGGTCCACCTGTCCGATGTGCTCGTACCGGTCGACGTTGCGGCCGGCGATGAACCGGTCGGGGTCGGCTGCCGCGAAGGCGAGCAGCCCGACCACCGCGCTCGCGAGGACCGCCCGCGGCAGCCAGCGGGTCCGCAGCCGCACGCCGGCGACCAGGACCAGCACGAACAGCAGGCCGAGCCACAGCTCGACCGCGCTGACCAGCAGGCGCAGCCGGGTGTAGCCGTACACCTGCTCGTACAGGGCCATCCGGGTGATCGCCGAGGCGACGATGACCAGGGTGAGGGCCGCGAGCGTACCGACCAGCACCCGGATGGCGGTCCGGTCGCGCCGCCGGGAGCGGGGCGCCGCCCACGCCACCACGCCGATCACCGCGAGGGTCAGCATCGTGACCAGGAGCAGTTGCCAGAACCCGCCGCGGGCGTACTGTGCGAAGTTCGGGCCGCCGGGGCGGAGTACGTGGTCCCGCCCGCCGAACAGCACCGTGACCTGTACCAGCACGAACAGCGCGAACAGCGCGTCGAGCAGGGTGAGCGGCAGCGCCCACTCGACCAGCCGGAGCGGCCTGCTCGGCTCGGCCGGCTCGGCCAGGCGCGGTGGCGCCGCGACGAGGTAGGCGATCCCGGTCCCGGCCAGCCCGACGACGACGAACAGGAACAGCCCCCGCGGAGCGCCGCCGAGGTCGAAGTCGGGAACGATCCGGGCGAGCACCCGGGCGAACGCGTCGTCGGCACTGGCGAACAGGGCGCCGAAGACGACCAGCAGCACCGCGCTCACCGCGACCGAGGCGAGCACCCGGCCGACCGAGTCCGGTCGGCCCCGCGGCGACAGCTCGCGAGCGCCCCGGCCCGCCCACGGCAGGGCGCGGATCACCGCGACCGGAGCCGCCACCACTCCCGCGACCATCGCCCGTACCGATGCCGCGCCGGCGAGCGCCTGGACCGCGCACAGGGCCGCCACCGGTAGGCAGAGCAGGAACAGCCAGCCGGCCGCGCGGACCGTACCGGCGGCGAGCAGCGCGATCCCGGCCGCCGCCCACAGACACCGGCCGACGTCGGGCCGCACCTGGAACTCGACGCTCGCGGCGGCCACGATCGCGATCACGGCGGTACCGGTCAGCAGCCAGCCCAGCCCGGGCCGGTCGAGCGTGATCGTTCCGGCCGCGACCAGCGCGGCCACGAGCACCGCGCCGAGCACCCGACCCCCGGGTGGCCGCTGCGCCGGTTCCCAGAGTCGGGCCGGAAACGACGACGGACGCCTCGGCGGCGGGGGCACGGGCAGGGCAGGCAGGGCCGGCGCTGCCGGGTGCGGCGGCGCCGGCGCAAGCGGCGGGGCTACCGCCGCGGGCGCAGGCGTCGGCGGGGCACCGGGGTCCTGGTCAGGGGCTACCCCCGTCGGTTCCTCCGCACCGTGCTCAACCTGGTTCGGCCTGTCTTCCATCGGGGCGTCACTCCTGTTCCGGGGCAGCGTTCAGCGCCAGCGATCGCCCACGGCGGACCGCTCGTACTGGATATGGGGGTGGGCCGGCCCGGTGACCGGGCCGGTGGTGAACCTCAGGTCGAGTCGGGACCGGGCAGGGTGACCCTGATGCGGCAGCCTGGCGGGTCCTCCGCGTCGGCGACCGAGATGCCGCCGTGGTGCAGCTCCACCATCCAGCGGGCGATCGCGAGGCCCAGGCCGGTACCGCCGCCGGTGGACCTGCCCCCGCGGGTGAACCGCTCGAAGACCCGCTCCCGCTCCTCGGCAGGGATCCCGGGCCCCTCGTCGGCGACCTCGATCACCACGCCGGCGGGCTCGGCGAAGCCGCGGACCGTGACCGTACCGTCCGCCGGGCCGTGCCGGACGGCGTTGTCCAGCAGGTTCACCACGACCTGGTGCAGCCGCTCGCGGTCGGCGTGGACGGTGAGGTCGGCCGGTACGACCTCGATCCGGAAGCCGATCTTGCGGTCTCGCGCTCCCGCCGCGACCTCGGCCTCGGCCACGACGTCGGCGAACAGGTCGGCTACGGCGAACTCCTCGAGGTCGAGGGCGAGGACACCGGCGTCGATGCGGGACAGGTCGAGCAGTTCGGTGATCAGGCGACCCAGTCGCTCGGTCTGGGCCAGCGCCGTCCGCAGCGTCGCCGGGTCGGGCGCGGCGACGCCGTCCACGATGTTCTCCAGCACGGCCCGCAGCGCCGAGATGGGGGTACGCAGTTCGTGAGACACGTTCGCGATCAGCTCCCGCCGCTGCTGGTCGGCGGAGGCGAGGTCGGCGGCCATCTGGTTGAAGGCGGCCGCGAGCTGTCCGACCTCGTCGCGCGAGGTGGCGCGGACCCGGCGGCTGTAGTCCCCGCGCGCCATGGCGCGCGCTGCCGCGGTCATCTCCCGCAGCGGCGCGGTCATGCCGTTGGCCAGCGCCTGGGACGTGACGAGGGCGACGACGATCGCGGTCAACGCCGTTTTCGGCGGGAAGAACCCCATGCCGTACGAGAAGACGGCGATACCGGCGGCGCCCGCGCCGACCAGCGTGACGCCGAGCTTGACCTTGATCGAGCGCAGCGGGTCGAGCGGGCGGGGGAGGAACTCCATCATCGGGGCACCTCCAGCGCGTACCCCACGCCGTGCACCGTCCGGATCAGGTCCGCGCCGAGCTTGCGGCGCAGCGCCTTGACGTGGCTGTCGACGGTACGGGTACCCATCCCGTCGGCCCAGCCCCACACCTCGGCGAGCAGGCGGTCGCGCGGCAGGACGGCCCGGGGCCGGCTCGCCAGGTGTACCAGCAGGTCGAACTCGGTCGGCGTGAGATGCGCCTCGACGCCGGCCCGGCGTACCCGGCGCTCGGCGCGGTTGATCTCCAGGTCGCCGATGGTGATCGGCGGGCCGGCCTCGGGGTCACCGCTCGTGCGCGTCACCTTCTCCATCCGGCGCAGCAGCGCGTGTACCCGCGCCGCCAGTTCCCGCATCGAGAACGGCTTGGTCAGGTAGTCGTCGGCCCCGACGGCCAGCCCGACCAGCAGGTCGGTCTCGTCGTCGCGGGCGGTCAGCATCAGTACCGGTACCGGCCGCTCGGACTGGATGCGCCGGCACACCTCGAGCCCGTCGAAGCCGGGCAGCATGACGTCGAGTACCACCAGATCCGGCGGCGTCGCCTGCGCCTTCGCGACCGCGGTCGGGCCGTCGTGCGCGACCTCGACGGAGAACCCCTCGGCTCTCAGGCGGGCGGCGACCGACTCGGCGATCGTCCGCTCGTCATCCACGACCAGTACCCGACGTCGGCTCATACCGGCGAACTCTATTGACTCGGCGTGGAGAGGATCGGCGGTCGGTGTGAACATTCGGTGGAGGCGCGGCCCCGAGCCGACTCCCGTAACCCACGTGCGCGGCGGCGTTACCGTCGTAGGGCATGGCCCACCCCGTGATTGTCGCGCTCGTCGGGATCGACGGATCCGGCAAGACCACGCAAGCCAAGATGCTGGCCGAGTGGCTGACCACCTGCGGCGTCGCCGCCAGTCACTTCGCGAACCCGGGTGGCCGGATGTTTTTCGGCCGGCTGGCGCAGCGGCTCGGCCGCGCCGACGCCGTCGACCTGCTCGGGCGTCGGGGTTTCCTCGCCGTCGAGGCGCTGCTGCGCTGGCTGAACATCTTCCGGGCGGTCGTGTCGTCGCGGTTGTCGCGGCGGGTCGCGGTGATGGACCGGTACTCGTTCTGCCAGTACGCGATGATCCGGGTCCGCGCCCACCGGGGCGAGCGGTTCGCCCGCGCCCTGTACTCGGTGTTTCCCCGACCGGACCTGGTCTGCTTCCTCGCCGTCACGCCGGCCGAGGCACAACGGCGCATCGAGCGGCGCGGCACCGACTGGGAGTCGCTGTCGTACCTGTCCGCCTCGGACGCGGCGCTCCGGTCGCTGCCGGAGTTCGCCTCGTTCACCGTCGTCGACGCCGACGAACCATCGCACCGGGTACAGGCGGCGCTACGGAAGGCGGTCGGTGCCCGGCTGGCGCTCACGCCAGCGGGAGGCAATCAGGGCTGACTGGGGGAGTGTCCCCGATGCCCGTCAGGTCCTCCCGCCCCTAGCTTGTCGAGAATGAAGAGGATGGTTGCGGGTGGGGCCGGGGTACTGATCGTCACATCGCTGAGTGGCTGCAACGTGGTGCCCGGCAAGCAGTTCACCGACGAGCGGACGATGGCGGGCAGCATCGCCGCGGTCACCATCACCGGCGGGTCGGGGTCGGTGACGATCTCCGGGGCGTCGTCCGACGGTTCGATTCACGTGAAACGACGCGTTTGGTATCGCGACGGCAAGCCGGGGGCGGCCGACTCGGTGCAGGGCGACACGTTGACGCTGAACACGTCGTGCGGGCCGAACTGCTCGGTCGACTACGAGGTGACCGCGCCGCGGGCGCTGCGGGTCTCCGGGCACAACGGCTCCGGCGACCTCAGTCTGACCGACGTCGCGACGGCATCGGTCGAGGCCGGCTCCGGGACGATCACGATCCGCCGGGCGTCCGGCGACGTGACGGTCGGCGCCGGGTCCGGCGACATCGACGTGGCCGACGTGGCCGGCAGCGTCACCGGCCGGACCGGCTCCGGGAACGTACGGCTGGCCGGGGTGGCGGGGGCGGCCACCGTCGAGACCGCATCCGGGGACATGGCCGCCAGCGACCTGCGGGGCTCGCGTACCAAGGCGCACACCGGGTCGGGCAACGCCGTGCTCGCGCTGGCCACCGCGCAGGACGTGGACGCCGACACGGACAGCGGCGACGTCCACCTGACCGTGCCGAGCGGGCAGAGCTACCGGGTCACGGCGACCACGACCTCGGGCGACTCCGACGTACGGGTACCGAACGACCCGTCGGCCGCCCACCTGATCAAGCTGCACACCGGCAGCGGGAACGTCACGGTGACGCCCCGCTGACGGCGGTTGTCAAGGCCGGAACTTGGCATGTGGAAAGCTACTGTGGAGGTGGCGCCACGCCGGCCGCGCCCGCGAGGATCGGAGGCATGACGGTGGACATCAGCCCGCTGGCCCTGCCTCGCTACGGCGAGCCCTGGACCGTGGACGACCTGAAGCGGCTCCCACCGGACCACACGATGAAGTACGAGATCATCGACGGGAGTCTGGTGGTGAGCCCACGCGCCGGTGTGTACCACAACGGAATCGCGGCCAAGCTCTGCAGGCTACTCACCCGGCAGGCGCCGGAGCACCTGCTGACGTCGATGGAGAGCGGCGTCAAGGTGCGCGGCGGCGCCACCTACTTCGAGCCGGACGCGCTGCTCGTGGTCGAGGCCGCGTTCAACCAGCGCGAGGCCGACCACCTGCACCCATCCGACGTGCCGATCGTGATCGAGGTGCTCTCGAGCTCCAACCGGGGCCACGACCTGGTCACCAAGCGGCACTACTACGCGGTCGCCGGCATCCCGCAGTACTGGATCGCCGACCCGGACGAGCAGACGCTCACCGTGCTGGTCCTCGGCGACGACGGCGCGTACGCCGAGCGGGCGGTCGTACGCCCCGGCGAGCAGTGGAAGTCCGACGAGCCGTTCCCGCTGGTCATAGACCCGGCCGAGATCTTCTAGCCGCCCCAGTTCTGTTTGGCCGCGCGGACCAGCCGGTCCTTGAGCTCGCGGGTGTGCCGGCGGGACACCGGCAGCTCGCGGCCGTCGACGACCACGACGTAGCCGCCGTTGGCGAGCCGCAGCTCGGTGATCAGCTTGAGCTGTACCAGGTAGGACCGGTGCACCCGGACGAACCCGGCGTCCGCCCAGCGCTCCGCGAGGGTCGCCAGCGGTACCCGTACCAGGTGTGAGCCGTCGGCCGTGTGCAGCCGGGCGTAGTCGCCCTGCGCCTCGACCCACCGCACGGCGGAGCGCGGCAGCATCCTGGTCGTACCGGCCAGCTCGACCGGGATCGTCGGGTCGTCGGCCCGGTCCCGCGCGCCGGCGACCGCCGGGTGCACCCCGACGAGGCGCCCGGCGAGCACCCGCCGCAGCGACTCGGCGACGCGGTCGGCCTGTACCGGCTT
>NZ_BOON01000044.1 GCF_016863255.1 Planosporangium mesophilum
CGTCGCCCGCGACCGCGCCGCCTCCGTCGCCCGCGACCGCGCCGCCTCCGTCGCCCGCGACCGCGCCGCCTCCGTCGCCCGCGACCGCGCCGCCTGCGGTAACAGCGCCACCGGCGACTACCCCCATGGCCCCGGCGGCCGCTGCGGCCCCTGCTGCGGCGGAGCGTCCGTCGCCGGGGGCGGCGGAGCGTCCGGCGCCGGGGGCGCTTGACGCCGTCGCCATCCGAAACGCGTGGAACGAGATCGTCAACGCCACCGGGCGCAAGAAGAAGGCCACCGCGGCGCTCGCGCGTGACGCGACCGTGCGCGACGTCGAGGGCAACACCGTCGTGCTGCTGCTCCAGAGCCGTCCCCTCGCCGAGATGCTGTCCAGGTCGGCCGACATGCTGACCCAGGCGATCAGCGAGGTGTTCGGCGGCACCTGGCAGATCCGCTGCGAGGTGGGTGGCCAGGCGTCCCGGAGCACGGGGTCCCTTCGCGGTGCGCCCGCCTCCGCGAAGCCACCCGCCCAGGTGAGCGCGGTCGCGCCGACGCACCCGAACGCGGCGCCCCGCTCCACCCGTACGCCGTCGGGGCCCCAGGCCGGCGCGGCCGGGCACGACGGCGACGACGGCTGGCCGACGCCGGCCCGTCCGGGAGGTGCGACCGCCGACGCCGACGACTGGCCTACCCCGGCCCGTCCGGGCGGTGCGTCCGCCTCGGCGTCCGCCGCTGACCACTGGCCCACGCCCGCCCGTCCCGGAGGCCCTGCCCCGGCTGCCGGCCCCGCGCCGGAGCCGAACGGCGCAGCCGGCTCTGCGGCGCCATCCGCCCAGGTGAGCGCGCCCGCGCCCGCCCGGACCGCCGTCGACGCCCCGTCTACCAGCGGCCGGTCCGCAGCCGTCGCTGCCGCGCGGGCGGCCGCCACGGGCCAGGGGCGGCCGTCTGCGGCGGGTAGCCCGACCAGGCCGGCCCCAGCGGCCGCCGCCGCACCCGGGCAGCCGGGCGCCGGCGCGGTACCGGCGACGAACGGCTGGCGAGACGCTTCCCCCGTCGACGAACCGCCGTACGACCCGGACTACGACCCTCCGGTACACGACCCGCAGTTTCCCGGGTTCGACCCCGGCGACGAGCCGACCGACGAGGTCATCGACGAGCGGGTGGTCCGCGAGTCCACCGAGGAGCAGGCATTGCGGCTGCTGGCCGAGGCGCTGGGCGCAGAGAAGATCGACGACGGACGACGATGAGCGTGAAGGACGGGAGACGATGAGCGAGAAGGTCGTCTACCGCAGCGGGTACGGGTACGAGCCCGTGCCGCGGGTGGAGGACTTCTTCGAGGGCTGGCCCTCCCCGCCCACTCAGGCGACCTTCCAGGACGCGTTGCGCGGCAGCTATGCCGTCGAGTTCGCGATCGTGGGGGAGCGGGTCGTCGGCTTCGTCAACGCCCTCTCCGACGGTGTGGTGGCCGCGTTCATCCCCTGGCTGGAGGTCGTGCCCGACTACCGCGGTCGCGGCGTCGGGGCCAAGCTGATGCGCCGGATGCTCGACCGCCTCGGCCACCTGTACTCGGTCGATCTGTTGTGCGATCCGCCGCTGGTGAAGTACTACCAGCGGTTCGGCCTCCAGGCGATTCCCGGCATGGGGGTGCGTACGCCGCGTAACCTCGGCGGCACGACCAACTAGGCTGGCGGTCGCAGTCGACGCGAAGGAGTAACCCGTGCGCCCCGGTGGACAGCCGAACCTGCAGCAGCTGATGAAGCAGGCTCAGAAGATGCAGCAGCAGATGGCCGAGGCTCAGGCCCAGTTGGCCGAGACCGAGCTGACCGGCACGGCCGGGGGTGGCCTCGTCACGGTCACGGTGACCGGTACGGGCGAGGTCACCAGCATCAAGATCGACCCGAAGGCGGTCGACCCCGACGACGTCGAGACGCTCGAGGACCTGGTGGTCGCGGCGCTGCACAACGCCGCGGAGCAGGCTCGAGCGCTCACCGAGCAGAAGATGGGTCCACTCGCGGGCGGCCTCGGCCTGCCCGGAATGTAGGCAGGTCGTGTACGAAGGCGCAATCCAGGATCTGATCGACGAACTCGGCCGGTTACCAGGGGTCGGCCCGAAGAGCGCACAGCGCATCGCCTTCCACGTCCTGTCGGCGGACGCCGTCGACGTGAAGCGGCTCGCCAGCGCGCTGCAGCGGGTCAAGGACCTGGTCAAGTTCTGTACGTCCTGCTACAACGTCGCCGAGTCCGAGCAGTGCCGGATCTGCCGTGACCCGCGCCGCACCAACGAGGTGCTGTGCGTGGTCGAGGAGCCCAAGGACGTGGTGGCGATCGAGCGTACGGGCGAGTTCCGTGGCCGGTACCACGTACTCGGCGGTGCGATCAACCCGCTGGAGGGCGTCGGACCCGACAACCTCAAGGTCCGCGAGCTGATGACCCGCCTGTCCTCGGGTGAGGTGAAGGAGTTGATCCTCGCCACCGACCCCAACACGGAGGGCGAGGCGACGGCGACCTACCTGGCGCTGCTGGTGAAGCCGATGGGGCTGCACGTGACCCGGCTGGCCAGCGGGTTGCCGGTCGGCGGTGACCTGGAGTACGCCGACGAGATCACGCTGGGACGTGCGTTCGAGGGCCGGCGAGCGGTGTGACGTGCGGGCCGCCGCCCGCCCGCTACCCGGACACGGGACACGGTGACGGTCGCCGTTCGGTTGGTGCGAGGCAACCGAACGGCCGAGTCCCTATTACGCCACCATCACGGTGTGGCGTTTAGTTGGTTACATCAACCTGGCTCGTACTTGACGGTTGGAACACTGGGGGACAGGGTTCCTCCAACGAAGAGAACTAACCGAGTTATCTTCGTCTGCGCACTCTCCGCAAGGTCGCCGTACGCGTGTCCTAGGGTGAGTGCCGCAGGAGTCCACGCAAGGGGCGACCAGATCGGTTGCCGCCTGCACGGGCCCCGGTCTCGCCGGCGTGGGTTGTCCGCACGCCGGTCGTCGCTGTGGCACCGTGCGGCGGTCGGAGGAGGGGCACGGCGTTCATGACACTCGGACCGGTGACATCGAGCACCGACGTGACGCCGCCAGCGGGGGAAGAGGCGCCGGTCGGGAGCGGTAAGGCGATCGAGGGCCGTTCGCTCGGCCGCATCGCCTGGACCCGACTCAAGCGCGACCGGGTCGCGCTGACCGGCGGCGGCGTCATCATCTTCCTGATCCTGGTCGCGATCTTCGCGCCGATCATCAACAAGTTCCTCGGTCACCCGGTGAACGAGTACCACCAGGACAAGATCGACCCGAACCTCGGCGGCATCCCGCCGGTCGGCACCTGGGGCGGGATCAGCTCGGAGTTCCTGTTCGGCGTGCAGCCGGTCACCGGCCGTGACCTGTTCAGCCAGATCATCTACGGCTCACAGACCTCCCTGCTCATCGCGCTGCTCGCCACGCTGCTGGCGGTGGTGATCGGGGTCGTGGTCGGCATCACCGCCGGCTTCTACGGCGGCTGGGTCGACTCGCTGTTCAGCCGGTTCATGGATCTGATCCTGGCCTTCCCGCTCATCCTGTTCGCGATCGCGCTGATCTCCGTGCTGCCGCCGACCACGGGCGTCCGGATCGCGGTCATGGTCTTCATCATCGGCGGCTTCAGCTGGCCCTACATCGGCCGCATCGTCCGTGGACAGGCCCTGTCCCTGCGCGAGCGGGAGTTCATCGAGGCGGCCAGGAGCATCGGCGCCGGTAACTTCCGCATCATCTTCCGCGAGCTGCTGCCGAACCTCGCGGCACCGATCCTCGTCTACAGCACGCTGATCATTCCCACGAACATCCTGTTCGAGGCGGCGCTGTCGTTCCTCGGCGTCGGTGTGCCACCGCCCACCCCGTCCTGGGGTCGGCTGCTCTCGGACGCGGTCAACTTCTACGAGTACGACCCGATGTACATGGTCATCCCCGGTATGGCCATCTTCATCACCGTGCTCGCGTTCAACCTGTTCGGTGACGGTCTGCGCGACGCCCTCGACCCGAAGTCCAACCGCTGACCACCCTCATGTGGGGTCGCCGACCACCACCCCGCTCCAGTACCACCCGGACGGTCCGACCCTCGTCGGGGCCGTGGCACACAAGGAGGAAACACCTAGTGAGGATCAAGAGAGGGGCGGTGGTGGCCGGTACGGTCGCCGTCGCTCTCGGGCTGGCCGCCTGCGGCGGCGGCTCGTCCAGCGATAGCGGTGCGAAGAGCACCTCCGGCTTCAACGCCGGTTCGACGGGTATCGTGAACGCCTCCGACAAGAAGGGCGGCACGCTGCGGCTCGGGTACTACTCGGACGTCGACTCGTTCGACCCGACCCGGATCTACTACGCGGCCGGCCAGAACTTCATGTCGGTGTACAACCGGACGCTGCTCACCCCCGACCCGAAGCCGGGCAAGGACGGCCTGGTCCTCAAGCCCGACCTGGCGGAGGCCCTGCCGGAGATCAGCGCGGACAAGCTGACCTACACCTTCAAGCTCCGCAAGGGCGTGAAGTTCGAGGACGGCACGCCGATCACGTCCAAGGACGTCAAGTACGCCGTCGAGCGCAGCTTCGCGCAGGACGTGCTCTCGGGCGGTCCGACCTACATCGTCGACCAGCTGGACCAGGGCCAGAACTACCCCGGCCCGTACAAGGACACCGATCCGCAGAAGCTGGGGCTGAAGTCGGTCCAGACGCCGGACGACAGCACGATCATCTTCAAGCTGGCGAAGCCGTTCGCGGACTTCCCGTTCCTCCTTCCGATGCTCCCGGGTGCGGTGCCGCAGGCCAAGGACACCGGTGAGAAGTACACCGAGCACGTGATCTCCACCGGCCCGTACAAGTTCGAGACCTTCGACCCGGGCAAGAAGGTCGTCATGGTCCGCAACCCCAACTGGGACCAGTCGACCGACCCGATCCGCAAGGCGCTGCCGGACCGGATCGAGATGACGCTTCAGATGAACCCGGACGAGATCGACAAGCAGCTGCTCGACGGCACGCTCGACCTCGACTTCGCCCAGGTCGGTGTGCAGTCGGCGGCGCAGGCGAAGATCCTGCTCGACTCGAACCTGAAGAAGAACGCCGACGAGCCGAACACCGGCTTCATCCGGTACTTCACGATCAGCAGCAAGGTCCCGCCGTTCGACAACATCCACTGCCGCAAGGCCGTGCAGTACGCCGCCGACAAGGTGGCCCTGCAGACCGCGCGCGGTGGTGCGGACGCCGGTGGTGACATCGCCACCAACATGCTGCCCCCGAACATCGGCGGTCACGACCCGAAGCTCGACCCGTTCAACACCAAGAGCGGCAAGCCGCAGGTCGAGAAGGCCAAGGAAGAGCTGAAGCTCTGCGGTAAGCCGGACGGCTTCGAGACCAAGATCGCGGTCCGCAACAAGGGCAAGGAGCCCAAGAGCGCCGAGGCGCTGCAGCAGGCCCTCGCCGCCGTCGGCATCAAGGCCAGCATCGACATGGGTGACGCGTCGCTGTACTTCCGGTCGACCATCGGCTCGCCCGACAACGTGCACGCCAAGGGCTACGGCATCATGACCGCCGGCTGGGGCGCGGACTTCCCGACCGGTACCGGCTTCCTGCAGGTACTCGTCGACGGTCGCAAGATCCAGCCGAGCGGTAACAACAACTACGGCGAGATCAACGACCCGGAGATCAACTCTCTGATCGACAAGGCCATGGCCGAGTCGGACCCGAAGAAGGCCGCCGAGATCTGGGGCCAGATCAACGCCAAGGTGATGGACACCGCCACCCAGCTCCCGTTCGTCTACGACAAGGCGCTGAACTACCGCAACCCCAGGCTGACCAACGTCTTCGTATGGCAGTACTACGGCATGTGGAGCTTCGGTTCGCTGGGCCTCAGCGACGGCAAGTAAGCCGGACCCCTACCCCTCGCTGCGAGTAGTAGAAGGCAGGTGAAGGCCACCGCGCCGGCCGGCGCCGCGGCAATCCCGCGGTGTCGGCCGGCGCGAGGCCGATAACGTGATCAATTTCATCCTTCGCCGGGTGGTGACCTCGGTCGTCCTGCTGATCATCATCTCGGTGGTCACGTTCGGCGTGTTCTTCATGGTCCCGAAGCTCGCCGGCACCAACCCGGCCGAGCTGTACGTCGGCAAGTCGGCAACCCCGGCCGACGTGGCGGCCACCGCGCGCAAGCTCGGCCTCGACCAGCCGATCTACGTGCAGTACGGGCGTTTCGTGAAGGGCATCTTCGTCGGCCGCGAGTTCGCCAGCGGCACGAACGTCAACCACTGCCCGGCGCCCTGCTTCGGCTACTCCTTCCGCAACGACCGGCCGGTCTGGCCCACGCTGATCGACCGGTTGCCGGTGACCATCTCCCTGGCGGTCGGTGCCGCGGTCATCTGGCTCCTCGGCGGCGTGCTCGCCGGAGTGATCTCCGCGCTGCGCCGAGGATCGATCCTCGACCGGACAATGATGATCATTGCGTTGGCCGGTGTCTCGTTACCGATCTACTTCACCGGCCTGCTCGCCCAACTCTGGTTCGTGCACGACCTGCACTGGTTCAAGGGCGGCGAGTACATCAACTTCGCCGACGACCCGTTCGGCTGGGCCAACAAGCTGTTCCTCGGCTGGGTCACCCTCGCGCTGCTCTACGCCGCCACGTACGCCCGGCTGACCCGCGCGCAGATGCTCGAGACGGCCAGCGAGGACTACATCCGTACCGCCCGGGCCAAGGGCCTGCGCGAGCGGTCGGTCATCGGCAAGCACGCCATGCGGTCCGTCCTGACCCCGATCGTCACCGTCTTCGGCCTCGACCTCGGCCAGCTGCTCGGCGGCGCGATCCTTACCGAGTCGGTCTTCGGCCTGCCGGGTATCGGTCGCCTCTCGATCGACGCGGTCAGCACCAAGGACCTGCCGGTCGTACTGGGCGTCACCCTCTTCGGCGCGCTATTCATTGTCATCGCGAACTTCCTCGTCGACATCTTCTACGCCGTGATCGACCCACGCGTTCGGATTTCATGAAAGGGGTGGACATGGCGACCGATGTACTTGTCAGTGGACAGCCGGGCTCCGGTGGCTCCGGGGCGACCCCGCCGCGGGCCTTCCTCGACGTCCGCGACCTGCGCATCCACTTCCCGACCGACGACGGTCTGGTCAAGGCGGTGGACGGCCTGTCGTTCAGCCTGGACCGGGGTAAGACCCTCGGCATCGTCGGCGAGTCCGGCTCCGGTAAGAGCGTGACCAGCCTGGGCATCCTCGGCCTGCACCGGCTGGGCGGGACGCGGGTGTCCGGTGAGGTCTGGCTCGACGGCGAGGAACTGATCGGCGCGTCGGCCGAGCGGGTGCGGAGCCTGCGCGGCCAGCGGATGGCGATGATCTTCCAGGATCCGTTGACCGCCATGCACCCGTACTTCACGGTCGGGGCGCAGATCGTCGAGGCGTACCGGGTACACAACAAGGTGTCCAAGAAGGCCGCCCGCCAGCACGCGATCGACATGCTCGGCCGGGTCGGCATCCCGCAGCCGGCGCGGCGGGTGGACGACTACCCGCACCAGTTCTCGGGCGGTATGCGCCAGCGCGCCATGATCGCCATGGCCCTGGTCAACAACCCCGAACTGCTCATCGCCGACGAGCCCACCACCGCGCTCGACGTGACCGTGCAGGCGCAGATCCTCGACCTGATCCGGGATCTGCAGGAGGAGTTCCAGTCCGCGGTCATCATGATCACTCACGACCTGGGCGTCGTTGCCGAGCTGGCCGACGACATCCTCGTGATGTACGGCGGCAAGTCCGTCGAGTACGGCACCGCCGAGACGATCTTCCGCCGGCCGGAGCACCCGTACGCGTGGGGGCTGCTCGGCTCGATGCCGCGCGTCGACCGGGAGGTACGCGACCGGCTCATCCCGGTCAAGGGCACCCCGCCAAGCCTGATCAACCTGCCGAGCGGGTGCTCGTTCCATCCGCGCTGCCCCTACGTGGGCCTGGACGGCATCCCCTGCCGTACCGAGATCCCGACCCTGGCCGAGGGCAGTGACCACGGCGTCGCGTGCCACATCCCACCGGCGAAACGTCAGCGGATCTTCTCCGAAGACATCGCCCCGGCGCTGTGACCGCGGATCGTTCGAAGGAGCACCCTGTGGCAAGCAGTACCCAGACCGAGCGCGCCGCGACCCGCCCGGCAACCGACAACCTGCTCGAGGTGAGCGGGCTGGAGAAACACTTCCCCATCACCCGTGGTGCCTTCGTCCGGCGCACGGTCGGCGCCGTACGCGCGGTCGACGGCATCGACTTCTCGGTACGGGCCGGCGAGACGCTCGGCGTGGTCGGTGAGTCCGGCTGCGGCAAGTCGACGACCGGGCGGCTGGTCACCCGGCTGCTGGAGCCGACCGGGGGGGAAGGTCGTGTTCGACGGCCGTGACATCACCCACCTGTCGGCGGGCCAGATGCGCGAGCTGCGGCGCGACGTTCAGATGATCTTCCAGGACCCGTACTCGTCGCTGAACCCGCGGCACACCGTCGGCACCATCGTCGGCGCGCCGCTGCGGGTACAGAACATGCCGACCCCGCAGGGGCTCAAGCGTGCGGTACAGGAGCTGCTGGAGCTCGTCGGGCTCAACCCGGAGCACTACAACCGGTACCCGCACGAGTTCTCCGGCGGCCAGCGCCAGCGCATCGGCATCGCCCGCGCGCTCGCGCTCAAGCCGAAGCTGATCGTGGCCGACGAGCCGGTCTCCGCGCTGGACGTGTCGATCCAGGCCCAGGTGGTCAACCTGCTCGACGACCTCCAGCGCGAACTGAACCTGACGTACATGTTCATCGCCCACGACCTGTCGGTGGTCCGGCACATCTCCGACCGGGTGGCGGTGATGTACCTGGGCAAGATCGTCGAGGTGGCCGACCGGGACTCGCTGTACCTCAGCCCGTTCCACCCGTACACGCTGGCGTTGATGTCCGCGGTGCCGGTACCCGACCCGGCCCGCCGGGACCGCGCCCAGCGCGAACGGGTCCTGCTCACCGGGGACGTGCCCAGCCCGATCGACCCGCCGTCGGGTTGCCGGTTCCGTACCCGGTGCTGGAAGGCGCAGGACAAGTGCGCCCAGGAGGTGCCGCCGCTGCGGGAACTGGCGTCCGGGCACCAGGTGGCGTGCCACTTCCCGGTGACCGAGGTGGAGCGCACGCCGCAGGGCCGGATGCAGGCCCAGCAGGCGGCGGCCGAGATCCCGCCGGACACCACGGCAGAGCCGGCGCTGTAGCCCTGAAGGGAGCCGGCCCGGGCGCCGCGTGCGGGTGCCCGGGCCGGCTCCCTTCAGCCCTCGGGGCGGTTGAGCAGGCCGACCGCCACGCTGTGTACCGCGTCGAGGTCCGTCGGGTCGGCCAGCTTGGCCTTGCCGCCGGTGACCGTGTACCACTCCGCCGAGTCCTTGTACTGCACCCGCAGCACCGCGTTGCCGGAGTCGTCCAGCTCCGTGCGCAGGGTCAGGTCGCCGGTGACGACGCCGACCTCGTCGGTCATCACGCCGCCGGGGCCGGGCTTGATGTCGGTTGTCCGCTGCTCTGCCACTGACACGTTCCCAACATATCGATGAGTGCCGACTTCTCCGCTTCGGTCACGGTCAATTGCCAGGACCGCTTCACGGTTACCCAGTTCTGGGCGTACTCGCACCAGTACCCGCGGTACGGCGGCTTCCACTGCGACGGGTCCTGGTCACCTTTTGCCCGGTTGACGCTCGCCGAAACGGCGAAGAGTTGCGGGCGGGTGATGTCGTTGGCGAACTGGGACCGTTTGTCGTCGTCCCAGGTGTCGGCGCCCGAACGCCAGGCGTTCGCGAGCGGGACCATGTGGTCGATGTCGAGCGCGTTCGCGTCGCTGACGGTCTTGTTGTCGTACCGGCTGAGCCACTGTCCGCTGGTGGCCTTGCACGCCTGGCTGGTCTGTACCGACCTGCCGTCGCGCTTGAGGACGTACTCGCGGGTGTCGCAACCGTTGCCCTGCTGGCTCCAGTGGGGGAAACGGTCCCGGCTGTAGCCGGCCATCGAGTGCGGGGCGGCCACGGTCAGCCCGGCGAGTTCGCGCTGGGCCCGGGAGGGGTCGGTGGTCGGGGCTGTCGTGGAGCCGGTCTGGACGCAGCCGGCGGTTGCCAGGGCGGCGGCGAGGGTCAGGACGGCGGGGAGGAGACGAGGGGCGTGCATAACCGCCAATGTGGACGAGGGGTACTCGTTACGACCAGCACGACACGGCGCCGTATTCGTCACAACTTCGACACTATTGATTGCCTGTTATTGATGATCTTGACAACGTCCGCGAAAGTCGTGGCCTCAGGGGTGCCCCGAGACCACGACTTCCTGGAGTTGTGACCGTCAGGCGCGGTTGACCGCGCTGATCACGGCCCGCAGCGAGGCGGTGAGGATGTTCGCGTCCACCCCGACGCCCCAGTACGCCTGGCCGCCGACCGAGCACTCCACGTACGCGGCGGCCTGGGCGTTCTCGCCGGCCGTGAGCGCGTGCTCGGCGTAGTCGAGCACCCGGACGTCGAGGTCCACGCCGGACAGCGCGTTGACGAACGCGTCGATCGGGCCGTTGCCGCGGCCGTCCAGTGAGTGCCGTGCGCCGTTGAGCTCGATGACGACGGAGACCTCGACCTTGTCGTCGACCGTCGCGCTGCTGTAGTCGCACAGCGCGAGCCGGCCCGGCTTCAGGAACTCACCGGCGAAGATGTCCCACATCTGCTGCGGGTCGACCTCGCCGCCCTCGCCGTCGGCGTGGCGCTGCACCACGCCGGAGAATTCGACCTGCAGCCGGCGCGGCAGGTCGAGCTGGTGCTCGGCCTTCATGATGTACGCCACGCCGCCCTTGCCCGACTGCGAGTTGACCCGGATGACGGCCTCGTACGAGCGGCCGACGTCCTTGGGGTCGATGGGCAAGTACGGAACCCCCCATTCGCAGTCACCGATCGAAATCCCCGCGTCGTCCGCGGAACGCTGCAGCGCTTCGAGGCCCTTCTTGATGGCGTCCTGGTGGGAGCCGGAGAACGCGGTGTAGACCAGGTCACCGGCGTACGGGTGCCGCTCGTGTACGGGCAGCTGGTTGCAGTACTCGACGGTGCGCTTGATCTCGTCGATGTCGGAGAAGTCGATCTGCGGGTCGACGCCCTGGCTGAACAGGTTCAGGCCCAGCGTGACCAGGTCCACGTTGCCGGTGCGCTCGCCGTTGCCGAAAAGGCAACCCTCGACCCGGTCGGCGCCGGCCAGCAGTCCCAGCTCGGTGGCGGCCACCGCGGTACCCCGGTCGTTGTGCGGGTGCAGCGACAGGATCACGGACTCGCGGTGCGGGAGGTTGCGCGACATCCACTCGATGGAGTCGGCGTACACGTTGGGGGTGGCCATCTCGACGGTGGCCGGCAGGTTGATGATCAGCGGCCGGTCCGGAGTGGGCTGCAGCACGTCGATGACCGCGCTGCACACCTCGAGGGCGTAGTCCAGTTCGGTGCCGGTGTAGGACTCCGGCGAGTACTCGTAGAAGATCTCGGTGTCCGGCGTGATCGCCTCGGCGTACTTCTGGCACAGCCGGGCGCCGCTGGTCGCGATGTCGGTGATACCGGCCTTGTCCAGGCCGAACACCACGCGGCGCTGCAGCGTCGAGGTCGAGTTGTAGAAGTGCACGATCGCGCGCTTCGCGCCCCGCAGCGACTCGAAGGTCCGTTCGATCAGGTGGTCCCGGCACTGGACCAGCACCTGGATCGTGACGTCGTCCGGGATCATGTCCTGCTCGATGAGCAGGCGGACGAAGTCGTAGTCGGTCTGGCTGGCCGACGGGAAGCCGACCTCGATCTCCTTGTACCCCATCGAGACCAGCAGGTTGAACATCCGCCGCTTGCGTTCGACGGACATCGGGTCGATCAGCGCCTGGTTGCCGTCGCGCAGGTCGACCGCGCACCAGCGGGGCGCGGACTCGATGTGGCGGGCCGGCCACTGCCGGTCCGACAGGTCGACGGAGAACTGCTGGTGGTACGGCTGGTAGCGATGGGCGGGCATGCGGCTCGGCCGCTGGTGCGCAAAGGGGTCAGCGGTGGTCGATACGTCATCAGGCATGAAAGTGCTCCCGGGTGTCATGGGTCGGGGGACGATCCGAACGAGAGGGGATCGACCGGCTGCGCCCGGCTCTCAGGCGGTGGCGCGCGTGCACTCCGCGACGAGGTGCCGGCCGGATGGGGCCTCGCCGCGGCACGGAAGAAGGAGCGCCTGCCACATGACGCTGACACCGTACCTGACGTCCGGCACCGCTGTCAGAGCTTTCGGGGTGACCCGTTGGTCACATCAGCGCTGGTCAGGGTGTTCAGCGTGGGCAAAAGTGGGAGTGGATCTCAGCTCGTGGGAAATCAGGGGGTCGGGGTGGTCGTGGCGGCGGCGCCGACCGGGAGCGGGGAACCGCCGGTGACCGGCCCCGGTAGGGCGGCGGTCGGGGGCGCCGGCGCCGCCGGGGTGGCCAGGACGAGCGTGCCGAAGCCGACCTTCAACCCGGTGAGGGTGCCGTCGACGTCGTAGCAGTAGACACCGGGTTCGACCGGCGCCGCGAGCGACGCCGTGTTGGCCTCGACCGAGAAACAGGAGCCGCGGGCCCCGTTCAGCAGCGGCGCGGCCGCCACCGAGATCGCGGCCTGCCCGTCGGTGAGCGGGTCCAGCCAGTCGACGAACGGGTGGTGCACCTGGGGATCGGCCCAGGCGGGCAGCGTACCGGCGGTGGCCTTGACACAGGTCGGGCTCGCGCCGGACAGTCGGCACTGGTAGAGACCGTCGCGGTTGCCGGCGACGGCGAGATTGGCCTGGCCGCCCAGGGCGCCGCCCGGTACGTCGACCCGCCAGGAGCCGTCCGCCGCCAGCGTGACCGTGACGGTCCGGGCCGGGTGGCCGGTCTGCGTGAAGGTGTATCCGGCGGTGAAATGGCGATCCTTGGCGGTGGCCACGAGGCCGGCCAGCTGGGTACGCGCGTCGAGAGGTGGGATGGATGACGAAGCCGGGTCGCCCGCGGCGGACGCGGGCTGGGGCGAGGAGCCGGAGCATCCGGAGATGACGAATGCCGCCAGCGCGAGTACGGGGATCGAAGCCTTGAGGCGGCGCATCGGGCCATTCTCGCGTGATCCTGGGTCGGATGGTGGGAACGCCACTCCCGGCAGGTCACGGGCGCCGGTACGCTCGGACAGTCCCATGTGCGCCGCCGGCCTGTCCTCATCGCCGAGGGAGATCACCGGCGGCGTCGGCACGTTTGAAGGGAGCTGACCGACGTGGCGCTGGTCGTCCAGAAGTACGGTGGCTCGTCAGTGGCGACCGCGGAGCGGATCAAGCGGGTCGCCGAGCGGATCGTCGCCACCCGCAAGGCCGGCAACGAGGTCGTGGTCGTCGTCTCCGCGATGGGAGACACGACCGACGAACTGCTCGACCTCGCCCACCAGGTCAGCCCGCTGCCTCCGGGCCGCGAGCTGGACATGCTGCTCACCTCCGGGGAGCGGATCTCCATGGCGCTGCTGGCGATGGCGATCCACAACCTCGGGTACGAGGCCCGTTCGTACACGGGTTCGCAGGCCGGCGTGCTCACCACGTCGACCCACGGCCGAGCCCGGATCATCGACGTCACCCCCGGCCGGCTGCGCGTCGCGCTGGACGAGGGCGCGATCGCCATCGTCGCCGGCTTCCAGGGCGTCTCGCAGGACACCAAGGACATCACGACGCTCGGCCGGGGCGGCAGCGACACGACCGCCGTCGCGCTCGCCGCGGCGCTGCACGCCGACGTCTGCGAGATCTACACCGACGTCGACGGCGTCTTCACCGCCGACCCGCGGATCGTGCCCAACGCCCGGCACATCAAAGAGATCACTTACGAGGAGATGCTCGAGCTGGCGGCGTGCGGCGCCAAGGTGCTCATGCTTCGCTGTGTGGAGTACGCGCGGCGGTTCGGGATCCCGATCCACGTGCGCTCCTCGTACTCGAACAACCCTGGCACGATGGTGACCGGCTCAATGGAGGACCTTCCCGTGGAACAGGCAATGATCACCGGTGTTGCCCACGACCGGAGCGAGGCGAAGATCACGATCGTCGGGGTGCCTGACGAGCCGGGCGTCGCCGCGCGGGTCTTCGAGACCGTCGCGAGCGCCGAGAGCAACATCGACATGATCGTGCAGAACGTCTCGACCGAGGCCACCGGACGTACCGACATCTCGTTCACGCTGCCCAAGACCGACGGCCCGACCGCGATGGCGGCGCTGGGCAAGGTGCAGGAGAAGATCGGCTTCAAGGGCCTGCTGTACGACGACCACATCGGCAAGGTCTCGCTCATCGGCGCAGGGATGCGCTCCCACCCGGGCGTGGCGGCCACCTTCTTCGCCTGCCTGGCCGACGCCGGGGTGAACATCGAAATGATCTCGACGTCGGAGATCCGGGTCTCGGTGGTGTGCCGCGACACCGACCTCGATGTCGCCGTCCGCGCCGTCCACGACGCGTTCGAACTCGGTGGTGACGAGGAGGCGGTCGTTTACGCCGGGACCGGGAGGTGACCTTCGTGCGCCCACTGCCCACCCTGGCCGTGGTCGGCGCGACCGGCGCGGTCGGCACCGTCATGTGCGACCTGCTGTCCTCGCGCAAGAACGTGTGGGGTGAGATCCGGCTCGTCGCCTCCGAGCGCTCGGCCGGCCGGACCATGGTGGTCCGGGGTGAGGAGCTGACCGTCCGGGGGCTGGGGCCGGAGGCCTTCGAGGGCGTCGACGTCGCCATGTTCGACGTGCCCGACGAGGTGTCAGCGGAGTGGGCGCCGATGGCGGCCAAGTACGGCGCGGTCGCCGTCGACAACTCCGGCGCGTTCCGGATGGACCCGGACGTGCCGCTGGTGGTGCCGGAGATCAACCCGCAGCAGGTGCGCAACCGGCCGAAGGGCATCATCGCCAACGCCAACTGCACGACGCTCGCCATGATCATCGCGATCGCACCCCTGCACCGCGAGTACGGGCTCAAGGAGCTGGTGCTCGCCAGCTACCAGGCGGTCTCGGGCGCGGGCAAGGTCGGCGTCGACACGCTGCTGGGCCAGATCGACAAGATCAGCGGCGACCGTACGCTCGGCTCCCGCTCCGGCAACGTGCGCCAGGCCGTCGGTGACGACCTGGGCCCGTTCCCGGCACCGCTCGCGCTCAACGTGGTGCCGTGGGCCGGGTCGCTGCGGGACGCCGGCTGGTCCAGCGAAGAGCTGAAGATGCGCAACGAGTCGCGCAAGATCCTGGGTCTGCCGGACCTGAAGGTCTCGGCGACGTGCGTACGCGTACCCGTGGTGACCGGGCACTCGGTCGCGGTGCACGCCGTGTTCGGCTCGGAGGTGGACGCGGAGGGCGCACGCGAGGTGCTGCAGAACGCGCCCGGGGTGATCCTCGTGGACGACCCGGCGGCCGGCGAGTTCCCGATGCCGATCGACGCGGTCGGCACCGACCCGTCCTGGGTCGGGCGGATCCGGCGCTCGCTGGACGACCCCCGTGCGCTGGACCTGTTCGTGACCGGCGACAACCTGCGCAAGGGTGCGGCGCTGAACACCGCGCAGATCGCCGAACTACTGGCGGCCGAGCTCACCCGCTAGGCGCTACCCAAGATCCGCGCCGCCATCGGGGGACGTGGGCGCGGATCTTGGGTAAGCGGGCCCGTCAGGCCGACGGGACGTCGTCGGCGTCGACGATGCTGTACGCGTACCCCTGCTCGGCCAGGAACCGCTGCCGGTGCGCCGCGTACTCGGTGTCGATCGTGTCGCGCGAGACCACCGTGTAGAAGTGCGCCTGCCGCCCGTCGGCCTTCGGCCGCAGGACCCGGCCCAGTCGCTGCGCCTCCTCCTGGCGTGAGCCGAACGTGCCCGACACCTGAATCGCCACCGCCGCCTCCGGCAGGTCGATGGAGAAGTTGCCGACCCGGGAGATCACCAGCGTCTTCAGCACGCCCGACCGGAACTCGTCGAACAGCCGCTCGCGCTCCTTGGTCGTCGTCGAACCCTGTACGACCGGGGCGTCGAGGTACTCGCTGATCTGGCGTAGCTGGTCGATGTAGGCGCCGATGACGAGCACCTGCTCGCCGGCGTGCTTGTCCACGAGAGCCTTGACCACCGGCAGCTTGGTACGGGCGGTCGCCGCCATCCGGTACCGCTCCTCGGACTCGGCGGTCGCGTACGCCATCCGCTCCTCGTCGGTCAGCGTCACCCGGACCTCCGTGCACGAGGCGGGCGCGATCCAGCCCTGCGCCTCGATGTCCTTCCACGGCGCGTCGTACCGCTTCGGCCCGATCAGGCTGAACACGTCGCCCTCCCGGCCGTCCTCGCGTACCAGCGTCGCGGTGAGGCCGAGGCGGCGGCGGGCCTGCAGGTCGGCGGTGAAGCGGAAGATCGGCGCCGGCAGCAGGTGCACCTCGTCGTAGATGACCAGGCCCCAGTCGCGGGCGCTGAACAGGTCCAGGTGGGTGAAGGCGCCGCCACGGCGGGAGGTGAGCACCTGGTACGTCGCGATCGTGACCGGCCGGATCTCCTTGCGCTCCCCGGAGTACTCGCCGATCTCTTCCTCGGTCAAGGACGTCCGCGCGAGCAGTTCGCGCCGCCACTGGTGGCCGGCGACCGTGTTGGTGACCAGGATCAGCGTGGTCGCCTTGGCCTCGGCCATCGCGCCCGCGCCGACCATGGTCTTGCCGGCGCCGCAGGGCAGGACGACCACGCCCGAGCCGCCGGCCCAGAACGAGTCCACCGCCTCACGCTGGTACGACCGCAGCTTCCAGCCGTTCTCGGCCAGATCGATCGGGTGGGCCTCGCCGTCGACGTACCCGGCCAGGTCCTCGGCCGGCCAGCCCAGCTTGAGCAGGGCCTGCTTGAGGCGGCCGCGCTCGGAGGGGTGCACCGCGATGGTGTCGTCGCCGAGCTTGCCGCCCAGCATGCCGGCGAGCTTCTTGGACTTGGCGACCTCGACCAGCACCGCCCGGTCGGACCCCTGCAGGACGAGGCCGTGGGTCGGGTGGTTGAGCAGTTGGAGCCGCCCGTACCGGTCCATGGTCTCGGCGACGTCGACCAGCAGCGAGTGCGGCACCGGGTACCGGGAGAACCGCAGCAGCGAGTCCACCACGCTCTCGGCGTCGTGGCCGGCGGCGCGGGCGTTCCACAGCCCGAGCGGGGTCAGCCGGTAGGTGTGCACGTGCTCCGGAGAGCGCTCCAGCTCGGCGAAGGGCGCGATCGCCATCCGGCACGCGGTCGCGTCCGGGTGGTCGATCTCGAGCAGCAGCGTCTTGTCGGACTGGACGATCAGTGGGCCGTCGGTCAAGGGGACCTCCGTGGAAGACAGACGTTCCAGTGTGGCACGGGTCAGCGAGTGTCACATTTGCGTCACAGTGACCGAGATCTTTGCGCAAAAACGTACAGACCACCTCCGTGGCCGCCGAAGAAGCGAGAAAAGGTTGCGTCTTCACTGCAACCTCGGATGGGGTATTCGGCGTCTTCAATGATGAATGGCCGCGGGGAGGAACTGGATGAGGAACAAGCGGGTACGTTCGCTCGCGATCGTGTTCAGCGCGTCCGCTGTGGCCATCGTCGTGGGGGCCGGGGCGTACGCGTTCGGGTCGGTCGGGACCGCCGCCGCACAGCGGGATCGGGCGGTTACCGGGGCCGGCACAACGGGGGAGAGCGCCGCGCCCGGCCCCGCGGCCAGTCCCACCCGGTCGACGGCCGTGTCTCCACCGTCGCGGCGGACCACCACCCCACAGCAGAGCACGGTGCCGGATCCGACCACCGCGCCGCCGGCCCCCGCCGACTGCCAGGGCGGCGAACGCCAGCGTGAGGTGGAGAGCGCGCTGGCCAAGATCGACGAGTACGAGGCGGTGACGGTCGACGGCGTCCAGACGGCCGCCGACTGCGCCCTCATCAAGAAGTTCCAGAGCAGGTACGGGATCAGCCCGGCCAAGGGGATGGCCGGCCCCACCACCGCCAACGTGGCCCGGCGCATCGCCACCAGCATGAGCGCCGAGGAGCAGGCGAAGTGTTCGGTCAGCGGGCCGGCGCTGACGATCTGCGTCGACCTCACGCAGCAGACGGCGTGGGCCGTGCGGGACGGGGCCGTGGTGTGGGGCCCGACGGTGGTCCGTACCGGCATGGCCGGCGGCTACCAGACCCCGAACGGCACGTACCGGATCTTCGGGCGGAACAAGCGGGAATGGTCGGTGCCCTACAAGGTCTGGCTGCCGTACTGGCAGGCGTTCAACGGTGGCATCGGGTTCCACGAGACGACCACGTACCTGCACGACTCGTTCGGCTCGCACGGCTGCGTCAACCTGCTGCACTCCGACGCGGTGTCGCTGTGGAACCTGTCGACGGTCGGCACGACCGTGAAGGTCTTCGGCCGCCGCCCCGGCACCTGAGTCCCCTGTTCCCCGTGATCACGGGGACGCTTCCTCCGGGACCGCGGCCGTGATGCGGTGCAACGCGAACGTGTGCAGCATTTCGGTGCGCTCGTCCTCGGCCCGCAGGTACCCGGCGCCCATCGAGACCGGCCGCACCAGCCGCGAGTTGGTGGCGCCGTGCGCGTCGACGTAGCCGACCCAGACCCGCGACTTCTCCCGCAGCGCCTGCTGGAGTACGGCCATCGCCTGGGTGTGCGCCTGCGCACCGGTCAGCCCCGCCGTACCGCCGGGTGACCGTACGCCCGCCGGAGCCCGACTGGCGGCCCGTACCGCCGCGTCGGAACGGCGTAGCTGCTCCACGATGCCGGCCAGCCGGGCCGGCGTGAGCCGGGCCCCGGCCAGCGGGTCGTCGACCCGGCGGGACGGTACCGAGGGTCGGGCGGCCGCGCGGGGCGGTCGAGGCCGGGTGAGCACGGCCGCGCCCGTCGCGTCCTCGGGTACCGGCGAGTACCCGGCCTCCCGTAGCGCGGCCAGCAGCCGGTTCGGCGCGTACGGGCTGATCAGTACCGTCGGCGCCAGCCGGCGCAGGCCGAGCGCGGCCAGCCGCCGGTCGGCGAGCACCTCCGCCAGCAGCGCCTCGTCGTCGCCGCGCAGGTACCCGCCGGCGGACCCGGCGCGCAGGCCACCGTGGCGGCGGGACACGTCGTCCACGAGGTAGGTCAGCGCCTGCGGCACGGGGGTACGTGACCGCCGTCCGAACAGCGAGTGCAGATCGGCCGCGGCATACCCGGTGTCCAGCGCCCGGCGTACCGAGTCGGCCGTGACCCGGTAGACGCTGGCCGACTCGGCGTCGGCGACCAGCGCCAGCTCGGCGGCGAGCCCGGGCTCCGGCGGCCCGGGTACCACGACCGTCAGGTCGGCCTGGACCAGTACGTGGTCGACGGGCGCCGGCAGCAGCGCGTCGAGCGCCTCGACCGCCTTGGACGGCGGGGCTCCCGCCGAGATGCCCAGGGGGTCGGCGTCCGGGTCGAGCCGTTCGGCGGCCTCGACCTCGGCCAGCAGCGACCGTCCGTACGAGGTGAGCGCGCCGAGCCCGGTCAGCCCGAGCGTGGCCGCCTCGGCCAGCGCCGCCTCGTGGCCGGCGGACGCCGCGGCCCGCACGACCCGGCGCGGCGCCTGCCAGGAGAGCACCGCCCTGACGTCGTCGGCGGAGGGCGCGGCACCCGGCGGCAGGCTTGCCAGTACGCCCAGGGCCTCCCGGCGCTGCGCGGGCGCGCCGACCCGCTCGATGTCGGCCGATAGTACGGGCAGCAGCCGGTCCCGGTCGTCGCGCTGGCCCACCAGGCTCGGCATCCGGCGCATCAGCAGCCAGCCGCTCGCCAGCCGGGCCCACCGCTGGGCCAGCGAGGTGACCCGCCACGCGTCGAAACCGGCGGCCGGCAGGACCACCGCGTCACCGGTCTCGCCGCCCGACTCGCCGAGCAGGCCGGCGGCGTACGCCACCTCCAGCAGCAGCGCCGCGACCGGCTCGTCCAGGCCGGTGGCGCGGGCCAGCCGTCGCAGTTCGCGGACGCCCACCCCGCCGGAGCGCAGGACCGGCGCCGGCTCGGCGGCGAGCACGTCGGCGAGGGCCTCGGCGTGCCGGGCCACCTCCATCGCCTGCCCGGCGCCGGCCCGGTCGACCATCGAGACCTGGCGCTCCGGCGCCTCGATCTCCGGTGGCGCCGGGTGCAGCGGACCGAGCGGCCCGGTCTCCCGGCGCAGCAGCAGCGAGACCTCGCGGGGCAGTTCGACGGTGTCGACCCCGATCGGTACGAGCAGGTGGTGATCGACCAGCCAGCGCACCGGTGAGTCGGACTCGGGGTCGGTCAGCGCCGACGCGGCGACCGTGCCGACCGGCGGCCCGTCGGCGAGCCGGTCGAGAACCGCGCGGGCCGCCGGGGGCGCGGCGAGCACCGTCCGGCGCAGCCGGGTGGGGTCCGAGACCAGGACCGCCGCGTCGGTGTTGAGATCGGCGGCGGGGCGGCCGAGCCCGGCCGGGTACGGCGAGCAGACCTCGTCCACCCCGGCCACCAGGTGCAGTGCCGGGTCGGAGCCGTACACGAGGGCGAGCGCGCGCAGCCGGTCGAGCGCCTCGCGTACCGGGCCGGCCGCCACCCGGCTCTCGGCGGTGAGCATCAGTACGGCCTCGACCGACGTGGTGGCCGTCTCCGGAGTGCGGGTCAGCCGCACGACGTCGAGCACTTCGAGGGTGAACCGGTCGAGCGAGTCGAGGGTACGCGCGACGGACAGCCGCGACTGGGCGCGCAGCGCCAGCGCGGAGATGTCCCCGGGTACGGGCATGACGAGATCCGGGCGCAGCGCGATGAGCGCGGCCAGCTCCGGGTCGGGCAGGGCGCGCAGATGATCGGCGAGTGAGACGGGCATCGTGATTTACGCTATCCGGCCGGGGCCGGCCCGCGACGAACCCCTGTGATCCTGAAGACTTTCTTGGCTCCCGGCCACGCAAAGTCTTCAGGATCGTTCGCGGGGTCGGTCACACTACTCCGGCCTGCGATGAAAGGATCTCCCGATGGCTTCTGCGGCATCCGACTCCTCCCTCGGTGGCCAGTCCGTACCGGACGGGCACCTCCCGGTGACCGAGCTCCTGTCCGACCGGGCCGCCTCCAACTCCCCGTTCGGCGACGATCAGACGTTCCCGCTGCCGGTCAGCTCCCTGGTCTACCTGCACCCCACGGAGAACCCGTGGGCCAGGGAGCACTGACGGCCACACCGACGCCCTTGACGGTCGGCTTCGATCTTGACATGACGCTGATCGACAGCCGGCCGGGGATCGCGGCGACGTACCGGTCGGTGTCGGCGCGTACCGGCGTGTACATCGACGTCGACGCCGTGGTGAGCCGCCTCGGGCCGCCGCTCGCGCACGAGCTGGCCAACTGGTTCCCGCCGGACCGGCTCGACGATGCGATCGCGCTCTACCGGGAGTTCTACCCGGGTGACGCGATCACGCCGACCCTGCCGCTGCCGGGTGCCGCCGAGGCGCTCGCGGCGGTACGGGCGGCCGGCGGCCGGGTCGTCGTCGTCACCGCCAAGCGGGCCGGCCTGGCCCGGCTGCACGTCGACCATCTCGGACTGCCGGTGGACGTGCTCGTCGGGGATGCCTGGGCCGACGGCAAGGCGGTCGCGCTCCGCGAGCACGGCGCGTCGATCTACGTGGGCGATCACGTCGCGGACATGGGCGCCGCCCGGACCGCGGGCGTGGTCGGCGTCGGCGTGACCACCGGCCCGTGCGACGCCGCCGCGCTCACGGCGGCCGGAGCAGCCGCGGTACTGCCCGACCTGCGTGCCTTTCCGCAGTGGTTGGAGACCGCTCGGATCTCGGTTGGTTGACTGGCCCCGACTGGTTAGCCTTGTCTCGTGTGCCCGGTCTGGTGACGGGCGGGGCGGTTGTCTCTTCGAAACAGAAGACTGTCTCTTCGAACAGAAGCTGAGGGCGAGCGGTGCCGACGGGGCGTGTGAAGTGGTACGACACGGATAAGGGCTTCGGTTTCCTTACCCGTGACGACGGCGGCGACGTGTTCGTGCACAAGGCCGCCCTGCCGACCGGTGTGACCGACCTCAAGGCCGGGCAGCGGGTCGAATTCGGCGTCGTGGAGAGCCGCAAGGGCAACCAGGCGCTCCAGGTGAAGGTGCTGGACGCCCCGCCGTCCGTGACGGAGCTGCGGCGTCGGCCGGCCGAGGAGCTGCACGGCCTCATCGAGGACATGATCAAGGTCCTCGAGGTGAAGGTGCAGCCCGAGCTGCGGCGCGGCCGCTTCCCCGACAAGAAGAACTCCCGCGTGATCGCGGAGGCCGTCCACGCGGTCGCCCGCGAGCTGGAGATCTAATGATCACGGAAGTCTGGTGTCGTCATGGCCGCCCCAGACTTCCGTGATCACGGCAAAACCGGCGTGGTTCAGCGCAGTGAGTTGGCGAGGGCTGGCGTGAGACCGGCCTCGGCGGCGCGGCCGAGCAGCGCCTCGACCGCGGCGTACCCGTCCTCACCCAGGTTCGCGGTGAAGTCGTTGACGTAGAGCGCGATGTGCTGGCTCGCCACGGCCGGCTCCAGCTCCTGGGCGTGCGCCAGCACGTACTCCTGGGTCGCCTCGGGGTCCGCCCAGGCCGCGTGCACCGACTCGCGTACCCACGTCGCGGCCTCGGCCGGGTCCACGACGCCACGGCGGGCCAGGATCGCACCGAGCGGGATCGGCAGCCCGGTGTCGCGCTCCCACCAGTCACCGAGATCGACGAGGGCGTGCAGCCCGTGCCGGTGGTACGTGAACCGCGCCTCGTGGATCACCAGCCCGGCGTCGTACTTCCCGGCCGCCACTCCCGGCATGATCTCGTGGAACGGCACGACCTTGACGTTCGCCGGCTCGGCGCCGGCGGACCAGAGCCGCATCAGCAGGTACGCCGTGGTGCGGTCGCCCGGCACGGCCACGGTGCGGCCGGCGAGGTCGGGGGTGGCCTCGGGGTCGCGTACCAGGACCAGTGGCCCGCAGCCGCGCCCCAGCGCCCCGCCACAGGGCAGCAGGGCGTACTTGTCCAGCAGCCAGGGCAGCGCCGCGTAGCTCACCTTCACCAGGTCGTACGTGCCCTTCGCCGCCGCCATGTTGGTGACGTCGACGTCCGCGTACGTCACGTCCACCGGGGGCGCGCCCGGCACCAGGCCGTGGACGAGCGCGTGGAAGACGAACGTGTCGTTAGGGCAGGGCGAGATCGCGAGAGAAAGCGTCACGGCGTCAACTCTGCCAGGCACGCAATCGCTTTGCTCAACCCCTCCAACGCGTCCCCGATCCGCCACGCGGCACGGTCCCGGGGACCGACGGCGTTCGATATCGTCCGTAGCTCCCCGAACGCGACGCCGACCTGCGCCGCCGCCGTGGCGACCCCGAATCCCTCCATCGCCTCGGCCACCGCGTCGGGGTGGCGGGCCAACAAGTCGCGGGTACCGGCGAGGGTGCCGGTCACCGTCGAGACGGTGAGCACCGGCCCGACGGCCGCGTCCGGCAGGGCGGCGGTCAGGGCGGCGAGCAGGCCCGGGTCGGCGGCCACGGTCGCGCTGCCGAAGCCGAGCTCGTCGAGGCCGAGGAAGCCCTCCGGCGAGTCGGCGCCCAGGTCGGCGGCGACGCTGGCGGTGGCGATCGCCGCGCCGCCGACCGGTACGCCGATGCCGCCGCCCACGCCGGCCGACAGCACCGCGTCGAAGCGCCCCAGGGCCAGTACCCGCGCTGTGGTCGCCGCCGCGGCGGCGGTACCGACGCCGCCGACCTCGACCACGATGGTGCTGTCGGCGCCGTTCTCGGCGGTGACGCCCGCTAGGTCGAGCCCGCGCAGGACCGCCTGTCGCTCCGGCTCCACGGCGGTCACGACGAGGATCCGGCGGTGGCCGAGAAAGCTCACGAATCGTCCTTGAGATCGAGGGTCGGGTCGGTGCCGGACGGCCGGTACAGGTGGTAACCGGCCGGCGGGTCCGGCTCCGACTGTACGAGGGTCCGCGTCGTGGCCGGGTCGGGTACCGCCCCCGGTGCCGGCTCGGGCGGGGTGGCGAGCGTGATGGACTCGTCGGCGGTGCGGCCGGGGTCGGCGGCGCGGTCGGGATCGGCGGTGCGGCTGAGATCGGCGGTGCGGCCGGGGTCGGCGGTGCGGCTGAGATCGGCGGTGCGGCCGGGGTCGGCGGCGCGGTCGGGATCGGCGGTGGCCGGTTCCTCGGACGCGGGCTGGCCGCGCAGCAGCTCCCGGCGCAGCCGTCCGGCCGCCAGCACGGCCCGTACCAGGCCGAGCGCGAGGAACGCGGCGAGCGCGCCGAGGCCGACCCTGCCGCCGACCGGGATCAGCCCCAGCGCACCGCCGGCGACCCAGGCCATCATGAGCAGCGTTTCCGAGTGGGCGAAGGCGCTCCCGCGTACCCGTTCCGGGATCCGCTCGGAGATCACCGCGTCGACGGCGAGCTTGGCCAGGCCGCTGCCGACCGCGGTGACCAGACAGAGCGCGGCGACGACGAGCAGGTTGTACCCGACGACCGCGACCGCTCCGGCGAGCGCTACGGCGAGGATCGCGCCGGCCTGGAGCAGCGCCGGGCGTCGCAGGCGCAGCGTGGTACCGACCGCGGTGGCGACGAAGGAGCCCAGCCCCAGCGCTCCGGCGACCACCGCGATCGCCGTGGTGGCGGTCGGAGTCCACCCGAGCAGCCCGGTCGGCAGGTCGCCGGCGCGGATCGCGAAGGCGAGGTACAGGGTCAGGAAGCCGTACGTGGCGCGGAGGGTGGCGCTCCCGGCGAGGCTCGCCAGGACCAGGCGGCCGGAGAGCACCTTGGCGCCCTTGTGTCCGGCCGGCTGCAGCAGGCGCGGGACCATCTCGGGCGGCTGGGAGTCCGCCCGGGGCGGCAGGCGGAGCGCGACGACCATGCCGTACCCGAACACGATCATCGACACGCGCAGCGGCCAGGCCGGACCGAACCAGGCGGCGGCGAGTCCGATCGGCGCGATGACGGCGCCCGCGACCGTACCGAAGACCGACGCCCGGGCGCCCGCCTCGGACAGGCCGAGCCCTGCCGGCAGGACGCGGGGGACCGCCGCGCTGCGGGCCACCCCGTACGCCCGCGACAGCACGAGCATGCCGAAGGCGGCCGGGTAGAGCGTGTAGCCGCCGATGTGCTCCGAGATCATGTACGCCAGGAAGAAGCGGCCCAGCATGGTCAGGGCCAACGCGTACCGTCGGCCGTGGCGGAACCGGTCGAGCACCGGACCCACGACCGGCGCCAGCAGCGCGAAAGGCAGCATCGTGACCAGCAGGTAGAGCGCCACCCGACCGCGTGCCTCGCCCACCGGGACGTTGAAGAAGATGGTGCCGGCCAGCCCGATCGCGATCAGGGTGTCGCCGGCGCAGGAGGCGGCGTGCAGGTCGAGCAGGCGCATCATCCCGGCCTCGCCGGCGGCGCCGCGCTGCCGGGCCACCAGGACGTTCCGAACGACGAACCGCCCCGTCCGTACGCCCGTGCCGGCCAGCCGCCTGGTGGCGAACAGGGCCAGGATCGCGGACCGGCCGAGGGTACGCACTACCGACATGCCCACCATCCTGAACCATCGGGACGACCCGGCGCGCCGTCGAAAGGGTGATGCGGTGGGGTGATCCGATGCCCTGTCGATGGCGTGAAGTCGAGGATGTTGAGGCAGAATAGTCGGGTGACAAGGGCAGTTAGCAAGGCGACCGCGCGCGCGGCGAAGTTGGACGCCACATGTGCGGACGCAATCGGCGAGGCGCGCTCCGCGTTGTCGGAAGTGGATCCGGACCACGTCGGCGAGCATCTGGAGGCGTTCGCCGAGGGCGAACGCGTGGTGACGCACCTCTTCGACTGCCGCCTGCCCGGTTACCGCGGCTGGCGCTGGGCCGTGACCGTCACCCGGGTCCCCCGCAGCCGGCACGTGACCATCTCCGAAGCGGCGCTGCTCCCGGGCCCCGACGCGCTGCTGGCCCCCAGGTGGGTGCCGTGGCAGGAGCGGCTGCGCCCCGGTGACCTGGGCGTGGGTGACCTGCTGGTGACCGGCGCCGACGACGATCGCCTGGTCCCTGGCTACCAGCAGTCCGACGACCCGGCGGTCGAGGAGACGTCCTGGGAACTCGGGCTCGGCCGTTCGCGGGTGATGTCCCGTGAGGGTCGCGCCGACACCGCCCAGCGGTGGTACGAAGGCGACCGCGGGCCGGACGCGCCGATCTCGGTGGCCGCGCCGCGCACCGCCCGCTGCGGCGGCTGCGGCTTCTTCCTGCCCCTCGCCGGTTCGATGCGGCAGACGTTCGGCGTCTGCGCCAACATGTACGCGGCCGACGACGGCCGGGTCGTCACCGTCGACCACGGCTGCGGCGCGCACTCCGAGGTGCTCGGCGGGTCCGGCAACAGCTCGGTGGACGAGTTGCCCACCGTGTACGACGACAGCGAGGTCGAGGAAGTCGACTGACCTGTCGGTCGGGGCCTACCGCGTCTACCGGCCGAGCCGGTGGCGCCGGTTGGCGTCATGCTTGATCATCACTGCCAGACCGGGGAAGCCCCAGAGGAACCCGGCCAGGCAGATCGCAAGCCAGTCGCCGTGGCCGTTGGCCTCCAGCGTGTCGCGGAACGGCAGCAACGCGAGGCCGACCACGGCCCAGAGCACTATGCCGCCGATGGCGAACGGCACCATCGGCGGATCGAGCGCGGCGAGCCGCGGCGCGGGCGGGGCCTGGGCGCCGTCGGGCGGCTGCGGCTCTTCGCTGGTCGGCACGGCGTCAGGGTACGCCGTGAGCACCGCATGATCCGTGAGTGCCCTCACAAAAACATATCTTTAGCTAAGCTCATTAGTTAAGCTAACGATTGTGACGGTACGCATGGCGTCGAGCGAGAAGGTCGCCGCCTTGCTGCGCGACGCGATCGCGCGGCTCAACCGTCGGCTGCGCCAGACCAGGCCGCTCGGGGACCTGACACAGAGTCAGCTCTCCGCGCTCACCAGCCTGGATCTTGCGGGCGCGCTCACGCCCCGTGAGCTGGCAGACGCCGAACGGGTACGGCCGCCGACCATGACGAGGATCGTCAGCCGGTTGGAGGAGCGGGGGCTGCTTCAGCGCATCCCGCATCCCACCGACGGGCGGCAGGTGATCCTGTCCGCGACCGAGTCGGGCCGTTCGGTGCTCGCCGCCAACAGGCGGGCCCGCGACGCCTGGCTGGGCAGTCAGATCGCGGCGCTCAGCGACGAGGAGCGGGAGACGCTCCGGCGGGCGGCGCACATCGTCGACCGGATAAGTAGGGCCTGACCGGAGAGCCAGCCGGCTGGGCCGCGAGACAACGCGGAGGAGGCGCACACCAGAGTGCGTTCACGGCTGAGCAACACCTTTGGGTCATTACGGGTCCGGAACTACCGGCTCTTCGCCACCGGCCAGCTGGTAAAGCTGACCGGGGTCTGGATGCAGTTCACCGCACAGGACTGGCTGGTCCTGCAGCTGTCCCACCAGCGCGCGACGGCGCTGGGTACGGTCACCGCGCTGCAGTTCCTGCCCGTACTGCTGCTGACGCTGTACGGCGGGAAGCTGGCCGACCGGTTCGACAAGCGCAAGTTGCTCATCGCGGTGAACGCCCTGTTCGCCGTGGTCGCGGGCGTACTCGGCATTCTCGTCGCGACCGGTGCGGTCGAGCTGTGGCACGTCTTCGTGGTGGCGGCCGTCAGCGGCGTGATCAACGCGATCGAGGGACCGGTACGCCAGTCGTTCGTCTCCGAGCTGGTCAACCGGGAACTGCTGCCCAACGCGCTCGCCCTCTCCGCGGCCACGTTCAACTCGGCCCGGATCATCGGTCCCGCCGTGGCCGGCGTGGCGATCGGCTGGATCGGCATGGGACCGGTCTTCCTGGCCAATGCGGTGATGTGCGTCGGGCCGCTGATCTCCTCGATCCGGATGCGCCCCGCCGAGCTGTACCGCCGCGAGCCCGGTCAGGTGGCGTCGCGCGACGCCCGCATCGTCGACGGGCTGCGTTACACCCGGCAGCGCCCGGACCTCGTCATCCCGTTGCTGCTCGTCATGATCGTCGGGCTGTTCGGCTTCAACTTCCCGGTGACCCTCGCGGTGACCGCCACCACGGTCTTCCACGCCGGGCCGCAGTCGTTCGGGCTGCTCTCCACGGCCCTCGCCGTCGGGGCGCTCGGCGGAGCCCTGGCCGGCAGCGGCCGCCGGGCCCGGCCGTCGATCTACATCGTGCTGGTCGCGGCCCTGATGTTCGGCTCGCTGGAGACCCTGGTCGGGTTCGCGCCCACCTACCTGTCGGCGGTCGTGCTGCTGATCCCCACCGGGTTCTTCATGATCTACTTTGCCCAGGCCGCCAACCAGCGCATCCAGCTCGGTACCGACCCGGAGTACCGGGGCCGCGTGGTGGCGCTGTACATGCTCGTCTTCCTCGGCACGACGCCGTTCGGGGCGATGATCATCGGCTGGGCGGCCGAGCAGTACGGCCCGCGCTCGGGCATGTGGATCGGTGGGCTCGCGTCGCTGGCGGCCGGCCTCGTGATGAGCGTCGTGCACCTTCGCCGGGCCGACGCCGAGATCGGCCTGCACCTGCACCCGCGCCCGCACGTACACGTCCGCGAGCCGGCACCGGACGGGCGGGTGCTCGACTTCCGGCTGCCCGCGATCCGGCCCGCGGCCCGCTGACCGAGCGTTCCTGAGGGGGTGCGGCGTCCACAGTGGTGGCAGCCGCCCCCGCCCACGCATAGCCTCGGGGTTGTGGCGCTGCTGTGCTTCCCCGGACCCGTCGTGGACCCGTCGTGAGACTGTTCGTGGCGGCGTACCCTCCGCCGGACGTACGCGACGACCTCGCCGGGCTCGTGGGCAACCTCGGCGTGGGCCAGCCGCGCGGGCCGGGACGGTCGGTGCGGCTCGCGGCGGCCGAGAACTGGCACATCACGCTCGCGTTCCTGGGTGAGGTGGCCGAACCGCAGCTGGACGAGGTCCGGTCCGCGCTGGACCGGGCGGTCGAGTACTGGCGCGCCGGTACCCCGGGCGTTCCGGAACTGCGGATCGCCGGCGGCGGTACGTTCGGACGGCGCCGCTTCACCACGCTCTGGGCCGGCCTGCGCGGTGACGTCGACGCGCTCGGCGCGGTGGCCGACGCGGTGCGCGGCGAGCTGAGGTCGGCCCGGCTGCCGTACGACACCAAGCCGTTCCGTCCCCACGTGACGATCGCCCGGCCCGGTGACCGGGTCAGCCCCGAGGAGTTGGCCGCCGACCTGTCCACGCTGGACGGGTACGAGGGGCCGGGCTGGCCGGTCGGCGACATCCGGCTGATACGCAGCCACCTCGGCCCGCGCCCCACCTACGAGGTGATGCACTCGGTCCCGCTCGCCCCTTGATCGTCACAACGTCCAGGACGTTGTGACGATCAAGGGCGAGCAAGGGCGTTACCAGGCCCAGGCCTCGGGGCCGGGGCCGCCGTTGCCGACCGGCGGGAACAGCTCGTCCAAGCGGGCCAGGACGCTGTCGTCCAGCTTGATCTCCAGCGCCCGCAGCGAGTTGTCCAACTGCTCGACCGTACGCGGCCCGATGATCGGCGCCGTCACGCCGGGCCGGGACAGCAGCCACGCCAGCGCCACGTCGGCCGGGTCGTGGCCCAGTTCGGCGGCGAGCTTCTCGTACGCCTCGATGGCCTCGCGGTTGGCCTCGAGCGCGTCGTTCGACCGACCCTCGGCCGACCGCGCGCCGGTACCCTCACGCTGCTTGCGCAGCGCGCCGGACAGCAGCCCCCCGTGCAGCGGCGACCAGGGGATGATCCCGATGCCGTACTCGATCGCGGCGGGTACCACCTCGAGCTCGACGTGCCGGGTGAGCAGGTTGTAGATGCACTGCTCGCTCACCAGGCCGAGGAAGTGCCGGCGGGCCGCCGACTCCTGCGCGGCGACGAGGTGCCAGCCGGCGAAGTTGGAGGAGCCGACGTAGCGCACCTTGCCCTGCGCCACGAGGATCTCCATCGCCTGCCAGATCTCCTCCCACGGCGTGGACCGCGAGACGTGGTGCATCTGGTACAGGTCGATCCAGTCGGTCTGCAGCCGCCGGAGCGAGTCGTCGCAGGCCCGGATGATGTGGCGCGCCGACAGGCCCTGCTCGTTGGGCCACTCGCCCATCTTGCCGTACACCTTCGTGGCGAGGACGACCTTGTCGCGCCGCCCGCCGCCCTGGGCCAGCCAGCGGCCGATGATCTGCTCGGTGACGCCCTCACCGGTCTTCCAGCCGTACACGTTGGCGGTGTCGAAGAAGTTGATCCCGTGCTCGAGCGCGCGATCCATGATCGCGTAGCTGTCTTCCTCGGAGGTCTTCGGGCCGAAGTTCATGGTGCCCAGGCAGAGCCGGCTCACCAGCAGCCCGGTGCGTCCCAGATTCGTGTACTCCATGAGCCCACCCTAGATTGATGGGCCGGTCGCCGGGTCGGTCGCACTGCCCCGGCGGATCAGCCGACGGGCGTCAGGACGACTCGCGCGCGGGGCTCCCGCCGAAGAGCACGTCGTCCCAGCTCGGCAGGCGCTTGCGCGGCTTGTCGCCGGTCGGCTCGGTGCCGGCGGCCGGTGTGGCGGTACGCCGGGGGCGCAGGACCGCCAGCGACGGCACCTCGGGGATCGCCTGGGCGCTCTCGGTCTCGTCCTCGAACGCCGAACCCGGAGAGCCGAGCAGGGCCGCGGCGCCGCCACGGGCGGGCTGGCGGCCGGCGTCCGCGGCCGGCGTGGGCGTCCCCGGGTTGAGCCGGGTGCCGCCGCTCTGGCCCTCCAGCGGCCGCTCGAGCGAGGAGAGCAGGGCGTCCCGGCCGGAGCGGATCGGGTCGCCGAGGCCGCGGCCGGGGCCGGGGCGCGACTCCCGCCGCGCGGTGTCGGCGACCGGGCGCATCGGCTCGTGCCCGCTCCGGGCCGTCCCGCCGGGGGTGTGCTGCGGAGCCGGCGGATCCTGGCCGAGGATCTGGGTGGGGCGCTCGGCGCACAGGTACTGCGCCATGTCGTCGTGCGGCGTGACGACCTGCCGCGACTTGTCCAGCTCCCACATCGCCTGCGCGGTGGCTTTGCCGCTGGGCCAGGTGGCGAGGACCCGCCAGGTGCCGTCGTCGCGGCGGTACGCGTCCCAGGAGATCTTCTCGCTGTCGATTCCGTGCTGTGCCAGCCGGGCGTCGACGACCTGGGCGAGCGACGAGCCCTTCTCGGAGGTCTTGAGCTTCGTACGGCGCGCGTGCTGGGCGAGCATGGCCCGCTCCTGCAGCACCGGGCCGGCGTAGCGCAGCACCCGGTCGACCGGCACGCCGGCCACCCGGGCGACGTCGTCGGCGGTCTCGCCGGCGCGGATGCGGGCTTGAATGTCGCGCGGGGACAGTGACGAGGCGGCGCCGAGGTCGTGCGTCACGCCCATGGAAAGCTGCGACGCCGATGGGCGTTCCACTCGCAGCGCCGAGGTGATGCGCTCGTCGACGGGCAGGGCGAGCAGGCGCCCGACCTCGTCGGTGAGCACAAGCGCGTGGCCGTCCTCGGAGAGGGCGACGAACCGAACCGGCCGCATCCCCTGCCTCCGTCCACCCATGAGCAGCACATCAGCGGTGCTCGTTCAGAAAAACAGTACGCGTCACCCTAACCGTAGGGAGTCAGCCGCGCCGAGTAAAAGAAAAAGATGCAATGGTCAGGACAGGGCCGCGGCGAAGACCGGGTTGTTCCACCACATTGGCCGGGTCTTGTCGAAACTGTTGCGGTACAACACAACAGTTCTTCCATTGTCGATACGCACGACCAGCGAGGTGTATCCCGGTACGGCGCCGTGGTGACCGTAGCCCGTCGCGCCCGTGTCGAACCGGATCCGGTACAGGCCGTAGCCGTAGCCGCGCTCGGGGTCCAGCCGGGTGGCGTCGCACATCGCCGCCACGGACGCGGGGGACAGCAGCTCGCCGCCGAGGAGCGAGTCGAAGAACCGGGCGAGGTCGGCCGGGGTGGAGACCATCGCGCCGCCGGCCCACGACTGCGACGGGGTGACCTCGGGGCATGGCAGGTAGTCGTCCCCGCACCGGAAGTACCCGGTGGCGTGCCGGCCGCGCAGGGCCGGGTCGACGGTGGGGAAGTACGTGTCGCGCAGTCCCAGCGGGGCGATGACGCGCTGCCAGACCTGGGCGTCGAGGCGCTGGCCGGTGATCCACTCGATCACGAGGCCGAGCAGCAGGTAGTCGGTGTTGGAGCGGCGGTGGTCGCTGCCCGGCGCGGTGTGGCCGTCGAGGGCCAGCGCGAGGCGTACCAGATCTTCAGGCGCGTGGTAACGCAGGAAGGTCCGCACGTCGGGCGGGTCGCCCACCAGGGCGCGGGTGTAGCAGGGGATTCCGGAGCGCATCCCGAGCAGGTGGGCCAGGGTCAGGTCGGGGTGCAGCGGGTACTCCGGCAGCCAGCCGCCGACCGGGTCCTCGACCGCGATGCGCCGCTCGTCGACCAGTTGGAGCACGACGGTCGCGACGAAGGTCTTGGTGATGCCGCCGATCCGTAATCGGTCGGCGGCCGTGATCGGTCGCCGCTCGACGAGGTCGGCGACCCCGGCCGCGCCGGCGAACTCCTCCTCGCCGTGGTGCGTGACGCGCGCGAAGAGGCCGGGCCCGTGCCCGGCCTCCAGCATGTGCTCCAGCGCGCGCTGGAACCCGGTCAGAGCCGCTCGACCACGTAGTCGACGCAGTGGGTCAGCGCCTCCACGTCGGTCGGGTCGATGGTCGGGAACATTGCCACCCGCAACTGGTTGCGGCCCAGCTTGCGGTACGGCTCGGTGTCGACGATGCCGTTGGCGCGCAGCACCTTCGCGATCGCGGCGGCGTCGACGGAGTCGTCGAAGTCGATCGTCGCGACCACGTTGGAGCGCAGGCCCGGATCGAGCACGAAGGGGTGCGCGACCTCGGAACGGTCGGCCCACCCGTACAGGATCGACGCGCTCTCGGCGGTGCGCTTGGTCGCCCAGGCCAGCCCGCCGTTGGACAGCATCCAGTCGACCTGCTCGGCGGCGAGGAAGACGGTGGCGAGCGCCGGGGTGTTGAGCGTCTGCTCCAGCCGGGAGTTCTCGATCGCGGTGACGAGGTCGAGGAAGGCCGGGATGTAGCGCCCCGACTCCTTGATCTCGGTCGCCCGCGCGATGGCGGCCGGCGACATCAGCGCGATCCACAGCCCGCCGTCGGAGCCGAAGTTCTTCTGCGGCGCGAAGTAGTACACGTCGGTCTCGCTCGGGTCGACCTCGAGGCCGCCGGCGGCCGACGTCGCGTCGTGCAGCATCAGCGCGCCCTCGTCGGCACCGCTGAGCCGCCGGACCGGTACCGCCACGCCGGTCGAGGTCTCGTTCTGCGGGGTGCCGTACGCGTCGACCCCGGCTTGAGCCCGCAGCGCCGGCGCCGAACCCGGGTCCGACGCGATCACCGTGGGCTCGGCCAGGAACGGGGCATCCTTGACCGCTTTGGCGAACTTTGCACCGAATTCCCCGAAGGTGGCGAACTGGGCCTTCTCCCGGATCAGGGAGAACGTCGCTACCTCCCAGAACGCGGTGGTACCGCCGTTGCCCAGTACCACCTCGTACCCCTCGGGCAGGCTGAACAGTTCGGCGAACCCGCGGCGGAGCCGGGCGACCTGGTCCCGGACCGTCTTCTGCCGGTGGGAGGTGCCCAGGAACGAGCCGGCGACGGCGCCGAGCGCCTCGATGGCCTCCGGACGGACCTTGCTCGGGCCGCACCCGAACCGGCCGTCGGTCGGTCTGAGCTCGTCGGGGATGCGAATGTCAGCCATGTCCTGATGTCTCCCATGGTTGGCTGCCAGCCCACGAGGGCGGGGTGGACGGACTCGGCGGCGCTGCCGTACCCCGCAGATCCTGCCATCCGGGCGGCTGTCTATCCCCGCCGACCACCGCGTCCTGTGGAGGATCTTGGCTACCGAGAGTGACAGCCGATCGCCGCCAGGCTCGCCAGCTCGTCGCGAGCCACACCGTCTGTACGGAGGCCAGCAGCGCGAACGGCACGGCCGGGAGAAGCTCGCGCCACGGGCCGATGTCGCCGGCCCAGGCATGCCGGGCGGTACGGGAGGGCAGCCAGGTCCGTTCGTGCCGGCCGGGCCCGTCGTTGCGCAGCGTACGCAGCTCGACCCGCTTGACGCGCACCGAGCCGTCGGTGGCGTCGAACGGCCCATAGCAGAGCGCGTAGCTGCCGCTATGGGCGCAGTTCTCGATCGTCACGACACCCGGCACGCCGCGTAGCCGGGCCCAGCCGATCTCGGCGGCATCCTGCGAGTACAGGACGGTGCCGCCGAGACCGGCCAACCAGAGTGCGGCCGCGAAGATCCAGGCGCCCGTACCGCGCAGGTGCCAGCTGCCGTGATCGTCGTCCGCCACGAGTGGAGGGTACGGGGCCGGTCAGGCGCCGTGCGGGATCGCGTCCCACCCCTCGACGTCGCTGGGCTTGCGGGGGCCCGGGCCGACGTAGTCCGCCGACGGGCGGACCAGGCGGCCCAGCTTCTTCTGCTCCAGCGTGTGCGCACTCCACCCGGCGACCCGGGCACAGGTGAACATCGAGGTGAACATGTGCGCCGGTACCTCGGCGAAGTCGAGGACGACGGCCGACCAGAACTCCACGTTGGTGGCCAGTACCCGGTCGGGCCGGCGGTTGTGCAGCTCCTCCAGCGCGGCCTTCTCCAGCGCCTCGGCGATCTCGAAGCGGGGGGCGCCCAGCTCCCGGGCGGTCCGGCGCAGGACCCGGGCGCGGGGGTCCTCGGCCCGGTAGACCCGGTGGCCGAAGCCCATCAGCCGCTCGCCGCGGTCGAGCGCTCCCTTGACGTAGCCGGCGGCGTCACCGGTGCGCTCGACCTCCTCGATCATGCCGAGGACGCGCGACGGTGCGCCGCCGTGCAGCGGACCGGAGAGCGCGCCGATGCCCGACGAGATGCAGGCGGCGACGTCGGCACCGGTCGAGGCCACCACGCGGGTGGTGAACGTGGAGGCGTTCATGCCGTGCTCGGCCGCGGAGATGAAGTACGCGTCGACCGCCTTGACGTGCCGGGGGTCGGGCTCACCGCGCCAGCGCTTCATGAAGCGCTCGACGATGGTCTGCGCCTTGTCGATCTCCTTCTGGGGTACGGCCGGCAGGCCGAGGCCGCGGGCGGCCTGCGCCACGAACGACAGCGCCGTCACGCTGACCCGGGCCAGGTCCTCACGGGCCCGCTCGTCGCTGATGTCGAGCAGCTGACCGAGGCCCCAGTACGGCGCCAGCATCGCGACGGCCGACTGGACGTCGACGCGGATGTCGCCGGAGTGCACCGGCAGCGGGAACGGCTCGGCCGGCGGAAGTCCGGGGCCGAACTTGCCGTCCACCAGCAGCGCCCAGACGTTGCCGAAGGAGACCTGGCCGATGAGGTCCTCGATGTCGACCCCGCGGTAACGCAGCGCGCCGCCCGCCTTGTCCGGCTCGGCGATCTCGGACTCGAAGGCGATGACCCCTTCGAGACCGGGCTTAAAATCGGACATATTTCTCTCCTACGTCGTCGCTGACGCTGCTACTACCGGGTGGGTAGCCCTTCGTCGGGTCGGGGCCGGGTGTGAGTCCGGTGAAACGCGTGCGTAATTGTGTTTCGCGTGACATATCTTCACGCATCTCGACGCAATGGCGGAAGGTTGTTTGCGTGACCCCTAGCACACCTACCGACGACGCCGACCTGGCCCGGATGCGGCGCGAGTACCTCGCGGGCACCGGACTGGACGAGTCGGGGCTCGCGCCGGACTGGCTGACCCAGTTCGGTCGCTGGATGGCCGACGCGATCACGGCCCGGCTACCCGAGCCCAACGCCATGGTGCTGGCCACGGCCGATCCTCGAGGCCGGCCGAGCGCGCGGACGGTGCTGCTCAAGGCGTACGACGCGCGGGGCTTCACGCTGTACACCAACTACGACTCACGCAAGGGCCGGGAGGCGCTGGCCAACCCGTACGCGAGCCTGGTCTTCCCCTGGTTCCCGATCCACCGGCAGGTGGTGGTTTGCGGCAGCGTCGAGCCGGTCGAGCGCGCCGACACCGAGGCGTACTTCGCGCTGCGGCCCCGGGGCGCGCGGCTCGGCGCCTGGGCGAGCCCGCAGTCGTCGGTCATCCCGTCGCGCGAGGCGCTGGACGAGGGCTGGGCCGAACTGGACCGGCGCTGGCCGGACGGTACGGACATCCCCGCGCCGGAGAACTGGGGCGGCCTGCGGGTGGTGCCCGAGACCGTCGAGTTCTGGCAGGGCAGGGAGAGCCGGCTGCACGACCGGCTGCGGTACCGGTGCACGAACGGGAACTGGGTGGTCGAGAGGCTCGCCCCGTGACCGGAGATCCACAAAGTCGAGATTCACACACGTTGCCGGAAGTCGTGGTCTCCGAGGCCCTCAATGACCACAACTTCCCGGAGGCCGCGACGATCACGGCGCCGGAGCCCGCGCCCGCGCCCGAGCCCGACCGGCGGAGCTGGCTGAGCCGGCACACGATCGACGTCCGGCCGCTGCGGCACGCCGCGTTCCGCCGGATGTTCATCGGCCAGGCCGTCTCCTTCTTCGGTGTCCAGTTCACCGCCGTGGCCGTACCCGTCCAGATGTTCGCCCTCACCAAGTCGTCGGCGTGGGTGGGGTACCTGGGCATCGCGGGCCTCGTACCGTTGTTGATCTTCGCCCTGTGGGGCGGCGCGGTAGCCGACGCCTTCGACCGCCGGCTCGTGCTGCTGTGCAGCTCGCTGCTGATGTGGGTCAGCACGCTGGGGCTGCTCGCGCAGGGCCTGCTCGACGTGGGCAGTCCGGTGCTGCTGCTGGTGCTGGTCGCGGTGCAGTCGGTGGCGTTCGCCGTGAGCTCGCCGGCGCGCTGGTCGATCGTGCCGCGGATCATCCCGACCGCCGAGATCGCCGCCGCCAACACCCTGAACACCACGTTGTCCGGCCTCGCCATGGTCGGCGGCCCGCTCGGCGCCGGCCTCTTGATCGCCCACTTCCCGCTGGTCACCGCGTACGCCGTCGACGCGGCGCTGTTCACGGTCACGCTGTGGGCCGCGCTGCGGCTGCCCCCGGTACCGCCCGAGCGGACCGAGCGGACCACCGGCGCGCTCGCCGACGTGCTGTTCGGGCTGCGCTACCTGGCCACGACGCCGGTGCTGCTGCTGTCGTTCGCCATCGACATCGCGGCCATGGTGTTCGCGATGCCCCGGGCGCTGTTCCCGCAGGCCGCGGTCGAGCGGTTCGGCGGGATGAGCGCGGTCGGCTGGCTGTTCAGCGCGATCGCCATCGGGGCCGTGATCGCGGGGCTGACCTCCGGCTGGATCGGGCGGGTACGCCGCCAGGGGACCGCCCTCATCGCCGCCGTGGTGGTGTGGGGGCTGTCCGTGGCGGCCGCCGGCCTCGCGCACTCGCTGTGGCTCGCGGTGCTGCTGCTCGCCGTGGGCGGCGCGGCAGACCTGGTCAGCTCGGTGTACCGGCAGTCCATCCTGCAGGTGTACGCCCCCGACGAGCTGCGCGGCCGGATGCAGGGGGTGTTCACCGCCGTGGTGGTCGGTGGCCCCCGGCTGGGTGACCTCCGCTCCGGGCTGATGGCGCAGGGGTTCGGTCTCACCGTCACCTGGGCCGGTGGCGGCCTGGCCGCGGCCGTGGTCGCGGTCGCCCTGGCCGTGGCCTTCCCCGCCCTGCGCCGTTACGCCATGAAGTGATCGCGATGAGGCGCTACACACTCCATAAGGCGGGCGATATCGTCTCGTCATGGACACGCTGACGCAGGCGCCCTCCGGTACACAGTGGACTCTCCAGGCGGAGGGCCAGCGCGCGGTGGTGGTCGAGGTGGGCGGCGGCTTACGGGAGTATCAGGTGAGCGGCGCTGACGTGCTGTTCGGGTACGGCGCGGACGAGATCTGCCCGGCGAGCGCCGGGAAGGTGCTGGCACCCTGGCCCAACCGGATCCGGGACGGGCGGTACTCCTTCGGTGGCGACGTCCATCAGCTCGCGCTGACCGAGCCGAGCCGGCACAACGCCATCCACGGCCTGGTCAACTGGGTTCGGTGGCGACGGGTGTCGGGTGATGAGTCCTCGGTCACCCTGGAGCACGACGTCGTGCCGCAGCCGGGGTACCAGTGGCCGCTGACCCTGCGTACCACCTGGTCGCTGGGGCCGGACGGGCTGGTCGCCGAGCACGCCGCGACCAATACCGGCGCCGAGCCGTGCCCGTTCGGGATGGCCACCCACCCGTACGTGCGGATACCCGGCGTCAAGATCGATGACCTGCTGCTGCGGGTACCCGCGCGCTCCCGGCTGCTGGTGGACGGCCGGATGCTGCCGATCGGTGCGGCCAAGGTCGTCGGCAGCGAGTACGACTTCACCGAGGCCAAGGCCATCGGCCAGCTCGAGCTGGACACCGCGTTCGGTGATCTGGAGCGGGACTCCGACGGCTGCTCGGCCGTGACGCTGACCGCGGCCGGCGGTCGCAGCGTGGAGATCTGGGCGGACGAGGGTTTCAACTGGTGGCAGGTCTTCACCGGTGACACCCTGTCCGCGCCCCGGCACCGCGCCTCTGTCGCGGTCGAGCCGATGACCTGCCCACCCGACGCGTTCCGGTCCGGCCGGGACGTCATCGTGATCCAGCCGGGTGAGACCTGGCGGGGGAGCTGGGGAATCCGCGCGGTTCAGTAGATCGAGAAGGGCTTTCGACCGTGGAGTACGGCGAGGTGGTCCGCCGGCGGCGGATGGTGCGCAACTACGACCCCGACCGGCCGGTGCCGGCCGAGGTGGTGCGGCGCCTGCTCGGGTACGCGGTGCACGCGCCCTCGGCCGGCTTCTCGCAGGGCTGGGGCTTCCTGGTGCTGGACGCGCCCGGAGACCGGGAGGCGTTCTGGGCCGCCACGACGCCCGACGGCATGGGGGAGAGCAACTGGTCGCGCGGCATGCGCCGGGCGCCGCTGATCGTGGTGCCGCACTCCAACCGCGAGGTGTACCTGGACCGGTACGCCGAACCGGACAAGGGCTGGAGCGACCGTCGGGAATCGCGCTGGCCGGTCCCGTACTGGCACATCGACGCCGGATTCGCGAGCCTGTTGATGTTGCTGGGCGCGGTCGACGAAGGGCTGGGCGCGTGTTTCTTCGGTATTCCGCCGGAGCGGATCCCGGCCTATCGAGAGGCGTTCGACGTACCGGAGGACTTCACGCCGATCGGGGCCATGACCATCGGGTACCGGGCCGAAGATCGGCTTTCACCGTCACTGCGCCGGGGCCGGCGCGAGACCCCCGAGGTGACGCATCGGGGCAGGTGGGGCGCGGGATACTGAATCGGCCAAAAGACGAAGCCGACATTTTCCTGCGTATATGCGCGGAACTCAACTGTCGCAGTTGGTCGGTAGGCTTACATCGTCCTCGGGACGGGAACGGGGCGGGGAAGGGGTGTAGGCGGCCGTGATCTTCAAAGCGGTGCGGGACGGGCGACCGTACCCGGACCACGGTAAGACCATGAAAGAGTGGTCCGAGATCCCACCACGGCCGGTCCGACTCGACCAACTCATCACGACCAAGCGGGAACTGGCGCTCGATCTCCTGCTCGCCGATGACTCGACCTTCTACGGCGACCTGTTCCCGCACGTGGTGGAGTGGCAGGGTGGGCTCTACCTGGAGGACGGCCTGCACCGGGCGCTGCGCGCGGCGCTCCAGCAGCGCACCTCCATCCATGTGCGGGTGCTCGTCCTGTAATGACACGGTCTGTAGTCGGCTAGCGTGATGCCATGGCCGATCGCGTAGCCCCCCTGGACCTGATCGACGTCGACGCGCTGCACTCCGAGGAGGAGTTGCAGGTCCGCGATGTGGTGCGCCGCCTGGTAGCGGACAAGGTCCGGCCGTACGTGGCCGACTGGTACGAGCGCGGCGAGGTCCCGGTCCGGGAACTGGCCAAGGATCTCGGGAAGACCGGCCTGCTCGGCATGCACCTGACCGGGTACGGCTGTGCCGGGGCGAGTGCGGTCGCGTACGGGCTGGCCTGCCTGGAGTTGGAGGCGGCCGACTCCGGGCTGCGCAGCCTGGTCAGCGTGCAGGGTTCGCTGGCGATGTACGCGATCTGGCGGTACGGCTCGGAGGAGCAGAAGCAGCAGTGGCTGCCGGCCATGGCGGCCGGCGACGCGATCGGCTGCTTCGGGCTGACCGAGCCCGACCACGGCTCCGACCCGGCCTCGATGACGACCCGGGCCCGCCGCGACGGCGACGACTGGATCCTCACCGGCGTGAAGATGTGGATCACGAACGCGCCGGTGGCCGACGTCGCCGTCGTCTGGGCGCGGACCGACGACGGGATCAACGGGTTCGTCGTACCGATGGACACGCCCGGCGTGACCGCGAACACGATCAAGCACAAGCTCTCGCTGCGCGCCTCGATGACCGGTGAGCTGGTCCTCGACGGGGTGCGGCTGCCCGCCGACGCGCTGCTGCCGGCGGCCCGCGGCCTCAAGGCGCCGCTGTCCTGCCTGACCGAGGCGCGGTACGGCATCGTCTGGGGCGCGCTCGGCGCGGCCCGCGACTGCCTGCACACGGCGATCGACTATGCCACCAGCCGGGTCCAGTTCGGCCGCCCGATCGCCGGGTTCCAGCTCACCCAGGCCAAGCTCGCCGACGCCGCGCTGGAGCTCCAGAAGGGGTACCTGCTGGCGCTGCACCTCGGCCGCCGTGCCGAGCTGGGTCTGCTCCGGCCGGAGCAGGTCAGCGTCGGCAAGCTCAACAACGTCCGGGAGGCGCTGGCGATCGCCCGGCAGTGCCGCACGATCCTGGGCGCCAACGGCATCAGCGCCGAGTACCCGGTGATGCGCCACGCCGCGAACCTGGAGACCGTGCTGACCTACGAGGGCACCTCGGAGATCCACCAGTTGGTCGTCGGTCAGCAGCTCACCGGGCTGGCCGCGTTCGCGTCCTGACGCCGTCCTTGTTGCCGGCGCCCCCGCCGGATCCCTTGTTGTATCGATCATGCACTCTGGGTACCCGGAATGGGCAGTGTCACGGATGAGGGAGCGCACCCATGGCCCAGGACAACGAGACCACGCGCTTCGAGCGGGGCCAGGCGGCCCCGAGCGGCTCGGCGGGTGACCTCCACCCGACCGCCGAGCTGCCTACCCGCGACCACGACACGGGTACGGGCTGGCCGGACGCTCCCGATTCCGACAGCCGGGGCCCCGTGGTCGTACGCACCGGCGGCGGCCTCCTGCGCGGCCTGTTCTTCCTGACCGCCACCGTGGCCGTGGTCGTCGCGACCGTCCTCGGTCTGGTCGCCACGGGTGTCCTGCCGCAGATCAAGAACCCGTTCGGCGCGCGCACCACCGACCGCAGCCAGCCGCCCCTGCTCAAGTCGATTCAGGACATGAGCCGGTTCGTCGCCGCGGAGGGCAACTTCCAGGTGATCGTCGACGTGCAGAACGACACCAAGTACGTGCCCGATTTCCTGGTCAACGACCGCACGCTGTTCGTGGCCACCGGCACCGTCGAGGCGTACGTCGACTTCAGCGCGATCAGCCAGGGCGCCATCACCGAGTCGGCCGACCACAAGACCGTCGAGATCAGGTTGCCGGCGCCCCAGCTCAACAAGCCGAGCATGAACCACGACAAGAGCTATGTCTTCGCGCAGCAGAAGGGGATCCTCAACCAGCTCGGCGACGTGTTCGCCGGTGACCCCAACAAGCTGCAGCGGCTGTACCAGCTCGGCGAGCAGAAGATCGCCGACGCCGCGAAGAGCAGCGAACTCCAGCAGCGGGCCGAGGACAACACCCGCAAGATGCTCGAGGGGATGCTGCGGTCGCTCGGGTACACCTCGGTGACCATCAAGTACGCGGCACCCTGACCGCACCACCACCCCGCTGAGGTCATCGATAGCCATGCATATCGTTCGATCAGCGGGTTCTGGGTAACCAAATGTCTACCCGGCCGTAGCTTTCCGATCACAAGTCGCACATGGGACGTTCACCCGATTGGCGCGGACGATGATATTGGTCACAGTGGTCACCCGGGGTGTGGGAGAAATCCCGCTCAAGTAGCCGGTAGGGCGGAGGTGGCGGTGACTACCGTCGCGCTCAAGGATGTAACGAAGGTCTTCCCGGACGGCACCGTCGCGGTTGACAACGTCAGCCTCGACGTCGCCTCCGGTGAGTTCATGGTGCTGCTCGGGCCCTCGGGCTGTGGCAAGTCGACCGTGCTGCGGATGATCGCCGGGCTGGAGGACGTCACCAGCGGCGCCATCCTGCTCAACGGCGAGTCCGCCAACGACCTGCCGCCGCGCGAGCGCGGCGTGGCCATGGTCTTCCAGGACTTCGCGCTGTACCCGCACATGAACGTCAGCGACAACATCGGTTTTCCGCTGCGTCTGTCCCACGTGGAACCCACCAGCCGCTCGGAGCAGGTCAGGCAGGTGGCGGCCGCGCTCGGCATCGGCGACGTGCTCGATCGCAAGCCGTCGCAGCTGTCCGGCGGACAGCGGCAGCGCGTCGCGATGGGGCGCGCCATCGTGCGGCGCCCCGGACTGTTCCTTATGGACGAACCGCTGTCCAACCTCGACAGCGGGCTGCGTGCCGAGCTACGGGCCGAGATCTCCGGTCTGGTCCGCGAGCTGGGTGTCACGTGCGTCTACGTCACGCACGACCAGGCCGAGGCGCTGACCATGGCCGACCGGGTGGCGATCATGCGGCAGGGCGTGCTCCAGGACGTGGGTACCCCCACCCAGGTGTACGGGCGGCCGGCCACCCTGTACGTCGCGGCGTTCCTCGGCAGCCCCCGGATGAACCTGCTCGAGGCCGAGGTCTACGTCAACCTCGACCGCCACGTCGCGCTCCACCTCGGAGACCAGGTGCTCTACCTGCCGTGGAACGACGTCCGAGCTCGCCATGTGGCGCACTTCCACGGCGAGCGCATCGTCGTCGGCATCCGGGCCGAGGCCCTGGTCCCGGTCCCCGGAGGAACGGCCGGCGACGTGATCCGGGGCCGGGTGCGCTACCTGGAGCACCACGGGCACGAGTCGCTCGCGTTCCTCGACATCGGGGCCACGGCCGTGGTCGTCGACGAGATGGCCGGTCAGGTCCCGTCCGGCTCGGCCGTACCGAACGGACTGCGCCGCCTGGTCAGCCGCCTCACCGGCCGGGGCGGCGCGCACAGCGGCGGCGGCACGACGACGATGACCGATCCGCGCGGCGTCGAGGGCCCGGAGTTCCGGGTGTTCGGCGACTCCGGTCGCCACCACCGGCGCCCCGCCGAACTGGCCGTGCGGCTGGCGCCCTACCCGGCGCTCAACAACGGCGCGCCGCTCACGGTACGGGTGCGCATGGAGGCGCTGCACTTCTTCGACGACCGGGGGCGCCGGATCGACGTCGGCTGGCGCTGACTCCTGCTCCAGGCTCCCGACGAGCCGGGTGCCGAGGGCGGGCGGCCCTCACCGCATCCGGCCGACCGCTTCGCGCAGGCGGGCCACGTCGCGGCGGCGGCGCTCGTACGTCACGGCGAGCCCGACCAGGAGCAGGCCGCCGATCGCGAGCGGGATCCAGCGCGGTACGAGGTCCCACACCAGCACCGCCTCGTGCACCGCGACCAGGGCCAGGGTCGCGCCGCCGACCACGACGGGCGCCTGCCGGCGGCGCACCGAGCCGGCGACCACCACGATGACGGCGGCGCCGCCGACGGCGAGGCGGCGGGCCGGCTCGCCGACCCCGGTCAACAGCACCGCCAGGCTCGGCCCGAACACGGCCAGCAGCGCCGGCCCGTACGCCGACCAGCTGCGCAGGACCGGCCGGGTACGCGCGGCGAGCCAGCCCGCGAGCAGCGCCACGGCGGCGGCCGGCAGCGTGTACGCCTCCAGTACCGCCACGTGGCCGGCGACCAGCAGCAGCCAGTACGCCACCAGCTCGCAGCCTGCCGCGGCGGCGACCCGGAGTCGCCGGGCGCCCGCCGGCTCGCCGGGTCGCAGCGCGCGCAGCCCCAGCGCGAGCCCCCACAGCGTGCAGACCCCCGCCGTGTACCGGACCGAGCCGACCGTCAGCAGCAGCGCGACGAGCGCGGTCGCGTGGGCCGCACCCTCCAGCAGCCACGCTTCTACGCGCCGGTCGTTCAGTGGCCGGGCGTCGGCCTGCCACGCTTCTACGCGCAGGGCGTCGGTCTGCCGGGCGCTGGCGGCGGCGCTCGCCGCCAGTGTCAAGGCGGCGGCGCCGAGCACCCAGAACGCGGCCCGCTGCGCCGACGCGTCGGCGGCGAGCGCGGACGCCAGCGCGAGCCCGGCGGCGCTCGCCGCGGCGACCAGCCAACCGGCGGCGCGGGCGACCAGTACGCGGCCGGCCAGGCCGCACAGCGTCGCCACGACCAGGATCACCGCCAGCGCCGTCAGGGTGGCGGCCCGGGTGGCGAACGCGCCGGCCAGGCCGGCACCGGTGGCGACCGCCGCGACGGCCGCCAGGGCAAGCGACGGCAGCCCCGGCTCAACGTCGGTCGGCGATGGTCGACCTGATTCCCCGGTGGCAGGTGACGGCCGGCGCAGCGCACCGGCCAGGGCGGCGGCCAGGCCGATCGCCAGGCTGAGCGCCGGGACGATCGGCCACGGCGCGTTCCAGGCCGCGGCGGCGGCCAGGATCGCAGGCGTCGCGGGCAGTGCGGCCCAGGGCGCGGCCGGGGACAGGACGGCGCGGAACGCGACCAGCAGTGCGAGTGTGAGCAGCGTGAGGGCCGCGGCCGCCGGGCCGAGAGCGTACGGGCCGGTCGGCACGGGTGCGCCGAGACCGACCCCGGCCGGCGCGCCGGACCAGATCGCGTCGAGGTGGTTGTACGGGCCGACCAGTACCGCCCAGGCGGCCGGCGCGACCGCGGCCAGGACCGGGCCGGCCGGCACCGTCGCGAGTACGGCGGCGAACGGTCCGGCCCAGGGCCGCCTGCGGACTGCCGGCAGCACCGCGAGGACCGCCACCGCGTCGCAGAGCACCGCGAGTGCACAGTGGACACCGTACGGCTCGGGCGTCGCGGCGACGGCGGCGATCGCGACGCCCGCACCGCCCAGCAGGACCGCGCCCGCGCCGGCCACCGCGTACGCCGGCTGCACGCGGCGCAACACCAGCACGGCGGTGACCGCCACGACCAGGCCGGCGAGCGCGAGGCCGCGTACCGTCGCCGGCTCCGCCCCCGCGGTCGTCCCTACCGCGGCGACCAGGCCGGGCAGCGCGAGCAGCGCGACCCCGGCGGCGGCGGCGCCGACGACTCGCCGGGCCGGCTCGGCGGGCTGACCAGGCTCGGCGGGCTTGCCAGGCTCGGCGGGCTGACCAGGCTCGGCCGGCGCAGCCGTGGCCCGGCCGAGCACGGCGACCGTCGTGGCGACGACGACCAGAGCCGCCAGTACCACCGTCACGCCGGCCGGACGGGCCAGGCCGGCCAGGATCGCGTGCGCGGCGAGCAGGCCCGCCACGCCCCCGTAAACCGCGCTCCCACGTACCGACCGGGCGGTCACCGACGCCAGCGCGAGCGGCACCACCACCAGACCGTCCAGGATGGACGGAGTCCACCAGGGCAGGCTGACCGTCCGGGGAACGGCCAGCGCCAGTACCGCCGCCGTGCCGACCGCCGCCTCCACGGCGGCCCGGCGGGGCAGCAGTACCGCGAGCGCGAAGCCCAGCAGGGCGATCGCGACCGGCGGCCACCAGTTCGACCCGCTCACCGGCTGGATCCCCGTCCGCCAGGCGGGTACCGCCACGGCGGCGGTCATCAGCCCGACGAGCAGCGCCCAGATCGCCGCGCCGAGCCCGGGTACACCGGCCGTCAGCAGGGCAGCGACGCGGGGCCCGGGCCGTACCCGACCTGGAAGGGCCCGGACCACGGCGGCGAGTGCGGCGATCTCGGCGGCGACCGCCGCCAGAGCCCAGGATGGCCGGCCGACCACGGTGACCCGCGCAACGGCCGTGAGGACCGCGAGCGTCGCGCCGCCGGCCGCGACGTGCCGCAGTTCGGCGACCGGCCCGACCATCGCCGCGGCCACGACCACGGCCGCGGCGAGGATGAGCACGAGTCCGGTCCGGATCGCGGACCCGTACGCGTCCGCGGTCACCAGCGCGCCGATCATCGGTCCCGCGGCGGCCAGCAGGGCCCCGCCGGTGACCACCCAGGCCAGGATCGACAGCGCGTCGACGCGTGGCAGGGACGGCGCCGCCTTGGCGTGCCCGCGTCGGCCGGTCCACCACGCCACGGCGAGGTTGGCCGCGGCGAGCGCGGTGAGCACGCCGGCCCACCCGGCCATGCCCAGGCCGGCGTCGACGACGAGCAGCGGCAGGACCGGTTGGGCCACGACGAGGGCGGCGAAGCGGGGGCCTGCAAGCTGAGTCGCGGCGCCGTAGCCGAGGGCCACCGCCGCGGTCACGGCGCAGGCGATCCCGGCGTACGACGCGGGGGCGAGCGACTGCACCCCGGCGAGGTCCACGTACCAGGCCGCGTACCCGTCGAGCAGCACCAGCAGCAGGCCGAGCGCGGCGAACGTCTCGGCGGTACCGGTCAGCCGCCGCAGCAGCGCGACCGGTGGGACCGCAAGGAACAGCACGGTCACCGCGGCCAGGACGGCGGCCCGGCCGACCACGCCGAACGTCGCCCAGGCCACGGCGGTGAAGACGATCGCGGCGCTGCCGAGCAGGAGGCTGCCGAGAATGAACAGGACACTCTGGACCGTGCGCGAGGAGGCCTCCGGACGCGCCGGGGCCGCGGGGGCGGGCGGAATCCCGGGCGCGGGTACCGGCGCGGGCGCGCCGACGGGTACCGGGGCGGCCTGCTCGGCCGTGGTGCGGGTACGCACCCGGGCGGCGAGTTCGTCGCGCTGCTGTTGGGTCGTCCGCAGTCGCTCGACCGCGTCGGCGTACCCCCGGCGGGCCTGCTCGACCTCGAGGGTGAGCCGCTGGATCTCCTCGCCCAGCCGGATCACCTCGGCGGCCTCGGGATCGGGTCGCCGCCCGCAGCCGGGGCAGCCGGTGGCCAGGTCGGCCGGCGTCTGGCAGGCCGGGCACGGGTACGTCGCCGGGTGGGGGTCGTTCATACCGCACACTCTCGTGGAGCGAGCGGCTCGTCGACATCCGTTCGGCTACTCAGATCGGCATGAGTAACAGCACAGGCCATACCACCAAGATCGGCACAACTTCCGGAGAGTTGTGGTTTCCGGAGGTTGTGCCGATCTTGAACCGGGGTGGAAGGGACGGTCAGTTCACGCCGGCGGCGGTCCACGCCGCGGCGACGGCCTTGTACTGGGTGCTGCTCGCGCCGTACAGGTCGCTCGCCGCGTTGAGGGTCGCGGTACGCGCGCCCTTGTAGTTGGTCGTCGACGTCATGTACCGGGTGAGCGCCCGGTACCAGATCTTCTCCGCGGCGGCGTTGCCGATGCCGGTGACGGCGGGAGCGCCGTTGCAGGTCGGGCTGTTGTACGCGACGCCGTTGATGGTGCGGGCACCGCTGCCCACGGCCAGCAGGTAGAAGTAGTGGTTCGCCACCCCGGACGACAGGTGCACGTCCAGGTTGCCCACCGTCGAGGTGTAGCAGGTGGCCGAGCCGCGGCCGTCCTTGGCCGGGTCGTCCATGTACCGCAGCGGCTGGCCGTTCTTGCGGATCTTCTCGCCGATCAGGTAGTCCGGGACGTCCTTGGGGTTGTTGGCGTAGAACTCGACCGCCGTACCGAAGATGTCGCTGGTGGCCTCGTTGAGGCCGCCGGACTCGCCGGAGTAGCGCAGGTTGGCGGTACGCGAGGTGACGCCGTGGCTCATCTCGTGCCCGGCGACGTCGATGGCGACGAACGGGTTGTAGGTGACACCATCGCCGTCGCCGTAGGTCATGCAGAAGCAGGAGTCGGACCAGAACGCGTTGTTGTACCCGCTGCCGTAGTGCACCGCGTTGTAGCTGCCCCGGCCGTCGTTGGCGATGCCGTTGCGGCCGTGCACGTTCTTGTAGTAGTCCCAGGTCTTCGCCACGCCGTACTGCGCGTCGACGGCGATGGTCTGCCGGTTGCTCAGCGAACCGTTGCCCCACACGTTGTCGGTGTCGGTGAAGATGGCGTTGCCGTTGCCCGAGTCGACGGTGTAGTTGCCGCCGCGTCCGGGGTCCTTGAGCTGGTACGTGCTGCCCGACTGGGTGGTGTCCAGGACCACGGTGCCGACGTTGAAGCCGTTCCCGCTGCCGGTCTTCGCGTCCGGCCAGGCGTCGGTGAGGGTACCGGTGACGGCGTCGACGAGGACCGTCATCGTGGTGGTCGTACCCTCGTCGTCGGTCACGCCGGGTACCGCGGTCGTCCAGACCAGCCGCGGGGTGCCCGCGGCGTCGATGGCGAGGGTCGGGGTGGACGCGGGGCCCGTACCGTGGAACCGCGCCATCGCGGCCTGGGCCGCCCGTTGGGCCGTCACGGTGGGGTTGGTCGACAGCGACAACGGCGCCGCCAGCGCCTGCGACATGGCCCGCATGGCGCCGGCCTTGTCCAGGTGCACGATCACGTCACCACCGAGGACGGGAAGTCCCCGGAACGTGCGGTCGTACCTGACGTGCGAGGTGCCATCCGGCTCGAGAATGGTGTTCCGGACCTGGAACTGGTCGGCGTCGCTGGTCGCGAACTCCGCCGGGTGCGCGCCGAGCGCCGCGGTGGCGTGTGAGACCGCGAACGCCTCGGTGCCGGCGCGGCTGGTGGCCGCTTGCGACGGGGTGGCCACGGCTACGGCCGCAAATCCTGCGGCGAGCGCGACTGTGCCCGCTGTGACGATCCGCTTCATGCTTCATCCCTTCGGCCCGGCTCATCGGCCGGAATGGATGTCAGCATGCATCGAAAGGATCTCTTGAAAAAGACATATGTCGATAGGGTTTCCCCTACATGTCCGATGGGAAGGCAGCGGGTTATCCCGGCTCGTGCGGCGTCGTTCCCTGGCCCGTCCGTGCGCGGTGGCGCTGCTGGCGGCGCTGTCCCATGTCCTCCGGCGCGGGTTGCGCCGCATGGTGTGAGGGTCGGTGCACGGGTATTGATTTTCTTGTATGTGACTTTCTGTCCCCCTACATTCACGCCATCGCTACCGCTGTCCGGTCGGGCACGGTCGTCCCGGTGACCCCGGGTCGGTATGGCGTCCGGCCGGTGTCGAAAGGGGACGCAATGGCGTCAATCAAGGGGCGTCCGCTCCACCGCAGGCTCGCCCTACCGCTGGCCGCCGTCACCGTCGCGGCGATCGGGGCACTCACGGCGCCCGCCGCGGCGCACGCCGGGGACGTCAACCCGACGGTCGTCGGGGGTACCAGGGCGGCACAGGGCGAGTTCCCGTGGATCGTACGGCTGTCCATGGGCTGCGACGGCGCGCTCTACACCAAGCAGGTGGTGCTCACCGCCGCGCACTGCGTCAACGGCACCGGCTCCAACTCCAGCATCACGGTCACCGCCGGAGTCGTCGACCTCCAGAGCAGCTCCGCCACCAAGGTGCGCTCGACGTACGTCTACCGCGCCCCCGGTTACCCGAACAACAACGACGACTGGGCGCTCATCAAGCTCGCGTCCCCGGTCAACCTGCCCACGCTGCCGGCGGCGACCACGTCCGCGTACAACAAGGGCACCTTCACCATCATGGGCTGGGGCGCGACCTACGAAGGCGGCCCACAGCAGCGGTACCTGCAGAAGGCCCAGGCGCCGTTCGTCACCGACGCGACCTGCGGATCGGCGTACGGCGCCGACTTCGAGGGTCCGAAGATGCTGTGCGCCGGGTACATGAGCACCGGCGGCGTCGACACCTGCCAGGGCGACTCCGGTGGTCCGATGGTGCAGCGCGACGGTGCCGGCAACTGGATCCAGGTAGGCATCGTGAGCTGGGGCAACGGCTGTGCCCGGCCGGGGTATCCGGGCGTGTACACCGAGGTCTCCACGTTCGCCTCGGCGATCTCCAGCGCCGCCTCCCAGTTGCCGTAGTCCGCAAGGGCCGGCACAACGTGCCGGCCCTCGATCGGCACAACGTGCCGGCCGGTTCCGGTCAGGCGCAGGTGAGCTTCGCGTCGGCCCAGTCGGCGTGGTCGCTGTTGTTCCCGTCGCCGCCGTCGGTGACGATCAACCGCACCACGCCGGCGCCGGCCACGTCGGCGCTCAACGCAGCGGCCGGGTCGGCGGTGGTGAGCAGGCCGCTGTCCGGGTCGTTCCAGTGCCCCGGCCCGGCGTACCGGTTTAGCGCCATGTTCGCCTTGGCGATGCTCAGCATGCTGGCGTAGTTGTCGCTGATGTCGCCGGTCGTGCGCCACAGGCAGCCGTCGCACGGGTGATCAACCCCTTCGAAGATATCTACCATTGTCAATCGATGCTCCCATCGGCGGACACCGGATCGCACCGCCGAACTCCGCTGGGCGGAATGGACCGGGTGAAGCCGGTCGGCGCGAGGCCCCGGCGAAACTAGGCTGGGTCGCAGCAGCAGTCATCGAAGGGAGCCGACGCGCATGAGTACCGGTGCTGACCAGGGCATGAATCCGCACACCGGTGAGCCGGTCGGGCCGCCCGTACCGCACACGGCCGACGCCGACGTGGATCGGATCGCCCTCGCCGCCGCCACTGCCGCGCCGGCGTTCGCCGCGCTGCCGCTGGACCAGCGCGCCGATCTGCTCCGCGCCGTGGCCGCCGCGCTGGAGGCGGCCCGCGAGGAGTTGGTGGCGCTGGCCGACTCCGAGACGGGGATCGGCGCGGCGCGCCTGAACGGCGAACTGACCCGTACCAGGGTGCAGTTGGAGATGTTCGCCGAGGTGATCCGCGAGGGCTCCTTCCACGAGGCGACCATCGACCTGCCCGATCCGGACGCGCTGCCCGCGCCCCGCCCCGACCTGCGCCGCATGCTGGTCCCGCTCGGGGCGGTCGCGGTCTTCTCGGCAAGCAACTTCCCGTTCGCGTTCTCGGTCGCGGGCGGCGACACGGCGAGCGCCCTGGCGGCCGGCTGCCCGGTCGTGGTCAAGGCGCACTCCGGCCACCCCGGACTGTCGGTACGCACCGGCGAGGTCGTGGCGGCCGCGCTGCGCGAGGGTGGCGCCCCGGAGGGGACGTTCGCCGTCGTCTTCGGTACCGAGGCAGGCAAGGCGCTCGTGTCGCACCCGGCCATCCAGGCGGCCGGCTTCACCGGGTCGCTCGGCGGCGGTCGGGCCCTGTACGACCTGGCCAACTCCCGCCCCGACCCGATCCCGTTCTACGGCGAACTCGGCTCGCTCAACCCGTCCGTCATCACGCCCGGCGCCATCGCCGCGCGCGGTACCGAGGTGTTGAAGGGCTTCGTCGGCTCGTTCACGATGGGCTCCGGCCAGCTGTGTACCAAGCCGGGCCTGCTGTTCCTGCCCAAGGGCCACGGCCTGGACGACGCGCTGGCCGCCGCCGTCGCCGAGGCGCCGGTCGGGCCGCTGCTGAACGCCCGGATCCGCGCCGGGTACGCCGACGTCGCCGCGTCGCTGGCCGCGGTCGACGGGGTACGGGCGATCGTGCCGCCCGCCGAGGTGGACGACGCCGGGTTCCGGGTGGCGCCCGTCCTGCTCGCGGTCTCCGCGACCGATCTGGTGGCCCGCGCGGACGAGCTGCTGGAGGAGTGCTTCGGCCCGGCGGCGTTGATCATCGAGTACGGGTCCGACGAGGAGCTGACCAGGGCGCTCGAGGTGCTGCCCGGCTCGCTGACCGGTACCCTGCACGCCGACCCGGCGACCGAGGGCGACCTGATCCGGGGCCTGCTGGACCGGTTCGCCGCCCGGGCCGGGCGGGTGATCTTCGGTGGCTGGCCCACCGGGGTGGCGGTCACCTGGGCGATGCAGCACGGCGGCCCCTGGCCGGCCACCACGAACGCGCTGCACACCTCCGTCGGCGCGACCGGCATCCGACGCTGGCTGCGCCCGGTCAGCTACCAGAGCGTGCCCGACGAGTTCCTGCCCGAGGTGCTGCGCGACGGCAACCCGCTGGGCATCCCGCGCCGGGTGAACGGCGCGCTGGTGCGCTGACGCCGTTTCCAATCTTGGACACTTGGCGGTGCTACGGGCCGCCAAGTGTCCAAGAGCGGCGATATTCGCTGGTCATCCCGAGCGCCCATCGCGGATCATGGAGGTGGGGGGAGCGGTGATGGACGGATATCTGCAGGTGACCGGCTCGGTCGCGGTACCGCGATCGGAGCTTGCGTGGCGGTTCAGCCGATCGAGCGGCCCCGGCGGTCAGTCGGTCAACACCGCCGACTCGCGCGCCGAACTGCGCTTCGACCTGGCCGCCACGCAGGCGCTTCCGGCGAACCTGAAGGAGCGGGCGCTCGACCGGCTCGGATCCAGGCTGCTGGACGGGGTTCTCGTCGTCACCGCCTCCGAGCACCGGTCGCAGCTTGCCAACCGCCGGGCGGCGGAGGAGCGGCTGGTCGTGTTGCTGGCAGAGGGGGTGGCGCCGCCCGCGCGGGCGCGCCGCGCGACCCGTCCGTCGCGAGGGGCGGTACAGGCCCGGCTGGACGCCAAGCGGCGGCGGTCGCAGACGAAGCAGCTACGCCGAAGGTCCGACGACTAGCGACGTGAGACATCGATAGATCTAACATCGGCACTACGTATGCGTAGGAGGTCCGATGTCTCAGCGTCCCACCGGTCGCCAGCCCCGCCCGGTCGCCACGTGGTTCAAGCTCGCGGCCGCGGCCGCGGCCGTCGCTGCGGTCGCCACGGTGACGCTTCCCGCGGCACCGGCGCTGGCCGAGCGTGCACCGTCGTCGATGAGTGTGATGACGCCGGCCGCCGGGATCGCGGCGCGTACCGACCGGCGACCGGTGGCCGGCGGAGTTTACGACCCGAAGGTGGGCACGACGTTCATCACGTGGGGCGGCCAGTTCGAGGACAACTACATCCAGGCGTACGACCACCGCGGCGCGACCTGGTCCGCGCCGGTACGGGTGGGCGACGGCGGCAACGACTCCCACAACTACCCGACGATCGTGCAGGCCGACGATGGGCACCTGCTGGTCTTCCGCGGCCTGCACAACACCGAGCTGCGGGTCGCCCGCTCGAACCGGGCGCACTCCATCGACGGCGGATGGACCGACACCGTCATCCCGCAAGGGTTGGGCGCCACGTACCCGATGCCGTTCAAGGCGGCCGACGGCGCGATCTTCGTGTTCATCCGGGAGACCGCCCGCGACTTCGACGAGCGGTACCCCACCGACTTCCGCCCGATGAAGTACGTCCGCTCCGCCGACAACGGGCTCACCTGGCAGAGCTCGGAGCAGCTCACCGGCGACAGGTGGAACATCGCACCGCAGGAGCGCCCCGACAACATGAACGAGATCTACGTCGGGCAACTCCGGTACGAACCGGCCGCGCCGGGGCGCCCGGAGCGGGTCGGAATCGTGTACACGCTGGCCGGGGGAGGCCCCGAGGGGCATCTGCACGACCGGTACCACAAGAACGTCTACTACACCTACTTCACCCCGGCCGACCTGCGGTTCCACGCCGCGGACGGCCAGGATCTGGGTACCCGGATCGACGACCCGGAGCAGGAGCGGTACCTGAAGATCGCCGACACCGCGCTCCAGACGGTCAACCCGCGCTCGCCCGACTACATCTCGCTGGTCGGCTCCGTCGCCGGTCGGGCGCCGTTCGTGGTGTGGACGCAGCTCGACGCGGCCGGGGCCGTGCACGACCACACCGCGGTGTACACCCCGTGGGGCTGGCGGTCGGCGGAGCTGGCAACCGGCGTGCGGGTAAAGGACATGGAGCGCGTCGACCCGCTGACCTGGCGGGTGTACGCCACCGACGAGGCCGCCACCAGCGGGATCTCGACGTACCTGCTGAGCCCGGGCGTCGGGTGGCGGCCGGAGTCGGTGATCCCGACGCCGAAGGCCGTCCAGCGCATCGAGGTCGTCGGCGGGTACCGCGACCCGGCCCGGATCCTCGCCACCGGCGCCAGCAGCGCCCGCGACGTGTCGGTCGCCGACGGCGACATCTACGTCGCCGGCCGCCCATGATCGCGACAACGTCGCCGAGGTCGTGATCTCGGGGCCCCTGACACCACGACCTCCGGCGCGGAAGGTGTGACGATCATGCTGGCTGGGCCGGGCTGACTCCGGCCGCGCTGTAAAGTGCCGGGGTGCAATATGTTCCGTTCGACCAGCGCAAGCCGGACAGTCAGTACCGAGATCTGCTGGCACGGATCGTCGAGCAGGGCGAGACGTCACCGACCCGGCAGGGGCCGGCCGCCCGTACCCTCATGCAGCAGACCATGCGGTTCGACCTGGCCAACGGCTTCCCGGTGATCACCGATCGCAGCATCAGATCGTTCTGGCGCAAGCCCATCGGTGAGCTGTGCGCCTTCATCAACGGCGCGACGACGCTGGAGGAGTTCGCCGAGTTCGGCTGTGACTGGTGGGAGCCCTGGGCGACGCCGGAGAAGACCGCCAAGCGCGGCCTGCCGCCCGGTGACATCGGGCCGGGATCGTACGGCGGCGCCTTCCACGACTTCCCCACCGTCGAGGGGCAGCCGTTCGACCAGTTCAAGCACCTGGTCGAGCAGATGACCGAGTTCCCGAGCGACCGTACGCACTTCGTGTCGCCGTGGATCCCGCAGTACCAGGTCCGGGGCGAGGGCAAGCAGCCCAAGACCACGATCTCGCCGTGCCACGGCTGGGTGCACGTACGGGTGATCAACGACCGGATCCACCTGCACATGTTCCAGCGCTCCGGCGACGTACCGGTCGGCGTGCCCTCCAACATGGTCCAGTACGCGGCCCTGGCGCTGATGCTCGAACAGCTCACCGGGTTCGCCGCCGGGGTGTACTACCACACGATCTCGGACGCGCACGTGTACTCCGACCAGGTCGACAAGGTGCTCCCGCTGCTGGACCGGGAGCCGCGCCGGCTGCCGACCGTCCACCTCACCGAGGAGGGCCGGAAGGTCATCGACATCCACGACTTCCGGGCCGAGCACTTCGAACTGTCCGACTACGACCCGCACCCGTCGGTCGGCCGCATCCCGGTCGCGCCATGAGAACCTCCCTTCTCCTCGCCGCGAGCGAGAACGACGTGATCGGTCGCGACAACGACCTGCCCTGGTACCTGCCCGCGGACCTGCGCCGGTTCAAGTCGCTCACCGCCGGGCACGTCCTCGTCGCCGGCCGGCTGAACCACGAGTCGATCGTGAACCGGCTGGGCCGGCCGCTGCCCGGCCGGATCACCGTCGTCGCCACCCGCCGGGACGCCGGGCGCCCGGGCGGGGGGCCGGTGATCTACCAGCCGTCGGTCGGCGCCGCGCTGTCGGTGGCGCGGGCGATCGAGGAGTTCGCCGGTCGCGACGAGGTCTTCGTCATCGGCGGCGCGCAGATCTACACCGAGGCGTTGGCCGAGGCCGACACGATCTACCTGACCCGGGTAAACGCCCAGGTCGAGGGCGACGTACGGATGCCGGCCGGCTGGCTGGACGGGTTCAAGCTCGTGGCCAGCGAGGACGGACCGGCCGGTGAGGAACTGCCGTACACCTTCGAGCGCTACGAGCGCGGATAGGCACGCGATGGGGCTCTACCAGCTCGACAACTTCCGCCACCCGGAGCAGCTCGCCGACATGCAGGCGCTGGAGCGGGACGGGATCTGCATCTTCTGCCCGGAGCACCTGACCATGGACCCCGTGCACCCGGTGCTGCACGAGACCGAGCACTGGGTCGTCACCACGAACAAGTACCCGTACGCGAACACCCGGCTGCACCTGCTGCTCGTGCCGAGAAAACACGTCGAGGACCTGCTCGACCTCGACCCGGCGGCCCGCGACGAGTACTGGACCGTCCTGAGATGGGTCAAGGACGCGTACGGGCTGAGCTTCTACTGCATCGGCTCGCGCAACGGCGACGGCCGCTACACCGGCAGCTCGATCGCGCACGTCCACGTGCACGTCGTCGTCGGTGACGTGGACGACCCCGAGCACCAGCCGGTGCGGTTCAAGATGAGCGGTCGGCCCCGGAACTGACGTCGCTGACATCGACCCAGATCAGCTCCACCCCGGCGGCGCGCAGGATCGCGTCGCCGTCGAGCATGGCGTACGGGCCGGCGAAGTAGCAGCGGGCGAAGCCGGCCTCGGCGACCAGTCGGGCGCAGGCCGGGCAGGGGAAGGTCGACACGTACAGGTCGGCGCCGGCGAGGCTCACCCCGTCGCGGGCCGCCCGGGCCACGATCGCCGCCTCGGCGTGCTGTGCGGTGGACAGATCGGGGCGCAGCCCCCGGTGGAACTCGTTGCGCGGGTCGCCGTCGAGATAGGGCGCGTACTCGGTCGGGTGGTGCCGGTTGTACGCGGTGTCGATGACCTTGCCGTCGCGGACGGCGACCGCGCCCACCTGACGCCACCAGTCGGAACTGTGCTGCGCCTCGACGACCGCCAGCCGGGCCAGCTCCCGGGACACCTCGTCGTTCGCGCTCGAGCCGTCGTAGTCGGCGGGCTTCGCGGCCTGGCTCCAGGCCCGGTCCCAGCGCAGGAACGTCCGCTCGAAGATCACCTCGCGACCGTGGTCCAGCGAATGCCCGGCGACCAGTTCCCGCATGATCTCTTCGTCGGGGACGACCAGGGTGTCGGCGGTGATCGAAGCCGGCAGGTCGGAAGGCTCGACGACGGTCGCGGTGATCCCGGCCGCAGCCAGGAACAAGGCGGCGCGCGAGGGTTCGAGCGCCCGGATGTCCTTGCGCAGCGCGCGGAACTCCTCGGCGAAGCCGCGACCCAGCAGCAGCACCCCGGCCGCGTCCCGGTGGCGGTCCAGGAACGCCTCGTACCCGGCGTGGATGACCGGCAGGTACAGCAGGACCTGTTTCAGGACGTGCTCCCGGTCTCGTCGATCACGTCCTGGATCAGCTCGGGCAGGCGCTCGGACAGCCGCTTGGACATCACCTCGGCCAGCCCCATCTGCAGCCGGCGCAGCCGGGCCGACGTGCTGACGGTCGCCATCCGCTCCAGGACCTCGACCCGCCCGCAGTACTTGGCCTCCAGTTCGGCGATCTGCTCGGCGGTGTAGGTCTCGGCGGTCGCGACCAGCACGTCCGGGCGTACCGCTTTGATCAGCGCCCATTTCGGCTCGTCGACGTGCTTGAGGGTGACCAGGCCCACGCCGCGCTGGTGGGTCACCATGCGCAGCCGCTCCAACTCCGGCACGGCCGGGCGGCCGGGTCCCTTGCGCAGGCGGAGCTTCTCGTCGCTGTCCAGCCCCACGATGAGGAAGTCCCCGAAGCCTCGGGCGGCCTCCAGGTACATCGAGTGGCCCTCGTGCAGGATGTCGAAGGAACCGCTGGTCAGGACCACTTTGAGCCCGAGGACGCGGAGCGCCTGGACGATCTCGGTGATCTGGTCGTAGCTCTTGACGTAGCGCATCTCGAAGTTCGAGGCGTCGGCGAACAGCCCACTGTTGTTCTGCATCGCTACCCACCCCTTCCAGACCTCCGCGAGCATAAGGGGTGCCCAGGCCCGCTGGTACAGTCGGGCACTGTTTTGCCGGCCCAATTCTGCCTGTCTGGAGACCCGACGATGACCCAGAGCGATGCGCTCCGCCGTTACCTCTCCAGTACCGAGCCGGCCGGGGTCGACGCCGGGGCCGCCGCCTTCTACGCCTCGCTGGACGTGGTGTCGCGGGTCTCGCCGGCCGTCGCCGCCTCGATCGCGCAGGAGCTTCGGGACCAGCGCTCCCACCTCAAGCTGATCGCGAGCGAGAACTTCAGCTCGCTGGCGGTGCAGCTGGCGCAGGGCAACCTGTTCACCGACAAGTACGCCGAGGGCTACGCCGGGCACCGCTTCTACGCCGGCTGCGACAACGTCGACGCCATCGAGAGCGAGGCCTCCGAGCTGGGGCGCGAGCTGTTCGGTGCCGACCACGTGTACGTGCAGCCGCACTCCGGCGCCGACGCCAACCTCGTCGCGTTCCTGGCGATCCTCGCTACCACCGTGGAGTCGCCGGCGCTCGAACGGCTGGGAGAGAAGAACCCGGCCAAGATCGGCCACGCCGACTGGGAGGTGCTGCGGCGCGAGTTCCTCGGCCAGCGCCTGCTCGGCATGGACTACTACTCCGGCGGTCACCTCACCCACGGGTACCGGCACAACGTGTCGGCGCGGCTGTTCGAGGCGCACTCCTACACCGTCGACCCCGAGACCAAGCTGCTCGACTTCGACCAGATCCGGGCGCGGGCCCTGGAGGTAAGGCCGCGGATCCTGCTCGCCGGCTACAGCGCGTACCCGCGGAAGATCAATTTTGCCCGGATGCGGGAGTTGGCCGACGAGATCGGCGCGACGTTCATGGTCGACATGGCGCACTTCGCCGGCCTGGTCGCGGGCAAGGTCTTCACCGGTGACCACGACCCGGTCAAGCACGCCCACGTGGTGACCACCACGACCCACAAGACGCTGCGCGGCCCGCGCGGCGGCATGATCCTGTCCACTCCGGAGTACGCGTCCGCGATCGACAAGGGCTGCCCGATGGTGCTCGGCGGCCCGCTGCCGCACGCCATGGCGGCCAAGGCAGTCGCGCTGCGCGAGGCCCTCGACCCGGGCTTCCGCGACTACGCGCACGCGGTCGTGGACAACGCCCAGGCCCTCGCCGACGCGCTCCAGTGGCGCGGCGCCCGGGTGCTCACCGGCGGTACCGACAACCACATCGTGCTGGTCGACGTGGCCGAGAGCTACGGCCTGACCGGGCGCCAGGCGGAGTCGGCGCTGCGCTCCTGCGGCCTCACGCTCAACCGCAACTCGCTGCCGTTCGACGCCAACGGCCCGTGGTACACCAGCGGCCTGCGGCTCGGTACCCCGGCCGTGACCACGCTGGGCATGGGTACGGACGAGGTCACCGAGATCGCCGACGTCATCACCTCGGTGCTGTCGCAGACCAAGCCGGCCGCCGACGACAAGGGCGGTACCAGCAAGGCGAAGTTCAACCTCTCGGAGTCGGTCGTGGACGGTGCCCGCAAGCGGGTCGCCGACCTGCTCGCGAAGCACCCGCTGTACCCGGAGATCGACCTCGACATCGTCGACCCGGCGTAGGGCCTTCGCTCGCCGTCGCCGGGCGGCGGCGCGAACCCGGCGCCGTCAGTCGCCGCCCTTGCCCTTGCCGCCCTTGTTCTTGAGGTGCTTGTCGCGGAGCCGCTGCAGGTCCTGACGGCTCACGACTCCGTTCCCGGCGCCGGATCCGCCGGTGCCGGCGGCCGGTGCCGGTGCCGGCGGGGCGGGCAGATTCACCGGTACCGCCGTGGCGCCGGTGACCACCGCGCGGCAGGGCGCGTCGTTGAGCCGGAAGTCCGTCGGGATCGGGTTCGACGCCTGGTAGCCGCCGGTCAGGCTGGTCGCCGCCGTCGCGCCCGGGGCCAGCGGCCCGGTGCCGCGCGCGGTGACCGTCTGGGCGGACTGCGACCAGTCGGCCCCGGTACCGCCGGTCAGTCGCTGGTCGGCCGGGAAGTCGAAGCGCAGCGCCCAGTTGTCCACCGCGTTCGCGCCGCTGTTGACCACGCTGAGGTCGACGGCGAACGCGCCGCCTTCGTCCTTGCGGGTCTGGTACCGCACCTCGCACGAGACCGACGGCGCGGCGACGGTCTGCTGTCGCAGGGACGCGGCCTGCGCCGTCGACTGGGGATTGTCGGTGAAGGCCGACCAGGTCGCCAGCCCGGCGGCGGTGACCGCCACGGCAGCGCCCGCCGCCAGGGCCGCCACCCGGGAACGGGGTCGACGGGGGCCGCGGGCCGTGGGCAGCTCGGCGACCGCCCTGACCGGGACGACCTCGGTCGCGCCGTCCGCCGAGGGGGTGGAGTCCCAGCTCAGCTCGTCGTCGGCGGGAAGCGGTACCCGGATCCCGATGGCGGCGGCGAGCGTACGCGCGGCCACTTCCGCGGTGGGGCGGTCCTCCGGGTTCTTGGCGAGGCTGTGCGCGCACAGCGTGGCGACCTCGGCGGGGAGCCCGGCGACCGGCGGCAGTGGCTGCGGCTCGGTGTAGCAGTGCGCCTCGATCATCTGGGTGGCCGTCTCCGCCCGCCACGGCAACCGGCCGGTGAGCATGCGGAACAGCAGCAGGCCGAGGGCGTACACGTCGCTGGCCGGGGTCACCGCCTTGCCGTTCAGCCGCTCGGGTGCAAGGTAGGCGGGGGTACCGAGGACGGTCGGCGCGTTGTCGGCGCCTGAGCCCGCCAGCGCCGCGATCCCGAAGTCGACGACCTTCACGCCGGCCGATGTGAGCATGACGTTCGCCGGCTTGATGTCACGGTGCACCAGGCCCCGCGCGTGTGCCGCGGACAGGGCCGCGGCGACCTCGGCCGCCACCCGTACCGCGACCCGCCACGGCAGGGGACCCCGGGACAGTCTGGCGTCCAGGGTGGCGCCCTCGACGAGCTCCATCACGACGTACGGGATCCGGGTGCCGTCCGGGTCGGCCATCTCGCCGTAGTCGTAGACGTTGGTCACGTGCGGGTGGGACAGCCGACCCGCGGACTGCGCCTCGTAGCGGATGAGATCCCGCGAGGCCTCGTCGGTGGCGTAGGTGCCGCTGAGCATCTTGACGGCCACGTGGCGCCCGAGCACCTCGTCGTAGGCTCGCCACACCACCGACATGCCACCCGCTCCCAGGCGGTCGACCAGGCGGTACCGGTTGGTGAGTAGGCGCACGTCGTCCATGGTCTCAAGATGCCCGTATCCATGAGGGCGTACACATGAATTGGCCGAACCGTGACGCGGAAAACCCCCGTTCGAGCACCGGTCTCCCAACAGGCGGGACGGGTGCGCGGAGAATAGGCTGGGGTGTCTCGGCGAGCGGGTACGGGAGTGAGCGCGCAGTGAAACGGCAACGACGTTCGGAAGAAGGTCTGCAGATAACTGTGGCCCCGACCGGGGCGGGCAGCGCCCGCCTGACCGTCGTCGGGGAGGTCGACTGCGTGACCGCGCCGCTGCTGAAGTCCCGACTGTGGTGGGTCCTCGCCGAGTTCGACCCTCGTGAGCTGGTGGTCGACCTGGCCGGGGTGTCGTTCCTGGACAGCACCGGCCGGGGTGCGCTGCTGCACGGATGGCGCCAGGCGCAGCGGATCAACTGTCAACTCACCGTCGCGGATCCGCAGCCGCGGGTACTCGCGATGCTGCGGATCGCGGGCGTCGCCGCCCACCTCGGCCTGGACGCCGCCCACTCCTAGATCGTGGCCACCTGACGGTGCCATGGCCCCGCCAGGGGTCCGGGCCCGCCAGGTGTCCACGATCGTAGGAGCTACCTCATCGCGCCGATCAGCTCGCCGTTGGCGGTGTCACCGCTCAGCTCCCAGAAGAACGCGCCGCCCAGGCCCTGGCTCCGGGCGTAGCTCATCTTGCCGGCGATCGTGGCCGGTGTGTCGTAGCTCCACCAGTTGTTGCCGCACAGGGCGTACGCCGTACCCGCGATGGTGCGGTTGGCCGGACAGCTGTTCTTGAGGACCTTGTAGTCCTCGATGCCGGCCTCGTACGTGCCGGGCGCCGCACCGGTCGCCGTGCCGCCCGGTGCCTCCTGGGTCACACCGGTCCAGCCGCGGCCGTAGAAGCCGATGCCGAGCAGCAGCTTGCTCGCCGGCACTCCCTTGCTCTTCAGCTTTCCGATCGCCGCGTCGGCGTAGAAGCCCTGCTGCGGGATGCCGCTGTACGAGTACAGCGGCGAGTGCGGGGCGGTCGGGCCTTGGGCGTTGAACGCGCCGAAGTAGTCGTACGTCATCGGCATCAGCCAGTTGAGGCTGGTGGCCGCACCGGCGTAGTCGGTCGCGTCGATCTTCCCGCCGTTGCTGCCGTCCGCGGTGATCGCGGCGGTGACCAGCGCGCTCGAGCCGAAGCGGGACCGCAGCGCCGAGATGACGTTCTTGAACGCGTTCGGGCCGCTCGTGTCGCACTGCAGGCCGCAGGCGTTCGGGTACTCCCAGTCGATGTCGATGCCGTCGAAGACGTCGGCCCAGCGCGGGTCCTCGACCAGGCTGTAGCAGGAGTCGGCGAACGCGGCCGGGTTCGCGGCCGCCTGGGTGAAGCCGGCCGACCAGGTCCAGCCGCCGAAGGACCAGACCACCTTGAGGTTCGGGTACATCTTCTTCAGCCGGCGCAGCTGGCCGAAGTTCCCGCGCAGCGCGCCGGCGTCCCAGGTGTCGGCGACGCCGTCGACGCTGTCCGCCGCCGAGTAGGCCTTGTCGTAGTCGGCGTAGCTGTCCCCGATGGAGCAGCGGCCGCCGGTGGTGTTGCCGAAGGCGTACACGATGTGGGTCAGCTTCGCGGCCGATCCGCTCGTGTGGATGTTCTTCACGTGGTAGTTGCGGCCGTAGACGCCCCACTCGGTGAAGTACCCGACGACCTTGCTGCCGCTCGGCGGCGGGGCGGGCGGGGTGGTGGTCGTCGGCGTCGGCGTCGGCGACGGCGGCTGGGTGGTAGGGGGAGCGGTGGTGGGCGGCGGAGCGCTGCCACCGCCGCACGGCGCGCCGTTGACGGTGCAGTTGGCCGGAGTCCCCGCGCCCGTGGTGTTGAAGCCGAACGACGTGGTGCCACCCGCGGCGACACTGCCGTTGTAGTCCCGGTTCCTGGCGACCACGTGGTTGCCGGACTGACTCATCAGGGCGTCCCAGTAGGAGCCGAGCGTCGTGCCGGATGGCAGGTCGAACTCGACGGTCCAGGAGGTGATGGCGCTCGAGGTGCCGTTGGTGATCGTGTACGTCGCGGTCTGGCCGGTACCCCACGAGTTGGTGGAGAACGAGGCGGTGACCGTACCCGCGGCGTTGGCGGAGGTGGTGCCGGCGGCGACCACCCCCGCGACGAGGAGGACCGCCGTACCGGCGGCGGCCAGGCTTACCCGTCTTCTGTTCATCGCCTCTCCCGAGGTGTGGGCGCGGAATTTGATGGGTCGACGTCGATTGAAGGGAAACAATAAACAAACTTAATTGATACGACAAGCCCTTCGGCGGGTACAGGGACCGGGTATCGAGGGTGTCCGTGACGGCCCGCTTCTCCGCAGCGCGGAGGACGTCATAGTCGATAGGCTGACGCCTTACTTACGTGTACGTGGGGAGGTGCCGGACGTGACCGACGGCGGGGTGGCGCAAACCTCCGCTTACCTGCGGATGCTGCTGCTTCGCCCGGGTGAGTACCGGAGCAGGTGGGAGCGGTACGCGTCGCAGCCACGGGCCGGTGAGATCGACGTCGGGGCCGTGTCCCGGGTGCTCGCCGAGAACGCGATCACCGCGGCCGGCGGCGGTGCCACCGCGCATGGCGAGCTTGTCGGCACCGTGCGGAAGGCGCTGGACGGCAGTGCGGTCGACCCGTCGACGCTGCGGTTGTTCGCGGACGCCTTCGCCCTCGACGGACGGGACGCGGCCCGGCTGCACGAACTGCTGCGCGGCTCGGACTCGGTACGGGTCATCACCGGCGAGGCGCAGTCGCTGTCCAAGGAGTACCTGGACAGCGGGGCGCCCCGGCACCAGACCCTGGCCCTGCACGAGCTGCACATCCTGGGGCCGGACGGGACCCCCGCCGAGCATCAGACCATCCAGGTCATCCAGGCGGGCGCGGACGGGATGAACCGGTACCCGTACCGGTTCGACACCGACGAACTGGCCGTCGAGGTGATCCGGGGTGGACGGATCGGCGATCGTATCTACCGGGTCAACGAGTCCCTCTACGCCGTTGACATCCTGTTGAGCCGGGCCCTCGAGGCCGGGGAGACGACGCTCACGCAGGTACGCACGACCTTCTTCTACAAGACGCCGCCCGCTCCGGAGTTCCGCCGGGGCGTGTTGCGCCGAACCGAGGAAGTGACCCTGTGGGTCAAGTTCCACTCCCGGCGGGTGCCGTCGCGGGTGTGGCTGGCCCGGTGGGACGGGATCGACCACGCGCGCATCGTCGACGAGCGGCCCGTCGAGCTCGACGACGACCTGGCCGTGCACTGCCGGTTCGGCCCCATCGAGCAGGCGGTCGTGGGCTTCTACTGGGAATGGGACTGATTCGTGAACCGGTTGCCGCGGCGTCGCCATCTGGTGCGTCCGGTTCTCGGCCCCGTTCGGCGCCGCCGGACTCGCGCCGTGGGAATACGCCCCGCCCTCCCGCCGACTAGTCTTGGCTGCCGGTGCGGGAGGAGTGCTCATGAAGGTTCTGATCGCGGGCGGGGCGGGCTTCATCGGCAGTACCGTCGCCTCCGCCTGCCTGGACGCCGGCCTGACGCCGGTGATCCTCGACAACCTGATCACCGGCCGCGCCGAGTTCGCACGGGACCGGATCTTCTACCACGGTGACATCGCCGACGGTCCCCTGATCGACAAGATCTTCGCCGAGCACCCGGACATCGAGGCCGCGGTCCACGCCGCCGCGCTGATCGTCGTCCCCGAGTCGGTCGAGCAGCCGCTGCGGTACTACCGCGAGAACGTGGCCAAGTCGATCGACTTCGTCGAGCACCTGGTCCGCAACGGCTGCGGCAAGCTGCTGTTCAGCTCCTCGGCCTCGATCTACCGGCCCGGCGAGGACTTCTCGGTCGACGAGAGCTCCCCGCTGGCGCCGCTCAGCCCGTACGCGCGTACCAAGGCCCTCACCGAGGCCATCCTGTCCGATACCGCGCGGGCGTACGACCTGCGGGTGGTCTCGCTGCGCTACTTCAACCCCGTCGGCGCCGACCCGGCCATGCGTACCGGGCTGCAGGTCCGCCAGCCCACCCACGTGCTCGGCAAGATGATTCTGGCCGCCGAGAACGACGAGACGTTCACCGTGACGGGTACCGACTGGCCGACCCGCGACGGCTCGGGCATCCGCGACTACATCCACGTCTGGGACCTCGCCCTGGCGCACGTACAGGCGCTGCGCCGCTTCGAGCGGGTCCTCCCGGCCGACGGCGACGAGCGCTACGCCGTCGTCAACGTGGGCACGGGTACCGGCATCACGGTGCGCGAACTGCTCGACGCGTTCGAGGAGGTGCTGGGCAGGCCGATCCGGACGGTGGAGGCCGGGCGGCGTCCGGGCGACTCGCCGGGCTGCTACGCCCGTACCGAGCGGGCCGCCGAGCTGCTGGACTGGCGCCCGACCCTGTCGGTGGTCGACGGCATCAGGCACTCGCTGCGCTGGTCCCAGCTGCGCGACTCGGTGCTGGACGACTGAGCCGGGGCTCCGGGCGGCCGGTCATGACGGCCGGCCGGTTCGGGTCAGGCCGGCCGGTCAGCCTTCGCCAGGTTGTCGGCCATCCGGCGCAGCGTGTCCACGACCGCGCCGTACTCCTCGGTCGTGATCCCGGCGGTGAGCGCCCGCGGTATGCGCTCCACCCTGGCGCCGATCTCCTCGCGCGCCGTTTCGCCCTGCAGCGTGAGCGTGAGCCGGCCGTCCTGGCCGTGCGCCGCCCAACCGCGGCGCACCAGCGCGAGGACGACCTCGTCGGGGCCGGGGTCCCCCTCGCCCCAGAAGGGCCACATCGACTCGGCGATCTCCGTCGGGTGGGCGGGGTGCGCGCGCAGGAGGTCCATGAGCTGCCAGTGCCGCCGGGACAGGCCGCCGGAGGCGAGTGCCTCGTCGAAGCTGTTCTCGATCAGCCGGTCAAGGGACCTGAGCCAGTACCCGAGGGGCTTTTCCTCCGGCTTCATGGCGCGTGAACACCTCCAGCAGGCGGTGTGAACACCTCCCGCACCAGAAATTATCTGCGACTCGCCGCTTGGCTCACTCGGCGGTCTCCTGGGCGGTGAGCGGCCGGGCGATCTCCTCCAGGCTCCGGCGCTCCGCCCTGACAGCCAGGATGCTCGCGACGATGCCGCCCAGGATCATGACGATCCCGCCGATGGTGAACGCCAGTGCCGCGTCGGTCACCCTGCCGGTCCCGACGAGCTTGGCGAAGAGCAGCGGGCCGGTGATGCCGCCGGCGGCGGTGCCGATCGCGTAGAAGAACGCGATCGCCATCGCCCGGGTCTCCATCGGGAAGACCTCACTGACCGTCAGGTAGGCGGAGCTCGCCCCGGCCGAGGCGAAGAACAGCACCACGCACCAGCAGGCCGTCATGGTCGCCGCGGTCAACCTGCCCTGCGTGAACAGAAATGCCGTGACCAGCAACAACACCCCGGACAGCAGGTACGTACCCGAGATCATCGGTTTGCGCCCGACGATGTCGAACAGCGGTGCCAGCGTCAGCGGCCCGAGGAGGTTCCCGATCGCGATGGCGGCGTAGTAGTAGCCGGTCCACCCCGACGGCACGCCGAAGAACGTCTCGAGAACCTGGGCGTACCCGAACGTGACCGCGTTGTACAGGAACGCCTGGCCGATGAAGAGCGCGAAGCCGAGCACCGCTCGCCTCGGGTACCGCTTGAACAGGGTTCTGGCGATCGTGAGGAAGCCGATGGACCGACGCTGGCGGATGGTGATGTAGTTGTCCGGTTGCGGCAGGTCCTCGCGCTTCTCCCGCTCGACCTCGCGCTCGATGCGGCCCACCAGGGTCTCCGCCTCCCGGTCGCGGCCGTGGATGAACAGCCAGCGTGGGCTCTCCGGCACGTTGCGGCGGACCAGCAGGATCACCAGGCCCAGGACGACTCCCAGGCCGAACGCCATCCGCCACCCCAGGTTCGTCGGTAGCTCGGTCAGCAGCGGGACGGTCACCAGGGAACCGATCAGGGCGCCCAACCAGAACGTACCGTTGATCATGATGTCGATCCGGCCCCGGTACTTGGCCGGGATCAGCTCGTCGATCGCGGAGTTGATCGCCGCGTACTCGCCACCGATACCGAAGCCCGTGAAGAACCGGCACAGGAAGAACCACCAGGCGCTGAACGAGAACGCGGTGAGCGCGGTGGCGGTCAGGTACACGCCCAGCGTGATGATGAACAGCTTCCTGCGGCCGAACCGGTCGGTCAGCCAGCCGAAGAACAGCGCCCCGGTGCAGGCGCCGGCCACGTACACGGCCGCGGCCAATCCCGTGACCTGGGTCTGGGTGATGTGCAGGCCGCTGCCCGGCTTGGCGAGCTGGCCCGACAGGTTCCCGACGATCGTCACCTCGAGGCCGTCGAGGATCCAGACGGTACCGAGCCCGACCACGACCATCCAGTGCCAGCGCGACCAGGGCAGCCGGTCGAGGCGCGCGGGTACGTTCGTGCGGACCGTGGCGGTCTGTACCTGGCTCATTGCTGTACCTGAATCATGGTCGACTCTCCTGGTCGCCCGCCGCCGGTCGTGGTTGGATCGGCCGATGCTGCGACCCGACTACCCGATCGAGACCGCTCGTCTCACGCGGCGGCCTTTTCGATCCGAGGTGGTCCGCTTCCTGTCCTGGGAGGCGCGCCCTGCTTTGATGGAAGGATGGAGCCCGTGGTGGACGCGGTCGTCTTCGACCTCGACGGGGTGCTGATCGACTCCGAGCCGGTGTGGGAACAGGTGCGGCGCGCGTACGTCGCCGAGGCCGGCGGACGCTGGCTACCCGACAGTCAGCGGCGGCTGATGGGGATGAGCACCTCCGAGTGGGCCCGGTATCTGAGCCGTGAGCTCGGCGTCGGGCGCCCGCCGGAGGTGGTGGCGGCCGAGGTCATCGACCGGATGGCGGCCCGCTACGCCGAGGAGCTGCCCCTGCTGCCCGGAGCGGTCGAGGCGGTACGCCGGACAGCCGGACAGTGGCCGCTGGGCCTGGCCAGCTCGTCACCGCCGCGACTGATCCGGACCGTCCTGGAGACGACCGGCCTGGCGCCGAGGTTCGCGGTCACCATGTCGACCGAGGAGGTCAGCTGCGGCAAGCCGGCCCCGGACGTGTACCTGGCGGTGGCCGGGAAGTTGGGCGTCGCGCCCGGCACGTGTGTGGCGATCGAGGACTCCAGCAACGGCCTGCGGGCGGCCCACACCGCGGGTATGCGGGTCGTCGCGGTGCCGCAGCACGCGTACCCGCCGGAGCCGGACGCGCTGGCCCTCGCTGATCAGGTCCTTGCCGGCCTGGACGAGCTGACCGTGGAGGTACTGCGGGGCGGGCCGGTCCTGCGGTAGTACCGGTCGAGCCGTTCGCGCGACCCGCTCAGGCCCGACCGCTGGCGGCGAGGGCGGCGCCGATGATGCCGGCGTTGTTCTGCAGCATGGCCGGCACCACCGGCGTGCGGGTCTCGATCAACGGGAGGAACTTCTCCGCCTTCTTGCTCACGCCGCCACCGATGATCATCAGGTCCGGCTGAAGCAGTCCCTCCACATGCCGGAGGTACTTCTGTACCCGGTGCGCCCAGTCGTGCCAGCTGAGGTCCTCGACGTCGCGCGCCCGGTCGGAGGCGCGTACCTCGGCGTCCTCGCCGTGCAGCTCGAGGTGGCCGAACTCGGTGTTGGGCACGAGCCTTCCGTCACGGAACAGGGCACTGCCGATCCCGGTACCGAAGGTCAGCATGAGGGTGGTGCCGCGCCGGCCCCGACCCGCGCCGAAGGTCACCTCGGCGATACCGGCGGCGTCCGCGTCGTTGATGACGGTGACCGGACCACCGACGGCTTCGGCGAACAACTCGGCCGCCGGTGCGTCCGTCCACGCCTTGTCGACGTTGGCGGCCGTCCTGACCACGCCCTCGACCACGACACCGGGGAAGGTGATGCCGACGCTCTCCGCCGGTCCGAACCGCTTCGCGACCAGGGCCACCGTGTCGACGACGCTCTTGACCGTGGCGGGCTGCGGCGTCTCCAGCCGGTACCGGTTCTCGGCCAGGTCCCCCGCGGCAAGGTCGACCGGCGCGCCCTTGATCCCCGATCCGCCGACGTCGATACCCAAGGTGGTCATCCCTCAAGGTTAGTTCGGTCCGATCTCGACCCGGACGCCGCACCGCCGGCATGATCAGAGGCCCGGCGTCAGGAGGGGCAGCCGGTATCAGGGGCGGAGGGTGTCGGTGAGGCTCACCAGCGCGGCGGGCACCGCGCGAGCCAGCCGGTGCAGCTCCGGCAGCGCCTGCCGGTCCGCGTGCAGGCCGATGTGTACCCGACCCTGATAGGCCGACAGCGCGATCCCGAGGGCCTGGCCACGGGCCAGTGGCGCGATCGGGTACACCTCCTGCAGTCGCGCCCCGGCGAGCGTCAGAGGCCGCGCGGGAATGGGTACGTTCGTGATCATCGTGTCGAAGAGCAGAGGCGCGCCGTGCCGTGCGAGTGGACCGGCGACCCGGTGGAGGGCGGCCGGTACCCGGTCGGCGAGCACCGGGATCGCGCCGGGACCGCGGGCGAACCCGGCGGCCTTGTGGCGATCCATCGCGGCCCGGACCTGTCGCAGCCTCGCGAGCGGATCGCTCTCCTGGATGGGAAGATCACACAGGTACCCGGAGAGTACGTTGCCGCGCCGGTGCTCGTCGGCCCGGCAGCGCCGGCTGACCGGGATGAATGCCCGTACGTTCAGGCTCTCGGCGCGGTGGCCCTGCTCGGCGAGCCAGTGGCGGAGCGCGCCGGTGACCACGGCCAGCAGTACGTCGTTGTCGGTGCCGCCGTAGCGCTTGCGGACCTGCCGGACGGCACCGACGTCCAGTTGGAGCAGGGCGAGGCGTCGATCGGCGCGCGCCGTCGTGGCTGCGGCGGACGTGGGCGGGGCCGCGCTCACCGCGGCCGACATGACGGCCGCGCTGACCGCCGGGCCGACCGGTGCGGTGGCGGGCACGGTGGCCGGCGTCGTAGCCGTGCCCGTGGTGCTGTCCATGAGGGCGAGCGGCGCGGACGGCGCACCCGCCCCGCCGTCGGGGGACGTGCTGAGTACCGGTGACAGCAGCGCTCCGAGCCGGGCACAGGCCACAATGGACGACGCGATGCCCACCGTGCCGACCGCCTGCACGATCGCCCCGGGCAGCCCGGCGGCGTTGCGGACCAGGCCGGTCACGAGCCGGTCCGGACGGACCGCCGCCCCGGCGGCCGCCCGTACCATCCCCAGCAACGACGGCCACGCTCCGCCGTCCGCGGTACGGTCCGGCGGCCTGACCGCTACCGGTACCGCGTCGGCGTACCCGTCCAGCAGGCCGACGCTCAGCTCCACCGCCCGCAGACCGTCCGCCATCGCGTGGTGGAGTTTCACCAGTACCGCGAAGCGTCCCTCGCGTAGGCCTGTGATCAGGTGCAGCTGCCACAGGGGCCGGTTCAGGTCCAATGGTTCGGCCATCAACCGCTCGGCGAGGGCCGCCAGGGCGGTCCGGCCGCCCCGGTCGAGCTTGTGGAGGTGGAGATGGCGCGAGAGGTCGAACGACGTGTCCTCGGCCCACACCGCGGCGCCCAGGGGCAACAGCGTCGGCCGTACCCGCTGGCGCAGGTTCGACAGCCGGACGATGCGCTCGCCGAGCACCGTGAGCAGGCGCGCCGACTGGATCCTCCGCTGCGACTGGAACACCGCGAGCGCCCCCAGGTGCAGCGGGGCCTGCGGAGACTCCAGACACAGGAAGGCCGTGTCGAGCGCGCTCAGTCGTTCACGATCCATCGGTGACCCGTCTCATCGCCCCTCGTCCGTCGCGCTCTTCGGCAGCCGTCGCGGCCCGGGTTCGGTCCTCGGCTCGCGCAGCGCCACGATCTCCGCAATGGGCACAGATAAACCTGTATGTAGGAACGTCGAAGGTATGAGTACCGACGGTGATCGCGGCCTATTCGGGTACCGCTCCGGCCGCGTTCGTCGGCGGGGCGGGCCGACGCGGCGGCGCGCGGATCCCGGTTCGGCGATGACGGCCGGTACGCTGCCCGAGGACGCCGATCAAAGCGGCTCGGACGACGCCGGCTTCGTTTCGCCGGCTTGGTTTCGCCGACTACCTGCTTCGTCGGCTACCTGCTTCGTCGGTTACATGGAGTGAGTGCATGGCTGCTGTCGAGGTACGGGGACGTGACGACGGACGAGATCGCCGCGGGCGGGTCCTGACGTGCCTGCCCTGAGGCCGGTCGCCGGTGCCGAGGTGGTCGCGGCGGTCCGGCGGGCCGCGGGTGGTAACCCGCTGCTGGGCATCGGCCTCGACCGCGAGGCCGGGGTGACGGCCGGGGTGCCGGCCGATCGACTCTGCGGTACGAGCGACGACGGGCGCCCGGACGGTACGGCGACGGCACTCGTCGCGGACCTGACCGACCGGGTCGCCGCCCGGCTGGGGGGCTGCGAGCGCAGGGTCGCCGCCTCGCTGGTGATCCTCGGCTACTCCGCCCGCCTGGTCGGGCCCGCCGTGTCGGTGCTGCTCAGGGAAGACCTGCTGCTGGACCTGCGCCCGGAGAACGTACGGTTCGGGTACGACCCCGGGCGGGGATTCGGCATGGACCTGGTACGGCCGGCGGCCTGGCGCGGCGACCGGACGGCGCTGCGCGAGGGCTGGCACCGGACCGTCGTCGACGACCATCTGAGGCCGGTCGTCGAGGCGGTCCGGTCGGTGACGCCCGTGGCCGCCGGGCTGCTGTGGGGCAACGTCGCCTCCGGGCTGGCGGGGGCCCTACGAGCCACGGCGGCACGAGCCACGGCGACACGAGCTGGGGCGACCGACGATGGGGCGGCGCGCTACCACGCCGAAGGGCTGGCGCTGCTCGACTACGGGCCCTTGCGGTGCAGCGGGTACCTGTCGGTGCGTTCCGGCCGGTTGAGCTTCGTGCGGCGCAGTTGCTGCCTGTACTACCGGCTTGACGGCGGCGGCATGTGCGGTGACTGCGCCCTGCTCCGTACCCGCTGACCCGGCTACCCGGTCTACGCGGCGCCCGTCGAACTTTGGCTACCCCGCCGACGATGCCGGGGCGGCGACCGGCTCCAGTCCGGGCGGCAGCTCAGGCGGCCGCGGCCCCACCGTGGGAAGCCGCAGCATCCCCTGGGACACCGCCACCCCGGCGAGCACGATGAGCGCGCCGACCGGCTGGTACCAGCGAATGTGCTCGCCCAGGGCGAGCAGCCCGATCAGGGTGGCGACGATCGGCATCAGGTAGGTCACCGATGCCGAGGTGGTGGCCCCGGCCAGGCGGATGACCCGGAAGTTGAGGACGAACGCCAGGCCGGTACCGAGTGCGCCGAGCGCCAGCACGCTCGCGATGACATCGCCGGACAGGCCGGTCGGCGCGGGCGGCGCGCCGGCCACCAGCGGTGCCAGTACCAGCAGCACGACGGCCGACGTGATCAGCTGACCGGCGGGGACGGCCAGGCCGGAGCCGGCCAGCCCGCCGAGGTAGCGCCGCTGGTAGGGGATCGCGATCCCGTAGCAGCCCGCCGCCGCCATACACATGAGCTGCCCGGTGAGCTGGACGCCGCCGAGACCGTGCCAGACGCCCAGGACGACGAGGACGCCGGTGAAACCGATCAGGATGCCGGTCGCCCGCCGCGGCGTCATGCGTTCGGTGCGGAAGACCAGCGTGGCCACGGGCAGGGCGACCAGCGGCGTGGTGGCGTTCCAGATGCCGGCGAGGACCGACGAGACGCGCTGTTCGCCGTACCCGAACAGGGTGAACGGGATGACCACGCCGACCACCCCCACGACGAACAGGTGCCCCCAGACGCGCGGCTCACGAGGCAGGCGGGTACGGGTGACGAGCACCAGCGCTCCGACCATGAGCACACCGGCGACGACCCGGTAGAGCGTGACGTGGAGCGGGTGCAGTTCCCGGACGCCGACCTTGATGAACAGGAAGCTGGAACCCCAGATGAGCGCGAGCAGGAGATAGCCGGGGAGCCAGGAACGCAGGTCGGACCTGTCAGGAGTGGATGCCGTGTTCACTCCTGACACGATGCCGCAGCGGTACGGTCTTGTCGCGCGACTTTCGGACGCGCAGGTGCCATTTGGCGTCAATCCCTCTCATCCAGCGGGGACGGGTTGGGGCAGCGTGACGTCCCCGGTGTGCGTCTGGATGGGCATGACCCGGAGCCGCCGCAGGGCGGACAGCAGGATGGGCGCGGTGGCCAGAGGGATGGCCGCGGCGGCGAGGGTGATGGTGGGCCGCAGGTCGAGCGCGCCGGCGAGGAGACCACCGGTGGCCGCGCCGAGGGGCATGGTGCCCCAGATGAGGAAGCGGTTGGTCGCGTTCATGCGGGCCAGCATCGGGCCGGGGGTGGTGGTCTGGCGCAGGCTGACCGCGTCGACGTTCCAGATGCCCTGGCCGGCGGCGGCGAGCAGGAAGCCGGCGGCCAGCCATGGCAGCGGGCGGTGGTGCGGAGCGAACGCGGCGAGCAGGTAGGCGCCGTGCAGGGCGACGCCGGTGGCGATCGCCCACCCGAGGCCGATGCGGCGGTTGAGCCACGGGGTCAGCAGCGAGCCGGCGAGGTAGCCGATGTTGGCCACCGCGAGGACGGCGCCGACGGCGGCGGCGGGCAGGTGCAGGCCGGTGACGGCGTACGTGATGAACACGGCCAGCAGCGCCTGGGTCCAGAAGTTCATCCAGGCCGCGCCGATGGCGAGGGGGCGGATGTACCGGTGGGTCAGGCAGAACCGGATGCCGGCGCGGATCTGGGTCAGCAGCGGCTCGCGCGCGCCCACCGGGGCGGCCGCGGGCAGGTCCGGTAACCCGCGCAGCAACAGCGCCGAGGTGAGGTAGCTGACCGCGTCGACCACGAGCGCGACCGGTGCGGTGACGGCCTGTACGAGCGCGCCGCCGAGGGCCGGGCCGGCGGTCTCGGCGACCGCCCGGGTGGACTCCAGGCGTACGTTGGCGGCGGCGATCCGGTCGGGCCCGACCAGGGCCGGCAGGACCGAGAGTGCGGCGACGTCGAACGGTACGCTCAACGCCCCGACGCCCGCGGCGACCACGTACAGGTGGGCCAGGGTGAGCGCGCCGGCGAGGAACGCCACCGGGACGCTGGCCAGCAGTACCGCCCGGGCTACGTCGGTGACGACCATCAACCGCCGGGCCGGCCACCGGTCCACGATCGCCCCGGCGGGCAGGCCGAGCAGCAGGAACGGCGCGGTACCGGCCGCCGCCAGCGCCGCCACCTGGCCGGCCGAGGCGTGCAGCACCGTCAGCGCCGTCAACGGCAGCGCGAGCATCGTCACCTGGGTGCCGACCAGGCTCACCCCGACCGAGCCCCAAAGCCGGCGCACCCGGCCCCGCTCGACTGAATCTTGCATCCTCGTGGCCCTCCTCGCCGGCGTCCGGCAGCCGGCCTCGCGGAAATGATTGAGACCATAGAATGATCGACTGTATGGTGTCAATCATGAGATATATGGTGTCAACTGGCGTGAGAGGATCCGGTCATGGCGCAATCCAGTACCCCCGGGGTGGGCGCGGCGGGGTCGGGCGGATGGCACCCCCGCCTCGCCGCTGACCGCCCCGCCTACCAGGCGCTGGCCGACGCGATCGGCGCGGACGTCGCCCACGGGCGGCTCAATCCGGGCGACCGGCTGCCCACCCACCGGGCGCTCGCCCGCACGCTCGGCGTCACCGTCGGTACGGTCGCCCGGGGGTACGCCGAGGCCGAACGCCGTGGACTGCTCGGTGGCGAGGTCGGCCGGGGCACGTTCATCCGCTCCGGTTTCGGCGTCAGCCCGGCGGGGGACGGGGGGCTGGTCGACCTCTCGCAGCTGCACCCACCGATACGCCGGATTGATACCACCGACCTGCTCGCGGATACGCTCAATGCCATCGCCGCCGACCCGTCCGCGCTGCGTACCGTCATCGACACCGAGCGCGGCGAGGATGCCCGCGCGCACCGGCGTGCCGCCGCCGACTGGCTGGCGCACGGCGCGTTCCAGCCCGACGCCGACCAGGTGACGCTGACGGCCGGCGCCCAGCACGCGCTCACCGCCGCGCTGAGCGCGCTGGTCGAGCCCGGTACCGCCGTCGCCACGACCGGCCTCACCAATCCGGGACTGCTCGCGGCCGCCCGCCAGCTGCGGCTGCCGGTCGTGGCGGTGGCCTCCGACGACGAGGGGATGACCCCGGAGGCGCTGGCCGAGGCCTGCCGCAAAGGTGAGGCCCGCCGCGAAGGGCGGATCTCGGTCGTGCACCTCCAGTCCACACTGGACAACCCGACCGGGCGGGTGATGCCGGCCGCGCGTCGGGCCGCGCTGGCCGAGGTGTGCGACCGGCACGGGGTGTGGGTGATCGAGGACGACCCGCTCGGCGTGCTGGTCCCGGACCGCCCCGACCCGATGGCCGCCCTACTGCCGGCCCGTACCTGTCACCTGGCGAGCGCGGCCAAGGTGCTCAGCCTGGGGCTGCGCGTGGGCGTACTCACCGCCCCGCCCGACGCTCGGGCGCGCCTCGTCGCCGCCGTGCGGGCCACCGCCTGGCTCGCCGCCCCGCTGCTGGGTGAGGTGTTCGCCCGGTGGGTCACCGACGGTACGGCCGGCCGCGTCGTCGCCGCCCGGGTCGCGGCCGCCACGGCACGCCAGGCCCTCGCCGCCGAACTGCTCGGCCGGTACGCCGTACCCGCCTCGCCGCGGGCGCCGCACCTGTGGCTGGCGCTGCCCGAGCCGTGGACGGCGGGCCAACTGGTCGCCGCAGCCCGGCAGAACGGGGTGCTGCTCTCGCCCGGCGACGACTACGCCGCCAGCCGTGCGACGCCGGCCCACGGCGTCCGGATCGGTCTCAACGCGGACGTCGACGACGACCTGCTGCGGGCGGCGCTGCTGAGCGTCGTCGCGCTGCTCGCGGCGGGGCCGCTACCGGGCGGTTTGAGCTGAGACCCGGCCTCAGCTAAGACCCGGTGACCGGGTGGGTTGGCTTCCCGGTCGGCCTCCGGCCGGTGACCCGTACCGAGACCAGCAGGGCGACCAGGCACCCGACCAGCCACAGGGCCTGTACCACCATCGGCTCGACGGGCTGCGCGTTTCGGAAGTACGCGGCGTTGTGGAGGATGTTGACGGTCGCGCCGGAGGGCATGAAACGGCCGACGAAGGCGTACACCCTCGGCAGCAGCGGCGGCGCGACCGCACCTCCCGACCAGGCGTTGCCGAAGGCGATGAACATGAGCCAGGTCGGGATGATCGCCCATCGCCCGAACAGGACGAGCATCGTGGAGTTGAACAGCGCGGCCACCGCGATCTGGGCGGCCAGCCCGGCCCAGAGCTCGAGGAAGGGCCCGTCCAGCGCGTGCAGGAGCGGGTCGACGACCAGCGTCAGGGAGAACCCGCCGACCAGGGCGAGTACGGCGATGACGGCCAGCCACTCGCGCAGCGACAGGTGCGGCGCGTGCTGTCTTAGCTGGAACACCCCGACGAAGCCCAGTACCGTGGCCGCGATGCTGACGTAGAACGACACCAGGCCCAGCGGGTCGTTGAGCGGCAACGGCCGGACGTCGGTGACCCGCAGCGGAGGCGCCGCGCCCGGAGCCAACTGCTCGTTGACCTGTTCGGCCGCCCTCATCAGGATCTGGGCGACCGAGGCGCCGCAGGCGCTGCAGACCAGCAGCCTCGGACGGCCGGGTTCGAGTACGAGCGCGGCGGAGATCACCTGCCGGTTCATCGCCGCCGTGACGGCCGGGACCGACGGGTACGGGCGTAGGTCGAGCCCTCCGCCGGTGGCCTGCTGGAGCGCCTCGACGAGGGCGGGTTCCCGGGCCTGGTCGCCGACGATCCCGGTCGGGACGTGACGGGGCACCGGCCGGCCCAGCGCGATGCTGTACGAGGCGACGAACAACGACGCCATGAGCGTGCCGATCACCACGATGGTCAGTACCGGGCGGTATCTGGCGAGGCTCGTCCGCTCCTTCACCCGCCAGCGATGCCCGCGCGCTCCGCCGACATGCGGGTGCTATCTCCGCTGGGGAAACTCCGTGACGGTCACGGCGGGCGCGTCGTCGAGCAGCGAGATCTCCAGCCTGGAGGAGCGCAGGATCGTGGTGAAGCTGACGATGAAGTGGTTCTGCCCGGTGGGCAGGATCGTCATCACGTACAGCGGCTGCGGGGTGGCCGACAGCAGTTCGACCGAGGCGTCGGTGGCCAGGACGGTGACGTCCCCGCCGCTCAGTTGGAACCGCCGCACGTACTCCCCGTCGCCGAGCGGGGTCCATTCCGCGAAGGGCGACCGGACCGGCGGCGCCGGTGCCGGGCTGGGCGAAGCCGGTCGCGCCGACGGCTTGGGCGACCGGGGTACGGCGCGGTGGCTCGGCGGAACGACACGGGTATCCGCCGAGGGGCTGCGCGGGGCCGGCGTCGGGAGCGGGCTGCCGGGCTCGGCGACGGGAAAGGCGACGAGGCGCTCGGGGACGGCGGCATCGAGCACCGGGCGTACCCCGAACCACGACAGGCTGATACCGAGGCTGGTCGCCACGAGCCACGTAGCGATGGCTTTCGCTGCTTTCGACCGGCCGCGCATGGCCGCCATCCTTGCACCTGAGTACGGTGCCGTGCATGCCCACGGTGCTACTGGTCGAAGACGACAGCATGATCCGCACCGCGCTGGTCAAGGCACTCGCGAACGCGGGGCACGTGGTCACCGCGGTAGGTACTGCCATGGATGCGTTGCGTGAGGTAGCGGTGCGGCCGCCGGACGTCGTCGTGCTCGACCTGGGGCTGCCGGACGTCGATGGGGCGTCGGCGCTGCGGATGATGCGCGGGGACAGCGACGTACCCGTCATCGTCGCGACCGCGCGGACCGGCGAGAACAACATCATCCGGCTGCTGAACGCCGGCGCCGACGACTACCTCACCAAGCCGTTCTCCGGTGAGCATCTGCTGGCCCGGATCTCGGCGGTGCTGCGCCGGCGGGGCGGCGTGGCCGACGCCCCGGCCGCGATCGAGGTCGGCCCGCTCCGGGTCGACCTGGGCCGGCGCTCGGCCACCCTGCACGGCCGGGCCCTCGACCTCACCCGCAAGGAGTTCGACCTGCTGGCCTACCTCGCGGCCCGCCGCGACCACCTGGTGACCCGCCAGGAACTGATCGAGGAGGTGTGGCGGCAGCCGTACCGGGGCTCCGAGCAGACGGTGGACGTCCACATCTCCTGGCTGCGTCGCAAGCTCGGCGAGACGGCCGCCAAGCCCCGGTTCCTGCGGGTTCTGAGGGGCGTCGGGATCATGCTGGTGGATCCGAGATGAGATGGGCGCTCAACCGGGTGGCGCTGGCGACCACGTCCATGGTCGCGCTCGCGTTCCTCGTACCGCTGTGGATGCTGGTCGGCCAGATCGCCCCGGAGCGCGCCCTGGCCGACGCCCGGCAGCAGTCCTCCGCCATGGTCGCCGCGCTGACCGTCACCGACGACCGGGTCGAGCTGGCGCAGGCGGCGGCGAGTACCGACGCCGGAGCCGAGGGTCGGCTCGCGCTGCACCCGCCGGAGGGCCCGCCGCTGGGCACGACCCGTACGAGCGAGGGCGACGTACGGGTGGTGGCGGAGGGCCGGCACGCCACGGTCCGCACCGTGCCGGGCGGCATCGCGTACCTGCAGCCCGTCGCGGTTCACGGCGGGCGCATCGCGGTCATCGAGGTCTTCGTGCCGCAGTCCGCCCTCGAACGGGGTGTGCACAGCGCCTGGCTGGCGCTCGGTGCGGTCGCGCTGACCCTGGTCGCCGGGTCGGTCCTGGTCGCCGACCGGCTCGGCTCGCGGATCGTCGCCGCCACCCGCCACCTGGCGGCCGCCACCCACCGCCTTGGCCGCGACGACCTGGCGGTCCGGGTCAAGCCGGACGGGCCGCGGGAGCTGGCCGAGGTGGGGCGGTCGTTCAACGCGATGGCGGATCGCATGGTCGGCCTGCTGCGCGCCGAACGGGACCTCGCCGCGGACCTGTCCCACCGGCTGCGCACGCCGCTGACCGCGCTGCGCCTGGAGCTGGAGACGTGCGGTGAACGGCCGGACGTGGAGCGGATCCGGCGCGCGGTCGGGATGCTGTCCGAGGAGGTGGACGGCATCATCCGTACGGCGTTGGAGCCGCTGTCGGAGCGTACGGCCGAACGGTGCGACCTGACCGAGGTGCTCGCCGACCGGTTGGCGTTCTGGTCGGTGCTGGCCGAGGACCACGGGCGGGCCTGGACGACGCTGGGCGACTCCACGCCGCTGTGGGTGCCGGTGCCCCGGGACGAGGCGGAGGCCGCCGTCGACGCCCTGATCGGCAACATCTTCCACCACACGCCGGAGGGTACGGCGTTCCGCGCGGGGGTGGTCGACTCGACGCTGGTCGTCGAGGACGACGGACCCGGTATCGACGATCCGGACCGGGCCCTGCAGCGCGGCGCGAGCCCCGGCGGCTCGACCGGGCTCGGTCTCGACATCGTTCGACGGCTGGCCGCGACGTCTGGCGGTACTGTCGTCGTGACGCGCGGTCAGCGTGGTGGGGCCCGCATCGAGGTGCACCTTAAATCAATCTCCGGCACGCCATAAGAGAACCTTAAATGATCTTGACTGCAATATAGGTGGCCATAACTTCTTTCGAATGAAATCCAGAATGGTCCTTACCCTCGTGGGTGCTGCGGCACTTGTCGTCGCCGCCGGCGTCGCGGTTCGGGTCGTTTCGGAGAGCCGGCCTTCAGAGTTCACCGCGGAGTACACCCAGACGGCCGTCTGGGACGGCGGGCTGATCGGTGGCTTCATCGTCAGCAACCCCTCCGAGCGGGCCGCCTCCGACTGGAAAATCTCCTTCAGCCTTCCCCAGGAGGCCAGGCTCGCCGGCGTGTGGAACGCGGTCCTGGCCGAGCCGAATGCGGGAACACGGCCGGACGCGACAGCCCACCCGGACGCGACGTACGTCATCAAGCCGACCGACCAGAACAAGACCGTCGGGGCGCGCCGCTCCGTGACCATCGGACTCACCGCGGTCGGCGGCCGTCCCGTGGTCCCGCGCAACTGCACCATCAACGGCAAGGCCTGCAAGGTCCAGGTCACCACGGCGGGCCTGGCCGCGGCGCCGGGGACGGCGACCGACCAGTTCGGCGCCGCCGTGGCGCCGGGGCTGTCCACCGAACCGGTGGCGGAGGGCGCGTCGGACCAGGCCGGTACCGGCGACTCCGGCCCGCGTCGGCCCGGCGGGTCGGGTGGCGGTCGCGGCACCCTCTTCACGCCGTACGTGAACCTGACCGACTCGGCCAGGCCGCCGCTGAAGGCGATCGCCGACGTCAGCGGGTCGGCGGCGTTGACTCTGGCCTCCGCCCTCCCTCCGTCGGGTGGGGGGTGTGACCTCAGGTGGGGCGGTGCGGCCGAGCCGGGCGCGTACGCCAAGGAGATCCGCGACGCGCTCAACTCCGGGATCGCTCTGATCGCCTCCGTCGGTGCCGGCAACGGGGTCGACGTCGCACGAGCGTGCGGCAGCGCGGACGCCATCGAGGCCCAGGTCAGGGAGGTCCTCGACCTTGGCGTACGGTCCGTCGACATCACCATCGCGGGCGGATCGCTCGCCGACTCCGCGGCCAACGCCCGGCTCGCCCAAGCGGTCGGGAAGCTCAAGGCGCGGTACTCCGGGCTGACCGTCTCGTACACCCTGCCCGCAGCCTCGTCCGGCGGGGCGACCGCCCCGGAGACGCTCGTGAAGCCGCTCGCCGCGGCGAAGAGCGCGGGTACGGTCCTCGACCGGGTCAACATCCTGCCGGTCGACGTGGCCGCGCCGCTGGACGTGCTCAAGCCGCTCCTCGGTACCGGTACTCCGAGGATGGTCGACTCGCTGCTCACGGCGGCGACCGGTGTGCACGACCAGATCATGCGGATCCAGGGCGCGGACTCGGCGAGGGCGTGGCGGATGCTCGGCATCGTCCCGGTCATCGACGCCGGCGACCTCGCCCACAACTCGTCGGAGCTCGTCGGCAGCGTGAACAGGCTGGCCGGGTTCGCCAGGTCCAGGGGGTTGAGCCTGGTCGGCTTCCTGCCCCTCAACACCGGCCAGGTCTGCGTCGGCGGTCTGGTGGGCGGCCTCCTCGCGCCCGTCGTGCCACTCCTGGGCTGTGTCGATCCCGCTTCCCTGTCAGGCTTCTTCGCCATCTCCGACGGCTTCAACCGGGCGCTGCGATAGACGCCGGCACACACATGGTCAACCCGCTGCCCTGTCCGCTTCCCTCCTCCCGGACAGGGCAGCGGGTTTAGTACCCGGCACAACGGCTCGGGGGGAGCCGGGGGGTGAGGGTGGGGCCGCTCCAGGGGGCCGCTACGCGGTCGCGGAGCGGCCCCACCCCGACGGTCCGCCCGTCCGGGCAATGTCCACTTTCACCAGGAGTGACGACTGTCAATGCGCTCCGCGGGCGTCGAGAGTCGACCCGCCCGATGGTTCGTGGGATCGCTGCGGCGCGGCGCGCCTCGTGCGACGCTAGCCGCAGCGCCGCCGAGCACCGGTACCCGTCGTGGCGGCCCGCGATCTTCCGGGTGTCGTACCGATCCGGCGGTATCCAAGTGACGTATTCGTGACATTCATCCGACCGCGTTCGCGGCCGGCGCCGAGCTTTGTCGTTGCCCGGTTTTGTGCCACGGATCGCTGTACCGTAATGGGGGCAAATAAGTGCAGAAAGGAAATATGTCTATCTTGGCGAGGAAACCTATCCGTTCAGCCCTTGTATGTGCCGCCGGGCTCGCCCTCGGCCTGTTCCTGATCACGGCGGTGCGGCCGGCGTGGGCAGCGGATACGGTCCCTGGCGGCGGTGGTCACGCGCACGCCGGTGCGGCGCCGGGCATCCGGGCGGAGGCGGCGCCGGTGGGTACGCCGGCCGGCTTCTCGGTGGCGGGCATCGACGTCTCGAGTCATGACCACGAACTCGGCCCTATCGACTGGGCAGGGGTGGCGGCCAGTGGGGTGCAGTTCGCCATCGTCAAGGCGACGGAGGGGACGTCGTACGTCAACCCGTACTTCCACGGCGACTACAACGCCGCCAAGGCCAACGGGATCCTCACCGGGGCGTACGTGTTCGCCCGCCCGGACAAGCGGAACCCGGTCGCCGAGGCGAACTACTTCATCGACCGCGCGGAGTGGGTCAACGACTCACAGACGCTGGTCCCGATGCTGGACCTGGAGTGGCCGTACGGGTCGCTCAACCTGCCGGCGTGTTGGGGGCTGACCCCGGCGGAGATGGTCGACTACATCCGCGCCTTCGTCGACACGGTGTACCAGCGCACGGGCCGCCTGATGATGATCTACACCAACACCAACTGGTGGAACCCCTGTACGAACAACAACACCTCGTTCGGCGGCCACCCGCTCAACCTCGCCAGCTACACCACCAACCCGCCGACCAGGATGCCCGCGGGCTGGAGCACCTTCACCATCTGGCAGTACGCGGCGGGCAACCCGTCGGTCGCCGGTAACTACGACAAGGACGTCTTCAACGGTGACTACGCCGGGCTGACCCAGCTCGCCGGGGACGTGCCGGCCGGCGCCCCGCCGGTCAGCCTCTTCTCGCACGCCAACGACCGGTACGTCACCGCGGAGAACGCCGGCCGCAGCCCGCTGATCGCCAACCGGACCACGCCGGGGGTGTGGGAGAAGTTCGATGTGATCAACACCGGCGACGGCTTCGTCGCGCTGCGCTCGCGCGTCAACGGCCGCTACGTCACCGCGGAAGGCGCCGGGTCGGGGCCGTTGATCGCCAACCGC
>NZ_BOON01000045.1 GCF_016863255.1 Planosporangium mesophilum
AGCAGTCGGTACCCGCCAAAGGCGGCGGCCACGATAGCCAGCGCGGCCACCGCAGCGGCAACCGCCCACAGCAGACCGCGCCCCCTCGGCCGCCGCTCGGGGCGGTCATCGACGTAGTGGCTGCGGTAGGAGTTCTGAGTACTCATGGCTGCCTGTGCGCTCCTCGATCGGGGGCGGATCGCCTTACGCTCGGCCGCCAACCTACTGGTCCGAACGAGGGGAGACATCCACCGAACCGTCGGAGCGCATCGATATCCAACCGACACGGACCCCCCGTCAGAACCGTCCGGTAATCGTGTGAGAACACTGCGTCGCACTCGGCGGCTGCTGGCCGCGTACGGGGGAAACGCCGCGGGCATCGCGGGCACGGCCTGCCTGGTGATGACCTTCCTACTGGCAACCGCGCACGCCGACGTCCCGAGCACGGCTGTCCCGAGCACGGCTGTCCCGGGCACCGCGGTCCCGCACCGCGACGACGAGGTGGCGCACGGCTCCCCCGACGATCAGCCCCACTGACTCACGGTCATCCGGAGCCGCGCATGGTCACCGAACAGATAGCGGCCGGAGGGCGGCAGCGGCACCGAGGCGATCAGCGTCCCGCCGTCCTCGCTGAACTTCAGCGGCTCGGCGCTGATCGGGTCGGTCGCCGCGATCGTCTGCCGGACGTCGGAGTTCCAGGCGGCCCAGGTCCCGACCGAGGCGTCCGGGGCGGCGTCATCGGTACCGACGTCGGCGATCAGCGTGTCCTCCCACTCGGGGATCTGCTCCAGGTGGTCGCCCCACAGGAACGTGTCGTGGTGCTCCTGGAGACGGAGTACGCGCAGCCCCAGCGCGTACCGGGCACGGCGGGAACCGGTCGTCCCGGTCGTGACGCCTGCCCGCGCCGGATCCAGCAGGAACGCCGTGATGAGCGGTACCGGGGTGTCCGGGGTGTCGCTGTGCCTGACCACCTCCCGGTCGAGTTGGACCGGGCAGTAGTGCGCCGCGCTCTGCTCGTGCATGAGGATCGGCAGCCCTCGTACGGACAGCCGCACCTCCGCCTGCCACGTCGAGTTCTCGGCGTCGGGGTCGCGTGGCAGCGAGAAGTCGCACAGGTCGATCCTGACCTGGTACCGGCCGAACAGGAACCGCCGCAGGTTCTGGTATCCCTCCTCCGAGTTGACCTCGCCGTACCGGCCCGAGTGGCTGCGGTGGACGAAGGCGCGGTGGGCGCCGCGCACGTACGCGTTGTCGATCTGAACCAGGCCGTCGCTGCGCGCGCCCACCACCTTCGCCGACAGCCCGAACCCCGCGCCGTAGTCGCCGGGGTCGGTGCCGATCAGGCAGAACACCCGCCCCGGCGGGAAGCCGACGAGGTCCCTGGGGTCCCAGCCGTCGGGCGGGCCGCCGTTGCTCTCGCCGGGGGTGAGGTACGTGTACATCACCGGAGGGCTGAAGATGTCGGCCCCGTTCGGGCCGAAGACCTCCATCGCCCAGTCCAGCAGGCCGCCGCCGGCCTGGAAGGAGATGCCGCCGTGCGGCGTGCCGTAGGTGAACAGCTTGTCGACGATGCTCGCGGCGTAATTTTCCGGCGTCGCGTCTTCCGGCGTCGCAGCCGGGTTGCCGGGGTCCCGCTCGGCCGGGGCGGCGGCCGGGCACGCTCGCTGGAGCATCGACCGACACAGCAGGCCGCCCATCGAGTGCGCGACGAGGTTGACCCGCGGCGCGCCGGTCTTGCGGCGCACCAGGTTGACGAAGTCGAGCAGCTGCGTGGCGGCCTTCTCGAGGTCGAACGCGACCGGGACCTGCCCGAACGTGGTCGCCGACCGGTCGTAGAAGCGGTAGATCCAGATGGTGGCGGGGCCGACGTCGCCCCCGCCGTCGGCGCACGCCTCCAGGAAGGCCTGCTGTCCACCGCGTACGAAGAGCTGGTAGCCCTCGTCGAGCATGAGGCGGAGCAGGGGACTCTCGAACTGGTAGTAGCGGGGGACCCCGTCGCCGTCGACGCGCACATGGGTGGAGCCGCCGTTGAAGCCGTAGAACGGGTCGTCGACCTGCGCGTCGATGCCCGACGTCCCGCCGGCGTAGCCCCGGACGTAGATGATGGGAAGTCTGTTGCCCATGTCGGCCCCCAGCGACTCAAGCCCTCAGCGACGTGGATCCCTGGGAGTGAGCCTGCTACGGACGGTGTGCGGTGGTGCCGAAGTGTCGTTGACCCGTCAGCGAGCGCCTCCGACGCCGCAGACCGGGCGACACTCCCATGGACCGGCGGTGTTCACTCCCCGACTTCCGGACGGGCGGTCGCGATGAGCCATCCTCACCAGCAACCTCAGCAACCGGCGGCGCCTCCGGCGTTACGGGAGCCGGCACTGGCGCCGCAGCCGACGCACGCCGAGGCACGACTCTCCGAGCAGAGCGCCAGGGTGCTCCCCGAGGCGGCGTTGGTCCGAACGGACCACGTCCTCGCGGAGGTGCCGCGGGAGCCCGAGGCGGCATTCACGGTATTGGTGACGATGACCGACTCCAGGCCGGGTCTGATACGCGATATCACCCAGCCGACCGACACCGCGCCCGGGTTCGTGAAGATCTCCTCGCAGCCCGTGGAGATCGAGGCTACGCTCGATGTCAAGGTCCCCGGGGACGAGATCGGCAAGTGGCAGGTCGGGTTCATCCAGACCGTCACGTTCCAGCGTGAACTATGGATAAGGGCCACTTCCGGCATATACCTCTGCTTCGCCCATGACCTGAAACCGACGCGAGACGCGGGTGAGGGCACAGAAGCGCCCTGGTACGACCCCATGTCCGTGAGAACCGTGACCAGCAAATCGGATCGGTTGACGGTGAGGATGTTCGATCAGCCGGCCTTCGAGGTGCGCCCCGCCAAAGGAACCCGGTTCGAAGACTTCCGTGGTAAGGACACGTACAAGACGTGGCTCATCGCCAAGAAGTTGGGCGCGTCCCTGTCACAGATCAGGTTTCTCTGGTGCTGGATCTGGAAGATCGACTGGGGCGGCGCGACGCGGGAGGGAATGGGCGTTGAGCAGATCGAGGACAGGCCCGGCGACTCCGGGGCCGAGGCGGTGCTGAGCGGTCGCGTGGCGCCGGCCGGGGAAGAGGAGACAGACTTCGGCCCGTACGACCAACCCCGGTTCCCGCCCGCGTCCGGCTGACCGGTGGCCGCCGGTCAGCCGGCACTGTTCACGCGGTGGCCGAGGTCGGCCTGGAACCGTCGGCAGTCTGACCGATGACGGCCTGATCGACCTGGTTGACGATCTGGGGCGGCGGGAACAGCTGCCGGTACAGGGCGGCGCGGACGGTGTCACCCGACTCGACGATCTGGGTGGCCAACTCCAGCCGGTCGACCTCGGCCTGGTGACGGTCGTTCTCGATCCGGCGGGCCCGCACCGACTCCGCCTGCAGGCCGATGGAGTAGTCGTCCAGGCCGTTACCCAGGCCGAGGAAGCTGTCGACGACGACGCCGTCGGTACGCATGACGTGGGAGTCGGCCGCGAGGATGATGCCCGGCACGTACACCACGGGCCCGTCGGAGCCGGTCTGGTAGCCCGACACCGTATCGGGGTTGACCCGCAGGTACGTGATGGAGTCGCTCTTGGCCTCGCCGGTGAGGGTGACGGTCTGGACGAAGTCGGGGTGGACCTCGCCGCGATAGTCGGTGATGCTGTCCAGCTCGGCGGTGATCGCGGCGCGGACCTCGTCCTGGTGGTCCGCCACGATGTAGGTGTCCAGGAGCTCCTGGAGGTGGGGCAGCGGCACCTCCAGCCGGGACTCGCGATAGCCGTTGAAGAAGGCCACCCGGACGTCGACCAGGTGTAGCAGACTGACGAACTCCTGGTTCATCTGCCGGAACACGAAGTTGAGGGTACGGCTGACGTTGATGTTCTCCAGGTCCCGCTCGACCGCCTGCTCCTCGCCGGTCTCCAGCTTGACGTCGAGGCTGGTGTCGACCTCCACATCGCGCCGCGAGGAGGCGCGGGCGGCGTTGTGCGCCACCGAGTTGGAGACGTTCTTGGCGAACTCCTCGCGCGCGGCGTTCGAGACGCCCTTGACCCCGCCGCTGGCCTTGACGCTGGCGCTGCCCCAGCCCCAGCTACCCTTCGCCTCGGCCGAGACGTCGGCCTGGTACTCGAAGCTCTTGTTGGTGTTGTCCTGGCGGGTCTGCTCGGCCAACACGGTGCGCTCAAACTCGCTCTCGGTGTCGTCGCTGGTGGAGTCGACGATCGAGGTGGACCGCTGGATGCTCTCCGTGCTGCGCTTGTAGGTGTTGAGCCGGATGCGGCTCCGCTCGCCGGGGAGCAGCGAGAAGGTCTTGATGGTACGGCCGGCGCCGTAGCGGGCCGGGAACGACGACAGCCGGTAGTACTCCACGAGCAGCAGGGTCGGCACGGCGCGGGCGGGGGCCGGGATGAACCGGAAGATGCACCGCCCGCTGATGTCCCGGTAGATAGTCAACTGGTTGCCGGCATTGAGTTGGGCGTAGACGGTGGCGACGTCGAGGCCGGCCAGCGCCTCCATGACGCAGGCGCGGCTGAAGGTCTCGTTGCCGGCCTGCACGTTCGGGAACACCTCTGGGTCGAAGTAGCCGGTCTGCTGCGCGATGTTGAACGCGTCGGTCACCGTATCCCTGGTCAACTCGGTTGACAGCGTCCGATTGGGGGTCGCGTCGCCCCGGATCGGCTCGGGGCTGCCGTAGATGTCGCTCGGGCCGGACACGATCGATGTCGCCGGCCGCGAGCCCGGCCCGGGCTGCGTGGGGGCCGGCGTGACCATCGCCTTGCGCTCCGCGGGCGTCGCCTTGCGCTCCGCGGGCGTCGTGGGTGACGGCGGGATGAAGTAGGTGTCCGGGAAGTCCAGTTCGATCACGTGCCGTCCGCGGTAGCTGGTCGGCTCGGGTACGTCGTAGCTGAGCACCACCGGCGAACCGTGCGGGTCCAACTCGATCAGCGGCCGGGCCGGGCCGGCCACCTCCACGGTGCGCGCCGACCAGACAAAGTGGAGGTCGCGCTGGTTCAACGCCGTGGCCAGATCGTCGGCGAACACCAACGGGACCACGATGTCGTCGAGCCCGCTGTCGGCGTAGTTCAGCCGCGCCGACAGCGACTTGCCGGCGAACCGGTCGAAGGGGATCGGCTTCGACCGCGTCGTACCGCCGGTGGTGGCCATCCGAATGACCTTGCCACCCCGCTCGTTGTACAGGTCGCAGATGAAGCGACGCGGATCGCCTGCGATGGCCGTCACGGCGAGCCGGAACGTGTTGTCGGGAAGCGAGTCATCCGGCTCGATCAAATAACTGACGTACAACGTCTGCTCGGGCGTGGGCATGGCGACCTCCGGGCGGTACGGGGCGCCGCGACCCTCCGCGGCGCCACCTGATCCCCCGTCGCTGCCACTATCGGCCCGGGCCGGTACCAGCGACCGCCCCTGTCCCCTATCCGACACAGCGCTCGGGGCCGTGTCGGGATCCGGTCCCTCCCGGATGAGCCGCCCCCGTTGTGTATCGCAGCCATCCGGGTCGACCGTCACCGACCCAGCCCCGTCGTGACGCGCCGGTTGTGCCGCGCGCCGGCTTGTGTCCCTTATGTAGGTTCACGAACAACGATGGGAAGCATGACTGCCGCGGAAGCGCGGAGCCAGGTGCGGCGCCCTCCCGGTCCGCATCGTCGCTGGTCAGTCGATCACGGTAGGTTTCCGGTCCGGAGCCGGAACGCTTGGGAACCAAGACCTTGAGAATTGGGGACATGGACGCGGGCATCGACGAGGCAGGTCCGGATCGGGATCCCCGCGCCGCGTTCGCGGAGCGGTTCGCGTTGCTGTACGCGCAGGCCGGCAACCCGACCCTGGACCGGGTGGCCACGTCGGTCGCACGGGCCCGCCGGCTGGACGAACGGGGGCGGCCGACGCGGGTGTCGACCCAACGGGTCAGCGACTGGCGCCGGGGCAGGAACGTGCCCGCCCGGTTCGCCCCACTGGCCGCCGTCCTGGAGGTCCTCATCGGGGAGGCCCGGAAGACCCGGCCGCAGCCGGCCGTGGAGGGCCTGTACAGCCTGGACGCCTGGCGATCGCGGTGGGAGGAGGCGCTTGCCAGCCCCGCGACCGTGGCACCGGACGGTGGCGCCGAGCGGGACTCACCGCCACCGTCCCGCCAACCCCAGCCGGGCGTGTGCCCGTACCGAGGGCTGTCGGCGTTCAGGCAGGAGGACACCGCCTGGTTCTTCGGCCGTCAACGCAGTACGGCCGCGCTGGTGGCGCGGCTCGCCGACGCCCTCGCGACCGGCGGGATCGTCATGCTGGTGGGGCCCTCGGGGGCCGGCAAGTCCTCCCTGATGAAGGCGGGCCTGGCGCCCGCCCTGGCGCGGGGGGCGCTCGCGGGGCCGGGGTCGGCCGACTGGCCGATCGTCATGATGACCCCCGGCACCGACCCGCTCAAGGAACTGGGCCGCCAGATTCCGGAGCTGACGGAGGTCCTCGAGAACGGCCCGGATGCCCAGAACGGCTCGGATGCCGAGAACGGCCCGGAGGGCCCCGAGAACGGCCCGGAGACGGCCGGCGTCCGGACCGCGTTCGCCGCCCATGCCGAGCGCAGGGCCGGTGCCGGCGCCCGGACGGTCCTGCTCGTGGACCAGTTCGAGGAGTCCTTCACCCTCTGCGAGGACCCCGACCGGCTCCGGAGGTTCATCCACGCCCTCGACGCCGCGTGCACCCCGGCGCCGGGCGGGACGGCGCCCGGCCTGGTGGTCCTGGGTATCCGCGCGGACTTCTACGGCCGCTGCCTGGACCATCCGGAACTGGAACAGGCCCTGCAGCACAGGCAGATGGTGCTGGGGCCGATGACCGCCGGCGAGCTGCGGGAAGCGGTTGTCGGCCCGGCGAAGGCGGCCGGCCTGCAACTGGAGACCGGCCTGGCGGACCTGATCCTGCGTGACCTGGGTGTCACTGGCGGGCGCGGGCGGGGCACCGACGGCCGGGGAGCGTACGACGCCGGGGCGCTGCCGCTGCTGTCGCACTCCCTGCTGGCCACCTGGCAGCGCCGGCGAGGCGGCAAGCTCACGATCGCCGGTTACCGGGCCGCCGGCGGGATCCAGGGCGCCGTGGCGACGACGGCCGAGCGCGCGTGGTCCGAGCTGTGCGCGGCCGGGCAGACGGCGGCACGCACGATGCTGCTGGGGCTGGTACGCGTCGGCAACGACACGCAGGACACCCGCCGGCGGGCCAGCCGGGACGAGCTCGTGGAGCGGGCGGAGGACCCTACGGCCGCCGCGGACGCGCTCGAGGTACTGGCCAAGGCGCGGCTGGTGACGCTGGACGCGGGTTCCGTCGAGATCACCCACGAGGCGCTGCTGCAGGCCTGGCCCCGCCTGCGCGCCTGGATCGACGCCGACCGAACCGGCAGCCTGGTACGGCAGCGGCTGGAGGAGGACGCCTCGGCCTGGGCCGACGAAGGACGGGACTCCTCGCTGCTGTACCGGGGCGCCCGGCTGGAGACGGCCCAGCACTGGGCGCAGAGGGCCGGCGGGGCGGGGCTGAGCGCGGCGGGCCGGGACTTCCTGGCCGTGTCGGCGGGGTACCGGCGGCGCAGCACCTGGATGAGGCGGGCCGCCGTCGCCGCCGTGGTGGCGTTCGCGTTGATCGCGGCCGCGGCGGCGACCGTGGCCTTCCGGCAGCGCGACGACGCCGTGTTCGAGCAGCTCGCGGCCCAGGCCGACCACATGCGCCAGACCGACCCGTCGCTGTCCGCGCAGCTGGATCTCGTGGCCCACCGGATGCGGCCGGACGACGGGGGCACCCGGGCCCGGTTGCTGTCGACGCAGAACGTACCGCTGGCCACACCGCTGGCCGGGCACACCGGCGCGGTGTACCTGACCTCGTTCAGCCCCGACGGTCGTACCCTCGCGACCGCGAGCTTCGACCGGACCGTCCGGCTCTGGGACGTACGCGACCGTGGCCGGCCGGCGCCGCTGGGCCGGCCGCTGACCGGCCACGGGAGCTGGGTGACCTCGGCGGTGTTCAGCCCGGACGGGCGGACGCTCGCCACCGCCGGCGACGACGCGACGGTACGGCTGTGGAACGTGACCGACCGCGATCGCCCGGTACCGCTGGGGTCACCTCTGGTCGTCGGCAACGGCACCATCTACCTGGTGGCGTTCAGCCCCGACGGCCGTACCCTCGCCACCGCCAACGCCGACCACACCGCGCGGCTGTGGGACGTGACCGATCCGGCCCGACCGGCGCCGCTCGGCCACCCGCTCGCCGGGCACGACGCGGCGGTACGCGCGGTGGCGTTCAGCCCGGACGGCCGTACCCTCGCCACCGGCAGCGACGACAAGACGGTCCGGCTGTGGAACGTGACCCAGCCGGGACGGCCCACCATCCTCGGCCAGCCGCTCGCCGGACACGCGAACACGGTCCATTCGCTGGCGTTCAGCCCCGACGGGCACGTCCTCGCCAGCGGCAGCGAGGACAAGACCACGCGGCTGTGGGACGTGACCGACCCGGCCCACCCGACCCCGACCGGCATGCGCCTCACCGGGCACGACGGGCCGGTCTGGTCGATCGCGTTCAGCCCCGACGGCCGCATGCTCGCCTCGGGGAGCGCCGACGGTACGGCTCGCCTGTGGACGGTGTCCGACCCGGCCCGTGCCGAACCCCTCGGCCAGCCCCTCGCCGCCCGTACCGGCATCGTGTACGCGGTCGCGTTCAGCCCCGACGGGCGTACCCTCGCGACCGGCGCCGACGACAGCACGGTACGGCTGTGGTCCCTGCCTGACCGGGTCCTGTCCGGCCACAGCGCCGGCGTGCTGTCCACGGCGTTCAGCCCGGACGGGCGGGTCCTCGCCACGGGGAGCGCGGACAACACGGCTCGGCTCTGGGACGTACACGATCCAAGCCACCCGGTACCGTTCGGACCGCCCCTCGCCGGCCATACCGGCCTCGCCACCAGCCTGGTGTTCAGTCCGGACGGGCACCTCCTGGTGACCGCGAGCGGGGACAGGGTGACCCGCGTGTGGGACGTACGCGACCCGGGCCACCCGGTGCCCGTCGGGCTTCCCCTTACCGAAAACGCCGGGAAACAGGTGGCGTTCAGCCCGGCCGGCGAAATCCTCGTCACCCAGAGCGAGCAGACGATCCAGCTGTGGGACATCCGCTCGCCGGACCGGCCGGCGCGCCTCGGCGTCATCCAGACCGGGCACGCCGGCTACATCACCTCGGTCGCGTTCAGCCCGGACGGCCGCACCCTTGCCACGGCGAGCTTCGACACCACGGTCCGGCTGTGGGACGTGACCCACCCGGCCGCCCCGGCGGCTCTGGGGCAGCCCCTCACCGGGCACTCGGGGCCGGTCTGGTCGGTACGGTTCAGCCCGGACGGGCGTGTCCTCGCCACGGCCAGCGGCGACAAGACCGTACGGCTGTGGAACACCCGCAACCGTTCCCACCCGGTGCCGCTCAGCGCGCCGCTGGCCGGGCACACCGATGTGGTCAGCGCCCTGGCGTTCAGCCCGGACGGTCGGACCCTCGCCAGCGCCGGCTACGACAAGACCGTACGACTGTGGGACGTGAGAGACCCGGCGGAGCCGGTGTTCAGCGGCGAGTCCCTCACCGGGCACACCGGCATCCTGCTCTCCCTCGCGTTCAGCCCGGACGGACGGTTCCTGGCCACGGGCAGCGGTGACACCACGGTCCGGCTGTGGGAGGTGGACGTCGACCACGCCGTCCAGCGGATCTGCGACATCACCCGGGGCGTCCTCACCGCGGCGCAATGGCGGGAACTGCTGCCCCAGTTGCCGTACCGGCCGCCGTGCCGGTAGTCCAGTGCCGCTAGCGCGTGCTCTGCTCGACCCGGCTGGACACCCGGGCGCCGTCGCTCTCGACAGGGGCGTCACCCGGTCCGGAGAGGTGGACGAGGACGAGACCGACCGAGGCGATCAGAAAGTTCTGCAGCGCCGACTGGAGACCGTTCCAGTCCGACGACTGCCACATCTGGAACCACTCGCCGCCCACCGCGATGAAGCCGCCCCCGAAGAGCATGACCTGCATGAGCCACCCGAGCGTCGACAACCGGCGGGCGACCGGAACGCCTCGGACCCAGGCGACACACGCCCCGGCGAGGACGACTGCGGTGGCCCACTCCCAGGCGATGATCGCGAGGTAGACGGCGGTGACGGCCGCGGGCGAGGTGATGGCGCGCCACATCATGTGCGGCGACCTGAACGTCGTGTCCATGGCGAGCACGTGCCTGACGAACGCCTCGTTGGTGCCGTAGTCGGTGACGTTGCCGAAGGCGGCGAGGCCGATCAGGGCGGCGGTCATCGCGGTCAGCACCACGAGGACCGCACGAAGCGAGCCGATCCGCGCGAGAAGACGCATAGACCAAGACCTTAGTCGTCGAAGGGCCCGGAGTGAGGTGTCCCGGGCCCTTCGCGATCACGGTGCGTACGCGCTACCGCCGCCGGCCCGTCACCAGACCCAGCAGGATCATGACGACCCCGAGTCCGAGGTGCAGCCAGTCGTCGGCACCGTTGACCGGCACGAAATTGGCGGCGCTGCCGTCGCTGATGACCAGCCCGTAGAGCCACAACGCGAGGTAGATGACGCCGCCTCCGACGAGGAACAGCCGGGCAGAGTCGGCCCGCCGCGACATCGCGATGCCGGCGACGCCGAACAGCAGGTGGACGATGTTGTGCAGGATCGATACCTGGAAGAGGCCGAGCAGCATGGCGCCGGACCCGTGCCCGGCGAAGCTCAGCGTGTCGTAGTCCGTCGTGAGGCCGGGGATGAACCCGGCCACGCCGACCAGCAGGAACACCACACCGACGACGAGAGCGAGCCGGCTGACCAGTGGCCGTGCCTCGGCCCTCGATTGGGGAACACTTACCATTCGCGTCACCTCCATGCGATGGGGACGGCGTTGCGCCGTCCCGAGGGGACCGCGGTGCCGGCGTTCGCGGGTCGCGACGTCCGGCATCGATACTGGTAAACATCGTCCCAATCGGAACTGCCGTCAATAGCCCACGTCGCCCCTGCCTGTCCGGGTGGCACCCCATCTTGGAGAGTTTGGAAATGGACGCCGTGAGCACGCTCCGGCGGCGCCCTGTCCGTACCCTGATCCGGTGAGGGGGTCCGATGGGCAATCAGGGTGAGACGCGCGACGGGGTGGCACTGACCAACCTGGACCAGCCACTGTTCGACGGGGCCGACGCCACCAAGCGGGACCTGGTCGACTACCTGGACGCGGTCGCCGACCGGGTCATCCCGGCGCTGCGGAACCGGCCGCTCTCGGTGATCCGGGTGCTGCGCGGCCAGGCGCCGTTCATGCAGAAGAACCTGCCCAGGTACACCCCGCCGTGGGTGCCGAGGGCATCGCTGTGGGCGGAGGCCTCGAAGCGGCAGGTGTCGTACGCGCTGTGCAACGACCGCCGTACCCTGCTGTGGTTCGCCAACCAGCGCGCCGTGGAATACCACCCAACGTTGTTCCTCGCCGATCGCTGGGAGCACCCCACCCACCTCATCCTCGACCTCGACCCGCCGGAGGGTGACGGGTTCGGGCTGGCGGTCCGGGCCGCCCAGTTGGTGCGCCAGGTGCTTGCCGACGCCGGCCTGGCGGGGGCGGTCAAGACCAGCGGGGCGAAGGGCGTGCACGTGTTCGTACCGGTAGAGGCGCAGGCGACGGCCGAGGAGGTGGCCGCCGCGACCCGGGCGGTCGCGGCGCGGGCCGAGCGCCTGGACCCCGCGCTCGCCACCACGGCCTTCATCCGGGAGGAGCGCGGCGGCAAGGTGTTCCTCGACTCGACCCGGGCCTACGGGGCGACGGTGGTGGCGGCGTACAGTCCCCGGATCCGGCCGGGCGTGCCGGTGTCGTTCCCGGTGGCCTGGGACGAACTCGACCGCGTCGCGCCGGCCGACTTCACGCTGCGCACGGTGCCACGGCTGGTCGCCGACCGCGATCCGTGGGCCGACGAGATGCCCGAGCCGCAGCGGCTGCACCCCGACCTGGTCGAGGAGGGTCGCGCCATCCCGGTCGCCCGGGTACAGGCGATGCACGAGGGCAAGCGGCGCGCCCGCGCCCGCCGCGAAGCCGAATGACGCCCGCTCAGCGCAGCACGGCCGGGTGACGCCCGCTCAGCGCAGCACGGCCGGGTGCGCCCGCTCAGCGCAGCACGGACGCCATCCGGCGGACCGCCTCGGTGATGATGTCCGGGGAGGTCGCGAGGTTGAGCCGGACGCGCCCGTCGCCTCCGGTACCGAACTCCGGTCCCGGGTTGAGCGCGACACGCCCGCGCTCCAGGAACACCGCCGCCGGGTCACCGGGCAGGTCCAGGGCGCGGCAGTCCAGCCAGGCCAGGTAGGTGCCCTGCGGCTGCCGGTACCCGATCTCGGGCACCCGCTCGGCGAGCAGCTCACCGAGCAGGCGGCGGTTGTCGTCCAGGCCGACCAGGAGGCTGTCGAGCCAGTCGCGGCCGTGCCGCAGCGCCGCGCTGTGCGCGATGATCCCCAGGTGGCTGGGGCCGTGGCTGACCTCCTCGGGCATCCGCTCCAGGTCCTTCGCGACCGCCGGCCCCGCGACGGCGACGGCGGCCTTCAAGCCGGCCAGGTTCCAGGCCTTGGAAGCCGACAACAGCGCGAACGCGTTGTCCGCGCCGGGCAGGGTCAGGTACGGCACGTGCGTGGAGTCGGGGTAGACGAGCGGCGCGTGGATCTCGTCGACGACGACCCGTACCTCGTGGCGGGCGGCCAGGTCGGCCACGGCGGTCAGTTCGTCGCGGGTGTGCACGGTGCCGGTCGGGTTGTGCGGGCTGCACAGCAGGTACGCGGCGGGCCGGCCGCCGGCGGTGGCGGCGCGGAAGGCGGCGTCGAGGGTGGCCAGGTCGATCCGGTGTGCGGGCGACAGCGGCGCCTCCACGACCCGGCGGTCGGAGTGTTCGATGAACTGGTAGAACGGCGGGTACACGGGCGGGTTCACGACGACGGCGTCGCCGTTGCCGGTGACCAGCTTGAGGACCTCGACGATGCCCATCATCACGTCCGGCACGATCGCCGTACGCTCGACGTCGACCGTCCAGCCCCACCGCGCGGTGGCGAAATCGGCGAGCGCCTCCGCGTAGACCGGCCCCTCCGGGTACCCGGTGTCGCCGAGCGCCACCGCCTCGGTCAGCGCCCGCGCGACGGGCTCCGCGAGCGGCACGTCCATCTCTGCCACCCAGAGCGGCAGCACGTCCGGCGAGTACCGGCGCCACTTCATGCTGGTACGGCGGCGCAGCTCGTCCGGCGAGAGCACGCGTAAGGGGTTGCTCATCCTGGCACGTTACAGGACCCGCTACTCCGGACGGCGGCACACGGCATCGACGATACGCCGTTCCGTCCAGATCCGAGACCCGCTACGATCGCGACGTGACTGCCGGGTCGGCTGCTACCAGCCACGAGCGGATGAGGCACCCGGCCACGCCTTGATCACGCCGCGGGCCCGCGGCCCGCCCCTCCTCGCCTGCGCACGGCGGAATCTGCGCGGAGAGGAGGTGATCGCATGTCCCGCCCCGAACACTCCAGTCACGAAAGCAACGGAGCCGGCTGGGCCGAGTTCGTCGCCCGGCACGGCGTCGGTGACGTCGTCGACGGCCAGGTCGTGAGCATCGTGCCGTTCGGTGCCTTCGTCCGCATCGGCGACGGCGTCGACGGGCTCGCGCCGAAGTCGCACTGGCAGGCCCTGCCCGACCTCGGATCGCGGATCCGGGTACGGATCGAAGCGATCGACGCGGATAACCAGCGCGTCGCGCTGCACCCGGCGTAACGGCCGGTTTCCGGGGGCTCGATTTCCGGGGACTCGGTTTCCGAGCGCTGGGGTCGAGCCCCCGGAAACCCCGCGTCACCGTTCGGCCGGGGTTTCCGGGGGCCCGGCCGGGTAGTCGACGAGCTGGAGCTTGTACTCGCTCCGCGGCAGCGTGCCAGGCCGTACCAGCTCCACACGCATCCGAGCGACGAGCTTCGCCCGAATGGCTGTCTCGATCTCACCGGCCAGGCCGTCGTCGGGCTGCTCCGCGTCGGCCAGTTCGACCAGCACCGTCGGGGGCTGGTCCTGTCGTACCCCGGTGATGCGCGGCCGGATGAGGACCGCCCCGCTCACCCTCGGCCGGAACTCATGCACCACCGCCCGTACCGCGGTCGGGAAGACGTTGACGCCCCGCACGATCAGGAGATCATCGGTACGCCCGACGCACCGGACCCGGACGCTGGTCCTCCCGCACGGGCACGGTCGTGCGTTCACCACGACCCGGTCGCGGCTGCGCAGCCGCAGCATCGGCACGGCCTCCCGCCGCAGCGCGGTGTAGACGAGTTCGCCCTCGGCGCCGTCGCGCCAGGCCAGGGGCTGCCCGGACGCCGGGTCGACCAGTTCGATGTGGACGTAGTCCTGCCCGCAGAAGTGCATCCCCTGCTGGTCGTCGCACTCGCCCCACAGCGACGGCGACACGTCGCCGATCCCCATCGCCTCGGTCACGATCGCGCGGAAGGCGGCCTCGAGCTGCGACCGGATCGCGGCCTCTCCCCCACCCGGCTCGCCGGCCAGGCACAGCCGCCGGACGCCGAGCCCCGCCGGGTCGAGGCCGCGCGCGGCGCACCACTCGGTCAGGTACAGCGCGTACGACGGGGTGCAGGCGAGCGTCTCGGCGCCGAGCCGCTGGAAGGCGCGTACCACCCGCTCGGTGTTGCCGCTGCCGACCGGGATCACCGTGGCGCCGATGGCGGTGAGCGAGTCCAGGACGGCGCCCGCGACGAACGGGCCGGCGTTGTACGTGAGGACGATCCGCTGCGCCGCCCGTACGCCCGCCGAGGTGTACGAGCGGGCGCCGATCCGCGACCAGGTGCCGAGGTCGGCGGCGGTGACCGGGATGTAGCAGGGCTCCCCGGTCGTGCCGCTGGTGGAGTACACGCGCCGGATACCGTCGGCGGGTGCGGCGAGGTGGTCGCCGTACGGCGGATGCTCCGCCTGGCTGCGCCGGATCTCGTCCTTGGTGGTGAAGGGCAGCGCGGCGATCCCGTCCAGGTCGCCGGCGTCGGTGGCGTCGGGGAAGCCGGCCTCGGTGAGCTTGCGCCGGTAGAAGGACGAGTGGTCGAACAGGTAGGCCAGCTGTACGCGGTACGCGTGCCGGTCGCGTTCCCGCTGAGCCGGCTCGGGACGGGTCTCGACTTCCGGATCGACGTGGAAACTCATGCTCACCTCCAGGATGGACACCATGGTCACCCGGCGGTGAGCGTCACCACCAGATCGCTGCGCGATCGGGTCGTCGCGATGAACTCCGCGTTGCGCTGGTCGTTGCCGTACGCCCGCTCGGCCGCCTCCGCCGGATCCCGGCCGTACGCGACGTGCCGGGCGACCAGGCGGGACAGCCGGGTCTCGTCGTCGACCTCCACGTACCAGGCCTCGTCGAGCAGGTCCCTGATCGCCGCCCACTCCCCCTGGTCGGCCAGCAGGTAGTTGCCCTCGGTGACCACCAGCGGCACGTCCGGCGGTACCGGGATGGCTCCGGCGATCGACTCCTCGATGTCCCGGCGGAACTCGGGTGCGTACACCGTCGCCGGCCCCGCTTCCCGCAGCCGGCGCAGCAGGCAGACGAAGCCGGCGGCGTCGAAGGTGTCGATGGCGCCCTTGCGGTGATGCCGGCCGAGCCGGTGCAGCTCGGCCTCGGCGAGGTGGTACCCGTCCATCGGCACGAGCACCGCCGCGGGCCCGAGCGCGGCCACGATCCGGGCGGCCAGCGTGGACTTGCCGGCGGCCGGGGCGCCCGTGATGCCGAGGATGCGCCGACGACCGTCCCGGATCAGCTCTCGCGCCCGGGCCAGCAGCTCGTCGACGTCACTGTCGTCGACGCCTCTGTCGTCGACAGAGCCACTGTCGTCGACAGAGCCACTGTCGTCTACAGCCAGGTGTTCGGTCACGGCTGGGTTTCCCGGTGCGCCACGATCAGAGGTTACGGGACGAACCGGTACCCCAGCCCCGGCTCCGTGATGAGGTACCGCGGCCGGGCCGGGTCGGGCTCCAGCTTGCGGCGCAGGTTGGCCAGGTGTACGCGCAGGTAGTTGGTCTCGGTCTGGTACTGCGGGCCCCACACCTCCCGCAGTAGCTGGCGCTGGGCGACGAGCTTGTCCGGATGCCGGGCCAGGATCTCCAGCAGGTGCCACTCGGTCGGGGTCAGCCGGATCTCGCCGTCCGGACCGGTGACCCGCTTGGCGGCCAGGTCGACGGTGAACGCCGCCGTGCTGATGACCGGCGCGTCCGGGGTGGGCGCGGCCCGGCGCAGCGCGGCTCTCACCCGGGCCAGCAGTTCGTCCATGCCGAAGGGCTTGGTGACGTAGTCGTCGGCGCCGGCGTCGAGCGCGGCGACCTTGGCGGCCTCGGCGTCCCGGGCGGAGAGCACGATGATCGGGACCCGGCTCCAGCCGCGCAGCCCCTCCACGACCGCGATGCCGTCCAGGTCGGGCAGGCCCAGGTCGACGATGGCCAGGTCCGGTGGTTGCCGGCCGGCGGTGGCCAGGCCGCCGGCCGCGTCCGTCGCGGTGTGGACCTGGTACCCATGGGCGGTGAGGTTGATCCGCAGGGCGCGCAGCAGGTACGGGTCGTCATCGACGACGAGAACACGAGTCATGGCGAGGCCGCGGGCGGGATCGTGATGGTCATGACGAGACCGCGAGCGGGATCGTGATGGTCATGGTGAGACCGCCACCTGGGGTGTCGGACGGGGTGAGGACGCCGCCCATCGCCTCGGTGAAGCCGCGGGCGATCGCCAGGCCGAGCCCGAGGCCGGTACCGCCGCGGTCGTCGAGGCGCTGGAACGGCGCGAAGAGCCGGTCGCGGTGCTCGGCGGGCAGGCCCGGACCATGGTCGACGACGCGCAGCGCGAGGCGTTGGCCGTCGAGGCGGCCCTCCAGGTGGACCGTACCCTCGGGCGGGCTCGCGGTCAGGGCGTTGGCGAGGAGGTTGGCGACGACGCGCTCGAGCAGCCCGGGGTCGGCCAGGGCCAGCGGCAGGTCGTCGGGGACGTCCACCTCGACGCCGGTACGGCCGGGGGTGTGCAGTACCGCCTCGGCCACGACGGCGTCGAGCGCGACCGGCCGCGGATCGGCCGACAGCACCCCCGCCCGCAGCCGGCTCACCGACAGCAGGTTCTCGACGAGGTCGACCAGGCGGTCGGTGGATTCCTCCACTGTGGACAGCAGTTCGGCCCGGTCCTCGGGGACCCAGGCGACGTCGGGCTGGCGCAGGCTGGACACGGCCGCCTTGATCGCCGCGAGAGGGGTACGAAGGTCGTGGCCGACGGCGTTGAGCAGAGCCGCCCGCAGCCGGTCGATCTCGGCCAGATCGCGGGCCCGGGCCGCCTCGTCGGCCAGCCGCTGGTTCTCCCGCAGCCGTGCCGCGGCGGCGACGAGCCGGGCGAGCGTACCGCGGTCCTCGGCGAACACCGCCGGCCCCCACGCGGCCAGCCGCAGCCCCGGCACCTGCGAGGCGCGCCCGTCACCGTCCACGCTCAGGGCCGGCTCACCGTCCGGCACCGGGCCGACCCGCGCCACGGCGCGGTCGGCCTCGAACAGCGCGACCGAGGTCATGCCGTAACTGTCGCGCACCCGCTTCAGCAGCGTGGTCAGCGAGTCGGGTACCGCGGGCGCGGCGCTGATCTGGGCGAGCAGGCCCGCCTCGACCGACCGGCGGGCCGCCGCCGCGCGGTGCCGGGCGGCGACGTCCACGGCCACCGCGACGGTGGCCGCCACCAGCACGTACACCACGAGCACGACGACGTTACCCGGGCTGTCGACGACCAGGGTGTGGTAGGGCGGCACGAAGAAGAAGTTGACCAGCGCGTCGGCGGCGAGCGCACCGGCCAGCGCGGGCCACGCCCCACCGGCGACCGCGGCCGCCAGTACCGGTACCAGGTAGAGCAGCGTCACGCCGGCCAGCGACAGGTCCCCGCGCAGCGGCAGCAGTACGGCGGTGGTCCCGGACAGCCCGGCCACGCCGACCACGGTGCCCAGCCAGCCTCGCCGCACCATCCCGGCATTGTGCACCCCGTTCCTATGATCCTGGAACGTTGGTGCCGCTACGACGACGCCACCTTGCCGTGATCATGGGAGAAGGAGGAGCGGAGCTGCCACGGCACGCTGATCACCATGACCTGGCGCTGGAACAGCAGCCGCGTTTTCAACCGCAGCGCGCTCTGGTTGTGCAGCAGCTGCTCCCACCAGTGGCCCACCACGTACTCGGGGAGGTAGACCGCGACCAGGTCGCGCGGCGCGTCCCGGCGCAGCGCCGCGACGAAGTCCAGGATCGGGCCGGTGATGTCGCGGTACGGCGAGTCGAGCACGGTCAGCGGTACCGGGATGCCCCGCTCGGCCCACCGGGCCTGCAACGCCCGCGCGTCGGCCGGCGAGGTCGCCACGGTCACCGCGGTCAGCGTGTCGGGCCGGCCGGCGCGGGCGAACGCGAGCGCCCGCAGGGTGGGCCGGTGCAGCCGGGACACCAGGACCACGGCGTGGATGCGCGCCGGGAGCACCTCCCCGCGCGCCTGGGGTTCGAGTTCGGCGCTGACCCGGTCGTAGTGCCGGCGTACGGCGCTCATCATCGCGTACAGCAGCGGCATCGCAATGATCACCAGGTACGCGCCGTGGCTGAACTTGGTCGCCAGCACGATCACCAGTACCAGCGCGGTGAACGCGGCGCCGACGGCGTTGATGGCGCGGGAGCGGTGGATTCGCCGGCGCGCCGCGGGGTCGCGCTCGGCGGCCAGGGCCCGGTTCCAGTGCCGCACCATGCCCGCCTGGCTGAGCGTGAACGAGGTGAAGACGCCCAGGATGTACAGCTGGATCAGCCGGGTCACCGAGCCGTCGAAGGCGTAGATCAGCCCACCCGCGACGACGGCCAGCACGATGATCCCGTTGGAGTACGCCAGCCGATCACCCCGCGTGTGCAACTGCCGGGGCAGGTACCGCTGCTCGGCCAGGATCGCGCCCAGCAGCGGGAACCCGTTGAACGCGGTGTTGGCCGCCAGGATCAGGATCAGCGCGGTGGTGGCCTGCACGAGGTAGAACCCGGCACTGTGGTCGCCGCCGAACACCGCCGCCGCCAGCTGCGCGATGACCGTACGCTGCGCCGCCGTGGTGCAGTCTCCGGGGAAGCCGACCAGGCTGCAGGCGTTGTCGGCGATGCGCACGTGCGCGATCAGCGCCAGCGCCGTGATACCGGCGAACATGGTGATCGCCAGCGCACCCATCGCCGCCATGGTCCGGGCGGCGTTCTCGCTCTTGGGCGGCCGGAACGCCGGTACTCCGTTGGAGATCGCCTCCACCCCGGTGAGCGCGGTACAGCCGGAGGCGAACGCGCGCAGCGCCAGCAGCGTGAGCGCCAGGCCGGTCAGCCCGACCTGATGGGGTCGCACCTGCCAGCCGGCCGACTCGGCCACCGGCGGGTGCCCGACCGCGGTCCGGCCCAGGCCGACCGCGATCAGCACGAGCACCCCGGCGATGAACAGGTACGTGGGTACCGCGAACGCACGGCCCGACTCCCGCACGCCGCGCAGGTTCATCGCCGTCAGTACCGCGACGAAGGCGAGGTTGATGCCGACCCGGTGCGGGTTGAGCGCGGGTACCGCGGAGATGATGTTGTCCACCCCGGCGGCGACCGAGACCGCGACCGTCATCACGTAGTCGACCATCAACGCGGCGGCCACCGTGAGGCCGGCCGCCCGGCCCAGGTTGCGCGACGCCACCTCGTACGAGCCGCCGCCGCCCGGGTACGCCCGCACCACCTGCCGGTACGAGACGACGACCACCGCGAGCAGCACGACCACCGCGATCCCGATCCAGGGCGCGAGGTACAGGTACGCCAGCCCACCGAGGGTGAGCACCAGCAGGATCTCCTGGGTCGCGTACGCCACCGAGGACAGCGGATCGCTGGCGAAGATCGGCAGCGCCAGCCGCTTGGACAGCAGCTGCTCACCGAGCCGGTCGCTGGGCAGCGGACGGCCGACGAGCAGTCTTTTCACCCACGTCACCACGGTCACAGCAAACCGCGCGGCTACCCGGATCCGACCGATCTTGACGCGTTCTTCGCGGCCGTACCGTCAATCTTGTCGCGTTCTTAACCCGCCGCCCTCAACGTGAGCAGGGTGATCTCACTCGGCGCGAAGATCCGGAACGGTGGCCCCCAGAAGCCGGTCCCCCGGCTCGTGTACAGCTGGGTCTTCTCCCCGTGCCGGCTCAGCCCGGCGACCACGGGCTGGTCGAGGCGTACCAGGTAGCGGAACGGCCAGATCTGGCCGCCGTGGGTGTGCCCGGACAGCTGGAGGTCGACGCCGTACTCGACCGCCCCGTCGATCTGCTTCGGCTGGTGTGCCAGCAGCAGGACCGGCGCGTCCGGGTCGGCGCCGGCGAGCGCGGCGGCGTGGTCGGCGCGGTGACCGGGGGTGCCGGTGGACGCGGCCGTCCGGTCGTCGACGCCGGCGACGACGAGCCGGGCGCCGTCGCGCTCCACCACGATGTGCCGGTTGTGCAGCGGCTCCCAGCCGAGCTCGCGCATGTGGTCGAGCCAGCCCTGGGCCTGCCCGAAGTACTCGTGGTTTCCGGTCACGTAGGTCCTGGCCAGCCGGGCCTTCACCACGCCGAGCGGCGCGGCCTGCTCCCGGCGGCGCTCGACGGTGCCGTCGGCGATGTCGCCGGTGTGGCACACCACGTCGGCGTCGAGGGTGTTGACGGCCTCGACGACCCGGGCCGACCACCGGGCCCGGTTGATCGGGCCGTAGTGGGTGTCGGTCAGCAGCACCACCCGTACGCCGTCCAGACCGGCGCCCAGCCGCGGGATCGTGACCTCCACCCGCCTGATCCGGGGCAGCCGCATCGCCTCCACGTACCCCCACAGCAGCAGGATCAGCGACACGGCGGCGACCGCCACCGCGACGATCCGCGACCGGGCCGGGTCGGCGACGCCGGCGATCACGAGGGCGAGCCGCAGCCCGTTGCCGAGCAGCGACCAGGCGAACAGCACCCAGACCACGCCGAGCATCGTGTCGCCGAGGCGGGCCGCCCGGTCCCGGTGACGGCCGTGACCGTGGAACATCAGGATCGGAAGCGCGACGAGCGCCCCGGCGAACAGCACCGTGCCGGCGACCACGACGGTGCCGGGCCAGCGGGCACCCGCGACGACCAGGGTCCACCACGGCACGCCGAACAGCAGCGCCAGGACGACGGTGATCGTCGCGGCGAACCGTAACCGCAGACGTGATCGCTCGGCGGCCGCCGCCGGTACGGCCTCGGTAGTTGACACGTTGTCCTCCCTCAATCCCGGTCCGTGCAGCATGACACGCGTGGCGGGATGGTGGTGCCATGGACCTGTTCCCCCCGATGCCGCTGGCCGACTGGCACGAAACGAAGTCCACTCTGCACCGGTTCGCGCAGGTGGTAGGCAAGATCCGGCTCGCCGCCGGCGTGCGGCGCAACCACTGGTGGAACGTGCCGTTCCACGTCACCGGGCGTGGCATCACCACCCGCCCGATGGGCCAGGTCGACGGCAACCCGATCTTCACGATCGACTTCGACTTCGTCGACCACCAGTTGGTCCTCGCCGCCGGCGACGGCGCGTCGGTGTCGTTTCCCCTGTACGGCCGATCGGTGGCCGCGTTCTACCGGGACACCCTGGCGGCCCTGGAGGCCGTCGGCGTACGGGTGAGCCTCGACCGGCCGGTACCGTTCGACCTGCCCGACTCCGACCGGCCGTTCGCCGACGACACCGAGCACGCCGGCTACGACCCCGTCTGGGGCAACCGGTACTGGCAGGTCCTGAGCCGGGTGAACCTGATCCTGGAGGAGTTCGCCGCCGGGTTCTCCGGCAAGGCCAGCCCGGTGCACCACTTCTGGCACACCTTCGACATCGCGCACACCCGGTTCTCGGATCGCCGCGTCGTCGCGCCGCCGGCGGTCGACTCGGTCACCCGCGAGGCGTACTCGCGGGAGGTGGTCAGTTTCGGCTTCTGGTTCGGTGACGAGAGCTTCCCCGCGCCCGCGTTCTACTCGTACACCGCACCGGAGCCCCCGGGGCTGGCGGCCGAGCCACTGGTACCGGAGGCCGCCGAGTGGACCGAGCGCCGCGGAAGTCACCTCGCCGTGCTTCGATATGACGATGCCCGTGCCGAGCCCGACCCGCGCACCGCGGTGCTCGACTTCTACGAGAGCGCCTACCAGGCCGGAGCCCGGCTCGCCGGCTGGGACATCGCCGGCCTCGCCTGCCCCGGGGGCATCACGGATCCGCACCACTGGCTGCCGCTTCGTTAGGAGACCCGGATGACGCTCAGGAGCCGACGGTCCCTGCTCGGTACGCTCGCCGCGTCGGTCGCGTTCGCCGTCGGCGCAGTAGCACCAGTAAGCGCAGTACCCCCGGCAAGCGCAGTACCACCAGCAGGCGCGGCGCCCGCCGCACCAGCGGCACCCGACGACAACGCCCGGGCGACCTGGCTGCGGGTGGCCACGTACAACATCCACGCCGGCGCCGGCGAGGACAACGTCTTCGACCTCGGACGTACCGCGGACACGCTGCGCTCACTGCACGCCGACGTGATCGGCCTGCAGGAGGTCGACGTGCACTGGGGTGCCCGCAGCGACTTCGTCGACGAGGCTCGTGAGCTGGCCGTACGGCTGAACATGCGGGTCTTCTTCGCCCCCGTCTACGACCTCGACCCGGCCATCGAGGGCGCGCCGCGCCGGCAGTTCGGGGTGGCGGTGCTCAGCCGGTACCCGATCACGCGCGCCGAGAACCGCGAGATCACCCGGCTGTCCACCCAGACGCCCAACCCGGCACCCGCCCCCGCGCCCGGCTTCCCCGACGTGACCGTCAACGTCCGGGGCGTACCCGTGCACGTGTACTCGACGCACCTGGACTACCGCTCCGACCCCTCGGTCCGCCGTGCGCAGGCCACCGACATGCTCAAGATCCTGGCCGCCGACCCGGGGCCGAAGGTACTGGTCGGGGACTTCAACGCCGAGCCGCAGGCCCCCGAACTGGCCGAGCTGTGGCAGCGCGGGCTGCGGGACGCGGCGCCGGACGGCGGCGGCACCTACCCCGCCGCCGACCCGGTCAAGCGCATCGACCTCGTGACGGTCTCGCCCGAGATCATGGTCCTCGGCGCGCGCGAGGTCGCCACCACCGCGTCCGACCACCGCCCGGTCGCCGCCGACATGCTGGTACGCCGCTAGGCGGACCTCCGCGCCGCTGGTCCTCGGCACGGTCCGCGAGGCTGCGTCCGCTAGTCCTCGGCGCGGTCCGCGAGGATCTGCCCGAGGACCGCGCCGTAGATGACGTGCGCGGTGAGCATCGTCCAGGCCCGGCGGGGCTCGTCGCGGTGGGCCGGCGGCAGTATGCCGATCGCGGGAATCCAGCCGAGGTAGGAAACGCCCCACACGGCCAGCCCGAACGCGACGCCGCGCGGAATCGTGGACCGGGGAACCGCCGCCGCGTACAGGGCGCCGGCGCCGACACCGAAGCCGAGGTGCGCCACCCCCGACGCCAGTACGGTGCCCGGGCCGCGCCGGCGCGCCGGTAGCCCGGCGCGCCTGGCCAGCCGCCGTACCAGCTTCTTGGGCGCCTGCTCTCCGTGCGGCCCGGTCAGGTCACGGGCCACCATCCACCCCGTCATGACGACGGTGGCCAGTGCGCCACCGACCGATCCCGTGGCGATACGTTCGGCGCGCATCGGGCCTCCTCGGATACGCAGCGGTGAGTGAGCCTGCAATCCGTTGGGGTTTACCCGCGCGCCGGTCGCGCTAATCGCCGGCGAGGACGCGCCGCGGCACGTCGACCAGCATCGTGGTGAGCTGGTCGTCGGTGACGCCGTGCTCCCGGAGGTAGGGCAGCACCTCCTTGTCGATATGCAGATAGTTCCACTGCGGCAGGAAGGCCATCACGTTCGGGTCGATCCAGTCGATGTAGCAGGACGCGTCCTGGGACAGCACCATCCGGTCGGCGAAGCCCCGGCGGCACAGCTCCACGACCGTGTCGGCCCGCGCCTCGAACGTCGTGTCGAGGTTGATGCCGAACCGGTCCATCCCGAGCACGAACCCGGCCTCGGCCAGCTCCGACAGGTGGTCGACGTCGGCGGAGTCGCCGCTGTGCCCGAGCACGACCCGGCGCGGGTCGACCCCCTCGGAGTCGCACAGCACCCGCTTGACGTGCAGGCCGGTACGGCTGCCGGGGTGGGTGTGCACGGTGATCGGCGTACCGGTCTGCAGGTGCGCCTTCGCCACCGCCCGAAGCACCCGCTCGACGCCCGGCGTCAGCCCCGGCTCGTCGATGGCGCACTTGAGCATGCCGGCCTTCACGCCGGTACCGGCGATCCCGTCGGTGATGTCACCGACGAACATCTCCACCATCGGGTCGGGCACCTCGGCGCCGACGACCGCGTTGAGCGCCGGCCCGCGGTGGCGGAAGAAGAACGGCACGTCCTCGTAGGTGTAGCAGCCGGTCGCCACCACGATGTTCAGGTCGGGTACCTGCTCGGCGATGCGCTGGACGCGCGGGATGTACCGGCCGAGGCCGAGGACCGTCGGGTCGACGATGGTACGCACGCCCTGCGCGGCCAGTTCGCGCAGCTTGGTCACGGCGTCGTCGACGCGGGTCTCCTCGTCACCCCACTCCCCCGGGTAGTTCTGCTGCACGTCGGCGGAGAGGACGAAGATGTGCTCGTGCATGTACGTGCGGCCCAGGTCGGCGCTGTCGACCGCGCCTCGGACGGTGTTGACCGGTGACATTCAGCGCAGCTCCTTCTCGAGGTTCTTGCCGGTCGGCCCCTTCGGTATCCCCTGCTCCCGATGTGTGGTACGGGTCACCGGAACATACCGGTCGGCGCTACGGTGGGGACAGCCCCTTCGGGGCAGCGGAGAGACAGCCGGCTCAGGGCAGTCGCGCGGCGACGGCGGCCGCCGCAGCCGCGACCCGCGCACCCAGTACGGCCCTGTCGGTGTCCTCCGCGACGTAGACCACCGCCACCGACGCCGGCACGTCGCCGCGACGGTCGACCACGGGCGCGGCGACGGAGCGCATCCCCGACAGCACTTCGCTGTACGAGTACGCCCACCCGGCGGCCCGGGCGGCCGTGACGCGCGCGGGGTCGTCGGGCTGCGGCGGGCGCCCGGCAAGGACGGCGATGCCCGGCGCGCCCCTGGTGACCGGGTGCCGGTTGCCCGGCCGGTACGCGACGTGCACGTTGGCGCGCCGGGGTTCGACGCTGAGCAGCGTGACCACGTCATCGCCCTCCGGCACGACGATGAAGGCGGTCATGCCGACGTCGTCGGCGAGGTCCGACAGCGCCGCGAGCGCGGCGGACTGCAGCGCCGAGTTGACCGAGCGCGCGAGCGCGGGCAGTCCGAGGCCGAGTTCGTACAGCCCGTCCCCCGTACGGGCGACGAGCCGGTGCTCTTCGAGGGTGCGCACCATGCGATAGACGATGGAGCGATGGACCCCGATGGATCGGGTGAGGTCGACGATCGACATCGGCCTGTCGGCCGCCGCGAGGACCTCCAGCACTCGCAGCCCCCGGTCCAGGGTCTGCGAGTACGGCGCCTGCGTCACGGGTGCCAACCTTCCGCTCGGGTCCGTACGGTCTTGTGCCAAGACATCGATGAGGACTAACCTCTCGATTCATTATTAGAACATCCCGTTCCATTATCGAACAGCCACCGGTGCAAGCCGGCCCACGTCGCCGGCAGCCGTGACGTCAGGGAGCGAGTGATGGTAGGGACCCGGGGAGTCGGCACCGTCGCGGCGATTGCGGCCCTGCTGGTCGCGGCCGGCGGGTGCGCCGAGAAGAGCGGCACCACCGGCACCGGCAACAACACCGGCCCGATCAGGATCGGCGCGGTGCTCGACATCACGGGTGCGGGCGCGAGCCTGGGCGTACCGGAACGCATGACCCTCGAGATGCTCACCAGCCAGGTGAACGAGGCCGGTGGCGTCAACGGGCGCAAGATCGAGCTGATCACCGAGGACAACAGGTCCACAGAGGACGGCGCCGCCAAGGCGATGAACGTGATGCTGTCCAGGAACGTGGACATCGTCATCGGCGCGAGCCGGACCGGGCCGAGCCTGGCGATGCGTCCGCTCGCGGAGTCCAACAACGTCCCGATGATCTCGCTGGCGGCCAACGCGAAGATCGTCGAAGGTGCGAAGTGGACGTTCAAGACGGCCCAGAACGACTCCGCCGTCCTGCAGAACATCGTCGACCACGCCAAATCCAAGGGGTGGAAGAAGGTCGGCCTGCTGCGTGACTCTTCCGGGTTCGGCGAGGGGGTCGCCGAGACCCTGAACGAGCTCGGCAAGCCGTCCGGGATCTCGGTGGTGGCCACCGAGAAGTTCGCCCCCGACGCCACCGAGTTCACCGCGCAACTGATCAACCTCCGCAACGCCAGGGCGGACATGAACCTCATCTGGGGGATCCCGCCCGCGGCCGCGCTGGCCCAGAAGGCGTACCAGCAGCTCGGAATCACCACCCCGGTGATGCAGAGCCACGGCATCGGCAACCAGGTCTTCCTCGAAACCGCCGGCACCGCCGGCGACGGGCTGGTGGCGCCGCTGGGTCGGCTGGTCGTGGCCGACCAGCTCCCCGACAGCGACCCGCAGAAGCAGGTCCTCACCAAGTTCCTGGTCGACTACGACCGGACGTACCGGGCCCGCCCGTCGACCTTCGCCGGCCACGCGTACGACGCCTTCCAGCTCGCGGTCGAGGCGTTCAAGGCGGCCGGTACCGACCGGCAGAAGGTACGCGACCACCTGGAGCGGGTGAAGGGCTTCGTCGGGGTGACCGGCGTGTTCACCATGACCCCGGACAACCACTCCGGCCTCGGCAAGGACGCCCTCGTCATGGTCACCGTCAACGCCGGCTCGTGGCAGATCCTGCCGGGCAGGTAGCCGCTCGCGATGGCTGACCTGCTCCAGCTTCTTCTCGCGGGCGCGTCCGTCGGCGCCGTGTACGCGCTGACGGCGTTGGGCTTCGTCGCGGTCTACACGGTGAGCCAGGTGGTCAACCTCGCTCAGGGTGAGTTCGCCGCGCTCGCGGGGCTGGTGGCGATCAGCGCGGTGGGCGGCGGGCTTCCGCTGCCCGCCGTCGTCGTCCTCGCGGTCGGTACCGTCGTCATCGTCGCCGCGGTCATGCAGCGGTTGACGATCGCCCCGGTCAAGCGGATGACCACGCTGCTGTCGATCATCCTGACGCTCGGCGTCTCCACCACGCTCAAGGCCGCGATGCTGCTGATATGGGGAGCTGAGGGCAGGGGTCTGACCCCGTTCGGAGGCCACGACCTCACCGTTGCCGGCGTCTCGGTACAGGCGCAGCAGCTGTGGATCCTCGGGGTCACCGCCGTGGTCGCCGTCGCGGTCGGCTGGTTCTACGAGCGCACCCTCGCCGGTAAGGCTCTGCGGGCCTGTGCCGAACAGCCCACCGCCGCCCGGCTCGTCGGGATCTCCATCGCCCGCGCGTCGCTGCTCTCTTTCGTCATCGCCGGTCTGCTCGGCGCCGTCGCCGGAGTACTGGCCAGCCCGATCTACTTCAGCGCCTGGGACTCCGGGCTCGCCCTCGGGCTCAAGGGCTTCGTCGCGGCCACCCTCGGCGGCCTGACCTCGGTCCGCGGCGCGATCGCCGGCGGCCTGGTCCTCGGGGTCCTGGAGTCGCTCGTCGCCGGCTACGTCGACTCCGGTCTGCGCGACGCGGTCGCCTTCGTCGTCCTGATCGCCGTCCTGGTGATACGCCCCGGCGGTGTTCTCCGCCAACGCGCCGCGGCGGGGATCTGATGACCGGCGCCCGCCGCGGGGAGCTGCCGGCCTTCGCCGCCCTGGCCCTGCTGCTCGCCGTCTTCCCCCTGGTGGCACCCGACTCGGTCGTCAACGTCGGCGTGTACGCGTTGACCTACGGGCTCGCCGCGATCGGGCTGACCCTGCTGATGGGGCTGGCCGGGCAGGTCAGCCTCGGCCAGGCCGCGTTCTTCGCGGTCGGCGGGTACGGCCAGGCGCTCCTGGTCACCCGGTACGAGGTACCGATGGTCGTCGCGGCCGGAGCCTCGGTCGGGCTCGCCATGCTCGTGGCGCTGCTGGTGGGCCTGCCGCTGCTGCGGCTGCGCGGGCACTACCTGGCGCTCGCGACGCTCGGGCTGGGCATCATCGTCACGGTCGCCGCCACCGAGTCGTCGTACCTGGGCGCCACCTCCGGTCTGTACGGCGTCGGCAAGCCGGCGTTCGGCGGGCGCCGGTACGACAGCCCGGCCGAGTACTTCTGGCTGCTCGCCCCAGTCGTGTTCGTCGCACTGCTGGTGGCCCGCAACGTCGTCGCCGGCCGGGTCGGGCGTGCGCTCGGCGCGGTCAACGACTCGGAGGTGGCCGCCGAGTGCCTCGGCGTGAACACGTTCCGCCTGCGGCTGCAGGTCTTCGTGCTCTCCGCCGGGTACGCCGGGCTCGCCGGCGTCGCGTACGTGCACTGGATCGGCGTGGTCAACCCGAACGCCGCCAACTTCCCGCTCTCGGTCGAGTTCCTGCTGATGTCCGTACTCGGCGGCCTCGGCAGCGTCTGGGGCGCCGTGGTCGGCGCGTTCGCGGTCGAACTGCTCGACGAGGGGCTGCGCTACGGGATCCCGCTGGTCATCCCTGACGCGGTCGGCGAAGTACAACTCATCGGTTTCGGCGTCGTCCTCACCGCCGTCATCCTGTTCATCCCCGGCGGCCTCCACCAGATCGTCAAACGGATGTCGCGGCGCCCGACACCACCGACAGAAGACCCGACGGTGCCGGCAGAGGACGACTCCCCGCTGCTGCCGCGCACCGGGCGCCCGGAGCCCGGCACGGTACTGCTGGAGGTCCGCGACCTGACCCGGCACTTCGGCGGGGTGACCGCCGTGGACGGCGTCTCCTTCGACGTCGCGGCCGGCGAGATCCTCGCGCTCATCGGCCCCAACGGCGCCGGCAAGACCACCTGCTTCAACATGATCAGCGGCGTGCTGGCCCCGTCGGCAGGATCGGTGCGGCTGGGCGGCGAGCGCATCGACGGCCGCAAGCCGCACGTGTTCGCCCGTCACCGCGCCACCAGGACGTTCCAGAACCTGCAGATCTTCCGGTCGGCGACGGTACGCGGCAACGTCGCCGTCGGCCGGCACCTGCGCAGCCGCGCCGGGATGCTGCGCGGCGCGCTGGTACTGCCGGCGCGCGGCGAGGAGCGGCGGCTGCACGAGCGCGCCGACGACCTGCTGGCGCTCGTCGGTCTCACCGCCGAGGCCGACCGGCCCGCGGCGGACCTGCCCTTCGGGCGGCAGCGGCTGCTGGAGATCGCGCGGGCCCTCGCCGTCGAGCCCGACCTGTTGCTGCTGGACGAGCCGATGGCCGGGCTGTCCGGCGGCGAACGCCGCGAGCTGGTACGGCTGCTGCGCCGGCTGCGCGCCGGTGGGATGGCCGTGGTGCTCGTCGAGCACGACGTGGAGGCCGTCCTGGCCCTCGCCGACCGGGTGGCGGTCCTCGACGACGGGCGCCTCATCGCCCTCGGAAAGCCCGACGAGGTCCGCACCGACCCGGCGGTCGTCACCGCCTACCTGGGGGTTGACGCGTGATGCCGCACGTCAACATGCTCGACGTCGGCGGCCTGCGCGCGGGCTACGACAAGCTGGAGGTCCTGCACGACGTCGACCTGCGGGTCGGCGAGGGCCGGCTGCTCGCCGTCATCGGCGCGAACGGCGCGGGCAAGACGACCCTGCTGCGCGCGGTGTCCGGGCTGATCCGGCCGACCGCCGGCCGGGTCGTGCTGGACGGCCGGGAGCTCACCGGGCTGCCGCCGGAGCGGATCGCCGCGGCGGGGCTGGCGCACGTACCGGAGAACCGGCTCGTCTTCCCGTCCCTGTCGGTGGCGGACAACCTCGCGCTCGGTGGTTGGACCCGCCGCCGTACCGGTAAGGGCGCCGCCCGGCGATCGTACATTCTGGAGCTTTTCCCGAGGCTGGCCGGCCGCCTGAAGCAGCCGGCCGGCACGCTCTCCGGCGGCGAGCAGCAGATGGTCGCGATCGGCCGGGGGCTGATGGCCGAGCCCGCCGTGCTGGTACTGGACGAGCCCAGCCTCGGGCTCGCACCGCGGCTGGTCGGCGAGATCTTCGCCGCGCTCGGCCAGCTCAAGGCCGAACACCGCCTCGCCATCGTCCTCGTCGAGCAGAACGCCCGGGCGGCGTTCCGGGTTGCCGACGAGGTCGTCGTTCTGGACCGCGGCCGGGTGGTGACCACCGGTACGCCCGAGGACCTCGCGGCCGACGACCGCGTGCACGCCGCCTACCTCGGCGGCGGCTACCCGACCGCGCCGACCTGACGCCAACCAGCCTTGGACGTCCGGAGACGTCAACCAGCAGGGAGAGGACGACCAGCCATGCCCAAGCCGTTCGCATCATCGGCCGACCTGCAGGAGAAGGCCGAGTCTCTCGAGGTCCTCGCCGACGGGGTGTACGCCCTCACCGCCGAGGGCGACCCCAACGTCGGCGCGATCGAGGGCGAGGACTTCCTGATCGCATTCGAGGCGCGGGCCACCCCGGTGATGGCCCGGCGCTGGCTGGACCGGCTCCGCGAGCACACCGACAAACCGGTGCGGTACCTCGTCCTGTCGCACTACCACGCGGTACGGGTGCTCGGCGCGTCCGCGTTCGACGCCGACGTCATCGTCACGCACGAGGTGACCCGGTGCCTGATCGAGGAGCGGGGCCAGCAGGACTGGGAGTCCGAACGGGCCCGGATGCCGCGGCTGTTCACCGGCGAGGCGAGCATCCCCGGACTGACCCGTCCGGACGTCACCTTCTCCGACCGCCTGGTGATCCAGCTCGGCGGGGACCGGGGCGAGGTGGTCCTGCAGTACTGCGGACGCGGCCACACCGCCGGCGACATCGTGCTGTGGCTGCCCAGGGACCGGATCCTGTTCGCCGGTGATCTGGTGGAGGCCCAGGCCGCGCTGTACACCGGGGATGCGTTCCACACCGACTGGTCGACCACGACCCTCGGACGGGTCGCCGCGCTCGGCGCCGAGACGCTCATCGGCGGGCGTGGCGCGGTGGCGCAGGGTTCGGAGGCGGTGGCGGCGGCCATCGCGCAGACCCGGGAGTTTCTTCTGGTGATGCGGGAGAAGGTGGGTGAGGTGCACGCCGCCCACGGATCGCTGCGGGATGCTTTCGAGGCGACCCACGCCGCGCTCGCCCCCCGGTACGGGCAATGGCCGATCTTCGAGCACTGCCTGCCGTTCAACGTGCAGCGGCTGTGGGACGAGCTCGACGGCGTCGACTGGCCACGGATCTGGACCGTCGAGCGCGACCGTGAGGTGTGGGAAAGCCTGCAGGGTTGAGCAGCCGGGTGACCGTGGTCGGCGGCGTGATCGTGATCGGTGCGGGCCCGGTCGGTCAGACCGCCGCCCTGCTGCTGGCCCGGTGGGGCGTCGCGGTGACCGTCGTGGACGAGCGCCCCGGCCGCGACCAGGTCGGCTCCCGGTCGATCTGCCAGCAGCGCGACGTGCTCGACATCTGGGAGGCGGTCGGCGCCGGCCGGCGGATCGCCGATGAGGGCGTCACCTGGGAACGGGCCCGCACCTACTACCGCGACACGGAGCTGTTCTGCCTGACCTTCGCCTACCCCGGCCGGTCGGCGTTCCCGCCGTTCGTCAACATCTCCCAGGCGCGGACCGAGGAGATCCTCGACGCGCGGATCGCCGCCTCGCCGCTGATCACCGTCCACTGGGGACACGAGGTGACCGGTATCGCGCAGGACGGCGACGGCGTGACCGTGACCTGCCGTACCCCCGACGGCGGGGCGGTCCTGCGCGCGCCGTACGCGATCGCCTGCGCGGGCGGCCGGGGCGAGCCGGTACGGCGCGCGCTCGGGCTGACCTTCGCGGGCCGGTCGTTCGACGACCACTTCCTCATCTGCGACCTCCGCGCCGACCTGGGAGACTTCGCCCGCGAGCGCCGGTTCTACTTCGACCCGGCGTGGAACCCGGGCCGGCAGGTGCTCATCCACCCGTGCCCGGGCTCGACGTACCGGATCGACTGGCAGGTGCCGGCCGACTTCGACCTGGATGCGGAGCGCCGCGACGGCACGCTCGAGCGGCGGATCCGGCAGATCATCGGAGATCGACCGTACGAGATCGTGTGGTCGTCGGTGTACCGCTTCCACTCCCGGCTCGTCGACCGGATGCGCGTCGGGCGGGTCCTGGTCGCCGGTGACTGCGCCCACCTCGTGGCGCCGTTCGGCGCGCGCGGGCTCAACTCCGGGGTACAGGACGCCGAGAACGCCGCCTGGAAGCTCGCCTTCGTGCTGCGCGGCTGGTCTCCGCCTTCCCTCCTCGACAGCTATCACACCGAGCGGATGGCCGCGGCCGCCGAGAACCTCGCGGTCACCGGCTCCACAATGGACTTTCTGGTACCGCACAGCGGGGCGGCCCGGCGGCGACGGCTCGACGTGCTGGAGCGGGCCCTGACCGACCCGGCCGCCCGCGCCGAGGTCGACTCCGGGCGGCTCGCCGAGCCGTACTGGTACGTCGACTCCCCGCTCACCACCCCGCACCCGACCAGGGTCTTCACCGGCCGGCCGGCGCGCGGCCAGGCGCCGCCGGTCGTCCCCGGCGTTCTGGTACCCGACGCGCCCGTCACCGTGCCGCACCGGCCCGAGGTGACCCGGCTGCGCCAACTCGTCCGCGACGGCATCCTCGTGCTGACCGCCGGCGACCCCGGGGTGGCTCCCGGGGCTCCCGTTCGGGTGCTCTCGATACCCGACATCGACCCGACGGGGCTGCTGGCCGAGGCGCTCGACGCCCGCCCCGGCGAGGCGTACGTGATCCGGCCCGACGGGCATCTGGCCGCGGTGGTCGGATGCGACGACGCGCCGGCCCTGTCTGCCGCGGTGTGCCGGGTGCTCGGCGGCCCGAGCTGAGCCAGTGACCCTGACGCCAAACTTTGACATGGACCAATTTCCCGCCACAGTGCCGTACTATCGCACCGTGGCGGGCGCAAGTCTGTGCGCGGTGTCGCCGGACGAGGCGTTCTACCGCACGTATTCGGCGGCGCAGGTCGATGCCATCATCGGTTCGCTCGCGCAACACGCGGAGTTTCCGTTTTCACTGACCTACCTCGGCAGCGGCAGCGAATCCTGGCGCGACGGCGGACTGTCGCCCACCTCCGCCGCCGCGCCGATCGCGCCCGCCACCCTTCTGGAGCGCCACGCCGAGCAACTGCTCGCCCTGGTGCCGCCGTCGCCGTCGATCCAGGTCGTCGACCTCGGACCGGGCACCACGCGACCGATCCACGGGCTGCTACGGCATCTGCTGGGCCGGTCACGACTTGCGGGCTACCGCGCGATCGACATCAGTGCGGAGATGCTGGAGCTGGCAAGGCAGAACCTTCGAACCGCCTTTCCCCACGACGCCGACCGCTTCGAGCTGTGCCGGGGTGACTTCACGGGGCCGGATCTCGCTCAGGTACTCATTGCCAAGGACGAGCCTCACGACGACGATTCCGGCCCGGTCCGGTTCGTCGTGATGGCGGGCGGGACGCTGTACAACTTCGCCGAGCCGGACCGGGTTCTGCGCCACGTCCGCCACGCCATGTCCGGACACGACCTGCTGGTGCTGACCCTGCGCTTCGACACCGGCGTCGATCAGCCGCCGCTCATGGACCACTCCGGTAGCGCGACCAAGTCCCAGCACCGGGCGGGGCTGGACCTGCTGAACATCGACCGATCGTGGTACGTGACCGAAACGGGGTTCGACCGCGACCGCAGCGAGGTCTTCGTCCGGGCCCGGTTCGTCCTACCCGTCGCCGTGACGTTCGACGTCGACGGCGCCCGGCGCACCGTGTCGTTCGAACCGGGCGACACGCTGCTCGTCTGGCGCCTCTTCTATCCCGACCGCTCGACCCTGGTCGACCAACTCGACCGCAACGGGTTCAAGATGCGCCTCTTCCAATTCGGTCAGGGCAGCCAGGTGGCGCTCGTCGCCGCGACGCCGGGATCGTAGACTGCCGACCCGGCCTTGATAGTTCATGCCGAAACGCTTGCGCAGCCGGAGCTCTCCTCGCCGGTCCCGGCCCCGCCCGGGGCCGGGCTCACGGAGGACTCCGATCCGGCGCTCCGCAGCTGCCGGGCGCTGGCCAACAGCACGCACCCGACGGCACTGAGGACGCCGCACAACAGCAGGGTCGCCCGATAGCCCAAGGCCTGGGCCGCGGCGCCGGCCACGACGCCTGAGATCAGCGACCCGATCGTGAGGGTGTTGGCGAACAGCGTGGTCGCTCGCCCGGTCGCGCCCGGGATCAGGTCCTGCATGTACGTGATACCCAGGGCCCCGACCACGGCTATGGCTGTGCCCCGGGCCACCTGGGTACCGATCAGCAGCGGCATGGTCGAACTGACCGCGACGAGCAGGAAGTAGGTCACGAACACCAGCATGCCGAGCAGGATCACCCGCTGCTTGCGTACACGGGCCGGCAGCAGGACCAGGCTCAGCGCCGCCGGAACCTCCACCAGCGCGCACACGCTGAACAGCAGCCCGACGTCGCTGTCGGCGCGATCCAGGGTCCGGGTGACATAGAGGGGCAGGGCCACCGAGCCGGAGATCATCGCGGTGTGGAACAGCGTGAAGGCGGTCGCGGCCAGCAGTATCGGACGGGTCATCCGGGTGCCGGTCCTGCTCACGGCCGTACGCCGCGGCGGGGCCGTCGCGGCAGGCAGCAGCAGCAACGGCAGGGCGACGAGCGCGAACGCCGCGGCGGTGACAATCAGGAGCCCTCGGTACCCCTGCCGGGCCAGCACGGCAGCACCGATCATCGGACCGGTCGCCCAGGCCAGGGACCACACCGACCGCAGAACGGGCGTTCCCCGCCGGGCAGCGCTGCCGGCCGACCCGTCAAGGTGCGTACGGGCCAGCGCGAACAGTTGTGGGAATGCCGCCAGGCCGGCACCGAGGAGTCCCACCGCGATGAGCAGCAGCAGGGCGTACCCGGTGGTCGTGGTCAGCGCCAGGTAGCCGACCGCTGGTGCGGCCAGTGCGATGAACGCCGGTCCTCGGCTGGCGGACCGGTCATAGTGGCGGCCGAGCCAGGTGCTCACAACGAGACCGCTGGCGGCGACGAGCGACATGAAGACACCGACCTGCAACGGCGACAGGTGCGCCTCGTCCACGCCGAAGAGCACCAGGTACGGCCCGATCATGGAGTCGGCGATTCCGAGCAGCAGGACGCTGACCAGTAGTTGCGGCAACCTCGTACCGCTGGTGCTGCCGGTGCCTGACGTCATCGCCCACTGTTTCCCTCGGTCGACCGGTCATAGTGGTCGCCGCCGATGGAGACCGGCTGGCAGGCACCGTCTTGACCTCAACTGCGCTTCAGCTTGAACACTGACCGAGACGCTGTCGTCGAGCAAAGGATTTACTGATGCGTGCGGGCCTCCACGGGCTGGAGGACGCGTTCGGGTACTACCTGCGCGCCGCCCGCGAACTCTGCCTCGAACTGGCCCAACGGCCGTGCCGCGACGGCCACGGCGGCGCGGCCGTGTCGGCCGGCTTCGAGGAGCTGCGCTGGTTCGCGCTGAGTGAGGTGCATTCGTGACGGAATTGGTGGCGCCGACGCCGTATACGAGGAAGGACCTTGCGAAACGTCCGTCTACGAGAAAGATGAGGTGCAAGGGATGCGCCATATCTGGACCTTGATCGCCGCGATCGCCATCGGTCCGCTGGTGTGGATCATGATCGCGTTCGGGCAGGAGCGTTCCGCCCGGGCGGTCTCCAGCGCGCAGGACAGTGGTGTCATCCAGACCGGTGACTTCATCCAGCCGCTGCTGCTGTTGGCCGCCGCCGGGCTTCTTCTCGGGCTCATCGGCACGCTGCGGTTCTCGCCATTGGGTGCGGTGCTGACCGGGATCCTGTACGCGGCCAGCTATGTCGGCTTGCTGTTCGAACCGAAGTGGCTGCTGAGCCTGTTCAGCCACGACCTCGCCGTTGCCGGTCGGCACGCCGACCCGGCCACACCGATACGGACCGGCACCACGCTGCTCCTGGGTACGTTGCTGCTGGTATCGGTGGTGAGTGCGGGTCGGTGGCGGCGCTGGCCCCGACCGGCCGGTGACGAATCCGCGGCCGTGCCGGAGCGGGACCGCCTGCCGGAGGGGCTGGAGCAGATCACCCGGCCGACCGACTACGAGACAGAGCCGGCGCCTGTCGGAGCCGGCGGATCGCGTTGGTCCACCGCATCCTCCGACCAGCCGGACGACGCGCGGCGGTAGCCGGAAGACACCTCGGCGCACACCGGTGGAGCGGCGGGTGAGCCGCACCGCCCCACCGGTGGCCGGGCGGAAGGTCGAGTACTCCCGATCAGTTCTGATCCGGGGCGGCCGGCTGTGCCCGGGCCGGGTCCGCCGTGGTGAGAGCTTCGAGTCGTGCGGTGAACCGGGCTTGGGCTGAGCTGGCCACGTCCAGACCCTCGTTCAGCCAGTTGAGCATCGACGCGGCGAACCGGCGATACTCGTCAGCCTGCGTCGTGGTCTGGGCGTTCGCCTCGGCGAGGATCTCGTCGGCCTCGGCCTGAGCGGCCTCGACGATGTACCGGCCCTGTTCCTGGGCGGCTTCGACCATCTGCCGGCTCTGCTCCGTCGCCAACTGAAGTGTCTCGTCGCCTTGCTGCATGGCGGTCCTCTGCATGGTTGTCAGCAGATCGGCGAGCGGACCGGACAGGCTGTTGTCCGGTAGAAAGCCACTGCGGCGGGCTGTCAGTTCGGTCCATGTGTTGTCGTGGTCGGCCCTGAGCTTCCGGTGCCGGTCCTCGAGGTCCTCGAGGAGCAGACAGACGCGGTTGACGAACGCCTCGACAGCGGTCTTGTCGTAGCCACGCCCGATCCGCTTCGCGTCGTCCAAGGAAGCCGCCATGCGGCGGACCTGATCGGTGAGAGTCATGTCGGGCAGCGGATGGCCCGGCGCGGTCTCGTCGAGAGGCAGTGTCACGAAATCACCTCGGGGTGTAGGTTGGCGGCCGCCAACGGCGGGTAGGTGGTGCTCGCGAAGCTCTCCACGTGCACGCGGCGCCGGTCGTAGCCGTGGGCGCGCAGCCGCTCCACGGTTGTTGTGACCATGGCGTCCGAGCCGCACAGGTAGATTTCGGCAGTGCCGTGCGGGCTGGCTTGCAGGGCCACGTCGGCCGCGGTGCCGACAGCACCGGTCCATCGCCGCCCTCGTCGCACGACCGGTATCACCCTGAGCCAGGACGCCCGGCTCTCCAATGCGTTCACCGCGGACATGTCGTACAGGTCCGTTTCGGTGTCCGCGCCGATGACGAGGGTTACCCGCTTGCTCCAGTAACGGTCCAACGTCAGCTGCTCGACGATCGACCGCAGCGGCGCCAGGCCGGTCCCGCCGGCGATCAGCATCAGTTCACTGCCGGACCGGCGCCAGCCTGCCAGGACGGTGCCGACCGGCGGCCCGAGTGTGACGACGTCACCGGCGCGCAACTGGTAGGTGAGCATCGGTGACAGCTGGCCCCCGGGGATGGCACGTACATGGAACTCGATGGTGTTGTCGGGCCTCGGCGCGTTGGCCGGTGACAGGTAGCGCCATACGGCGGGGCGGGACTGGTGGTGCACCGCGCAGGACTGTCCCGCCAGGTACGGGTACGGATACTGCGGGGTGACGGTGATGACGCTGAGGTCGGCGCCGCGGCGCTCTACCGCGTCCACCCGCGCCGGCCAGGCCGCCGGATTGACGCGGCCGTCGGCGTCGGCGGCATTGATCATCAGCTGGGCGACGAAGTTGTAGGCCCGCATCCAGTCGGCGGCCAACTCAGGTGTCCACCCGGGGCCGAGGCTACGGCGCAGGGTCTCCATCAGGGCCCGGCCCACGGTCTGGTAATGATGGGCGACGACACCGAAGCGACGATGGTCCCGGCCGAGTTGACTCGCGAACGACGACAGCAGTCTGATGTCGTCGACGTTGGCGACGATGTGTCCGAGCGCCTTGAGCAGCTTGTCTCGCTGCTCGCTCATCCCCATGGGAAACATGGAGCGCAGGCGCGGGTCTGCCGTGAACAGGAACGAGTAGAAGGTGGTGGCGGCCTCGTCGCCCAGTTCTTCGACGTGTCGCCAGCTTTTGCGTAGGGCGTCCGCGTTCATCGCCTGCCTTCTCCGCCGACCATGGTTGGATCACTGTCGTTGGCGGGGACTGACGGTCCGCCGTCCCCGTCGGCCTCACGGTCGCCGGTTGAGCGCGGGTGAACCGGCGATTTCGAGCTGGTCACTGGCGTGGGGGACATGATGGAGCTCCTCCAAGGTTGAGCGGCGGGGCGCTATACGGCTTCGGCGAATGCCTTCGCCGCGACGGGTACCAGGCGGTCGAGTGTGCTGCGCACCTCTTCAAGCACGCGGTTGGAGCGTTCGTAGCCCGCAGTGCGACGCCGGTCCGAGGGCAGTCCGGTGTCGCTGCACGGATGGGACAACTTCCACACCGCGGCCAAGCGGTGGCGCCGACCGAGTCCAGTAGGCCGAGCGAGGTGCCAGCGAGACGGGAGCGTGGCACGAAACCTCTTTCGTCGGGTCGGGGGCCCCTACCACGGGCGCCGTTACGGACGCCGCCGCCGGTCCGGCGGTGGGGCTGAGGCGAAGAATGCCGCGGAGGATCATCGGGGCTGCCGGCGGTCGCCGATCCATCCGGAGGGGTCCGTTGCGTGGTCATCTCGTCACTGTTGGCGTCGCGGCCTTCGTAGGTGTCACTCCCCGTGCCGGCATGCCTGCACCGACGCTCCGGTAGGTGTGGCGGCACGTGGGTCGGGACCTGCGGCGTCGTCACCCGCCATGGTGTGCAGGTCACCGGTGAGCGCCGGAGAACGCTGAACCCGGATGTGGCGGGCGCCGAAGAGAGCGGTGCCGGTACCGAGTGCCGCGACGCAGGCGTCATCCCTTGGTCTTTATCCGAAAAGGCCGCTTTTGCCATCACTAGCTACGTATTGTGACGAATAGAATACGTACTGCTACGGAGATTCTCCATGATCGAGGTGTTCGCGGCGCGCGGACGGCCCACCAGGCGGTGGCCAACGGTGGGCGCCGCCATACTGCTGGGCGCCGTCGTGACGGTCGGCGCCAGTCCGCAGGCCGCGTTCGCCGGGCCCGGCGCCTCAGGCACCGGTGCTGCCGACACCGCCGCACGCGGACCCGCCGGCGGAGTTGCCACCCGGGACAAGGCCGCGCGAACCAAGGTTGACAAGAGCAGGCGGGCCCAGGCCAAGAGCACGCCGTCGAAGCGCGCCCAACCCAAGACTGTGCCGTCCAAGACGGCCCAGGCCCAAGCTCAGAACGACCAGGCCAAGCAGGTCCAGGCGAGTCCCGCGCCGAGGACGCAGGCGTCGAGCGCTGCGCCGCGTGCCCGGATCACCGAAGCCGGGCAGCCGGTCGTCACGTCGGCCGTTCCCGGCAACGGATACGTCACCGTGTCATGGCAGTCGTTCGCGGGGACCACGGAGTACGAGGCGGGCATTGCCGACGCGACCGGCCACAGTTCGCTCGGGGTGAAATATGTGGGCGGCAACGTGCTCCAGGCCGACGTCCAGGCCGACCTGTCGTCTGGCGACTACACCGCATATGTGTGCGCCACAGGTTCGTTCGGCGGTGCCTGCAGTGAGCTGTTCCCGTTCAGCATCGCGCCGACCGCGCCCGGCCAGCCGGCCAACGTTGACGTCCAGCGGGGGCCGCGGGCGTTGTCGGTGAGCTGGCAGCCGCCGGCCGACGGCGGCCCGGTGGACTCCTACCAGGTGTGGGTGACGGATAACGGCGACGGCCAGCGCACCGACTGCGGGCCCGTGACGGGCCTGAGTTGCACCATCTCCGGGCTGGTCTACCCCGACACGTACACCGTTTATGTAGACGCGATCAACAAGGCCGGCCACAGCACGGACGAATCCTCCGGGCATCGGCCTGGTCCGCAGCCGCCGACCAGGCCGGACCCGCCGACCGTGACCCCGGGCAACGGCTCGCTGCACGTGACCTGGGCGCCTCCGGCCGATCCCGGTGACGGCATCGACGGGTACCTCGTCACGGCCAATCCGGGCGAGTACGAGTGCACGCCCGATTCGGACGCCCTGGCGTGTGACCTCTACGGGCTCGTCAACGGCCAGCAGTACACGGTCCAGGTCTACGCGTACGACGTCGAGCACGCCAACCGGGTCGGCAGCGAGACCGTCACCGCCACACCCAGCGTCGGGCCGGCGCCGGGTGCGCCCACCCTGACGTCGGTCAAGGCCGGCGACGGCAAGATCGACGTGGCCTGGGCGCCGGGTACCACCGGCGCCGGGATCACCGGGTACACCGCGACCGCGTCGCCGGGCGGCGCGACCTGCACCGCCGACACCGCCTCGGCCACCGGCTGCACGATCACCGACCTGACCAACGGCCGGGAGTACACGGTCACGGTCGTCGCACACGGTGCAGGCGGTGACTCGCCGCCCAGCGCGCAGAAGACCGCGACACCGTACGGGCGGCCGGGCGCGCCGACCGCGGTGACGGCAACCGCCGGGGTGTCATCCATCGTGGTGACCTGGACGGCGCCGGCCAACCCCGGCCCGGGGATCACCGGGTACACGGTCACCGCCGAACCGGGTCCGGCCACCTGCGAGACCACCGAAAACCGGTGCGTGCTCGGCGCGGTCGCCGGTACCTCGTACACGGTCAGGGTCGTCGCCCACGCCGGTAACGGCATGGACTCGGACGTCAGCGCACCGTCGGCGGCCGTCGTGCCGACCGCGCCGGTCGTGAGCGCGGAGCCGCCCGCCACGGATCTGACGCTGACCACCGATCGTGGCGCGATCGACACGGCCGCGCCGGGTGAGCAGATCGTCGTGATCGGTACCGGGTTCGCGCCCCACTCGACCGTCACCGTCACCATCTACTCCACGCCGACCGTACTCGGCACCGCGGTCGCCGACGCCGACGGCAACTTCAGCAAGGCCGTCACGGTGCCACGCGACCTGGCCGCCGGAACGCACACGCTGGTCGCGCAGGGCGTGGACCCCACCGGTGCGGCACACGCGATGAAGCTCGCCGTCACCGTTGCCGCGGCCGGCGGTGGCGGTGGGTCGGGCGACAGCGGCGCCTCGACGCTTCCGGTGACCGGGGCGGGGGTGACCGCCATGCTGCTGGCCGGTGGAGTGCTCGTCGGCGCCGGCGGTGGGCTCGTCGCGGCCGTGTCGCGGCCCAGGCGGCGGAGGGCGTAGCGGCGCTTCGGGTATCGGGGCCGACGACCACCGTCATGGTGGGCGCCGGCCCCTTTCGCCGTAAGGATCTCCTTTCGCCGGGGGTGTCGGACCGTTCAGTCAATGTCGATGAGCCTGATGTCGGCGGTCACGGTCGGGCGCCGCCGCTCATGATCCGTACCGCGTCTGCGTTATCGGGGTCTCCGGCCGATTCAGAGCCCGATAACGCAGACCACCTCGCGATCGTGGTAAGGACACGGCCTGGTACGGCGTACGCGGACCCCACGGGTCCGCGACGCGGGTATGCTCGCGTCCCGCCGGATCCCGGCGACAATCGCGGCGGCATCGTGGACTGGAGGCTGGTTGATGACTGAGGCGTTCGGCAGCTACCAGTACGAGGTCTACTTCAACGCGCTCCGCGGCGTCGTCCCGGACCTCCCGATGACCTACTCCGAGCTGGCGGCCAGGGCGGAGTCGGTGCTGCCTCCGTCGCTGTGGTCCTACGTGGCCGGCGGCGCCGGGGACGAGTACACCCAGCGCGCCAACGTCCGGGCCTTCGAGCGCTGGGGCCTGATCCCGAGGATGCTCGTCGGGGCGACCGAGCGCGACCTGTCCGTCGAACTGTTCGGGATGACACTGCCGTCCCCGCTGTTCATGGCTCCGGTCGGGGTGCTCGGCCTGTGCTCGCAGGACGGTCACGGCGATCTGGCCACGGCGCGGGCGGCGGCCCGTACCGGTGTTCCGATGGTCGCCTCGACGCTGTCGGTCGATCCGATGGAGGCGGTGGCGGCGGAGTTCGGGCAGACCCCCGGCTTCTTCCAGCTGTACACCCCGACCGACCGGGAACTGGCGGCCAGCCTGGTCGAGCGCGCCGAGAAGGCCGGATTCAAGGCCATCGTGGTCACGCTCGACACCTGGATCCCCGGTTGGCGCCCGCGCGATCTGAGTACCGGCAACTTCCCGCAGCTACGGGGGCACTGCCTGGCCAACTACACCTCGGATCCGGTGTTCCGGGCCGGGCTGGAGCGCACGCCGGAGGAGGACATGCAGGCCGCGACGCTGCGCTGGGCCCAGCTCTTCGGCAACCCGCTGACCTGGAACGACCTGCCCTGGCTGCGCTCGCTCACCAGGCTGCCGCTGATCCTGAAGGGCATCTGCCACCCGGACGACGCGCGGCGCGCGAAGGACGGCGGCGTGGACGCCATCTACTGCTCCAATCACGGCGGCCGTCAGGCCAACGGCGGGCTGGCCGCCCTCGACGTGCTGGCGGGCGTGGTCGAGGCCGCCGACGGACTGCCCGTACTGTTCGACTCCGGCGTCCGCAGCGGCGTCGACATCGTCAAGGCGATCGCCCTCGGCGCCACGGCGGTCGGGGTCGGCCGACCGTACACGTACGGGCTCGCGCTCGGCGGTACCGAGGGCGTCGTCCACGTCCTGCGTTGGCTGCTGGCCGAGGCCGACCTGACGATGGCGGTCGACGGGTACCCGAGCCTGGCCGACCTGACGCCGGGCACCCTCCGGCGAGCCGCCTGACTGTCCGTCCGAGCGCCGCCGGCTGGTCACCGCCGTCCGGCGTCCCCGTACCCGCACCACAGCTTCGGCGTGGACCTCGTCGGGCAGGTGTACGAACTGGACCTCCGGCAGGACCGCCGGGTTCACCCCGCGAAGTGACCCCAGCGGTCCTCCAGCTCACGCCACGTACCCTGAGCCACGGCCTCGCCGCCGAGCAGCACCACGACCCGGTCGGCCTGGGCCAGCGCGGCCCGCTTCGACGTCGACCCGACCACGGTCACCCCGTGCTCCCGCAGCGCCCGCCACAGGTCCAGCTCGGTGGTGACGTCGAGCGCGGACGACACGTCGTCGGCGATCAGCAGTTCGGTACGCGGAGCCAGCGCCCGGGCCAGGGCGAGCCGCTGTAGCTGCCCGCCGGACAGCCGGGTGCCCTTGTGCCCGATCACCAGCCCGAGCCCGCCCCCGGCGGCCGCGCCACCCCCGGCGGCCGCGAGGTCGTGCTCCAGCTGCGCGGTCGACACCGCGCCGGCCACGTCCACCTCGTGCCCGAGCCGGATGTTGTCGGCGATCGTGCCGGAGAGTACCCGCGGCAGCTGCGCGACGTACCCGACCTGGTTCGGCCGCAGGAACATCTCCGGCGCGGTGACCGGCTGCCCGTTCCAGCGCAGCTGCCCCGTGTGGTGGACGATCCCAGCCAGGGCGCGCAGCAACGACGACTTGCCCGAACCGACCGGTCCGACCACGAGCACCAACTGTCCCCGTTCGACGGTCAGGTCGAGGTTCCGGACGGCGACCGTCCCGTCCTCGTGGACGGCGTTGAACCCGGCCAGGTCCAGCCGGCGCAGCGGGTGGCGCGGCGCCGCCACCGGGGCCGGTGCCGTGCCCGCCGACAGGTCGACCGCCGGCACGGCCGCCGAGTACGCGTCCACTCCGGACATCGCCACCGTCCGCCGGGTCCACACCCGGGCCGAGGGCAGCTGTGAGATCAGGGACGCGGTGGTCCAGGCGAACCAGCGGGCCGCGGCCAGCGTCGAGACCGCCACCAGGGTCGCCCCGGACGACAGCTCGCCGGACAGGTACAGCGCCCACGCCCCGATCGGCAGCAGCCCGCTGGCGACCGACGGCGTCGACCGGGCCCACACCTGGATCGAGATCTCGCGCCGCTGCCGGTCGCTACGGACCCGGTCGAGCCGGGCCAGGTGCGCCAGCACCGGCCGGGTCGCCCCGGCCAACTTCACCGTGCGGGCCGCCGACAACGACGACACCAGCGCGGTGGCGAACGCGGCGCGGGCCGCGACCGTCTTCCGCGCGGCGCGCGCCAGCACCGGCCCGAACAGGGTCGCGGCCAGCCCGGAGACCAGCATCGTGCCGGCGAAGAACAGCGCCGGTACGACCGACCCGGACACCAGCGTCATCGCGGCCAGGATGACCCCGCACACGAACTGGTCCATCAGGTTGTCGGCGAGAATCACGACCCGCTCGGTGTCCCCGCCCTGCGCGACGACCTCGGCCGGGGTGTGCTTGCTGACCCGGCGCGGCCCGGTCTGCCCGTGCACCAGGCGCAGGCTGATCCGCAGCATCTGGCGCACCCACCACTCCGGGAACCACTTCGCGGTGTAGTACGGCAGCGGCATGGTGACCAGCAGCGCGGCCACGATCCCGGCGGCCGGCCACCACGGTTCACCGACGCCGTCCACCAGGTCGGCCCACAACCACGGCAGGACCGAACCGTCCAGCGCGAGCAGCATCATGACCAGGAACAACGCGAGCGAGACGAGCCCGTACCGCGGGTCGTTCGTCAGCAGCCGGTAGATCTCGCGGAGGGTCCGCGCGCGGGCCGGCTCCGGCAACGGCGGCTGGCCGGCCTTCGGCGGTACGGTCTGCGCGACCGCCGTGGTGGCGACGGCGCCGTCCAGCCGCGGCCACTCGTGGTCGGAAGCAGCGCGGTCGGAGGAGGCGGCGTCGTCGGGGGAGGCGGCGTCGTCGGAGGCGGCCAGGGCCAGCCCACCGCGCCCGGCCTCGACCCGCCCGGTCGGCCCCGCCGCCACCCGCTCCTCGCGGGCGGGTACCGAAACCCGGCTGCTGGCCAGCAACCGCGCGAACCGCTCCGACTCCCGCAGCGGCCCGGCCTCGACCACCTCGCCGTCGGCCAGCACCACGACCTCGTCGCAGCGGCGTACCGAGGACAGCCGGTGCGCGATGACGATGCCGATCCGGTCGCGCAGCAGCCGCTCGGTGGCTCGCTGCACCCTGGCCTCGGTGACCGGGTCCATCCGCGCGGTGGCCTCGTCCAGGATCACCACGTGCGGGTCGCGGACCACGATCCGGGCGAACGCCACCAACTGCTCCTGCCCGGCCGACAGCACGTACCCGCCCTCGCCGAGCCTGGTCTGCAGCCCGTCCGGCAGGTCGGCCACCCAGGGCGTCAGGCCCAGCTCGTGCACCGCCTGGGCCGCCGGTTCGAGCAGGTCCGGGTCGAACAGGGCGATGTTCTCGGCGAGCGTGCCGGCCAGGATCTCGGTGCGCTGCGGTACGACGGCGATCCACCGGCGTAGGCCCTCAACGTCCAGGTCGAGCAGGTCGGTACCGCCGAGGAACACCGTGCCGCGCGGTACGTCCACGGCCCGGGTCAGCACCTTGGCCAGGGTGGACTTGCCCGACCCGGTACGGCCGATCAGCGCGTACGAACGGCCCCGCGCGAAGGTCAGGTGGACGTCGCGCAGCGCCGATCGCCGCCCGTCGTCGGCCTCCCCGTACCGGTAGGTCAGGCCACGGATGGCGAGGTCGCCATCGGTGGGCGCCGCCCCGCCGGGCGGCTCCTGACGGGCGGCCTGCAACAGCTGTACCCGACCCCAGGCGCCCAGGGCGTACTGAAGCTCCGGCACCATCCGGCTGATGTGCTCGACGGTCCCGCCGAAGGCGAGCGCGAGCAGCCAGACGGCGGTGAGCCTGGCGCCGTCGATCCAGCCCGCGGACAGCGCCCAGGCCCCGCCGAGGACGACCGCGGCGATCCCGCCCCGCGTCACGCCGGAGGCGATCGTGGTGACCCGGGCCGACATCGCCCAGACCAGCCGACCTCGGCCCAGCACCCGGCTGGCCCGCTGCGCGTACAGGCGCAGCACGTACGGCCTGGCCAGGCTGGTACGGACGTCGTCCTGCCCGTGGATCGACTCCTCCATCACCGCGGCAAGGTCCGACCAGGCCTCCTCCTCGCCCATCCGCGCCGGGGAGATCTTCCGGGTGGGTGCGTTCAGCCCGACCGCGAGCAGCCCGGCGAGCATCAGCATCCCCACGCCGGCCGGCCACCAGACCGCAAGCGCGGTGACGATCGACAGCACCCCGATGGCCAGCGACTGTGCGATCCGTACGCCGCTGCCGCGCAGCTCGGAGGCGACCTGGTAGACGTCGCCGTCGATGCGGTCCAGCAGCTCACCGACCGGGGTGTTCTCCAGCGCCGGCAGGTCCTGCCCGAAGGCCACCCGGCACAGCCGGCGGCGCACGTCGGCGGCCCAGTCGGCGGTCAGCCCGGCCACGATCAGGCCCACCGCGAGGTCGCTGAGCACGACGGCGACCAGCGCCACGGCCAGCACGGCGAACAGCGTGGCCGAGCGGTGCAGCAGCACCGGGCCGGCCAGCGCTGACGCGGCCGCCTGGCCGCCCGCACCGAGCACGATCAGGCAGGCCACGAGCGCGGTACGGCGCGGTGACGTCGTCCACAGGTCGCGGAACAGGCGCATCGGAAGGATCCCCAGACTTGACGGCGGATCTCCAGCCTGCGCCGGGACGCGGGATCACTCAACGCATTTATGGCGGGACGGACCGGTCAGCTCTCCCCCAGCGCGCTGCCGGCCAGCCACTGCTGCCACGGCATGTTCCAGTCGGTCAACCCGTCCATGTTGTCGAGCTGGATGCCGGTGTTCTTCACCTCGACGATGTCACCGGGGATGAACGTGTTCATGAACCACTTGGCGTCGGTGGTACCGAGGTTCAGGCAGCCGTGCGAGTCGTTCTGCTTGCCGTGCTTCCAGACGTTCCAGGTCGCCTCGTGCAGGTACTCGCCCTGATACGACAGGTGGGTGGTGTAGTTGACGTCGAGGGCGTAGCTGTCGTCGCCCAGGCCCCAGCTGGCACCGGTCATGCGGGTCCGCGACTCGGTGCCCAGCACGACGTGGACGCCGCTGCGGGTACGGAAGTCGAGCCACTGACCGTTGCTGCCCCGGACCCTCTCGTTCTTGCCCATCGACGTCGGCACCGTACGGTCCAGCTTGTCGTTGATGAAGACCTGGATGTGGTGGGTGTTGTCGTCGGCGATCGCGACGTGCTTGTCGGCGATGACGAACGACGCGCCGTTGTCCTGCTGGCCGTAGAGGCCGCCGCCGAGATGCACGCCGTACACGTTCGCCCGGACGGTGACCTTGGTACCGGGGGCCCAGTACTCCTTCGGCCGCCAGTGCACCTCCTGGTCGGTGTACCAGTGCCAGGCACCGGTGACCTTCGGCTCGGTGGTCACCTGGAGGCTCTTCTCGGCCGCCGCCCGGTCGGGGATCTTCTCGTCGAAGCGGACCACGATCGGCTGCCCCACGCCGAACGTGGTGCGGTCGGACAACGACAGGTACGAGTTCGCCTGCAGGTACGGCAGGGTCAGGTTGGCCGGCTTGACCGTGGTGAACCTGCTGGCCTGCGAGATCTGCTTACCGCCGGAGTCGGCCGCGGTCACCGTCGCGGTGTAGGTCGTGCCGTACTTCAGGCTGTCGGTGGTGGTCCAGGTTCGACGGTCAGCGGCGAGCTGGCCCTTCACCTGACCGCCCCCGCCGTCGACCACGGTGACGGACTCGATGGTGGCGTTGGCCGCGGTCACCGCCAACGGATTTCGGGGCGACGCGTCCGCCGTACCGTCGCCCGGTGTGATCGTCACCGAGCCGGGCGGCGCGGAACTCGACGCGGCGGACGGCCGGGCCTGGTTCCGGTCATTCGCCCGTGCGCCGTGCGAGCAGGCAGTGGCCGCGAGCAGTGACGCCGCGACGACCACCGCCCCCAGCCCGCGCCGCATTCCGGCCCCGCGCAGATTTTCCCGCCGCTCCCCCATGAACGCCCCTTGTCCCGCCGCGCCGGACCAGCGGGGCCCCGATGGCCCGCCCCCGGCGGCACAAATATAGACGCTCGGCACCACCGGTCCGGTTGCCTCCATCGTCGAAGATCAACGCCGTGTGGGCGAAAGTGCTGCTACCCGCGCTCGCGATGGGACGGTTTTCCCCAAACTGTGTGGATCTTCGCGGCGCATCGTGAGCGAATCAGCGAGCGAATCAGGCGGCCTCCAGCTCCCGCTTGAGCCGCTCCAGGGTGGTACGCATTCCTTCGCGGTTGGCCCGCGGCCGGTCGTTGGCCACCCGACCGGTGAACACCCGCCCCAGCACCCGGCCTCCCCGGCCGCGGCGGTCCTCCCAGTACTCGCTCAGCTCGACGCCCTCCGGCACTTCCGCCAGCCGATAGCCCCACAGCGACACCGGCAGCCCGAAGGCGGTCACCTCGAACGCGAACTCCTCGTCCGGCACGGCGGCCGTCACCCGGCACGAGGTGAACCAGAGGAACGGCCCACGCCGGTTGAACCCGACGAACCGCGCCTGCGCGTCCCCGCGCCGGGACCACACCCAGACCGCGAAGCACTCCGGACTCCAGCGCGCCATCCGGCGCACATCGGACACTGCCCGGTACACCTCGGCAGCGGGCGCTGCGATGGTGATCCGCTCGGTCACATCGGCTGACATGAAGGCACCATAGTCGTCGGAGAGTCAGGGCAGTACGGGACCCTGGAGGCCGTCACCCTCCCCCGCCCGCTCGGCCCGAACGAGCTGGGCTGGATGGAGGCGGCCGTCGCGCGCACAATGGCCGAGGCCACTACCGGCGAGGGGCGCGACCGGGCATTCGACTTCGGCCTCGAGCGCATCCTCGACGGCCTCCAGGCGCTGATCGATACCCGGGCCGCCCGTCGCTGACCGCGCGACAGGACCGGAGCGGCGTGGTAAGGCTGACGGAAGCCGGCATACGGATCGGAAGGGCGGCAGCGCGGATGCGGATCCTGACCTGGAACCTGTGGGGCCGCTACGGACCGTGGGAGCGCCGCCAGGAGGCGATCGCGGCGACGCTGGCCGAGGTGGACCCGGACGTGTGCGGATTCCAGGAGGTATGGGGCACCCGCGGCCGGAACCTCGCCGCCGACCTGGCCGAGCGGCTGGGCCTGTACTGGTGCTGGGCGATCGCGGCCCAGTCCGGCAGAGGGGACGACGACGGCGACCTGTTCAACGGCAACGCGGTCCTCAGCCGCTGGCCCATCGCCGCGCAGAACGAGGTACGCCTGCCCACCGACGACCCCGGCGAGGGCCGGGTGGCGGTGGCCGCGCGGATCGACGCACCGGGCGGCGTCCTGCCGATGGTCACCACCCACCTGACGTTCCGGCCCGGCGGCTCCCAGGTACGGCTGCCCCAGGTCCGGCAACTGGCCTCGTTCGTCGCCGAGGAGGCGGCGGACTGCGCGTACCCGCCGGTGGTCACCGGCGATCTCAATGCCGAGCCCGACTCCGACGAGCTCCGGCTGCTCGGCGGGTTGCTCACCGCCCCCACCGTACCGGGGCTGGTGCTCCTCGACGCCTGGCGCTACGCCGACCCGGGCGACCCCGGCTTCACCTGGGACCGCCGCAACGGCTACCAGGCCGACACCATGATCCCCGACTCGCGGATCGACTACATCCTGGTCGGCCTGGCTCGGCAGGGGCGCGGCCGGGTACGGTCGGCCCGGCTCGCCGGCACCGCCCCGGTCGACGGCGTCTGGCCGTCGGACCACTTCGCCGTCGTCGCCGATCTCCGGAACTAACCGATCTTCGAAACTGGCCGGCCTCCGGAACCAGCCGACCTCCGGGGCTAATCGCGCCAGTCCGGACTGCGCTTTTCGAGGAAGGCGGCCATGCCCTCGCGGGCGGACGGGGTCTGCGAGGCGGCCGCCATCACCTCGAGCGCGATCGTGTAGGCGTCCGCCTCGGGACGGTCAAGCTGTGCGTACAGGGTCTGCTTGCCCAACGCCTTGCTCGCGCGGCTACCTCGCGTTGCCCGGCCCAGCAGTTCAGCGACGGCGCCGTCGAGATCTTCGTCCGGTACGACCCGGTTGACCAGGCCCCAGTCGAGCGCGGTAGCCGCATCGATCACGTCGCCGGTGAGCGCGAGCTCCATCAGCCGTTTGCGCCCGACCGCCCGGGCCACCGGGACCGCCGGGGTGTGGCAGAACCACCCACCCATCCCACCGGGCAGCGCGAAACCGGCCGAGCGCGCGGCCACGGCGAGGTCACAGGACGCGACCAGCTGGCAGCCCGCCGCGGTGGCCAGCCCGTGCACCCGGGCGACCACCACCTGGGGCACGGATTGGATCGTCCGCATCAGGTCGGTGCACAGCCGCAACAGTTCGCGGGTTCCAGCGAGATCTCGGGCGGCGACATCACCGAAGTCGTGCCCCGCGGAGAACACTGGACCGGCGCCGGCCAGCACGATGCCGGAGGCGCCGGTCTCCCCCGTTTCGCGGAACGCCGCCAGCAGCTCGGCGAGATGATCCGCCGACAGGGAGTTGCGCCGCGCAGCGCGGTTCATCGTGATGGTGACAGTGTCCTGCTCCCGCTTGAGAAGAACGTGCTCGTACTCGCCCATGACCTCAACGCTATGTCGCCTGGAAGTGGTCGACCCACTCGACGGTCAGGCTGAAGGTGCTGCGGTACGACACCCGGGCCAGGCACGGCGGGCTACAGGTCGAGTACCAGCCGAGGCGAACGGCACCGGGACACACAGATCATCATGGTGTCCCCGGCGGCCTGCTCCTGCGGGGTCAGGATGGAGTCCCGATGGACCGGTTCGCCCTCCACCACGGTGGTCTCGCAGGTGCCACAGGTGCCCTCCATGCAGGAGGACAGGACGAAGATGCCGGCCTCCTCGGCGACCTCCATGATGCTCTTGTCCGGCGGTACCGTTGCGGTCACCCCCGAGCGCTTGAACTCCACCTCGAAGGTGTCGGCCCCGGCCGGCTCGTCGTCGAACGTCTTGGCCGTGAACCTCTCCACGTGCAGGCTGCCGGCCGGCCAGTGTCCACAGTGCTCCTCTACGGCGCGCAGCAGCGGCTCCGGCCCGCACGCGTAGACCAGGGTGTCGGTGCGCGGCTGCGCGAGTACCGAGGCGAGGTCCAGCAGGCCGTACTCGTCCTCGGGCCGGATCAGCACCCGGTCGCCGTAGCGACCCAGCTCGTCAACGAACGCCATGGACGCGCGCCGGCGACCGCCGTACAGCAGCCGCCACGGCGCGCCCCGCGACTCCGCCGCGGCGATCATCGGCAGGATCGGGGTGATGCCGATCCCGCCGGCGACGAACAGGTACCGCTCCGCGGGTTGCAGCGGGAAGTGGTTGCGCGGCCCGCGTACCCCCACCGTCGACCCGACAGATAGTCCATCGTGGACGAATCGCGAACCGCCCCGGCTGGCGGGATCGCGCAGGACCGCGATCCGCCACGCCCCGCGGTCCGCCGGGTCGCCGCAGAGCGAGTACTGGCGGCTCATCGAGTCGCCGGTCAGGATGTCGATGTGCGCGCCGGGCGTCCACTCGGGAAGCTCGTTGGCGCCCGCGTCCCGCAGGGTCAGCACGACGACGTCGTCGGCGATCACGTCCCTGCCGGCCACCAGTAGGCTGACGGGTTCGGTTGATGACATGGGCCCTCCCTCGGGGAGATCAGTGCAGGTAGCCGCCGCCGTCGACGACGATCGTCTGGCCGGTGATCATCGCTGCCCGGTCGGAGGCCAGGAAGGCCACGAGGCCGGCGAGGTCGTCCGGCTGTACCCGCCGCTGGATCGCCTGCTGGCGCATGGTCGCGTTGAACACCGCGTCGTCGGAGTGCTCACGCGTTCCCGGGGTGTCCACCTGCCCGGGCATCACCGCGTTCACGGTGACGCCGTGCGGGCCGAGCTCCTTGGCGAGCACCCTGGTCATGCCGAGGACCGCGCCCTTGCTCGCCACGTACCCGAGCTGGCCCGGGGCGCCGGTGAAGAAGGTGCGGGAGGCGACGTTGATGATGCGGCCCCGGTCACTGCGTACCAGCCAGGGGTGGCACGCCTGGGTGGTGATCACGTACCCGCCCACGTTGACGGTCAGGAACCGCATCAGCTCGTCCTTGGCGAGCTCGGTGTAGGGCGCCCGACCGGACAGCACGCCGGCGTTGTTGACCAGGATGTCGATGCCGCCGCAGCGCTCGGCCACCTCGGCGGCGGCCGCGTCGACCTGGTCGGGTTCGGTGACGTCCACGATCCGCCCGGCCACCGCACCGTCGGGTACGGCAAGCACGTCGAACACGGTCACGTCCGCGCCGTCGGCGGCGAGCTGCGCGGCGATGGCCGCACCCAGTCCACGGGCGCCGCCGGTCACGATCGCCGACGTACCGTGCAGTGGAGCAGCACTCATGACCTGACCCACGTTACGCGCAGCGGCAGGGCGCGCAGCCCGCGGTTGACGAAGCTGGGCAGGTACTCGACGTTGTCCGCGGGCTCGGCCAGCTCGATCGAGGTCGTCCGGGACAGCAGTGTCTCCAGCGCGATCCGGCTCTCCATGCGCGCCAGCGGGGCGCCGAGGCAGGCGTGGATGCCGCGGCCGAAGGCCAGGTGGGTCGTGACGTTGGCGCGCTCGGGCCGCAGCGTGTCGGGGTCGTCGAAGGTGGCGCCGTCGCGGTTCGCGGAGCCGTACAGCACCATCACCCGGGAGCCGGCCGGGATCTTGACGCCGCCCACCTCGCCGTCGGCGGTCGCGAGCCGGAAGAAGCCCTGGATCGGCGCCTCCAGCCGCAGCGACTCCTCCACCAGCTTGGGGATGGTGTCCGGATCCCCGCGGTACCTGTCGGCCAGCTCCGGGTTGCGGGCGAGCATCAGCAACGTGCTGGACAGGTGGTGGGTCGTGGTGATGTTGCCGGCGATCAGCAGCTCCATGACGAACCGCGCGGCGTCGTGCCGGGGCAGCTCGCCGGCGGCCTCGGCGGCGGCGATGATCGCCAGGATGTCGTTCTGCTCGCGGTTGCGCGCCTCGTCCAGCAGCGGCCCGAGGTAGGCGGCGAACTCCTTGGCGATGCGCAGCACCTCGCCGGGGTCCACGTTGTGCGCGCCGATGGAGGCGGCCAGCTGATCCGACCAGCTCCGGAAGCGGCCGGCGTCGGCCGGCGGTACGCCCAGGACGTGGGTGATGACGGTGATGGGCAGCGGTACGGCGAAGGCGTCGATGAACTCCACGACCTCGGAGCCGCTGAGCCCGTCGACGATCTGGGTGCACAGCGACCGCACCAGCGGCTCCCAGGCGGCCAGCTTCGCCGGTACGAACGCGCGGTTGACGATTGAGCGGCGCCGCGCGTGGTCCGGGTCGTCGGACAGCAGCAGGAACGGGATGTACTTGGCCATCTCGCTGTCCGGCGGCGGCTTCGGCGCGCCCGTGGTGATCGACGAGGAGTAGGTCCGGCTGTCCCGCAGCACCTGCGATACGTCGGCGTAGCGGCTCACCACGTACGCGTTCGCCTCGGGCGAGAAGTAGACGCCCTTCTCCCGGGCGTCCGCGTAGCCGGTGAACGGGCATCGCAGTGCGGCGGGGTCGAGGCTCAGAACGTCTTCAAATCTCATGGCGACCTCTCAATTAATCCGACGTTGCAAGCGGCGTGAAGACCGCCTTGGTCTTCAGGTAGGCGGCCATCCCCTCGGGGCCGTACTCCCGGCCCATGCCGCTGGCCTTGTAGCCGCCCCACGGCGAGCCCAGGTCGGGGATGTACTGGTTGACGCCGAAGGTGCCGGCCTCGACCCGGCGGGCGATGTCGAGCCCGTGCTCCGGGTCGCCGGTCCAGACCGATCCGGCCAGCCCGTAGTCGGAGTCGTTGGCGATCGCCACCGCCTCCGCCTCGTCGTCGTACCGGATCACGGTGAGGACCGGGCCGAAGATCTCCTCGCGGGCGATCGGCATCGAGTTGTCGGCGTCGGCGAAGACGGTCGGCTCGAAGAAGTACCCCCGGCCCGGCTCCGGCGGGCGCCGCCCACCGGTGACCACCCTGGCCCCGGCGCCGGTACCCAGCCGCACGTACGACTCGACCCGCGCCCGCTGGCGCTCGGTGACCAGCGGACCCATCGTCGTCGCCGGGTCGAGGGGGTCGCCCAGCACCTGGGAGGTCGCCAACCGTTCCAGCCCGCCCACGACCTCGTCGTAGCGGGACCGGGGCGCGATGAAGCGGGTCATGGCGAAGCAGGTCTGCCCGGAGTTGCCGAACGTCAGGAACGGCAACTGGGCCAGCATCGCGTCGAGGTCGACGTCGTCGAGGACGATCGCCGCGGACTTGCCGCCGAGTTCGAGGTTGACCGGTACGAGCTTGTCGCCGCAGATGGCCGCGATGCGCCGACCGGTCGTGGTGGAGCCGGTGAACGCGACCTTGTCCACCTGCGGATGGCGTACCAGCAGCTCACCGGTGGCGCCGAGGCCGGTGACCAGGTTGAACACCCCCGCCGGCAGGTCCGCCTCGTCGGCCGCCTCTGCCAGCAGGTACGCGCTGAGCGCCGTCTCCGGTGCCGGCTTGAGCACCGTGGTGCACCCGGCCGCCAGCGCCGGCGCCAGCTTGGTCATCGCCAGTTGCAGCGGGTAGTTCCACGGCGCGATCATGCCGACCACGCCGACCGGCTCCCGGCGCAGCACCGTACGGCCCGGGTAGTTGACCGCGGTACGGGTCTCCTCGGCCTGGAACTCCCGCGCCAGCCCGGCGTAGTAGCGCAGCGTGCTGACCGGGCCGAACATGTTGTTGAAGCGGGACAGCTCCAGCGGCATGCCCATCTCCTGGCTGACGAGCCGGGCGAGGTCGTCGCCGCGGCGCTCCAGCGCCGCGGCGAGCCTGTCCATCGCGTCGGCCCGCTCCACCGGCGTGGCGCGGCCCCACGGTCCACTGTAGAACGCCCGGCGGGCGGCACCGACCGCGGTGTCGACGTCCTGGTCGCCCGACGCGGGTACGCTGCCGAGCACCTCCTCGGTAGTCGGGTTGACCACCGGGACGGTCCCGGTCGACGTGGTCGGCTGGAACCGGCCGTCCGCGTAGATGTCGCGGCGATCGAGCGTTGTGTCCACGTCCTCGTCCTCCCCTTGGCCGGCTGCTGGTGGGGCCGCGTCGGCCAGCGCCGACGCGGCCCCCCGGCGACCTACTTGAACTGGTTGGTCTTGCCCTCGAAGGCGAACTTCGACTTCGTCGTCCAGCCCTTGGTCGCGGCGCTGTACTGGACGATCTCGCCCGACTCGACCAGGTACGGGTCGTCCGGACCGGCGGTGGCGTTGTTCGGCTCAAGCTCCAGCGGCCGGCTGATCTTCGTGTTCCACGCCGCCGTCATGAGGTTGGCGCGGGTCAGGCCGCCCTTCATGGCCGCCGCGTCCTTGAGGTTCTGCACCAGCAGTACCGCGTGGTTGTAGCCGTCGAGCACGTTGCCGACCGGCGCGTTCTTCGAGGCGCCGATCGCCTCGAGGTCCTTCAGGTACTCCTGCATGGCCGGGTCGTCCTTGTACCGCGGGTCGGCCGGGTCCTTGCGGAACATCGGCGTGACGAGGCCGTCACCGGCCGGGTCCACCGGGCTGATCCACTGGCCGGCGCCGTTGCACGAGGAGTTGACGGCGATGATGCCCTTGTACCCCGAGCGGGCGAGCGCGGTGAGGAAGCCCGGGCAGTAGTTGGGCTGGGTCTCCAGGAAGACGGCGTCCGGCTTGGCCGCGACCATCGCCGCGACCTGGGTCTCCACGCTGGTCGCGCCGGCCGGGACGGTCTGCGGGTCGAGGACCTTCAGGCCGGCGTCCTTGGCCGCCTTCGGGAAGGAGGCGTGGAAGTCCTTGGCGAGGTCCTCCGGGCCGACCAGTTCGACGACCGAGGCGCCCGGCTTGGTCTGGGCGATGTAGTCCGCGATCGCCTTCGACTCGACCGGTGCCGGCGGGATGACGTTCGCCGTCCAGCGGTGCCCGGCCGGGTCGTGGCCGAGCGTCGCCGACGTGGCGATCGCCCACAGCTGCGGCACGCAGGCGGCCTCGTAGATCGGCTGGGTGGCCCGGATCGCCGGGGTGCCGACCTGCATCAGGTTGGCGAAGACCTTCTCCGGTCCGGTGAACGCCTGGGCGTTGGAGACGGCGCGGGCGGCGTCGAACGCGTCGTCCTTGGCGACGAGCTCGAGCTTGTGCCCGTTGATGCCGCCCGCCCGGTTGATCCGCTCGAAGTACGCGCGGACGCCGTTGATGCCGAGGCCGGCGCTGGCGAGCGGCCCGCTCAGCGGCTGGCTGGTACCGATCTTGATGGTCTCGCCGGCGGCGAGTTCCTTGGTGGCGTCGGCCGGGCACCCGTTGGTGCTCACGGTGAACGTCCCCGACGCGGAGCCGGAGTCGGTGCTGCCACCGGTGCTCTGGCTCTTGCTGTTGCCGCAGGCGGCCAGGCCGAGTACGAGTAAGCCGGCGGTGGCCACCGCGGCCGGACGGATCTTCATAGGCGTATCTCCTGTTCGGAACTGCGGGGATTTCGGAACTGCGGGGACGAGGCTCAGCGTCCGGACTGGACCGGGCCTGGCGAAGGGGCGGGTGAGGCGGGCACGGCCGGTGCCTCGGCAGCTGCGGGCAGGGCCGGCGCGGCGGCCGCCGGCACGATCGCCACGAACCGCGAGCGCGCCTTGGTGAAGAACGGGGCGAGGCCCTGCGGCAGGAAGTAGATGAACACGATCAGGATCACGCCGTAGATGACGTTGGAGAACAGGCCGGGCTGGTCGGTGACGCTGGCGAGGAAGCCGACCTGGCCCGCCCACTGCGAGGTGTAGTACGGCAGGAACACCATCGCCAGACCGCCGATCCAGGCGCCGGCGACCGTCGTCGCGCCGCCCAGCACCATGGCGGTGATGAACAGCAGCGTGATGGCGAACCCGATGCCGGCCGGGCTCACCACCGGCGTGGTGAGCACGTAGAGCGAGCCGCCCAGGGCCCCGTACATCGCGCTGACGGCGAACGCGACGGTCTTGACCTCCGCCGGCCAGACGCCGGAGACGGCGGCGGCCGTCTCGTTGTCGCGCAGCGCGGTCAGCGACCGCCCGACGCGGCTGCGCAGCACGCCGGTCGCGAGCCAGAACAGCAGCGCGGCGACGGCCGCCATCACCAGGTACTTCCAGCCCAGGTTGGACACGTCGAGGGTGAACCAGGCGGGCTTGGTCCAGTTGACGAACACCGTCTTGCCGGCCACCCCGCCGGTGCCGAGCTTGTTGGCGATCGGCTGGGTGAGCAGGACCGGGAATGCCACACCGACGGCGAGGGTGACGACCGCGAGGTACAGGCCGTGCAGCCGCAGCGCGGGCATGCCGACCAGGAACCCGAGTACCAGGCCGAGCAGGGCCGCGACCGGCAGCGTCGCCAGGTACGGCCAGCCGTGGTCGGTGAACAGGATCGCGGTGGTGTACGCGCCGATGCCGAAGAACGCGCCGTGGCCCAGCGACACCTGGCCGGTGAACCCGGACACCAGGTTCAGCCCGAGCACCGCCACCGAGTACGCGATGACCAGGGCGAACTGCCCGAGCCGGAAGTCGTCCAGCAGCACCGGCAGCGCGATGACGACCAGGGCCGCCAGCAGCAGGCCGGCGCCCTGCCAGGCGCGGTGCCGGCGCGACCCCTCGACGATGACCCGTGGCGTCATACCCGCTCCAATGGCTTGGTGCCGAAGAAACCCTGCGGCCGGACGAGAAGCACGACGAGCACCACGGCGAGCGCGATGATCAGGCCGAGGTCGCCCTCGATCACGGTGAAGAGGCCGGGCACGAAGGTCACGATCATTCCGAGTACGAGACCGCCGACGGCCGCGCCGGGCACGCTGTCGAACCCGCCGAGCGTGGCCGCGGCCAGGCCGAAGATGAGGATCGAGCCCATCACGTTGAAGTCGAGGGTGTTCACGGTCTCGGCCACCAGGACCGCCGCGACCGTGCCGAGCGCCGCCGCGATTCCCCACCCGAGCATCTGCATCCGCCCGACCGGGATGCCCAGCACCTGGGCGGCCTCCCGGTTGGCGGCCACCGCCCGGTACCCCAGGCCCAGCTTGGTGCGCTCCAGCAGCAGCCACAGTCCGGCCAGGACGGCCAGCAGGATCACGTACGTGCCGAGCGCCCGGTAGGTGAGGAAGAACGGCGGCGGACCGGCCAGGATGTCGATCTTCGCGTCGAGGCCGTTGGGCAGCGGCGCCGGGGCGGGTACCGGCTGGGTCCCCCAGATGATCGCCATGACGGCGTTGATGACGAGGAACAGCGCCAGCGTGGCGAGCACGACCGGGAAGATGCCCCGCCGCTCCAGCGGCCGGATCAGCCCCCGCTCGATACCCGCGCCGAGTCCGAACGACAGCGCCATCGAGATCACGAGCGCCAGCCAGACGTTCACGCCGTACCGGGTGAGCGCCAGCACGATGAACGCGCCGAGGGCTGCCATCTCGCCCTGGGCGAGGTTGATGTGGGTGGTCGTCTTGTACACCAGCACGATCGCGAGCGCGACGAACGCGTACAGCGCACCGCTGGTGAGCCCCGTCGTCAACAGCGACAACAGGTACGACACGTTTCCGATGTGGGGACTCACTCCGCCGTCCCTTCAGTACCCGAGGTAGGCACGGCGCATGCCCTCGTCGGCTCGGATGTCGGCGGCCTGGCCGCCGAGCACGATGTGACCCGACTCGATGACGTAGCCGCGGTGCGCGAACGACAGCGCCAGTTCGGCGTTCTGCTCCACGATGAGCATCGACATGCCCTCATCGCGGTTGATCTCCTCGAGCTGCCGGAACAGCCCGCGCGTGACGATCTGGGCCAGGCCCAGCGACGGCTCGTCGAGCAGCAGCAGCTTCGGCCGCGCCATCAGGGCCCGGGCCACCGCGAGCATCTGCTGCTCGCCGCCGCTCATGCCGCCGGCCCGCTGGCGACGGCGCTCGGCCAGCCGCGGGAACACCCCGTACCAGCGCTCGATGTCCGCGTCGACGCCCTTGGCGTCGCGGCGGCCCCACGCGCCGGCCCGCATGTTCTCCTCGACCGTCAGCACGCCGAAGATGCCGCGCCCCTGCGGTACGTGCGCGATGCCCTGCCGGACGATCCACTCGGTGCTGCGGCCCACCAGCTCGACGCCGTCGAGCAGGACCGAGCCCTGGGTGTCGACCATCCCGCAGAGCGCGCGCAGCGTGGTGGTCTTGCCGGCCCCGTTGGCGCCGAGCAGGACGACCACCTCGCCGCGGCGTACCTCGAGGTCAAGCCCGTGCAGCACCTTCACCGACCTGTACGCCGCGTGCAGGCCGGCCACCCGCAGGAGGGGGTCAGTCCCGGTCACGGTCACCACTCCCCAGGTACGCGTCGATGACGGCGGGATCGCGCTGCACGTCGGCCGGGGTACCGTCGGCGATCCGGCGGCCGAAGTTGAGCACGGTGACCCGGTCGCTGATGCCCATCACGAGCTTCATGTGGTGCTCGACCAGCAGAACGGCCAGCCCGAACTCGTCGCGCAGCATCCGGATCGTGGTGCCCAGCTCGTCCACCTCGCTGTGGGTGAGCCCGTTGGCCGGCTCGTCGAGCAGCAGCAGCCGCGGCCGGGCCGCGAGCGCGCGGGCCAGCTCGATGCGCTTCATGGTGCCGAACGGCAGCCCGGCCACCGGTCGCAGCGCCAGCGAGTCCAGGCCCAGCCGGCGCAGCAGCTCCATCGCGTCGGCCCGGGCGTCCGCGCTGTCGGAGGCGCTGCCGATCCGCAGCGCGGCGGTCAGCCAGTTGGCCCGGCCCCGGGAGTGCGCCCCGACGGCGACGTTGTCGAGCACCGTCATCGATCCGAACAGGGCGATGTTCTGGAACGTCCGGGCCACGCCCACCGCCGCGATCTTGTGCGGCGGCAGCGCGAGCAGGTCTTGGCCGTCGAGCAGGACCTGGCCGGAGGTGGCGTTGTAGACGCGGCTGACGACGTTGAACATCGTCGTCTTGCCGGCGCCGTTGGGGCCGATGAGCCCGCAGATCTTCCCGGGCGGCACCTGGAACGACAGTCCGTCCAGGGCGACCACGCCGTCGAACCGGACGCTGACGTCGCGTACGTCCAGCAGCGCGGCCGGCGCCGGGTCGCGGGCCGGGTCGCGGGCCGGCGCCGGGTCCGCCGCGGCGGTCAGGCCCACCGTAAGAACCCCATGCCGCAGCCGGTACCGGCGAGCGTGCGGTAGCACGGCGCGTACTCCGACCAGGCCACCTCGCGGCCCTGCATGGCGCCGGCCACGGCGACCCAGTTGCGGATCTCCGACGCTCCACTCTGGAGCCGCTCGACGGGCAGCTCGCGCAGTGGCTTCTCGTCGTTGTTGCGGATGGCGTCGAGCGTCTGGAGGTCGATCTCCTCGTCCACGACGAAGTGGCTGAGCCCGCCGGAGGCGACGATGACGACCCTGGCGTCGACCGGGCTGGCCTCCACCGCCCGCGCGATCGCGGCGCCGAAGTCGTAGCAGCGCGACGGCGTCGGCTGGTTGGGCGGGTAGTACGTGTTGAGCAGGATCGGCACCACCGGCACCGGCCGCTCCCCCAGCAGGCGGCGGATGATGAACCCGTACGCGTGCCCGAAGCCGGTGTTCGGCGGGGTCGTCGCCAGGCTGGCGATGTCGAACTCCGCCTCGACCAGGCCGGTGATGACGTCGCGGGCGAGTTCGGGCGCGCCCTGGAACTCGTGGTGGTCGTCCATCGCGTACCCGGTCTTGACGCTGTCGAAGAACTCGCCGGGGGGCGCGCCCTCCATCGTGCCGGTGCGCCAGCGGTCGCCCCAGAAGATGCCCATCGCCGGCTGGTTCGAGGCGTTGAACACCTCCTCCTGGTCGTCACCGACGATGAGCAGGACGTCCGGCCGCAGCTCGGTGAGGTCGGCGGCCAGCCGGTCCATCGACGACATGCAGGTCTGGAACCGCTCCTCCCACACCTGCGGGTCCATCTGCGCGGCGTAGCGGTCGCCCGCCTGCTCCAGCAGTTCGTCGAAGGTCACGTGCCGGCCGGTGAGGTCGTGCAGCTCCCGGTTGCGGCGGTCCTGGTCGGCGCGCTCCAGCCACAGCCGCGGGTTGGTGAGCAGCATCGGACTGTGCGAGGTGCCGATACCGGCGACGAGATTGGCCACGCTTGGCCTCCTGAGAAGTGTTTTGGGTACGCGAGCACCGGCGCGTGACCGTGCCGGTCGGGTCGAGCGAGAGCCTCAGGGAACGCTTGCGCCGAGGACGTCAGACGAACTGGCGATGGACCGAATGTTAGGCAGGTCACTGTCGACTGTCAACAGTTTGCCTATCGTTGCCACCGTTTCGATGCGCCGCTCGAACGCGGCGCACGTGCTGAAATGGCCGCGCGTGGGGTGGCTCGGTCGCCCGTTAGGTTTGCAACCACTCCGCAATCGAGACGCACTTTGATGACGCCTTGCAGAAGTATTGACTTACTAATGGGTAACAGCAGGGCGTGCTAGTCGGTAGCGGCAGGAGCGCCACCACGGCGCTGCAGCGTGTGGTAGCCCAGCCGGGCACGGGCCTGACGCAGCGACCCGCCCTCGATCGCCTCGGCCAGGATGGCCGCCTCCACGCGCTCGATCTCCAGCGCCTTCTCCAGCACCTCCGCCTCCCGGGCGGCCGGAACGGTCAGGACGCCGTCCGAGTCACCGAGGATCAGGTCACCGGGGCGCACCTGTACCCCGGCGATCGACACCGGCTTCTCGATGTCGGAGACCGCGACCCGGTCCTTGCCGGTACGCATGAAGTAGCCGCGGCTGTAGATCGGGTAGCCCGTCGTACGGGCCCGGTGGGTGTCCCGGCAGACGCCGTCGATGACGGTGCCGGCGACGCGCCGGGTCGAGGCGACCGCGGTCAGGATGTCCCCCCACACGGTGCAGTCCACCCGGCCGCCGTTGTCGAGCACCACCACGGCGCCCGGGGGCACGTCGTCGATGTAGTCGCCGACCGTGCCGGGCGGCACGCCGGTGGCCACGTACCGCACCGTGTACGCGCGGCCCAGCAGCCGCTGCCCCGGCGCCAGCGGCGCCAGGCCCAGCAGCTGCCCGGGGATGCCCAGCGCGTCGAGCGCGTCCGAGACCGCCGCGGTCGGTAACGCGGCGACCTCCTCAGGGAAAGATTGCCCGCTCATGTTGTGCCCTTCGGCGTCGGGAACTGCGAGTCGTGCATGACCTCGGCGACCGGCCGGCCGGAACGCACCGCGGCGACCATGGCGGCCTCCCGGGCGGCGATCCGCTCGGCCAGCTCCACCGCGGCCTCGGCGAGCTCGGCGGCCACGATGACGACGCCGTTGACGTCGCCGATCAGGTAGTCGCCGGAGCGCGCGGGGGCGCCGGCGACGGTGATCGGCTCGTCCATGGCGAGCTGCACGATGCGACCGCGCGCGCTGACCGGTACCACCGCCCGGCCGAACACCGGCAGGCCGAGCTGCTCGCTCTCGCCGATGTCGCGGCACGCGCCGTCGATGACCACGCCGGAGACGCCGGCCAGGGTCGCGGCGGTACTGAGGATGCCGCCCCAGCTGGAGACGTCCTCCCGGCCGCCGGCGTCGACCAGGATCACGTCACCGACGCCGGCATCTGCCAGCAGCGGGGTGGCCAGATGTACGGTCGGGCCGCTCTCCGGCTCCTTGGGGCCCACCCGCAGGGTACGGATCCGGCCGACCACGGTCCGCCGTACCGGCCAGAGTGGACGGATGCCGGTGAGCGCGCCGGCCGCGCCCAGCCCGTCGAGGGCGTCGGAGAGCGCGCACGAGTCCAACGCGGCCAACCGGGCGACCAGCGCCCGGTCGGCCGGGGTGGGGGCGTTCATCACACGTACTGCCGCAGCAGGATGGTGGCCACACAGCTCGGCTTGGCCTGCCCCTCCACCTCGAAGGTCAGCGTCACCGTCATCTGGACGCCGCCGGGGATCTCGGTGACCGAGTCGACCTTGCCGCCGCAGCGCAGCTTGCTGCCGACCGGGACCGGCGACGGGAAGCGCACCTTGTCGGTGCCGTAGTTGACGCCCATCGAGAAGCCCTCGATCTGGACGAGCTGCGGCAGGAACACCGGCGTGAGCGACAGCGTCAGGTAGCCGTGGGCGATGGTCTGCTTGAACGGGCCGGTGGCCGCCCGCTCCGGGTCGACGTGGATCCACTGGTGGTCGCCGGTGGCGTCGGCGAACAGGTTGACCTGCTCCTGGGTGACCTCGAGGTACGGGGTCCAGCCGAGGTCGCGGCCCTGCAGGGACAGCGCTCCCTCGACACCGCTGACGATGGTGGGCGTGCTCATGCTTCTCCTCCAGATGGGGACGGTGTTGCTTGCGAGGGTGTGGCGATCTGCTGGGCCCAGCGCAGGTCGGCCTTGCCGGCCGGGCTGCGCCGCAGCTCCGGTACGACGACGACCGATCGCGGGCACTTGTAGCCGGCGAGCTGGGTGTCGACGAAATCCCGCAGCTCCCGCTCGGTGGGCGGCTCCGGGTCGGAGGAGGCGACGACGGCCGCGACGCGGCTGCCCCACCGTTCGTCGCGGACGCCGACGACGTAGGCGTCGTCGACCTTGGGGTGGCGCAGCAGGACCTGCTCCACCTCCTCGGCGAAGACCTTCTCGCCGCCGGTGTTGATGACGCGGCTGTCGCGCCCCTTGAACACCAGCGCCCCGTCGGCCTCGATGGTGGCCAGGTCGCCGGGGGCGCAGTACCGCTGGCCGTCGATGTACCGGAACGTCTGCGCGGTCTTGTCCGGGTCGCCCTGGTAGCCGATCTCCTCGTCGGCCGGGGCGGCGAGCACGCCGACCTCGCCGGAGCCGGGTACCACGTCCCGCCCCTCCGGGGTGATCACCCGCGCGCCGGGGATCAGTTCGAAGCGCGAGGTGACGGTGTTCTCGCCGCGCCGGGTCAGCGAGATGGCGAACGGCCCGCCCTCGGAGGCGGCGACCACGTCCCGGCAGATGAAGTCGCCGTGCCGCAGCAGCCGCTCCTTGACGTCGGCGCTCCAGGTCACCCCGACGCTGACGATCCACTCCAGGGTGGACAGGTCGTAGGGCTCGCCCCGGTCGGCCGCGGCGTCGAGCGCGTCCGCCAGGGGCCGGGCGAAGACGTCACCCACGAGCGCCACGACGGTGGCGCCGTACTCGCCGATCAGACGGGCCAACTCGTCGGCGACGTACGACCGGGAGGTGAGGTACCCGACCGTGCCGCCGGCCAGCAGCGTCCCGAGGCTGCAGTACATGCCGGTGGAGTGCATCAGCGGCGGCGCGGGCAGCGTGACCATCCGTGGGCCCTCGTCGCGCAGCCTGCGGGTCAGCTCCGCCAGCTCGGCCAGCGACGTCGGCTTGTCCACCCCGATCAGCCCGTACCCGTTGGGCGACACGGCGTTGAACAGCCAGTTGTGCGTGGTCAGTACGCCCTTGGGCGCACCGGTCGTGCCACCGGTGTACATCAGCCAGTGGCCGCTCTCCCGGTCCGTGCGCGGCAACGGCCCGGTATCGGCGATCGCGTCGGCGTACGGGACCGCGCCCGCCGGCGCGGTGCTGATCCCGCCGTCGGACCCGGCCACCCGGATCAGCGTGCCCAGCTTCGGCAGCGCCGGCGCGACCGTGGCGATGCGCTCGTCCAGCGCGGCGTCGAACACCAGCGCCTCGGCACCGGCGTCGGTGAGCAGATGGGTCAGCTCCGCCTCGCGGTACCGGTAGTTCACGTTGAGCGGTACGCCGCCCAGCTTGAGCACGGCGAAGACGCTCTCGACGTACTCGGCGCCGTTGTAGAGCGCGATCGCGACCCGGGACTCGCGGCCCACGCCGCGGGCGGCGAGGTACCCGGCCAGCCGGGAGGCCCGCTCGTCCAGCTCGGCGAAGGTGACCGAGTGCGAGCCGTGGACGACGGCGGCCCGGTCGCCCATCACGTCGACCACGGTCTCCAGTACGGTCGCGAAGCTCTCCCTCACGGCGTCGCCTCCCCTCCGGATGTCCCGACGCCTCCCGTCTCGAGCCCGAAGAGCTTCACCGCGTTCTCCTTGAGGATGAGCGGCCGCACCTCCGGCTTGATGTTGATCTTTTCGAAGTCGCTCATCCAGCGCTCCGGCGTGATCACCGGGTAGTCGGAGCCGAACAGCACCTTGTGGCGCAGCAGCGAGTTGGCGTACTGGACGAGCTGCGGCGGGAAGTACTTCGGCGACCAGCCCGACAGGTCGATGTACACGCTCGGCTTGTGCGTCGCGACCGACAGCGCCTCGTCCTGCCAGGGGAACGACGGGTGGGCCAGGATGATCTTCATGTCGGGGAAGTCGACGGCCACGTCGTCGACGTACATCGGGTTCGAGTACTTGAGCCGGATGCCCCCGCCGCCGGGCGTGCCGGCGCCCACCCCGGTCTGTCCGGTGTGGAACAGGGCGATCAGCCCGTACTCGGCGATCACCTCGTACAGCGGGTACGCGACCCGGTCGTTGGGGTAGAACCCCATCGTGTTGGGGTGGAACTTGAACCCCTGTACGCCGTAGTCCTCGATGAGGCGCCGCGCCGCGCGCACCCCGGAGGCACCGCGCGCCGGGTCGATGCTCGCGAACGGGATGAGGACGTCGGCGTGCTCGGTCGCGAGCTCGGCGACCTCCTCGTTGGTGGGCACCATCTCGTCGGAGTCGGCCGCGCTGTCGACGCCGAACACGACGGCGGCCATCCGGCGCTCGCGGTAGTACGCCGCGATCTCGGGCACGGTGTGGCCGGTGACGCCGCCGGAGCCGAAGTAGTCCGACATCGACTCGAGCATCTCGTCGAGACCCTCGCCCGAGCGGGCCCGTACCGAGCGGTGCACGTGGGTGTGCACGTCGATGGCGGTCAGCGCGTCGATGTCCAGCCGCGACTTCCAGCTCATCGTCCCGCCTCCGGGCTCTTGTCCTTGTCGCCCTTGTCCTTGTCGCCCTTGTCGGCCGCGGGCTTGTCGGCCGCGGGCTTGTCGGCCCCCGGCGGCGGGCCCTGGTTGAGCTGGTGGAAGTCCTGCAGGTGCGGTTGGAACGTGGCGGGGAACGCCTCCGCGATCGTGTCGGCGGTCCAGCCGCCGTCGCGCACCGCCACCGCGACCTCGGTCGGGTGCGACCACAGCGCGATGCGGTCACCGCCGGCGCCGATGGCCTGGCCGGTCACGCCGGCGGCGGCGTCGGAGGCGAGGAAGACGACCACCGGGGCCACGTCCTCGGAGGCACCCAGGCCCGAGCGGCGCACCGCCGCCGGCAGCGGCCGGCCGGCCTCCGCGGCCTCGACGAGCGGGCCCATGCCCGGGATCGTCGCGACCATCCGGGTCAGGGCCACCGGGATGACGCCATTGACGGTGATGCCGTACCGCTGCGTCTCCGCGGCCCAGGTACGGACCAGTCCGACGATCGCCGCCTTGGCCGCCGAGTAGTTGGTCTGGCCGAAGCTCGCGCGCTGGCCGGCCGGTGAGCCGATCAGGATGAGCCGGCCGCCGCCGCCCTGCGCGCGAAACTGCGCCACCGCGGCCCGGCCGCAGGTGAACGTGCCCCGCAGGTGGGTGGAGATGACGGCGTCGAAGTCCTCGTCGGTCATCTTGTTCAGGGTGCGGTCGCGCAGCACGCCGGCGTTGGTCACCATGATGTCCAGGCGACCGAACTCCTTGACGGCGCGGCCCACGAGAGCGTCGGCACTCTCGGACGTACCGACCGCGCAGATCTCGGCGACCGCGGTGCCGCCGGCCTCCCGGATCTCCGTGACGGTCGCCTCGGCGACCTCCGCGTCCACGTCGTTGACCACGACCGCGGCTCCCGCGGCGGCCAGCGCCATGGCGTACGCGCGGCCCAGTCCCCGGCCGGCGCCCGTCACTACAGCGGATTTGCCCTCTAGTTGCATGCGCGTGTCCTCTCAAGCCGCGGGTCGGCGCAGCGATGGAAGCGATGGACGCGTCGAGCAGCCGCATCGGCCTCAGCGCGCCGGGTTGCTCAGGACATTAGTCAAATATATTTCGGTCGTCAACGATCTAACTTATTTGCCCTCATGGTGGGTATGCTGCGCAGGCGCACCGTCCCGACATCGGCTCAGCCGTCGTGTCGGGGACGCGTACGATGAGGGACGGTCCGTTCAGGGAGTTCGTTCGATCGACTGCCTGCTGACGCCCGTCAGCAGGACTTCTAAAGGTACGTGACCGGACCCGGCGCGGCGGGTAGTTCGCCGGCCGACGTCGCGAACTGATACCGCGAAGGACAATGCCGGTGACGCGTGGGGAGGGTCGCATGGCCGAGACCATGGACGATTTTGGTCCGGACGAGGGTGAACCCGCGACCTCGGGCGGAAATGGCCGCCGGGTGACCGTCCGCCCGCAGACGTACGTCCTGACCTTCTGCGGCATCCATCTGCTCGGCCGGCGGGAGGCCGTCTTCACCGGTAGCTTCATCGAGGTCCTGCGGCGGGTCAACGTCGCCGAGCACGCGGCGCGCTCCACCCTGGCCCGGATGGTCAAGCGCGGGCTGCTCGAGCGGCACCGCCAGGGCAAGAAGATCTACCTCGGGCTGAGCGACCGCGCCGCCGAGATCCTCGAACAGGGTGGCGCGCGAGCCTGGCAGACCCCGGTGAACCGGGACTGGGACGGAAACTGGACGCTGCTCGCCTTCTCCCTGCCCGAGACCCGGCGGGCCGACCGGCACCTGCTGCGCTCGCGCCTGCTGTGGGCCCGCTTCGGGCTGCTCCAGAACGGGCTGTGGATCGCCGCCTCCCACGTCGACGTACCGCGACTGCTGGACGGGCTCGACGTCCTCGACCACGTCAGCGCCTTCCAGGCCACAACGCTGCCGCCGACCCAGGCCACGCAGCTCATCCACGAGGCGTGGAACCTCGACGCCCTGCGGCAGCGCTACGACGAGTTCCTCGACCGGTGGGACCATCCCACGCCGATGCCCGACGCCGAGGACGACCTGGCCCGCCAGCTCTGCCTGGCCAGTGACTGGCTGGTCCTCCACCGCGAAGACCCCCGGCTGCCGCTGGAACACCTGCCCGCCGACTGGCCCGCGGTACGCGCCGAGCACGTCGCGCTGCGGCTGCGACGCGCCTACGTGGACACTGCGCAGCTGGTGGCCGACACCGTGCTCGACCGCATCGTGCTGGAGCCGGGCCGGCAGCCCGAGCCGGAGCCACAGTCGGAGGCGCGGTCGGAGGCGCGGTCGGAGGCGCGGTCGAAGGCGCAGTCGGAGGCGCAGTCGGAGCCGCGAAGCCGGACCGGCGCCCGTCGCGGGGGCCGGTCCGGGGCCACGACGGTGCCGGGCCCGCGCCCGGCCGTTTCCTGACCCTTTCCTCTCCAGTGGTCCCCCGTGCCCGGAGCGCTGAGCGCGCCGGGCGCAGACGAACCGTGCCCGGCGCGCTCAGCGCTCCGGCTCCGCCTCATGCGTGCCTGGCGCTCCGCGCCGTGCGTGCCTGGCGCTCCGCGCCGTGCACGGGTGCACACGCCTCCCGCTAAATCGGCAAGCTCTTGACGCTCGTCACCGCTTCGCATACTGTTTTGACGATCGGTGATTGGTCACCGTCGACCGGGCGATGAGCACCTGCTCGAACCGAGCAGCGGCGCTCGCCGCGCGGCCCTCCACACACACTGATGCAACCTCAGCAAGGTCGTCGTTCGATTGACGGTCGTCGCAAGCTCGCATCTCATCCAGCCTGCGTCGACCACACCGTCGGTCGCCTTGACCGTCGGCCGGCTTGACCGTCGCAAGCCTGACAGCGTCGCAAGTCCGGCACCGTCGCAAGCCTGCCGGAGTCGCAAGTCCGGCACCGTCGCAAGCCTGAAGGAGTCGCCGGCGACCCCGGCACACCACCCGAGGCAGGCGCGCACCGCGCCGCTCGCCCCGCCGCAGGAGATGGGATACCCATGACGAGCAGCACCGAGAACACGCCCGACACCGCGGCCCTGCACCAGCGGATCGCCGACCTGGAGCACCGCCTGGGCGTCGTCGAGGACATTCAGGCGATCGAGCGCCTGCAGTTCCAGTACGGCTACTACCTGGACAAGACCTACTACGACCAGGTGGTCGACCTGTTCGCCGACAACGACCCCGAGGTTCACTTCCTGCACGGCATCTGGCGGGGCAAGGAAGGCGTGCGCCGCCTCTACGGCGGACGCTTCAAGACGAAGTTTGCCGGCGGGCAGAACGGCCCCCGGTACGGCCAGTTGCTCGACCACCCGCAACTGCAGCCGGTGGTCACCGTCGCTCCGGACCGGCAGAGCGCCAAGGCGCGCGTCCGCTCGGTCATGCAGGCCGGTACCCACGAGAGCCAGCCGGGCTTCCGCCAGTGGTGGGAGGGCGGCATCTACGAGAACAGCTACGTGCGCGAGAACGGGCAGTGGCGGATCAAAGTGCTCAACTGGCGGGCGCAGTGGCAGGGGCAGTTCGACCAGGGCTGGTCGCGGACGCCGCTGGAGTACGACGGCTACATCACCGAGCTGTACCCCGCCGACCCGCACGGACCCGACGAGATCGTCGCGGACTGGAAGATGTTCCCGCACACCGAGACCGTCCCCTTCCACTACACCCACCCGGTCACCGGCGAGGACGTCACCAAGTGACCAGTGTGGACAATCGTGCCGGCGCAGCCGCTGACCGCGGCGGCGCCGGCGCGTCCTCGTTCACCGGGGACGCTGACGCGTCCGTCAGCGGGCGCGCGGCCCGGCAGGGCGCGGCGACGCTGCACGAGGCCGCCGGCCGGATCGGCGCGCTGCCATCGCGGTTCCGCCCCGTCGACCCGGCCCTGCGCCTCGCCGGGCCGGCCTTTCCGGTGCTCTGCCCGGTGGGCGACAACCTGTGGCTGCACCGTGCGATCTACGCGGCCAGCCCCGGCGACGTCCTGGTCGTGCAGACCGGTCTCGGTGAGGAGTACGGCTACTGGGGCGAGATCACGACCGTAGCGGCGCAGGAGCGCGGCCTGGCCGGCCTCGTCATCGACGGCGGGGTACGCGACTGCGAACGCATCAGCGACCTGGGCTTCCCGGTCTTCTCCGCCGTCCGCTCCATCCGCGGCACGCTCAAGGACCACACCAGGCCCGGTGCGCTGGGCGCCCCGGTACTGCTGGGCGACGTGCTCGTCCGGCGCGGTGACCTCGTGGTCGGTGACGCCGACGGCGTGGTCGCCCTGCCCGCCGACCGGGTCGAGGAGGTGCTCGCCGCCGGCGAGGAACGGGAACGCAAGGAGGCCGACGTGCTGGCGCGACTGCGGGCTGGCGAGTCCACCCTGGACATATACGGTTGGAGGGGATCGGGGGATGAGTAACCGGCGCTCCATCGAGATCGAGGGCCTGCACCACGGCGGCGCGCCGATCCCCCAGGCCTGCCTGGTCGGGCCGCTGCTGGTCTCCAGCGGGATCCTGGGCCAGGACCCGGCCGGCGGGCGGGTCCCTGAGGACCTCACCGAGCAGGTCGCGCACGTGTTCGCGAACATCGGCCGGGTTCTCGACGCGGCCGGCGGAAGCGTCGCCGACATCGCGAAGCTGACCTTCTTCGTCCGCGACCGGGCCAGCCGCGAGGCGATCAACGCCGAGTGGCTGCGGATGTTCCCCGACCCGGCGGACCGGCCCGCGCGGCACACGCTCGTACAGGAGCTGCCGCCGACCATCCACGTGCAGTGCGAGTTGATCGCCTACCTCGGAGGAGTCTCATGATTGTCGACAGCCACGCCCATCTCGTCGCTCCCGAGGTCTTCTACGCCTACCGGGCCCAGCTGATCGGCTCCGGCGGGTACCACAAGAACGGGCACGGCATCACCGACGACATGCTGGCCGAGTCCGCGGCGCAGAACATCGCGATCATGGACGGCGTCGGTACCGACGTGCAGTTCATCTCGCCCCGGCCGTTCCAGCAGATGCACTCGTTCGAGCCGCAGGCCATCGTGCACCGCTGGATCGCCGCGAACAACGAGCTCATCGCCCGTACCGTTCAGATGCACCCGGACCGCTTCGCCGGCGTCGCGGGCCTGCCGCTGTGCGCCGGCACCCCGGTCGAGTCCTGCCTACCCGAGCTCAACCGGGCCGTGGAGGAGCTGGGCTGCGTCGGGGTGAGCGTCAACCCCGACCCGTACGAGGGCAAGGGCCACACCCCCACCCTCGGCGACCGCTTCTGGTACCCGCTGTACGAGCGCCTCGTCGAGCTGGACGTACCAGCGATGATCCACTCGGCCGGCTGCTACAACGGGCGGGAGGTCTACAGCGACCACTTCATCACCGAGGCGTCGATCGCGGTCATGTCGCTGATGCGCTCCGACGTGTTCCGGGACTTCCCCACCCTGAAGCTGATGATCTCGCACGGCGGCGGCTCGGTCCCCTACCAGATCGGCCGGTGGCAGGCCGCCCGGCTCAGCCGCGGACTGGGCGACGGCCCGGATGCCGAGCGCTTCGAGGTCTCGCTGCGCCGGCTCTGGTTCGACACCGTGCTCTACAACAAGGAATCGCTGGAGCTGCTGTTCAAGGTCGTCGGGCCGGACCGGTGCCTGTTCTCCACGGAGAAGCCGGGCAGCGGTTCGGTGGTCGACCCGGCGACCGGCCAGTGGTTCGACGACCTCAAGCCGGTCATCGAGAGCATCGACACGCTGACCGACGAGGACCGGCACGCGATCTTCGAGGGCAACGCCCGCGCGTTCTTCCCCCGTTGGAAGGCGCCGACCACCCCGGCCGCCTCGTGACCACCTCCGCCGCCTCGTGACCGCGCCGGCCTCCGCCAACGGCACGACCGCGCTCACCGCCGACGAGCTGGTCCAGCTCCGCGACGCGGTCCGCGGAACGCTCGAACGGCTCTGGCCGGCGCCCACCGCGGCCAGCTCGGTTGAGGCCGGCCCGGTTGAGGCCGGCTCGGTCGAGGCCGGCCCGGTTGAGGCCGGCCCGGTTGAGGCCGGGTCGGCGCTGGCCGCCGTCTGGTACGCGGCCGCCGCTCAAGGCTGGACCGGTCTCGCGGCGGACGACGCCCTGGACGCCGCCGTCGTCGTCTGCCGCGAACTCGGCCGGCTGGCCTGCCCGCTCCCGCTGATGGACGCCTACGTGGCCGTCCGGATGCTGGCCGGCCACGGTAATTCCGGCCACGGTAATTCCGGCCACGGTAATTCCGGCCACGGTAATTCCGGCCACGATGACTCCCGCCACGATATTTCCGGGCACGGTGACGCCGGCCACGGCGAGGTGATCGACTCGATCGCCGCCGGCACGGTACGGCCCATCGTCGGGTCGGCCGACGACGACGGCGTGGTACGCCACCTCGACGGCGCACAGCCGGCCACCCACGTCCTGCTGCTCCCCCGCCGATCCGGCGACCCCGTCGAGCTGCGCCCGATCGCCACCCGCACGCCCACCCCCGGGCTGGCCGTACCGGCCTGGTGCTCGGCCGTACCGGGCGGCCCTGCACTGGTCCGGTTCGCGCCGGACCCGGGCGCGGTCGACGAGGCCCGGGCCCTGCTGCGGCTGGGGCTGGTCACCCGCGCCATGGCCGCCGCCGAGCGCGCGAACGAACTCGCCATCGAGCACGCCACGGTACGGCACCAGTTCGGCCGTCCCGTCGGCTCGTTCCAGGCCGTCTCGCACCGCTGTGTCAACGGTGTCATCGACGCGACCACGCTGCGCCGGCTCGTCGACGAGGCGGTACGGGCGTACCTGAGCGGCGTACCGTGGCTGCTCGCCGCCGAACTGGCCGTGACCTTCGGTGTGACCGCCGCTCCGCGCGTGCAGTTCGGCGCTCACCACACGCTCGCCGCCGTTGGGTACTTCGAGGAGCACCCGGCGCCCTGGCTGTTCCGCCGCGTACACGCCGACACCACCCGGGTCGCGGGCTACCCGCTCGACGCCGGTGAGCCGGCCGATCTGCTGCTGGAGAACGGCGCCGGGCTGCCGCCGCTGGACCTCGGCCCGGAAGCGGAGGCGTTCCGCGCCGAGGTGCTCACCTTCCTCGACGAGTACGCGAAGGCGCACGGCGACGATGCGACCACGGACGATGCCAGCATGGTCGAGGCGCTGGCGGCCCGCGGCTACCTCGCGCCCGGTTTTCCCACCCGGTACTCCGGCCGCGACGCGTCGATCGACGAGCGCATCGTGCTCAGCCAGGAGCTGGGGTACCGCGACATCGCGATGACCGCCCGCACCGCCGTGGACATGCTCGGCCCGGCCATCGCCCGGCACGGTACCGAGGAGCAGAAGAGCCGGTTCCTGCCGATGCTGGCGCAGGGCCGGCTGCCGTTCTACCTCGGCTACTCCGAGCCGGAGACCGGCTCGGACCTCGCCCGGCTGCGTACCCGCGCGGTCCGCGACGGCGACGAGTGGGTGATCAACGGCGTCAAGATGTGGGGTACCGGTGGTGACGCCGCCCAGTGGGTGTGGCTCGCGGCGCGCACCGACCCGGACGCGTCGCCGCACGCGGGGTTGACGGTGTTCCTGTTCCCGACCGGCCTGCCAGGCTGGAGCCGGCAGGACCACACCTCCCTGGCCGGCCACGTGTCGTGCTCGACCTTCTTCGACGACGTACGCGTACCGGACAGCGCCCGCATCGGCGAGGTCAACGGCGGGTGGCGGGTGCTGACCGAGGCGCTGGCCCACGAGCGGATCGCCATCGCGTCCGGTACCGCCCGGCTGTACCGCCAGTTCGACGCGCTCCTGGAGCTCGCCCGGCGCGACCCCGTCGGGGTCGTCGGCCCGCGTGGTTCGGCGTCCCGGCGGCGCATCTCCGAACTCGCCGCCCGGATGCAGGCCGCCCGGACGCTGGCGAGCTCCGGCGCGCAGGCCACGCTGGCCGGCGGTGGCATCAGCGTCGAGGCGCCGATGGCGAAGATCGTCGGTAGCGAGCTGGAGGAGGACCTCGGTACCGCGGTACTCCAGCTCCTGGGGCCCGCCGCCGCGCTGGCCACCGGCGAGCGCGTGCCGGAGCACCACAGCTTCGAGTACACGCTGCGGTTGTCGGTCATGAGCGTGGTCGCCGGCGGTACCAACGACATCCAGCGCAACCTCATCGCCCGCGCGCTGGGCCTGCCGCGCTGACCAACCGGCTTGTACGCCGGCTGTCTTGTACCCCGGCTGCCTTGTACCCCGGCTGCCTTGTACCCCGGCTGTATGGTGACAGCGTGATCTGGGTCGGCTCGCTCTGGCACCTGGTCGGCGTGCTGACCGAGGTCGGACCGACCGGTCTGCTCGTCGGCACCGGTGTCCTGCTGACCGCCATCCTCGCCGCCCGGGTGCTGCTCGGGCGGGTCGTCGCCGACCCCCGCCCGCAGGTCACCGGACGGGTCCTGCGAGAGCACGCCGAACGTACCGGCATCCCACGACATCGCGACCCCGACGCCTCGGGCCGGTCGCGCCCCAGAGCGCCGACAGCGACCCTCGCGGTCGCCTGAGCGCTCTCTCTTTCTTCCTTACCGCTCACCTTTCGCTCACCGGCGGCCGCCTCCGACTGTCCACAGTGCAGGTTCGATCCCGAAGCGACAGGAGCCGTCCGGTGAGTACCCCCTTCAGTCCTCTGATGGCAGTGATCTACGAGGCCATCTCCGCGATCCTGCTGTTCTGGCACGCCGTCTGGCACAAGGTGCTCGGCAGCGCCAGTTGGCTGGCCACCAACTGGTCGTGGGTGCTCGGCATCATCTTCCTGGTCATCACCGTCCGGGCGATCCTCTTCCCGGTCTTCGTCAAGCAGATCAAGTCGCAGCGGGCGATGCAGGCGCTCCAGCCCAGGGTCAAGACGTTGCAGGAGAAGCACAAGGGCGACCGGGAGACGCTCCAGCAGGAGCTGATGAAGCTGTACCGGGAGGAGAAGGTCAACCCGCTGATGGGCTGCCTGCCCATGCTGGTCCAGATCCCGGTCTTCTTCGGCCTGTTCCACGTGCTGCGCCACCTCACGCCGACGATGCCCGAGGCGAAGCGGACGCTGTACGGCTGGACGCTCGGCCAGTTCAACGATGCGTCGCACGCCAAGCTGTTCGGCGCCCCGATCGCGGCCAGTTTCCACTCCTCGCCGCACGAGCTGTCCCTGCTCGGGGCCAATGGCACCACGGTCAAGGTCGCCGCCGCCATCCTGATCGCCGCCATGATCGCCACGACGTTCCTCACCAGCCGTCAGATGATCCTCAAGACCGGCTGGGCCGAGGACCCGCAGCAGCGGATGGTGCAGCGGCTGATGCTGTACGGCATCCCGTTCTCGCTGCTCATCTCGGGTTACGTCTTCCCGATCGGTGTGGTCACCTACTGGGTGACACAGAACCTCTTCTCGCTGGGGCAGCAGATGTGGGTGCTGCGCAAGTACCCGTCACCGAGCCCGACGGGCGTTTGACCGGAGGGCGGCCGGGTAGAGCCGCCCGGTGGAGTACAGCGAGTTCCTGGACCGGGTCTCCGCCCGCGCCCGGCTGTCCCCCGAACTCGCCGAGCGGCTGACCCGCGCGGTGCTCCGCACGCTCGCCGAGCGCATCGACTCCGGAGAGGCGGACGACCTGGCCGGGTACCTGCCCGAGCAGGTGCGCGGGTACCTGGTCAAGGACCGCATCTCGGCCGAAGGCTTCACGCTGCCCGAGTTCGTCCGCCGGGTCCAGCTGCGCGCCGAGGTCGACCCGGTCAGAGCCGAGAACGCCGTCCGAGCCGTGCTGAGCGTCCTGCACGACGCCGTCGAGGAGGCCGAGTGGGCCGAGCTGATGGCACAGCTGTCACTCGACTTCCGGGGGCTGTTCGAGGCGGCGCCGGGCAGCGGCCCCGGCGGTCCGTCGGCGCCGCCCGGTAGCCGGTAGCCGGTAGCGCGCGCCACCTTCCCCGGATGTCGGCGGCGGAAGGTAGCGTCCGCCGCGTGGCCCCGCTGCATCAGCGAAATCTCGCCGGCTGTCCCGGCACGGACGACACGATCATGGCGGAATGACCCGTACCGCCGGCCACCGTTCGGCGGGCCGGTGGCGGGCGAGCCGGTCGAGGGACACCCGCAGGCTGGCACGACGGGGATTGCGGCGCCACACGCCGGCCAGCAGATCGGCCAGCCCCAGCGGAGCGCACACCTCGATCCCGCCGGCCGGATCCAGCCGTACCGCCACCGCGGTAGCGGTCTCGGGCCAGGTGGCGACCGCGTCGGCGACCGACGAGAAGGGCTGGACCGGGTCGCCGCCGAACTTTCCGGCGTACCAGGTGTGCACGGCGGCCTGGTTGCGGGCCTGCCATGGCACATCGGGCCGGGCGTGCGCCAGTACCCGGGTTGCCTGTTCGTCCCGGTCACGGCCAAGGTCGGCCGGGTCGAAGAAGACCACGTCGACGTCGTTGACCTCGCCGGGGTCGAACCCCGGCCCGTACAGCCGACCCCAGACGAGGTCGCGGACGGCGCCGGCGCCGACCCAGGCGTCCGGCAGACCGGACTCGCGCACCGTCTCCAGGACCCGCAGCAGCCACTCGCAGGAACCGACGATGTGACGCAGGCGGTCGATGTCGGGGGTCATCCCGGCACCCTATGCCGGCGGTACGTTGGAATCAGCACGGAGAAGGAGGCGCTCCACGATGTCAGTTCAGTTGAACCACACCATCGTCGCGGCCCGCGACAAGAAAACGTCCGCCGACTTCCTGGCCACGATCCTGGGGCTGCGCGTCGGCGCACCCTTCGGCCCGTTCATTCCGGTCGAGACCGGCAACGGCGTCACGCTGGACTTCATGAACAGCGACGCCGGGCCGATCCCCTCGCAGCACTACGCGTTCCTGGTGTCGGAGGAGGAGTTCGACACCATCTTCGGGCGGATCAGGCAGGCCGGGATCGCCTACTACGCCGATCCCGGTCACCACGTGGTCGGTCAGATCAACCACGACGACGGCGGTCGTGGTGCCTACTTCGAGGACCCGAACGGGCACAACCTGGAGATCATCACCCGCCCCTACGGCAGCGGCGGCTGACCGGGTGTACGCGCCTGACACAGTGCTTGTCATGACCCGGTGCTTGTCGTGACACAGTGCTTGTCGTGACACAGTGGGGTCCATGACCACGACAACGGCCGGCTTGTACCGCCCGCTGGCGGGCTATGCCGAGACGCTGCACGCCACCGCAGGTTGGTCCCACCACGTCGCTTCCCCGTTAGGGGCATGGCTGGTACTCGCACTGTGCGCCCCGGCGAGCAGCGGCACGACCCGCGACGAGCTGACCCGCGTCCTCGGTACCGACGCGGACACGGCCGCCGCCGCAGCGGCGGACCTGCTGGGCAACCGGCATCCGCTCGTGATGGCGGCGGCGGGGCTGTGGTACCGGGAGGGCGGTGGGACGCAGGCGCTCGCGGACTGGCTCGCGCGGCTGCCGGACCAGGTCGAGACCGGCGACCTGCCCAGCCAGGCGCAGCTCGACGCGTGGGCCGACCGGAACACCGACGGGCTGATCGACCGCTTCCCGCTGAAGCTGAGGCCGGAGACGGTCCTCGTCCTGGCCACCGCGCTGGCGACCCGGGTGTCCTGGCAACGCCCGTTCGACGTCGTACCGGCCACCGCCCTCGGCCCGGCCAGCGCCTGGGCCGGACAGGTCGACCGGGTGCTGCACACCCCGGACGGCCCCGGCCACACCCAGTACATCGCCACGAGCAGCCGGGCCGGCGACGTCGCGGTCCACACCGCGCACGCGCGGGGCGGGCTGCTTGTCACGTCGGTCGCGGCCACCCCCGAGGTACCGACCCCGGACGTGCTCGCCGCCGCGTACGAGCTGGCCCACGCTGCTGCCACCGGCGGGTCGGTGGCGCGGCACTCACTCTTCGAGCTGCCGTTGGGCGATACGCCACTGTGGACGCTGACCGAGCGGACCGCGCCGGTGAAGGCGCCGGACGGCCGCGAGGAACGGTGCACCGCCGTGCTGCCGGCCTGGTCGGCGCGCAGCCAACACCAGCTCGAACACGACGAGCTCGGCTTCCCCGCCGCCGCGCGGACGCTGGCGGAGGTGCTCGGGCTGCCCGCGTACGGATACGAGGCGAGGCAGTCCGCCGTGGCCCGGTACAGCAGGGAGGGATTCGAGGCGGCCGCGGTGACCGGAATGATGGAGCTGACCAGCTTCACGCCGCCGCGCGAGGGCGTCGTCCGGACCGCCGAGCTGCGGTTCGGCCACCCGTACGCGGTGGTCGCCGTCGCCGTCGACGAAGACCGCCTCGGCGGCGCACCCGGTCCGTGGCACGGCCTGCCGGTCTTCTCCGCCTGGGTGGCGGAGGTGGAGGACGCCGAGGAAGACGATCCTCGCTAGCGAGTTGTAGTGCGCGTACGCCACCCCGCGAACTGCTCGGGCGTCCGAACGCCGTCGTCCAGCACGGATCGGTAGACGTCGTAGCTGCGTACGGTCCGGCCGTACTCGGGGCTGTCCGCCCACGCCTCCTTGATCCGCAGGATCGCCACCCGAAGGTCGAGAGTCAGTCGTGGCGGTATCACTCGCAGGTGGGCGAGGTCAGGCTGGCGTTCGGGCTCGTCGACGAACCAGATGTCCAGGGTCCAGTCACGCCCCTGCGGAGACCGGTACCGCAGACCGAGGTAGAGACCGTCCGGGTACGCCGGATCGGTGTTCCACACGCCCGTGTCGTCGCGGAACTGGACCTGCCGTACGCGCGGGTGTACCGCCAGCCGCGCGCCGATCTGCGCCACCGCCCCGGTCGTCGCCGCGTCGAGCGCTGGGCACACCACTGTGACGTCCAGGTCCCGGCGGACCATCAGGCCGAGGGCGGCGCTGCCCACGCGTACGGGGTCACCGACGGCGGGCAGCAATTCGTCCAGGTGCAGGTCGGCACTTATTGCGTCCGCCTCGGCCCGCAGTTCGTCCTGCTGCCGCAGGAGTTCGTCGGTCGTCATCATGGCTCGATCGTCGTCATGGCTCGATCGTCGTCATGGCTCGATCGTCGTCATGGCTCGATCGTCGTCATGGCCTCGATATTCGCACAACTCACGCATCTACGCGGGCGCGTGATCGTCCGGTAGCGTGCGCCCGCCTGACCCGACCGGCCGGGCGCCCGGCTCACGCCCGGTCACGAACCCACCGACCGGCAGGCGATGTTCTTGGAGGAGCTGTACCAGCCGACCGATGGTGGTGCTCTTACCGACCCCGGGTGGCCCGGTCAGCAGAAGCCTCGGTGGGACGGCCAGGCGTGACACGCGGCTACCTCCCAGCCTCGTACCACTCGACGACCGGCATCGCGTGCCCCATCTCGCTGACTCTGCGGGCAGCCGTGGTCCCCCGACCTTTCGCTCGGCACGCTGGTGGTCCGCACCACGTCACGTAGAGCATCCTAGGATGAAAGTGTGGCGCTGGCTTGCCCTGCGGCTGTACCGCTGGTGGTCGCGCACATCCGGTCCTACTCGCGTCGGTGGTAGCGGTTTCGTCGGGGTTGTTGCTGCGGGTCGATGTGGGC
>NZ_BOON01000046.1 GCF_016863255.1 Planosporangium mesophilum
ATCCACGCGTCCAAACTAGACGCCGGGTACGACAGTTCATCGAACGTCTGTGCGACTACTCTCGGCACTAGGGGGAGCGGGGTGATGATTCCGCCGAGGCAGAGGTAGATCATCCCGGTGAGGGACTCGAGTGTGGCCAGTCCGCAACTGGAGCGTTGGTCGACGGCAGTCACGGGGCCGACAACCCACCGCCGGAGGGGCCACCGGATGAGCAACGCGCCTCGCGCGGGGAGAAGCGCGGGAAGAAGGCGGAAGGAGCGCCTACCTTGACGGCCCGGCCGACGCCGCCCTGCTGACCGAACACGGACGACTCCAACGCGCCTGACGGTGCACCGGGACTTCGGTCCACTGCAGTCCGTACCCAGGTGCCCCCCAGGTGGCCCCTTCCGCTAAGTACCAACGATGACGCTCAATGGAGAGCGCGCCAGCGATTAGGAGCGCTCCAAGATCCCGAGGGAAGACACCCGGCCGCGACGCGTCGGACACAGCGCCGCCTGAAATACTCGCGCCGCTGCCGTCAGGACTGGTTGCCGGGGATGTTCTTCCACTCCTCCGGACTCGTACCCGGAGGACGCGGATCCTTGCCCTGGCCGCCGGCGCGGCTGGCGATCGGCCCACGACCGGCCTGGCGGTTCAACGCCTCGATCATCTCCTGCTTGTCCATCTTGTCGACGTTGGGTATGTCGCGCTCTCGTGTTATCCGGGCCACCTCGCCGGTCTTCATCTGCTCCAGGTTCTGCGGCAGCGACATCATGACCGCTTCCAGATCGGGTCCAACCGTGCGGCCTACCTGGCCGAGGTAGTGGCAAACGGATCAGGCCACGCGACAGCAACCTCGACCCCTTGGAAAACGGCGCGAAATCCTATTAAATTGATGGGAGTTACAGATTTCTCGACACGGCCCGTCGGTGAACGGAGCGACCATGGACCGCCACGATCCGCTGGACGAGTTCGACTACGACCGCGCTCGGCTGGCGCGATGGCGGGCCCGGCAGGCGCGCGACACGGTGCTCTCCCGTCGCGACTTCGCCCAATTGGCGGCGCGCGTGACCGCCGCGGCCGCCGGGCTGACGGTCGCGACCACCGGGGTGACCGCCGCCCCGGCCCGGGCCGAGCCTCCAGCCGGGCCGATCCTGAAGCCGCTGCCACCCGAACTGTTCACCGTGTACGGCTCGAACGCGGAGATGCGCTGGGAGTCAATGGCCGACCAGGGCCTTCTCGTACCGGCGGACCGCTTCTTCGTACGCAACCACACCCGAACGCCCGTACTGGACGCCGACACCTGGCGGCTGCGACTGTTCGGTACCGGCCTGCACGGCAGCCCCACCGCCCAGGCCCCGATCGAGTTCAGCTACTCCGACCTGCTCGGTCTCCCCGCCGAGTCGCTCACCGCGTTCATCGAGTGCGCCGGCAACGGTCGGAGCTTCTTCACCGAGCAGCAGCAGGACCAGGTGTCGGGTACCGCCTGGCGGCTGGGCGCGGTCGGCGTCGCCCACTGGCGCGGGGTGCGGCTGGCCACCGTACTGGAGCGGGCCGGGCTGACCCGCAGCGCCGTGGACGTACTGCCCCAGGGCCTCGATCCCGACTTCGTCAGCGGCGGGGTGAACCTCGGCCCGGTCCGCCGACCGCTCCCGGTCGCCAAGGCGCTGCACGACGTGCTGCTGGCGTACGAGATGAACGGCCGGCCACTCCCACCCGACCATGGCTTCCCGGTACGCCTGATCGTGCCCTCCTGGGTGGGCATCTCCTCGATCAAGTGGGTCGGACAGATCGAGGTCTCCGCCACCCCGCTCTTCTCGCCGTGGAACACCCAGTTCTACCGCCTCTTCGGCCCCGAGTACCCGGCCGACGGCGCGCCGGTGATCCGCCAGGTCGTCAAGAGCGCGTTCGAGCTTGCCTGGAACGCGCGCCTGGCGTCGGGTCGGACGCACCTGCTGCGAGGCCGGTCCTGGTCGGGCGACGGCCGGATCCGGCACGTCGAGGTGAGCACCGACGGCGGCACCTCCTGGCGGCTCGCCCGCCCGATCAGCGCCGGAACCGACCGGGCCTGGCAGCGCTGGGAGTTCCCGTGGCGACCGCCCACACCGGGCCCTTACACCCTCCGCGCCCGGGCCACCGACGTCACCGGCGCCACCCAGCCCGCCCGGACGCCGTACAACACCCTCGGGTACCTGTTCGGCGCGGTCGTCGCCCACCCGGTCACGGTGACGTGAGCGCTAACGCAGGTGCCGGGCGAGCCAGCGCAGTTTCGCCACGTCGTGGAACCGCTCGCCGCCCTCGTGCTCGTTGAACGGGTACACCGTGATCTCCTTGCCCGCCCCGTAATGGTTGTAGGCGGCGAACACGGTCGACGGCGGGCAGATCGGGTCCATCAACGCGACCGAGAACAGCGCCGGCGCCGTCGCGCGGCGGCCGAGGATGGCGCCGTCGAAGTAGGCGAGCGTGTCGTACACCCGGTCGATGTGGTCGCGGTGCGACTTGAGGTACCGGGCGATCTCACCGTACGGGTTGGAGTCGACGAGCGTCGTCGCGCGCGGGAAGTCGCACAGGAACGGCACGTCGGGCGCGACCGCGACCAGGTCGTCGACCAGCCCGGCGACCGCGATCGAGATGCCGCCACCCTGGCTGGAGCCGGTGACCGCGACGCGGGAGCCGTCGACCTCGGGGTGGGAGCGCACCGCGTCAACCGCCCGTACCCCGTCGGTGAAGACCCGGCGGTAGTAGTACTCGCTCGGGTCGAGCACGCCCCGGGTCATGAAGCCGGGCTGCTGCGGCGCGCCGCCGGCGCCGGCGTCAGGCGTGTCGCCGGTGCTCCACCCCGAGCCCTGGCCCCGGGTGTCCATCACGAAGTGGGCGTACCCGGCGGCGGCGAACAGGGTGCGCTCGTGCGGAAGGCCACGCCCTCCCCCGTACCCGACGTACTCCACGACGGCCGGCAGCCGCCCCGACCGGTGCGCCGGAAGGTGCAGCCAGCCCCGGATCTCGTGGCCACCGAAGCCGGCGTACCGGACGTCGAAGGTCTCGATGACGGTCAGAGCGTTGTCGACCCGGTCGAACGTGGCGGCGACGTCGTGCGCCCGGGCGTCGGCGAGGGTGTCCGACCAGAACGCGTCGAGGTCGTCCGGGCTCGTGAGATCGGGCCGGTACTCACGCAACCGCTCCAGGGGCAGGTCGAACTGTGCCAAGGAAACCCCTTACCGAGACCGACTCATGATCAGCGAGAGTTTACGGTGCCATGACGCCGCACAGCCATCGATGAGGACCAAATGAATCGCGATGGCGTCGCGGGTAGGGTTCCACGTCGGCCGGGCGGTTCACCCGCCGCCACCTGGGAAGCACCCAGCGTAGGACGACGTACCGACGAACGGCGGGGCGCTCCACCCGCGCAACGGCCCGGCCGCCGTGATCAAACAGGGCAAGATCGACCAGGGCAAAAGAGAGCACGTCATGACCGGCAAGAAGCCCCACCGACCCACGACGGACAACCGGCACCGCACCCCGCGACCCCGCGGTGAGTCACAGCCACCCGGCGGTACGGGCGAGGAAGGGCTGCCCGAGCGGCCGACCGCCCAGCAGGGGCCGCGCGAACCCACCGAACTGCCCAAGCAGTCGTGGTGGGCGACGCTCAAACGCACCGTGAAGGAGTTCCAGAACGACAACCTCTCCGACTGGGCCGCCGCCCTGACGTACTACGGCATCCTGTCGATGTTCCCCGGGATGCTGCTGCTCATCTCCGCGCTGCGCCTGACCGGCCCGCACACCACGCAGGCGGTGATCAACAACCTCAGTGCGATGGCCCCCGGGGCGGTACGCCAACTGATCATCAAGGCAACGACGGATCTCCAGCGTGGGCAGCAGGGCACCGCGGGCGTGTTCGCGATCGTCGGCCTGGCCGGTGCGCTCTGGTCGGCGTCGGGGTACATCGGGGCGTTCATGCGCGCCAGCAACGCGATCTACGATGTGCCGGAGGGCCGCCCGGCGTGGAAGAAGCTGCCCATCCGCGTCGGCGTCACCCTGCTCGTCGTCGTCCTCCTGTTCGTGATCGCGCTGTCCGTGGTCTTCACCGGCGGCTTCGCCGCTCAGCTGGGAAGGCTGATCGGGCTCGGCACCGGCGTGGTCCGGGTGTGGGACATCGTCAAGTGGCCGGTCATGGTGATCATGGTCAGCTTCGTGTTCGCCCTTCTGTACTGGGCCTCACCCAACGCGCGCCCCGGCGGGTTCCGCTGGGTCAGCCCCGGTGGCCTGCTGGCCGTCCTCGTCTGGCTCATCGCCTCCGGCGGTTTCGCCATCTACGTGGCCAACTTCGCCTCGTACAACAAGATCTACGGCAGTCTCGCCGGGATCATCATCTTCCTGGTCTGGTTGTGGATCTCCAATATCGCGATCCTGCTCGGCGCCGAGTTCGACGCCGAGCTTCAACGCACTCGCGCCATCAGGGCCGGCCATCCGCCCGAGAAGGAGCCGTACGTCGAACTGCGCGACACCCGCAAGATCAAAGACCAGGAGTAACGGGCCCGCATCGCCGTCAACTCGTCTCGCCCGCCACGGTGAACGAGCGCAGCCGGTCGATCGCGAGCAGCGTACCGCCGACGGTGAAGAGCACCGCCATCGTCACCGAGACCGGCACCGAGACCCGACCGATGAGCAGGTCGGTGTCGCCCACCCGGGCCGCGACCGCGGACGCGTACTGCTGGATCGCCAGGATCCGGGTACCGCCCAGCAGGTTGCCGAGCAGGCCCTCCCAGATCAGAACGTAGAGCAGTCCTACCAGGACCGGCCGCCGGGTGACGAGGCTGAGCGCGAGGAACAGTGCCGAGTACGCGAACGCACCGACGGCACAGCCGGCGGCGAGGCCCGCCCCCAGCCGCGCCGAGCCGGCGACCAGCCCGGCGACGAACATCGGCACCCCCACGGTCACCGCGGTCACGACGACGGCGACCGCCAGCTTGGTCAGGATGATGTCGCGGCGGGGCAGCGGCTTGGCCAGGACGTGTACCAGGGTCCCGTCGTCGATCTCGGAACCGAGGACGCCGGTACCCACGATGAGCGCGATCACCGGCAGGACGGCCCCGAACCCGAGCCCGACCAGTACCGGGTTGGCCCAGTCCGCGGGCCGCGCGCCGAACCCGTCGGCGAGCAGCGCCAGCCCGATCAGCAGCACCGGCAGGGGCAGCAGGAGCAGGAAGCGTCGACGTCCGAAGAGGCCACGGATCGTGATCCGTGCGACGGTTATATTGATCATGACTCCACCAGGTAGGAGAAGACGCTTTCCAGGGACTCGTCGGCGGGCAGCAGGCGGTGCAGCCGGATGCCGGACCGACGGACGATCATGGGCAGGGCCCGGGTGAAGGCGCCGTAGTCACCGGCGCGCACCGTCAGCCCGCCTCCGTCCAGCTCCACCCCGGTCACCGACGGCTGGCCCATCAGCGCGACGGCGAGGGCGCGGTCGTCGCTGGACGACACCGTGAACACGTGCGGGCGGCCCGTCATCAGCCGCCGGATGTGGCGATAGTCGCCGGAGGCGGCCAGCCGGCCCGCCACGATGACCTGGACGGTACCGGAGACCTGCTCCACCTCTTCGAGGATGTGCGAGCTGAACAGGATCGTCCGGCCGGCAGCTCCCATGACGTGCAGCAGGTCCATCATGTGCAGACGCTGACGCGGGTCCATGCCGTTGAACGGCTCGTCCAGCAGCAGCACCTGCGGATCATGTACGAGGGCCGCGGCGACCCGGGTGCGCTGGCGCATGCCCTTGGAGTACGTGGCGATCCGGCGGTGCTGGGCGTCGGCCATCTCGACCAGGCCGATCGCCCGCCGCGCCGCCGCCTCGGGCTGCGGCAGCCGGTGCAGCTTGGCGCTCGCCAGGACGAACTCCCAGCCGGTGAGGAAGCTGTGCACCGCCTCCCGCTCGCTGACCAGCCCGAGGTGCCGGTACACCGACGGGTTCCGCCAGGCCGGAGCGTCACCGACGAGCACCTCGCCGCGCGACGGCGCGAGGAACCCGGCCATCATGTGCAGCAGCGTCGTCTTGCCGGCACCGTTCGGACCGAGCAGCCCGGTCACCCCGGCGTTCAGGGTCATCGTCACGTCGTTGACCGCGACCACGTTGCCGTACCAGCGGGAGACGCCGCGCAGCTCGACCGATGCCTGCGCACGCGGCGGAGCGGCCGGGGGCGTCGCGCTTACCGTGCTCGCGGTACTCATCGGGCCACCCTCCGGTATCGGACCAGTAGGAGCAGGACACAGGCCGCGACCAACCCGGCGACCGCCAGGCCGTACACCGGCCCGTACGGCCCCACGTCGCTGCCTGACACGTCGAACAGCCAGCCGCCCACGCCCTGCACCAGCGTGGTGGGGCTGGCCAGGAAGGCGAGCTGCTGCGCGGCCTGACCGCCGGACACGCCGATCACCCCGACGATCGGCGTGGTCACCAGGAAGACCGCGACGACCAGCGCGGCGGCGACGGCGCGCCGCCCGGCGAACGACGCCACCAGCAGTGCCAACGACGAGTACACGGCGGCGTAGATCACCGACTGGACCAGCCCCGGGAGCAGGTCGAGGAACTCGTCCCGGACCGCCCCCGGGCCGTGTACCGAGAACGCTCCGCCGACGAACATGAGCGTCAGCGGGCCGGCGAGCATCAGCCACACCGCGCTGACCAGCGCCGCGAGCTTGGCGAGCGGATAGTCGGCGCGGCGCAGCGGCCGGGAGAAGTACAGCGGCAGGACGCCGCCGCGCAGGTCGCGCGAGACCAGTTCGGGCGCGGCCGTCGCGCAGAACAGGGTCGTCAGGACGGCCACCGCGCCGGGGAAGTCGGCGTAGCTCAGCACCGGCCTCCCGGTCTGCGCGCGGACGGCCGTGAGAACCGTGGCGACGACGGCGACGATGCCCACCGCCACCCACGGGAAGATCTTCGCCTTCGCGCTGCGCCCCAGCCCGAACACGGTACGCAGGCCGTGCAGGTACAGCGAGCGGGTCACGTACCCGCGCCCCAGCCGCGGGCCGGTGTAGCGCTGGTACCCGATGTCGTGAATGACTCCGCTGGACATGACACCCTCAGACAACCTGGCACCCTCAGACAACCTGGCACCCTCAGACATTGGCGGCCTCCCGGAACAGGTCGGCGACCCGGTGCCGGCGCTGGTCCAGCCGGTGCAGCGGCAACTCCAGGTCGGCGATCGCGTCGAGCACGATGTCGTACATCGCGTCCCCGGCGATCGGCAACACCAAGCCGCGCCCCTCAATCCGAGGGCAGAAGCCGAGCGAAGCGAGGCGGGCCGCGAGCTCCTGCGTACCCTCGCCTACCTCCACGGCGAGCACGTCGGTCGTGGTGGTCATGGCCGAGATCCGGTCGGAGCGCAGCAGCTTGCCACCGTCGATCGCGACCAGCGAGTCGCAGATCCGCTCCACCTCGCCGAGCAGGTGCGAGCAGACGACGACGGAGATGCCGAACTCGGTACCGATGCGGTGCACCAGCGCCAGCATGGCGTCCCGGCCGGCGGGGTCGAGGCCGTTGGTCGGCTCGTCCAGCAGGAGCAGGTCAGGATCGTGTACGAGCGCCTGAGCCAGCTTGACCCGCTGCTTCATACCGGTCGAGTAGCCGCCGATCTGCCGGTACCGCTCCTCGTAGAGGCCGACGTGGCGCAGCGCCTCCGACGCGCGCTCCCGTGCGGTCGCGCGCGGCAGGCCGCTCATGCGGGCCATGTGCGTGACGAACTCCGCCGCGACGAGATCCGGCGGCAGGCAGTCGTGCTCGGGCATGTAGCCCACCCGGCCGCGTACCCGCTCGCCGTCGGCCACCGGGTCGAGGCCGAGCACCCGGACCTGACCGCTCGTCGGCGGCAGCAGACCCAACAGAATTTTGATCAAAGTGGACTTGCCGGCGCCGTTGGCACCGACCAGCCCCACGATGCCCGGCTCGACGTCCACGGTCAGTGCGGACAGGGCCGTGACACCGTTGGGGTACCGCTTCGTGAGTGCCTCGGTAGCGATGAGCTCCGTGGCGATTGACTCCCTTGCGATCTGGGTCACAGGGTCACGTTACGAACTCCGGCGCGGTACCGGCATCCGGAGCTACCCGGACCGGCCCCTGAGCCGACCTCGGGGTCGCCCTCCGCCTCGGCGCCCACGGCCGTCGGCCGCGGCCACGATCGGTTCGCATAGGGTGAGCGCCGTGATGTGGCAGCGTCCGGTACCGCTGGTCGGCGATGTGAGCGCGGCGTCGCAGCGCGCCGCCGACCCGCAGGGGTGGGCGTTCCCGCCGGAGCAGCGTGAGGCGCTGTACGCGGTGATGGACGCCCGCCGGGACGTGCGCCGGTTCCGCCCGGATCCGGTACCCGCCGAGGTGCTCGAGCGGGTGCTGACGGCGGCGCACCGCGCCCCGTCGGTCGGGCACAGCCAGCCGTGGCGGTTCGTGGTGGTCCGCGACGCAGCCGCGCGGGAGCGGGCGGCGCTGATGGCCGATCGCGAGCGGTTGCGGCAGGCCGCGAAGCTGGCGCCGGACGCCGCCCGCAGGCTGCTGGACCTGCAGCTGGAGGGGATCCGGGAGGCGCCGTACGGCGTGGTGGTCTGCTGCGACCGGCGTACCGCGGCCGCGGGCGTCCTGGGCCGGGCCACCTTCCCCGACGCCGACCTGTGGAGCTGCGCCTGCGCGATCCAGAACCTCTGGCTGGCCGCCCGCGCCGAGGGGCTCGGCCTCGGCTGGGTGACCCTGTTCGATCCGGCGGAGCTGGCGGAGCTGCTCGGCCTGCCCGACGGCGTGGTCACCCTCGGCTGGCTCTGCCTGGGCTGGCCGGACGAGCGCCCGCCCGAGCCGGGGTTGCAGCGGGCCGGCTGGTCGCGCCGGCTGCCCCTGTCCGAGGTGGTCGTGGAGGATCGGTGGCCGGCGGCCGAGGCGCCATCCGCGCCGGTGTCGCACCTTCGCGCACCCGACCAGGCTGCCGTGGTCACCGCCCGGGACGCGGCCGACCGGCTACTCACCCCGCCGTCGTCGCTGGGCGTACTGGACCGGACCGTCGACAAGGTGGTGGCGCTGGGCCACCGTGAGCTGGCGCCGGGCACCCTCGTCCTGGCCGCCGCCGACCACCCGGTCGCCGGGCTGGGCGTCTCCGCGTACCCGACCGAGGTCACCCGGGAGATCCTGGCGGCCGCCGCGGCCGGCGAGGCGATGGGTGCCACCGCCGCCCGCGCCGCCGGGCTGGCGCTCGAGCTCGTCGACGCCGGGGTGTCCGGGCCGTCGGTCGCCGGCGTCACCCGGCTGACCTGTCAGGATCCGCGCGGCGATCTCGCCGGCGCGGACGCGATGTCGGTCCGCGACACCGAGTACCTGATGGCGGCCGGCCGGGAGCTGGGCGGAAACCTAGGCGTGCGGGGCCCGGTGGCGCTCGGCGAGGTCGGCGTCGCCAACACCACGGTCGCGGCCGCGCTGGCCGCCGCCCTGCTCGAGGTGGAGCCCCACGCCGTGGTGGGGCTGGGGGCAGGCGCGGACAGCGCCATCCTGGAGCGCAAGCGCGCGGTGGTGGACGAGGCGCTGCGGCGAGCCCGGCGCACCCACGGCGGTACGCTCCGCGACCCCATGGTCGCCCTGGCCGCGCTCGGCGGCCCGGAGGTCGCGGTCCTGGCCGGCGTGGTCCTCGGCGCCGCGGCCGCCCGGTCGGTGGTGGTCCTCGACGGCCTGGTCACCTCACTGGCCGCGCTCGTCGCGGTGGAGATCGAGCCAGCCGTCGCCGCGTGCCTGGTCGCCGGGCAGCGTAGCCGGGAACGCGCCCACGAGCTGGTGCTCACCCAGCTCGGCTGCGAACCCCTGCTCGATCTGCGGATCCGCGCCGGCGAGGGGGTCGGCGCCTGCCTGGCCACCACGGTCCTGCGTCAGGCGCTGGCGATCCGTGCCACGACGGCCCGCGTTAACTACTAGGCAACCTGCCAGTTACCAAGATCACCGTCGATCATGGCCGTCAGGCCAGGTCAGCTGGGCGTTCCCCGCCGGTAAGGTGGTGGCGTGCACCGCCGCCCTCGACCAGGGCGGCTTCGCATGTGTCGCCCGCAATCGCCGGCGGCACGGGCCGTTCCGACGTTCTCCGGGCAAACCGCATCGGTACGGCTGACCCCCCACCCGCCCGACCGGCCAGGACCGGCGGGCCAACCCGGAACGGAGAAGGCCACGCCATGAGCGTGACTACCCAGGATTCCTCGTCCCCCGCCGAAACCGGCAAGCCCGCCGGGAGCAGAACCGCGCTGGACCGCTTCTTCGAGATCACCCAGCGCGGCTCGACCGTCAAGCGCGAGGTCATCGGTGGACTGACCACCTTCGCCACGATGGCCTACATCGTCGTCCTCAACCCGTTGATCATCGGCACCGCGCCGGACAAGAACGGCGACCTGCTCGGCATCGCCCCGGTCGCCGGCGTCACCGCGCTGCTCGCCGCCATCATGACCATCCTGATGGGCGTCATCGGCCGGGTGCCGTTCGCCATCGCCACCGGGCTCGGCCTCAACGCCATCGTCGCCTTCGGCGTCGCGTCGAAGATGAGCTGGGCGGAGGCGATGGGCCTCGTCGTGATCGAGGGCCTGATCATCACCGCGCTGGTGCTCACCGGGTTCCGGACGGCCGTGTTCCGGGCGATCCCGAAGGAGCTCAAGGCGGCCATCGCCGCCGGTATCGGCCTGTTCATCGCCCTGATCGGCTTCGTCGACGGCGGCCTCGTGCGCCGGACCCAGTCCGGGCCACCCGTCCAGCTCGGCAGCGACGGTACCCTCCACGGCTGGCCGACGGCCGTCTTCATCTTCGGCCTGCTGCTGACCGGGATCCTGGTCGCCCGCAAGGTCCGGGGCGGCATCCTGATCGGCATCGTCGCGTCCACCGTCCTCGCGGTGATCGTCGACAAGATCGCGAAGCCGGGGCCGGGGCTGGTCGACGGCAAGCCCAACCCCACCGGCTGGCAGCTCAACGTGCCGACGCTGCCGGACCCGCTGCTCAAGGCGCCCGACCTGCACCTGGTCGGCAACGTGTCGTTCACGGCGTTCGCGCACGTCGGGGTGGTCACCGCCCTGCTGCTGGTCTTCACGCTCGTGCTCACCGACTTCTTCGACGTCATGGGTACGACCGTCGGCCTGGCCAAGCAGGCCGGGCTGACCACGACGGACGGCAACGACATGCCCCGGCTGGGCCGGGTGCTGTTCGTCGACGGTCTCGCCGCGGTGGGCGGCGGCGTCACCAGCGCGTCCTCGGCGACCACGTACGTGGAGTCCTCGTCCGGCATCGGGGACGGCGCCCGTACCGGTCTGGCCAGCGTCGTCACCGGCGTGATGTTCCTCGGCGCGCTGCTGCTGACCCCGCTGGTGTCGCTGGTGCCGAGCGAGGCGGCCGGTCCGGCGCTGGTCATCGTGGGCACGATGATGATCGCCCAGGTGCGCGACATCGACTGGACCGATCTCGGGGTCGCGATCCCCGCGTTCCTGACCATGGTCCTGATGCCGTTCACGTACTCGATCACGGACGGCATCGGCGCCGGCTTCATCAGCTGGGTCGTGATCCGGACCATGCAGGGCAAGGCCCGGCAGATCCACCCGCTGATGTGGGGCGTCTCGCTGGCGTTCCTGGTCTACTTCGGCATCAACCTGGTGAAGACGGTCACCGGGGCCGCCTGACCCGCACCATCCCGGCCTGCGCCGCTGTCGTCACCCGTGACGGCAGCGGCGCAGTCGTATTCAACCCGCGTCCGGACCCTCGCCGGTACCCGGACCGGTCATTGCACCGATACCCCGGGACCTGCTCCGAGTCGACACTTCGAGCCAACTCTCATAGAGGAGGCTCGATGCGTCGACTCATTGGCATGGTAGCCGCCGCCCTGGTGCTCGCCGTTATCTCCCCGGCAGGCGTCGCCCACGCGGCGACACGGACCCCGGTCGTGTTCGTACACGGCTTCGGCGGTGGCGCGTGGAACTGGACCACCGCCGCGGACGTCTTCCGCGCGGCCGGCTACACCGACAACGACCTGTACGCCTACGAGTACAACTCCTACGGCGACAACGTCGCCAACGCCCGGGGTCTGGCCACCTACGTGAACCAGGTCCGCAGCCGCACCGGCGCGGCCAAGGTCGACATCGTCAACCACTCCATGGGCGGCATGGTCAGCCTGTGGTACGTCAAGCAGCTCGGCGGCACCGCGTACGTCCGGCGCCTGGCCTCGCTGGCCGGCGCCAACCACGGCACCACCTGGGCCGGCGCCTGCATCGCCTTCACGACGTGCCAGCAGATGTACCCGGGGTCGTCGTTCCTCCAGACCCTGGCCAGCGGTGACGAGACGCCCGGCAGCGTCCGGTACGCCACCTGGTACTCGCCCTGCGACGGCATCATCATCCCGTACACCAGCACGGTGCTGGGCGGCGCGACCAACAACTACGTCGCCTGTGAGGACCACCTCGGGTTCCTGAGCAACACGACGATCCTGTCCCAGGTACGCGGCTTCATGGCCTGACCCGCCCCGCTACGCTGACCGGCCGGTGACATCACCGGCCGGTCACGACATGAGCCGGGTCAGCTCCACCCGCGACCGGACGCCGAGCTTGGTGAAGATGTTGCGCAGGTGGTAGTCGACGGTCCGCCGGCTGAGGAACAGGTGCGCGGCGACCTCCCGGTTGGTGGCGCCGTCCGCCACCAACCGGGCGATCTGCTGCTGCTGCGGGGTCAGGGACTCCGCCACCCGTACCGGCTTGGGCTCGACGTGGTGACCGGCCGCCCGCAGCTCGGCGCTGGCGTGGCCGGCCCACGGCCGGGCATCGAACCGCTCGAACGTCTCCAGGGCGCTGCGCAGGTGCTCGCGCGCGGCTCCCGGCCGCCGGCGGCGACGCAGCCACTGGCCGTACAGCAGCTCGGTACGGGCCCGGTCGAAGTCGGAGTCGCCCACCGCGTGCTGCCGCAGCGCCTCCCGGAAGTACTCGTCGGCCTCGCCGTCGGTACCGGCGACCAACGCCCGGCACCGGGCGGAGAGCGCGAGCCAGCCGGGATTGCCGGTCTGCTCCATCCACGGCCCGTACGCGGTCAGCACCTCGACCGCGACCTCGCGGTCACCGGAGTGCGCGGCGGCCTCGACCAGGTGCGGCGTGGCGGCGACCTTGACGATGACGTGGCCGTGCCCGGGCTGGCCCCGCATCACCGAGCGCAGCCGGGCCACGGCGTCCGCGGCCCGCCCCTCGACCAGGTCCAGGGCGGCCAGCGCCCACTCGCTGGTGGCCCGGGGCCGGCTGGCGCCCTGCGCCGCGGCCCGGGTTCGCGCCTCGCGTACCCGGAGCACGCACGTCTGCCGGTCGCCCATCACGGCGGCGAGCACCGCGAGGGTGGCCAGGTCGTTGCTCACCAGGTTCTCCTGGCCGCTGCGGCGCGCCAGCAGCACGCCCTCGTGGTAGGAGGCCATGGCCGCGTCGTACCGGCCGCGGGCGAAGTCGGCCATGGCCATGAGCTGCATGGCGTGCGGAACCGCCGCCGCGTCGCCGTTGGTCCGCGCCACCTCGGCCAGCCTGCGGCCGAGACGGTGGGCCTGGGTACCGTCGCCGAGCAGGAAGGCCGCCAGGCTCGCCTGCCCCAGCGCGTCCGGGTCCTCGAGCGTCTGGGCGAGTTCGACGACTCGGCGCAGCGGCGCGGCCGCAGCGTCGTAGTCGGCCCGGAACATCGCCGACAGGCCGGCCATCTGTTCGAGCATCAACTCGACGTGGGGCGGCTCCTCGTCGCGGCGCAGCGCCAGCGCCTGCCGGGCCACGGCGGGGTACCGGTCGTAATCGCCGGACAGGCACAGCGCCTCGCCGGCCCGTACCAGCGCGGCGATGGCCAGGTGCCGGTCGTGCGCGACCAGCTCGCCGGCGGCGGTGAGCAGCGACCGCTGGGCGTCGGCGGCCGCGCCGGTCTTCAGTTCGATCTCCCCCCGCAGCAGCCGCGACCGGGCGAGCACGTACGCGCCAGCGGCGCCGGCCCGCGCCCGGCGCAGCAGGATCCGGGCCCGGTACGGCTCGCCGGCCAGCCAGGCGTACCGGGCCGCGGCGACCAGCCGCGTCCCCCGGCGGTCGGCGTCGCCGGACAGCTGCGCCGCCCGCTCCAGGGCGAGCGACGCGGTACCCCGGCGCCCGCCGTGCCGGGCCGCCGCGCGCTCGAGGTCGGCGGCGAGCTGGTCGTCCGGCCCGTACCGGGCCGCCGCCCGGTGCAGGTGGTGGCGCAGCGCCCGGGTGGCCGGGTCGAGCGTCCGGGCCAGCAGCAGATGCGCGGCGCGGCGCCGGGCCAGCGGCGCGTCGTGGTACATCACCGAGCGCATCAGCGGCTGCCGGTACTCCACGATGGAGCCGATGACGTCGACCAGGCCGGCGGCCTCGGCCGGTTCCAGCGCGGACAGGTCGGTACCGGACGCGGCGGCGGCGCGGACCAGCTCGCCGACGCCGAGGCCGTCCCCGGCGAGTTCACCGTCGGCGGCGAACCCGCCGCCGGCAAGCTCGCCGTCGGCGGCGATGAGCAGCAGCAGCCACCGGGTGGGGTCCGGCATCCGGGCCAGCCGGGCCTGGTAGGCGCGGCGCAGCGCACTCTCCGGCGGCAGGCCGGTCGGCGGCGGCGCGTCGCCCGACCGCTGCTCCGGCGACAGGCAGCCGGCCAGGTCCAGCAGCGCGCGCGGATTGCCCCGCGCGACCGTGACCAGCGCGCCGGCCACGTCGTCGGCGGGTACCCGGTCCTCGATCAGCGTGCGGGCGGTGGTGTCGTCGAGGGGGGCGAGCCGGTAGGCGGGCACCCCGGGCAGCGCGGGAACGGCAGCGCCGTCACGACCGCCGGAGAAGTCACAGCCGGCCAGGATCAACCCGACCCGTTCGCCGGCCAGCCGGCGGGCCACGAACCCCAGGACGTCGAGGGTCTCGCGGTCCAGCCAGTGCGCGTCGTCCACACAGCACAGCAGCGGGCGGGGACCGGACGCCGCGCGGATCGACCGGAGCGTTCCGGCCGACAGGTCGAACCGCTCGTCGTTGCGGCAGCCCGCCTCGATCGCCCGGATCAGCCGCGCCGGCTCGTCCCGGGCCGGCCCGTCCAGGTGGTGCAGCAGCAGGTGGAGCAGGCGGTGGAGGCCGGCGAGGGGCAGCCTCGCCTCGCTGGCGCTGCCATCCAGGGTGACGACGTCGAACCCGGCAGCGATGGAGGTCGCCTCTGCGGCGGCGTGACGCAGCAGGGCGCTCTTGCCGATTCCCGGCTCCCCGTGCAGCAGCAGCGCGCCACCCGTACCGGTGGCCGCGCCGGTGAGCAGCGCGCGGATCGCGCGACGCTCGGTCGCACGGTCCAACACGACAGCCCGTTGTTCCGAAGAACCGGCAATCATGTTCCTCAGTGTTACGCGTCGGTAACAAGTTCGGAAGAGGATGTTCACGACGCGTACGCGTGACGTTACGGAAGCGGCCGCTGCCCGCCCGCGATCAGGGGGCGGGGACGGTTACGGCGGTCAGGATGATGCCGTCGCGTACCAGCCAGCGGCCGGCGAACGCGGGCAGCGGGCCGCCGACCAGCAGCCGGGCGGCGAAGGTCCCCGCGTCGGCGTCCACGGTCACCGCCACCTCGTCAAAGCCGAGCCAGCGCCCGGCCAGCGGGTACCACGCCTTGTACACGGACTCCTTGGCGCAGAACAGCAACCGGTCCCAGCACACCGCCGGGTGGCGGGCCGCCAGCCCCGCCAGCCGGGCGCGCTCCTCGTCCAGGGAGACCAGGTCCAGCACCCCGTCGGGCAGGGGCTCGTCGGGCTCCGCGTCGACACCGAGGGACCGTACGTGGGCGGCGCGGGCGACGGCGGCCGCCCGGTAGCCATCGCAGTGCGTCATGCTGCCCACCACCCCGGCCGGCCAGCCGGGCGCGCCGCGGGTGCCGGGCAGGATCGGCGCCGGCGGCACCCCGAGGCGCGCCAGCGCCGTTCGCGCACACGCCCGTACCGTCGCGAACTCCCGCCGGCGCCTGTCCACCGCACGCGCGATCACCGCCCGCTCCTCCGGGTACAGAACGTCCTCGCCGGTGTCCACGAAGGACTCGACCGCGACGACCTGCGGCGGTAACACGTCCGCGATCAGTGGGCGGCTCGACGCCTCGGATCCGGTTCGCGACGGCACCGGCCCAGGCTACGGGCCGGCACCGTCCACTCGCGAGACGGCGATCAGCTAGCGGGCGCCGCCGTTGACGTACAGGGTCTGCCCGCTGACGTAGGACGCCTCGTCGCTGGCCAGGAAGGCGATCACCGCGGCGACCTCCTCGGGCTGGCCGACCCGGCCCAGCGGGGTGCGCTGCGAGGCGAGCTCCTGGTGCTCCTCGGGCGTCGCGCCGACCCGGGTGGCCGTCGCCGCGGTCATCGCGGTGGCGATGTAGCCCGGCGCGACCGCGTTGACGTTGATGTTGAACGGGCCGAGTTCGATGGCGAGGGTGGCGGTCAGGCCCTGGACGCCGGCCTTGGCGGCGGCGTAGTTGGCCTGGCCCCGGTTGCCGAGCGCGGAGCGGCTGCTCAGGCTGACGATCTTGCCGTACTTCGCCTTCACCATGTGCTTCTGCGCCGCCTGGACGCAGTAGAACATGCTGGTCAGGTTGACCGTCAGGACGGCGTTCCAGTCGGCGGCCGACATCTTGAAGAGCAGGTTGTCACGGGTGATGCCGGCGTTGTTGACCAGGATGTCGAGCTTGCCGAAGCGGCCGACCACCTCGCCGGTCATCGCCTCGACCGCCGCCTGGTCGGCCACGTCGCAGCCGAAGGCCGCGGCGGTACCGCCCTTGCCGGTGATCTCGTCGACGACGGCCTGCGCGGCCTCGGCGGACAGGTCCACGACCGCGACACTCGCGCCCTCGGACGCCAGCAGCCGGGCGGTGGCGGCTCCGATGCCCTGCGCGGCCCCGGTGACGATGGCGACGCGACCGGCGAATCTGCTGCTCATGTCTCTCCTTGAGTGGTGGGTGGGTACGGTCAGTCGCGTTCGACGAGGACAGCGGTGCCCTGTCCGACGCCGACACACATGGTGGCCAGCCCGCGGCGGCCGCCGGTACGGCGCATCCGGTGCAGCAGGGTGGTGAGGATGCGGGCGCCGGAGCAGCCGAGTGGGTGGCCCAGGGCGATCGCACCGCCGTCGGGGTTGACGATCTCCGGGTCGATGCCCAGCTCGTCCACGACCGCGATGGCCTGGGCGGCGAATGCCTCGTTGAGCTCAGCCTCGGCCACGTCGGCGAGCTTCCAACCGGTACGGTCGAGCACCTTGCGGGTGGCCGGGACCGGGCCGATGCCCATCACGTCCGGGTGCACCCCGGCGCTGGCGCCGGCCACGTACCGGCCCAGCGGCTCCAGGCCCAGCTCCCGCAGGACCTCCTCGCTGACCAGTACCAGCCCGGCGGCGCCGTCGTTCATCGGCGAGGAGTTGCCGGCGGTGACGGTACCGCCGGAGCGGAACACCGGCTTCAGCCCGGCCAGCTTCTCCAGGGAGGTGTCGGCGCGGATGCCCTCGTCGGTGGTGACGGTGCCGCCGTCCGGGAGGGTCACCGGCAGGAGCTCGTCGGCGAACCAGCCGGCATCGCGGGCCGCGGCGGCGCGCTGGTGGCTGCGCAGGGCGAACTCGTCCTGCCGCTCCCGGCTGACGCCGTACCGCTGGGCCACCTCCTCCGCGGTCTCCCCCATCGCCAGTACGCCGTGCAGGTCGCGCATGCGCGGGTTGACCAGCCGCCAGCCGAGCCGGGTGTCGGCCAGCTCCATCTTGTGCGGCAGCCGGTCGTCGGGCCGGGGCATCACGAACGGGGCCCGGCTCATCGACTCGGAGCCGCCCGCGACCACGATGTCGGCGTCGCCCGCGGCGACCGCCCGGGCGGCGCTGGTGACCGCCTCCAGCCCGGAGGCGCACAGCCGGTTGACGGTGGCGCCGGGGACGCTGTCGGGCAGGCCGGCGAGCAGGACGGCCATCCGCGCGACGTTGCGGTTGTCCTCGCCGGCCTGGTTGGCCGCGCCCCAGTACACGTCGTCGATGCGGGCCGGGTCCAGATCGGGCACGTCGGCGAGCAGGCCGCGGACCACCTCGGCGGCGAGGTCGTCCGGGCGTACGGTCGACAGGGCGCCGCGCAGCCGGCCGATCGGGGTGCGGCGGGCGGCGACGAAATAGACGGGACGCATGACGCTCCTTTAAGTGGTCAGGCGTGAACTGCCGGACTATCCGTCCGAAACTAGCAGTGCTAGTTTCACCGGAGCGAATCCGGTCAGCCATCCGAGCCGAGGGGCCTCCATGAACTCCGCAGCAGAGCCCGCGCCGACCTACCGCACCGGCTTCCATATCGGCGGACGATGGGTGTCGCCGCTCGGTACCGACGAGATCAGCGTGGAGAATCCGGCCACCGAACAGGTCATCGGCCGGGTCCCCGCCGGCACCGCCGCCGACGTCGACCGGGCTGTCGCCGCCGCCCGCGCGGCGTTCCCCGGCTGGGCCGCCTTGGCGCCGACCGAGCGCGCCGCCCACCTCGAACGCCTGCACCGCCGCCTCACCGCCCGCGCCGGGGAGATCGCCCACACCGTCGCGTGCGAACTCGGTACGCCGCTGAAGATCGCCGCCCGGGTACAGGCCGGCCTGCCGCTGACCGTACTGGACAGCTACGTCACGCTCGCCGCGTCGCCCCCGGAGGAGGAGACGGTCGGCAACTCGCTCGTGGTACGCGAGCCGGTCGGCGTCGTCGGTGCGATCACCCCCTGGAACTACCCACTGCACCAGGTGGTGGCGAAGGTGGCGCCCGCGTTGGCCGCCGGCTGCACTGTCGTGCTCAAGCCCGCCGAGCTGACCCCGCTCGTGGCGTACCTGCTGTTCGACGCTGTCGACGAGGCGGGCCTGCCGCCGGGCGTGGTCAACCTGGTCACCGGGACCGGCCCGGTCGCCGGCGCCGCGCTCGCCGCGCACCCGGGCGTGGACATGGTCTCGTTCACCGGCTCCACCGCGACCGGTACGCAGATCAGCCGGCTGGCCGCCGACCGGATCGCCCGGGTCTCCCTGGAACTGGGCGGCAAGTCGGCCAACATCATCTTCGAGGACGCCGACCTCGCGGGCGCGGTCAAGGTCGGCGTCGGCAACGCCTTCCTCAACTCCGGCCAGACCTGTACCGCCTGGACCCGGATGCTGGTGCACCGCAGCCGGTACGACGAGGCGGTCGACCTGGCCGGCAAGGCGGCCGGCGGGTACCGGCTCGGCGACCCGTTCGACCCCGCGACCCGGCTCGGCCCGCTGGTCTCGGCGGGGCAGCGGGAACGGGTACGCGGGTACGTCGAGCGCGGGCTCGCCGAGGGCGCCCGGCTGGTGACCGGAGGGCTCGACGCCCCGGTACCCGACACCGGGTACTTCGTCGCACCGACCGTACTGGCCGACGTGGACCCCGACAGCACCGTGGCGCAGGAGGAGATCTTCGGACCGGTCCTCGCGGTCATCCCGTTCGACGACGACGACCACGCCGTGGCCATCGCCAACAACTCGAAGTACGGCCTCGCCGGCGCCGTGTGGTCCGGCGATCAGGACCGGGCCGTCGCGGTCGCCCGGCGCCTGCGTACCGGCGCCGTCGACGTCAACGGGGGCGCGTTCAACCCGCTCGCGCCGTTCGGCGGGTACAAGCAGTCGGGGGTCGGCCGTGAGCTTGGCGCGCACGGGCTGGCAGAGTTCCTCGAGGTGAAGTCGATCCAGCGGTGAGCGCGACGGGCTCCGACTAGATCCCGTCCGGCAGCGCCCAGCCGCGCAGCGCGACCTCCAGCTCGAAGCGGACCTCCGGCTCGGCCAGCGCGTCGCCGAACAGCGCGTGGACCCGGCGCATCCGCTGGCGCGCGGTCTGCGGGTGTACGCCCAGCCGGGCTGCGACCTCGGCGGCGGTACCCCGGCCGGTGGTCAGCCAGGCCAGCAGGGTCGACTCCAACCGGCGGCGCTGCTTGACGGTCAGGTCGGCCAGTGGCGCCAGCCGCCGCTCGCCGAGCAGGCCGACCAGCGGCTCGTCGGCGAGCAGTAGCAGGTCGGCCAGGCGCCGGTCGGACAGGACGGGCGCATCGAGCGCCGAGCCCTCGCGCGCCAGCTTGTCGCGGAGCCGCCGCGCCCAGCGCAGCGAGTCCGCCGCCATCGCCACCGGTACGGTCGGGCCAACAACGGCCGACCAGGACCGCAGCGCCCGGCGCAGCTCCGGGTCGTCCAACCGGGCGGCCGGATCGGGCAGGAGCACGTAGGGATCGGGGCGGTCGAGGTCGGTCAGGACCTCCTCCGGCCACCGCGTCGGACGTCCGGGAGGAGAGCCACCGTTCCTGGCATCCGGCCGGGTCAGCACCGCACAGGCGAGCCGCTCGGGAAGCGGCCACCGGGCGTCGGCGGCCGCCTGGGCAAGTTCGGCCGGCGCGCCACCGCCGGCCGGAACGGCATCACCGGCCGGAACGGCATCCCCGGCCGGCGCGGTGCCGCGCAGGAGCAGGTCCAGCAGGCGACGGCGCTGGCGGTCGATCGAACCGGCCGCGTCGGCCTTGGCCTGCGCGTACCCGGCGACCGAGGCGGCGGCGATCTGGTCGATGTGCGCGAAGACCGCCTCGGCGAGGACGATCATCAGCTCGGGCTCCAGGCCGATCCGCCGCGCGATCCGCGCGTAGCGTCGCCACGCCACCCGGGCGCCCAGGCGGTACGCCGCCTGCAGCGTGTCCAGGCTGCGCCCCTCGCGGAACTCGCCGCGACCGAGGGCGCGGTACACCCTGGCCCGCTCGGCCAGGATCGGCCCGCCGCCCTCGACGAGGTCGGTGAACTCCTGGAGCGCGGTCTCCACACCGCGCTGGATCCCGGTGCCGAAGCGGCCGGAGAGCGGCCGGTTGTACGCGGGGACCTGGCGCCGGATCTCCCGTACTATCTCCGCGGCGAGGCCGGCCCGCTCGGCGCGCACCTTCTCGGCGAAGTCTCGGGGCAGCGCCAGCCACGGCTCGTCGAGTCCGCTGGTCGCATCGGCCGCCTGCCGTCCCGGCAACTCCGTCATCCTCCTCCGGCCGGCGGTGCCGGCTCGGTCGCGGCTGGCAACTGTCTAAGGCATACGCATGTCCAAGGCATACGCATGTCCAAGGCATACGCACCGGTCATGGTGCCGGCAGCGGGGCACGACCGGAAGTTACCGACGAGTATCGAGAGGCCTTACCGGACTGTCAACGCCGCGTACCCAACGTGCTCACTGCGCCGACGGACAGCGACGGGCGGAACGGGACCAGAAAACACTCACGCCGGTGACAGGAACGCGGCCGGCGTCGCCGAGAATCCTGGCATCCGGGGACCTACTTCCTGACCAGCGCATTTCCATTCGTTGACGCCCCCTGACCGCGCTGTTAAGGTCCCGCACCACCTCTGTCGTCCTCAATGGAAGCCGGTACAGCGATGAGAAGACGCGGGACTCTGCTGGGCGTCTTGGCGCTCGGCTGCGCCGTGCTGCTGGGGTTCGTGGTGACCAGCGCTCAGCCGGCCACGGCCGAGGTACGCCTCCCGCTCACCAACCGCCTCCCGCTCACCAACAGTTTCCCGGTCGGCTTCACCACCGGGTTCCTGCTCGGCTCCCAGCCGCCGGCCGGCGCCAACGACTGGTCCTGCAAGCCCCCCGCGCGTCACCCGCGTCCGGTCGTCCTGGTCCACGGCACCTTCGAGAACATGAACGACAACTGGGGTGCCGCCGCCCCACTGCTGGTCGACAACGGGTACTGCGTCTTCGCGCTGAACTACGGCGGATCGTCTCCCTACGCGCCGGGCCAAGGCACCGGCCCGATCGCGGACAGCGCCGCGCAGCTGGCCACGTTCATCGACCGCGTACTGGCCGCCACCGGCGCCTCGACGGTGGACATCGTGGGCCACTCGCAGGGTGGCATGATGCCCCGTTACTACATCAAGCACCTCGGTGGTGCGCGGAAGATCAGCAAGCTGGTGGCCCTGAACCCCAGCAACCACGGGACCACCATCGCCGGCCTCACCGAGCTCGGCCGCCGGATCGGCACCCTCGACCCGACCAACTCCCTCCTCGGCATCCCCTGCCAGTCCTGCGTGGAGCAGGAGGTGGGGTCGCCGTTCATCACCGCGCTCAACTCCGGCGGCGAGACGGTACCCGGCATCAGTTACACGGTGATCACAACGAAGGCGGACGAGGTCGTCACCCCGTACAGCTCGGCCTTCCTGGCCCCGGCGGCCAACGTCACCAACCTCACCGTGCAGGACCAGTGCCGACTGTCCAACCCCGACCACCTCGGGACCCCGTACGACCCGGTCGCGCTGACCGACGTGCTCAACGCCCTCGACCCGGCCCACCCCGGGCCGGTCCCCTGCCGGCTGTCGATCCTGCCGATCGCCGGCCTGCTGTAGCCCCTCGGGCAACCACAACCCCTCGGGGAACCGCCCGGACTCCGCGGCGCCGACGCAGCGGTGACCGGCCCGTAGCCGGTCCTGTCCCCCGCCCGGGCGACAGCGCCGCATGACTGGTGAAATCACCGGTTCGCGCCGCAGTTGGCGCACCTCATCCTGATCGCTACCAACTCCCCCTACCCCCAGGGAGCAGAAGTGCAGCGACAGGATCACCTCCCCCGGCGGCTGCGCCGGGTCGTAACCGCCGCCACCGCGGTCGTCGCGCTGGCCCTCGCCGGCGTCGGCGTGCTCGCGCCGAACGCGTGGGCGACCGAGCGAGGGCTCGCCCCGACCGCCTCGAACATCACCGGCAACGGCAGCTACAGCGTCACCTCGGCGAGCATCACCGGCCAGAGTGGATTCGGCGGGGGCATGGTGTACTACCCGACCGCCAACGAGAAGTTCCCGGTGGTGGCGATCTCGCCCGGGTACACCGAACGCTGGGCGCCGTTCGCCTGGATGGGGCCGCGCCTGGCGTCCTGGGGCTTCGTGGTCGTCGGCATCGAGACCAACTCCACCCTGGACCAGCCCGACAGCCGCGGCACCCAACTGCTGAAGGCGCTGGACTGGGCCGGAAGTTCCGCGCCGGCCGCGGTCCGCGACCGGGTCGACTCCACGCGGCAGGGCGTCGCCGGGCACTCGATGGGCGGCGGCGGCACGCTGTCGGCCATGAACCAGCGCCCGTCCGTACGCGCCGGGGTGCCCCTGGCCCCGTGGCACACCACCACGTCCTGGCCGGGGGTCAAGAACCCGGTCCTGATCATGGGCGGCCAGAACGACACGATCGCACCTCCCTCCCAGCACGCGATCCCGATGTACAACGGCGTGGCGTCCAGCGAGAAGGAGTACGTCGAACTGGCCGGGGCGGGGCACAACTTCCCCAACAGCTCCAACCCCGACGTCTCGAAGGCGTTGGTGTCGTGGTTCAAGCGGTTCCTGGATGACGACACCCGGTTCAGCCCGTTCGCCTGTGACTGGACCGGCAGCGCGTACTCGCAGGTCCGAAGCACCTGCCCGGTCTGACCTCCACGGTCGCGGACAATCCGCTGACGGGCCCCGGTGGAACGTTCCACCGGGGCCCGTCCCGTCGCGTGGCCGCGCCCGGACGGCCGGGCGCCAGGTATTGACATGCAGCAATAACATCACCGCCGCGACCTGCGGTCAGACTTATCTTGACAGTTAAACAAAGGTGTACGAGTCTCTAGGGAAGAGAGCGCTTTCTCAGCCCGGACTCCGAACCTGGGCAGCGGTCCGACACTCCAGATCCGACGCCTGGGTCCGGCGCCCTCCCGCACGCCCGCGCGGCTCGTGTGCACCCCGGCGGCCGCGTTCCGGCGCGCACACCCCTATCAGGGAGACGCCCATGCAACTCGGTTCCGCGCCGGCGGCCCGCAGAAGGTCCGCCCGTCTCGCCGCCGTCGTCGCGGCGGCACTGTCACTGGTCGTTGGCTCCGTCATGCTGGCCACGCCGCCGGCCAACGCCGCCGGGACGCTGCTGTCCCAGGGCAAGCCGGTGACAGCGTCGTCGGTGGAGAACTCCGGCACGCCCGCCTCGGCGGCGGCCGACGGCAACACCGGCACCCGCTGGTCCAGCGCCTTCTCCGACCCGCAGTGGCTCCAGGTCGACCTCGGCGCCACCGCCACCGTCGACCAGGTGGTCCTGCAATGGGAGGCCGCCTACGCCACCGCGTACCAGATCCAGGTCTCCGCCGACGCCACCACCTGGACCAGCATCTACTCCACCACCACCGGCAAGGGCGGCACCGAGACCCTCACCGTCGGCGGCACCGGCCGGTACGTGCGGATGTACGGCACCGCCCGGGCCACCGGCTACGGCTACTCGCTGTGGGAGTTCCAGGTGTACGGCAGCCTGGGCGGGGGCGGCACGCCACCCCCGCTGCCCGGCGGTGGCTCCCTCGGCCCCAACGTGCTGGTCTTCGACCCGGCGATGTCGAGTGCGAGCATCCAGTCCCAACTGGACTCGGTGTTCCGCCAGCAGGAGAGCAACCAGTTCGGCACGCAGCGGTACGCGCTGCTGTTCAAGCCCGGCACGTACAGTGGCCTGAACGCCCAGATCGGCTTCTACACCTCGATCGCGGGGCTGGGCCGCAACCCTGACGACGTCACGATCAACGGCGACGTCACCGTCGACGCCGGCTGGTTCAACGGCAACGCCACCCAGAACTTCTGGCGCTCGGTGGAGAACCTGGCCGTGGTCCCCTCCAACGGGACCGACCGCTGGGCGGTCGCGCAGGCCGCGCCGATGCGGCGGGTGCACATCCGGGGCGGGCTGAACCTCGCGCCGAACGGCTACGGCTGGGCCAGCGGCGGCTACATCTCCGACAGCAAGGTCGACGGTACCGTCGGACCGTACTCCCAGCAGCAGTGGTTCACCCGGGACAGCCAGATCGGCGGCTGGACCAACGGCGTGTGGAACATGACGTTCTCCGGCGTGGCCGGCGCCCCGGCGCAGAGCTTCCCGAACCCGCCGTACACGGTGGTACCGCAGACCCCGGTGAGCCGGGAGAAGCCGTACCTGTACCTCGACGGCAGCGGAAACTACAACGTGTTCGTACCGTCGCTGCGGACCAACTCGCAGGGCACGACGTGGAGCGGCGGGTCGACGCCCGGCTCGTCCCTCCCGCTGTCCCAGTTCTACGTCGCCAAGCCCGGCGACAGCGCCGCGACCCTGAACGCCGCGCTCGCCCAGGGCCTGAACCTGCTTTTCACACCGGGGATCTACCACCTGAACCAGACCGTCAACGTCACCCGGGCGAACACGGTCGTACTCGGCCTGGGCTATGCGACGCTGATCCCGGACAACGGCGTCGTACCGATGAGCGTCGCCGACGTCGACGGGGTCAAGCTCGCCGGCCTGCTCTTCGACGCCGGCCCGGTGAACTCGCCGGTCCTGCTTCAGGTCGGCCCGGCCGGTGCGACGGCCGGCCACGCCGGCAACCCCATCTCGATCCAGGACGCCTTCTTCCGCATCGGCGGCGCGGGCGCCGGCAAGGCGACCACCAGCCTCGTGGTCAACAGCGCCAACACCATCATCGACCACATCTGGGCCTGGCGCGCCGACCACGGTACGGGCGTGGGCTGGACGGTGAACACCGCCGACACCGGGCTGATCGTCAACGGCGCCAACGTGACGGCGCTCGGCCTGTTCGTCGAGCACTACCAGAAGGACGAGGTCGTCTGGAACGGTCAGGGCGGCCGGACCATCTTCCTGCAGAACGAGATGCCGTACGACCCGCCGAGCCAGTCCGCCTGGCGTACCGGTGCGAGGGGGTACGCGGCCTACAAGGTCGCGGACTCGGTGACCAGCCACGAGGCGTGGGGCCTGGGCAGCTACTGCAACTTCACCGCCGACCCCTCGATCGTGGCCGAGCACGGCTTCGAGACACCCAACCGGGCCGGGGTACGGTTCCACGACCTGCTCACCGTGTCCCTCGGCGGCATGGGCACGATCGCCCACGTCATCAACGACGTCGGCGGCCCGGCGACGGGTACCGCCACGACCCCGGTCAACGTCGTCAGCTACCCCTAGGTTCGGTAGCAGGGTGTGATGGATGCGCGCAGCTCGCGCAGCCGTCACGCCCTGCTCCTTCTTCGCCGTCAGCCCGAGAGTGCTGCCGGAGTGCTGCGGGCAGTTGGGCGCCCACATCGGAGCCGAGCCGAACTCTGAAAGATCTCCGCAAGGCTGACGGCTTGGGCGGATAGGGCCGCACTATCCGGGTAGCACATCTACCGCAGGCGGCCTAACCCCAATGGTGTAGCTCCGTTGTCCGGCCGCCTTGCACCGCCGGCTCAGTTCGCACCACGCGTGGTCGCATGTCGCACGAAATGGCGAAGGCGGAACCCCAGTAGTTCACCTGTGATCTCAAGGGGGTAGTGGTGCCCAAAACGATCGATGACGCATCGAGGCGTCCGGCCCGTCGACGCGGCAGAGTGTGGCCGCGGCTGTTGACGGTGGTGTCGCTCACGGTGATGGCGCTGGGCGGTACCGCTGGGGCCGTCTCGGCCCAGGAGAGCCCGTCGCCGTCGGCGCCTGCGGCGGCGACCGCAACAGCGACAGCAACGGCAACAGCGACAGCAACCGCGTCGCCATCGCCGACCCAGTGCCCCACGGCGCCGAGCCCGTGCCCGACGCCGAGCCAGTCCACCGTGGCCCCGACGCCCACCGGCGCGCCCGTGACGGGTGGTGGCGGTACCGCCGGGACCGACGCCACGATCTCGCTCGCGCTGGCCGGTGCCGTGATCCTCACTCCGGTCGGCATCGCCCTGACGCGCCGGCGGCGGGTCAGGCATGAGCAGTGACACCCCACGACCGGTTCGCGGCGCCGGCGTGATCGGTGTCCTGGTCGTCCTGGCCGCGCTCCCTCCTCCCCTGCTCCAGCCCGCGCGGACGCCGATCACACCCGAACCGTCCCGGACCGCCGTGGCCATCCCGCCGATCGCTCCTGGAGGATCGGCGGGATGGCCGGCCCGGACGCCGTCCCCTCAGCCCAGCCGGACGGCGCTGCCGAGGTCGGTACCGGTACGACTGTCCATCCCCACCATCGACGCCCAGTCCACCCTCATCCCGCTCAACCTCAACCCCGACCACACCGTCCAGGTCCCACCCCTGACCAACCCCGCACAAGCCGGCTGGTACGCCCCCGGACCCACCCCCGGCGAAACCGGCGCCAGCGTCATCCTCGGCCACGTCGACGGCTACGACGAACCCGGAATCTTCTACCACCTGCGCGACCTACACCCCGGCGACCCCATCCTCATCACCCGCAAAGACGCCACCACCACCCGCTTCACCGTCTACCGCACCGAACAGGCACCCAAAACCAACTTCCCCACCACCAAGGTCTACGGCCCCACCACCCGACCCGAACTCCGCCTCATCACCTGCGGCGGCACCTTCGACCGACAAACCGGCAACTACCTCGACAACATCATCGTCTTCGCCGCGCTCACCGGGGCGTCCTGATCGCGTGCCGCGACCGGCACCGACGCGCCCTGAGCGCCATCCCCCCGCGCTGACCCACCGGAACGGGCCGGTCCGGTGGGCGAAACAATGGGGAGACCTGCTTTCCGCACCAGGACTCGTCATGTACCGAACCCTGTCCCGTCGCCGTCTCCTCCGCCTGGCCGGCCTCTCCGGCGGCGCCGGCCTCGCGGCCGCGCTCACCCCGCCGGCCGCCGCGACCCCGGCGACCAGCACAACTGCCGCGACCGAAACGATCACCGAACCCTGGCCGGCCGGCCCCCGCGACGCGCTGGCCCTCCTCCTCGAGGGCAACCGGCGCTGGGTGAGCGGATGTCCCCGGCACCCCCACCAGTCGATCGCCCGGCGCGAGGCGGTCGCGGCGGGCCAGTCGCCGTTCGCCGTCGTCTTCTCGTGCATCGACTCCCGGGTACCGCCCGAACTGGTCTTCGACCGCGGGCTCGGCGACCTCTTCGTGGTCCGTACCGGCGGGCAGAGCGTGGACGACGTGGTGCTGGGCAGCATCGAGTTCGGACCAGCCGAGTTCGACACCGGGCTGATCATGGTTCTCGGCCACACGCGGTGCGGGGCCGTGGCCGCCACCATCGAGGCCGTCGAGGACCACGCGGGCCGGGCTCCGGGGCACATCCAGGCCGTCGTCGACGCCCTGCGCCCGGCCTACGAGATCGCCGTCCGGCAGCCCGGAGACGTCGTCGACAACACGGTGCGGGCGCAGACCGCCCTGACCGTCGCCCGGTTGAAGGCCGACGACCAGCTCGCCGACCGCGCCCGCGCCGGGGCGCTGGTCGTGGTCGGCGGCCGGTACGACCTCGACAGCGGGCGCGTCGAGCTCGTCGCCTGACGGGTACCGCTCAGCCGCGCTCGGGTACCGCCATCTCGCCGAGCTGCGACCAGTCGTCCTGCGGAACCGCGAAGTTCACGATGCGGGGCGTCTCGGCGAGGTGCGGGGGCAGCGTCCGCTGGGCGGTCTTGAAGTGCTCGGACTGCACGTGCGCGGCACCGGCGTCCCCGTCGCGGAACGCCTCGACCAGGACGTACTCGTTCGGGTCGTCGAGGCTGCGGGACCAGTCGAACCACAGGCAGCCCGGCTCTGCTCGGGTCGCCTGGGTGAACTCGTCGGCGATCTCGGGCCACCGGTCGGCGTGCTGGGGAAGTACCCGGAACTTGGCGGTAATGAAGATCATCGGAACTCTCTCAACGGGCTGGACAGGAGCGCGAGCCGATCTCGCTCTCAGGATTCTAGATCGCGTTGATCAGCGACAGCACGTCGTGGGCGCACCCCCATGACAGGGTGACCCCGCCGCCGCCGTGCCCGTAGTTGTGGATGACGTGGCCTCCGTCGACGGCGGTCCGTTCCAGGCGTACCCGCGACCGGGTCGGGCGCAGCCCCACCCGTACCTCCACCACCCTGGCGTCGCGCAGCGCGGGCATCACCTCGGCGCAGCGCCGCCGGATGGCGGTGGAGATCCGTTCGTCGGGGACCCGGTCGGTCCGGCCCGGCTCCACGCTCCCGCCGAGGACCACCCGACCGTGGTCGTGCTGGGGCAGGATGTAGGTCGGCTCCTCGGACTCGTCGTGCTCGGCGAAGAACTCCTCGATCCCGGGGTCGTCCACGACCACGATCTGGCCGCGGGTGGGGCGCAGCGACGCGTCGGGGACCAGGTTGCGCGCGTCGTACCCGGCGCAGTTGACGACGACGGGCGCCTCGGCGACGGCCTCGGCGAGCGAGCCCACCGCGCGCTGGTCGAGCTTTCCGCCGCAGTCGGTGAACCGGTCGTACAGGTACCGCAGGTATGTCGGCATGTCGACAATGGGCGCCCGATACCACCATCCGGTGGTGAATCCGGCGGGCAGTTCGTCCGGTCGGCTGGTCCGGAAACCGGGCAGCTCGGTCGCCCAGCCGGGCGGCGGCGCGGCGGTACGGGCGGCCTCGTGGCCGTACACGACCCGGACCCCGCACGAGCGATCCCGCACCGCGAGCCGCTCCAGTTCCAGCCGGGTCTGCGTGGCCCACGGCAGTACCCTCTGGTCGCTGACCAGGTACGGTCCCCAGAGCGCACCGGCGGCGCAGGAGGTGGTCCGGAGCAGAGCGTCACGCGTCCAGATCCGGACGCGGAGATTGTTTTTTGCGAGAAGCAACGCCGTCGTCAGACCGGACACGCCCGCGCCGATGACCAGAACCTCCGGCTTGGGGCGCATCATTCGAGACTAAGGCGACTGCGTCACGATGTGAATACCAACAGTTGCATTGGCAGTGGGCCATGGGATGGAATCAAACTCACGCGTGCTCCGCGTCGGGGAGGATCTCTATGACCGATGGATCCACGCTGATCTTCGGCGAAGTACACACCGGGCTGTTGCAGCATTCGACCGCGCTGTCCCCGTCATCATGTGAAGAGGTCCTTGCCCTGTCGCGCAGCGAACGGGTACGCCGCTTCGAGCGCCCGATCGCCCACGCGGTCTCACCGGAGACGCTCACGGGTGTCGACTGTGGCCTTCCGGTACCCGCCAGCCGCGCCCGCGCCGTCGGCACGGTGGCGTGCCGGACGTCCATCACCGGCGGTCAGATCCTGCAGGGCTCCGCGCTGGTACGGCTCACGCCGAGCGCCGTCACGCACCGACTGCCGTGGTCGCACTACCTCGCCAGGCCGGGGCGCGTCGAGGTGATCGGCAAGGTCGACATCCCCGAACTGGCCGAGCAGTTCGTCCACCCCGAGCACCCCGCCACGGCACTGGACGTCCGCGCCATCAGCGCCCGAGCCGTCGACGCGGTGCAGGCCTCGCGCCGGCTCGATCGCAGGCCACCGCTTCGCGCCGCGCGTACCCGCCTGCGATGGGCCGCGATCCTCGCCGACCACCCGTCCGCCGACGTCATCCGGTTCCGCATGGAGAACCCGACGCTGCGCACCGCGCTGCTGTCGTGCAGCCGGGCGGAGGTCGCGAGCGTGGTGGAGTTCTGCGAGGACTTCGCCCTCCACGACTGGTTGCTGACGACGCTGCTGCGAACGCTGGAGCGCAGCCGGATCGGGGTCAGCGCCGGCCCCGACGCCGTGCGCGCCCTGCGCCCTGCCGTGGATCACCTGTTGCATCTGTGGATGCCGGGTGCCCGGGGCACCGAGGTCTCGGCGGGGCTGTGGCAGCGACTGGAACGCCGGCCAGGCCTCAATCGGCAATGGCAGGTGTCGGTCGAGCGCATCCGCGACCACATGGCCCTGGCCACCATCGGACTGCTGGAGGCCTTACTGGGCGGAAGCGGGGGGCGAGCATGAACGGCACGGGGCACTGGCACGAGCGCGCGTTCCGAACGGACGTACCGCGAAAGATCGCCCTCTCGCTCGGCGTCGGCGGCCTCGCCTACTTCATCACGAACGTTGTCGCGGACGCCTCCGAGGCGCTCCAGATCTGGAGTATCACCATCTCGGTCTTCATCGGTGGCGTCGTCCTCATCACCCAACTGCTGGGCGACTTCGAGAAACGGCTGGCAAAGGTCGAGCTGGGACAGGAGCGGCACGCCCGCGAGATCGAGCAGCGGGTGAAGACGGGCTTCTCCACGATCAACGAAGCCACCAAGCTCTTCGGCCTGGTGGAGGACTCCGCACTGGCGACCGAGGGGCTGATCCAACTCGTCCGGCACTCGACCCAGATCGACGCCGCGGCGCCGCCGCTCGTCTTCCGGTTCGCCCAGGCCGAGATCAGCCGGATGTCGGAGTTCCTCAAGGAACTCGGCGACGGCGGAAACGTCATCTACGAGGGCGAGGACCGCGACTGGATGCTGTCGCTGACCAGGACCGTGGAGACGAGCATCGACGCCACGAGCCTGACCACTGTGGACGCCGGTGGCGACGGCTTCGTCGACGGCGGCCTGTGGTCCAGCGACCTCGGGCAGCGGTACCTCGACTGCCAGCGGGACGCGATCCAGCGGGGGGTCCACATCCGCCGGGTGTTCATCCTGGACAAGCCCGACCTGGCCGACGAGGACTTCCTCGGCGTCTGCCGACTGCAGCGGGAGATCGGCATCCACGTCCGGATCCTCGACTCGTCGGCGATTCCCGGCCTGCGCCGCAGTTCGCTGTTCGACTTCATCCTGTTCGACGAGGGCATCAGCTACGAGGTGACCCCCGCGTCGCGAGTCGAGGGCGCCATCGCGCCGTCGATCCTGACCACCCGCCTCGAACTGCGGCCGGCGCGGGTACGCGACCGGATGCAGCGGTTCAAGGACCTGTGGGAGTCGGCCCGGGACCTCGACTGACCGCTGGCGGGTCGCCGGCGAAGACGTAGTCGATCCGGTCCGTGACGTCGGGCGGCAGCTCGATGCCCTCGGCGTGCGCCCGCGCCCGGGTCTGTTCGATGACCGCCCGGTCGACCGCGATCTGGCTGAGGATCGTACGCACCGCCTGCTCGGTGAGGAGGAAGCGGCGGGGCAGCACCGACACGGCGCGGTACGCGGCGAACGGAGCCGCGGCGGGGTTGAGCTGGATCACGGCCGGGAGGCTGCTCCACTCGTCGGGGTAGCCGCCGTCCACCGGCCGCGGCACGGCGACCGGCTCCCCGTCGTACCGCAGCGCACCGAGGCGCAGCAGTTGCCATACCGCGGCGAGGTACGCGCACGACCACACCCGCCCCCGTGCGCCCTCGTTCCACAGCTCCACATCGACGAAGACGGAGTGCCGGGTGGCGGCGGTCTCGACCGGCGGGGCCCAGGACACCGCGGCCTGCATCGCCGCGACCACGGGTGCGACCGGCGAGCGCTGCCCGTTGCACAGCCACCCGGTCTCGTTCACGGGCGGGCGCGAGCCGTTGGTGTGCGGCGGCGGCTCGGCGACGATGCGCTCCTCCACCAGCGCGGCCAGCGGTACGCCCTCGGCCTCGGCGCAGGCCGACTCCCGTACCAGATAGTCGATCTCCAGCCCGGCGACCCGGGACGCCTGCAGCAGCATCGGGATGACCTCATCGGGCGGCCGCTGCGGCCCGAAGTAGTCGTCGATCAGGAAGCAGGTGCTGATCCGCGGCCGGCCCTGCGCGGAGGTCGCCGCGGCGCGTACCGTGTCGGCCCACCGGGCCACCCCCTGGAAGTACGCGCTCACGCCCTCCACGCCGGTGAGGAGGTCCTCGAAGTACAGGTGGCCCACCTCCAGCGACAGGTGGGCCAGGGGCAGCGCGCGCATCGGCCGCTCGGCCAGCGCCTCGGTGACGTCGACCTCCGACCGGCTCACAGTCCCTCCCAGGCGGAGTCGTCGGTCAGCCGCTGGGCGAGGCTGTCGAACGCCTCCACCGTCGCGGAGTTCGCGACCTGGGTCAGTACCACGTCGTCGTCGGAGACGAGCTGCTCGCGCCACTGCAGCATCGGGTCGAGCGGCACCGTGCCGAGCACCATCGTCCGACCGATCCGGTTCTCCCTGGCCAGCCGCTGCAGGCTGTAGTTGCAGTCGCGCAGCCACGCGACCTGAGCAGCACGCAGCCCCGCCAGGTCGTCGGCGTTGGGGTCGACCACGGCGGTCCGGACGAGCCGGATCGATCTCGTCAACTGCTCCCGGTCGTGGCCCCGGGCGACCCCGGCGTCGATGATCCCGCGCTGTCCGAAGAGGAGGTCGGCCGCGGCGTAGATGTGCTGACGGGTCCAGCGGTGAAACACCAGCCACCGGCTGGCGATCGCCGCCAGCTCGGGCTGGGCGGTCGCTGCCAGCACCACGTCGACCGCGTACGACCGGCCGGCGCTCAGGTCGATCAGGCACAGGTCGTACTCCTCCTCCAAGCGCAGGAAGAGGTCGACGCAGCGGCGTACCGTCTCCGGGCCGGTGACGAACTCTCCCCCACCGCTGTCGCCGGGGTAGAGCATGAGCCGCCCCGCACCCGGCGGCTGGCTACGCAGGGCGTCGCGCTCGGACTCGGTCCACACGTCGACCACGTGCGGCTCCGCGAGGTCCCCGTGCAGGTACGCGTGGAGCCCGCCCTGGACGGTCCCCCGGGTGACGCTGGCGATCTGGAACACCGCGCCCGCCGTGGGTGAGCCGAAGTCGAAGTCGAGGTAGCAGACGTCGCCGCCCTGCAGCGCCCGCCGGTAGACGATGTTGCTGCTGGTCACCGTGCGCCCGGTGCCGCCCTTGTCGGAAGCCGCGAAGACGAGCATTCAGCCGGCCCCCACAGCCTTGTCCCGGGCCGCCTTCAGACGGTCGAGTTCGATCAGCACGTACGAGGCGAGCGCCGAGGCGGTGCCCGGACGCTCGTCCAGCACCTCGTGGGCCCGGTTCAGGGCCGACCGCAGGCCCTGAAGGGTCGTACGCATGGTCGGCCCCGCCTCGGCGGCCACGCTCAGCATCTCCTGGTCGAACAGGTGGTCGACCTCGGCGAGCAGGTCGGTGGCGACCTCGGTCAGTCCGCTGCTGGGCTGTGGTGGTTTGCCGAGGAACTGGGCGGCGCTGACCAGGCAGCTGACCACGCGCTCGGTGTAGTACCAGGACGGCAGTGGCTTGCCGGGCTCGAGCTCCGGGTACACCTCGCTCGGCTGGTCCCACAGCTGGCCGGTCTTGCCACCGCTCAGCCGGCGTTTGATCAGGTGCCCTTCCCAGACCCGGTCGGCCAGCGCCACCGCATCGGTCCGCAGTGTGGTGTCACGCAGCTGACCCGCCACCCGCAGCGTCTGCCTGAGCAGTTGCGGCGAGAAGTCGTTGAGCAGCCAGGTCAGCTGCGGCCCGCCGAGATCCTCGCTGCCCAGCAGGTCGACGGCGAAGCCCGGGTGGTGCAGCGAGACCGCCTGGTCGCCGGTGAGCGCCCGGCGGGTGATGCGGACCCGGCCGGCCAGCTCCTCCAGGATGCTGGCGACCCGGGCGAAGTCCTGGCCGGACGCCTGCCGGTTGGACAGCTCCTTCACCATGATGGACGACACCAGCAGCGTGAGGTAGTCGCCCTCGGCGCCATCGGTGGTCCGCCACGGCATGTCCTCCAGCGGCCAGCGCCCGCGCCCGAACCGGCCGATCTTCGACCAGTAGGACTGGGTGAGGTCCCACCTCAGCTGAAGCGATCGGGACAGCCGCTGCTGCTCCTCGGTGAGCAGGTTCAGCATGCGCGTCCGCTCCGAGAACAGATCCTCGATGCCGTCCAGGGCGACGACGGTGAAGTACAGGTAGGGCGCGTGCTGGGCGGTGCCGTCACGCTGGGTTCCGGCGTCGGCGCTCGTCTCCACCTTCGGGGCGCCCTTCACGATCCCCCACGACCAGCCGCACTCGAACAGCTTGTTGTCGTTGTCGAGGTCGCTCACCTGGCCACTGCCCAGTGTGATGTCACGCAGGCCGGCGTTGATCTGGCGGAGTTGCTCGCGGAGTTCGTCGATCATCTGGCCGGTCGGCGACCGGTCGTGGTTGAGCATCCGACAGAGGAACTGGCCCTCGGGCGAGTGCACGTCGAACACGTTGACGCTGAAGCTGCGCAGCAGCCCGACCATGGCCGCGGTGAGCCGCTTGCCGGCCAACTCCTCGAGCAGGTCCACCTTCTCGCGCAGCGCCTGCCGGGTGACGATGCGGCGGAACACCCGGGCGAACCCGATCGTGGCCAGGGACAGCCGTACGGATACCGAGAAGGAGTCGACGACGTCCAGATCGTGCTGGACCGGAAGCGGCTCGGCTCCGCCCTTGCCGGTGAAGTAGGTGCCGCCCCCGAAGGTGGGCGTGCCGTCCTTGTCGGTGTACGTGGTGAGGAATTCGATGATGACGTCGATCAGCAGCTTGGGGATCTCGATGCTGTCACCGAGCATGCTGAGCGCGTCGAGGGCGTCCTCGGCAGTCTCGTCGGGAAGGTCCAGTTTGAAGATGCTGATCTCGGTGGCCGGACCCATGATGCACATCAGTTGCTCGGCGTCGCTGATCGAGTTGCGCCCGTGGCGGCCACCCCAGACCCACCTGCCGTCCGAGAATGACGATCGGGCGACGGCCTGCCACACTTCCATCAGTTGTTGGCGCGGTTGGATCCTCATCGCTACCGACCACAGCCCTTCATCAGCCCGGCAGCCCGTCGTCAGCCCGGCAGTCTGCGCGCCCTCCCGACGGCGAGAATCATCCCCTTGTAACCCTCACGCAGTGATTTGGCGGAATGAACCCGGTGAGTCTCCACATCACGTGCGAGGGGCTCCAGGCAATGCTCCACATCCGCTTTGGTGACCGCCACGGCGGGAAAGCGAATCCCGTCGACATAGTACCCCGCCGACTCCTGCATGAAGGCCGCTGCGAAGGGCGCACCCGGCTTGAGTGAACCGACGAACCGCTCCACCGCGCTCTTGAACTCGCGCTCCTGGTCCGAAATAGACTCGGCCACGAAGAACATCGTCCCCGCGTCCCATTGCCGTGGCCCGAGTTCGAACAGGTTGCCGCAGCGCACCCGCACCTTGGCGGCGAAGTCCTCGCGCGGTTTCTCCATCCGCTGATACGCCGGGAGCCGGGTGAGCAGCGTCCAGTACTGGTCCCACAGCTCCGAATACCACGGTCGTTGGCGCTCCAGCCAGCGGACGTTCTGACCACCGCGCTCGCGCTGCTCGATGTATCGGCAGTACGGCTGCATGGCCAGGGCCGGATAGAGGTTCGCGCCCGAACCGACGTCGATTCCGCGGCCGACCGGCCGGTCGGTGTCGAGCACCGTGGCGAAGAAGTCGCGGACCAGCTGCAGGATGCGGCGGTCGTCGTCGCGCAACTCCGCATAGTTGTGCTGTACGTACCAGTCGGGGTTGAAGCGGTCCCAGTCGTAACCGGCGTTGCCGGCGGAGCCGGCACTGCCGGTGCGACCGGTGGAATCACCCGGGTCGACCCGGTGATCCGGCACGCGCGGGATAGCCGTCGTCCCACGCCGGGGGTTGCGGCTGCCAGTCATATCCGCTCCTCGCTCATCGGTCGTGCCTGAGCTGGACCAATTTCCGCCTACTCGACAGACCGTGCTGCTTCGCGAGTACCTGAAGGTTGTACCCACAGCGTAACTCCGCGTTAACGACCGATGCGGACGTCGGATGCCGACGCCACCGAAGATCGGATCGTACGTTGTCGATGGCCAACGTGGAAGGCCGCCCTTTTTCGCTCACTACGAGTAATCCGCCTGGCCTGGGATTGATCCCGCAAGGTTCGGAGTCGGGGCGAGTCGTAACGGCGGGGCATTCCGGATGCAACGCCGCCGACATGATCCCTGACTGTACTGGGGCACGTGTCTGAAGCATCGCGAGTGATACATCTGTCGGGCGGCGCCGGCGCCCCTGAGCTGGACGGTGAACACCGCACGGTCGTCGTCGTGGGTGGCGGCCAGGCCGGTCTGGCGATGAGCAAGTGCCTGACCGGACGCCGCGTCGACCATCTGGTCCTGGAGCGCGACCGGGTCGGCGGCGAGTGGCGCGACCGCCGCTGGGACTCGTTCTGCCTGGTGACGCCGAACTGGCAGTGCAACCTGCCCGGCTTCCCCTACCCCGGCGACGATCCGAACGGTTTCATGGTCCGCGACGAGATCGCGCGGTACGTCGAGGACTTCGCGCGGTCGTTCGGCCCGCCCGTGGTGACCGGGGTCCGCGCCACCGGTCTGCGGCGTGACCGGGGCGGAGTCTTCCACCTGGCCACGACGGCGGGCGCCGTCACCGCCGACCACGTCGTCGTCGCCACCGGCCCGTACCAGGTGCCGCTGATTCCCCGGATGGCGGAGCGGCTGCCGGAGAAGATCCTCCAACTGCACTCGTCGCAGTACCGCAACAGCGCGCAGCTGCCAGCGGGTGACGTGCTCGTCGTCGGCAGCGGCCAGTCCGGCGCCCAGATCGCCGAGGACCTGCACCTGGCCGGCCGTCGGGTGCACCTCGCCGTCGGCAGCGCACCCCGGGTCGCCCGGTTCTACCGTGGCCGGGACGTGGTGGCGTGGCTTTCCGACATGGGCTACTACCGCCGGACGATCGACGAGTTCGACGACGCCGACGCCGTACGCCTGCGGGCCAACCACTACGTGACCGGCCGCGACGGCGGGCGCGACATCGACCTGCGCGCGTTCGCGCGCGACGGCATGCGGCTGCACGGGCGCCTGACGGGCGTCGACAGCGGCAGGTTGCGCTTCGCCCAGGACCTGAAACGCAATCTCGACCACGCCGACGCGGTGTCGGAGAGCATCAAGGACTCCATCGACTCCTACATCGCGGCGACCGGGGTGATCGCGCTGGCCGAGGCGCGGTACACGCCGGTGTGGGTACCCGGCGAGGAACAGGCGTCGGAGCTCGACCCCGCCGGGATCGCCGCGGTGATCTGGGCTACCGGGTTCGGCCGCGACGACCGGTGGATCGACGAACCGGTGTTCGACGGGCACGGTCGTCCCCGCCACACCCGCGGCGTCACCAACTGCCCGGGTCTGTACTTCCTGGGACTGCCCTGGCAGTACACCTGGGGCTCGGGACGGCTCAGCGGCGTCGGAGCGGACGCCGAGCACCTGGCCGACCGGATCGTCGCGGCGCGCGGCGCCCGGCGGCTGTCCGACGTGCGGTGGATCGCCGGTACGCCGTGGAACACGTGCCCCGGCGACGACGAATTCACGCCGGCGCGCACCGTGGCGTGAACCGGGCCCGTGGCTGACGCGGCAGATCCACCGCGTTTTACGCGGGCGAAATCCACCGTAACGACGCGTTGTTCCGGATGGAACGACGCCGACGCGATCGGAGAGTGTCATCGTCGCCATGGGAATCGTCGCCATGGGCAGTCGTCCGGTCTTCGACGCGCACCGGCACCTCGGTGTCCTGCCGTCCTATCCGTTCTATGGGGGTCCGCCGGTCATGCCGGCGGTGCGGTCACGGGCGACGATCCGGGAGCTGATCGCGGACCTGGACGCGGAAGGGACCGAACGGGCCCTGGTCATCCCCAACTACGGGGTACCGGATCCGCAAGTGGCGTTCTCGTTCAACGAACTGTGCGTCGAGGCGGCGGCCACGGACGACCGGATCGCCGCCGGGCTGTGGGTCTCGCCGCTGCCGGCCGACGCCGCGCGTACCGAGGCCGCGCTGGCGCTGGCGGGTGAGCGCGGGGTACGCGCGCTCAAGCTGAGCTTCCTGCTCGGCGGCCGACCGACCGACCCCACCTGCCGGCCCGGACTGGACCGCATCTTCGCCGCCGCCGAACAGCACGACCTGGTCGTGCACGTCCACACGTCACCGGGCGCCGCCTCGGACATCGACGAGGTCGGCCACCTGGTCGAGTGGTACGGCGACCGGGTCGCGGTGCACCTGGTGCACTTCGGCGGCGGCATGAGCGGCCACATCAAGCTGGCCGGCTCCCGGTTCCTCGACTGGGTCGAGGCCGGGAAACGGGTCTACACCGACCTGTCGTGGGCGATCGGCTTCGCGCCGCGGTGGCTGTTCACCGAGGTGGAGCGGCGCGGGGTCGGCCACGACCGGATCCTGTTCGCCAGTGACGAACCCTGGGGCGACCAGCCCGGCGAGTACGCCCGCATGAAAGCCGCCGTGGGCGGCGCTGACCTCGCGGACCTCGTGTTCCGCGAAACGTTCCACAAGCTCTACGGATAGCCGTAGCCGCTCAACCGAAGTAGCCACACAACCGAAGGAGCACACCATGGCCGACCTGGCCGAACTCGAGAAGCAGAGCCTCGACGAGATCCCCCACCCGTCCCTTCCCGAGGGCTCCAGCCTGTACGGCACCACGAAGATCTTCCCCGACTACCAGGCCGAGAACGGCGAGGCGTACTTCACGCTGGTGCACGGCATCGCCCACGAGTCGTCGGTCAGCTTCGTGGCGATCCTGCAGGCGACGCGGGCGCTGCGGAAGGGCTTCGAGACCGCGATCTACTTCTACGGCCCCGGTTCGCTGAACTGCCTGGCGACCCGCGGGTTCCCCACCACCGGCAACGCCGCGTTCCCCGGCGAGATGAACATCAACAACCAGCTCAAGACGTTCATGGCCGAGGGCGGCAAGGTGTACTGCTGCCGGTTCGGCCTGTCGCTGCACGGCGCCCGGGAGGAGGACCTGATCGAGGGCGTCATCCCCGCCCACCCGCTCGACGTCCAGGACGCGTTGATCCATTACGCGCGCAAGGGCGCGATCATCAACTCCACGTACATGTTCTAGAGGTGGTTGCTGTGCGCGTTGGCACCGACGGTCCGGACACATCCACAGTGGAGGTACGTGCGGCCCTCGCGGTACACGGCGTACGCCTGCGGGCACCCGTACGCCGTCCGCAGGGAGCAGGCCCCAGCGACGACGGCCATGTGCTCGTCGACGGTGCCAACGCGGCACTGCCCAACAACCCCGACAGCCCCTTCGACGTCCGGGACGGCCGGGTCTTCCACGGCGCGGTCGACACCGGCCTGTCGCTCACGGTCGTGCGCCGGCCGAAGTTCTACGACCTGACCACGGCCGACGGGGTCCCGTACGAGAAGATCGCCCGCCTGCACGGCGCGGACGTCCTCGCCACCACCGTGGTGCAGACCTGCATCCGGTACGGCGAGGACCAGCGCTGCCGGTTCTGCACCATCGAGGAGTCGCTGCGGGCCGGCGAGACCGTGGCCGCGAAGACCCCGGCTCAACTGGCCGAGGTCGCCGCGGCAGCGGTACGCCTCGACGGGGTCCGGCAGATGGTGATGACCACCGGGACCACCACCGGCCCCGACCGGGGCGCCCGTAACCTGGTGCGGTGCGTGCGGGCCGTGCTGGAGGCGGTACCCGGCCTGCCGATCCAGGTGCAGATCGAGCCACCGGCCGACCTGTCGGTACTGGCCGACCTGTACACCGCGGGCGCCACCTCGATCGGCATCCACGTCGAGTCGCTCGACGACGAGGTCCGCCGGCGCTGGATGCCGGGCAAGTCGACGGTGCCGCTGAGCGAGTACGAGGCGGCCTGGGACGAAGCGGTTCGGGTGTTCGGCCGCAACCAGGTCTCCACGTACCTGCTGGTCGGGCTCGGCGAGGACCCCGACGACCTGGTCTCCGGGGCGGCCCGGCTGATCGCGCGGGGCGTGTACCCGTTCGTCGTACCGTTCCGGCCCATGCCGGGCACCCTGGCCCGGCGCGACGGGGTCCCGGCACCGCCCGTTGAGCTCGTCCGCGAGGTGACGGAACGGGTCGCCGCGCTGCTCCGCGCGGCCGGGATGACCGGGGCCGAGCAGAAGGCCGGCTGCGCCGCCTGCGGTGCCTGCGGTGCCTGCAGCGTACTGCCGGCGGCCGGCGGATGAGCGGCATGAGCACGTTCGAGGTGGTCGCGCTGCTCGGCGAGCGCCGCGCCGCACCGCGCCCGGCCTTCTCCGTCGAGCGCGCCGACGACCCGGCCTGCCTGGAGGCCTACCGGGCGCTGCGCACCGAGGTCTTCGTGACCGAGCAGGGCCTGTTCACCCGCCACGACCTGGACTCCTACGACGCCGACGAGCGCACCGTCGTCCTGGTCGCCCGCGACAACCGGGGCGAGGTGATCGGCGGGGTGCGGCTGCACCCGGCCGGCGACGGCCCCGACCTCGGGTGGTGGCGCGGCGGCCGGCTCGCCGTCGTACCGGCCAGCCGGGGCGTCGCCGGGGTCGGTCCGGCCCTGGTCCGGGCCGCGTGCGCGTACGCCGAGAACGCGGGCGTGCTGCGCTTCGAGGCGACGGTGCAGTTGCGCAACGAGCCGATGTTCAGCCGGCTGGGGTGGACGGCGGTGCGGACCGTGACCGTGGCCGGGGTCCCGCACGTACTGATGCGGTGGCCGGTCGGCCGGATCGCCGCGGCGGCGGCCACCAAGCGGGACCTCGGGCGGCTGTTGCGAGGCGTCGCGCCGGGCGGGCCGGGCTTCGTCGGCGACGACGGCGCGCCGGTCCCCGGTACCGACCTCGTCGCCGCCTGTGATGCCATCCTGCCGTCGATGGTGGAGCGCGACCCGGAGTGGGCCGGCTGGTGCTCGGTCCTGGTCAACGTCAACGACCTCGCCGCGATGGGCGCCGAACCGGTGGGCCTGCTCGACGCCGTCGCGGCGCGCGACCGCTCCTTCGCCAGCCGGATCCTGTCCGGGCTGCGGCGGGCGGCGGCCGCGTACGGCGTACCGGTGCTGGGCGGCCACACCCAGCTCGGCGTGCCGGCCGCGCTGTCGGTCACCGCCCTCGGCCGCGCCGCCGACCCGGTACGCGGCGGAGGCGGCGTGCCGGGGCACCGGGTACGCCTGACCGTGGACACCGGTGGGGGCTGGCGCCCCGGGTACCTCGGGCGCCAGTGGGACTCCACGTCCACGCGTACGACCACGGAACTGCGCGCGATGCTCACGTCGGTGGCGGCCGCCCGACCGGCGGCGGCCAAGGACGTGTCGATGGCCGGGATCGCGGGCACGCTCGGCATGCTGGCCGAGGCCAGCGGCTGCGGCGCGGTGCTCGACGTCGCGGCCGTACCTCGACCGTCGGGCACGACGGTCGGTGACTGGCTGACGTGCTTCCCCGGCTTCGCGATGCTCACCGCCGACACGCCCGGCGCTCCCCCGCCACCGGCGGGTCCGGCCGTGAGCGCCGAGTGCGGCGAGCTCGTCGCGGGCAGCGGAGTGGCGCTGCGCTGGCCGGACGGCGAACTGACCACTGTCATATCCCACGACGTCACCGGATTGGGGCAGGCGTGAGCACACTTCGGATGGCCGCTGTCGCGGCGCCGTTCGACCGCGACCTCGAGGCGGACTTCGCCCGGATCGAGCGGCTGATCACCGAGGCGCGGGCCGGCGGCGTACGGCTGCTGGCGCTGCCCGAGGCGTGCCTGGGCGGTTACCTGTCCTCTCTGGACGGTCCGGCCGAGGCGCCACCCGCCCTGGACCTCGACGGGCCGGAGATCCGCCGGCTCGCGGCCCTCGCCGGCGATCTCGTGGTGACCGCGGGGTACTGCGAACGCGCCGGTTCCGGCCGTTTCAACAGCGCGGTGTGCGTGACCGGGGACGGGGTGCTCGGTACCCATCGCAAGGTCCACCAGCCGCTCGGCGAGGGCGCGAGCTACGGCGCGGGCGACGGGTTCGCGGCGTTCGACACCCCGGTCGGCCGGATCGGCATGATGATCTGCTACGACAAGGCCTTCCCGGAGTCGGCCCGCGCCCTGGCGCTCGACGGCGCCGAGATCATCGTGTGCATGTCGGCCTGGCCCGGCAGCCGTACCAACCAGACCGCGAACCTCGCCCATGACCGGTGGAAGCGCCGCTTCGACCTGTTCGACCGGGCCCGGGCACTGGAGAACCAGGTGGTGTGGCTGTCGGCGAACCAGTCCGGCACCTTCGGCTCCCTGCGCCTGGTCGGCAGCGCGAAGGTGGTGGACCCCGGTGGCGAGGTGCTCGCCGACACCGGGGTGGGCGCCGGCATGGCCGTGGCCGAACTGGACGTGGCGCGGACCCTCGAGGACGCCCGCCGCGCCATGGGGCACCTACGCGACCGCAGGCCGGACACGTACCGGGTGCCGGACCTGTCCATGGCGGGTTGAGCCGCGCATGGGGATGATCCGCATCGGTGCCGTCTCGGCGCACTTCGGCCGTTCCCTGGACCACGCGGTCCAGCGCATCGCGGCGCTCGTCGGCCAGGCCCGCGGCTCGGGCGTGGGTCTGCTCGTGCTGCCGGACGCCGCCCTCGGCGGGTACCTGGCCGACCTGCGCCACCCCGATCCCGCCGCGCTGCCGCCCGCCCTCGATCCGGACGGCGGCCACATCCGGCACGTCGCGGCGCTGGCCCGGGACATGGTCGTGTGCGTCGGCTACTGCGAGGCCGACGGGGAGCGCCGGTACAACAGCGCGGTCTGCGTGACCGGCGACGGTGTGCTCGGCCGGCACCGCAAGGTCCACCAGCCCGCCGGCGAGTCGGTCGTCTACGCCGCCGGCGAGCGCTTCACCGCCTTCGACACCCCCGTCGGCCGGCTCGGCATGCTGATCGACTACGACAAGACGTTCCCCGAGTCGGCCCGTCGGCTCGCGCTCGACGGCGCCGAGATCCTGGCGTGCCTGTCCGCGTGGCCGGCCAGCATCACCAACCGTGCGCCGCGGATGACCCACGACCGGCAGTCGCGGCTGTTCGACCTGTACGACCGCGCGCGGGCGGCCGAGAACCAGGTCGTCCTCGTCTCCTCCAACCAGACCGGAGCCATCGGTGGGATGCGCTTCCTCGGGCAGGCGAAGGTCGTCGGCCCCGGCGGGGAGATCCTGGCCCGTACCTGGTCCAAGGCCGGCATCGCGGTGGCCGAGATCGACCCGGCGGCCGAGATCGCCAACGCCCGGCGGGTCCTCAGCCACCTCAAGGAGCGTAAGCCCACGGCCTATGGAAGCGGCTCGTGAGACCGCTGTCCATCGCGCTGCTGACCTACTCCACCAAGCCACGCGGCGGCGTGGTGCACACCCTCGCGCTGGCCGAGGCGCTCGCCGACCTCGGCCAGCGGGTGACCGTCTGGACACTGGGCCGCGGCGACGACGCCGGGTTCTTCCGCCCGGTCGATCATCGGGTACGTCAGGAGGTCGTGCCGTTCCCGGAGCGGCCGGGCGAGGGCGTGGGCGAGCGGATCCTGCGGTCGATCGCCGCGCTGCGGGCGGCGTTCAACCCGCGAGGGTACGACGTCGTGCACGCGCAGGACTGCATCAGCGCCAACGCCGTGGGCCGCTGCGTGCGTACCGTGCACCACCTCGACCAGTTCACCACGCCCGAGCTGGCCGCCTGCCACGAGCGGGCCATCGTGACGCCGTACGCGCACGTCTGCGTGTCCTCGGCCGTGGCGGCCGAGCTGCGGCAGGGCTGGGGCATCGAGGCGGCCGTCATCCCCAACGGCGTCGACGCCGACCGGTTCGCCGCGGCCGCCGGCCCGGGCCCGACCGCGGTCGCCGCCCGGGAACAGTGGAAGGGGCTCGGCCGGTACGTGCTCGCGGTCGGCGGTATCGAGCCGCGCAAGGGATCGCTGGCGCTGCTGGAGGCCTACGCCCTGCTCCGTCGCCCGGCTCCGGACGTACGCCTGGTGATCGCCGGTGGCGAGACGCTGTTCGACTACCGCGACTACCGGGCCCGCTGGGAGCGGCGCGCGGCCGAGCTCGGCGTCGAGCCGGTGGTCCTCGGTACGGTCGGCCACGACGCCCTGCCGTCGCTGGTCGCGGCGGCGAGCGTGTTCGCGTTCCCGTCCACGAAGGAGGGGTTCGGGCTGGCGGCGATGGAGGCGCTGGCAGCCGGGGTACCCGTCGTGGCCAGTGACCTACCCGTGCTGCGCGAGATCTTCGACGGCGCTGTCGCCTTCGCGTCCGGTACCCGCGGGTTCACCGACGCGCTGGGCGCCGCGCTGTCCGACCCGGACGCGCGCCGTGCGGCGGGACGGTCCCTGGCCGCCCGTTACACCTGGCGGGCCGCGGCCGCCCGCCATCTCGACCTCTACCGCTCCCTTCCCGTGTGATCACCGAGAGCCGGCGGTGTCATGGCACCGCGCGCTCTCGGTGATCATGACTCGGGAGGTCGGCGTGGCTGCAGCCCGTTCGCGGCCTGCGCCGCGGCGCCCCTGAGCCGGCGGATCGCCTGGCGCTGCCGCTCCGTGATCAGTGGCGGTCGCCAGGACGCGTCCGACGGCCGGACGGTCGCCTCCACCTCGACGCGGAGCCGGTCGACGGCCGCCAGCAGCGCGCCGTGCTGCTGCCAGGCGGCCTGGTCGGCGTGCGGGTCGACGATCAGCAGCTGGCTCAGCCGGTCTCGGCGGCGATGCAGTTCGATCAGATGAGATTCCACCGTCCCCCGCGCGGCGTCGGCCGGCGCGCTGCCCGAGGCCAGCGGAGCCACACCCGCCAGCGCCGCGGCCGCGCACTCCAGTACGTCGGCCAGGGCCGCGCGCTCCTCCTCGTCGTACGCACCGGCCTGCTCCTCCACCGGTATGAAGTACGTACGGTCGAAGAGCGCCCGGCACAGGTTGCGCAGCGACACGTAGCAGTGTTCGAGCCCGGTCAGGGCGGTACGCAGCAGCGGCTGCGCGTTCCGGATGCTGGCGGCGCGCGGGTTGAGGCGGGCGCTGTGCTCGGCGCGCTCCAGGGACCGGTCGGCCCGCGCCACCTCGGCGCCGAGCGCGCGCGCCTCGGTGAGCCAGTGGTCGGCGACGTCCCGCGACCAGCCGGAGCGCACGTCACCGGCGAGCCCACGCAGCACCCGCGCCATCCGGTCCGCCAGGTCGCCGATCGCGTCGCCGGCCGGGCGGACGTACAGCGGCGGCGCGATCGCGAGGTTGACGAGCACGCCTATCCCGGCGCCGATGAGGGTCTCGTACACCCGCCCGACGGCCGCGGCCTCGGCGCCCCCGACGGCGAGGATCAGCATCGCGCTGATCGGGACCTCCAGCAGGTGCGGCCCCAGCCGCAGCAGCATCCCCAGGACGAGCGACATGGCCACCACGGCGCCGAGGCTCCACCAGGTGAGCCCGGCGAACGTCGCGACGCCGAGCGCCACCAGTACGCCGGCCAGCACGCTGGCCACCCGCTGAAGGCCCTGGGTGACGGTGTCGTACATCGTCACCTGCACCACGAGCAGCGCGGTCAGGGGCGCGAGTACCGGCTGCGCACTCGTACCCAGCGCGTCGGCCACGATGAAGGACACCACGGCGGCCAGCGTCGTCTTGGCCGTCCGCAGCCCGGGGATCTGACCCTCCCGGAGCAGGACGGCGGGCAGCGGGCGACCGAGGCCGAAGGTCAGCCACGACGGTAGGCGCATGATGGTCCAGACTCGATGCCGGCATCGACTCCTCGCATTGTGCCCCTCCCACGTGTCACGGCGGTCACAACGCCCGGCCGGCGGGTGACGGCGCCGGCAAGGACGTGAGAAGGGACATTAAACTCAGCGTGTCGGTTTGAGAACAAAGCGTGCTAGACATGGCGCATGTCGGTCTTTCGCCGGATCCCGGGGCGTACCCACCCGGGTCAGACCCGCACCGGGCGCACCCTCGCCCTGTTCGCGACCACGGTGGCGACCCTGGCAGCCGCGGCCGGCTGCGCCACGGCGACGATGCACCCTGCCCCCACCCCGGCCAGCGCCACCCCGGCCAGCGCCGTGCCGACCGGCGCAGCCGTACCGACCAGCGCCCCGGCCACACCGACGAAGCCCGCCCCGTCCGCCGGAGCGAACGTACCCGAGCGCGCCCCGGCCGGGTTCGTCGCTCTGTCCGATGTGGATCCGACGATTCTGCAGGACATCCGGTACGACACCGACCACAACTTCGTCGGGCGGCCGATCGACGGCTACCGCGACCCGATCTGCATCCTCACCCGCGAGGCCGCCGAGGGCCTGCACCGCGTCCAGACCGCCGCGCGCGCCCACGGGTACAGCCTCAAGGTCTACGACTGCTACCGGCCGCAGCGGGCGGTCGACGACTTCCAGCGCTGGGGACCGCGCCTCGACGACCAGCGGACCAAGGCCGAGTTCTACCCGCAGCTGGACAAGTCCGTGCTGTTCAACGAGGGGTACATCGCGGGACCGACGGCCCACAGCCGGGGCAGCACGATGGACCTCACCATGGTCGCCCTGCCGGCGCGCGACCAGCGCCCGTACGTCGCCGGTGAGAGGCTGACGTCCTGCACCGCGCCGCAGGCGCAGCGGTTCCCGGACAACACCGTGGACATGGGTACCGGCTTCGACTGCTTCGACTCGCTCGCCCACACCCTCGATCCCCGGGTGACCGGCCAGGCCATGGACCACCGCCTGCTGCTCAAGCGCCTGATGGCGGACGCCGGCTTCACCAACTACCCCAAGGAGTGGTGGCACTACTCGCTCACCACCGAGCCGTACCCGCACACGTACTTCGACTTCCCGGTGTCACGCGCCGCTGTGAGCCACGACTGACCGGTCCGACGGGACACAGCGGCTCCGGTTCGACTACGAGCTCGGCTGAGACTCCCCACCGTCGGCCTCCAGGCCCCGGACGACCGCCGCGACCAGGGCCACGACCGCACGGCGGGTACGCGGTGCCAGCCGCTGCCAGCGCAGCGGCCGCGAGCCGTGCAGTACCGGGTCGTCGGGCAGGCGCAACGACACCACTCCGAGGTCGCCGGCCCCCACGTGACGGTCGTCCGGGCTCGACGCCGGCGTCGGCACCAGTGCCGCGACCACAGCCGTCGCCGCCGGCCGGCGCAGGATCGACTCGACCCACGGCACACAGGCCTCCAGCCAGGCGTGGCCCGCCTCGTCGTCGGGGCCGACGAGGATCACCCGGTCGGCGGTCCCGATGACCGTCGCGGCGATCGAATCCTCGGACAGCCGCGGTGCGTCGGTGACGACGGCGGAGGCGTAACGACCGAGTACCGGCACGGCGGCGAGGTACTCCTCGGCTCGGATCGCCGGTTCGCCGGACGCCGGATCCCGCGCGAGGAGCAGGACGTCGTCGGTCAGCAGGACGTCGTCGGTCAGTGCGAGATGCTGGCGCAGCCAGCGCTGTCCGGTCGTGGACCTCCCCGACCCGCCGGGCGCCGCGCCCCGGATACCGAGCCCGGCCAACACCGGGTCGGCGGAGCCGTCAGCCCGCGCGGCCAGTCGGCGGTACAGCCCGCCGTCCTCGCCGACGTCGACGGCCAGGACATTCGGCCCGTGGAAGCGGGCGAGCGCGAGAGCGACCATCGCCGCCACCGTGTACCGGCCCCCGGACGGTGAACCCACCACGACGATCGAACTGCCGGCCCGCAATCGTCCGGGAAGCTCGGCGTACCGTCGGCGTCCGCTCCGCAGCCGGACGGCATGGCGGGAATCCAGCACGCTGGCCGCCGACTCGGCCACCGACCGGGCCATCGACCGCAGCGGCCACCGGTCGAACCCCGCGAGTACCGACATCGCGGCCGACCGGCCGGCGTCCCGGATGGATTCACCTAAGGACATACCGGTCAACTCGGGCCGACGAGCACGCCGGGGTTGAGGACCCCGTACGGGTCGAGCGCGGCCTTGGCGGCGCGCAGCGCGACCGCGAACGGCTCCGGCCGCTGCCGGTCGTACCCGGGACGGTGGTCCCGGCCGACCGCATGGTGGTGAGTGACGGTGGCCCGGTGCCGGCCGAGAACCTCCATCGCCGCCGCCTTGATCTCGTCCCACATCGCGACCTCCCGGCCACGGCGGCCGGCGGCGATCACCGTGAAGTACGGCGCCGGGCCATCGGGGTAGACGTGCGTGATCCGGCAGGTGATGACGCCGGGCGAGCCGGTGATCTCATTGATGGCGGCACCGACCTCGGCGTACACCGCCCGGTACAGCTCATGGACCCGGTCCCAGGTGCAGGCGGTCTCGAACGTCTCGACGATCGCGCTCATCCGGGCGAGCCCGTCCCGCAGGTACGGCATGCGCAGGAACGACGACCGCCACGCGTCGGCGGCCTGGTCACCCCCATGGGCACGGGCCGTCCCGCCGTGGTCGCGGGCGAGGTCCACGAGTTCGGCCAGCCGCCCGTCGACCGGACGGTCCGCGGACTCCACGCCCAGCAGCAGCACGCTCTGACCGCCCCCGGCCAGGCCGGAGAACGCCGCCTCACCGGGATCGAGCAGCCGGCAGTTGGCCGGGTACAGGCCGGCCTGGGAGACGGCGCGGACCGCGTCCATCGCGTCGGTGACGTCGGTGAAGGTCACGGTCGTCGACGCCTTGTGGCGAGGCCGCTGCTGCACCCGCATCCAGGCCTCGGTGATCACGCCGAGCGTCCCCTCCGAGCCCAGGAAGAGACGGTCGGGCGACGGGCCCGCGCCGGAGCCGGGTAGCCGCCACGACTCGCTGACCCCGACCGGGGTCACCACCCGCAGCGACTCGGTCAGATCGTCGATGTGCGTGTACAGCGTGGCGTAGTGGCCGCCGGAGCGGGTGGCGAGCCAGCCGCCCAGCGTGGAGAACTCGAAGCTCTGCGGGAAGTGGCGCAGCGTGTACCCGTACGGTCGCAGTTGGTCCTCCAGCATAGGCCCGAGCGCGCCCGCCTGGATCCGCGCGGCCCGGCTGACGGTGTCCACCTCGAGCACCCGGTCCATGGCGGACAGGTCGAGGCTGAGCACTGCGGCGTGCCCGTCGCCGCGGTACTCCACTCCCCCGACCACCGAACTGCCGGCGCCGTACGGGACGACCGCGACGCCGTGACGCCCGGCCCAGTCGAGCAGGTCCACGACGTCGGACTCGGAGCGCGGGAACGCGACGAGGTCCGGCGCGGCCGTGAGGTCGCCGTGCAGCGCGCGGAGCACGTCGCGATAGGCCTTGCCGTACGTGTGCGCCGCGCGGTCCGGCGGCGTGGTCGAGATCCGGTCCGCGAGTGAGGCCGGTGGCCGCACCCGCGGGGGCGCGAGTTCGCCGATCGCCGGTGTGGGCAGCGGCCGGTCCGGCAGGCCGGGCACCAGGGCGGCGAGCGCGACGCACTCGTCGTCCGGCAGTGCCTGGTCCGACCAACCCCAGCCCCACCAGGACCGTTGGCGCGTGGTCGGGTCGACGCCGGCGGTCATCGGTCGGCCAGGGTGGTCAGCGGGCGGCTCCCTACGATGACGGCAACAGGTCCACGTCGGCGGCGCGCAGGTACGCCACCCGGTGCCCGAATTGCACCTGATAGTAGACGTCGTTGCCGCGTACGACCAGGTGATCGGCCGTGTCGAAGGTGGTGGCGTAGTAGTACTCCGGCCGCAGCACCAGACCGACCGCATAGCGCTGGCCGGCGGGCAGCGTGTACGGCAGCGGCACCACCGACTGGACGGGGACGTTCGACGGGTACGCCCGCGCCTCCGGGTAGGCCCTGCCGTACACCGGCACGCTGGCGCGGCCGGCCCTGGGCGTGGCGACCAGCCCGGTCGCGGGCATCGTCTGGGCGCTACGCAGCCAGCCCTTCTGCCCGAGGTACCAGACCGCGGTCCACTCACCACCGCGCTCGGCGACGGCGTACCGCTGGCCGGTGGAGACCCGGCTGCCGTGGTCCAGTACGTCCATCGTGGACTGTCCGGTGGGTACGTGGCGGCCGACGTCGAGCAGCAGCGGCGCGTCGTCACGCGGCTCGGTACGCAGGACGACCGAGGCCGAGGGGCGCGACGGGCACGGGTTGCCGGAGCCGGGCCGGTCGCAGCCGGTGTACGCGGGCCGGTTGGACTGGAAGTCGGGGGCGATCGTGACCAGGCCGCTCTGAGCGCCGCCGCTCGGGCGCAGCGGCGCGCCGAGCAGGTCGAAGTAGTGCGCCCAGTCCCAGTACGGGCCGGGGTCGGCGTGCATGCCGGGGATCGTGGACGGGATCGTTCCCTGGACGGTGTCGTGGCCGAGGATGTGGTGCCGGTCCAGCGGGATCCCGTACCGGAGCGCGAGGTGGCGCACCAGCGTCGCCGAACTGCGGTACATCGCCTCGGTGTACCACGTACCCTGCGCCGCGAAGCCCTCGTGCTCCAGGCCGATGGCCTTGGCGTTGACGTACCAGTTGCCGGCGTGCCACGCCACGTCCCGGCTCTTCACGTGCTGGGCGATGTGCCCGTCGGAGGAGCGCAGCGTGAAGTTCCAGGAGACGTACGTCGGGTCCTGCACCAGCCGCAGCGTGGTGGCGTAGTCCTCTTCGGTGTCGTGGATGACGATGTACTCGATGCGCTGGCTGGCGGGGCGGTCGGCCTTGTCGTGGTTGCCGTAGTCACCCGGATCCGCCGAGAGCTTCTGGTACGGCGCGGGGATCCACTCGCAGGCGAGGGTGGGCGGGCACTCGGTCTCGGCGCGACTGGACGCGCGCAGCCCCAGCCGGTCGAGCCACGTCGTCTCCGGCCTGACCGCCCGGGCCGGCAGGGTGACGCGCTGGCCGTCGTCGGTGGTCCGCTGCGCGCCGTCGCGGATCGTGGCGTACACCTGGTCGGCGAAGCTCCGGGCCCCGTCGGCGTCGTCCGCGCCGGAGTAGCGCGCGACCGCCCCGTACCACGCGGCCGGATCGCCCACGACGGGCGCGCCGAGCTCACTCTGGTACCGGCGCAGCACCGCCGCCCCGGCGCGGATGTTGGCGCCCGGGTCGGCCTTGATGGCGACCGGGTCGAGGCCGGTCAGCCCCTTGGCCAGGTCGACGGTACGCAGCGCGGCCGCGACCTGCCCGGCCTCGGTGCGGCGCGGGGCGAGCGGACGCGCGGTGTCGCCCCGGGGGTCCTCCGCGCCGTCGTGGTGGTCCGAGCCGGTCAGGAACGGTACGGCGTCGGTCAGGTGCATCGGCCCGTACCCGGCGGCGCGGGACGGCTGGCCACCGTTGGTGTCCCAGCGGGACTGCAGGTACGAGACGGCGAGCAGCACGTCTTCGGGCACGCCGAACTCCGCGGAGGCCGCGGCGAAGGCCCGCTGCCGGTCGCCGTCGGCGGCGGCTGCCGGCGACGGCCGGAGAGCGCCACCGAGGCCGACGGTGACGGCGGCGGTGACGGCGAGGGCGAGCGCCGGACGGCGGAAGCTGGACATGACACGCATGGGTCCTCCTGCGTACCCCGGTGGTGCCGAAAATAAATAACGATGCTAGTCAATGAACTGGTGATTGGTAACTTCTCGGATCGACGGATGCGGATCCTCTTCTCCTGCCGCCCGGCGCTCGGGCACGTGTACCCGCTGATCCCGCTGGCGATGGCGGCGCGCGAGGCCGGGCACCGGGTGGTCTTCGGTACGGGCGCCGCATTCGTGCCCCGGCTGCGGCGGCTCGACTTCGAGGCGTACCCGGTCGGCATAGCGGTCTCGGAGGCGGAGGCGCAGGCGCGCCGCCAGCTCGGCGACGCCGACCCGCTGGAGCTCATTCTCACCATGTTCGGGGACGTACTGGCCCGCCGCACCTTGGCCGATCTCGTACCTCTGCTGGCGGAGCTGCGGCCGGACCTCGTGGTGTACGAGCAGAGCCCTGGCCGACGTCATCGCAGCGGGCAGATCCGTTCGACTCCCATGAGCCTGCGGGTGGCGCCCTCGAACCATTTCGCATATTCGCATGAGGCCGGCGGGCCCGATCACGTCGCCGGCCAGTCTTTTTGCGGCAAATAATGAGATGTATCATATGCACGAAACCGATACCCAGCGGCTGCGAAACGAGGTGGCCCGATCGACCCGCACAATCCATGGTCCGAGACGGCCGATTCGCCCCTGAGCTGGCCTTGGTCCCGGCTCGCCCGGACCGGCGGCGGAAGGTCGGTGGCGATGATCCTGTTGAACAACTGCGAGGACTGACACGTGCACGAGCGGGCATCAGCGTGGTTTCACAAGCGAAGCTCGAATTGGAAAGAATGGCCGCTGGACCGGCTTCTCGAATTGAAATTCCGTCAGGATTCTCGAATTAGTCTTGTCATTCCCGCCCGGGATGAGGCCGCCACGATTTCGGAAATTGTCGGCACGCTGCGTACGGCACTCGTGAAAGACGCGCCCCTGCTCGACGAGCTTGTCGTCATCGACTCGAACTCCAGCGACGCCACGGCGACCCTCGCCGAGCAGGCCGGCGCGACCGTGTACCGGGCCGGCGACATCGCACCGGAGCAGGGCAACCATCACGGCAAGGGCGAGGCGCTCTGGAAGTCGCTCTTCGTCACCAGCGGTGACCTGCTGGTCTTCGTCGACGCCGACCTCACCGGCTGGGGTCCGCACTTCGTCACCGGCCTGCTCGGGCCGCTACTCACCGACCCCGGGACGCTGCTGGTCCGGGCCGCCTACACCCGGCTCCGTACCGGCAGCGACGGCACCACCTCACCGGACGGCGGCCGGGTGACCGAGCTCGTCGCCCGCCCGCTGCTGAGCCTGTACTGGCCGGAGCTGACCGGAGTGGTCCAGCCGCTCGCCGGGGAGTGGGCGGCCCGGCGCAGCCTGATGGAGTCGCTGAGCATCCCGGTCGGCTACGGGGTCGAGCTGTCCACGTTGGTGGACACCGCTTCCGGGTACGGTCTCGACGCGATCGCGCAGGTCCACCTCGGCGCCCGCGCCCACCGACACCGCAGCGACCACGATCTCGCGCTCACGGCCGCCGAGGTGCTGGCCGTGGCGGAGTCCCGGCGGGACCGGCCCGGTGCCGCGCTGACCGCCCCGCAGCTCCAGCAGTTCCGCCAGGACGGGGACTGGGTGACGCCGCAGGCCCGTCCCGTACCGGTGTCCGAGCGACCGCCGGCCGTCGGCATCGCGCGTGCTGAGGATGGGAAACCCGAATGAGCGATGGCCCCCGCGAGCCGGGCGTGCTCCGACTCGGCCGCCACTCGTTCGACGTGCACCGGCGCCTGGTCATGGCGATCGTCAACCGCACGCCGGACTCGTTCTACGACCGCGGCGCGACCTGGCGCGAGGACGCGGCGATGGAGCGCGTACACGCGGTCGTGGCCGACGGCGCCGACATCCTCGACATCGGTGGGGTGCCGGCCGCTCCGGGCGCCGAGGTCGACGTCGCCGAGGAGATCCGCCGGACGGTTCCGTTCGTGGCGGCCGTCCGGGAGGCGTACCCCGACATTGTCATCAGCGTGGACACCTGGCGGCACGAGGTCGCCCGGGAGGTCTGCGCCGTCGGTGCGGACCTGCTCAACGACACCTGGGGCGGTTGGGACGACCGGCTGGCGGAGGTAGCGGCCGAGTACGGGGCGGCGCTGCTGTGCGCCCACGCCGGTGGCCTGCCGCCCCGTACCCGGCCGTTCCGGGTGGCGTACGACGACGTGATGGCCGACGTGCTCGACCGGACGCTCGCCCTGGCCCGCCGCGCCGTCGCCGCGGGGGTCGACCCGTCCCGGATCCTGATCGACCCTGCCCACGACTTCGGCAAGAACACCTGGCACTCGCTCGAGGTCACCCGTCGCCTCGACGAGATGGTGGCGACCAACTGGCCGGTGCTCGTCTCGTTGTCCAACAAGGACTTCGTGGGCGAGACCCTCGACGCCCCGCTCGGCGAGCGACTCGTCGGAACGCTGGCGGCGACGTCCGTCTGCGCCTGGCTCGGCGCCCGGGTGTTCCGGGTCCACCACGTCCGCGAGACCCGCCAGACCCTGGACATGGTCTCGGCCATCCGCCAGGAGAGCCCGCCGGCCCGCACCGTCCGCGGGCTGGCGTGAACCCCGTACCGCAACGGAGCCTGACTCGATGATCCTTTCCGCCGCCCTGTGCCCGAGCCCCCCGCTCCTGGTCCGTGAGCTGTCCGGCGCCGACCCGGCGGCCGCCGAGCTACGCGAGGCCTGTTCGGCGGCGGTGGCGATGCTGACGGCGAGCGCGCCCGACGTGATCGCGGTGGTCGGAGCCGCTGACCGTACCGAGACCTGGCCCACCGACGCCCGGCTGGACCTCTCCGGGTACGGCGGACCGCCCGGGCCGGGGGTCGCGCGGCCGGCCCCGCTCGCGGTCGGAATGGGCGCGCTGCTGCTCGACGAGGTCGGCTACCGCGGGCCACGCCTGCTGCGCTCGGTCGGCCCCGACGAGCCGCTGTCCGGCTATCACCGGGTCGCGGCCGAGATCGACGCGGCCGCGCCGCGGGTCGGCCTGCTCGTCATGGCCGACGGCACCGCGCGCCGAACCCTCAGGGCGCCGGGGTACCTCGACGAGCGCGCCGCCCCGTTCGACGCCGAGATCCAACGCGCGGTCTCCACCGGCGACCTGGCCACGCTGCAGGCACTGGACCGGGCCCTGGCCCGGGAGTTGATGGCGACCGGCTGGCCCGCGCTCCAGGTTCTCGGCGCGGCGTTCGGCGACCGCCGGATGAGTACGAAGGTCCGGTACGCCGACGCCCCGTTCGGCGTGGGGTACCTCGTCGCGACGGTCGGCGATCTTGGGCGGGTAGCGGGGCGACAGGCCCACCAGGTGCCCAAGATCCTGCGGGGTTAAGCGGCGCTGACGCGGGCAGACTCCGGTCGGGTGCCCGGGGGCACGAGGCCTCCGATGCGCGGCCGTCGACGAGGGGGCCCGATGGTGACTTCCCCGTACCACCGCCGGATGGCTGCCCTGCGGGCCGCCTGGACGCCCAAGAACTCGATCATCGGGATCGTCCTGGTCGTTGCCCTCACCGGCGCCGGCACCATGATGGTGCGCGCGGCCACCCAGCAGGACCCGAACCGTACGCCCATCACGGGTAGCGCGAGCCCGACGACGCCCCCGGCGCCCGCCTACCCGCCCGCGGGGCCGTTGCTGCCGCTGCCGCCCCAGCCGTCGGACGCCCCGTCCGACGCCCAGTCAGCTCCGGACACGACGGCTCCGACGGACACGCCGACCGGCCAGGACACGCCGCCGCCCCCGACGAACCCAACGGAGTCGCAGGCCCCACCCGATACGGGCTCGCCGGCCACTCCGGACACGCCGGCCCCGACGAACAGCTAGCGCGGTTACCGGTCAGCGTCCTCCGGCCTGACGGTGATACTGCGTGCCCGGGGCTCGACGGGAGTGCTCCTGGGTCAAGGCCTGCTGAGCGGCTCCGCAGCGGACGGCACCAGCGGGGGCTCCTCGAACCGCAGCGTCCGGGCGTCGGCGTCCAGCTCGGCCCGTACCCCGATCGGGAAGCTCTGGAAGCGGCCGCCGTGCCCGATGTTCGCCCACGCGATCACCGGCACTCCCAGGTCACCGAGCCGGTCGGTGAGTACCGGATGGATCTGCTCGACCGTGCCGCAGTTGTTCCAGGTACCGGCGATGACGGCGGCGACCCCGTCCAGATAGCCGGAGCGCCGCAGCTGGGTGAGCATCCGGTCGACCTTGTAGTCCTCCTCCTGCTCGTCCTCGACCAGCAGGATCCCGCCCCGGGCCGGCACGCAGGTGTCGGTGCCCAGCGAGGAGGACAGCAGCGTCAGGTTGCCGCCGAGCGTCACGCCCCGCGCGACCCCGCCCGCCACCGTCACCGCCTCGGGGTAGTGCAACTCCCGCACCCGCTCCGGCCACATGAGACAGCGCAGCATCGAGGCGAAGGTGTACGACTCGGCGAACTCCGCGCAGGACACCATCGCGCTCATCAGTGACGACCAGCCCAGCTTGACCTGTACGGCCTCGAGGATGGCGGTGACGTCGGAGTAGCCCGCCAGGATCTTCGGTGGTACGCGCTCCAGCCCGCTCCAGTCCATCGCCTCCAGGGTGCGCTGGGCCCCGTAGCCGCCCCTGGCGAAGATGATCCCGGCAATGGACTCGTCGAGCAGCGCCGAGCGCAGCTCCGCCGCCCGGAGCTCGTCGCTTCCCGCGAGGTAGTGGCGGACGCTGCCCCGGTCGTAGGACGACGGGTACACCACCGGTTCGAGCCCGGCGAAGCGCAGCGCCTCCAGGCCGTCGGGCAGCCGGTCCGGGTTGGCCGGGCCGCTCAGGCTCAGGACCGCCACGCGGTCGCCGGGACGCAGCGCGGGCGGTCGGGCTAGCGAGGTCCTGCCGTCGACGGAAGTGGTGGTCACGCTGTCCGGTCCCTTCGCGCAGAACGTGGCGCCGGCTCCATTCGACCATGTCGGCCCCGGCGTTCTCGCGACCGTACGTCAGCTATTGCCGACTGAAATTTTCCGGCGCAGAATACGTTTAGTTTCATCGATGTTTACGAAACTTTCGAGATGCGTTCTCCCCCACCACCGGCACGGTGGTCGCACCCGCGCTCCTCCGGTGATCCCGCCACTCCTCACGCACAGGAAGGGCCGTACCGCATGAAGACCACCCTCAAGGCGCTCCTGGCCTTGGCGATCCTGCCCCTGATCGCCGCCACCGTGCTCCTGACCTCCAGACCGGCAGCAGCCGCCTCGCTGACCCAGGTGACGAACTTCGGCACCAACCCCAGCAACCTCAACATGTACATCTACGTGCCGAACAACGTCGCGGCACGGCCGGCCCTGCTGGTGGCGATCCACTACTGCACCGGCTCCGCCTCGGCCGTGTTCAACGGGTCCGCGCGCGACTACGTCACCGCGGCCGACCGGTACGGGTACATCATCGTGTTCCCCGAGGCCACCCGCAGCGGCCAGTGCTTCGACGTGTACTCGCCCGAGGCGCTCAAGCGTGGCGGCGGCAGCGACCCGGTCGGCATCATGTCGATGGTCAACTACACCAAGCAGCGGTACAACGTCGACTCCGGCCGCGTGTACGTCACCGGGTTCTCGTCCGGCGCGATGATGACCAACGTGATGGCCGCCGAGTACCCGGACGTGTTCGCCGCCGGCTCGGCGTTCATGGGCGTACCGGCGACCTGCTTCGCCACCGGCAGCAGCAGCAACACGTGGAACAGCCAGTGCTCGGGCGGGCAGATCACCAAGACCGCCCAGCAGTGGGGCGACGCGGCGCGGGCGATGTACCCGGGCTACAGCGGCAGGTACCCGCGCATGCAGTTGTGGCACGGTGTCAACGACACCACGCTGGCCTATCCGAACTTCGGTGAAGAGATCAAGCAGTGGACCAACCTCAACGGCGTGAGCCAGACGCCGGTCATGACCGACCACCCGCAGTCGACCTGGACCCGCACCCGGTACGGCAGTAACACCGTTCAGGCCCCGGTCGAGGGCATCAGCGTCTCCGACGCCGCCCACGACCTCCCCCGAAGCGGCATGGTCCAGTACGCGATCGACTTCCTCGGCCTCGCGGGCGGCGGATCCAACCCACCGCCCACGACCGCACCGCCGACCACGACACCGCCCACCACCCAGCCGCCCACCTCGCCGCCGAACAGTCCGCCGCCGGGGACGGGTGGCTGCCGGGTCACGTACACCACCAGCACCTGGAACACCGGCCTGACCGCCAACATCACGATCGCCAACACCGGTACCTCGGCGATCAACGGCTGGTCACTGGTGTTCACGCTGCCCGGCGGGCAGACGATCACGTCCGGCTGGAACGCGACCTACTCCCCGACCAGCGGGCAGGTGACGGCGAAGAACGTCAGCTACAACGGCACCATCGGGGCAGGAGGCTCGGTCGGGATCGGCTTCCAGGCCACGCACACCGGCAACACGGCGAAGCCGACCTCGTTCACCCTCAACGGCGCCACCTGCGCCGTCGCATGAAAGACGAGCTGACGCTGCCGGGCAGGCCGCCCGGCAGCGTCAGCCGGTGAGCGCCACGATCCCGTACTCGCGGATCTTGCGGTAGATCGTCGCGCGGGACATCCCCAGTGACTCGGCCGCCTTCACCTTGTTGCCGTCGGCGTCCCGCAGGCTCTTCACGATGGCGTCGCGCTCGATCGCCTCCAGCGGGCTGAGCAGCCGGCGGCTCACCGTCCGGCACTCCGGCGGCAGGTCGTCCGGGTGGATCGACCCGGCCCGCCGGTGCGCGGCGATGCGCTTGAGCACCTGCCACAGCTGCTCGGTGTTGCCCGGCCAGGCCGACCGCATCAGAAGCTGCATCGCCTCCGGTGAGCACGCCAGGCGGCCGTGGTTGAGCTTCGACAGGAAGAACGGTACGAGCTCGTGCACGTCCTCGATGTGGTGGCGCAGCGGCGGAAGCTCCACCGTACTGGGGAAGAAGTCCAGCAGCGGGGTCAGATCGTCACTGCCGTGGTTCAGCGTGACGGCGACCCACGGCCGGCGGTCCCGGCACTCCGCACGAGCCTCGTGCAGCGCGCCCGACACCGCGCGCAACCGGCGGCCGTGCAGCCGGTCGATGTGCCGGATCACCAGCGCGTCCTCGGCCTCCAGCAGCTCGCGCCTGACCTCGCTCAGCCAGTCGTCGCCGCCGGCGTCGGCGGCGTCGAGGACCTGGAAACGGCCGGTCGGGCTCCGTCGTCGGTGGACGGCCCGGATCACGGCCAGCTTGCCGACCCCGGGCTCGCCCTGCACCGCGAGCCAGTCGCCGGAGTCGTAGACCGCCTCCACCTCGTGACAGCCCCGCAGCCACAGCGGCCCGGAGCCGACCAGGCCGGGCAGGAACAGCTTGCCGAAGGCCGCACCGTCGCCGGGCTGCGCGTCCGACTCGATGAGCTTCACGTGGACGACGCCGCCGGCGAGGTCGCCGTCGCCGCGTACCGGCCGGCAGTACAGCCGCGCCCGCACTCCGGTGGGCAGGTCCACCACCACGACCGACTCGGGGCGGCGGCTGGCCAGCGTCTCGGCCGCCTGCCCGAGGATCGCGGACTGGTCGCCGGGGCCGAGCAGCCGCTGGGCGTACTCGTTCATCATCACCACGTCGCTGTTGAGCGCGAGGACGATCCCGACGTTGCGCCGGCAGGCCCGCCGGTACTCCTTGAGCAGCTCGAACTCCCGGATGCCGCTGTCCACGAGCAGCGCCTGCCTGACCTGGTCGGCGGTGGTCTTGACCAGCGTCATCAGCAACGGGCTGGCGTCCCTGCTCCAGCAGGTCAGGTCCACCGCGCCGACCGTCTTACCGGAGATCGGGTGGTGGATCGGCACCCCGGCGCAGGCGAGGTTCTCGAGGTTCTCCGCATAGTGTTCGTGGCCGAACACGTGCATCGGCTGGCCGCCCTCCAGGGCGGTGCCGATCCCGTTCGTACCGACGGAGCCCTCGGCGTAGCTGAAGCCCGGCGCCAACTGGACCCGGTCGAGGTGCCGGTCGAGATCGCGGTCCGCCGCCAGCCTGCTGAGGACCACTCCCGCGGGGTCGGTGAGGATGATGCTGATGGGCTGGCCGTCCAGGTGCTCACGCAGCTTCCGCAGTACCGGCAGGGCGCTTCGGGTCATCGGCGTGTCCAGGTCGGGGTCGCGCACATAGGACAGGTCGATGCGGTCGGCCGCGACGTTGCCCCGCCGGGAACGCCACCAGGACGCGAGGATCGGTCCGCGTACCTGACTCGGCTCGATCTTCTCGGCGGTGAGGAAGCGCTCCCTGGTCTTTGCCAGGCGATCGTCGGCCGGTGCCGGTGCCGGCGGCGGTGTCGATGTGGGCGGCATGGCGCCCCCTCACGTCCGGTGTCGGAGCTCCCCGCGTTCCGAGGTCATGTCGCGGTTACACGATGGGCATGTCGTGGTTACACGATAGGCGGAATCGGATGGCCATATGTCTCATGTTGAGACCGCCGGTCGGCTCCAGGCGGCCTGTGATGCCTCCAGGAGGCGCCCGATGGACCGATCAGACCAACACTCCGGCGAGACATACAACCCCTGGAGCATCGTGAACCTGGTCTTCCACCACCTGGCCGACCAGGGTCTGCACCCCACCCTGGGCAGTGGCGGTGACCCCGCCGGGCCGGCGGCCGAGCTGCTGCGGTGCCTGGGCGTCGAGCCGGCACCGGAGGGCAACCGCCAGGTCTCGCAGACCGTGAAGCAACAGTTGGCCGACATCCGGGCCGCCGTCTTCGGCGAACGCTGACCCGCCACTCCCCCACTGGCTCAAAGTGAGACCCCCGCCGGTCCGGCCATGCCGTCTCCTGCATACCAGGACGAGTGACGGGTGGAGGAGTGGCTATGAGTCGCCAGAGCATGGCCAAGGCTCACAAGAAGATCCAGGAGTTGGCCTGGGAACCGCTGTACCACGAGCCGGTGTCGCACTACGGAACGGACTACACGTTCCAGAAGGCACAGAAGAAGGACCCGCTCAAGCAGGTCCTGCGGTCCTACTTCCCGATGCAGGAGGAGAAGGACCACCGGGTCTACGGCGCCTCCGACGGCGCGATCCGGGGCAACATGTTCCGCCAGGTACAGGAGCGCTGGCTGGAGTGGCAGAAACTGTTCCTGTCGATCATCCCACTGCCGGAGATCTCGGCGGCGCGGGCGATGCCGCTGCTGTTCCGGACGGTGCCCAACCCGGAGCTCCACAACGGACAGGCCATCCAGATGATCGACGAGGTCCGGCACTCGACGATCCAGCAGAACCTCAAGCGCCTGTACATGAACAACTACATCGACCCGGCCGGCTTCAACTCCAGTCTGCGTAACTTCCAGAACGACTACTGCGGCACGATCGGCCGGCAGTTCGCCGAGGGGTTCATCACCGGTGACGCGATCACCGCGGCGAGCATCTACCTGACGATCGTGGCGGAGACGGCGTTCACCAACACGCTGTTCGTGGCGATGCCGGCCGAGGCCGCGGCCAACGGCGACTACCTGCTGCCGACGGTGTTCCACTCGGTGCAGTCCGACGAGTCGCGGCACATCAGCAACGGGTACGCCACGCTGCTGATGGCGCTCGCCGACGAGAGCAACCACCAGCTACTGGAGCGCGACCTGCGCTACGCCTGGTGGAACAACCACCGGGTGGTGGACGCGGCGATCGGCACCTTCATCGAGTACGGCACGAAGGACCGCCGCAAGGACCGGGAGAGCTACGCGGAGATGTGGCGGCGGTGGATCTACGACGACTACTACCGCAGCTACCTGGTACCACTGGAGAAGTACGGCCTGGTCATCCCGCACGACCTCATCGAGGAGGCGTGGAACCAGATCTGGAACAAGGGGTACGTGCACGAGGTGGCCCAGTTCTTCGCCACCGGGTGGCTGGCCAACTACTGGCGCATCGACCCGATGACCGACGAGGACTTCGCCTGGTTCGAGGACAAGTACCCGGGCTGGTACGACCGGTACGGCAAGTGGTGGGAGAACTACAACCGCCTGTCGGTACCGAACGGACACCACCCGATCGTGGCCGAGGACGTGGACTACCAGTACCCGCACCGGTGCTGGACCTGCATGGTGCCGTGCCTGGTCCGCGAGGACATGGTGATGGCCGAGGTCAACGGCCAGTGGCGCACCTACTGCCACGAGGCGTGCCGCTGGACCGACGTGGAGGCGTTCCGCCCGGTGTACCAGGGCCGGCAGACGCCGAACATGGGCCAGCTCATCGGGGCGCGGGAGTGGGAGACCCTCTACCACGGCTGGAACTGGGCCGACGTGGTCACCGACATGGGGTACGTGCGCGACGACGGCAAGACGATGGTGGCGCAGCCGCACCTCAACCTCGATCCCACGAAGATGTGGACGCTGGACCACCTGCGCCGCATGCCGCCGCTGCAGAGCCCGAACGTGCTGCTCAACGAGATGTCGCCGGAGGAGCGTGCGGCGTTCCACGCGAACTACGTGCGTGGTGGACCGGCCGGCCGGCCGGCGCGCGCCGACGCCTGAGCGGCAACCGGGAAACCGGTGGAGGGAGGGCCGACGAGGCCCTCCCTCCCCACCCGGGCAGTGCGCCGTCCGCGACGGACCCACGTCTGTGAGGAGCCATGGCTGACAAGCACGTCGTGCGATTCGAGCCGGTCGGGATCGAGATCGAGGTCGACGAGGAGCAGACCGTCCTGCGGGCCGCCGCCGAGCAGGGAATCATGCTCATGCACGGCTGCAAGGAGGGGCAGTGCTCGTCCTGCAAGTCGTTCGTCCTCGACGGCGACGACATCGAGCTGGACCGGTACTCCACGTTCGCGCTGCCCGACTACGAGCGGGAGGAAGGCTTCACGCTGCTGTGCCGGGCGCACGTGTACGAGGACGTCACGATCGAGCTCCTCAACTACGACGAGGACATGATCCGATCCGGGCTGCCGATCCAGCACGCGGTCGCCGAGGTGGAAGAAATAGAGCCGGTCACCCATGATCTCCGGCGCCTGGTGCTGCGGCTGGTGGAGCCCGCGGAGATCAGGTTCTTCCCGGGGCAGTACATCGACATCGCCGTCCCCGGTACCGACGCGAGCCGGTCGTTCTCGATGGCCAACACGTCCAGCCGGGACGGCCGGTTGGAGTTCGTCATCAAGGTCTACCCGGACGGGCTGTTCTCGCACTTCCTGGACAGCCGGCTCGCCATCGGCGACCGGCTCGACGTGACCGGGCCGTTCGGGGTGTTCACGCTGCGCGACAGCGAGGCCGACCTGGTCTTCCTCGGCGGCGGGGCCGGCATGGCGCCGATCCTGTCGCTGCTGCGCTCCATGGCCGAGCGCGGCATCCAGCGCAGGGCGACGTACTACTACGGCGCGCGGCGCCGCCGCGACCTGTGCTTCTCCGACGAACTGCGCGCCCTGGAGACGACGCTGCCCGGCTTCCGGTACGTGCCGGCGCTGTCCGAACCGACCGGGGACGACGCCTGGGACGGCGAGGTCGGCCTGATCACCGACGTGCTCAGGCGGCACGAGACCGACCTCGGGGACGCCCACGCGTACGTCTGCGGGCCGCCGCCGATGGTGGAGGCCGCGATGCCGGTGCTCACCGCGCTCGGGGTGCCCGAGAAGCGCATCTACTACGACAAGTTCACGACGACAGGCGATCCCGACAAGACCCAAGAGGGAGGGACCTGATGACCACGGCCCCCGAACGCAGCGTGCCGAAGCCGGTCTTCACCGACGCCGAGGCCGGCGCCAAGGTGTTCCCGGACTCGACCGCGCGCCGGTTCAACTACTTCGTCCCGGCCAAACGCAAGCAGACGCACTACGAGGACGTGACCGTCGAGGTCCAGCCCGACCCCCGGCACTACCTCAGCCAGGGCTGGCTGTACGGGTTCTCCGACGGGCGGGGCGGCTACCCGCTCGACTGGACGGTCCTCAAGGCGTGGGGCTCCGACCGGCCCGAACCGACGCGCGGTCCCGGGTCCGGCGGCAAGGGGTACGACTGGCCGGCCCACGGCTGGCACGAGTTCCGCGACCCCAACGAGGAGTGGGAGTTGTCGCTGTACCGGTACAACTCCAACGTCGTCCGGCAGGTCACCCAGAACGTCGAGGCCGCCCGCCAGGCGAAGGCGTTCGAGCAGTGGAACCCCAACTGGGTCCGCTTCGTGGAGCGCAACGTCGGGGCCTGGATGCACGTCGACCACGGGCTCGGGCTGTACCTCTTCGCCAACGCGAACCGGCGGGCGCCGACCAACATGCACAACAACGCGATCTCGGTCAACAGCATGCACCGGATCCGGGCGGCCCAGGACCTCGCGCTGTACAACCTGACGCTCAGCGAGGAGATCGAGGGGTTCGACGGCGCGGCGCACCTCGACGCGTGGAACAACGACCCGGCCTGGCAGGGCGTACGGGAGGCGGCCGAAGCCCTGACCGGGGTCGACGACTGGTGCGAGGCGGTCTTCGCGGCGAACGTGGTCTTCGAACCGCTCGTCGGTGAGCTGTTCCGCAGCAGCCTGGTGCAGCAGGCCGCGCCGCGCAACGGGGACTTCGTCACGCCCACCATCGTCGGCGCCGAGGAGTACGACTTCTCCGAGCGCGACCTGCGGTACACGAAGGCCATGTTCTCGCTGCTGACCGGCGACCGCGAGTTCGCCGACCACAACAAGGCGGTCATGCGGCAGTGGCTGGCGGCCTGGGTTCCGCGGGCCATCGCGGCGGCCCGCACGCTGCAACCCCTGTGGTCGCAGCCCGATTCCAAGCCCCCTCGTTTCGAGGACGGTCTGGACCGCGCCAAGAGCCGGTTCAGCGGCATCGTGACCGACCTGGACCTCCAGACCCCGAAGGAGTTGGCGAAGTGACCACGGTGAAGACGGCGGAGAGCAGGTTCAAGTCCGACAGCACGGCGTCCAACATGTGCGGCTTCACGCTGATGAACAACCAGGTCGGCGTCGTGGTCGCGGAGGTGATGGCGACCAAGCCCAACGTACGGGTCACGCCGCTGCCCTCGATGATCCGGGTCGACGCGACCGGGCGCATGGACGTGGTCTACGACGAGATCTCCGAGGCACTGGGCGAGGAATCGGGCTATTTCGATGCCGCCGAATTCGAGGAGAATATGTCCACGCACTACGGCCGGATGATCCACGAGGACGACCGGACGATCATGTTCGCGAATCCCGAGGACGCCGCCGACTACCTGGGCTTCGACCTGACGGCAGCAGCGAAGTAACGGGAGGACCGGTGTACGAGAAGGATGGCGAGAAGTACTTCGTCGTAGACGGCCACATGCACTACTGGAACGCCGCCCCGGACAACTGGGTGGAGGGTGCCGAGCAGTACGCCAAGGGCTGGATCGAGTGCTTCTACGGGTACCACGGGCTGGGGCCCGAGGACACCCGCTGGCCGATGGACAAGTACCAGAAGTACTCCGAAGAGACCCTCATGTCCGACGTCTTCGAAGACGGCCACGTGGACGTGGCGATCTTCCAGCCGACGTACCTCAAGGAGTGGTACCGGGAGGGCTTCAACACCACGGAGCGCAACGCGATCCTGGCCGAGAAGTACCCGGGGAAGTTCGTCCTCAACACCCGGTGGGACCCGCGTGACGGCGACGAGGGTCTGACGACCCTGGCCGACAACGTCGCCCGGTGGGGCTGCAAGGGCGTCAAACTCTACACCGCCGAGTGGCGGCAGGGCTCCCGCGGCTGGAAGCTCACCGACCCGGAGGCCTACCGGTACCTGGAGAAGTGCCAGGAGCTCGGCATCAGGAACGTCCACATCCACAAGGGACCGACGATCTGGCCGCTGGACAAGGACGCGTTCGACGTGGCCGACGTCGACCACGCGGCGACCGACTTCCCGGCGCTGAACTTCATCGTCGAGCACGTCGGGCTGCCCCGCATCGAGGACTTCTGCTTCATGGCGACGCAGGAGCCCAACGTGTACGCCGGGCTGTCGGTGGCCATCGGCGGCCTGATGCACGCCCGGCCGAAGTTCTTCGCGAAGGTCATGGGTGAGCTGCTGTTCTGGGTCGGCGAGGACAAGATGACCTTCGGCAGCGACTACGCGATCTGGGAGCCGAAGTGGCAGGTCGAGGGCTTCGTCGCCTGGGACTACCCGAGCGACGAGTTCTCCGACTACCCGAGGGTCACCACCGCGACCAAGAAGAAGATCCTCGGCCTGAACGCAGCGAAGCTCTACGATATCGAGGTACCTGCCGAGTGCCGGCTCGACACCGGCGAGGGTACCCCTGCCGCGCCGGACGACGCCCAACTGGTGACGTCGACATGACGGTACGCGGAACACGTCGAGGACCCGGGGACCGGGGGTGGCCATGATCGCGGGATCGACCGACGCTCCCGTGGCGGCCGAGGTCCGGTCGCGGGTCCTCGCGGCACTGGACACGGTGCGCGACCCGGAGCTGGACGAGCCGATCACCTCGCTCGGCTTCGTCGCGTCGTGCGCCGTGTCCGCGTCCGGGCAGGCGCGGGTACGGCTGCGGCTGCCGACGTACTTCTGCGCGCCCAACTTCGCGTTCCTGATGGTCGCCGACGCGTACGACGCGGTGTCGGCGGTGGACGGCGTGCGCGGCACCGAGGTGATCCTGGACGACCACTTCGCGTCCGACGCGATCAACGGCGGAGTGGCCGCGCGGGCCGGGTTCGCGCGGTCCTTCGACGGCGAGGCGGTCGGTGAGCTGCACGACCTGCGCACCGACTTCCTACGCAAGGCCGTCATGGCCGGCACCGACCTGGTGTGCCGCCCGCTGCTCGCCGCCGGCGTCGAGCCGGCCGCGCTGGTCGGGTCGACCCTCGGCGAGGTCCCTCCGTCCCCGGAGCTGGACCGGCTGCGTCAGCGGCGGGTGGAGCTGGGCCTGCCCGCGGGCGACGACGCCCCGCTGCTCATCGAACCGGTCACCGGGGCGCCGGTCCGGCCCGACGCGGTGCCGCTGCACCTGCGGCGGGCCCGCACCACCCGGGTCGGCCTCGACGCCAACGCCGGTATCTGCCGCGGCATGCTGCGGCAGCGGTACGCCACCACAGGAGAAGGCGAGGAAAGTTTATGAAGGCTGTCCGGCTGCACGGGTACCACCAGCTACCCGTGATCGACGAGGTACCGGAGCCGACCGTCCAGGGTCCGCTCGACGTCGTCGTGAAGATCGGCGGTGCCGGGGTGTGCCGCACCGACCTGCACATCATCGAGGGTCAGTGGGCCGAGGCGATGAGCCCCGCGCTGCCGTACACGATCGGCCACGAGAACGCCGGTTGGGTACACGAGGTCGGCCCCGCGGTGACCAACGTCCAGGTCGGCGACACGGTGATCCTGCACCCGACCCCGACCTGCGGGCTGTGCCGGGCCTGCCGCGCCGGCCAGGACATGCACTGCGAGAACAGCAGCTTCCCGGGGCTCTCGCACGACGGCGGGATGGCCGAGTACCTGCTGACCTCGGCGCGGGCCTGCGTCAAGCTCGACCCGCAGACCCGACCGCAGGACGTGGCGGCGCTCGCCGACGCCGGCATCACCGCGTACCACGCGGTCCGCAAGGCCATCCCGCTGCTGTACCCGGGCACCACCTGCGTGGTGATCGGCGCGGGCGGCCTCGGCCACATCGGCATCCAGTGCCTCGCCGCGCTGACCGCGACCAGGATCATCGTGGTCGACCGCAACCCCGACGCCCTCAAGCTCGCCGGTGAGCTGGGCGCCGAGCACACCGTGGTCGCCGACGGCGGCCACGTCGACGCGGTGAAGGACCTCACCGGTGGCACCGGTGCCGACGTGGTGCTCGACTTCGTCGCCGAGCAGGGCGCCGAGCAGGACGGCTTCGCGATGACCGCCCGCGCCGGGTCGTACTTCGTGATCGGGTACGGCGGCACCGTGCACATCCCGACCCTCGACATCATCTCCACCGAGCGCAACATCGTGGGCAACATCGTGGGCACCTACAACGACCTGGCCGAGCTGATGGCGCTGGCCCAGAGCGGAAAGGTCACCCTGCACACCCGGACGTACCCGCTGGAGGCGGCGGCGGAGGCGCTCGGAGATCTCGACGCCGGCCGGGTACGCGGCCGCGCCATCCTGGTGCCGTAATCCGCGACCGAGTCCCTTACTCCACAACCGACCCACCAACCGACCCACCGCACGGGCCGGCCGAACCGGCCTGCCCACCCGACGTCAGGAGGAGGACCGATGGCCAAGGAACTACGGTTCAGCGAGGAGGCGCGCACCCTGTTGCTGGCCGGCGTCGACCAACTGGCCGATGCGGTGAAGTCAACGCTCGGACCCAAGGGCCGCAACGTCATCCTGGAGAAGATCACCGGCTCGCCGGTGGTGACCAACGACGGTGTGACGATCGCGCGCGAGATCCACCTCAGGAACCAGTTCGAGAACATGGGCGCGCAACTGGTCAAGGAAGCAGCGATCAAGACCAACGACATCGTCGGCGACGGCACCACCACCGCGACCGTGATCGCCCAGGCGATCGTGCGTGAGGGAATGGCCGCGATCGGCGGGGGCGCCAACCCGGTACTGGTCAAGCGGGGTATCGACCTCGCGGTCGGCCGCCTGGTGGAGCACCTGCAGACCGTCGCGCACCCGGTGAAGACCGAACGCGACTACGCCCGGGTGGCGGCGATCTCGGCCAACGACGACGACACCGTCGGCGCGGTGATCGCCAAGGCGCTGCACACCGTAGGCGACGGCGGGATCGTCACCGTGGAGGAGTCGAGCGAGCACGGGATGAGGGTCGACTTCGTCGAGGGGTTCGAGTTCGACAACGGGTACCTGTCGCCGTACATGGTGACCAACCCGGCCAGCCTCGAAGCCATCGTGGACGACCCGTACATCCTCCTGTGCAGCGAGAAGATCACCAAGGTCCAGCAGTTGATGCCGCTGCTGGACAAGATAATGAGAGCGCCGCGACCGCTGGTCATCGTCGCCGAGACCGTCGAGGGCACCGCGCTGAGCATGCTGGTCCACAACCACGTCAACCGGATCTTCCAGTGTGTGGCGGTACGGGCGCCCGGCTTCGGCGACCGCCGCCTGCACAAGCTGGAGGACATCGCCGCGATCACCGGCGGCGCGGTGTACAGCCGGCACTCCGGCTTCACGCTGGAGACGATGAGCATCGACCAGCTCGGCCGCGCCGCCCAGGTGCGCGTCAACGCGGACCGGACCGCGGTGATCGGCGGCGCCGGCTCACCCGAGGAGGTCGCGTTCCGCATCACCCAGCTGCGCGCCGAGCTCGGACGGGCCACCTTCGGCGTCGACGAGGACGTGCTGACCGAGCGGATCGGGGCACTCTCCGGCAAGGTCGCCGTGATCCGGGTCGGTGCGCCGACCAACGCCGAGCTCAAGGAGTTGCAGCACCGGGTCGAGGACGCGCTGTCGGCCACCAGGGCGGCGATGGCCGAGGGCATCGTCGCCGGGGGCGGCGCCGCGCTGCTGCACGCCGAGTCGGCCCTCGACGACCTGCTGGTCGACGGCGACTACGCGACCGGCGTCGAGATCGTACGGCGGGCGCTGCCGGAGCCCACGTTCCTGATCGCCAGCAACGCCGGGTACGACGGACCCGAGGTCGTGGCCCGGGTGGCGCGGATGGGCGTGGACGGGGGCTTCGACGCCCTGCTGGGACGCTACGGTGACATGGTCGAGATGGGCATCGTCGACCCGCTGCGGGTGGCCCGCTCGGCGCTGCAGAACGGGGCGTCCGTCGCCGGCCTGCTGCTCACGACGAACACGCTGATCGCCGAGGAGCAGACGCCCTGGGGCGGCAGCCCGGCGCTGATGACCGAGTTCGGCCCGCTCGACGAGGGCCTGCACCAGCCGTCGCCGGACTCCAGTACCCCGCAGTCGCTCGGGCTCGGCCCGTCGGTCGGCTGAGCATGGGATCCACCGCCGAGGACCCCGCGCTGCCGATGCCGGTTGCGGAATTGGAGCCGGTCGCGGGGTCCTCGGAGCTTGCCATTTTGCGGTCACGCGGCCGGGTGCGGGGCGTCGTGGCGCTACTCGGTCCGGCGTTCGTCGCGGCGGTCGCGTACATCGACCCGGGAAACTTCGCCACCAACTTCTCCGCCGGCGCCCGGTACGGGTACGCCCTGGCCTGGGTCATCGTGGTCGCCAACCTGATGGCGATGCTGGTGCAGTACCTGTCCGCCAAGGTCGGGGTCGCGACCGGCCGCGATCTGCCGGAGCTGTGCCGCGAGCACCTACCGCGGCCGGTGTCGCTCGGCCTATGGGTACAGGCGGAGGCGATCGCCATGGCGACCGACCTGGCGGAGTTCGTCGGGGCGGCGGTCGGGCTGAAGCTGCTGTTCGGAGTACCGCTGTTCCCGGCCGGGCTGATCACGGCGGCGGTCGCGTTCGCGATCCTCGCCCTCGAACAGCGCGGGTACCGCCGGTTCGAACTGGCGATCGTCGGGCTGCTCGGCATCGTCTTCCTCGGCTTCGGCTACGACCTGATCGCCGTGGGCGCCGACCCGTCGGGCATCTCGTCCGGGCTCGTACCGACCTTCGCCGGCTCCGACAGCGTGCTGCTCGCGGCGGGCATCATCGGCGCGACCGTGATGCCGCACGTCGTCTACCTGCACTCCGCCCTGACGAAGTCCCGGGTGTCCTGCCGCGACGACGCCGAGCGCCGCGAGCTGCTGCGCTTCCAGCGGCTCGACGTGCTGGTCGGGCTCGGCACCGCCGGCCTGATCAACCTCTCGATGCTGTTCATCGCCGCGTCGCTGTTCAACCGCACCGGCCACGCCGACGTCGACTCGATCGAGGCCGCCCACGCCGGGCTCGGCCATCTGGTCGGCGGCGGCGCCGCGCTGGCGTTCGCGACGGCGCTGCTCGCGTCCGGGCTGTCGTCGTCGAGCGTGGGCACCTACGCGGGCCAAGTCGTCATGCAGGGCTTCATCCGGCGCCGCATCCCGCTGCTCATCCGCCGCGCGCTCACGATGCTCCCCGCGCTGGTGGTGCTCGGACTCGGGCTGCCCGCCACCGACAGCCTCGTGATCTCGCAGGTGGTGCTCTCGTTCGGGATCCCGTTCGCGCTGGTACCGCTGGTGCTGCTGACCCGCCGGCCGGACATCATGGGCCCGTTCGTGAACAACCGGGTGACCACCGCAGTGACCGCCTGCATCGCCGGGTTGATCATCGCGTTGAACGTGTACCTGCTCTACGCCACGTTCTTCACGTAGGAGCGTCGGCCGTGCCCGAAGCGGAAACCATGCTGCCTTCAGCCGGAGGGAACTGCCGTTGAAGCTCCGCAACTGTGCAGCCGCTGTCGGTATGGTGGACAACCCGCATGCCCATCGCACGGGCTGGTTCGAGGTTGGAGGCGATGTCGTCGACGAAGACCGCCCCGGCGGCACGAACGCCAAGCAGATCGAGGGCGAGCGCGAAGATGCCGGGCTCCGGTTTGCGCATTCCCACTTCATGGGAGATGACGATCGCGTCGACCAAATTCTCTAGGCCCCAACCTGCGTAGGGACTGAAATAACCAGCACCCCACGAGTTGGATACCACCGCCAGCCGCACGCCTCGTTGACGAAGAACGGAGATTGCCTTCCACATCGCCTCATCGGGCCGCAGATCAGCGCACAGGTCAGCGAGCAACCCGTCGGGCGGAACACCGATGCGCCCTGCGAGGTACGGCTCGTATTCGGCTTGGGTGATGTCACCGCGTTCCAAGGCAGTGAATTGGGCGTGCCCCTCGGGATCATCGCGCATCAGGTCAAGGATCACATTCTCTGGTAGACCCGCTCGGCGGGTGGCAGCGCGGATGGATTCCCATAGGTCGGTGGTGAGCACACCACCGAAGTCGAGGAGAAGGGCCACCGGTTGGCTCACGCCAACTCCTTTGTCAGTCGGGTGTTATCGGCCTTGACCAGCATCACGTCGCGCAATAGTTGCCGGCCAGCTTGCGAGCCGGCGCCGTCCGCCTTGCGTGCGATTGCTTCGATGCGGGCGAAGTTGCCGGTGTGCTGCACAGTTGCGACCAAGACCAAGGCCTGCGTGGCGTCTGCACAGGAACCGTCGAGTTCGCCGACACCGAGGCGTGCATCGGCGCGGTCGATCAGGGCGGTACAGCGGTGGCGGTGCATGGATTCGTCCAAGCTGCCGATTGCGGCGTCAAGGATCGGTTCGGCGTCTTGGTATCGGCGCAGTCGGACCAGGTCACCGCCTTCGTAGGCGAGCAATTTGTCTGCGTTGAAGCCGCCGATGCCACGCCACATCGCCTCATCATGACCGACGCTGGCGAGCGCGGCACGGGCTTCATCGAGCCGTCGGCGACAGCCGTCGTAGTCGCGTAGCGAGGCGCAGCGCTCGGAGGCAACGGCCGCGACCCAGCCTTGGGTTGTCCTCCGTCGACTGATGCGCGACAGTCGTCCGCCAACTGATCTGCGACACCTCAGCGCGCTGATCGCGGCATCAGCGTTTGTAACATGTTCGACAACTGTGAATGCGCGAGAAACTAAAACTCTGGGCGGCGATCGATCTGCATCCAGCGCTGTGGGTGGGCTAGCGGGGTGAAGCCGGCGTTCGCGTACACCCCGTGTGCGTCCACCGTGGCCAGCACGATGCGCGGGATGCTCCGCTGCTCAGCCCATTCCACCGCCCAGTGTGCGATGCGGGTGCCCAGGCCGCGGCCCCGATGCCCGGGGTCGACGAACACGTCGCACAGCCAGGCGAAGGTGGCCAGGTCGGAGACGATGCGGGCGACGGCTACCTGGCCGCTCGGCCCGTACGCGCCGACCGCAAAGGAGTTGGCGAAGGAGCGCTCGATCGCGGAGGGCTCCCGACCCTTGGCCCAGTACGCCTCCTGGCTGATCCAGCGGACGATGCATTCCAGGTCCAGTTCGGCCGGGTCCTCGCTGAACCGGTACTCAGTGGAGATCATCAGACGATAGTGACCGCCAAGCTGACCCGCTGTCGCCGGCCAACGCCCAGCAAGTGGCTCATCCTCGCGTGTCTAGCGGGGAAGAGCGCAGGTTCAGGCGCACCGCAACGCCATGAGCTCAGTAATGCCGTGGACCCGCAGAGTTTGGCAATGCACCGACCGGCATCCGCTCATCGACAGGACATTCGTCGGCGGCCAATCTGCTGCCGAGCGCTGGACTCCGTCGCACATCAGTTGGCGGACAAGTGTCGCGGATCTGTTGTCGGAACACAATGCGACGCGGCGATTGTCCTGTCCCGGCTGATGCTTGACGCTCGCGTCCCACCTGATGCTTGGCACAATCGGCGGGGCAGCGTGATCACGGCGGTCACCGTACGCTGCGGCGGTGCGCTCCCCGATCATTGCCGGTACGTTCCGGCGCCGAGGCCTGATCCTCGGTGCCGCCATCGTCGCGTCCATCGCATGGTTTCTGATATCGGGGCAGGCCGAGTGGCGGATCTGGGAGATGGTGCCGTTCGTCGCGCTGCTGGCGGGGCTGGCGTGGGGTGCGTGGTCGCGGCGACGACGGCCGGAGGCGTTCGTCGTCGATTCCGGGACGCCTGCGTTTGGCACCGGCCTGAGCTCGGCGGACGTCTACTGGGCTTTCGCGATGCTCCTGGTAGAGGCCAACCTCGCTGCCAGGGAACGCAGCTCGTGGGTCAGCGGTCCGGGCTGGTTTGCGGCGGCGGTGTCGCTGTGGTGCCTCGGCGTCCTCGTGGCGGCCCTGGTGCTGTTGCGATTTCAGGGTGTTCAGCTCCGGCCGGCCGGCCTGGTCGTCAGCCGCCTGTTCGGCACCCTGATCGTGCCGTGGGAGGCCCTGGCTCCCGGCTACCCGGTGCCCATGCCGGCGAAGGCCGACAGCATGCCGCTCACTTATGTCCGGCCCGAGCTGGTACGCCATCGGGGCCTCACGATCGGCCGACGGTGGGTACACATTCCCGAAATTCACGCGGGCTTCCTAGCCGCCGCCATCCGGTACTACGTCGCCCACCCGCAAGACCGGGCAGCAATCGGCACCGAGACCGAACATGACCGCCTGCTGCGCGCACTCACCGCCAGGCCACCTTCCGAGCACGAAACCTAGGCCAACCGTCAGCTGTCAGCTGAGACGGATCTGGGCGGGTTCAACCGGTCAGCGCAATGGTCTTGGTGGGTCAACGAGAATCTCGTTGATCTGTCGAGGGAGAGGTTGATGACCGCTCATCTGACCGTGGAGCAGCGGCAGTTGGCCCGACGGTTGAGCGCGAAGGGCTTGTCGCTGCGGGAAATCGGCCGGCAGGTCGGCTGTTCGCACGAGGTCATCCGAACCGTCGTGCGCCGCGATTCAAAGCGGCCGGTTCGGTCGGATTCGTGGCAACCCGGGCCCGGACGTCTGACTTTGGCTGATCGGGAGGAGATCAGCCTCGGCTTGCGTGCTGGCGAGTCGTTCACCGCCATCGCGGTCAGGCTGGGCAAAGCCGTCTCGACGGTCTCGCGGGAGGTGGCCGGCAATGGCGGCCGAAACGGCTACCGCGCCTGGCATGCGCCCCGCCGGTCACCGTGGCGCGGAGAGGCTCCAGAGGGGTTCGCCCAGCTCGAAGTAGCGCTGCCCTCCTCGCCGGCGCTTGACACGGAGGGGTGCCAGATGCGCGCACAGTAGTGGATCTACGCTTACGGCCATCGACGGCCGCTTCTATCGCCGCCGCTGGGACGAATCGCGCGGTGACGAGTTCGACGCTTGGGGGCACTCGGTCTGGTACTTCGAGGTCGATGACGACGGTTGGCCGGTCCGTCAGGTCGAGGTGTACGACACTGGTCCGGTCCTTCGCTACGGGCCTGGACATGAGGAAGACCAGTACGGCAGCCTCGGGCAGGCGAGCCTAAATGATCCTGAAGAAGACTGGAGCCAGTTCGTCATCACCCGAGACGTGTTCGAGCGTGTCTGGGACTCAGCCGACGGTTAGCAGTGACGTCAAGAACCGCTCGCTCCGCGACAGAAGTGCGCGCGTTACGTACGCTCGGTGCTGCTCTGGCGGTGGTCGGTGTGTCTGTCGCCTACGACGGGACGTGGAGACGATATGACGCATCCTTCGATCGAGCCCTATGCGACCGGCCTACTCGACACCGGTGACGGCAACCTCGTCTACTGGGAGACGTGTGGCAACCCGACCGGCGTGCCCGTACTCGTCGTACACGGCGGCCCAGGTTCCGGATGCTCGGTGGGCATGCGCCGCGGCTTCAACCCTGACAGATACCGGATCATCCTGTTCGACCAGCGCAATTGCGGACGGAGTACACCGCACGCGAGCGACCTCGCAGCCAACATGAGCCTCAACACGACCGAGCACCTGATCAGTGACATGGAGCAACTGCGCGAGTACCTCGGTGTGCAGAAGTGGATGCTGTTCGGCGGATCGTGGGGCGTGACGCTGTCGCTGGCGTACGCGCAGCGCCACCCCGACCGCGTCTCCGGCATGCTGCTGGTCAGCATCACGTCGTGCCGGCGGTCCGAGCTGGACTGGCTGTACCGGGGTGTCGGGCGGATGTTTCCCGAGGCGTGGGCGCGATTCCGCGAGTTCGCCGGAACCGAGCACTTCCGGCTGCCGACCGACACCGAGCCACCGATCGAGGATCTCCTGATGTCGTACTCCCGGCTCATGGAGAACCCCGATCCCGACGTCCGCGCGCGGGCTGCCACCGAGTGGCTGGCCTGGGAGGACGCGGTCATCTCGATGGAGAGCAACGGCAATCCGGGCCAGTACAGCAACCGGCCGGACGACGCCAAGCTCGCCTTCGTGCGAATCTGCTCGCATTACTACGCCAACGGCGGCTTCCTCGAAGACGGTGTACTCATCCGGGAGGCGGGCAAGCTGGCCGGCATTCCCAGCGTCCTGGTCCACGGACGCAATGACCTCGGTGGCCCGGTGATTACCGCATGGGAGCTCGCACGATCCTGGCCCGGTGCCGAGCTCATCGTTATCGAGGATTCCGGGCACACGGGCAGCGCCGCGATGCAGGAGGCGCTGCATGCCGCTGGCGACAGGCTGCTCGCTCAGATTACCGCGGGCGGCGAGCTAGACCGTACTCATCCCGGCTGAGCGGATATTGGGTCAGCTCGCTGGGGCGTGAAGTTCGGCGAAGCGCTGGGCAGGGGTGTCCCAGCCGAGGAGGCGGATTCTGGGGATCGTCGCAACACGCCCTGGTCAACGACTGCTGAAGGCAGCTGATGAAAGCTGGCTGGAGGCTCTTCCTGGCATGGTGAGCGCCGACCCGCGCCCGGATCGCGGCTACTTAGAGACTTGGTGCAGGATCGATGTCCGGCCAGACTCGGTCTAGGTGCCCGGCGAGACGCTCCCACATTGCGGCTGTGGAATGAGCGTGCAGGTGATCATGAGGTATCGATGCGGTCATCTCGCGCTGAGTCGGCCGTGTGAGGATGATCGGCATGACCGAGACCCCCGGCATCGACAGTGTCCGCGCGCGAAGCTTCGGCGCAGCCGCCGCGGACTATGACAAGTACCGGCCTCGGTACCCGGACCAACTGGTTGACCACGTGGTCGCGATGTTGCCCGGCCGGCGAGTCCTTGAGGTCGGCGCCGGCACCGGCATCGCCACCGCCGCGTTCGCCGCCCGCGGCATGGCCATGACCTGTGTGGAGCCGGACGCGGAGATGGCGGCGACGCTGTTGGCGCAGCTGGCCGGCGATGCGGATCTGCACGTGGACGTGGCCACGTTCGAGGAGTGGTCGGCGGCACGGCCGGCCGGTACGGCTGGCTTCGACGGCCTGATCAGCGCGCAGGCATGGCACTGGACTGATCCGAAGACGCGCTGGGCCGACGCCGGCGCCGCGGTCCGAAGTGGTGGCCTGATCGCGCTGTTCTGGAACGAGGACCACCATGCCGATCCGCGGGTCACGGACGCGTTTACCGCCGCCTACGAGCGCCGTGGCATCGAGATTCGTTCGGTTCGCCAGGAGCCGGTGCCCTCAACTGACCCGGACAAGATCGTCGACCGGAAACGTCCAGAGGGATGGCCCGAGGTTGACGCGGAAGCGGACGAATACTTCACGGACCTGCGCACGCACCAGTACCACTGGACGCACCGGATGTCGGTGGCCGATTACGTGGCACGCGTCAACACCACGTCGGCGCACCTGATCCTGCCGTCCGAGGCACGCGACGACCTGACATCCGAACTGATCGCGACGTTGACCGCCTACGGCGGCGAGATCGAGTTGGCCATGACCACTGAGCTCGTCACGGCCATGCGCCGCTGACCCCCGAGCGGCAAGCCCCGCGCACGATCGGCGGCATGAGGGTGCGTCGAACCGATACCCGCTTGCGGTAGTCGGCTGAACGTTTCTGACCCGGGGATACGGATGTGGGAACGCCTGGTTCGTAGCGTCCGAGCGGATCAACGGCACCTGGCGACTCTGGGTGCAGGGCGCCCAGGTTGTCGGCAGCGGTCACCTCGGCTCGTGGGCCCTCGCCGCCTGATCCGGTCGCCCAGGATCGGCGGGCGGTTCGCTGGTAGCCGACCGGCGGCCTCCGTAGGAGGCGACCAACGCGTCTGCCACGAGTGCAGCGTCTGCCTCTGCCACGTCCGCCGGGTACTCCGGCAAGAGGTCGTCCCAGACCACCAACCACGATCCGTACAGCTGGGCCTGCCCCTCGGGTCGGGCGAAGAACCAGACGTGCAGATGCGCGCCACCATCCCCGATGCGGTAGACGTGGGCCCGCGCGACGTGCGGCAGTGCCTGCATATGGCGGACGATGCGGGTGCTTAACAGTCCCAGATCGGCGGCCAGCTCATCGGGCAGGTCCGCCATGTCGTAGTGATCGCGCGGATACAGCATGAGCACCAGGGGCACGCCGACTCCCGTGATCCGGGCCAGCCGCCAGTGGTCGTCGAACCAGATCCCTTCGTCCCGGTCACGGCAGGTGTTGCAGTCCGACGGGTCCTCGCCGTGCCGCGCCGGCTCGGGTAGAACCGGCGGGCGCAGCGGCGCGACGCGCAGTCCGTCCGGTTCGAACGGACTTATCTCCCACCCCGTCATACGTGCCAGCGGGAGCCGGCGCGCGCTATCCGCAGCGGCGACTGCGTGTTCATAGAACTCGTCCGGTCGCAAGGCCATGGCTCGAAGACTAGTACGACAGAGACTCTTCGTGATCTATAGGTTCAGTGTGGATGCCAGGCGTCTGGAGCAGGCCGGCGGCCCCGCGCTCGGTGGCTCGGGTGAACCCGAACATCCGCTCCTCGGCAGATCCGTGCGTTCAGGCTCTGCCGACCTGCCCCAAGTTCTAGACCACCTGTCGAACATCATCTGGCGGAAATGTGTCGCGGATCAGTTGGCGGATCACAATGCGACGCGGCGATGCGGCGCGCGATGTGTCCTAGCACATGGCCCACGGCTGGCATACTCCCGGCGTGGAGATCAGTAGCTCAAGACGCGCCCGGCCGGGAGGGCTAGCTTTCGCATCCGCTGTACTCCTGGTCAATGGCGTTCCGATGCTGTTGTCAACGACG
>NZ_BOON01000047.1 GCF_016863255.1 Planosporangium mesophilum
ACGACGGCCGTGGCAACGGCGTACGCCGTCAGGTCGCCACCACGATGCTGCGGTGGCGTCCGCGCACGAGGACGCCGACGGCCATATCTGGCTGTAGCCCGGCCGCACACGGTTTAGACAGGTGAGCCGAACGCATGCGTGCAACGATGATCGGCATGTCGACTCCACGAAAGGGCAATGCCGCGTAGGCGCCCCGCACAACTGCGTGCCGACTCCATCTACCGCCGACCGCTTGACGGGTCGACCTCTGTCATCTCCGGGCTCTCGGCCCGCGGCTTGAAAGCGATCGCCTACCTCGAACGTACCCGCCTCTGGAACCAGGCCGTGTTCGATGCACTGCGGACTTGGTCATGGTTCGTGCGCCACCCCTGGCATCGTTTGTGGGACCCGACTGCCGGCTGTGGGGTGATGGAGTGCTGTCCGAATCCGCCGGAACTGCGCTGGATCCTGGACGTCGCCGTTGCCGTCCTGCCGCCGACGGACGCCCGAACCCTCCGGAAGCAGATCGCAGCCCTCGATGAGCTGTGGTGACACGCCGAGATCCTGGGTCACTCGCAGATCAGCGTCACCCTCAACACCTACGCCCACGTGGCTCCGGAGATCGCCCGGGACGCCGCCGACCGGATCGAGGGCGCGCTGTGGGACGAGGCGTGATGGCTGCCCGGTTGGCTGCTTCTGCCCGTTCGATCATGAAAGAGGCCCAGGTCAAGATCCCTGATCAGGGTCCTGGCCTGGGCCTCCGGGTGGAGCCGCCTGACAGAATCGAACTGTCGACCTACGCATTACGAGTGCGTCGCTCTGCCAACTGAGCTAAGGCGGCAACGGTACGCAAGTGTACGCGACGGATCGCGCGGACGTGCGAGGGGTTTAGGGACACGCCGGCCATCGATCGCCGTCATCGACCCGGTAACGTCCGGCGGGTGGATCCCGACAAGACCCCCCGCGCCCCCGGGGAGCTCACCGCCGACCCCGGTGACCCGAGCCCGATCGAGCCCGAACTGGCGCCGCTGCCACCCGTTGACGATGCCCACCCCCGCCCCACCTCCATACGGCCAGAGCAGCTCGGATTCACGCCGCGCCGCGGGGTGCCCTGGCTGAGCCCGGTGCTGCTGGCGGGCACCGCGGTTCGGGTCGTCATGGCCGGCCTGTTCGGCGCCTACCTCGACAAACGCGAGTTGCAGAACGCGCTCCAGTCCACCTGCTTCGACGAGCACGCCGACGGTACCGACGACGGCGAGCTGTGGCTGGACTACGTGGCCGACCTGGGCGACGGCTTCAACGCGACCTACTCGGTCGCGTACCTGCTGGCTCAACCCCGGCTCACGGTCGACGGGGAGGAGCTGCCCCGCGGTCGGGTGCTGGTCATGGGCGGCGACCAGGTCTACCCGACGGCGAGCTGGCAGCAGTACGAGGACCGGTTCAAGGGCCCGTACGAGGCTGCGCTCCCCCGCCCCCCGCTCGACGGCGACCGGCCGACCATGTACGCCCTGCCCGGCAACCACGACTGGTACGACGGATTGACCGCCTTCCTCCGCCTGTTCGCCAGGGGGCAGGGGGAGATGGGCGGCTGGCGGACCCGCCAGACCCGGTCGTACTTCGCGATCGAGCTGCCACACCGGTGGTGGCTGTTCGCGATCGACGCGCAGCTGGACGCGTACATCGACGATCCCCAGCTGCGGTACTTCCGGCAGGCGGCCGAGGGGCTGCGCCCCGGCGATCGGGTGATCCTGTGCCCACCCAACCCGACCTGGGTCGAGGCCACCCGCGACCGGCAGGCCTACGACACGGTCGACTACTTCATCCGTACCGTCATCGCCCCGACCGGCGCGCAGGTGCGCGTGATGCTCTCCGGCGATCTGCACCACTACGCGCGTTACAGCCACGCCGACCGCGAGTTGATCACGTGCGGGGGCGGCGGCGCCTACCTGTACGGCACGCACCGGCTGCCCGAACGGCTCGACGTGCCACCGAAGGCGACCATCGTGCGCAAGAAGAGCGCCAGCGAGGAGTACCGGCTGGCCGCGACGTACCCGTCGAAGAGCCGTTCGCGGTGGCTAGCCGCCGGGGTCTTCGGCCGCCTGCCCTGGCGCAACCCCGGCTTCGCCGGCCTGCTCGGGACGGTCCAGCTCCTGCTCATGTTCGCGCTCGCCGGGGCGGCCCAGCGCCTCACCGGTCCGGAACGCCACCTGTTCACCGTCCCGGTCGCCGTGATGGCCCTCGTCATCCTGGGGGCCGCCATCGGATTCTCGATGCCAGCGACGGCAGGAACCAGGCGCTGGAAACACTGGGGCCTCGGTGCGCTGCACGGCGCGGTGCAGATCGGACTGGGTGCCCTGGGTACGTGGGCCTGGTCGCAGCTGCCGGTCGACGATCTGCCGTGGCCGTACCCGGCGATCCTCGCGGTACTGATCTACCTGCCGATTCTCGGGCTGCTCGCCAGCCAGGTCGTGGCCGCATACCTGCTGGTGGCCAGCCTGTTCGACGTCAACTTCAACGAACTGTTCGCGGCCCAGGGCATCGTCGACCACAAGTCGTTCCTGCGGCTGCACCTGGACCGGGACGGGACGCTGACGATCTATCCGATCGCGGTCGACCGGGTCGGCCGCCGGTGGAGTGCGGCCCCGGACGCGCCGGCGCACCGGCCGTGGATCGAGCCGACCCGCCCGCTGACCGTCCGCCTCGCGGAGGAGCCGATCCGGCTGAGCTGACGAGGCCGCGAGATCATCCGTAGCGCTGGTCGTGCGCCTTACGCGGGCCGCACACCGAGGCGCGGCTGCACGAGCAGCGCGAGCCGTCCGAGTCCAGGCGTACGACCACCGAGTCGCCGGGCACGCTGTGCCCGACGACCCGCCCTTCACCCTCCGGCGTGGACACCCGGGCGCCCACCTGCGGCGCGCTGGCGTGGAACTGCTGGTACAGCGGGTGCTCGTACTTCAGGCAGCACATCAGCCGCCCGCACGCCCCGGAGATGCGCAGCGGGTTGAGCGGGAGGTCCTGGTCCTTGGCCATCCGGATGGTGACCGGCTCGAAATCGGTCAGGAACGTCGCGCAGCACAGGTCGCGCCCGCACGAGCCGATCCCACCCTGTACCCGCGCGGAGTCCCGTGCCGACAGTTGGCGCAGCTCCACCCGGCAGTGCAGGGTCGCACCGAGGTCGCGTACCAGTGACCGGAAGTCGACCCGGTGCGGTGCGGTGAAGTAGATAGTCGTACGCGGACCCTGACCGCCCGGGTCGAGGACATGGTCGACGGCGACCACCTTCATCGGAAGCCCGTGCTCGCGGATCAGCTTCTTGGCCGCCACCTTGGCCTCGGCCTTGCGCTTGCGCAGCAGCTCGTCGCGGCGCAGGTCCTCGTCGCCGGCCGGCCCGACCAGCTTCGGGAATCCATCGGTGTCCTCGGACACCCACTGAGCTGCCCACACGCACTCGGCGACCTCGGAGCCGTCGTCGGTGGGGACGAGCACCCGGTCACCGACCTGCGGCGAGAAGCCCGCGGGGTCGAAGTAGTACAGGCGGCCGTACCGGTTGAAGCTCACCGCGCACAGCATGCCCATGGCCCCACCATACTGACGCGGTCCGTCCCGGACCAACGGCACGGTCTACAGGGGCAGTCGAGCCTGGACGGCCGGGGACGCGGTGGGCGCGGGTGGCCGGTAGGGCACCTCGTCGAGCCGGCCCGCCCACCGCTGGACGACCGCCGACCCGCACGAGTCCACCTCGGCCGCAGCGGTCAGGATCCGGGCGGCCAGGGTCGCCGCGGCGACGGCGTCGCCACTCGTGTGCAGCCGTACCGCCTCTGCCGAGCCGAGGGCGTCGGCGACGGCGCGCGCCATTGCGCGCCGTGACCGGTCCAGCCACTCGGCCACGTCCTCGAGGTACGCCGCGGTGGCCCGCAACCGGCCGAGCAGGCTCGTCTCGTCGGGGTCGCCGGTCTCTCCCAGGAACCGGACCACGCTCTGCCGCTGGGCTTCGAACCCCGCGCCGGCGGCGCCCTCCCACCCGGTCGGCGTGCCGAGTTGGTCGCGCTGCTGCTCGTACGCCTCGGCGGTGCGGTGGAGGTCGGCGGCGGTATCGCGCAACGGGTCCGAGCGCCAGGTGGAGACCGCCTCCAACAGGTCGGACGGCAGTGCGCCCAGCCGCCGCAGCAGTTCGGTGGCCGGATGGTCGGCGGGCAGCCCCTGCGCCGTCAGGACGGCGTCGACCCGCCCGAGCAGGTCGGCCCCTGGTGAGTTGAGACGGTCGAGCGCGTCGCTCACCGGGTCTCCCGCTGCCGCACCCAGGCGGCGTCGTCGGCCGCGGCGTAGCCGGAGGCGGCCCGGTTGACGGCGTCGGCCAGGGTGGACAGCCGCGCGCCGTGCCCCGCCGCCTCCCGCGCGCGGGCGTCGAGGGCCACCGCGTAGTCGCGGTGCAGCCGCCGGCCGAGTGACCCCAGGCGGCCGGCGGTCGCCACGCCGAACACCCCGGCGTCCAGCTCGTGCCCTGGCAACGCCGCCGCCACGGCGGTCGTCTCGGTTCCCGCCGCACTCAGACGAGCGGCGATGTCACCCAGCGCCATCTTCCCTCCTAGGTGAGCGGCCGGTATTCGCCAAACGTCTCGGCGTGCAGCTTCTGGCGTGCCCAGGCGGCGGCGTCGGCGGCCGCGACGACCGCGTCCCGGACGGCTCGCGACAGCTCCGCGTCGGTACACGCCTTGCCCTGGATCCGCACGTCGCGGACGGTGCCGTCGGCGGTCACGACCACCTCGACCAGGCCGTCGGGCGAGCGGACGGTCACTTCGACGCCCCGGGCCGCCCGGTCAAGCTCGGCGAGCCGCGCCTCGATGCGCTGGTAGCGCTCGACCGCCTCGTCGATCCACGCTTCGTCGATCTCCCGACCCATTCGGCAGCCCTCCCGTGCGGGAACTTACGGCACCGCGCGGTAACCGGGGAATGACAAATTGCCGTCTGTGGATAACTCTCCTGCGCGATTGGGTGAGGCGCGGTTCAGGTGGTGGGTGGGCTCAACCGCGCCACAGTTCGAGCATCATCGCCTCCACGGCGATGCGCGGCTTGACGTTGGTCTCGATCGCGGTCCGGCAGGCGAGTACGGCCTCCAGCCGGCGCAGCGTGCTCTCCGGGCTCCACCGCTGCGCCGCCGCCTCGGCCAGTTCGGCGGTGTCGGCGTGGACCGGCGCGATCGGAGCCTCGAAGGAACGGGCCAGCACGTCCCGGTAGAAGCCGGCCAGGTCGACCAGTGCCCGGTCGAGCGCGTCCCGCTGCGACCGGGTCGCCCGCAGCTTCTGCCGCTTCTCCAGGTCCTTCAACTGCCCGGCCACGCCGCGCGCGGCTCCCGCCGCTCCCCTGCCCGTGCCGCCCGCGCCGAGCGCGGTCTCCAGCGCGGTCCGCTCGGAGCTGTCCACCTCGGACACGGCAGCCGCCGCCTCCGCCTCGGCGGCCTCGATCAGCGCGTTGGCCGCGTCGAAGCAGGCGCCGACGCCGGTCAGCCGGCGCGGCACGGCGAGTACGGCCTCGCGGCGCGACCGCGCCTGCGGGTCGCTGGCCAGCCGCCGGGCGCGGCCGACGTGCCCCTGGGCCGCGGCCGCCGCCCAGGCCGCCGTCGCGTCGTCGGTACCGTCACGCCGGCGCAGCACCGCGGCGACCGCCTCGGCCGGGGGCTGGCGCAGCGTGACCACCCGGCACCGGGAGCGGATCGTCACCGAGATGTCGTCGGGGTGCGTGGACGGCGTACAGAGTAGGAAGACGGTACGCGGCGTCGGCTCCTCGACCGCCTTGAGCAGCGCGTTGCTGGCCTTCTCGCTGAGCCGGTCGGCGTCCTCGATCAGCACGATCTGCCAGCGGCCCTGGCTGGGTGCGCCGGCCGCCCGCAGTACCAGTTCCCGCATCTCGTCGACCTTGATGGTCAGCCCATCGGGTACCACGAACCGCACGTCCGCGTGGGTGCCGCCGAGCGTGGTGTGGCAGGCCTGGCAGGTGCCGCACCCACCGTCCGGGCACTGGAGCGCCGCGGCGAACGCGCGGGCCGCCACCGAGCGCCCCGAGCCGGGCGGCCCGGTGAACAGCCAGGCGTGGGTCATCGCGGCCCCGTCGACGGGGGTACCGGCGACCAGCGACCCCGCGGCGGCGGCCGCCCGCGCCAGGGTGGTGACCGCCTCGTCCTGGCCCACCAGAGTGTCGAAGACGGCGGGAACGGTCACACCGACCGGCCCTTCAGCGGCTGGGTCGGGTCGTCGGCCGGTGCGGCGAGGCCGTCGCTGGAGCCCGTCAGCTCGGCCAACTCGGTCGTGACCGGCTCACCGTCAACCCGCTCGCCCTCGGCCCGCTCACCCTCCGCCGGCTCGCCCTCGGCCGGCTCGGGCGGAAGCAGTTCGCCGACCCGCTCGGCGACCTCGGTCGCGATCGACTGGGCCGGACGGCCGGCGTCGAGCACCAGGTACCGGCCGGTGTCGGCCGCGGCGAGGTCGAGGAAGGCGTACCGGACCCGCTCGTGGAACGCGTCCGACTCGCTCTCCAGCCGGTCCGCGCCGGCACCGCGCGCGCCCACCCGGGCCAGGCCCACCTCCGGCTCGACGTCGAGCAGCACGGTCAGGTCGGGCTTGAGCCCACCGGTGGCCCAGGACGACAGCCACTGCACCTCGTCCACCGGCAGCGTCCGACCCGCACCCTGGTAGGCCAGCGACGAGTCGACGTACCGGTCGGAGATGACCACCGCGCCCCGCGCGAGCGCCGGGCGTACCAGGGCGGCCACGTGGTGGGCCCGGTCGGCGGCGTACAGCAGCGCCTCCGCCCGCGGGGTGAGCGTGGCGGCGGCGGGCCGGTCGTGCAGCAGCAGGCCGCGGATCCGCTCGCCGATCTCGGTCGCGCCGGGCTCGCGGGTGACCACCACGTCCCGGCCCTGCGCGCGCAGCAGTTCGGCGAGGCGGCGCACCTGGGTCGACTTGCCGGCCCCCTCGCCTCCCTCGAAGACGATGAACAGGCCGCGCCGAGGCTTGGGCTCGGCCGGGCTGAGCGGCCGGCCGCGCATGGAGCCGAGGATGTCGGCGAGCAGCGGTACGCCCGGCTTGTCGTCCATCTGCCGCAGTGCGGTCAGGCCGGCGACGACCCCGAAGACGCCGGCCGCGGCCAGCAACAGTCGGGTGGTGGAGATCTGGATGGCGCCGCCGGGCAGGGCCAGTTGCCTCGACCCGCCGGCGCCGACGATCAGGCCGGAGACCGTGACCGCGAGCATCAGGACGACCCGGGTGCCGGTCTGGACCACCGCGAACGCCCGCCCGCGCACCTCGTCGTCGACCTCGCCGCCCATCAGCGTGGTGCCCGACAGGAACGCCATGCCTGCGCCCACCCCGACCAGGAGGGTGCCGACCACGGCGACGGTCAGGTGCGGTGCGACGGCGAGCAGGCCCACGGAGCCGGCGGCCAGCACGATCGACACGCCGAACATGCGCCGCCGGGACAGCCCGCCGACGAGCCGGGGGCCGGCCACGATCCCGACTCCGAGGCCGACGAAGAGCATCGCGAAGAGGATGAAGAAGGTGGAGTTGCCGCCGCCGAGGGACACCGCGTACGCCTGGCCGCTGCCGACCACGACACCGCCGCCGGCGAAGGCGCCGAGGATGCCGAGCACCAGACCGCGGACGAGCGGGGTCTTGCCGACGAACGACCAGCCGTCGATGAACTCCCGGAACATCCCGGGCTTGCGCTCGGCCGTCCGGGCGCTGCGGCCGCTGATCTCCTTGATGCCCAGCAGCACGGTCAGCGCGGTGGCGAGGAAGGTCAGCGCGTTGAAGTACAGCGCGATGTCGGTGGGCGCGACCCAGGTATGGCCGATCGAGGCGTAGAACGAGGTGAGACCGGTGGTGATGCCGGCCAGCACGAGACCGGCCGCGACCGGCGTCAGCCCGTACGTGGTGGCGAGCGTGAGCTGGTTGGCCGCCTCGAGCCGGGCCCGGGGCAGCAGGTTCGGTACCGAGGCCTCCTTGGCCGGCACCCACAGCATCGCGGCCGTCTCGATGACGAACGTGGCGATCGCCGCCCACCCGACGATCAGCTTCGCGTCGTGGGTGACGAGGCCGGCCGCCGGGATGGAGGCGAAGAAGACGAACCGGATCAGGTCGCAGACGACCATCGTGTACCGGCGGTCGAACCGGTCGGCGAGCACGCCCGCGAGCGGGCCGAGAACCAGGGCGGGCAGCAGGCGCACCGCGATGAGGGTGCTGAACGCGGCGCCCTTGGCGGCCGAGCCGCTGACGTGGCCGGCGGCGAAGGTGGAGGCGGCGAGCAGGCCCAGCCAGTCACCCAGCGAGGAGAGCCCGAGCACCGCCCATAGCCGGCGGAACGGGCGGATCCGCAGGATGGCCTTCAGCTCCGCCATACCGGACAAGTCGACCTGACTAGCGGCAGGCGAGGTCCGACCGGCCATCCCAGCCTGAGGGGACGTCGGCGACGCGGTCGGCTGCCGGCCGCTGCCGGCCGGATCTTCGGTACTGATCGGCGCACCTCCGCACGCGGCCACCCCCGCCGGGTGGCTACTCAAAGGTCACTGTAGCCGCGCTACCGATTTGCGACTGCCCGTCGCCCCGTGTCGTTGTCTACATCGAGACCGCAGGCGCCGTCCCCGATGGTGTTTCGGGTTGGTCGATCAGCGACTACCGTTCTTCCCGTGCCCGCCGCACCCGTCCCCGTTGCCGGTTCCGCCGTGCCCGACCGGCGGGCCCTGCGGACACGGTACGACGCCGCCACCGCCCACCTCGACCCGCCGTTGGCCATCGTCGACCTGGCCGCCTTCGACGCCAACGCGGCCGCGCTCCACCACCGCGCCACCGGGAAACCGCTGCGGGTGGCGAGCAAGTCGGTGCGCTGCCGGGACCTGCTGCGGCGCGTACTGGGCCGGGACGGCTGGGCCGGCGTCATGGCGTACACCCTGGCCGAGGCGCTCTGGCTGGTCGAGACGGAGATCACCGACGACGTCCTGGTCGCGTACCCGACGGTCGACCGGGGCGCGATCGCGAAACTCGCCGCGGACCCGGCCGCCGCGGCCGCCGTCACGCTCATGATCGACGAGATCACGCAACTCGACCTCGTCGACGCGGTCGCGCCGCCCGGGCACCGCGAGACCCTGCGCGTCTGTATCGACCTGGACGCCTCCTGGCGCCCGCTCCCCGGTACGCACGTCGGCGTCCGCCGTTCTCCGATCCACTCCCCGGCGGCGGCCGGCGCCCTGGCTGCGGCGATCGCCGCCCGGCGCGGCTTCCGGCTGGTCGGGGTGATGTGTTACGAGGCGCAGATCGCCGGCCTCGGCGACGCGCCGCCCGGCCGGCCGGTACGCGGCGCCCTGATCCGGGCGATCCAGGCGCGCTCCGGGCCCGAACTGCTGGCCCGCCGGGCCGCCGCGGTGGCCGAGGTCGCCGCGCACGCCGACCTCGAGTTCGTCAACGGCGGGGGTACCGGGAGCGTGGCCGCGACCGCCGCCGACCCGGCCGTGACCGAGGTGACCGCCGGGTCGGGGCTGTACGGGCCGACCCTGTTCGACGCGTACCGTGCCTGGCGGCCGGTGCCGGCGGCGTTCTTCGCGCTGCCGGTCGTACGCAAGCCCACGCCGGGGACGGCAACCGTGCTCGGCGGTGGCTGGACAGCGTCCGGCGAGGCGCACGCGAGCCGGCTGCCGACCCCCTGGCTGCCCGCCGGACTGCGACTGCTCGCCACCGAGGGCGCCGGAGAGGTGCAGACACCGCTGGTCGGGCCGGGCGCGTCCGGCCTCGCGGTGGGTGAGCGGGTCTGGTTCCGCCACGCCAAGGCCGGCGAGCTGTGCGAGCACGTCGACGCGCTGCACCTGGTGACCGGCGACACGATCGCGGAGACCGTACCGACCTACCGGGGCGAGGCCAGGTCGTTCCTGGGGTAGCCCGTACGGTGATCGGGTGCGATGGCGCGAGGCGATGCGGCGGAGCCTGTACGGGCCGGAGGGCTTCTTCACCGGCCCCGGCCCCGGTCCGGCCGGCCATTTCCGGACCAGTGCGCACGCCTCGCCGGTCTTCGCCGAGGCGGTCGCCACCCTGGTCGGCCGCGTCGACGCGGCGCTCGGCCGGCCCGACCGGCTCGACCTCGTGGACGTCGGCGGCGGCCGGGGTGAGCTGTGGAGCGCCGTACTGGCCGCGCTCCCCGGCGACGTCGCGGCCCGGGTACGCCCGGTCGTGGTCGAACTGGCGCCGCGCCCCGCCGAGCTGGCCCCCGAGATCGGCTGGACCTCGACGATCCCCGGCGACCTGGTCGGGGTGTTGATCGCCACCGAGTGGCTGGACAACGAGCCGCTCGACCTCGTCGAGGTCGACGACGTCGGCGCGGTGCGGTACGTGCTCGTCGACGACGCCGGCGAGGAGCGGCTGGGGCCGCCGGTCGAGCCGGCCGACACGGCGTGGCTGGCCAGGTGGTGGCCGGTCGAGGAGGCCCCGCCGGCGACCAGGGCCGAGATCGGCGCTCCCCGCGACGCCGCCTGGGCGGACGCGGTGGCGGCGGTGACCCGTGGTCTCGCCCTCACCGTGGACTACGGCCACCTTCGCACCTGCCGGCCGGCCTTCGGCACGCTCACGGGCTTCCGCGACGGCCGGCAGGTGCTGCCGGTACCCGACGGCACCCGCGACCTCACGGCCCACGTCGCCATCGACGCGTGCGCGGCGGCGGGTACCGCCGTGGCGGGCGAGCCGGCGTGGTTGACCAGCCAGCGCGAGTCGCTGCGCTCCCTCGGCGTGGGCGGCGGGCGGCCGCCGCTGGAGCTGGCCCACCGCGATCCGCAGCGCTACCTGCGGGCCCTCGCCCAGGCCAGCGTCGGTGCCGAGCTCACCGACCCGGCCGGCCTGGGCGGGCACTACTGGCTGTGGCAGCCGGTCGGGCTGGGTCTGGAGGCGTTGATTCCCTGACCCGGACGCGGCATGGGACGATTCAAGGCGTGACGCGCGAGCTGACCATCGGCACCGGTGCTGGTCTCGAGACCAGCGACATGGTGCTCAACATCGGCCCCCAGCACCCGTCGACCCACGGCGTGCTCCGACTCAAGCTCGTCCTCGACGGCGAGCGGGTGGTCTCCTGCGAGCCGATCGTCGGGTACATGCACCGCGGCGCGGAGAAGCTGTTCGAGGCGCGCGACTACCGCCAGATCATCGTGCTGGCCAACCGGCACGACTGGCTGTCGGCCTTCAACAACGAACTCGGCGTGGTCCTGGCCGTCGAACGGCTGATGGGGCTGGAGGTGCCTGAGCGCGCGGTCTGGCTGCGCACCGCGCTCGCCGAGCTCAACCGGGTGCTCAACCACCTGATGTTCCTCGGCTCGTACCCGCTGGAGATCGGCGCGATCACGCCGATGTTCTACGCGTTCCGCGAGCGCGAGACGCTGCAGGCGGTCATGGAGGAGGCCTCCGGCGGCCGGATGCACTACATGTTCAACCGGGTCGGCGGCCTCAAGGAGGAGGTACCGGCCGGCTGGACCAAGCGCGCCCGGCTCGCCATCGACGAGGTGCGGCGGCGGATGCCGGACCTGGACAACATCATCCGGCGCAACGAGATCTTCATGGCCCGTACCCGCGGGGTCGGGGTGCTTACGCCTGCGGAGGCCGCCGCGTTCGGCGCCTCCGGGCCGGTCGCCCGGGCCAGCGGCCTCGACTTCGACCTGCGCCGCGACGAGCCCTACCTGGCGTACGGGGAGCTCGACGTACCCGTCGTCACCCGTACCACCGGGGACTGCCACGCCCGGTTCGAGTGCATGCTCGATCAGGTGTACGTGTCGCTGGACCTGGCGCAGGCCTGCCTGGACCGGGTCGACCAGATCAGCGGCCCGGTCAACGTCCGGCTGCCCAAGGTCGTCAAGGCACCGGAGGGCCACACATACGCGTGGACCGAGAACCCGCTGGGGATCAACGGGTACTACCTGGTGTCCCGGGGTGACCGGACGCCGTGGCGAATGAAGCTGCGCACCGCCTCGTACGCCAACGTGCAGGCGCTGACCACGCTGCTGCCCGGAACCCTGGTCCCGGACCTGATCGCGATCCTGGGCTCGATGTTCTTCGTCGTCGGCGACATCGACAAGTAGCTAGCGCCAGCGCTCCTGGCCGGTGTCGTACCCGGCGGCGCGGGCCCGGGGCGAGCGGGCCGGTGCCGGGTCCTCGTCCCGGCCGTTCCAGCCGCCGTACCCGGCGTCGCCGCCGTGCCGCTGCTGTTGGTGCGCCGACTCGGCCTGCGCCTCCCAGTCCTGCATCCAGGCCGAGGCGCTCGGCTCGGACGGCACGGCGGGCAGCGCCGGCTGCGGACCCGGCCGGTCCCGGCGCGGCTCGCTCCAGTTCCCGCGGTCGTCGCCGCGGGCCTGCCCGTAGCGCGGATCCGACCAGGACTCCTCGGGTCGCGCCTGGCGCTCGTGGTGCGGCTCCCGGCCCCACTCGGCGCCGCGGCCGTGGTCCCACGACTGCTCGGGCTGCCGGCGCGCGTCCCGCCCACGGCTCTCGTCGCGCCGGACGGCCGCCCACCGATCCTCGATCCGCACTTCGGTGCCTGACCCGTCGGCGTGCATCGCGGTCCGCCGTTCGCCCATCCTCATCTCGTGACCGCGGTCGTCGCTGCGGACACTGGCCCACCGATCGCCGGCCTGCACTCCGGTGATCCGGCCGGAGTGCTCCTCCTCCGGCCGCTGGGCGCGCCGGCGACCGTCCCGGACGTCACCGGACCACGGTTGCTCTCCCGACCGGTCCTCGCCGTACCGGGTCTCGCCGTAGCCCACGTCGCCGTAGCGCGGCTCGTCGTGGCGTTCGCCGCCGCGCGGCGGGGGGCCGCCGTGCTCGGAACGCCGCTGGGTCGGCACGACCGGCGGCCCGCCTGCCCGGCCGCCGCCGTACACCGTGCCGGTCGTGGAGGCGCGGTCGTTCTGGTCGACGATGGTCTGCCGGGTGGTGACCTTCACGGTCTCGGTGTGCCGGACCACCCCGTGCGGTCCGACCACGCCCGGCCCGGGGACCACCGGCGACGGCGGCACCGGCGCGGCCGTACCCGGGGCCGGGATGGACTGCGACGGCGCACCGCCGCGCTCCACCCGTACCCGAAGATTTTCGAACTCGCCGCGCAGTGACTCGACGGACTCCTGGAGGGAGACGACCCGCTCACCGAAGGCCTTGTGCGTGGCGCGGGCCGCGGTCGTGATGTCCTCGCGCATGTCGTCGCGGAGGACGTCCAACTCCTGGAAGACCATGTCCTCGATCTGGTCGCGCATCGTGTCCGGGTCCCGCCGCAGCGCGAACGACACGCCGATCAGCGCCATCGCCACCACGGCGAGGAGCACGGCGAGCCGAATGAGCCCGGTGCGGTCCCCACCGAAGAGGACAAGCAGCGCGGCGACCGGGGCCAACCCGACGCCGGACCACAACAGGCCCGGGACCAGGGGAAGCCCGGCTTGTCTTTGCTGGGTGTCCGCAGCCGGCATGGCTGTAGACCTTACTCAAGAGTTCGGCACCGCGAAATGGTCCGAACTGATCACGGAAGGTGACGACCGGGGGCGCGAACCGGCCTACCTGCGCCGATCCGCGCCCACCGCCATCAATGATTCGCGTCAGACCCGGTCAACTCGTGGCAAACGCGGCGTCCGACGAGAACACCAGGCCGATCGAGGCGGCGCCGGTGGTCAGCGCGTTCTTGGTCTGCGGCCCACCCGCGTCGAAGCTGGCGAACTGGCCGAACTGGATCCCGTAGGTCTGCTCCAGCCCGGGCTTGCAGAACGGCCGCTCCTTGCACTCGTTGGGGCCGCCCAGGATCGTCGCCTTCCCGGAGCACTTGGAGCCGAACTCGGACAGGGTGCCGACCTTGTACTTGTCGGCGAACGCCTTGGTGACGGCGAACGCATTCTGGTCGGTCGCCTGCGACGGCCTGCCGAACTTCAGCCCGGCCCTGGTCCCGAGATCGGTCAGCGCGGCAACCGTCTTGTCCAGGTCGCTGCTCGACAGCGGCGCCGCCGACGCCCCGTTGAGCTTCTTGTTGAGGAACTCGGTCAGCGTGCTGACGTACTCGGGCACGACCTGGATCTCGCCCTTCTCCAGGGCGGGCTCGTACAGTTCCCGATTTCCGATCTGCTGCACGGTGGCCTGGTAGCCGGCCGCCCCGAGGGCGATGCGGTACAGCTCGCCGAGCGTCTGGTTCTCGTTGAAGTCCGCCACGCCGACGGTGATCTTGCCGCCCGGGCCCTTGGCCAGGCCGTCGGTGAGCTTGACGCTCGCCGCGAACTCCTCGGCCGCGACCTTCGGGGTCTTGCGGTCGACGTTGGTGGCCTTGTTGAGCGAGATCAGATCCTTGCCGCCGACCGCAGACGACACCTTGTCCAGCGCGGCGACCAGCGCGGGGTCGGCGACCTTGGCGTTGATCGCCGGGATCACGTTGTCGGCTGCCTGAAGTTTCTTGTCGTCGGTGAGCAGGACCAACTGCTGCCCGGCGACGGGGGCGCAGCCGGCACCCTGTACATCCTTGGCCGCGGTGGTGCCCGACTGTCCGGCCTTGCCGCAGCCTGTGACGAGGCCGGCCGAGGCCAGGCCGACCGCAGCGATCACCGCGGCGCGCATGACGATACGCATGATGAGCCCGCCTTCCGTGTCCCGGCTCGACCATTCAGGCCGGCCGCGTGTCCGACGGGCGGAAGATCGACAAGCCGCCCGCTCGACCAACAAAACCCTCTGCCGGCCGTGGCGGCAAGCAAAAAAGTCCGATACGTGGCGTTCGCCACCTAACACTTCGGCAACGACACTGTCACACCCGTCGTGACCCGGCCGGTCAGGTCTGTCGCGCGGCCGGGGTGACCCGTCGCTGCACCCACGCCAGCAGCGCCTCCGCCAGCAGCGCCAGCCCGGCGATGAGCAGCCCGCCGGCGAGGATCTGGCCACCGCCGGCCGCGATGCCGATACCGAAGCCGGCGGACACGATCATGCCGAGGCCGCCGCCGTTGACCAGCGCGGCCAGCGCGGCGGTCGCGATCACCTGGACCGTCGCGGTGCGCAGCCCCGCCGCCAGGTACGGCACCGCGAGCGGCAGCTCGACCCCCCGCAGCAACTGCCACCGCGACAGGCCCATGCCCCGGGCCGCGTCACGCACGTCCGGGTCGACCTCGCGCATCCCGGTGTACGCGGTGGCCAGCAGCGGGGGTACCGCGAAGACCGCCAGCGCCACGATGACCGGCCGGGCGCCGAAGCCGAGAGCCGTCAGCGGCAGGATCGTCAGCAGCGCGACGACCGGGATGGCCTGGGTCGCGTTCGACAGCACGACGACCAGCCCGCCGCCCCGGCCGCGACGGCCGAGCGCGATGCCGATCGGCCAGGCGACGAGGCAGGCCAGCAGGACCGCCCCGAAGGACAGGCGCAGGTGCTCGAGCAGGCGGGTCACGATCCCGTCCGGGTTGGTCCAGTTCAACGGGTCGTTGAGCCAGTTGATCATCTGGTTGAAACTGTTCATGCCCGCTCCCGCCGCCAGGGGGTGACCAGCCGCCCGAAGCCGGCCAGGAGGAGATCCAGGAGCACGGCCAGGGCGACGCAGAGGACCGCCCCGGTCGCGATCTCCGCCTTGTAGAAGTTGTTCCGGAAGCCGCCGATGATCAACTGGCCGAGCCCGCCCTTGCCGACGAGCACGCCCACCGTGACCAGGGCCACCGTCGACACCGTCGCCAGCCGTACGCCGGTCACCAGGCCCGGCAGCGCGAGCGGCAACTCCACCCGGAGCAGCCGGGCCAGCCGCCCGTACCCCATCGCCGAGGCCGCCTCCCGCACGTCCGGCGGCACCTGCGACAGCCCGGTCAGGGTGCTGCGGATGATCAACAGCAGCGCGTACAGCACCAGGCCGATCAGCACCGTGAGCCGGCCGGTGCCGAGGAAGGGGGCGATGAAGGCGAACAGGGCCAGCGAGGGGATGGTGTACAGCACACCGGCGGATGCCAGAATCGGGCCGGAGAGCGGCCGCACCCAGTAGGCCAGCACCGCCAGCGGCACGCCGATCACCACGGCCGCCGCGACCGCCTCGACGGTGAACGATAGGTGCTCAACGACGAGAGCCCGGATAGTGTCGGCGTTCGTACGCAGGTACGCCCATGAGAACCACGGGTTTGCCGCAGCGGACTGGGCAAGGAAGGACATGAGTGGACGGTACCCGGCGGAGCGATAGCGCCGCGCCCATCCGGTTCGAGGCCGTGAGCAAGCGGTACGCCGACGGCACGGTCGCGGTCGAGGACCTGACCCTGGACCTCGCCGCCGGCGAGCTGACCGTCCTCATCGGACCATCCGGCTGCGGCAAGTCGACCGTGCTACGCATGGTCAACCGGCTCGTCGAGCCGACCTCGGGGCGCGTGCTCGTCGACGGCGAGGACGTGGCCGAGGCCGACCCGGTCGAACTGCGCCGGCGGATCGGGTACGTCATCCAGCACGTCGGGCTGTTCCCGCACCAGACCGTACGCGGCAACGTCGGCACCGTGCCCAAGCTGCTCGGCTGGCCGAAGTCGCAGGTCACCGAGCGCACCGACGAACTGCTCGAACTCGTCGGGCTCGACCCGGCCCGCTTCGGCCCCCGGTACCCGCACGAACTCTCCGGCGGCCAGCGCCAGCGGGTCGGGGTGGCCCGGGCGCTCGCCGCCGACCCGGTGGTCCTGCTCATGGACGAGCCGTTCTCGGCGGTCGACCCGATCGTGCGGACTCGGCTGCAGGACGAGTTCCGGCGGCTCCAGGAGACCGTACGCAAGACGATCCTGCTGGTCACCCACGATCTCGACGAGGCGGTCCGGCTCGGCGACCGGATCGCGGTACTGGCCGAGCGGGGCCGGCTCCAGCAGTACGAGCGGCCCGCCGTGCTGCTCGCCGGGCCGGCCAACGAGTTCGTCCGCGAGTTCGTCGGCGCCGACCGCGCGATCAAGCGGCTCGGCGTCACCCCGATCCCGCGGGACGCGCTGCGGCCGCTGCCGGCGTCGGACCCGCCCGACGGGGTCGCCGCCGTATCCGTCGACGGGACGCTTCAGGACGCGCTGGCCGCGCTGCTCGGCGCGGACAGCGGCTGGGTGGTGGTCCGCGACGGCGCGGAGCCGCTGGGCGTACTGACACCCGATGACATCCACCGCGCACTGCACCGGAGCAACGCCTGACGCAGGCGCCCCGCCAGGGCGCCCGCGTCTCGCGTCCCGACTGCCGGGTAATCAGCGCAGGTAATCGATGAACGCCGCTCGCAGCAGCGGCTCGGCCTCGCCGTACCCGTGACCGGTGAACTCCCGCCACAGCGCGATCGCGTCGTCCACCGAAGCGCCCACGGCGCCCAGCGAGGCGTCCAGCTCCTCGGTGTCGTCCGCATGCGGCAGATGGCGCAGCAGCGACCAGAAGAAGCCGACGTCCCGGCGCTCGACCGCGCGGGCGAACGCGCGCTTACGAAGCTCTTCGGTGGGCAGCGCGTCCAGTTCAGCGAGGCGATCGGTCGTCATGACCCTTCAGCCTAGCCGGGACGGTCACCGCCCGCGCCACTCGTCGTCGCCCCAACGGTCGTCCGCGCTGGACGCCGGCAGCGGGCTGGTCCAGCCGGTCGACCGGGAGTCGGTCCGGTCCTGGTCGTGCGGCGGCAGCGGCGCGGTGGCGGTCGTCGGCGCGACGGTCCGCCACCGGTCGTCCTCGGCGAAGAGCGGTCGCGGCCGGCCGAACGCCTCCACCAACCGGGAGGCGACCAGGCCGACGCCGATGGCGACCGCCCCGACGGCGAGCGGCGAGACCCGCAGCTCGGCCACCTGGAAGTACCGGACGACCATGGCCAGCAGCGCCGTGGCCAGCACCGTTCCCAGCAGGCCGCCCCGGCGCCCGTACACGCTGGTACCGGCGAGCAGCGCGCCGCCCAGCGCCAACCCGGTGAGCGCCAGCGACGTGTCCGTCGGCGTGGCCCGCCCCGTCTGGAGCACCGTCAACATCCCGGCGCCCGCCGCCAGGACGGACGAGCCGAGCAGCGCGGCGATACCGACCACGGCGGCCCCGCCGCCACGGCGGTCCGCCGGGTCGGACACCGGGCGGAGCCGGCCGACGGTACGGCGTACCGACCGGACCGAGCCGAGCACGGCCCCGACGACGGCGAGCGCCGCGAAGCCGCCGAACCAGTACGCCGCGTGCGGCAGCGGCTGGTAGGTGCTCTTCGGCAGGGTCAGGACCTGGTGGTGCTGCTGGATCCACAGCACCACGGCGAGGGCGGCGCCGAAGCTGGCCGCCCACGCCGGTACGTGCAGCGCGACGCTCACCAGTGCGATGGCGGCGCCGACCGCGAGCGCGAGCACGACGGCCTGCGTCGCGGCCACCGGTACGCCGCGGTCGATGTGCTCGGCGAAGTACAGCGCTGAGGCGAGCGCGATCGGCCCGACCGAGAGGTTCGGCACGGCCGCCCGCAGGCTCAGCCCGGCGCCGAGGACCAGCAGGCCGAGTACGGTCGCGGAGAGCATCAGGCCGCGCAGACCACCGCCGGTGTTCAGGAAGCGACCGTCCCGGTAGAGCAGGTAACCCACCAGGGACACGGCGACCAGCAGCACCAGCTCCCACACCAGGTGCACGCCGAAGCGGTCCCGCCCGGGCTCGCCGTGCGCCGGATCCTCGAACAGGTCGTCGAGGTCCGCCCGGGCGTACCCCTGTCGCGAGATGCCGTCGGTACGCTCACCCGGCCCGGTGGGGGCATAGGGGTAGTCACCCGGGTCGACATCGTCCGAGGCGCCCCGATAACGCGGATCGTCGTAGGCCATCGGTCAGTGCCTCCTGCTGCCTCGCATCGAACCGGCTACCCGCCCGACCGCTGTGGCCGGCACGGTCGCACGCTACCCGCGCGAGGGGTGCGCGCAAAGACCCGAGGTTCGTGCGTACGGGCGTCAGGCGCTGCCGGAACGTCCTCCGGAACGCTCGCCGCCCGGCCGGTCGGAGCGCGTCTGGTCGTCCTCCGGGGACGGCGGGACCCGGCACGAGCGCTCCAGCCACAGCCCCGCGAGGGTGAGGGCGAGGGCGCCGACCAGCCCCGCGATCGCCTGCGGAAGGTCGCGGCCGATGTGGGTGAGCTGACCGCGCTGGGGCAGCAGCCACGCCAGCAGGCCCGCATAGACGCCGGTGAACAGCGCGCCACCGAGCGCCGACGCCTTGGCCAGGACCACGTACCAGGCCACCGTCAGCGGGTTGACCGGGGCCGTACCCTCACGACGGTCGATGCGCGCCTTGGTGGTCTGCGCCAGCACCGCCTCGACGGCGGCCAGCCCGAGCATGACCAACGGCGGCAGCCAGGGCAGCGTCGGCATCTCCCCGTAGAAGTTGCTGATCACCAGCCAGGCCACCGCGGCCATGGCCAGGGCCGCCACGCAGAGGGTCGACAGGCTGGTCGGCCGCATGCGCGGCTCGGGGGGCGGCTCGCCAGGCTTGCTCATCGTCATGACTCCAAGGACAGGTCAGCGCATGGGCGAACGTTCGGCAGGTCGGCGGCGACGGGCTCGGCGCGGACCAGGTCGTAGACCCAGCCGTGCCCGGGCAGTTCTGCGTACGGCTGGATGTCCAGCCAGGGCCTGAGCACGAAGGCGCGCTCGTGCACCCGTGGGTGCGGGAGCACGAGGTCGGGGTCGTCGGAGACGACCGGCGCCCCGTCCGCGGTCCAGACCGTGATCACGTCCACGTCCAGGGTACGCGGCGCGTACCGCCACGAGGGGTCTCGATCCCGTCCGGCGACCCGCTCCAGTTCCCGGGCCCTGGTCAGCCAGGCGTACGGGTCGTCGCCGGCGTCGACGGCCAGCACGACCGCGTTGAGGTACGGGGGCGACTCGCGCCCGTCCGGCCCGGGGCCGCCCCACGACGGCGTCTCGTACACCCCGGAGACCGCCATGACGAGATCGCCCAGCCCCGCCAGCGCGGCCCGCAGGTGTGCGGCCCGGTCGCCGAGGTTGCTGCCGAGGGACAGGACGGCCCGCGTCACGCCGGCTCCCGCGTGGTGCCCGCGCCCGGTGCCTGCTCCCGGCCGCGGGTCAGCGTCACCGCGACGTCGGCGAACTCGTGCGGGATCGGGGCCTGCGGCTTGTGCACGGTGACCGTGGCCGACGACACCCGGGGATCGAGCAGGCACGCCGTGGCCAACCGGTCGGCGAGCGTCTCGATCAGGTTGACCGGCTCGCCCTCGACGATCTTCACCAGCCGATCGGCCAACTCGCCGTAGTGGACGGTGTCGGCGACGTCGTCGCTCGCGGCGGCCGCCGACAGGTCCAGCCGCAGCACCACGTCGACCACGAAGTCCTGACCCTGGGCGCGTTCGAAGTCGTACACCCCGTGCCGTCCCCGGGCCCGCAGCCCCGCCAGGGAGATGAGGTCGCTCATCGCGCCCTGCCCCTGCGTTCGCTCGCTCACGGCGTCACCTCGCTGCGCTCGCTCACCGGTGCGCCTCCAACGCCTGCCACACCCGGATGGCATCGACCGTGCCGCGCACGTCGTGTACCCGTACGCCCCACGCCCCGGCCGCGACGGCGAGCAGCGACGTGGCCGCCGTCGCGACGTCCCGCTCGACGGCCGGGCGCGGCGCGCCGTCGGAGTCCGCGAGCAGCCTGCCGAGGTAGGACTTGCGGCTGGACCCGAAGAGAACCGGTAGGCCGAGCGACATGATCGCGTCGAGGTGGGCCGAGAGCTGCCAGTTGTGCTCGGCCGTCTTGGCGAAGCCGAGCCCGGGGTCGAGGATCAGCCGTTCGCGCGCGACGCCGGCGGCGACCGCCGCGTCCGCCCGCTCGGACAGTTCGGCACACACCTCTTTCACCACATCGTGGTAAACGGCCAACTCGCCCATGCGACGCGAGTGGCCGCGCCAGTGCATCAGGATCCACGGACAGCCGGCGTCCGCCACGACCCGGCCCATGTCCGGATCGGCCAAGCCTCCCGAGACGTCGTTGACGATGCCGACGCCCACCCCGATCGCGGCGGCGGCGACCGCGGCGCGTGTGGTGTCGATGCTCATGGGTACGCCCGCCGTCGCGAGTTCACGGATGACGGGAAGGACCCGGGACAGCTCGACCTCCGTGGGGACCCGGCCAGAGCCGGGCCGGGTCGACTCGCCGCCGACGTCCACCAGGTCAGCGCCGTCGGCCACCATCTGCGCGGCGTGCGCCACGGCGGCGTCCAGGTCGGCGTACCGCCCGCCGTCGGAGAAACTGTCGGGCGTCACGTTGAGGACACCCATGACAACCGGATGTCGGGCGGCGAGCAGGTCGGTCACAGTGACGACGTTACCTAGCGCCGCTCGGGCGCGCCGGGCGGCGTCACATCCCCGACGGAGGCGTCACGCAGGTACGACGTGGTCGGTGGCGGGTGCGGCCGCGCCGTCACCGTACGGCGGGTACGACACATCGGTCAGCTTGTTGATAAGAGGGCCTTCAACGTACTCTCTGCGAGTGGGCGCTATTCAGAGTGTTAACCACGGCGAACGCCTCCCACCAGGCGAAAAGCCTGGGTAGCGCGCGCGGCCCGGCTCCGACACAGGGGACGGGCCACTACCAATGCGGCCCATCATCGGCAAGGCTGTACACGCGGCGGCGAACGCGTACCGGGAAGGTTGATCGATGATGCTCATAGAGGTTGGTCAGGCGCTGTGGGGCCACGCGCTGTCCCCACCGAGCGCACCCGCCCTCGCAGCCCCCGGCGAGCTGAACACCGAGGGGATCCTCACGTTCTTCGCCAGCAAGATCGCACCGATCCTGCTGGCGATCCTGGGAGTGATCTTCATTGGCCGGGCCAGCAAGGGTGAGGTCTCGCGCGTGCTGACCAGTTCGGCGATCGCCATCATCGGCCTCGGCTTCATCGCTGGCGCGGCCACACTCCTCATCGTCGGTGACTCGCTGATCAAAATGGTGTTCAAGTAGGCCGAGACGGGACTGAACGACCTGCGAGACGAGTAGGGCGACGATGCGGCTCCGTACCGACGATGACATCTACCGGGCAAGACTCGTGTACCTGGGGCCACCCGGGTACACCCTGCCGGTCCAGCTCCCATATGCCCAATATGGACTATTTGTCCTGTTAGTACCGTTCTACATGTTCCTCCACTGGCTGGTCACGTTCCAGGGGCCAGACCTGTTCCCGGCCTGGGAGATCGCGCTCGCGATGGTCACCACGTCGCTGGTGTTCCGCTACGTCGACCCCGACCGACCGGCGCGGATGGTCATCCGCACCGCGCTCACCGACTGGCGGCACACCCGCGAGCCGCGCCGGGAGCAGTGCGATGCGCGCTTCGTCGCGCGCCGGGTACGCATCCGGGAGGATCTGGCATGACGCGGGGACGCTACGACGGCGAGGTGACCGGAGCCGAGGACGATCCGGGCCATTCGGTGGACTACGACGGCGGCCTGCAGGCGGCGGTCGAGGGCGGCCGCATCGCCGTCCTCCAGGGCGGTGGGTCGAACGTGGCAGGCAACGGGTGGTCGGTTCCCCCTCGGGCCGGCAACGACGAGCCGCTCGCCGACATCGACTCGCCGTTCCTGGGACTGGTCGGCGGCTCGGACGCCGCGCCGCCGCAGCCGGTGGTCGACCCGACCGATCCGCTGGTGGTCGATCCCACCGTCATCGACTCCACAGTGGTCGCCCCGACCGCCGTCCCGCGTACCGGGGCGGAGCGCAACGGTGGAGACCGGGCGGCGGCGGAGCGCAACGGTGGAGACCGGGCGGCGGCGGAGCGCATCGCCGCCGACTGGGAGGCCCGGTCCCGCAGGGAACCGCCTGCAGACCGCGCGGTCGCCCGCACCCGCGAGTCGTCGCTGATCCTGCCGTCCTCGACCCGCGAGCGCGGCCGCAGTCCGCTCGAAAGGGCCCCGAAGCCGCGACGCAAGGACCGCGACCCCGCCGTCGAGCTGGCGATCACCGAGATCGCCGGGCACCTGACGTTCACGCCGAACTCGGTCACCGCCTGGTACTGGCTGCCCGAGGTGCGGTGGGCGTTCCGCCCGGACGCCGAGCGCGAGGCGCTGCTGGCGGCGATCTCCGAGCAGTACGCCGGTCTGGCCGGCTTCCGCATCCACCTGCGCCGCACCACCCGGCCGTTCCCGGCGGGCCAGTGGGCCCGGGTGGTCGACGGACACACCCCGAACCCGCTGCCCGGCGTGCCGGGCGCACCGTCCTGGTCGGACCACCTCGTCGCGGCCCAGCAGCACCTGCTGTCGGTCAACCACGCCGAGGGCCAGACCTACCTGGGCATCACGTTCGCCCGGCGCACCCTCGGCGACACGCTCTCCGAGCGGTTCGGGCGCATGTTCAACAAGGGTGTCAGCGGCAGCGAGCGCCGCCGGATGGCGCGCACCATCGAGCAGTTCGACGAGGTACTGGGCGCGTTCGGCATGCGCGGACGCCGGGTGACCGTACGGGAGCTGGAGTGGCTGCTGTACCGGTCGGTCGCGCTCTGCATGCAGCCGCCGGGCGAACTGTCCCCGGTCGAGCACGGCAACTGGGAACGCGGCGATCTGCTCGCCCTCACCGAGCAGATCGAGCGCTACCGCACCCCGTACGGCTCGACGGTCAAGCTGGTCAACCGGATGACCGGCGAGGAGCGGCACGTCGCCGTGCTCGCGGTGGGCCGGATGGAGCCGCTGGACATCCCCGAGCGCCACGAGCCGTGGCTGCACTTCCACGAGCGGCTGCCGTGGCCGATGGAGCTGTCGTCGCGGGTGGACATCCTCGGCCCGTCCGACTCGTTCCGCAACCTCGAGCACCGGCTCCGCCTCATCCGATCCCAGCAGGTCGACTACGCCGAACACGGCATCGACGCGCCGCCGGAGCTGGAGCGGCTGGCCAAGCGGGCCCTGACCATCGGCGACGACATCACCACCGGCCTGCCGGTGGACTCGTCCCGGGCGCACGGCTGGCACCGCATCGCCGTCAGCGGGCGGACCCGCGAGGAGTGCCTGGAGCGGGCCCGGCGGGTCACCCAGCTCTACTCCCGCGAGATGCGCATCTCCTTGCAGCACCCGAAGAACCAGGACTGGCTGGCCCGGGAGTTCATCCCCGGCGAACCCCTCGCCAACACCGGGTACCTGCGGCGGATGCCGATCAAGCTGTTCGCCGCCGCGCTGCCACAGGCCGCGTCGACCGTCGGCGACCGCCGCGGCGACCTCATCGGGCGTACCTCCGGGACGTGCCGGCGCCCGGTGTTCCTGGACCTCCACTTCCCGATGGAGGTACGCGAGCGCTCCGGCCTCGCGGTGTTCGTCGCCGAGCCCGGCGGCGGCAAGTCCACCCTGCTGGGCGCGCTGGGCTACCTCGCCGCCCGGCGCGGTATCCAGGTGACGCTGCTCGACCCGTCCGGTCCGCTGGCCCGGCTGTGCGCGATGCCGGAGCTCGCCCCGTACTCCCGCGTGCTCAACCTGACCGGCTCCGAGCAGGGCACCCTGGCCCCGTACGCGCTGATCCCCACGCCACTGCGCTCCCACTTCGCGGCCGGGCCGACCGGCGATCGCGAGTTCGAGATCGCCGTCTCCAACGCGCGGGCCGAGCGCCGGATGCTGGTACAGGACATCTGCATGATGCTCGTCCCGCCGCAGGTCGCCCGGGAGGCGTCGACCGCCACCCTGCTGCGCCACGCGGTACGCCAGGTGCCGGCCGAGGAGACGTCCACCCTGGACGACGTGGTGGCGCTGCTCCAGAGCATCGGCGACGACGAGTCGCGGGAGCTGGGCAACCTGCTCCTGGACACCGCGGAGATGCCGCTCGCGACGCTGTTCTTCGGGCAGCCCGGCTCCGGGTCGCTGTCGTCGGACACCGCGCTGACCGTCATCACCATGGCCGGGCTGCGCCTGCCCGACCTCAAGATCGAGCGCGAGTACTGGTCGGCCGAGGAGTCGCTCGCCCTGCCGATGCTGCACACCGCGCACCGCCTCGCGGTCCGCCGCTGCTACGGCGGCGAGATGGGCCGGCGCAAGCTGGTCGGCCTCGACGAGGCGCACTTCATGGAGGGATGGCGCTCCGGCCGCTCCTTCCTGGTCCGCCTGGCCCGGGACAGTCGAAAGTGGAACCTCGCGGCGCTGGTCGCCTCCCAGAACCCGCGCGACATCCTCGGGCTGGACGTACAGAACCTGGTCTCCACCGTGTTCGTCGGCCGGATCGCCGAGGACACCGAGATCGCCGAGGAGGCGCTGCGCCTGCTGCGCGTGCCGACCGGCGTCGGGTACGAGCAGACACTCGCCGCCCTGTCCCAGGCGGACACGTCGTCGGAGTCCCGGCTGGGGTTCCGCGAGTTCGTGATGCGAGACGTCGACGGCCGCGTCCAGAAGCTACGCGCCGACGTGTCGTACGTCCCGGACCTGCTGAAGTACCTGGACACGACGCCAGCGGCCGCCGGTGGAGCGCCGGTGTTGCCGACCGTCCAGCTCGACGAGCCGGAGGACTGATCGGTGGAGGCGAAGCTCCAGCACCGGGTGGCGTCGCTGGTGCTGGCCGTGTTCGTGGGCGCCGTGGCGACCCTGTTCGCGGGCGCCGCACCGGCCCTGGCCGCGCCGGTCGCGCAGGCACCGGGCAGCCTGTGCACCACGGACGAGTGGCGCAACCCGGCCAACTTCGAGAAGTGCGTACAAGGGCTGCAGGACGTCGGCTCGGAGCGGCTGCAGTGTGTGCACGCTCCCACGCCGGGCGCCCCCGACTCGGGGATGGCCGGCTGGTTCGCCTCCCGTACCGACTCCTATGACAGGCCCGGTCCGAAGGGGCTCTACACCCGGTACGGCTACGCCGGGTACGACTACACGACCTACGACATCAACTGCGGGCAGGAGCTGATCCACCCCGAGTACAAGTTCGAGCACACCGTCGCCAACGGCGGGTTCATGGTCGCGACCTCGATCGTCGGCGCCTCGAACGCACTGCGCGAGCGAGCCTGGAACCCGAAGGCGATGTGGGGATGGGCCGACCCGCTGGTCGACCGGGCCACCAAGGCCGTGTACGCCAAGGTGTTCACCGTGTTCGGGGCCGTCACGCTCGCGATCATCGGCCTGTACCTGCTCTGGCGCGCCCGCCAGTCCGACCTGTCCAACGCGATGACGACGGCCGGCTGGGCCGTAATGGTCATGGTCGTCATCACCGCGATCGCGCAATGGCCGACGTGGTCGGCGAACCTCGCGGACAAGACGCTCGTCGGGTCGCTCGCCGTGATCCACGACGCCGTCGGACCGCCGTCGCAGGACATCCCGGCCGACCAGTGCCGGAACCCCGATCCACAGGGCTGTGTCGACCACCGGACGCCGGCGGTACGCGCCAGCGACACCGCGACCGACGGCATGCTCTACCGCAACTGGCTGCGCGGCGAACTCGGCTCGGCCGACAGCGAGACCGCCCGCAAGTACGGGCCGGTGCTCTACGACGCGAAATCCTTCAGCTGGGGCGAGATCCAGGACATCCGCAAGGACCCCCAGCAGCGGCCGGTCCTCATCGAGCAGAAGCAGAACCGCTGGAACAAGGTCGCCGAGCAGATCAGGAACGAGGACCCGGAGGCGTACGAGTACCTCCAGGGTAAGAAGGGCATGGAGCGCATCGGTGCCGGCTTCATCGCGATCCTGGCCTCCCTGTTCTTCGCGCTGTTCGACCTCACCGCCTCGATCCTCGTCCTGCTGGGCTTCCTGATCTTCCGGTGGGCCGTCATCGCCGCGCCGATCCTGGGCACGGTCGGCCTGCTCCGCCCTGCCAGCAGCGGTCTGCGCCGGCTGGCCAACGCCGTCATCGCGGCGATCTTCAACATCATCATCTTCGGTACCGGTGCGGCGATCTATCTGTTCGCGGTCGACCTGGTGATGAGCACCGCTTCCCTGCCCGGATGGCTGCAGGTCGTCCTGATCTGGCTGACCGGTCTGGTGGGCTGGCTGCTGCTGCGGCCGTACCGCCGGATCACCCAGCTCGGCGGGAAGGACTCCTCCCAGGCGGTCACCTCGGTCGGTAGCTGGCACCGGCTGTTCTTCCGGGACATGCGACAGGCGGCCGCCCTCAGGCTCATCGAGGAGGGCGGCACCCGCGAGCCGGCCGGCGGCCGGGCCGGTCTGGCGCAGACCACCCAGCGGCCGGAGTCCCGTACCGAGTCGGTGGTGGTCGCCGGCTCCAACGTGGCGGGGTCGGGCCCGGCCGCCGAGCGTCCCGAGACCGGTCGCAGCGCTCCCGAGCCGGCGACCGCTGGCGCGCAGGCAGCGCGCCGACGGCTCGAGACCGGCCAGCGCTGGACCGAGCCCGACGTGGCGGACGGCCCCCCGACCTACACCGTCTACCGGCCGGACTCCGGGGACGTCACCGTGCCGGCGACCTCGGTCCAGCGACCGGAGTCGGCAAGGATGCCCAGGTGAGATGAGATGCGACCGGTTCTGCGACTGCTCGGTACGCGGTACGGGATAGCCCTCGTGCTCGCACTGCTCGTACTGGGCGTCGTGGGCGTCATGCGGGGAGTAGCCGGCTCGTACCGGCAGACGTTGGGGACCGCGGTCGAGTCACCGCGCAGCAGCAGCATCGACCCGACCGCGGGGAATGACAGCCTACTAAGTCCGGAAAGCCCCGCGCCGCCGGTCACCAGTCCCGGCGCGGCCGAGCCCGCCACGGTGGCCACCGACTTCGTCCGCGCCTGGCTCGCCCACGACGGTGTCACCCCCGAGCAGTGGCGGGCGGGCTTCGCCAGGTACGCCACCCAGACCCTGCGTGACAAGCTCAAGGACACCGACCCGGCGGGCGTCCCCGCACAGCGGATGACCGGCCCGGTGTCGCTGATGAACCGCTCCGCGACGTTTGTGGAGGCCAGCATGCCGCTGGACACGGGGACCGTACGGCTGCGCCTGCTCGCCACGAACGGGCGCTGGCTCGTCGACGGGGTCGGCTGGGAGCGGACATGACGACGGACTCCCCCGAGCCACGGCGCCCCCGGATCGGGCTGCTCGTCGCGCTGACCGCGGCGCTCGCCCTGCTGTGCTGCGGCGGCGGTACGGTGGCGTTCTTCCTCGACGGGCTGAACGGCTCGAAGACCCTGAACGCCTTCAGCGCGGACTGCGGCAAGCCGGGCCTCGTCGTCGATCCGAACGGCGACCTGGACCGGGTCGGCGGCATCGACGCCGGGCAGACCCGCAACGCGGCCATCATCATCGCCGTCGGACAGCGGATGAACGTGCCTCCCCGCGGCTGGGTCATTGCGATCGCGACCGCGTGGCAGGAGTCCAAGCTGAACAACCTCGGCTTCCTGGGTGCCCGCAACGACCACGACTCGCTGGGCCTGTTCCAGCAGCGGCCCAGCCAGGGCTGGGGATCACCCGAGCAGGTGCGGGACCCGCAGTACGCCGCGACGAAGTTCTACGAGAAGCTGCTGCGGGTCCCGCGGTGGGACAGCCTGCCGCTCACCGAGGCGGCGCAGAAGGTCCAGGCCAGCGCCTACCCCGACGCGTACGCCAAGCACGAGGCCCTGGCCGCGCAGATCGTCAACAATCTCGCCGACGGCGCCGCCCGCTCGGTCGGCTCGCTGACCGACCTGCGCTGCCCGGAACCCGGCGAGATCGCGGCGTCGGGCTGGACCATCCCGGTCCGCGCAGAGGTCGGCTCCGGTTTCCGCACCCTGGACCGGCCCAACCACTACGGCGTGGACCTGGCCGTGCCGAAGGGCACCGTCGTCCGCGCGGCCGCGGCGGGGGTCGTGATCACCGCGAAGTGCAACGCGAGGAGCGCCGGCGGCAGCAACCTGAGCTGTGACAGCGACGGCTCCCCGGCCGTCCTCGGCTGCGGCTGGTACGTGGACATCCTGCACGCCAACAATGTGATCACCCGGTACTGTCACATGGTGTCGAAGCCGGACGTGGTGCCGGGGCAGACCGTGACGGCGGGCCAGCAGATCGGGCACTCGGGCTCGAGCGGCAACTCCTCCGGCCCGCACCTCCACTTCGAGGTCCACCACAACGGCGACGCCGGCAACAACGGTGCGATCGACCCGGTGGAATTCATGCACCAACAGGGCTCCCCGCTCGGGACCGCCAAGAACCGGGGTGGGAGGGGATCGCAGTGACCGATCCGCTCGCGGGGTGGAACTTCGACGCCCTGTCCGCCCGGCGACCGGCGCCGATCGTACCGATGCCGGCCGCCGCGCATCAGGCCGTACGCGGGAAGAGGGTCGTCATCGGTCTGCCCGGGCTCGGCTGGCGCGACGACATGCGGGCCGACTCTCCGGTCGTGCAGGGCAGCCGGACGTACGTGCCGGTACTGCCCGAGCAGGAGTGGTACCGCGCCGAGGCCGAACAGATCGAGGCGTTCGCACCGCTGGTTCCGATCGAGCGGGTATGGGTGGAGACGCTCGCGGTCTCGTCCACGACGGAGCAGCGCGGCGGGCCGGATCTGGTCTCACGGCTCGTGTCGCTGGACGCGCCGCCCCACCGGGATCCGGTACCGGTACGCGACGCCGTCCGCCTCACCGGCCGGCGCGTGGTCAGGGTTGCCGGCGACAAGACCGGCCGCGACCAGCGCGATCTTCGCGCCGTGACCGAGGCGTACACCAGTTCCGACGGCGACATCTGCGTACGGGTCGCGACGGAGCTGGAGTGGTACCGCTGGGCCTGGAGCGGCACCGCCCCGAAGACCCTCGAGGTGCCCGTACACCTGCTGTGGCTGGAGTAGTCAGCCGGTCTGCTGCGCCCCACATACCCGCCAGTCGCCGTTCTGGCGCCGCATCGCGAAGTTCCAATTCTGGAACGACTCCGAAGGCTGGCCGGTCTGCTCCGGCACCTGGATCGTCAAGCGCGCCGAAACCGTCGCGGTCTGTTTGTTCTCATGTGCCGTGAAATTTTCCCAGCCGACGGTGATGTGGATGCCGAACCGCTGTTCGCGACCGGCGATGTCTGCCACCTTCTGCTCGATGTCACCGATATCTTCCGGCCGTCCGCAGGTGAACCGCGCCGCCTTCGACTTGTCGCGGTCGTCGAACGTGGCTTGAAGGTACTGCCGGACGACCACGGCCGGCGTGCTCCGGTCGGGCTCGCTGACCCGGTAGTAGACGAAGTACCCCACGCCCAGGCCGCCGAAGCAGAGCAGCGTGGCAGTGCCGAGTACCACCGCCAGCACGATCCCGGTGACCCGTCCCGGGCGGCCCTTGGCGGCCGGCGGGGCCGATGCGGCTTCCTGAGCGCCCGCGGCGGGCGTTCCCAGCGTCTCATCGGCGCCGTTCTCCGGCTGCTGTGACGGTACGGGCGGCTTCGGCTCGTCGCTCACCGCCTGAGCGTAACGCGGACCGTCGATGCCGGGCGGAGCGCTCGGCTCACTGCGACGCGGCGTTCCAACGGATCCGGACCTGGTGGCCCCGCGCGTCGATGTAGGTCTCCTCGCGCGGTGGGGACGCGGGCGCTGCCGGTCGGCCGGGCGCCACGCCGGAACGCGGCTGATCGGGCGCCACGCCGGAACGCTGCTGATCGGGCGCCGTGCCGGAACGCGGCTGATCGGGCACCACGCGGGAGCGCGGCAGGACCGGCGCCACGGCGGGGCGCGGCGTGACCGGGAAGCGGCCGAGCTCACCGCCGCCCTTCGTCCCCCGAGAGCGGCCCACCGGCACCGCCCCGGCGCCGAGCAGGTCCGGCAGCTCCGGGTCGATCTCGACCGACGACCAACCGTCGTCCCCGGCAGGATCAGGCGACGGAGCCGCGGGCTCGCCCGACGGAGCCGAGGTCGACGCGGACGCCAGTACCGACACCGCGTGCCCCACCTCGACCCTCGGTTCGGTCAGCCGGGCCGCGGCGTTGGCGTACGTCTCGTTCAGCGCATCGACGATGTCCCGGACCATCGCGTCGCGCCCAGCCGGTGAGGACGACGAGGCGTCCAGGCCGCGGATCGCCGCCTCGGTCGCGTCCGCCGCGGCCAGCAGTTGCGCGTGGTTGTAGCGGGCGACGCCGGCGGCCGCCCGCGCCCGGGCCACCAGGGCCCGTACGTCGTCGGCGTGCGCCCGACCGGCCGGCGAGTCCCAGGCCCGCTCGACGGCGGACAGGCCGGCCGCCAGCACGTCGGCCCGCTCCTCGATCAGTTCGGCGGCCCGGGCCCAGTCTGCGGCGGCCCTGCGCAGGTTGTCGGCCACCACCGGCAGGGACTCACCGGACATGGCAGTCCACAACCGACGCCGCGTGATCGTCCACCCGGGAGTACCCGGCGGCAGCGGTCGCCACCCCCGAGCGCAGCCGTTCGGTCAGGCGGTCCAGCGACTCCGCGACCTCGACCAGCGCGACCATCCCGGCGGCGCTCACCCGGTGCAGCGCGTGGGCCGCCGACCCCGCCGACGTGGACGGCGACTCCAGCCGCAACTGCGAGGCGAGCGGCGGCAACCGGTCCAGGGTCCGCGACCATTCCGCCAGCACGTCCAGGTCGATCCGCATCGACGACATTCGACTACCCTACGGCCACCAGCTGGTCGTATACATCGGGTTGGCGGTGCAGGGCCAGCTTCGACGGCGTCTCGGTCGGCTTCTGCTTGTACATGAAGGCGTGCCGCGCCGCCGCGAAGCCCTTCCGGTCGTCGAACATGTCGCGCGCCATCTCGGCCAGTTCGCGCGTCTCGTAGTACGACAATGGCCGTACGGTGTCGCGGGCCCGCTCGACCTTCGCCTCCAGGATCGACCGCCACCGCTGCCGGCCGGTCTGCGCGACCGCGACGTCGTGCAGCCACTGGGCGAACTCCTCCGGCTCGCGCGGCCCGACTGCGTCGATCAGCCCGATCGCCCGGGCGCGGGTGGTGTCGACCGGCAGCCGGTCGGTGGTCAGCCGCATCGCCAGCTCGTCACCGACCCGGTCGGGCAGCGTGTACGTGTGCAGCTCGGAGCCGTACAGGCCCATCTCGTAGTAGGGGTTGAGCACGATCCCGGACCGGGCCACCACGATGTCGGCGCCGAGGCCGAGCATCGCACCGCCGGCGCCGGCGTTCCCCGCGTACGCGGCGATCACGACCTGGTTGGACGCGGTGATGATGCGTCGGCAGACCTTGTTGATCGCGCGGATGTTGGCCCACCCCTCGACGGCCGGGTCGTCGGCCGCCTCGATCACGCCCAGGTGGATGCCGTTGCTGAACACGCAGTCACCGCTGCGCACCACGAGGACCCGGGTGTCCTGGCTCAGCGCGTACCGCAGGCCGGCGTCCAGCTGGCGGCAGTGCCGGGTGGACATCGCCCCGTTGTAGAACCGGAACGTCAGGGTGCCGACGTCGCCGTGGCGCGCGTACTCGATCTGCGGTGGCAGCCCCGCCTGGGCGTTCGGTACGTCGCGCAGCCGGCCCGCCAGCACCATGGTCGCCGGCAGCTTGACGCCGCCGGGCTCCTTCAGGTACCCCAGCCAGACGCTGCCGCGGCCCGTGCCGACCAGCACGGAGCCGTTGTAGTGGGCGAGAACCTCCCCGGGCGCGCCGGCCACGTTGCCCGGGTACGCGTCGAACGCGTTGACCACCAGCCCGGCCACCTCCGTGCGTACCCCCGGAAATCCGTCCGCGGCGCGGACGCGGCGCACGATGGTCTCCGCGTCGTCCTCCCAGCTGAACGCGCGGTCGTCCTGGCGCAGCGTCGGCTGCAGGCCGGTACCGGGAACCGGCCGGTGCGCGAACTCCAGCGGCGTGGGCATGAAGGTGGGGTCGCCGGCCTTCCCCACCACCTCGGCGATGCACTGGAGGGCGGCGTCGGCGACCAGGCTGTTGTAGAGCACCGACTTGCGGGGCGCCTCGTCCGGCATCGGGAAGGTGCGGGTCGCCCAGATCGGACCGGCGTCCATCTCCTCGACGGCCTGGAGCGCGGTGACGCCCCAGACGGGCAGGCGATTCATGATCGCGTAGTCGAGCGAGGACGGGCCCCGGTCGCCGACCGGACCGGGGTGGATGATGACGGTCCGCCAGTTCTGCCAGACCCGCGCCGGTACCCGCTCCTTCAGGAAGGGGCAGAGGACCAGATCGGGCTTCGCGGCTTCGACGCCGCTGATGATCGTGGACTCGTCGATTGCCAGCTCGACGCTGACTTCGTGACCGGCCTCGCGCAGAGCGCACCAGGCACGTTGGGTGAGGCCGTTGAAGCTCGAGACGAGCAGCAAGATCTTCATCCGCAATCCCTCTCCGGTCCACGGACCGCGTCAGCCAATGACAGCGGGGCGGACACGCAGCGGCGCCGGCTCGCCGTTCGCGGCGACCCGCGCCCCAACGCCGTCATCACGTGTCCACGTCACTGGCGGGTTAGCTTTCCACAAGCTGCGACTCTGATCGATCCCGGCGGCGGGCCGGTTATGGCGCGGGCCACCGGAAACCGTTCGCACCCCCGGCAAGATCAGCACCAACGAGAAGACCGCGCTGGCGGAGATCAAACGCATCGAGCAGGAGACCCTTCCGCTGGTCGAGCGGGTGATCAGCCTCCGGATGGCGGGCGACACCGACCAGGCGCTCGGGGTACTGGTACAGCAGGCGAAGCCGCTGTTCATCAAGTGGCTCGCCGCGATCAACGTCTTCATCGATCTCGAGGAGTCGATGAACCAGGCCGAGAGCGCCAAGGCTCGCGGCCTCGCGGGCGGATTCCTTCTCATCATGGTGCTGATGTGCGCCCTGGCGATCGTGATCGCGGTCGTCGTGGCCTGGTGGATCACCCGCGGCATCACCCGGCCGCTGGCGGAGGCGGTCACCGTCTTGTCGGCCGTGGCGGGCGGCGACCTGACCCGGCGGCTGAACATCACCTCCCACGACGAGGTCGGTCAGCTGGGGCGTTCCCTCAACACCGCTCTGACCACCGTCGGCGAGGTCATGACCGGGTTCGCCCACAGCGCCGACGGAGTGACGTCGGCGAGCGAGCGGATCAGTGGGCTGTCCGACCGGATCGCCAGCGGGGCGGAGGAGTCTTCGGCCAGGGCCGATGTGGTCGCGGACACGGCGGGCGGCGTCTCCCGCAACGTGCAGGGCGTCGCGGCGGCCTCGGAGCAGATGGGCTCATCCATCCGGGAGATCGCGCGTAACGCCAACGAGGCGGCGGTCGCGGGTCGCGCGATGGCCCGCCATGGAAACGACCACCGCCACGGTGGCGCAACTGGGCGGAGTCGGTCACCGAGGCGCAGCAAGCCTCCGACGAACTCGTCCAGGTATCGGGTCAGCTCCAGTCCCTGGTGGGCAGGTTCCGGTTCTGAGGCTGTGGCGTTGACCCCTCCGGCCTCCCGGCCGGAGGGGTCACGGCCGGAGGGGTCACGGCCGGAGGGGTCAGCACCGCCGGGTGGCCGGGTCAGCGCTGCAGGATCAGGCTCATCGCCTCGGCGCGGGTCTTGGCGTCGTCACGGAGCAGTCCGCGGACGGCGGAGGTGACGGTACGCGAGCCGCCCTTCCTGATGCCGCGCATCGCCATGCACAGGTGCTCGCACTCCAGGACCGCGATCACACCGCGTGGCTCGAGCTGCTTCATCAGCAGCTCGGCGACCTGCGTCGTGAGCCGCTCCTGCACCTGCGGTCGGCGCGCGAACACCTCGACCAGCCGGGCCAGCTTCGACAGTCCGGTGATCCGGCCGTCCTCCCCCGGGATGTAGCCGATGTGGGCCACCCCGTGGAACGGCAGCAGGTGGTGCTCGCAGAGGCTCATGACCTCGATGTCGCGGACGAGCACCAGCTCTTCGTGGTTGGCCTCGAACGTGGTGGTGAGGACCTGCGCCGGGTCGACCCGCAGGCCGGCGAAGAGCTCGGCGTAAGCCCTGGCGACCCGGGCCGGCGTGCGGCGCAGGCCGTCACGGTCCGGGTCCTCGCCCACGGCGATGAGGATCTCCCGGACCGCCGCCTCGATGCGCGGCAGGTCGACGGCCTTCTCGACTCTGATACCACCCAGCCGCCCGTTCACAAGACGGGCGGCCAGGTAGTCCAGCGATTCCTCGTACTCAACCGCGTCGTCGGACTCTGGTTCCGTGGAGCTTCCCGACGAGAGCGGACCCGATACGGTGGTCAGTTCGCGCCATCCCCGGTCGAACGCTCGCCCGACGCCACGCCACTGCCGGCACCCGCGCGGGCCTCGTCACCGCCGGCCGAGGCCGTCGGCGACGGCTTGCGCAGCGCATCCAGCTCGGTGGTCGGCACGGTCGGCAGGTCGCCGCGGCGGCGCTTGCCGTTGCCGCTGTATGGCGCCATCGGCGGCCGCTTGACGACGCGGGCGCAGATCCGGGCCATGTCGGTCTGGGAGATGGTCTCCTTCTCCATCAGCTCCTCGACGATGTTGTCGAGGATGTCCCGGTACTCGACCAGGATCTCCCACGCCTCGTCGTGCGCGATCTCGATCAGCCCCCGCACCTCGGCGTCGATGTCGGCGGCGACCTTCTCCGAGTAGTTGCGCTCGTGCCCCATGGTCCGGCCGAGGAACGGCTCACCGTCGGTCTGGCCGTACTTCACGGCTCCCAGCCGGGAGCTCATGCCGTACTCGGTGACCATCGCGTGGGCGACGCTGGTCGCCTTCTCGATGTCGTTGCCGGCGCCGGTGGTGGGCTCGTGGAAGACCAGCTCCTCGGCGGCCCGGCCACCCAGCGCGTACGCCAGGGTGTCGATCAGCTCGGAGCGGGTCTGGGTGTACTTGTCCTCGGTGGGCAGCACCAGCGTGTGCCCCAGCGAGCGGCCGCGGGACAGGATCGTAACCTTGTGCACCGGCGCGGCGTGCGGCAGTGCCCAGGCCACCAGGGCGTGGCCGCCCTCGTGGTACGCGGTGACCCGCTTCTCGTGCTCGCTCATCACCCGGGTACGGCGCTCCGGACCGGCGATCACGCGGTCGATCGCCTCCTCCAGGAAGTCGTTGGTGATGGCGCGCTTGTCGACGCGGGCGGTCAGCAGGGCCGACTCGTTGATCACGTTGGCCAGGTCGGCGCCGGTGAAGCCGGGGGTACGCCGGGCGACCGAGTCGAGGTCGACGTCGGGCGTGAACGGCTTGCCCTTGGCGTGCACCCGCAGGATGGCCTTGCGGCCCTCCATGTCCGGGCGGTCGACGGCGATCTGCCGGTCGAACCGGCCCGGGCGCAGCAGCGCCGGGTCGAGGATGTCGGGCCGGTTGGTGGCGGCGATCAGGATCACGCCGCCCTTGGTGTCGAAGCCGTCCATCTCGACCAGCAGCTGGTTGAGGGTCTGCTCGCGCTCGTCGTGACCGCCGCCGAGGCCGGCACCGCGGTGGCGACCCACGGCGTCGATCTCGTCGACGAAGACGATGGCGGGGGCGTTCGTCTTGGCCTGCTCGAACAGGTCGCGGACACGGGAGGCGCCGACACCGACGAACATCTCGACGAAGTCCGAACCGGAGATCGAGTAGAACGGCACCCCGGCCTCGCCTGCGACGGCGCGGGCCAGCAGCGTCTTACCCGTTCCGGGCGGCCCGTACAGCAGTACGCCCTTGGGGATCTTCGCGCCGAGCGCCTGGTACTTCGCCGGCGCCTGGAGGAAGTCCTTGATCTCGTGCAGCTCCTCGACCGCCTCGTCGGCGCCCGCCACGTCGGCGAACGTCGTCTTGGGCGTGTCCTTGGAGATCAACTTGGCCTTGGACTTGCCGAAGTTGAGCACCCTCGAGCCGCCGCCCTGCATCTGCGACATGAACAGCAGCAGGAGCACGACCAGCACGCCGATCGGCAGCAGGTTGACCAGCAGCCCGACGACCACGCTGTCCTTGGTGACCTTGGCGTCCCAGGCGTTGATCTTGCCCTGCGACTTCAGCGTGTTCAGTTCGGTGTATATATCCCGAATGGCGAGGGCGGGAACCTGCGCCTGGATCTTGTTCGTGCCGTCGACGTTCTGCTTGAGGTCGAGGGTGAGCGTCTGCTCCTTGTCCTCGAGCAGGGCCTTCTTCACATTGCCAGCCTGAAGCTGCGCAAGAGCCTGTGAGGTGTCGACCTTCTTGTAGGTGGCTCCACCGGTGAAGAGCGTGCTCGCCGCAATGGCACCGAGGATCACAATGATGAACCAGACCACTGGCCGGCGGAAGAAACGGGTCCGTTCCATATCGTTGTCGGGCGCGATGCGGCGCCCGGCACCTCCTGATCCCAGAAGACAGTGCTCACGCCGGGTCCGTATCGACGCGAGGCCGCGTGCGCCAAGGCGGCGGCACGTCGGTTATTCGACGGTACACCGTGCGCGCCACCAACGCGGACGAGCACCGTCTCTGCCAGGAGGTGCTGGTCCCTCCCTCTAACCAGGGGAAGAGAGATGAAACCAGGCTCAGACACGGGTTTAGCCGGCGAACCGGATATGCCCGTTCAGCTTTGGGCGTACACACCCTTCCGGAGGACGCCCACGTAGGGCACCTCGCGGTAGCGCTCGCTGTAGTCCAGGCCGTACCCGACCACGAACTCGTTCGGGATGTCGAAGCCCACGTACTTGACCGGTACGTCGACCTTCACGGCGTCCGGCTTGCGCAGGAGCGCGACGACCTCGACCGAGGCGGCCGACCGGCTCTGGAGGTACTTCAACAGCCACGAAAGAGTGAGCCCGGAGTCGACGATGTCCTCGACGACGATCACGCGCCGGCCGGCGATGTCGCGGTCGAGATCCTTGAGGATCCGGACCACCCCGGAGGAGGTGGTGCCCTGGCCGTACGACGACACGGCCATGAACTCCATCTCCACCGGCGGCCCGTACCGCCCCAGCGCGCGGGCGAAGTCGGCCATGAACATGACCGCGCCCTTCAGGACGCCCACCAACAGCACGGATTCGGAGCTCCCGTGGTCGGCGGCGACCTGCTTGGCCAACTCGTCGATCTTTTCGCGAATCTGATCTTCACTGACGATCACGCGGTCGATGTCGGCGGCGTGCCAGTTGCCCTCGGCCATGGCGACAAGCCTGCCCGATGCCGTCAGCGCGCCCTACCCGGGGGTACCGCAAAGGGAGATCGTCACATCGGCGAACCCGGGTGGTTCGGTTGACGCCGGCCGTCGACCGACGGGATCCAGTCGGCGCCGTCGCGGCTGTCGGTGGTCAGGCCCGCTGCCGAGGCGACGGCGAGCAGGACGAGGAAGACGAGGAGTACGAGCAGACTCATGGCGGCCAACCCCTTTTCCGGTTGAGGGTCCTGGCCGGTGCGCACCGGGTTCGATATGAGCGTCTCCCACCCGACCATCCCCGCACAGTGGCAGGATTGCCATAGCACATCGATTTTCTGCCACTTCGGCGGTACGATCGCCGCATGCTGAAACGGGTCGCCGTGATCGTGCTCGACGGGGTCGCACCCTTCGAGCTGGGCGTGCTCTGCGAGGTCTTCGGCACCGACCGGGTCGCCGACGGCTTCCCCGGCTACGAGTTCGACACCTGCTCACCCGGGGGCCGGCCGGTCCGTACCAAGTCGGGGTGGCTGCTGACGCCCACCGCCGACCTGGCGCCGGTCGACCGGGCCGACCTGGTCGCCGTGCCCGCCTACCCGGTCGACTCCACCACCCCGCCAGAGGTTCTCGACGCCCTGCGCCGGGCGGCCGACCGGGGGGCCTACGTGCTCTCCGTCTGCTCCGGCGCGTTCCTGCTCGCCGAGGCCGGCCTGCTGGACGGGCGGCGGGCCACCACGCACTGGAAGCACGCCGACGACCTCGCCCGGCGGTACCCGACGGTGTCGGTCGACCCGAACGTGCTGTACGTGGCCGAGGACAACATCGTCACCAGCGCCGGCACCGCCGCCGGCATCGACCTGTGCCTGCACCTGGTACGCCGCGAGCACGGCTCCGCGGTCGCCACGGCCCTCGCGCGGCGCATGGTGGTGCCACCGCACCGCGACGGCGGGCAGGCGCAGTACGTGGAGGCGCCGCTGCCGCGTACGGCCGACGCACCGACCCTGGAGCCCCTGCTGTCGTGGCTGGTCACCACGCTCGACCAGGAGCACACGGTGGAGTCGCTGGCCGCCCGGGCACACATGTCCGAGCGCACCTTCGCCCGGCGCTTCCGGGCCGAGACGGGCACGACGCCGCACGAGTGGCTCACCGGGCAGCGGGTGCTGCTCGCCCGGCGGCTACTGGAGGACACCGACCTCGGGGTCGACGCGGTCGCTGCCCGGTCCGGCTTCGGCACCGCGGCGATGCTGCGCCACCACTTCACCAAGCGGGTGGGCGCGACCCCCCAGTCGTACCGGACGACCTTCCGCGACCGGGCCGTCGCCTAGTAACCGACGGCGCTGCCGTCCGCCCGGGGCTCGCTTCCGGCCACGTACCCGGCGCCGTCCGCCAGCCGCCAGATCGCCTGGCCGAACCCGAAACCACCCGATTCAGCGACACTCACGTCGTGGCCGCGCCGGCGCAGCCCCTCGACCGCCTCCCGGCCCTCGTCGTCGGCCACCATGCCCGGCTCGACGCGCACCTCGGTGCCCGCGTGCCAGTACCAGCGGGGCCGGTCGAGGGCCTGCTGCGGGTCCAGACCGTCGTCGACCGTCGACAGCACCACCTGGACGTGGCCCTGGGGCTGCATGTGCCCGCCCATCACCCCGAACGGGCCGACGGCCTCGCCGCCGCGGGTCAGGAAGCCGGGGATGATCGTGTGGAACGGCCGCTTGCCGGGCGCCGCGACGTTCGGGTGGCCGGCCTCCAGTACGAACCCGGCGCCCCGGTTCTGCAGGTTGAACCCGGTGCCGGGGACCACGACGTGGGAGCCGAAGCCCATGTAGTTGGACTGGATCAGGCTGACCATCATGCCGTCGGCGTCGGCCGTGCACAGGTAGACGGTGCCGCCCCGGAGCGGGTCGCCGGGCGGCGGGACCGACGCGCGATCGGAGATCAGCGCACGCCGTTGCGCCGAATAACCGCGATCAAGCAGTGCCGGAACCGGGGTCGCCACGAAATCAGGGTCTGCCACGAAGGCGTGCGCGTCGGCGAAGCCCAGCTTCATCGCCTCGATCTGCCGGTGCAGCCGCTCCTCCAGCGAGGCGCCAGCCGGGTCGTACCCCTCGAGCACGTTCAACGCGAGCAGCGCCGCGATGCCCTGCCCGTTGGGCGGGATCTCCCAGACGTCGTACCCGCGGTAGTTCACCGAGATCGGCTCCACCCACGTCGACGTGTGCTCGGCGAGGTCGTCCGCGGTCAGCAGACCGCCGGTGGCGGCCGCGAAGTCCCCGATCGCCGTCGCGATCTCGCCGCGGTAGAACGCCTCCGACCCGGTCTCGGCGATCAACCGCAGGGTCCGGGCGGCGTCCGGGTTGCGCCACCGCTCCCCCGCCCGCGGCGCCCGCCCGCCCGGCGCGAACACCCTGCTCCACTCCTCGAACTCCGGCCCGCGCAGATCGGCGTGTAACCGCCGGACGGCGGAGTCCCAGCCGGCGGCGACCGTCGGCGAGACCGGGTACCCGTGCTCGGCGTACCCGATGGCGTCGGTGAACAGGTCCGCGTACGGCAGCGCACCGAACCGCTCGTGCAGGTCACGCCAGCCCGCCGGCGCGCCGGGCACGGTCACCGGCAGCCAGCCCCGGTCGGGTACGACCTCGGCGGCGCCCGCCTGCGCGCCGCCGAGCGCCGCCGACGCGACCGCACCGGCGCCGCGTTCGCGGATCAGCTCCGGGGTGAACGTGGCGGGTGAGCGGCCGGAGGCGTTGAGCCCGTGCAGCGTCCGGCCGTCCCATACCAGAGCGAAGAGGTCGCCGCCGATGTCGTTGGAGCCGGGCTGCACGACGGTCAGGGCGATGGCGGTGGCGATCGCCGCGTCGACGGCGTTGCCGCCGCGGCGCAGCACCGCGAGGCCCGCCGAAGCGGCGAGCGGCTGGCTGGTGGCCACGGCGCCCCGTGGCGCGTGGACCGGCTTGCGGCCGTGGTACGACTGCGGCATGGACGAAACCCTAACCCTGCGAGACGGTCAGCCGGCCGTCCCGGCGGGTGACCTGTAGGGCACCGGGTAGGGCCACCGCCCGCTGCCCGTGCCACCGGGCGACCAGCGCGTCGAGCGCGTCGATGTGGCGGGCCGACAGCGCCGAGCCGCTCACCCCCAGGCCGCGGGCCCAGGCGTGCAGGACCCGGGTACGCAGGGCGGCCGGCAGGTCTGCCAGTACGTCGACCCGCAGGCCACCCTCGCCGTCGGCGGCGTCCTCGGCCGCCGTGGCGGCGAGGGCGTCGAGCACCTCGGCGTCGGCCGCGGCGAGCGAGGCGGCGCGCGCCAGGTTGCCCACGAGCCCGGGGCCGAGCGCGTCGGTGAGCGCCGGGAGCAGGGCCCGTACCCGGGCCCGGGCGTACGACGGGTCGGTGTTGTGCGGGTCGCACCACGGTTGGAGGCCGAGCACCTCGCAGGCCGCGGCCGTGTCCGCGCGGGCCACGTCGAGCAGGGGCCGCAGCAGCGCCACGCCGTTGACGTCGCGGCGGGCCGGCATCGCGGCCAGCCCGCGCGGGCCGGCCCCCCGGGCCAGCGCCAGCAGTACGGTCTCGGCCTGGTCGTTGCGGGTGTGGCCGAGCAGGACCGCGACCGCGCCGGTACGCCGCGCGGCATCGATCAGCGCCTCGTAGCGCGCCTCGCGGGCCGCCGCCTCGGGACCGCCCACTCTCCCGCCCACCTCGACCCGCGTCGTTACCACGGGACCGAGAGGTAAAGTTCTCGCCCATTTCGCCACGGCCTCGGCGCGGTCGGCGGAGCCGGGCTGCAACTGGTGGTCGACGGTGACCAGTCCACACCGGAGCCCCTGCCGGGGCACGACGAACGCGCTGGCGGCCGCGAGCGCCAGCGAGTCGGCCCCGCCCGAGCAGGCCACCAGGACCAGCGACCCCGGCGGCACATACGCCAGTGCCCGGCGGACCGCGACCCGCACCGCTGCTACCGACGGCGCCAGCGCGGCCATGGGATCACGCGGCGTTGTCGCGGAGCACCCGGTTGATCCAGGCGTCCGGCTCGGTCAGCTCGGACAGCCTGGGCAGGGTCAGCGGCGACTGCCAGACCCGGTTGAACTCGGCCATGCCGACCCGCTCGACGACGCTGTGGACGAACTTGCGGCCCTCCGCGTACTGACGCAGCTTCACCTCGATGCCGAGCAGCTTGCGCAGCACCCGCTCGAGCGGGTTGGCCGCCTCCCGGCGGCGGTTGAAGCTGGCGCGGATCGTGTCGACCGACGGCACCACCTCGGGGCCAACGCCGTCCATGACGAACTCGGCGTGCCCCTCCAGCAGGGTCATCAGCGCGGTCAGCCGGTCCAGGACCCGGCGCTGGGCCGGCGTCTGGACCAGGTCCAGCACGGATGCCCGGCTGTCCGGGTTGCGCACTGCCTCGGCCAGCGCCCACGCCCCGTGGCGCAGCCGCTCCAGGAGCTGCTCACGGTCGATCTGCGCGGCGTCCACGAACGCCTGTACCTCGCCCAGGAAGTGCCCGCGCAGCCACGGCACCGCGGTGAACTGCGTGCGGTGGGTGACCTCGTGCAGGCAGACCCACAGCCGGAAGTCGCGCGGGTCCGCGCCCAGCTTGCGCTCGACGTCGACGATGTTGGGCGCGACGAGCAGGAGCTGACCGGGGTCGCTGGAGAAGACCTCGTACTGACCGAGCACCCGCCCGGACAGGTAGGCCAGCACCGTACCCGCCTGCACGCCGGTGACCCGGCCGCCGATCGCGGTCGCGAGGGGGCCCGGCGGCCGACCGCCGGTCAGGCGTTCGGCGAGCGGGGTGATGACGCGCCGAAGCCCCTGGATGTTGGCCTCCGCCCAGTCGCGCCGGTCGACCACCCGCACGCCCGGATCCGGCCCGACCGGGCGCAGCATGGTGTAGTCGAGGACGTGACGGGCGGCCTCGTCGGCGCGCTGCCGCAGATCGGCGACGACCTCTACCGCCTCGTCGTAGGACACCTGCGGACCGGTCCGGCCCAGCGCGGCGGCGGTAGCCGTGGCCAGGTCCCAGTCGACGAACTGCTGCGACATGTCCCCACCGTACCCGGACTTGACCACCGGAAGATTTCGTCCCTTTCAAACAGCTAGCGGCAGCCGCAGGCCGCCAGCGCGGCGGCCACCCGGTCCAGCGCCTGCTGGGGCGGTGTCGGGGGTACGCCGTCGGCCCCACCGATGGCGATGAAGGCGAACACGAGGGCACGGCCGTCCGCGTCGACGACGATGCCGGCGATCGAGTTGACCCCGCTCAGCGTGCCGGTCTTCGCCCGGACCTGACCGGCCCCACCGGGTCCGTCGGTCGGGCTGCGGTACCGGTCCCGCAGCGTCCCGGAGTACCCGCCCACCGGTAGGCCGGCGAAGACCGGCCGCAGCGCCGGGCGGGCGCCCTTGCCCGCGAGCAGCAGCGCCTCGCTCAGCAGCGCCGGCGTGACCCGGTTGAGCCGGGACAGCCCGCTGCCGTCGCTGAGAGCCAGCCCGTCCACCGGCAGCCCCAGCTCGCCGAGGACGGTGCGCATCGCGACGGCCGCCCCGGCGAACGTGGCCTGCTGGTTGCGGGCCAGCGCGACCTGACGGGCCAGACACTCGGCCAGCACGTTGTCGCTCTCGACCAGCATCAGCTCGACCAGCCGCGCCATCGGCGGGGACTCCACCGCCCCGAGCTGCGCCGCACCGGCGGGTGCGATACCGGCCACGACGGCGCCCGGCGGGACCCCGAGCGCGGCGGCGAACGCGCGACCGGCCACGACCTCGGGAGTGGCGGTACGCGGGCTGGTCCCGTGCGCGCCGGCCGGTGGCACCCGGCCGCTGTCCATCATCAAGGAGGCGATCGGCGCCGCGTTGCCGCTGGAAAAGATGTCGTCGTCCCAGCCGGGGCCGTACGCCGCCGGGCCGAACAGCGAGCCGTCGATGATCACACGGGTCGGCGCGGTACCGCCGAGGGCCTGCTTGACCTGGGCTGCCAGCCGGTCCAGCCGGGCGCCGTCGGCGTAGGTACGCCGCTCCCCCGCGCCGAGGGTCGGGTCACCGCCGCCGATGAGGACGACCTCGCCCGGGTTGGCGCCCGAGACCACGCGGGTGGTCAGCCGGTAGGTGGCGCCCCGGGCGTGCAGCACGGACACCGCGGTCAGCAGCTTGAGTGTGGACGCGGGGGCCGCGGCCGCGCCCGAGTTCCGGTTCAGCAGCCGCTCCCCGGTGGTGGCGTCGGCCACCGCGGCGAGGGTGCTCCCGCCGAGCGCCGGGTCGCTCAGCAGTGGGCCCAGCCGGGCCGCGAGCCCGGCGGCGGTCGGCGCGGGAGCCGAGGTGCCGACCGCGGCGAGGACGGCCGGCGGCGGGGTGGCCGGGGTACCGGCCCGCCAGGCACGTCGCGGTGCACCGGTCAGGCCGGCGACGGCGTCCGGGGCGGCCACGATTGCGCCGAGAGCCGCCAGAGCCGCGCACAGCAGACATACCATGACGACGAGCAGCCCTCGCAGCAGTTGTGGTCTTTGCCTCGCCACCGCACCCTCCTTCACGCCCCTCCACGACCCTAGGGACACTGTCAACTGCTGGAACGTGGTTGGTGCGGGTCGTGGCGGGAACTGATCCCGGCGGTCGCAACGGGGCAAGCTGAAGGAGCCGATGATGGAGTTCGACGTAACGGTCGAAATCCCCAAGGGGCAGCGCAACAAGTACGAGGTGGACCACGAGACCGGGCGGATCCGCCTGGATCGTACGCTCTTCACCGCGACGCAGTACCCCGCCGACTACGGGTACATCGAAGGCACGCTCGGTGATGACGGCGACCCGCTGGACGCCCTGGTGCTCCTGCAGGAGCCGACCTTCCCCGGCTGTCTGATCCGGTGCCGGGCGATCGGCATGTTCCGGATGACCGACGAAAAGGGCGGCGACGACAAGGTGCTGTGCGTGCCGGCCGCCGATCCGCGGCAGGAACACCTGCGTGACATTCACCACCTGCCGGAGTTCGACCGGCTGGAGATCCAGCACTTCTTCGAGGTCTACAAGGACCTGGAGCCCGGCAAGAGCGTCGAGGGCGCGAACTGGGTCGGTCGCTCCGACGCCGAGGCGGAGATCGAGAAGTCGCGGGAGCGCTACCGGCAGGGCATCGAGTCGGGTACCTACCACGACCCCGGGATGCAGCCCATCGCCCACCCCAGCCCGACCGACGACTGACAAGGCTGACGCGAAGCGGCCCGGACCCCGGCCGGGGTCCGGGCCGCTTCGTTGTACTCCGGGCCGCTTCGTTGTACGAGGCCTCAGGAGGCTTCAGGACGTGAAGCCGCGGACCCGCCCGTACAGGCCGAGGACCGCGCAGGCGATCGGCAGTACCGAGACCACGCAGAGCGCGTCGAGGACGTCGGCGGCCCGGCCCAGGTAGGGCGACGGGGACTGCTGGGCGTACCGCGCACCCGCCACGGCGACCAGGACCGCCACGATCGCGATGCCGAATGCGCCGACCAGCGCCGGCCAGCCGCCGCGCGCGACGACGACACCGGCGCCGAGCAGGACGTACCCGGCGACGCCGGCGACGATCAACGGCAACCGCTGCCGGATCGTCACGAACAGGCGCGCCCGCAGCAGCAGCGCCCCGGAGGCGACCCCGATCAGCAGCTCGGAGGCGAGGTCACCGGTGCGGGCCAGCAGCAACGACGACGCGACACCCGTCGCGACCATGCCCAGCAGCATGCCGGTGAGCATCTCGTCGGTACGGGCCACCGCGGCGAAGACCCGCTCCCGCTCGGGCAGCGGCTCCAGGCCCTGACCGCTGGCGGACAGCTCGACGGGCAGGGTGGTGGCCGGCATGGGCAGCTTGCCCAGCCGGATGGCGAGCAGCGGTACCGCGCCGATGCCCGCGACCAGCAGGGCGAGCAGGAGCGCCGCCGCGCCGGCCGCCGACGTCAGGTGCCCGACCAGCGCCGCGACCACGCCCAGCAGGCCGGCGGTCGCACCAGTCACGAACAGGCGCAGCGCGTACCCCACGCCGACCGCCGCGACCAGCGAGAACAGCAGCAGGACGGTGGCGCCGACGAGCAGGTGCCACTCGTCGAGCGGGGCCTGGTCGGGCCGCAGGACCAGCAGTCCGCCCACGAACGCGAACGGCAGCGCGTAGCCGCCCAGCGTCGCGCCCACCGGGCCGTCGCCGTACGCGCGCGACGCGACCACGCCGACGACCACCAGCAGTACGCCCACGCCGAGGGCCACCAGCCCCGGCACCGTCCAACTCGGCCCGGAGCGCAGCACGGCCAGCAGTCCGACGGCGAGCACCAGCCCGGCGGCCACCAGGCCGGTGACCCGGCTCGCGCGGGCGTTCCAGGCCGCCCCGTACCGGCGGGAGCCGGCGGCGATCGCCTCCACGACGTCGTCGTACTCCAGTTCCGGCCACTCGGCGCGGGCCGGGACGAGGTGCAGCACGGCGCCGTCCCGTACGCCCTGGGCGGCCAGCGGGGAGGCGGTGGACAGCGCGGTGCCGTCACCGCGGCGCAGCAGCCACCCGCCGTGGCGCTCGCCGTCGTCGGCGAGGCCCTCGCCGGCGTGGCCGAGCAGCTCCGGCAGGAGTTCAGCGAGGGGCACGCCGTCCGGAAGTGCGACATCGACGCGTCGCTGCGGCGAGCTGATCGTCACCCGGGCGAGGCCGGTCGATGGGGCGGGCACCCGGTACTCCTACCACGAACGACCGGTAAGACGAAACTCGTATCGACCGCCTACCATCCGTGGCGTGAGGGAGCGTAGGGAGCGAACCGGAGGCTCAGTGCTTCGGCGAATGCCGTCACCGAGCGCCAGCGGGGTGACGGTATGAGTACGGTCGTCGTCAAGCGTCTTCCTCGCCGCCCAGCTCCCGAGATACCGACGGGAGAGCTGGTCGTCGACGCGCCGCCCGAGATTCCACAGGCGACGAACGCGCGCTGGCAGCAGATTTTGCAGATGCTGCCGATGCTCGCGGGTACGGTGGCGACCGCCCTGCTGTTCGCGGGTCGCTCCGGCGGCACGTACTCGTACGTCGTGGGCGGCGTGTTCGGCATCTCAACGCTTGGGATGCTGGCCACCTCCTGGTCAAGTTCCGGACCGAAGAAGTCCGAGATGATGGCGGCCCGCCGCGAGTACCTGCGCCACCTCGCCCAGCTGCGCAAGCGGGTCCGCGAGACGGCCGAGCGCCAGCGCGGCGGCCAGTTCTACCGCCACCCCGACCCGGACCGGCTCTGGTCGACGGTGGACAGCCACCGGCTGTGGGAGCGGCGCGCAGGCGACGGTGACTTCGGCATCGTGCGGGTGGCGGTGGGCCCGCAGACCCTCGCCACGCCCCTGATCCCGCCGGTGACGCGGCCGCTGGAGGACCTGGAGCCGATGACCGCCGGGGCGCTGCGGCGCTTCCTGGACGCGTACTCGGTGGTGCCGGACCTTCCGGTCGCGGTGTCGGTACGCGGCTTCTCCCGGGTCTACGTCCGCGGCGTCTCCGCCGACCGGGGCGGCGGCGGCCGGGTCACGCCCGCCACGGCAGAGGCGGCCCGCGCCCTGGTCCGCGCCATGATCGCCCAGCTCGCCGTGTTCCACGCGCCGGACGACATGCTGATCGCCGTGCTCGCCGCACCGGAGCGGCGCGGCGAGTGGGAATGGGTGAAGTGGCTGCCGCACAACCTGCACCCGTCCGCCACCGACGCGGTCGGGCCGGTACGCCTGGTCGCGACCACCGCGGCCGAACTGGAGCAGCGCCTGGACGACCTGATCGCCAGCCGCCCCCGGTTCATGCCCGGCGGCTCGACCACCCCGCACCTGGTCGTCATCCTCGACGGCGGTGAGCTGACCGGCAGCGCCCACCTCGCCACCGACGGCGGGGTCGACGGGGTGACGCTGCTCGACCTCGACGAACCACCGCCGCGGCTGCTCGACCGGACGATGATCGTCCTCGACCCGTCCGGCCCGGACCGCAAGCTGCTGACCATCTCCGCCGACGGCGAGGGCGAGGTCGGTACGGCCGACGCGCTGGCCCAGGCGGACGCGGAGGGGCTGGCCCGGCGGCTGTCGCCGCTGCGGCTGGCGGCCGCCGCCCGTTCGAGCGACGCGCCGATGAGCCGCGACCTCGGCCTGACCGAACTGCTCGGCATCGCCGACCCGTACACGTTCGAGGTCGCCCACGGGTGGGCGCCCCGGCCGCACCGGGACCGCCTGCGGGTGCCGATCGGCATCGGCCGGGACGGACAGCCGGTCGAACTGGACCTCAAGGAGTCGGCCCAGGACGGTATGGGACCGCACGGCCTGCTCATCGGCGCGACCGGTTCGGGTAAGTCCGAGGTGCTGCGCACCCTGGTGCTGGCGCTGGCCGCGACCCACTCCTCGGAGACGCTCAACTTCGTCCTGGTCGACTTCAAGGGCGGCGCCACGTTCACCTCGCTGGACGAGCTGCCGCACGTCGCCGCTGTCATCACCAACCTGGCCGACGAGCTGCCGCTGGTCGACCGCATGGTCGACGCGATCAACGGTGAGCTGGTACGCCGCCAGGAGGTGCTGCGCCGGGCGGGCAACTTCGCCTCGCTGCGCGACTACGAGAAGGCCCGGGCCGGCGGGGCGGCCCTCGCACCGCTGCCCAGCCTGCTCATCATCTGCGACGAGTTCTCCGAGCTGCTCACCGCCAAGCCGGACTTCATCGACCTGTTCGTGCAGATCGGCCGGATCGGCCGCTCGATCGGCGTACACCTGCTGCTGGCCAGCCAGCGGCTGGAGGAGGGCCGGCTGCGCGGCCTGGAGACGCACCTGTCGTACCGGGTCGGCCTGCGGACCTTCTCGGCCCTGGAGTCGCGCACGGTGCTCGGCGTCCCCGACGCGTACGAGCTGCCACGCTCGCCCGGCCACGGGTACCTGAAGTTCGGCACCGAGCCGCTGGTGCGGTTCAAGGCGGCGTACGTGTCCGGCCCGTACCGCCGCGCGGGCGAGCTGACCACGGCCGACGGGCGCCGGGTGGCCGGGCGGGTGCAGAGCTTCAGTACGCACTACGCGCCGGTACCGGAGCAGCCGGAGGCGCCGGTCGAGCAGGCCGCCGAGGGCGAGAGCCTGCTCGAGATCCTCGCCGCGCGGCTGGCCGGCAAGGGCATCCCGGCCCACCAGGTCTGGCTGCCGCCGCTGACCACGCCGCCCAGCATGGACGAACTGGTCGGGCCGGTGGCGCTGGACCAGGCCCGCGGCCTGACCGTGGGCAACCCCCAGCTGCACGGCGCCCTCCAGGTACCGGTCGCGCTGGTGGACAAGCCGTTCGAGCAGCGCCGTGACCTGCTGTGGCTGCGGTTGGAGGGTGCGGCCGGCCACGTGGCGGTCGTCGGCGGCCCGCAGAGCGGCAAGTCCACCGCGCTGCGTGCGCTGATCACCGGCCTCGCGCTCACCCACACCCCGGCCGAGGCCCAGGTGTACTGCCTGGACTTCGGCGGTGGCCAGCTCGCCGCGCTGCGCGACCTGCCGCACGTCGGCGGCGTCTCCGGGCGGCTGGACACGGCCGCGGTCCGGCGCACCGTCGGTGAGGTCGCCACCCTGCTGGCCGACCGGGAGCGGCGCTTCGCCGATCTCGGGGTGGACAGCATGGCCACCTACCGCAAGCGGCGAGCCGCTAGAAGCGGCGGACCGGCCGGCAGCGGCGCCGAAGCAGATCCGTTCGGCGACGTGTTCCTGGTCATCGACGGGTGGGGGACGCTGCGCGGCGAGTACGACGACCTGGAGGCCGTGGTCACCGACATCGCCACCCGCGGTCTGTCGTACGGCATCCACGTGGTGGCCGCCGCCACCCGCTGGATGGACTTCCGGCCGGCGATCCGGGACATGTTCGGCTCCCGGCTGGAACTGCGCCTGGGCGACCCGAGCGACTCGTCGATCTCCCGCAAGGCCGCGGCCAACGTACCCGAGCGCACGCCGGGCCGCGGTATCACGGCCGAGCAGCTGCACTTCCTCACCGCCATCCCGAAGCTGACCGGCAGTGAGCCGGCCGACCTGGTCAAGCACATCGCCGCCGGTTGGACCGGGGCGCCGGCGCCGAGGGTACGGATGCTGCCGGCGGTCGTGCCGTACTCGGCGATCGAGAGCGTCCGCGACGACAGCCGCCCGCTGGCGCTGCCGATCGGCATCGCAGAGGCCGACCTGCGGCCGGTCCTGGTGGACTTCGACTCGGAGCCGCACTTCCTGCTGTTCGGCGACTCGGAGTCGGGCAAGTCCACCTTCCTGCGGTCGCTGGCGAAGACGATCACGCAGCGGTACGCCCCCGAGCAGGCCCGGATCCTCCTCGTGGACTACCGGCGCAGCCTGATGGGCGCCGCCGACACCGAGCACAACATGGGTACCTGCACGTCGGCGGCGTCGACGCTGGAGCTGACCCAGGCGGTCGCCGAGTACATGAAGAACCGGCTGCCCGGCCGGGACGTCACCCCCGAGCAGCTGCGCAACCGGTCGTGGTGGAGCGGACCGGAGTGCTTCGTGCTGGTCGACGACTACGACCTCGTCGCCAGCGGCCCCAACAACCCGATGCTGCCACTGCTGGAGTACCTGGCGCAGGCGCGCGACATCGGCCTGCACCTGATCATGACCCGCCGCAGCGGTGGTGCCGGGCGGGCCATGTACGACCCGGTGATCCAGCGGCTGCGGGAGCTCTCCTCACCCGGTCTGATCATGTCGGGCGACCGCGAGGAGGGTGCGCTGCTGGGTAACGTCCGGCCGTCGATCCAGCCGCCCGGCCGTGGCTGGCTGGTCACCCGCAAGCAAGGAGCCCGGCTCGTCCAGGTGACGCACGTCCCGTCGAGCTAAGGAACTCTTAACGCAAATCGGAACCCACGGGAGATCGAAACCCGCCAGAATGTAACGACCGTGAGCAGACACCCATCCGTCCGTCGAGCCGTCACGCGTACCGCCTCGGTCGCCCTGGCGGTCGTGCTGATGACGGCTGGCCCGGGTCTGGGTGCACCGGCGTTCGCCGACTCGGTACGCGACGAGCAGTACCAGCTTCGGGTGCTCGACGTGCGCACGGCCTGGCGGTCGGCGACCGGCTCGGGGGTGACGGTCGCGGTGCTCGACTCGGGGGTGGACGCCAGCCATCCCGACCTGGCCGGCAAGGTGCTGCCCGGTGCCGACTTCGTCGACGGCTCCACCGACGGCCGCCTCGACTTCGTCGGTCACGGCACCACCGTCGCGGCCTTGATCGCCGGGCGCAACGACAAGAGCTCCGGCGTCGCGGGCATCGCGCCCTCGGCCAGCATCCTGCCGGTACGGGTGCTGGACAAGGACAACAAGTACGACGACGCGACCGTGGTCGCGGCCGGCCTGCGCTGGGCGGTCGACCACGGCGCCAAGGTCGTCAACATGTCGCTGGGCGGCAGCGTGCGCAGCGACGCCCTCGCCGACGCGCTGGCCTACGCGGCCGCCCACGACGTCGTGATCATCGCCTGCACCGGCAACGTGGCGTCCGGCGCGGACTACTCCGAGGTCTGGTACCCGGCCCGCGAGCCTGGCGTGGTCGCGGTCGCCGGCCTGGCCACAACGGACACCGGCGCGTCGGCCGGCGGGGGCGGTACGGTGGGCGCCGGTGGCGCCGGCGGCAGCGCGGAGGCGCTCTGGACCGGGTCGTTGACCGGCACGCCGACCGTCCTCACCGCACCGGCGGTCAACCTGATCGGCGCGCGCCCCGGCGGGTACTGGCGGGTGCAGGGCACCAGCTTCGCGGCTCCGTTGGTCACCGGCGTCGCCGCACTCGTACGCTCCCGCTGGCCCACCATGGACGCCGCGAACGTGATCAACCGGCTGATCCGGACCGCCCGCGACCTCGGGTCGCCCGGCCGCGACGACCGGTACGGCTACGGCGAGGTCAACCCGGTCGGGGCGCTGACCGGCACGGTGCCGACCGTGCGCCGCAACCCGCTCGTCGCGCCGAAGCCGGCGGCCCCTGGGGTCGAGGGCTTCGGCGAGCGCTCCGCCACCACGGCACCGGCGGCCGTCGCCCAGCGGCCGAAGCCGCGACCGTACGGGCTGCTGGTCGGCATCGGCATCGTGCTGGCCCTGCTGATCGCCGCCGTGGCCGTCGGCGTGCTGGGGATACGCCGGGCGCGCCGCGCCTGACAGTCCGCCGCCCTCAGTCGGCGCAGGGGCCGGTACTCGCCGGCTGGGTGCGGGTCTGGCCCGCGGCCGCGACCGTCGAGGCCTCGTCCGCGGTGATGGCGAAGCCGGTCTGTGGGTCGTCGGCGGCGGCCGCGAAGATGACGCCGAGGACCGTGCCGTCGGTGCCGACCATCGGGCCACCGGAGTTGCCGCTGCGGACCAGGCCGCGGATCGTGTAGATCTCCCGGGTGACCTTGCCGGTGTTGTAGATGTCCGGGCCGGTGATCTCGCGCCGGTCGGCCACCCGTGCGCTCTGCGCGTCGTACGGCCCGTCGAGCGGGAAGCCGAGCACGATCGCGTCGGAGCCGCTCGGCGCCGGCCGGCCGAACTTCATCACCGGGCCGCGTAGGCCGGGCACGTACAGCACCGCGAGGTCGCGCTGGGGGTCGTACGCCACCACCTGGGCGGCCCGCCGTGCCCCGTTCACCTCGACGGCGTTGCTCCGGGTGCCGGCCACCACGTGCGCGTTGGTCATCACGTGCTCGGAGGAGTAGATGAACCCGGAGCCCTCGATGCGCCGCGAGCAACTGGGCGCGTTGCCGAGCACCTTGACGACCGAGCTCTGCGCGCTCAGAACGAGGGGCGAGTTGGCCAGCGTCGGGTCGGGGTTGGGCACCGGGCGTACCCGGGTCGGGGTGAGCCCCTCGAAGACGTCCGGGAAACCGCGCGTGTCGACGGTCTGGCGCAGCGCGTCCGACAGCGCCTTGGCCTGATCCGGCATGACCCGGTCGACCGTGCCGAGGATCGCCGAGTTGCGCACCGAGCGGGCCAGCCACGGCAGCGACGACGACCCGAGCGGCGCCGCGACCAGCCACACCACGACCAGCACCGCGACCACGGAGACGAGCGCGCCGCCCAGGTCGTCCAGGCGGCGTGCGGACGGGCTGCGGACGGCCTCCCGCAGCTTGGCTCCGATGAAGCCGGCGACGGCCTGCCCGATCGCGGCCACGCCGAACACCGCGGCCAACGAAACGAGCACCCGGATCGGATCGTCGGTGAAGTGCTGCGCGATCAGCGGCCCCACCTGTAACCCGATGAGGGCGCCGCCGAAGAAACCGATGAACGACATCAGGCCGATGAGGAAGCCCTGGCGGTAGCCGTTCAGGGCGAACACGAGCATCAGACCGACAAGCGTCAGATCAATGAGGGTGCCGGGCACGGGTTCAGCGTACGGGTGCGGATCCAGAACCCGGCAGGCCCTCGACCCGGTCGATCGACCACGGCACGGACCAGCCGCCCATTTCCAACAAAGTGGATAAGATGCCCGCGGTAAAACCCCAGACCAGCATCTCCCGTACCCGGAACGCCGGCCCGATCCAGCCGCTCGGGTGCCGGATCCGCAGCCGGTTCGCGGGGTCGGCGAGTTCGGACAGCGGCAGCCGCTCCACCCGCGCCACCTCCGCCGGGTCCATCGGGCGGACCGGGTGGGGGCTGCGCCACCAGGCGAGCACCGGCGTGACCAGGAAGTCGCTCACCGGTATCCAGAGGGTCGGCAGGTGCGCGACGACCTCCACGCTCGTGGGGTCGAGGCCCACCTCCTCGGCCGCCTCCCGCAGCGCCGTCGCCGCCATGTCGACGTCACCGGGGTCGCAGGCACCGCCGGGGAAGGCGGGCTGGCCGGCGTGATTGCGCAGCGTGTGGGCCCGCTGGAGGACCAGCACGTCCGGGCCGCTGTCCGGCCCCTCCTCGCCCAGCAGGACCAGGACGGCGCTCTCCCGGCTGGCCCGCTCGGGGGTCGGCAGCCGGGTGAAGTCGCTGGCGCCGGCCCCGTCGATCCGGCTCAGCAACGGCTCCCACCACTGGGGCAGGTGCCTCCTGGCCGCCTCAGAGGTGACCTCTCCGCACTCACTCACGCTGTCACCCCGAGATGGCGCTGTACGAGGTCGGCGAGGGCGGCCTCGTCCAGCGGCCGGGACTGGTACCGGTACACCACCCGCCCCTGCGCATCGACCAGCAGGGTCATGGGCAGCAGTCGGGCGCCCATTCGGCTCTGGAGGGTGGCCTTGTCGTCGTACAGCATCGGGAAGCGCAGCCGGAACTCGTCGATCACCGACTGCGGCTTGCCCCGGACCGGGTCGCTGGTGATCACACCTACCACTTGTACCCGACCGGCGGCCCGATCGGCATAGCGCTGGATCTGCGGCAACTCGGTCAGGCAGGGTTGGCACCAGGATGCCCACAGGTTGATCACGGCGGGGGTGCCGAGGTGCGCCAGCCGTACCGGCTGGCCGCCGACGAAGCAGGGCAGCGCCAGGTCGGGCACCGGCTCACCGGCTCCGGTGGCGGGGCTGATCGGGACGGCGGGCGGGCTCACCGGGCCGGAGACGAGACCGGCCGGGCCGGCCGAGGCCGGTACCGGCAGGCAGGACGGCCCGGACGGCGCCGGCGCCGCACCGGTCTCGCGGTCGCGGGCCGGCGTCGACGTGCAGCCCGACAGCAGGAGGGCGACCGTCACCACGAGGGCCACGAGCGCCCCGGGCAGCCGGGTCATCGCCCCTTCGCCTCCCGGTAGAGCCGGGCCTGCTCGGCCAGCTCGGCCACCCGGGGGCCCTTGAGCAGTTTGGCGGCGGTCTCGAACTCGGTGGGGCCGAGGCCGAACGACGGGCAGTCACCGGCCAGCGTGCATGCGCCGCAGGCCGGCTTGCGGGCATGGCACACCCGCCGGCCGTGGAAGATCACCCGGTGCGACAGCATCGTCCAGTCGCGCCGTTCGATGAGCGCGCCGACGGCGTGCTCGATCTTGACGGGATCGGTCTCGGTGGTCCACCGCCAGCGCTGCGTCAGGCGGGAGAAGTGGGTGTCGACGGTGATGCCGGGCACGTCGTACGCGTTGCCGAGGATGACGTTGGCCGTCTTGCGCCCGATGCCGGGCAGCGTGACCAGCTCCTCGATCGTGCGGGGAACCTCGCCGTCGAACCGCTCGACGAGCATCTGGCCAAGCTTGATCAACGAGTCGGCCTTGTTCCGGTAGAAGCCGGTCGACTTGATCAGCCCTTCCAGCTCGGTCCGGTCCGCCGCCGCGTAGTCCGCCGCCGTCGGGTACCGCGCGAACAGCTTCGGCGTCACCTCGTTGACCCGCACGTCGGTGGTCTGGGCGGAGAGGATCGTGGCCACGGCGAGTTCGAGTGGGTTGCGATGGTCCAGCTCGCAGTGCGCGTCGGGGTGCGTCACGGCGAGCTCCCGCGCCATCCGCCGGGCCCGCCGCTTGCGTCCCAGCTCAGTTTCGTCAGCGGCCACGGCTCGCAGCCTACGTCGCCGCTACGACACCGATGACACCCGTCAGGAACGCGGCGTGATCGACCCGTTGGCGGCGATGCGCGCCGCCGAGTCCGGCAGGTCAGCGTCGCCCAGACCCCGTACCAGCGACAACGCCTGCTTGGCCGGGTCCGTCGCCGGTAGTCCGGGGGCCACCATGTGGGTCGGTACGAGGGAGCCCGCCACGTACGAGCCGTCCTTGCGCAGGGTCACCTTCAGCACGCCGCCGACACCCACCACCCCGTTGTAGATGAGCGACTTGTATCCGGCGAAGTTGCCCAGGGAGTACGCGATGAGCCGGCCCCGGTAGAACTCCATCGCCCGCATGACGTGCGGACCGTGCCCGATGACGAGATCCGCGCCGGCATCGACGACGGCGCGGGCGAACTTGATCGGGTCACCCCGGTTCTCCCCCAGGAACGTCTCGGTACCCGGCCGGACGTGGGTCTTGTCGGCCCCCTCCCCGCCCACGTGCATCTGCACCACGACCAGGTCGGCCCGGGCCTTGGCGTCCCTGACCAGGGCCGCTCCGGCGACGACGTCGACCACGTTGGCCGACCACGAGTACGACGCGAAGCCCAGGACCGCGATCTTGATGCCCTTGACCTCCACCACCGCGATCTGGCCCGGCGCGCCGGTGTGCACGAGGCCGGCGGCCTCCAGCGCGGTACGGGTCTGCCGGTTGCCCTCGGCGCCGAAGTCGTACGCGTGGTTGTTGGCGAGGTTGAGGACCTTGAAGCCGGCGTTCCGCAGCACCCCGGCGTACGCGGGGGGAGAGCGGAACGCGAAGCACGTGGTCCTCGGTGGCGGCGACGCGCCCGGTGACGGCTGCGGGCACTTGCTGACCCCCGTGTCGTTGGTCAGCGGCTGCTCGAGGTTGCCCATCTGGAGGTCGGCGCGCAGGGCGTTCTTGACACCGGCGAAGAAGTTCCTGGCGCCGTCCGGCGGCAGCCCGGCGGGCGCCGCCCCCATCACGATGTCGCCGGTGGCGGAGATGGAGACCGTGTCGCCCGACGCCGGTGGGGCGATCGACAGCGGGTCGGCACCGGCATCGGGTGCACCCGCGTCCCCCGGCGGAGCCGACCAGCGTGGCGCGGCGTCCAGGCCGGTGTCCTGCGAGGTCAGCACCGTCGCACCGGCCGCGAACCCGGCCGCCAGCAGCCCGACCAGGCTCGCGACCAGGAGTACGGGGCGGACCCGCGGCCGGCGCGGGGGTGGCGGAGCGGTGGCTCGCCGGGCGGCGGCCCGATCGGCCGCGGTCGGCCCCGCACCGGCCCTGGCGGCGGTCCTGCCCGGCGGGAGGGAACGCCCGGACGGTCCAGTGACCGGGTGGTCCGGACCAGCGCCCCGCATCGTCATGGCAACACCCACCGTTGTCGGCCGTGCGGCGCCCGCCGCTGGCGCGACCCTACCCCAGCCAGCGACGACGGCGAATTACCCGAACGGTCCTGAGCGCTTTCACCTCAGCACCGGCGCGGCCCCGCCGACATGATAGGCGACCGATCGGGGTACGGCGGTGCTGAAGCATGGGCGGTACGAGCGGATATGCTGCCCGTGCCGGGCCCTGGGTGGATGGCATACCTACTGGTAGGTATGCCTAAACTGGCTCGCAGCAGGCGTTGCCGTGACCCCCCGACGGCATCGCACTCTTGAGCGACAGAGGTGACGCATGGACGAGGTACTTGCCCGGAGTGGGATCTTCCAGGGTGTCGACCCTGAAGCCGCGGATGTCCTCGTCAAGGAGATGGACACCATAGAGGTCCGTAAGGGCGAGGTGGTCTTCAGCGAGGGAGAGCCGGGCGACAGCCTGTACATCGTGCTCTCCGGGAAGATCAAGGTCGGTCGGCGGGCAGCCGACGGCCGGCAGAACCTCATCGCCGTGATGGGCCCGAGCGACATGGTCGGCGAGCTCTCGCTGTTCGACCCCGGCCCGCGGACGGCCACCGCCACCGCGGTCGTCGACACCCGCCTGGCCCGGCTGCGCAAGCAGGCGCTGCGGCCGTGGCTGACCCATCGACCGGAGATCGCGGAGCAGTTGCTGCGGGTGCTGGCGCGCAGGCTGCGCCGGACGAACGACTCGCTGGCCGACCTGATCTTCACCGACGTGCCCGGCCGGGTCGCCAAGAACCTCCTGCAGATGGCGGGACGGTTCGGCACCCGGGACGGCGGGGTCCTGCGCGTGACGCACGACCTGACCCAGGAGGAGCTTGCCCAGCTGGTCGGCGCCTCCCGGGAGACCGTCAACAAGGCCCTGGCCGACTTCGCCTCGCGCGGTTGGCTGCGCCTCGACGGCAAGAGCGTGATCATCCTCGACCCCGAGCGGCTGGCTCGCCGCGCCCGCGTCTGAGGTAAACGTTTCCGGCGATCTCGGACGCCCGGTGGTGCCACAGGCCCGCCCGCGTCCGAGATCGCCGTTTTCGTGCGTACCAAAAAGTCAGTCTTGACTGTTTGTTTTTGACGGACCAAGCTGGCGGGTGTGACGGCCAACACCCGAGCGCCGCAGCAGGAGCGCAGCCGCGCGACTCAACAGCGGCTGCTCGAAGCGACCGTCGAGTGCCTGGTCGAGTTCGGCTGGTCGGGCGCGTCGACCACCGTGATCGCGGAGCGCGCGGGGGTCTCCCGCGGCGCCCAACTGCACCACTACCCCACCCGCGCGGCCCTCGTGCTCGCCGCCGTCGAGCACCTCTCCGAGCGGCGCGCCGCCGAGATCCGCGCCGAGGCCGCCGCGCTCACCGGTGACCCCGAGGACCGCGTCGAACAGGTCATCGACATGCTGGCCGCGGCCTTCACCGGCCCGCTGTACGTGGCGGCGCTCGAGGTCTGGGTGGCCGCCCGTACCGATCTCGACCTCAAAGCCGCGCTGATCCCGCTGGAGGCCCGGGTCGGGCGCGAGATGCACCGACTCACCGTCGACCTGCTGGGCGCCGACGAGACCAGGCCGGGGGTGCGGGAGTCCGTGCAGGCCACCCTCGACCTGCTGCGCGGGCTCGGCGTGGCCAACCTGCTCAGCGACGACTCGCACCGCCGGGAGCAGTTGCTCGCGGCGTGGAAACGCCAGCTCACCACCGCTATCCGGGAGCCGTAGATGGTCGACCTCGCCGAACTGTTGACCGACCTGGACGCGGAGTCCGCCGACCTGGACCGCGTCGTCGCCGGCCTGCCCGACGAGGCCTGGCGACGGCCGACCCCCGCGCCCGGCTGGACCGTCGCGCACCAGATCGCGCACCTCGCCTGGACCGACTCGGTCGCGACGCTCGCCGCGACCGACCGTGAAGGCTTCGCGGCCGTCCTGGCCGAGGCCGCCCGCGACTCGACCGGGCTGGTCGACCGGACGGCGGCCGACGGCATCGGACCCGACCTGCTGGACCGCTGGCGGCGTGGGCGCAGGGCTCTGCAGGAGGCGCTCGCCGGGGCCGACCCGGGGGCGAAGCTGCCCTGGTTCGGGCCGCCGATGTCACCGGCGATGACCGCCACCGGCCGGTTGATGGAGACCTGGGCGCACGGGCAGGACGTGGCCGACGCGCTCGGGATCACCCGTACGCCGACCGCTCGCCTGCGCCATGTCGCGTATATCGGGTTCCGCACGCTCGGCCACGGGTTCGCCGCCCACGGTCGTCCGGTGCCGTCCGAATCTGTCCGAGTGGAGCTGACCGCACCCGACGGCGAACTGTGGACCCTGGGGCCGGCCGACGCCGCCAACCGGGTCACCGGTTCGGCCCTGGACTTCTGCCTGCTGGTCACGCAGCGCCGGCACCGCGCCGACCTGGCGCTGAAGGCCACCGGACCGGTCGCCGACGAGTGGCTCGACGTGGCACAGGCGTTCGCCGGCCCGCCCGGAGCCGGACGCGAGCCGGGAGCCGGACGCGAGCCGGGAGCCGGACGCGAACCGGAAGCCGGACGGGAGCCGGCGAAATGACCGGAACGACGCTGCGCATCGGCAACGCCTCCGGCTTCTACGGCGACCGCCTCTCCGCCTGGCGCGAAATGCTCGACGGCGGCGACCTGGACGTCCTGACCGGCGACTACCTGGCCGAGCTGACCATGCTCATCCTCGGCCGGGACCGCGCCAAGGACGCCGCGAGCGGGTACGCGAAGACGTTCCTGCGACAGATGCGGCAGTCGCTCAGCACGGCGCTGGAGCGCGGCGTCAAGATCGTCACGAACGCCGGTGGCCTCAACCCGTCCGGCCTGGCCGACGCCCTGCGCGCGCTGGAACTGCCCGCGAAGATCGGCGTCGTCTCCGGCGACGACGTGACCGGCCGCTTCCCGTCCGCACTGACGGCCAACGCCTACCTCGGCGCGTTCGGCATCGCGGAGTGCCTGCGCGCCGGCGCCGACATCGTGGTGACCGGCCGGGTCACCGACGCCTCCCTCGTGGTCGGGCCGGCCATCGCGCACTTCGGCTGGTCGCGGGGTGACCTCGACGCCCTGGCCGGGGCGACCGTCGCCGGGCACGTCCTGGAGTGCGGCGCCCAGGCGACCGGCGGCAACTTCGCCTTCTTCACCGAGCTGCCCGACGGCGGCCGCCGCCCCGGCTTCCCCATCTCGGAACTGCACGCCGACGGCTCCGCCGTCATAACCAAACACCCGGGTACGGGCGGAGCCGTCACACCCGACACGGTCACCGCCCAACTGCTGTACGAGATCGGAGCCCCCGCCTACCTCGGCCCGGACGTGGTCGCGCACTTCGACACGATCCGGGTGACCGGGGCCGGCCCGGACCGGGTGCGCCTCGACGGGGTGCGCGGCACGCCGCCCCCACCCACCCTGAAGGTGGGCGTCAGCACCCTCGCGGGCTACCGCAACGCGATGACGTTCGTGCTCTGCGGGCTGGACATCGAGGCCAAGGCGGCGCTGGCCCGGTCCCAGGTGGAGGACGCGGTCGGCGCCGACGGACTGGAGTTCACGCTGGCCCGTACCGACCACCCCGACTCCGACACCGAGGAGGCGGCGAGCGCGCTGCTGCACGTACACCTCGCCGACGCCGACCCCCGGCGGGCCGGGCGCGCGTTCTCGCAGGCCGCGGTGGAGCTGGCGCTCGCGTCGTACCCGGGGTTCACGCTGACCGGGCCGCCGGGCGACGCGACGCCGGTCGGGGTGTTCACCGCGGAGTTCGTACCCCAGGAGTCGGTCGAGCACGTCGCGGTGCTGCCGTCCGGTGAGCGGGTGGAGATCGATCCACCCGAGATCGTCGCAACGTCCCCGGAGTCGTGGCCTCCGGATGCCTCCGGGACCACGACCTCCGAGGTGACGTTGGGGCGATCAACGACGCGACGGGTGCCGCTCGGCGCGATCGTCGGGGCCCGCTCCGGTGACAAGGGCGGCGACGCCAACCTCGGCGTCTGGGCGCGCAACGACGGCTCCTACCAGTGGCTGCGGGAGTTCCTGACCGTGGAGCGGCTGCGGGGCCTGCTGCCGGAGACGGCGGCGCTGGCCGTCGAGCGGTACGAGCTGCCGAACCTCCGCGCGCTCAACTTCGTCGTACCGGGTCTGCTCGGGCGGGGCGTGGCGGCCTCCACCCGGTTCGACCCGCAGGCCAAGGCGTTGGGCGAGTGGCTGCGTTCGCGCCTGGTGGACGTACCGGAGGAGCTGCTGTGACCGATCCGTTCAGCACACCGGAGCGGCGGGCGCTGCGCGAGCTGACCCGGCGGTTCGTCGAGAGGGAGGTCCTCCCCCACCTCGACGACTGGGAGCGCGCCGGCGAGGTGCCGCGCGAGCTGCACCGGAAGGCAGCGACCGCAGGGCTCCTCGGCATCGGCTTCGCCGAGGGGGTCGGCGGCCAGGGAGGCGACCTGCTCGACACCGTCGTCGTCACCGAGGAGCTGATCCAGGCCGGCGGCTCGTCGGGCCTGGTCGCCGCGCTGTTCACGCACGGGATCGCGCTGCCGCACATCGTGGCGGCGGGTGGCGCAGAGCTCATTGATCGATATGTCAGACCGACGTTGAACGGCGAGAAGATCGGTGCGCTCGCCATCACCGAGCCCGACGGCGGCTCCGACGTGGCCGGCATCCGGACCAAGGCGGTCCGCGACGGCGACCACTACGTCGTCAACGGCTCGAAGACGTACATCACCAGCGGCGCGCGGGCCGACTTCGTGACGACCGCCGTCAGGACGGACAACGGGATCTCGCTGCTCGTCATCGATCACCCGACCGTCACCCGGCGGCTGGAGAAGATGGGCTGGCACTGCTCGGACACCGCGGAACTGGCCTTCGTCGACACGCGCGTACCGGCGGGCAACCTCGTCGGCGCCGAGGGCACCGGCTTCGCCCAGATCATGCGCCACTTCGGAGGCGAACGGATCTCCCTGGCGGTCCAGTGCTACGCGACCGCGCAGCGCTGTCTCGACCTCACGACGGCATGGACGCGGCAGAGAGCCACCTTCGGACGACCACTCGCGAGCCGCCAGGTGGTCCGGCACCGCCTCGCCGAGATGGCCCGGAAGGTCGATGTGGCGCGGACGTACGTACGACACACCGCTGTCCGTGTCGCCAGTGGCGAGCCGCTCGTTACGGAGGTGGCAATGGCGAAGAACACCGCGGTCGAGGCGTGCGACAGCGTGGTCGACGAGGCCGTACAGCTACACGGCGGCCTCGGCTACCTCCGCGGTACCGAGGTGGAGCGGCACTACCGCGACGCCCGGATCATGGGCATCGGCGGCGGCACGACGGAGATCATGAACGAGATCATCGCGAAGCAGTTGGGGGTCTAGGCATGCCGGTGCTCGAAACGGACCTGGACCTGCGCTCCTCGTCCGCCATGGACAACCGGAGCGCGATGCTCCGGCGCCTCGACGAGCTGACGGAAGCCCTGGAACAGGCCAGGGCCGGTGGCGGCGACAAGTACGTCACCCGGCACCACGCACGGGGCAAGCTACTGGCCCGCGAGCGCATCGAACTGCTGCTGGACCGGGACGCGCCCTTCCTGGAACTGTCCCCGCTCGCCGCCTGGGGTACCGACCACTCGGTCGGCGCCGGCGTGGTGACCGGCATCGGCGTGGTCGAGGGCGTCACCTGCATGGTCATCGCCAACGATCCGACGGTACGCGGCGGCGCGGTCAACCCGTACTCCCTGAAGAAGACCCAGCGGGCCGGCGAGATCGCCCGGACCAACCGGCTGCCGATGATCAACCTGGTCGAGTCCGGCGGCGCCGACCTGCCGGCCCAGGCGGAGATCTTCATCCCGGGCGGTGGCGTGTTCCGGGACCTGACCCGGCTCTCCGCCGCCGGCATCCCCACGATCGCCGTGGTCTTCGGCAACGCGACGGCCGGCGGGGCGTACGTCCCCGGCATGTCCGACTACACGATCTTCGTACGCGACCGGGCCAAGGTCTTCCTGGCCGGCCCTCCGCTGGTCAAGATGGCCACCGGCGAGGACACAGACGACGAGTCGCTCGGCGGCGCACAGATGCACGCGACCAGGAGCGGCCTGGCCGACTTCCTCGCCGAGGACGAGCGCGACGGGATCCGGCTGGCCCGGGCCTGCGTCGCCCGGCTCAACCGGGGATCGGCCCTGCCGGGGATGAGCCCGCCGCCGAAGTACGACCCCGAGGACCTGCTCGCGATCCCGTCGGCCGATCTGCGGGTGCCCTTCGACCCGCGCGAGATCCTGGCCCGGGTCCTCGACGGCAGCGAGTTCGACGAGTTCAAGCCGGCGTACGGCACCGCGCTGTGCACGGGCTGGGGGCGCATCCACGGGTACCCGATCGGTGTCCTCGCCAACGCCCGCGGCATCCTGTTCTCCCAGGAGGCGCAGAAGGCGGCGCAGTTCATCCAGCTCGCCAACTCCTCCCGCACTCCCCTGCTGTTCCTGCAGAACACCACCGGGTACATGGTGGGCGCCGACTACGAGCAGGCCGGCATCATCAAGCACGGCGCCCTGATGATCAACGCGGTGGCGAACTCGACCGTGCCGCATCTGACGGTCAACATCGGGGCCTCGTACGGCGCGGGCAACTACGGCATGTGCGGCCGCGCGTACGACCCCCGGTTCCTGTTCACCTGGCCCAACGCCAAGTCGGCGGTGATGGGGCCGGCCCAGCTCGCCGGGGTGCTGTCGATCGTCGCCCGCCAGGCCGCGGAGGCCAAGGGCCGGCCGTACGACGAGGAGCAGGACGCCCAGATGCGGGCGATGGTCGAGCACAAGATCGACAAGGAGTCGGCGGCACTGTTCCTGTCCGGCCGGCTGTACGACGACGGCGTGATCGACCCGCGCGATACCCGTACCGTACTGGGTTTTTGCCTGGCTGTTGTCCAAGCTGACACAGCGGTTGTCCAGAGCGACTCTGAGCGCGCCGGCTACGGCGTCTTCCGGATGTGAGGTTGACGATGATCAAAAGGTTGCTCGTCGCCAACCGGGGGGAGATCGCCCGCCGGATCTTCGCCACCTGCCGCGCGATCGGCGTGGAGACGGTCGCGGTGTACTCCAACGCGGACGCAGACTCCCCCCACGTCGCCGAGGCCGACTTCGCCGTGAACCTGCCGGGCAACGCGGCGTCCGCCACGTACCTGCGCGGCGACCTGATCGTCGCGGCCGCACTGCGGGCCGGCGCGGACGCGGTGCACCCCGGGTACGGCTTCCTGTCGGAGAACGCCGACTTCGCGCAGGCCGTCGTCGACGCCCGCCTGACCTGGGTCGGGCCGCCGCCCAAGGCGATCGCGCTGATGGGGTCCAAACTGGAGGCCAAGGCGCTGCTGGCCGAGGCGGGCGTGAACATGCTGCCCAGCCACACCGACCCGGACGAGGTCGACGTCTTCCCGGTACTCGTGAAGGCGTCCGCGGGCGGCGGCGGACGGGGCATGCGGGTCGTCCGGGACCGCGAGTCACTGGCAGAGGCGGTCGCGTCGGCCCGCAGGGAGGCCGCGTCGGCGTTCGGCGACGGTACGGTCTTCTGCGAGCGGTACGTGGAGGGCGCCCGCCACATCGAGGTGCAGGTACTCGCCGACGGCTTCGGCAACGTGGTGACCCTCGGCGAGCGGGAGTGCTCGATCCAGCGCCGCCACCAGAAAATCGTCGAGGAGACCCCCTCGCCGGCCGTGACACCGACGCTGCGCGAGGAGCTGTGCGCCGCCGCGGTCATCGCCGCGCAGGCCGTCGGGTACGTGGGCGCGGGCACGGTGGAGTTCCTGCTCTCCCCGTCCGGCGAGTTCTACTTCCTGGAGATGAACACCCGGCTGCAGGTCGAGCACCCGGTCACCGAGTGCGTCGTCGGAGTCGACCTGGTACGCCTCCAGTTGCTCGTCGCCGAGGGCGACGCGCTGCCGTTCGACGGCCCGCCCCCGCTGCGCGGGCACGCGATCGAGGCGCGGCTGTACGCCGAGGACCCGGCGTCCGCCTGGGCGCCGTCGACCGGGACGCTGCACCGGTTCGCGATCCCCGGGGTGTCGCACGCGTTCGGCCCGCTGCCCGTACCCGGCCTGCGGCTGGACTCGGGCGTGGGCGACGGCTCCGTGGTCGGGGTGCACTACGACCCGATGCTGGCCAAGCTGATCGCGTGGGGGCCGTCCCGGGCGGAGGCGGCCCGGCTGCTCTCCACGGCGCTGGCCCACGCCCGGATCCACGGCCTCAAGACCAACCGCGACCTGCTGGTACGCGTACTGCGGCACCCGTCGTTCCTCGCCGGCACCATCGACACCGGCTTCCTGGACACCCACCCGGAGGTCTTCGCGCCCCTGCTGGCCGGCGTGGACGCGACCCGGCTGTCGTGCCTCGCGGCGGCGCTCGCCGGGTCGGCGCAGCGGTCGGCGGCGTCGTCGCTGCCCTCGGGGTGGCGCAACGTCCCCTCGGCTCCGCAGCGGGTGGCCTTCGAGGGGCCGACCGGGTGCCTGGAGGTCAGCTACCGGCTGGACCGGTCGGGCGCGCTGGCCGAGTGGTCGGTACGCCCGGTCGACCGCGACGAGGCCGGGCTGCCGGGCGCTGCCGGCGGGGCCTCCCCGCACGACCACCCGCCGGCCGCGATCGTGTCGGCGGCGCCGGACCGGGTGGTGCTCGACGTGTCCGGCATCCGGCTGTCGTACGCGATCCACCGGGTCGACGGCGTGTCCTACGTGGACAGCTCCGAGGGCTCGGTGACGCTGACCGAGCTACCCCGCTTCCCGGCGCGCTCCGCCGAGGCGAGCGCGGGCTCCCTGGTGGCGCCGTTGCCGGGTGCGGTGACCCGGGTGCTGGTCGTACCCGGCCAGCGCGTCTCCGCCGGCGACCTGCTGCTCACGCTCGAGGCGATGAAGCTCGAACACGCCGTACACGCGCCGGCCGGGGGCATCGTCGCCGACCTGCGCGTCGGCCCGGGCTCCCAGGTGGAGACCGGCACCCTGCTCGCCGTCCTGAACCCCGATTAGGTCCTCTCCAGCGCTGAAAGGTCCGCCCCTCATGGACTTCGACCTGACCCCGGAACAGCAGTTGCTCCGCGACTCCGTCGCCGCGCTCGGCCGGCGCTTCGGACACTCGTACTACGTCGACAAGGCCAAGGCCGGCGAGCACACCGACGAGCTGTGGGCGGAGGCGGCCAAGCTCGGGTACCTGGGCGTGGGCGTGCCGACCGAGTACGGCGGCGGTGGCGGCGGCATCACCGAGCTGGCGATCGTCTCGGAGGAGCTGGCCGCGGCCGGCTGCCCGCTGCTGCTGATCGTGGTGTCGCCCGCGATCGCGGCGACGGTGATAGCCAGGCACGGTACGCCCGAACAGCGCACCGCCTACCTGCCCGGCTTCGCGGACGGGACGCTGAAGTGCTGCTTCGCGATCACCGAGCCCGACGCCGGCTCCAACTTCCACCGCCTGGCGACGGTGGCCCGCCGCGACGGCGACGACTACGTCCTGTCCGGGCGCAAGGTCTTCATCTCCGGTGTCGACGAGAGCGCGTACGTCCTGGTCGTCGCCCGGATGGCCGACGAGCGCAGCGGCCGGTTGCAGCCGGCGCTGTTCGTCGTCCCGACCGACGCCCCTGGCCTGTCGACCACGAAGATCGACATGGAGATCGTGTCGCCGGAGAACCAGTACATGCTCTTCCTCGACGACGTCCGGGTACCGGCGGACGCCCTGGTCGGCGGTTCGGTCGACGCCGGCCTGCCCGCGCTGTTCAGCGGCCTGAACCCGGAGCGGATCACGGTCGCCGCGATGGGGATCGGGACGGCCCGGTACGCCCTGGAGCGGGCCTCGTCCTATGTGGCCGGTCGCTCGGTCTGGGGCCGGCCGGTCGGCTCGCACCAGGGCGTCGCGCACCCGTTGGCGCACGCCGCGGTGCAGGTGGAGCTGGCCCGGTTGATGATCGCCAAGGCGGCCCACCTGTACGACGCCGGCCGCGACGTGGAGGCCGGCGTGGCGGCGAACATGGCCAAGTACGCCTCGTCCGAGGCCGCGGTGCTCGCCGTCGACACCGCGATCCAGGTACACGGTGGGAACGGGATGACCACCGAGTACGGGGTCGCGACGCTGATGGGCGGGGTACGGGCCGGCCGGATCGCCCCGGTGTCCCGCGAGATGATCCTCAACTTCGTGGCCCAGCACGTACTCGGCCAGGAGAAGTCGTACTAGTCGGCCGACCGCTCCGCGACGGTGCGCCGCTCGGGTAGCCAGCGCCAGCGACGGCGGCGGGGCGAGGCGGCTGTGGGCGCCGAGTAGGCCCGCGTCTGCTCGTCGTTCCCGGCGAACTCGTCGCCGACCTCGGCGGTGTCACCGGCGCTGACGCGATCCTCCGCGTGGAGCGGGGCGGGGCCGGACTCGCTCGGCCGCCGGACCGGTGTGCTGAACACCGGGCGGCGGCTCGGCGCCGTCGGCCGCGGACCGCTGAGGTTGAAGTCGAACGCGTACAGGGCGTCGCGCAGCTCCACCGCGGTCGGGCGCACCATCTCGTCGTTGGCCATGCCCGCGCGCAGCAGCCCCATCAGTTCCGGTGGCACACCCGGCACGTCCGGGATCGGCTCGCCGAAGACGTCCACCATCGACACCAGGCTCGGATTGACGTCGTCACGCCAGCGTGGCGGCCGGCCGCGCATCAGTGCGTACAGCGTGGCGCACAGCGCGTAGACGTCGGCGGCCGGTGAGGGCGGCGCATACCTGAACATCTCCGGCGACGCATACGCCGGCGTGAGGACATCCAGCGTGATCGAGTGGTCGCGCACCTCGGCCAGCACGGCCAGCCCGAAGTCGGCCAACTGTGGCTCACCGAAGCGGGAGATCAGCAGATTCGCCGGTTTCACGTCCCGGTGCAGCACGCCCAGGGCGTGCGCGTCGGCGAGGGCATCGGCGATCTTCACCCCGACGTCGCGCGCCTCGACCGGCGACAACGGGTTCGTCTTCATCCGGTCCGCGTACGACCCCTCGCACAGTTCCATGATCAGATAAGGGTGGCCGTTGGCGGTCATTCCGGCGTCGAACAGGTCGATCACATTCGGATGACCGGACATCCGTCCGGCGGCGCGCGCCTCCCGCAGGAACCGGTGCTGATCACCCTCACTTTCCAGGCGACGATTCTCGACCTTGACCGCGACGTCGCGCCCCACCGACTCCTGCACCGCCCGGTAGACGGTGGCGTAGCCACCGCGGGCAAGGACGGACAACCCGGTCAGGCCGGGCACCGTCGGCACGGTGGGGCGTACATCGGTCACGATAGAAAAATACTTCAGGTGTCTGACGACATATGTCGCACGGTGGTCACGTTTACCGCGTTGATCGTATTTATCGGCCGGCCGGAATAACCGGACCCGGGAAATCAAATGACCAAAAGGACGATCAGGACAGTGCCGACAGTACGTCCCGGGTGATCGCCCGTTCGGAAATCTGCTGGGTCGCGTGCGCCTCCCGGAGCGCGGCGGAGGCGACGGTCACGGCCTCGGCCCGCTGGCCGACCGCACCGAGCGCCATGGCCAGCGCCCGCCCGGCGTGCACCCGGCTGCGGACGTCCTCGCCGGGCGCCGCGACGGCCCGGCGCGCCCACTCCAGCGCCTCCTCGGCGCGGCCGGCGGCCAGCAGCGCCTCCGCGTAGTACGCGACCGCCTCCCGGCGGGGGAAGAGCAACGACGGTACGTCGACCGGCGCGGCCACATCCGCCAACAGGTCCACGGCGGCCGGCGCGTCGCCGTCGGCCAGGCGCGCGGCGGCCAGCAGTACCGTCGGGCCGACCTGCGCCGACTCGAGGACGTCGTGCGGCTCGACGACGGCGAGCACCGCCCGGGCGTCGTCCTCCGCGTCCGCCACGTCACCCCGGTCGAGCAGGACGAAGCCCCGGATCGTACGGGCCATGCCGATCAACAGCGGGTGACCGGTCTTCTCCCCGTACTCGAGGGCGTCGCTGAGCAGGTCGATCGCGTGCGTGGACTCACCCAGCCCGCGCGCGATGACCCCCCGTACGACCAGCGCGAGGCCCCGGCCCCAGTCGTCGTCGGCGGCCGCGAAGTCCCGGTAGGACCGGCGTGCGTCCCGGTCGGCCTCGGCAAGCTCACCCACCTCGGCGGCCGCGAAGGCCTCCACCGAGCGCAGGGTGCCGACCGCCCAGGCCTCGCCCACCCGCTCACCGAACGGCAGGAAGACCCGCGCGAGCCGGCGCGCCTCGCTCAGCCGGCCGGCGAGCATGCGGACGAAGGCGGTCGTCCCGCGCATCCACGCCCGACCCACCGGGTCGCCCAGCTCGGCGAAGCGGCGGGCCGACCGGCCCAGCGCGAGATCCGCGCCGGCGAAGTCTCCCCGGGTCGTGGTGACCCACGCCAGGTTCTGCAGCGACCACGCCTGGCTGCGCCGGTCGCCGGTACCGACCGCGATCTGGTAGGCCGCCGCGAACCGGTCACCGGCCTCCGCCAGCCGCCCGGCGAGGTAGTCGGCCATCCCCAGCCGGCGCAGCGCCTCCGCCCGCTCGGCGGGCCGCCCCGCCGCGGTCGCCGCGGCCAGGGCCTCCTCCCAGGTGGTGTACGCCCGCTGGTGGTCACCGGTGGTCCGGTACGCCCGCCCGGCGAGCAGCAGCGCGCCGGCGCGGACAGCGGCGTCGTCGCCCGCGTTGGCCGCGATCTTCTCCGCCCACCCGAGGGCGTCGGCGATCCGGCCGGTCTGCAACAGCGCGCGGGCCTGGATGAGCCGGTCGGCCGGGGAGAGCACCCCGCCGGCCAGTGCCGCCGCCCGTTCGGCGTGCGCCACCGCCTGCGACGGCTCACCGCTGACCAGCGCCTGCCGGGCCAGCCGGCCGAGTACGGCGACGCCGAGCGGCGCGACCGCCCGTACGGTCTCGTCGGCACGCAGCCCGACGGCGTCGGCCAGCACCATGGCCCGCTCGGCGTGCTCGGCGACGAAGGCGTCCGCCGCCTCGGCGGTCATGCCGACCCGCCCCGGTCGGGGGCGGCCGGGCTCGGGCCTGGCGGACGGCGTCGGCTCGGCCGCCCACCCGGCCAGCAGCGCGTGCCGCTGCGCCAGGTCGGCCTTGCCCACGCCGGCGTACGCCGCCTCGCGCAGCAGCGGGGTGGCGAACGCGTACCCACCCTTGACCTTGCGCAGCATCCTGCGTTGCAGGAGCTCCTCGACGGCCCGCGCCAGCTCGACGGCCGCCACCGCGGACGGCCGGCCGCCGGCCCGGCCGGCCCGCAGCGCCTCGAGCGCCCCGCTGGGTACGGTGTCGCCGACGACGGCCGCGTCGCGCAGGACGGCCCGGGCGTGCGGCGGCAGCGCGTCGATACGCGCGGCGAGGACCGCGGCGAGGTCACGGGAGAGCAGGCGGCCGCCGAGCGAGCCCGGCGCCAGCCCCCATCCCGTACCGGTACTGGTCAGAAGCCCCCGCTCCTGCAGCAGCGCGACGAGTTCGGCCAGGTAGAAGGGGTTGCCCTGGGCGGTGGCCAGCAGCCGGTCCTCGTCGGCCTGCGGCAGCCGGCCACCGCTCAGGTAGCTGGTCAGCAGCCGGGCCGCGTCCGCTCCGCGCAGGGCCGGCAGCGCCGACACCTCGGCGTCGGCGAGCCGGTTGAGGATGCCCGCGGTGCGTACCAGTTCCGGGCGGCCCAACAGCAGTACGAGGGCCGGGCCGGACAGGCGCGACATCGTGATGCCGAGCGCGTCGACGGTGTCCGGGGTGGCGTCGTGCAGGTCGTCCACGACGATCAGGAGCGGCTCCTCGGCGGCGAGGGCGGACAGCAGGTCGGCCACGGCCGCCGGGATCGCCTCGAGATCGAGGTCGTCGACCGGTCCGGCGCTGGCGCCCCAGCCGCCGCGCGCGCCGGCGGGACCGGCCCAGGCGGCCCGGTCGGCGGGGCCGGTCACCTCGGAGCGCCCTGCCTCGCCGTACCCGATGAGGGTCAACAGCAGCTCGGTCGCCAGGCGCGGGCCCTCGGTAGCCGCGGGGGCGGTCTCCTCGGCAACCGGGGGCGTGGACCGCGCCCGGGTACGCGTGTGCCGGGCGAGCCGCTGGCCCAGTCGGCGCAGCCGCTCCTCTGCCTGCTCCCGCGTTGTCGGGGCGTCGGCCGGCAGGCCGATCGCGGCCCGTACCAGGTCGGCGAGGGGCGCCAGCCGACGGCGCTCGCCGAAAGCGGCGCAGTGCACCGACAGCACCCGGGCGCCCGTAGTGGGCGCGAACCCGCCGACCGGGTACCCGGCGACGAAGCGCTCCACCTCGCAGGCGAACCGGGTCTTACCCAGCCCCGCCTCGGCGGTCATGATCAGAATTCGGGGCTCTTCCCGGTCGACGACCTCGGCCAGCCGCCCGGCCACGCGGCCCAGCTCGGTCTCCCGGCCCACGAACGGCGCCTCGTCACCCAGGCCGGACCGGCTACCGGGCGCGTCCAGCAGGCCGAGCAGCTCGTACGCCTCGACCGGCTCCCGCTTGCCCTTGAGCCGCAGCGGGCGCAGCGCCCGCCAGGAGGCCACCCGCCGGGTGGCCGCAGACGTGACGGCACCGGCGTAGACGGCGCCGACCGCGGCCGCGTCGGCCAACCTGGCCGCGGTGTTGACGGTGTCACCGATGACGGTGTACTCCAGCGCGGCCTGCACCCCGGCGACGACGGCCCCGGTGTTCAGGCCGACGCGTAGTCCCAACGGGGCGCCACCACCGCGCTCGTCGTCGAGGACCCGCCGCACCGCCCGCTGCATCGACAGCGCGGCGCGGACCGCCCGCTCGGCGTCGTCCTCGTGCGCCACCGGCGCGCCGAAGACGGCCATGATGCCGTCACCGGTGAGCTTGTCGACGTGCCCGCCGAAGGTCTTGACCGAGCCGGCGAGGGCCGCGAGGACCCGGTCGGTGACCGCGCCGACCCGCTCGGGGTCGACGTCCTCGGCCCACGCGGTGAAGTCGGAGAGGTCACCGAAGAGGACCGTCACGACGCGGCGCTCCGCGGCCGGCAGGGTCGCCGCCGCCGGTAACGCCGAACCGCAGTTGTGGCAGAACCGCGCGCCGGGTACGGCGACGGTTCCGCACACAGGACAGGTCACAGCTCGTCCAACCCCGGGGATGGTGCCCGTGATTCCCGCTCCAGGTGCGCCAGCTGTGCCCGTACCGACCACTCGGCCGCCGGCCACAACACCGGGTCGACATCGGCGTACACGACCCGTACGACCTGCTCGGCGGTCTCCGCGCCGGCCGCCAGCGCCGCCCGCACCTGTTCCAGTCGGGCGAGCCGGTGTTCGAGGTAGTACCCGGCCGCGACGGCGCAGTCCGCGAGCGCCGGCCCGTGCCCGGGCAGGGCGGGTACCGGGCCCTCCTGTCGCAGCCGGCGCAGGCTGGACAGGTAGTCGCCGAGGTCGCCGTCGGGCCAGGCCACCACGGTGGTCCCCCGCCCGAGGATGGTGTCGCCGGTGAAGACGACGTCCCGGACGCGGTAGCTGACCGAGTCGCCGGTGTGCCCGGGCGTGGCGATCGGCTTGACCTCGAGGCTCCCGACGATGACCGGCCGGTCCGGGTCCAGCGGGCCGCCGCCCACGCAGTGCGCGGGGTCGAGACCCGCCACCCGTACGCCGCCGAGCAGCCCGGACAGGCGCGCGGCGCCCTCGACGTGATCATGGTGGCCGTGGGTGAGCAGGATCAACTCCACCGGCGCGTGCGCCGCGATCGCGGTGAGGTGCCCCTCGTCGAGCGGCCCGGGGTCGATCACGACCGCCGGCTCACCGTCGGCCGCGCGCAGCACCCACGTGTTCGTCCCGTCGAGGGTCATGGGGCCCGGGTTGGGCGCGCGCAGCAGCGTGACCCACGTCGGCAGCGTGTCGAGCAGGGCCGCCGTGGGCGCGGTCACATGGGTCACCATGCCCTGGATGGTACGGCGTGGTCGGCGCTGTCCCGGCAGGCATTCGAAGAGCCGAACTCTTGACTCAGGGTTCATCAATTGCTGCGCTGGGTGTACCAGCGTTCCCGAGTCCCCCCGAGTGGTGCGCATTGCGGCAAGACGTGATCGTCGCCTTCCTGGCCGGCGCGGTACTCGCGGTCGCCCTGATCCTGGCCGCGGCCTACCTGGTCCGCCGGCAGCGGGACCTGGCCCGTACCGCCGTGGAGGCGCTGCGCGAGGAGTGGCTGGACCCGTTCGCCGAGCACCTGCGCGGCCTCACCGAGGAGCAGCGCGAGACCGCGCACCGGCTCGACCAGGTACGCACGGCGCTGACCGAGGTGCAGCAGAACCTCGACGAGCTGAACCGGCGCTTCCTCGCGGTACGCACGGAGGTCCGGCGGCAGTCCGACGACGCGCTGGCGGCCCGGTACCGCGCGCACCTGGGGTTGCTCGACGAAGGGCTGCTCAAGGGCCTGGTCTCCGCCGGGAGCCCGGTTGCCGCCGACCGGATCCTCACGAAGTACCTGCGAGCCGCCCGGGCCCTCGAACTGCAGACCACGCTGCTGACCGCGGCCGACGGCGGCCGCCACGTGCGGCTGTGGCTGCGGCGGCGGGCCGCCGGTGACGCCCCGGAGGAGCTGGACCGGCGGGTACAGGACGCCCTGGCCGAGGTACGCGCCTGGCGCGACGACGTGGCCGACCATCGGCAGGCCGCCTCGCCACCGGCCCGCGCCCTGGCCGACGCGATCGCGCTGCTGGGTACCCAGGGCGACGCCTTCATGCAGCTCGGCCGGGCCGTCTTCGTCAACGCGGAGGCCCGGCTCAGCGTCGCCGTGCTGACCGACAGCGATCTCGCCTACCTGGAGGAGCACCCGGATCTGGTGACCTCGCCGTCGCGGGCGCTGGCCCGGATGCGGGCCGTGATGCGGGGGCGGTACCTCGACCTCACCCCGACGCTGCGCGCCCTCACCCGGTCATGATCGCCTATCGAACGATCAGCTGACCTCGAAGATCGCCTCGACCTCGACGGGGGCGCCCAGCGGCAGTTCGGCCACGCCGACGGCGCTCCGCGCGTGCCGCCCGGCCTCGCCGAACACGGCGCCGAACAGCTCGCTGGCGCCGTTGATCACTCCCGGCTGCCCGGTGAAGCCCTCGGCCGAGGCGACGAAGCCGACGACCTTCACGACCTTGACGATCCGCTCCAGGCCGACCAGCGAGTCGACCGCCGCCAGCGCGTTCAGCGCGCACTGCCGGGCAAGCTCGGCGGCGCGCTCGGGCGCGACGTCGGCGCCGACCTTGCCGGTGGCGACCAGCTGCCCGTCGACGATCGGGAGCTGGCCGGAGACGTACACGTGGTTGCCCGACTGCACGGCCGGCACGTACGACGCCAGCGGCGCCACCACGGCGGGCAGCTTCAGGCCCAGCTCGGCCAGCTTGTCGCGGGCCGGCGCCCCGCTCATCGGTCGCCCTCGGACTGCCGAGGCCGCTTGAGGTAGGCGACGAGCTGCTCGGTGTTCGGTCCCGGTACGACCGCGACCAGCTCCCAACCGTCCTCGCCCCAGTTGTCCAGGATCTGCTTGGTGGCGTGGACCAGCAGCGGCACGGTGGCGTACTCCCACTTCTGCATCGCGAGAAGGCTCCTAGGTCAAGGTGTCTACGGCCACAGCCTAAGGGCTGGGACCACGCGCACGTGATCGAGGACCGGACGGACATGGATAGGCTGACCAAGATCGAGCCGATGACCACCGATCGGGGGGCACCCGGTCCGTTCCGCGCCGACTACCCTTGGCGGCGGCCATATCCCTCGGCCGCACGGACGTTTTGAAGGCGAGGACATGAGCCAGCCGCCCGGATACCGGCCCGAGCCGGACGAGCCGCAGCCGACCTCGGGTGCGCCGACCTTCGGCGCACCGCACCCCGCGGAGCCGGGCCGGCCACCCGCCACGCCGTCGGGTGCGCGACGGCGGCGCAGCCTGCTGATCACGTCGATCGTCCTGGGTGTGGTGCTGCTACTCTGCGGTGGCGGCGGCACCGCGGCGTACTTCCTGATCGAGAACGTCGGTGGCGAGGGCAAGCCGAACCCGGCGGCCGCGGTCGACAGCTTCCTCACGGCGGTCTTCCGGGAACACGACGCGGAGAAGGCGACCAGGCTCGTCTGCACCGGGTCCCGGAACAAGGCGGCGCTGAGCAAGAAGATCGCCGAGCTGCGCTCGTACGAGCAGAAGTACAAGTCGCCGCGGTACAGCTGGCCGACGCCCACCCTGCAGTCGCGCAAGGGCAACACGGCGACCCTGACCGTCCCCGTCAAGATAACGACGGCCGACGAGCGTACGGCGGAGAAGCAGCTGACGTTCGTCACGGTGGACGATTCCGGCTGGTGGGTCTGCGACGTTCGGGGCGCGGGCTAGCTACCCTCGGTTGCGTGGCTTCTTCTGAACATCCCGACTGGTCGGCGCGCCTGCACGTGGTGACCGGCAAGGGCGGTACCGGTAAGACGACCGTGGCCGCCGCGCTGGCGATCGCGCTGGCGGCCGGTGGCCGCCGGGTCCTGCTGACCGAGGTCGAGGGCCGGCAGGGCATCGCCCAGCTGTTCGAACTGCCGCCGCTGCCGTACGAGGAGCGCGTGGTCGCGAGCGCGCCCGGCGGCGGCGAGGTACGGGCGCTCGCGATCGACGCCGAAGCGGCGCTGCTGGAGTACCTGGACATGTTCTACCGGCTGGGCGTGGCCGGGCGGGCGCTGCAGAAGATGGGTGCGGTCGACTTCGCCACGACGATCGCGCCGGGCATGCGCGACGTCCTGCTCACCGGCAAGCTCAAGGAGGCGGTCACCCGCACCGCGAACGGGCACCGGGCCTACGACGCCGTGGTCGTCGACGCGCCGCCCACCGGCCGGATCGGCCGCTTCCTCAACGTGACGGCGGAGACCGCCCGGCTGGCGAAGGTCGGCCCGATCAAGTCGCAGAGCGAGGGCGTGTCGGCGATCCTGCGTTCGCCGATGACCGCGGTCCACGTCGTCACCCTGCTGGAGGAGATGCCGGTACAGGAGACCGTCGACGCGACCGAGGAGCTTCGGGCGCTCGGCATCCCGATCGGCACGGTGGTCGTCAACGCCGCCCGGGCGCCGATGCTCACCGGCGCCCGGCTCAGCCCCGCCGAGATCCGCCGCGGGTTGACCGAGGCCGGCCTGCCCACCGACCGGGAGACCGTGGCCGGCCTGGTGGCCGAGGCGAAGGCGTACAAGGCGCGCCTCGGGGTCGAGGTGGGGTTGCGTGACGACCTGGCGGCGCTGGGCCGCCCCGTCGTGGAACTGCCCTCCCTGGCCGACGGCGTGACCCGCGAAGGCCTGGACACCCTCGCCGGCAGGCTGCTCGCGGACGACTGACGACATGTGATGATGGGCGCCCCGTCCCGGGCGCACGGGCGGTTCGCCTGCGTAGCCGGATACGCTCGCAGCGTGGCCGATCACAGTGACCGACACCGGAGCCCTGACCTCGACGTCGATGCCCTCCTCGCCGACCCGGGGATCCGCATCGTCGTGTGCTGTGGCTCCGGCGGTGTGGGCAAGACCACGACGGCGGCCGCGCTCGGGCTGCGGGCGGCCGAGCGGCACGGGCGGCGCACCGTCGTGCTCACCATCGACCCGGCCCGCCGGCTGGCCCAGTCGCTCGGGCTGACCTCGCTCGACAACACCCCGCGCCAGGTCAAGGGCGTGGAGGCCGACGGCGGCGAACTGCACGCCATGATGCTGGACATGAAGCGGACCTTCGACGAGGTCGTGCTCGCGCACACCGACGCGAACAAGGCCGAGGAGATCTTCGCCAACCCCTTCTACCAGGCCATGAGCTCCACGTTCTCCGGAACGCAGGAGTACATGGCGATGGAGAAGCTGGGCCAGTTGAGGGCCCGGGGCGAGTGGGACCTGATCGTGGTCGACACCCCACCGTCGAGGTCCGCGCTCGACTTCCTGGACGCCCCGGCCCGGCTGTCGCGATTCCTCGACGGTCGGATGATCCGGATGCTGCTCGTACCGGCCCGGGTCGGTGGCCGGAGCATGTTCAAGCTGGCCTCGGCCTCGTTCGGGGTGTTCACCCGGGCGGTGACGAAGGTCCTGGGCACGCAGCTGCTGACCGACGTGTCGACGTTCGTGGCCGCGCTCGACTCGATGTTCGGCGGCTTCCGGGAGCGGGCCGAGCGCACGTACCGGATCCTGCAGGACCCGGAGACGGCGTTCCTGGTCGTCGCCGCGCCCGAGCCGGACGCGATCCGGGAGGCGGCCTACTTCGCCGACCGGCTGGACAGCGAGCGGATGCCGCTGACCGGCCTCGTCCTCAACCGGATGACCACCGTCGCGGCGCCGGCGATCGGCTCGGACAGTGCCCGGGCCGCCGCGGTACGCCTCGACGAGGTCGGCGGCCACGGCGTGACCGCCGACGCGATGCGGGTACACGCGGCGCTGGTCGATCAGCACACCCGCCAGGTGGCGGTCGCCGAGCGGTTCGTCTCGGCGTACCCGCAGGTTCCCGTGGTCGAGGTGCCGGCACAGGCGGTCGACGTCCACGACCTCGACGGGCTGCGGGCGATCGGCCGGTCGTTAGCCGGCGCCTGAGTCATCGACCGAGGCGCGGGCGCGGCCGCATCCCGCGGCC
>NZ_BOON01000048.1 GCF_016863255.1 Planosporangium mesophilum
TTGGTATCGCCAGGAACCCTGGGTCTGCATCTCACGCCTTCAGCTGGACGGAAGCGGCACGGTCGACAGACGCGACGGCGGATCGCGTCTGCGGTGATCGCTGGGGTGGCGTGACGCCGATGTTCGCGCGCGGCGGTGGCCGACGCGGCGGGATCGTTGCCGACGGCCCGCCCGCCCTCAAATTACCGGCGGTCCGACCACCGTGCACGCCGTGAAGGTGACGATTTGATGGGGTCGAATGGGGTATGCCCGATGGAGCGGACCGGTCGATAGGCCAATGCGCCAGGCAGGCGTGTTCATCACGATCTGGGCACTGGGACACCGTGACGCAAGATCGACCAGTAACGTGCTCGTTCGCTGATCATCAAATCCCGGATGGAACGAGCATGTCTACTTCGCCCGAAACCCCCCAGCCGAACCCCTCTGACCAGGCTGCCGCGCCGGCTCCCGACGCTCCTCAGCACGGTGCTCCTCAGCACGGTGCTCCTCAGCACGGTGCTCCTCAGTACGGCGCTCCTCAGTACGGTGCTCCCGGCGCCGCCCCGTACGCCGCGCCGGCGCCCGAGCAGGGCACCAACGGCCTTGCCATCGCCGGTCTGATTCTCGCCTTCCTGATCGCGCCGGTCGGCTTCGTCCTCAGCATCATCGCTCTGATCCAGACCCGTAAGCGCCAGCAGAAGGGGCGGGGCCTGGCGATCGCCGGTGTCATCGTCTCGGTCCTCTCGATGCTCGCGTCGATCGCGATCGTCGTCGCCATCTTCGCCACGGTGGGTAAGAACGTCGCGACCGTGACCGACCCGGGATGCGTGTCCGGTAAGGAAGCGATCACGAAGGCGGCGAGCGCGCCGACGTCGACCGACCCGGATACCACGAAGGCGCAGCTGCAGGCGGCCGTCGACGAGCTCAACGCCGCCGCGGCCAAGGCCGAGCACGACAACGTCCGCCAGGCGATGAAGGCGCTCGCGGACGACTACAGCGCGATCGTTACGGCGATCAACACCGGTACCACGCCCGCGTCGGACCTGATGGACAAGGTCGAGACGGACGCGAACAAGATCGACGAGCTGTGCACCATCGGCGGTGCCGGCAAGTAGGACCGCACCACCCAGGACACCCGGGCTCGATCGCTGGTCGGCCCGGGTGTCCTGCGTTTCGGGACCATCCCCTGGATTGGGGCTGTCCCCCGGCTGTCCCCGGCTGCCGTCCGGTTCGTTCGAACTGTCCCCGTCAACGCGATCACTGCCACTGTCGAAACTCGTTGTCCGATCGGGTCCCAAAAACGTTCGCCGTGGTCTATGGTCGTAACCCATGCACCGTGGGTGGGGAGGCAATCACCGTGAGTAGAACCATTGACTATGACGCGCCGCGCGGCCCGATCGCGGACCTCGACGAGAGCGACCTGGGCACCCTCAAGGTCGGCAAGGACCTGGCGCAGTCACCCGGAGTCGACGTCGACGAGGTCGAAGTCGCCGACAACTTCCAGTTGCCCGGTGCGGATCTGTTCGACGAAGAGTTGAGCGTCCCCGTCGTACCGATGATGTCCGACGAGTTCCGGTGCTCCCGCTGCTTCCTGGTGCATCACCGCAGTCAGCTCGCGAGGCGGCGCGACGGCCAGGACATCTGCTCGGAATGCTCGTAGGGGCGCCAGTCACACGGTGATGACCACCTTGCCGCGGACGTGGCCGCTGCGCAGGTACCGGATCGCCTCAGGCGCCTCGCTCAGCGCGTAGGTCCTGTCGATGACCGGCGCGACGGCGCCGGACTCCAGCAGGTCCCGAACCAGCAGTAGGTCGTCCAGGCGCTGGAGGGACATCAGCGCACGCAGGCGCTGGCGGGTGAACGGGGAGAGCAGGTGGGCGCGCAACTGCCGGTCCACACCGCCGAGCCACCGTCCACCGCCCTCACCGCCGGCGATGACGAGGGTGCCGCGCGGCGCGAGGGCGCGGCGTAGCTGCCGCAGCGGGCGGTTGCCGGCGAGGTCCAGGATGACGTCGTAACGTGGGTTACCGTCGGTGATGTCCTCGCGGGCGTAGTCGACGACGGCGTCCGCGCCGATCGAGCGCACCAGTTCCGCCTTCCCGCCACTGCACACCCCGGTGACGTGTGCGCCGAGGACCTTGGCGAGCTGTACGGCGAACGAGCCCACACCCCCGGCTGCGCCGATCACCAGGACGGCCTGCCCCGGCCGCACCCGGCCGGCGTCACGTAGCCCCTGCAGGGCCGTGACCGCCGAGATCGGCACGGCCGCCGCCTGCTCGAACGTCAGGCGGGCGGGCTTGGGCGCGAACCGGCCCTGCGGGCCGCACGCGTACTCGGCGTAAGCGCCGGCATAGCTTCCGAACACCTCGTCACCGGGCCGGAAACGGGTCACTCCAGGACCCACCGCCTCGACCCGCCCGGCGAGGTCCATGCCGAGAACACGCCTCCTCGGCCGCCGCAGCCCGAAGGCGGCGCGACCCAGGTACGGCAGCCCGGTCATGACATGCCAGACACCCTGGTCGACGCCTGCCGCGTGCACCCGTACCAGCACCTCCCCATCGCCGGGGCTGGGCGCCGGAACGTCCTCGAAACGCACGACGTCCGCCGATCCGTACCGGTCCTGGACGATCGCCTTCATTGCGCCTCTCCTTCGTCGTCCGTGTACTGGAACACGTCCTCGAGTCCGACACCGAGGACCCGGGCAATGCGGAACGCCGTCTCCAGGGAGGGCGAGTACCGGCCCTGCTCGATGGCGATGACGGTCTGCCTGGTCACACCGATGCGGTCGGCCAGTTCGGCCTGGGTCATTTCGCCGCGGGCAAAGCGCAGCGCCCGGATCTCGTTGGTGACCCGGGTCGCCTTCGCCATCACTGGAAGCCCCGGCGGTACGCGGCGATCTTCGCCACGGATCCGAGGACGGCGGACAGGACGAACGCGAGGTAGATCGCGTTCGCGATCCAGAAGTACCGCACCTCGACCATCGCCATCAGCAACGCGGCGACCGCACCGACGACGACGAAGGACTGCCCGACGTGCTCGCCGAACCGGTTGATCTCCCGGTCACGCTGGTCCGTACGGGTGCCGTTCGGCGTCACCATACCGGCGATCATGTGGAGCAGGATCCCCGCCACGATCGCCGCACCGACCGTCCACAGCAGAGCGCCGGCATAGGGGACCTCCGCCAATGGCGTGTCCCCGGTCCGCCCCAGGATGATCGCCACATAGGTGCCGTACCCGCAGACGGCGACGACCGCCTGGATCCACGCACGCTTCTCGTCGAACGACATTCCCGCTCCCATGTAAAACAAACTTGACATCTCAAAGGTAAAGCAGACCCGACATGGTGTCAATGATTCTTTACATGGCGGTCGCAACATGGCGGTCGCAACATGGCGGTCGCAACATGGCGGTCACACAACATGGCGGTCACAACATGCCGGTCGGCAACATGCCGGGAAGCGCACCTCAGCACCCGGGCTGGGTGCGGTCGACCGAAGCCGCACCGACCGGAACGACGCGAATCGCCCGCCGCCGCACCGGTACAGCAGTGCCTCCGACACGACAATCCGCGATCGAACTGGTGTGCTACTCCTCGGCTTCGTGTGGATCTATCTGCTGAGTGCGGAGTGTTTCTTTGGCTGCCGGTGGGCCAGGACGTCAATGTCACGGCGGGGTGCGGGCGACCGTTGCGGCGGCTGAGCCTTCGGGGCAGCGGATGGGCGATGGACACGCCGACTCTACCTAGGTAGAGTCGGCGTCGTGGCTGATCGTCCGAGGTTCTCCGCCCAGACGTTGTCCGTGCTGGCCGCGCTGGCGGCGGACCCTACCGCGTGGCTGCACGGGTACCTGATCGCCAAACAGACCGGGCTGGCGTCGGGCACGTTGTACCCGATCCTGATCCGGCTTGCCGATCGGCGGTTGATCGAGGCGTGCTGGGAGGACGAGCAGCCGGCCGGGCGGCCGCGCCGGCACTTGTACCGGCTGACCTCCGACGGCGTGGTGGCCGCCCGGGCGGCGCTGGCCGAGGCCCCAGCCAAACCACGACCCGCCCACGGCCGGCCGGCGCGGCGGCGGCTGGCGACGGAGGGCGGCGCGTGATGGACGCAGTGATTCGGATGCTGGCCGGCCTGGTACGGGGCCTGGCCGGGCTGCTGGGCGAGCACCGCCGCGACTGGGTGCACGCCCTGCTGGCAGAGACCGACGACCTGCCCGCACGTTCAGCCAGGCTGGCCTGGCTCGGCGGCGGGCTGCTGCTGGTGACGCGGGAGGTACTGATGAGCCGGATCATCCAGGCGCTGGCCTTCGTCGCCGGCGCCGTCGGGCTGGTGTGGATCGCGTGGCCGGGGGCGTCGACGAACTCCGCCACCCCGGTCAACCGGATGTATGTGGTGGGCATCCTGGTCCTGCTCGCCGGGCTGCCGCTGCTGGTGCGCCGCTACGTCGGGCCGGTGCGTGTGGGCTGGGCGCCGCTGTCGGCCCGGTTGGGCGGGTACGCGGTGGTGCTCGCGCTGGTCGCCGCCACCGCTGTCCAGCAGCGCATCGGCAACCAGCTCGGCGCGTACTTCCCGGTCATCGCGCCGGTGTGGGCGATGGACGTCGGGTTCCTGCTGATCCTCGCCGGCTATGTGGCCGGGCTGCTCGTCCTGACCTCCCGACGAGTCCAGTTCACCCGCCGGATCCTGCCGGCCGCGCTGGGCATCGGCGCACTGACCGCCGGCGTGCTCTTCGCGTTGGCGCCCTTCGGCATCGGCGGCGCAATAGAAGCAGCCTCTCATTCCCTGCACGGCGGCCCCGCCGTCCCCGCGGACTACCTGCTGCTGGCCTGCTTCGCGCTGGCCGCGCTGGCCATACCCGTGACCGTGCATGCCATGGCTACCCGGCTGGCCGACCGCGACAACCGGCCCGGCCTGCTCACCCCGGCCTGGCAGGCCCTGCTGGCCACCGGCGCCGCCATGGCCACCGCGGCCATCCTGGTCGCCCTGTTCACCACGGCCACGGCCGCGTTGCTGCCCCACCAGGTACCGCTCCAGCCCGCCGCCGTCTGTCCCGCCTGCGATCCGCGCGCCCCCGTGGTCCCGACCAACCTGCGCCACGAGTACCAGTTCGAGGAAAGCGTCGGCAGCTCCGGCGACGGCGGAATGCCGCTGTGGTTCGTGCCGCTCATCGGCATCCTCCTGGGCGCCCTGCGCGGCCACCTCCGCTACTACACACCACCCGCCCCCCAACCCAAGGGACTGCCCGAGAGAGCGTGATCGACCCGCCGGGCGGGCGGGTCGCGGTCGGTCGGCTGATACTCGCGCAGACCTGGAGACTGGCCACATCGGACGTGTCCCGGTCCGGCACAACTGCCGCTATCCCGGAACCGGGCAGCCCGTAGCGCGGGCAACGCGGCAAGCCTCGGACGGCGTGCCGACAGTGAACGCCTCGAACTAAGCCATGCGCGGTCACCCGTCCCGGCGCGCGGTGGGCAGGGTGATGGTGATGCCGCCAAGGCAGAGGTAGATCATGGCGGTGAGGTTGTCGAGGTTGGCGTGGCCGAAGCTGCGGCGTTGGATTAGCCGGATCTTGGCGTTGATGCCTTCCAGCCGGGAGTTGGACAGGCCGAGCTGGACGGCGGCGACGATGGCGTCGAAGTGTTTGCGGATGCGCCGGACCAGGGTTTCGTAGGCGGGGATGCGGCTGCGTAGCGCGGTGGCGCACCACGCTCGGAGGTAGTCGGCGGCGTCGGCCGGGTCGACGATCCGGTACAGGTCACGCAGCTGCTCTTTGAGTTCCCAGATGCGCCACAGCCGGGACTGTCGTCGATGTGCTCGGCGACCCCCCGGGAAACGATGTGGTCGACGGCCTCCCAGGTACAGCGCAGCAGCTTCGCCACGCTGGTCTTGCCCATCCGCTGGGCCAGCCAGCCGGCCACGTCCTCGAAGTCACGGGTGTGCCGGGCACCCGGCCGCGCCCACGGGACCTGCTCGGTACGCACCCGCAGGCAGGACTGGCAGTCGACGCGGTGCAGGTCGGCTTCCAGGAACACCTTGCAAGCCCCGAAGTCCAGATGCCGCCAGCGGCGGCGGGAGCTGTCGTACCGGAAGCGGGTACGCCAGCCACACGGGCAGGTCAGCCAGATGCCGCGGCGACGTAGCCCGACCACGATCCCGACGTCGGTGAACGCCACCGACGCCACCCAGGCGCCGGGCAGGGCCAGCACACGGTTGAATGCGGTTGTGACGCGCACGTGCGTCGCCCTTTCGAACGGTCAAGGTCGGTGTCAGTAGCCCCTGAACCTAGACGGCGATCACGTGCGCGTCCCCATGTCCCGATCAACCGCAGCTGCCGCACAACCTGACCAGCCATTCCATCGCCGCGGCCGAACGAATAGATCCACACAAAGGCGAGGAGTAGCACTGGTGTTCTAAAATTGTCGTACATTACCTCTACTTTGGACGCGTGGACGAACGGTTGACCGGGTTGAGCCGGGTGCTTGGGGAGCACCTGGAGTCGGTGCCGTTTGTCTGTTCGCCGCCGGCGGTGGTCGAGCAGTTGGATCAGGTACACGTCATCGTGCAGCAGGTGGCGGCGTTGCAGTTGGCGTTGGTCCGGCAGGCCGACGCGCTCGGGATCCCGGCCGCGCAGGGCGCGACGAGTACGGCGGCGTGGCTGCGTGGGCGCTATCGGATCTCGCCTGGCGCCGCGACCAAGCAGGTCAAGCTGGCCAAGATGCTCGATGCGGACTGCCCGGCAACTGCCGAGACCCTGGCCGCCGGCGCGGTGAATGTGGACCAGGCGTGGTCGATTGCCAAGGCGGTTGCCGGGTTGCCGTCCGAGCACCGGATCCAGGCCGACAAGCATCTCGTCGAGCAGGCGGCCGAGTTCGGCGCCGTGGAGTTGACGAGCCTGGGCGAGCGGATCCTCGAAGTGGTCGCCCCCGCGGAGACCGAGGCTAAGGCGCTGGCGGCGCTGGAGCGGGCCGAGGAGCGCGCGTACGTCGGGCGGGAGCTGCGGCTGTCGGAGATACCCGGTGAGGGCCGGGTGCGGGTGACCGGCTGGCTCGACCGGGAGGCCGCCGCGATCGTGACCGCCGCGCTGGATCCGCTGTGCGCGCCGCGTGGTGGCGGGGCCGATGATGTGCGGACGCCGGGGCAGCGGCGCGCCGACGCGCTGGTCGAGGTGTGCCGGCTCGCCCAGGCCTGCACGAAGCTGCCGGACAACGGCGGTGACCGGCCGCAGGTGGTGGTCACCGTCAGCTACGACACGCTGCGCGACCGGGTCGGCGCGGCGACTCTGGACGACGGCCAGCTCCTGTCGGCGGCCGCGGCCCGGCGGCTGGCCTGCGACGCGGCGATCCTGCCGGCCGTGCTCGACGGCGCCGGGCAGGTCCTCGACGTCGGACGCCAACAGCGGCTGTTTCCCGCTGCCATCCGCCGCGCCCTCGTCCTACGCGACAACGGCTGCGCCTTCCCCGACTGTGATCGTCCGGCCCGCTGGTGCGAGGGCCACCACGTGATCCACTGGGCCGACGGCGGACCCACGAACCGCGACAACGCCGTCCTGCTCTGCGGCCACCACCACCGCCTGATCCACCACAGCGACTGGCGGGTGTCGATCAACCCCACCGACGGACACCCCGACTTCACCCCACCGGCCCACATCGACCCGCAGCAACAACCCCGACGCAACCGTTACCACCGACGCGAGTAGGACTCGACGAGCCGTCAATAGCGCACGGACCCCAGCAGGCACCCGGCGATGCCGCGTGGCCGGGCACAATTACGGCACGCTGGTCAGTCCGGGCTCGCGTACCGGTAGCACCAGGCGGGTGGACGACAGCCGCAGCGGGCTGGTGACCGCCGCGTTCGGCGGCCGGAAGGTCGGCTGATCGACCTGTACCAGGTCCAACCGGATGCGGTCTCCCTGGGGGAAGGCCCAGTGGTTGCCGTACAGCGGTACCCGCACCGTGCCCCTGTTCGCGTCGTAGCCGTTGAAGTCCAACCGGTACACCCCGCGGCTGACCAGTACGGCGGTGCCGTCGGGTTTCACGTCCCACACGCGCGCGGCGAGCACCGCCGTGGGCAGCGGAAGCAGCGCCGCGTAGTCGACCTGGGCGTACCCGATACCGACGAACGTCTGCTGGCTCGGCAACGGCTCCGACACGTCGGTGTACCCGCCGCCAACGGTGGCCGGCGCGACGGTGGCCGGCCCGACGGTGGCCGGCCCGACGGAGGTACGGCAGTTGGGGCCGCTGCCCGAGAGGTTGCCGCCGAGTACGGCGTCCGTGGCAGGGCCGTCCGGGTCGGTCAGGCCCGCCGTCGGCGCCAGTACGGCCGAGCCGTTGTAGTCGACGGTCAGCTGTCCCCCGGCGAGGCCGGCGGGTGTCGGCGCGACGACCTGGCCAACTGCCGAAGCGCTGCCCGAGCATACGGTCGGGAAGCTTGACACGAAGCCCCGCTGTGGGCGGCTACCGCCGATGTTGGCCTGGAGGAACGCCCAGGCCTGCGCGTTGACGGCCTGCCAGACGGCAGGCGGGTTCTGCGCCCGGGCATGCCCGAGATCACCGACCGCGACCGCGACCGGCCACTGCGGGTCGAGCGACGTGAGGTAGTTGAACATGCGGAACGACTCGACCGCTGGGAACAGGTCGTCGGTCCAGCCGGAGATGGAGAACACGGCCGGCTCCCGGCCGGCGGCTCGGCCGATCCGCCAGCCGGGCTGGTAGTAGGCGGAGTGCCAGCCGCTGAAGCTGGTACGGATCTGAGCGCCCACCGGGTCGTCGACCCGGCCGGCAGCGTCGTACGGTTCGCCGGCGCTCACCCGGTTCAGCCAGACCGTGAACGGCTCCGGGCCGTTGCTCTGCGGCCCCGGGCTTCCCTCGTCGAAGAGGCCGTTGGTGGTGCCGAGGGCGTACAGGCCGTTGATATAGCTGAGCTTGCTCACGCCGAAGGGGTTGCCCACGCCGAGGGTGTCGGGCGCGCCCTGCGACGACGAGTAGAGGTCGGCGCCGTGCCCATTCGGGGCGAGCGAGTAGGCCAGGTCGGTCCACGGGTACTTCGGCACCGCCACCTGCAACCGCAGCTTGGGCAGCCCCGGGAAGTCGACCCAGTACGGTCGACCGGCCTGCTCCGCCGCCTGCAGCCAGCTCTCCCCGCCGCCGTACGAGCCGCCGCTCACCGCGACCCGGTCGCGATCGAGGTCCGCGAACGCCGTGGCGGCCAGCCCGGCGAGCCACTGGGTGTCGCGGATCTCCACGTCCTTGTTCTTGACCCGGATGGTCCCGGTCGGCAGGCAGGCGGAGCCGCCGGGAGGCAGGCAGGTCGGCGCCGTGCCGGCCGGCGTGGCCGGCTGGTGGCTCGCGGTGGTGCCGTTGTCTATGAAGCCGTTGTCCTTGAAGCCGTTGTCCTTGAAGCCGCGCGCGGTGTACGTGAGCACGTAGTACCCGTGTGCGGCGAACCAGTGGCTGTTCCAGTGGTACTTGTCCGCCCCGTCCGCGGCGTCGGAGGTCGACTCCCACTCGTGCTTGTTGTTGCCGAACCCGTGCAGCAGCACCATCAGCGGGTGCCGGGTACCGGTACCGGGCATCGGCAGGGTGACGTCGACGTCGAGCGGCGAACCGTCGAAGCTCGCCACCTGGGCCGAGCAGATGGTCGTACCGCCCGGATAGGGCGCGCAGTTCGCGGAGAGAGCCCCAGCATCGGGGGCTCCAGCCGCGGAAGCGGGTTGCGCGGCACCCGCCAGGACCAGGCCGGCGACGATGACCAGGGCGACCGTGAACGGGGCGACCATGACCGGGGCGACCGTGACCGGGGCGACCGTGACCGGAGAAACGAAGGTACGACGACGCATGTTTCCACCCTTCTGGGCGCGGCACGCATCGGCCGGGGTCAACACGTACGCCCAACCTAAACGCAGGCTGGCACCGCAATCAACGACGTCCCCCGTCCGAGGAGGACGGTGGGCGACGAGGACCGTGGGCGACGAGGACGGTGGGCGACGAGGACCGTGGGCGACGAGGCCTCAGCGATCCGTACGGCGTCGTGCCCGCGCCAGCCGGAGGGTGAAGACGCTCCCACGGGGCTGCCGCGGCTCGTACCAGACACGGCCGGAGTTGGCCTCGGCGAGCCCGCGCACGATGTACAGCCCGAGCCCGCTGCCCTGGGTCCGCGCGGTGTTGTCGCTCCCCCGGGTGAAGCGCTCGAAGAGGTGGTCGCGAAGTTCCTCGGGTACACCGAGGCCGTTGTCGCGTACCCGGATCTCGATGTCCGCGTCGTCGCCGCTGACGTGGATGTCGACGGCGCCGCCGGCGTACTTGGCGGCGTTGGTCAGGAAATTGATCAGTACGTGCTGCAGATGGCTGGGACTGACCAGGGCGGTGACGCCGTCGGCGCCGACGACGGGGATCTCGGTCTCGACGGCGGCGAGGGCCTGGGCGATCGCGTCGGCCAGCGCGACCGGCTCCCGCTCGGCGGTCAACTCCGCGGTGTCGAGGGCGCACATGATGAGGATCTCGTTGCGCATCGCGGCCAGCCGCTCGGCGTTGCGGCGGATCGCCCCGATGCTGCGGTGCCCGGGGTGCCCGGGGTGCCCGGAGTCGACGGTCTCCTCGGCGAGTTCGGCGTGGCCGAGGATCGCCGTCAGCGGCGTGCCGATCTCGTGACTGAGCATGCCATCAGGTCGAGCTTGAGCTGGTTGGCCGCCTGGAGGTCGAGGTGGGAGCGTCGGCGGTATCGAGGACGAAGCTGCCGAACCCTCCGATCCACTCGACCTGTGCCAGGTCGTAGACCGGGGAGGCCGGGTCGTAGACCGGGGAGGCCGGGTCGTAGACCGGGGAGGCCGGGTCGTAGACCGGGGAGGCCGGGTCGT
>NZ_BOON01000049.1 GCF_016863255.1 Planosporangium mesophilum
CCGGGGAGGCCGGGTCGTAGACCGGGGAGGCCGGGTCGTAGACCGGGGAGGCCGGGTCGTAGACCGGGGAGGCCGGGTCGTAGACCGGGGAGGCGGTAGGCACGGTACGGCCGCGCGGTGCCGTCACGGACAACGCTGACACTCCATTCCAGGTCTGCCTGACACAAGACTCTTGCGATGGTGAACGACGACCGCCGGTGCCGGCGTACCCAGGCGGGTGCGAAGAGGGAGCCGCCTCAGGTCACACCGAGCGCCGCGCGCAGCGCCTGGCAGGTTCGCTCGGTCTGCTCCTGGACCGCCGCGGCGAGGGCCGTCGCGGTGGCCAGGTCGCTGGCGAGCGCCGCCTGCTCGAGATCGCCACAGGTGGCGGCGAGCTGCCGGCCGGCGAGCGTGCCGCTGCTGCCGCGGAGCCGGTGGGCGAGCCTCGCCAGTTCCTGTACGTCCGCCCGCGCGGCCGCGACGCGCATCGCGGCGGCCGTGTCGGGTGCGTTGCGCAGGTACGAGGTCAGAACGCGGTCGACGAACGCCGGCCCCATCTCGCGAAGCTCTTCGAGCGCCTCGGGATCGAGGAGTGCCTCAGGGTCGAGGAGTGCCTCAGGGTCGAGGAGTGTCTCAGGGTCGCCTGATTCCTCGGTGGCGGCGCCGGGCTCGGCCACCACCCGCTCGCCGATGTTGGTGCGCAGCACCTCGTCGAGCCTGTTCTTGCGTAGCGGCTTGGCGAGGAAGTCGTCCATGCCCGCGTCGAGGCAGCGCTGCTCGTCCGTGGCGAGGGCGGACGCGGTGAGGGCGATGACGGGTGTCTCGCTCACCGGCGCCGGCATCCGCCGCAGTCGCTCGGTTGCCTGGAAACCGTCGACGCCGGGCATCTGGCAGTCCATGAGTACCGCGTCGTAGCGCCGCTCGCCCAGCATGCGCAGGGCCTGCTCGCCGTCGGCCGCGACGTCGGCCGAGTAACCGAGGCTGGCCAGCATCTCGACGACCACCTGTTGGTTGACCTCGTTGTCCTCGGCGACGAGGATCCGGGCGATCGGAGCATCAGCCGGGGTGCGGGACGCGGTCGCGGTCCCGGCCGGCGGCCTACCGGCCGCGATCCCGGCCGCGGTCCCGGCTGCGATCCCGGCCGCGGTGCCGGCTGCGGTCCCGGTCCCGGTCCCGGCCTGCGCCCGGCGCGGCTCGGCCGCACCCGCGCGGGGTGCCCCGCCGAGCAGTCGCATGAGGGCGGCGCGGAGCTGGGCGGAGCGAACCGGCTTGGTCAGGTACGCCTCGATCCCGCACTCGCGGGCCTTCTGCGCCTCGCCGGGCTGGTTGGTGGAGGTCAGCATCGCGAGGTGGGTGGCGCTGAGGTCGTCGTCGGCGAGGACGGCGCGCGCTACCTCGATCCCGTCCAGACCGGGCATGTGCATGTCCAGCAGGGCGACCGCGTACGGGTCACCCTCCCCGGCGGCGCGCCGGAGCACGTCCAGCGCCGCCGCGCCGTCGGCGACCGCCGACGGGCGCATCTGCCACATGGCGAGCAGGTCCTGCACCACCTTGCGGTTGGTGGGATTGTCGTCGACGACCAGTACCCGTACCCCGGCCAGATCCGCCGGTACCGGTGGGCTAGCCAGTGACGTGGTGGCGCTGGGCAGCGGCAGCGTGAAGGTGAACCGGCTGCCCGCACCGACCTCGCTGACCAGCCCGATCGTGCCGCCCATCAGCTCGATGAGCTGCCGGCTGATGGTCAGCCCCAGGCCGGTCCCGCCGTAGCGGCGGGTGGTGGAGGCGTCGACCTGGGTGAACGCCTCGAACAGGTGCTCCTGGCGGTCGGCCGGGATACCGATACCGGTGTCGACCACGGCAAACGTGACCTCGCGGACGCGGTCTTCACCGACCGCCTCGCCGACGGCGACCTCGACGATCACCTCTCCCCGCTCGGTGAACTTGACCGCGTTGGCGACCAGGTTGGTCAGGACCTGGCGGATGCGGTGCGCGTCGCCGCGTACCGTCGGCGGCAGCGCCGGGTGTACCACCGCGGCGATCTCGAGCCCCTTGGCCTGCGCGGTGGCGGCCAGCAGGCTCACCACGTCCTCGGCGAGGGCCCGCACGTCGAAGTCGACCGGGTCGATATCCAGCTTGCCCGCTTCGATCTTTGAGAAGTCCAGGATGTCGTTGATGACGTTGAGCAGGGCGTCGGCCGAGTTCTGCACGGTGTTTAGGTAGTCGCGCTGCCGGGCGTCGAGCTCGGTCTCCAGCAGGAGCGTGGTCAGCCCGATGACCCCGTTCATCGGGGTACGGATCTCGTGGCTCATGTTCGCCACGAACTCCGACTTCATCCGGGAGGCGGCCAGCGCCGCGTCCCGGGCGGCGGCCAGCTCGGACTCGTATCGCTTGCGCTCCGTCATGTCGCGCACGAACGCGCTGAAGGTCACGTCGTCGCCGCTCGCCGAGGACCACACGGTGATCTCGGCGGGGAAGACCGTACCGTCGCGGCGGCGGACCTCGACCTCGATGCGCTGGTCCGGCAACGTGGACCGGCCACCGGCCAGTATCCGCTGGAAGCGCTCGGCGCGGTCGGCCGAGTCCACGCCGGGGACGACGAGGTCGGTCACCACACGCCCCAGCGCCTCCCCGGCGGACCAGCCGAAGATCTTCTCGGCCTGGGAGTTCCAGTGGGTGATGAACCCGCGCGCGTCGATCGAGATGAACCCGTCCCCGGCCGCCTCCAGGATGGAGCTGACCTGCTCCTCCCGTTTGGCCACGGCAATCTCGGCGATCCTCCGGCGCCGCTCGGCCCGTACCGCGAGGACCAGCCCGAGCAGCAGCACCTGGGCCAACAGGGAGGCGACGCCGAAGATTCGGCCGGCGAACCGGTCGGCCCCCGCGTACGCCTCGCTGGCCGGTATGTCGGCCACCACCGCCCAGCCGAGCCGGGGGATCGACCGGTAGGCCGTTACGGTATCGACGCCGTTCTCGGCGTCGCGGACGATGCCGCTACGGCCACCCAGCGCGGCCGCCAGATACTTGTCGTCTAGGCCCGAGGGCAGCCCCGGCTTCTCGCTGCCCGGACCGGCGAGCAGGGCGCCGTTCCGGTCGACCAGCTTCACGCGGATCTTCTGTACGTCGGCCACCCGCGCGGTGAACGCGGAGACCATCTCCAGGCGCAGGCCGATGCCGATCGAGCCGACGACCCGGCCGCCGCTCATCACCGGGGCGGTCACCGCCACCGTGCGTGGCTTGTCCGGCAACGCCGCCAGGTACGCCTCGGACACGTACGGCTGGCCGGTTCGCATGACCCCCTGGAAGTAGTCGCGATGGGCGAAGTTCTGCCCGATGAAGGGCGCCGGCGGGTCGAACGCCAGCATGGTCCCGCGCGCGTCCATCGCCCAGACGCCGATGAACTGCGGGTTGCGCGACTGTAGCGAGGCCAAGTGGTCCTGGAGCTTTGCCGGGTCGGCCTGTTCTCCCGCAGCCATCTGCGCCACCACGCCCGGCCGTTCGGCATACGAGGCCGCCAGCGCCTTGATGCCGTTCAACTGGTCGACCACGTACGTGACGCTGACGTCCGCCCCGGTCGTCAGCCGGCGCCGTACCTCGGTGTCCACCGTGCTCCGGGCCTGGGCGACGGCGAGGTAGGTCAGGCCGGCCAGCGGCAGCAGCGCCAGGACGAGGAACCCCGCACACAACCGCACCGCCGACCGGCGGAGCATTGCACGGGCCGCGGGGGTCATGAGGGCGGCGTTCATGGGATCGGAGCCACTCGCGGTCGAGACACGCAGCAGCAACAGCGCGGTCACCACGATCGAGCCGCCGGCGACCACGCCGACATCGTTGGCCGACGACTCGAATGCCCGGACCATCAGCAGGATCGGCAACGGCAGGACGACGGCGGCCGCGAGTACGGGCTGCAGCCGTCGCGGCACGGTGAACCGCAGGCGGGAGTCGCCGCGGTACAGCGCCGCCGCCGACAGGACCGGGAACGAGATCAGCCACCAGGCGAAATTGGGGCCGCCGAGGCGGAAGGAGCCGGTCAGGAGTCCGACGTTCAGCACCGTGTCGCCCACGAACTGCAGCGCGACCCAGAGCGACAGCAGCACCGACCGCACCGGTACCGACCGGGTTGCACGGTCGACGCCGAGTGCCAGGGAGACCGCCGCGGCGAGCAGGAGCAGGTCCATGACGGGGTACGCGAAGTTCAGCAGTTGCTGCCACGCGGTGAATCCGGGCGCGGTTGCCTTGTCGGCGAGGACGGCCCACATGATCACCGCGACGACGGTGGTGACGATCGCCGCGTCGAACAGCGCACGCCGGTCGGCGCCGTGTCGGCGGCCCAGCAGGGCCAGGCCGAGCACGGAGACCGCGTACGACGACAGGTACAGCCCGTCCGCTACGGACGGGGCGTGCAGGGTGACCGACGCGGCGACCGGGTACAGGTACCAGCAGGCCCAGGCGACCGTGTTCAGCACCTGCCCGATGGCCAGCAGGTACCAGCCGGCGGCCCCTTCGGATCGCAGCGGAATACCGGGGCGCAGCGGAGTACCAGGCCGGCGCCACCGGGTACCGGCCAGCAGGGACGCCGCGGTCACGGCGCTGAGCACGATCATGAGCAGCGGTCGCGCCAACCTCTCGGGCAGCGCCGGGCCTTCGGGCAGCAGGAAGAACAGCGCGGCGCCGGCGAGCTGCGCAACCGCGCAGACCAGCCAAGCGACAGAGACCAGCGGGGCAGAGGCCAGCCGGGCGGCCCCCCTCGGGCCAACCCGGCTCATCGCGTACCCACGTCGAAAGCTCCCATAGCGGATGCCTCATCGGCACCCGCCGGGCCGAGTCAAGGGAACCCGGGCCCGGGGTTACCCGTCAGGCCGGTACAGGACCGCCTTCGGTGCCGCCTCCAGCAGGTACTCGCGCAGGGCCAGCTGATGTCGCGTCTTCTCGGCGATGACCGGCTGTACCAGGTCGACGACGGCCGGCAGGCCCATGGCCAGCGCCAGCTGCTCGATGACCGCGAAGCCGTTGGTGGAGTCCAGGTTCGTCAGGGTCAGCTCGCGTACGTTGCGCCAGTCGCCGCCGCGGGCGCCGGCCGCGAGGCCTTCGACGCGCGCCACCACCTCACGCGTCCGGGCCAGCATCGAGGCGCGGACCTCACTGGGCGGAAGCTCGTCCTCACTGAACGCGACGTACAGCTCGTTGATCAGTGCCTCGTGCCTGCGGGCCGACTCGATCAGGTCGCCGATCCGGTCGCGGAGGCGCGGGTCGGCAACCTCCTCGACGGTGTCCTCGAGCAGCTTGCGGTACGTGGCCTGCAGCAGCGTGGCGGTCTCGAGCCACTCCGCTGAGCGGTCGACGTACCCGCGCCAGGTCCGACCGTCGACCTCGACCACGAGTGGTCGCATGGGCGATGCCACCTCGACTCCCTCCTCACCACTCCCCGTCACCGGCGCGTGATCCGCCAGAGCACGCCCGTGTGCCCGTACGACACGTGCCTGCCCCCGTCCACGTGCGACACCCCGAAGTCGAGCACGTACAGGCTGCGCCCGTCCGGGCTGAACGCGCAGTCGACCGGGCGCTCGATACCGCCGGTACCGTGCGCGGACGCCGGCCCCGGGTGTCGGTTGCGCAGAAAGTCCCCGGCCGTACCCTTCGCCACGTCGACCCCGATGACCCTGAAGCCGTGGTCGACATCCTGGCTGCGTGGCGAGGTCAGCGGCGCCAGCGAGCCCCACTCGCAGGCGAACAGCCGTCCCCGGTGGCCGAACAGGTCGGACCGGCAGACGTCCATGTTCGCCATGCCCGAGTGCGGCAGCTCGACGTACGCCGGCGGCCCGGCCCAGGCCGGCGGCTCGGCGATCAGCCGCCGTGCCGGCCGGCCCCGCTGCGGCAGGTGCCTCTGCTCCCAGACCGGTCGGCCGTCGGCGCAGATGTCGGGGAAGCCGTACCAGTCGGGCGTGCGCACCGAACCGGGCTCGGTGCGGGCGTTGCGGATGCGCCAGATCCGGTCGGGGTCGTTGGCGACCGCCCGTTCGCCGGCCTCGGCGAAGCCGTTGTCGGAGACGTACAGCTCACCGTCCTCGCCGAACGCCATCCCGTACGGGTTGCGGACCCCCCAGGCCAACAGCTCCATCCCGGTGCCGTCCGGCTGCGCGCGCCACACGCCAGTACTGCACTTGCGGGCTCCCGCCACCCGCTCGGTGCGGTTCGCCGGCACCCCGAACGGCTTGAACGCACCCGTCTCGACCGGGTACGGGTACTGCGCGGTGACGTCGTACGTGTCGACGTTGTCGCCGGTGAGCACGACGTCCTGCCCGGGTGCGTCGTGGGCCGCCGGGTGCCGGGCGAGGTCGGCGCCGTAGTCCTGCGGCAGCACCACGCCGTTCCGGGACACCGACCCCTGGGCGAAGTACATCAGGCCGTCCGGCCCGAACACCGGCCCGCCGGGTTCGTGCCAGCCACTGTCGGGCAGGCCGTCGACGACCACGGTGCGCTCGCCGGTGGACAGACCGTAACGGACGATGCTCGAGTGGTAATCACCCTTGTCGGCGACGTACAGGTAGCCGCCGTGCACGGTGGCGCCGCGCGGCCGCTCCGGCGGCTCCTCGCCGAAGACCGCCAGGTCGCCCGCGGGGTCGCCGCCCCTAGGGTCGCCGCCCCTAGGGGCATAGCGCAGGATCCGCGCCGGCAGGTACGGCCGGGGCGGCCAGGTGCTGCCGCCCTCGATCAGGAAGAGCGTCCCGTCGTCGGCGAACGCCATCCCGGTCGGCATCGACAGGCCGGCCAGCACCACCTCCACGTCGTACCCGTCGGGTACCTCCACGTCGGCCGGGTCCAACCGGGGGCGGGCCGGCGTCGGCAGGTGTCGCAGCGTCTGCGCCGAGGCGGAGACTGTCGGAAGCGTCACGGGCCCATCCCTCCGGCGCGCTGGTCGACCGCGGGGCGACACTGACTACCCGCAGAGCGCGGGGGTGACACTGACTACCCGCAGAGCGCGGGGGCGACACTGACTACCCGCAGAGCGCGGGAAAAGCGGACCGGCTAGCCGAAGGGCGCCAGCACCCGAGCCGCCCGGGCTCCGACCCCGCGAACCACCCCTCGCGGCTTCTCCATTTCGAAGGCTACGGAGCTCACCACGATGAGCGCGCCGGTGAGGGCGGGAACCAACCACTGCGCGATCCGTTGCCGCCGCTGGGCGACGCGCACCTCCTCGGGGGTCTCCCGGGCCGGCTCGGTGACGCCCGCGGTCGGGGCCTCGCGAGCCTTCTCCATCTTCATGCCGAGCCACCGGCTGTACCCGGTCGCGCTCAGCGCGGCGAGCGAGAGGCAGGTCAGGAGGTTCTTCATCGGCGGTCCCTCCTCGTCCCCGTCGGGCCGGCGCTCGGACATCCTCATGCCCACACCCCCGATCAGGTAGGCTCCGATCGCCGCCGCGTTGATCGGGGTCCACCGATCCCAGCCGACGGAGGCGACCCGCAGCCGCTCCCGAGGGTCCCTGATCTGGGCGGCTGCGCCATTGAGGCCGACCACGCCCATCAGTGAACCGCCGAACCAGGCGGCAAGACCCACGTCGTGCATCGCCTTCAAAATCGGATCGCGTTCAGCCATATTCGCCTCCCCCGCGGATGGCCACCTTCGGGACGCTCCAGCGCTACCCCGGCCGGACCCTCCTACACGCGAGTGCTCAGGCCCACAATCACGCATAGATCAAGCACGAGTTGGGTACGGGTCGATGGTGTTATCTACAGGTGACGTGCTCAGCGACCGCTACCGCCTTGACGAACCCGTCGCCGACGGCGGTATGGGCGAGGTCTGGCGGGCTACCGACGTCTCGCTCGGCCGGACCGTGGCGGTCAAGGTGCTGCGATCGGCGCTGCTGACGGACCCCGGCTTCGACGCCCGCTTCCGGGCCGAGGCCCGCATGATGGCGGCCCTGACCCACCCCAACGTCGTCGACGTGTACGACTACGGCCACAGCCCGTCGGGCTCCGGCGGCGACGTGGCGTTCCTGGTCATGGCGTACGTGGACGGCGAACCGCTGTCCCGCCGGATCGCCGACGCGGGTCGGCTGTCGCCGGCCGAGACGATGTCCGTCGTGGCCCAGGCCGCCGAGGCGCTGCACGCGGCGCATCAACGCGGCATCATCCACCGCGACGTCAAGCCGGCCAACCTGCTGATCCAGCCCAGCGGCATGGTGACGCTGGTCGACTTCGGAGTGGCGCGGTCACCGGCGGTGACCCAGGTCACCGCCGCCAACTCCATCCTCGGTACGGCCATGTACATGGCGCCGGAGCAGGCGTCGGGCCGCGAGGTCTCGCCGGCCACCGACATCTACGCGCTGGGCGCGGTGGCCTACCACTGCCTGGCCGGTCACCCGCCGTTCGAGGGGGACGGCCCGCTGGAGATCGCCCTGCGGCACGTGTCCGAGGAGCTGCCGCCGTTGCCGAGTGACATCCCGGCGGCCGCCCGCGCGCTGGTCGAGCGGTCGATGGCCAAGGACCCGGCCGACCGGTACGACTCCGCCGCCCAGCTGGCCGCCGCCGCCCGCTCCGTGATGGCGGGGCGGGGCGCCGTGGCGGCCGCGGTACGAGCGGCGACGGCGCGGGCCGCGACGGCCCGGGCGCTCACCTCGTCACGGCCCGGGTCCGCGCGCCAGGCCTCGGCACGCCCCGCGGCGGCAGACCCGGCGGCGACAAAGGCTGCGGCGACTGCGGCGGCTGCGAACGCGAGCCCCGCAGCCCCGGCGGCGAACCCCGCGGCGACGATCCCGATGGCCCGCGCCGCGTCCGACACCGCAAACCGGACGGCCGGCGCGCACCCGGCGGCCAGCAAGCGCCCGGCCAGCGTGGTGGCCTGGGCCTTCCCCCAGGAGCGGGACGAGCGGACCACGCCGGACCTGCCGCTACCGCTCAGCCCGGCGGCGCCGGGCAGCGGGTACGCACCGGACAGCGGGGCGAGGCCGGGCAGTGGGTACGCGACGGGCAGCGGGTACGCGCCGGGCAGCGGGGCGAGGCCGGACAGCGCCTCCGAGCGAGCACCGCGCAGGCGTCCACGGCTGGCCGTCCTCGCCGGCACGGCCACCGTCGTACTGATCGGCCTTGTCGCCGTCGCAATCCTGTTCAGTCCCGCGAAGCAGTCCGGCAGGGCCCCGGTCGAGGGGCGCAACCCCGGCGCACCGGCCGGTTCAGCGCCGAACCCGACGGCGGGCACCGACGGAACCGCCGGGGTGTCCGCCACCGGGCCGGCGATGCCGGTACGGGCCAGCAACCCGGCGGCCGTACCGCCGCCGGCAGCCGTCCCGCCGGGCGGTCAGAACACCGTCCCCGCCGGTCAGAACACCGGCCCCGCGCCGGCCCCGACCACGGCAGCGCCGGTACCGACCACGGCGGCACCGACGCCCACCCAGCCGCCGGCCACTCCGACTGTCGAACCGACCCCGACGAGCACCGGCGGCACCGGCGGCACTGCCGGCGGCTCGCCCAGCGGCGGCTCGCCCAGCGGCGGCTCACCCGGTACGCCGTGACACCCGTGCGGTGAGGTCCGCACACCCGGGGGTCTAGCCCCAGACCTCCTCGGCGGTCTCGACGATCAGCCGCAGCTTCGCGACCTGCTCGTCGTAGGTCAGGGTGTTGCCCTCCACAGTGGACGAGAAGCCGCACTGGGGCGACAGGCACAGCTGGTCCAGCGGCACGAACTTGCTGGCCTCGTCGATACGGCGCTTGAGGGTGTCCTTGTCCTCCAACGTGCCCCGCTTCGTCGTCACCAGGCCCAGCACCACCATCTTGCCGGGCGGCACGAAGCGCAGCGGCTCGAACCCACCGGAGCGGGCGTCGTCGTACTCCAGGAAGAAGCCGTCCACCTCGAGCTGGTTGAACAGCGCCTCCGCCACGAAGTCGTAGCCGCCCTCCGCCGCCCACGAGGAGCGGAAGTTCCCCCGACACATGTGGGTCGTCACGGTCATGCCCTCCGGACGCCCGGCGAGCGCGGCGTTGATCTGCCTGATGTACCGCTCGTGCTGGTGCTCGGCGTCGCCGCCGCGCTCGGTCACCATCGCCCGCTGACGCGGGTCGTTGAGGTACGCCAGGCTGGTGTCGTCGAACTGCAGGTACGTGCAGCCCAGCTCGCCCAGGCTGCGGACCTGCTCCGCGTACGCGGCGGACAGGTCGGCCCAGAACTGGTCCAGGTCGGGGTAGACGTCCGGGTCGATCGCCGCCCGGCCACCCCGGTAGTGGACCATGCTCGGGGACGGGATCGTAAGCTTCGGAGTCGCCGTCGTCACGGTGTCCTTCAGGAAGCCGAACGCGTCGGCGAAGATGGTCTCGTTGAGCGTGATCCGGTCGTCGACGCGCAGGGCCGCCGAGGAGAAATCGAGTTCGCCGGCCTCGTTGTAGAAGTGAACCTGCAGCTTCTCGTCGGTCGACCGGACGCCGCCGAGCTGGTAGATGAAGTCCATGTGCCACGAGGTGCGCCGGAACTCGCCGTCGGTCGCCGACCGCAGGCCCACCTCCTCCTGCGCGCGTACGACCTCGCGGATGCACTCGTCCTCGATCTCGCGCAACTGCTCGGCCGAGATGGAGCCGTCGCCGTATTCGGCGCGCGCCCGAAGCAGGCGGGGCGGTCGCAGCAGGCTGCCGACGTGGTCGGCACGAAACGGCGGGCGGGTACGGACGGCCATCAAATCCTCCTTGGTAACTGGAACCACCCTTGTGGATATGCCCTCGCCCCCGGTCGGGGCAAGTAGGCCGGCGTAGGCTTTCTGCCGATGGGCTCCGATCACCCGATGGGCTCCGATCTCCCGATGGGCTCCGATCTCCCGGTGGGCTCTGACTTCGAGGAGCGTGACCTCGAAGAATGCCTCGCCGGCTTCGCGACGACGCTCGGCCCGTCCCAGCCGTACCGGGATCCGCGCCCCTCCGAGCGGGGACTCGCGGCGGTCGCGCTGGGCAGGGCGGTGAGCCCCGGTCCGGACGAGCCGGACGCTTTCGTCCAGCTCGGCTTCTCACACACCGACGAGGTCGACAGCGCCACAGGTCGCCGGTACACCCGGTACTCCGGCGGGGCGTGGGGCGTCGTCGTCGTCGACCTCTCCGCCCCGGCGCGCCTGGTCGTCGAGGTGCCGCACCCCAACTCCGACCTGCGTACCGAGCGGATGGGGGCACACCTGTTCCGGCTGGTACCCGGCTCGGTGCTGCTGATGGCCGGGGCGCACCGGCGGGCCGGTCACGGGGCGGCGGACGTGGCGCACAACGAGGGCTCCCTGTTCAGCGCGCTCGCCGCCGAGGCGGCCAACCGGCGCCTGCCCCAGGTGCAGCTGCACGGGTTCGCCGACCGTAACCTGCCCGACGTCGACGCGGTCGTCGCGACCGGCGGCGCGGCCGCGGTACCGGCGGCCGCCCGGGTCGCCGACCGGCTCCGGGACGCCGGCCTGGCCACCAGCCGGTCGTGGGAGAACCCGCGCGGGTACCTCGAAGGCGTCGGGAACGTCCAGGCACGGGCCGCCGCGCGGGCCGGTTCGGTCTTCCTCCACCTGGAGTTGAGCTGGCGGGTACGGGGTGATCCCCGGCTGCGGTCGCTGGCGGTGGAGGCGATCGCGGCGGCTGGTCTCCTCCGGTAACTGGTCTCCTCCGGTAAACAGCCGCATCGCCGTCCGCGTGCCGGTACCGTCGACCGGCGTGACCGTGACACTGCGCGCGATGACCGAGGACGAACTCGAGGCGCGGATCGACGACCTCGTCGACGAGTACGCGCTCGACCTGCACCGGTCACGCGGGCTGCCGCTGGACCGGGCCCGTACCGAGGCGCAGCGGCAGACCGCCGACCTGCTGCCCGACGGGGTGGCGACCACCGGAACGCTGATGTTCACCGCCGAGGCCGGCGGCGCCGCGGTGGGCTGGATCTGGCTCAGCCTTTCCACGCCGCACCAGCCCGGATCGGCCTGGATCTACGAGATCACCGTCGACGCCGAGCACCGCGGCAAGGGGTACGGCCGGGCGCTCATCCGGGCCGCCGAGGACGAGCTGGCCCGGCGGGGCGTGACCCGCCTGGCGCTCAACGTGTTCAGCCACAACACGGCGGCGATCCGGCTGTACGAGAGCGTCGGTTTCCACACCACCAGCCTTCAGATGGCCAAGTCGATCGGCCCGGCGGCCGAGCCGGCGAAGTGGTGACCCGACCGTCCGGGCACCTTCGCGTGTGCGCGTTCGAAGCCTTCCGCGCGTTCGAAAGCCTTCTGCGCGTTCGAAAGCCTTCTGCGCGTTCGAAAGCCCCGCCCATCAGTACGCCCAGCGCGTCGCCGCCACGACGTCGGAGGGTGCGCGGTCGGCGAACAGCGCCACCTCCGCGCGACGGACCGCCAGGAGCGCCTCGAACAGCTCCTTGCCCATCGCCTCGGCCAGCGCGTCGTCGCGCTCGAGGCCGGCGATCGCCGCGGGCAGCGAGTCGGGCAACCGGGGAGGCTGCTCGCTCTCCGGCAGCCCGGCGGGGTCGACCGTCACCTCGTCGGGCAGCCGCAGGCCCGCGTCCACCGCGTCGGCCACCACGGCGAGCACGGCACCGACGGTCAGGTACGGATTGGCCGACGGATCGCAGCACTTGATCTCGACGTTGGCAGCGGTGTCCCGGGAGCCGACCGCGCCGGTCACGAACCGCAGGGCCGCCTCCCGGTTCTCCCGACCCCAGCACCGGTAGGCGCCCGCCCACCGCTGCGGTACCAGCCGCAGGTAGCTGGCGACGCTCGGCGCGGTGACGCCGACCAGCGCGGGCAGCCGCGCCAGCAGGCCGGCCAGGGTCGACTCGCCGCGCCCCGTCATGCCGTACGGGCCGTTGCCGCCGGCGAAGATGTTGCGCTCCCCGGTGTACGCCGAGAAGTGCAGGTGCTGGCCGTTGCCGACCTGGCCGGCCGTCACGACGGGCGCGAACGACACCCGCAGCCCGTGCCGGGCGGCGACGCCCCGGATCGTCTGGCGCAGCAGTACCACCAGGTCGGCGGCGCCCACCGGGTCGGTCGGAGCGACGGACAGCTCCAGCTGCCCGCTCGCGTACTCGGGGTGGAACTGCTCGACGGCCACGTCCTGCGCGGCCAGCGCGTCCAGCAGGTCACGGACGTAGTCGGACAGCTCGACGAGGCGGGTCATCCCGTACGCCGGGCCGGTACCGGCCGGCACCGCGCGCCCGTCCGGGTCGTCGGTCCCGACGAACCACTCGATCTCGAAGGCGGCCTTCATGTGCAGGCCGGCCTCGGCAAGCCGCGTCACCATCCGCGCCGCGAACCGCCGCTGACAGGCCGGGTACGGTTCGCCCTCCTGGGTCCAGCGGTCGACCGGCGCCCACGCCCAGCCCGGCTGCGCGGCGAGCACGGTCAGCCGGTCGAGGTCGGGGTGCAGCCGCAGGTCGCCGACCGGGCCGCCGACGTACCGGCTGGTCGTGATCGAATCGTCCACGCAGAAAACGTCGAACACCGGCGACGCGCCGATCCCCCACTCGGCGGCGGCCGGCAGCCGGTGCCGGGGCACGGTCTTCACCCGGGTGATGCCGGCGTTGTCGACCCAGGTCAGGGCCACCGCCCGGACAGCGCGGGTGGCCAGGTCGTCGGCGAGCTCTCGGGCCCGCTCGGCGAGCGCTTCGCGGTCCATGGCGTCAGCCGGGTCCATAGCGTCAGCCGGGTCCATGGTCCCCAGCTTTCCACCACCACCGGGAGTTCGAGGCGTCAGCGCGCACCGAACTCCTGGTGACCATGGGATGACCCGACGGGTGGTCAGGTGAAGTGGCCCGCGTTGACCGGGCGCGGCGGTCGGCTTGCCACCGCGGTTTCCGGGGTCATAGAGCTGCGATCACGGTGCCGGGCCGGTCTATCGTGGGGCGATGCGCGTGGTGATCGCAGGTGGGCACGGACAGATCGCACTGCGGCTGGCACGGCTGCTCGCCGACCGCGGTGACACGCCGGTCGGGCTCGTACGCAACGAAGACCACTTCGGCGACGTACGGGCCGCCGGCGCCGAGCCGGTGCTCCGCGACCTGGAGGAGGCCACGGACGCCGAGGTCGCCGAGGTGGTGGCGGGCGCGGACGCGGTGGTGTTCGCCGCCGGTGCCGGGCCGGGCAGCGGCGTCACCCGCAAGGACACCATGGATCGTGCGGGCGCCGCGCTGCTGGCCGACGCGGTGCAGCACGCCCGGGTCCGGCGCTACCTGCTGGTGAGCTCGATGGGCGCGGACCGCGCGGACCGGCCCGACACCGATCCGGTGTTCGCCGCGTACCTGCGGGCCAAGGCGGCCTCGGAGGAGGACCTGCGGCGCCGGGATCTCGACTGGACCATCCTCCGGCCGGGCCGGCTCACCAACGAGGCCGGCACCGGCCGGGTCCGCCTCGCCGGGAGTGTCCCGGCCGGCGCGGTGCCCCGCGACGACGTCGCCGCGGTCCTGCTGGCGCTGCTCGACCGGCCGGAGAGCCGGAATCTGACCCTGGAGCTGGTTGGTGGGGACACCCCGGTCGACGAGGCTGTGACCCGGCTGGCCGCCTGACCGCGCTCCCAAACCCCTCAAGCTCGGCACGCGGGACCCGATTCAAGCACCAGGGGAAATTTGCACCCTGTGTCAGGTTGGCCCCGTCTCGGCGGCGAACCGGTTGTCGACGAGGAGAACAGTCAATGCCCGTTGCCGATTCATCCAGTCCCGTACGTCGCAGTGTGCAGACCAGACTGCTCGTCGCCTTCCTCGCCGTGACCGCCGTCATGGTCGGGCTGGGCGTGTTCAGCCTGTACCAGCAGAACCAGCTCAAGAGCCGGGCAACGGCGATGGCCGTACGGGACGTCATCCCCCTCGACCACCTGCGGGTCGCTCAGGACGCACACGCCCAGGTCGTCATCTTCAGCCTCGTCCTGGAGAACGTGAAGGCGCCGGAGGCCCGCAAGGGACTGCAGGGTCTACTGGACAAGAACAAGACCAAGACCGTCGAGGCGCTCGGGCAGCTGCGCAGCAGCGCGCCGGCCGAGATGCTGCCGGCGGTGGAGAAGATCACCGCCGACCGGGACTCCTACCTGGTCGCTTTCGAAGGCCGGATCGCGGCCACCGCCGCGGGCGACCGGGTCAAGGAGACCGAGGCCGACAAGCTGACCATCGAGCGTGACGCCGCCCTGGCGGCCGACTTCGCGAACATGGCCAAGCAGCTCACCGACGACGCCGCACAGCAGCGTCAGATCATCGTCACCCAGACGTCGCGCTCCAACTGGCTGACCGTCGCCGTCCTGACGGTCGGCATTCTGCTGGCCGTCCTGCTGGGCTGGCGGGTGGCCCGGAGCATCCGGCGCCCGGTGAACGCCCTGATGGGCTCCATCGAGCACCTGGCCGACGGCGACCTGACCCACGACATCCCGGTCAGCGGCCAGGACGAGATCGCCCGGACGGCCGAGGCACTCCGGAACGCCGTCGGCGAGATCCGCGGCATCGTCATGGGCGTCGCCGAGTCCTCCGCCGCCCTGGCCGGCTCCTCGAGCACCCTGACGGCCACCAGCGAGCGGCTTTCCAAGGCAGCCCTGACGACCTCCAAGCGGGCCGAGGAGGTATCCGCCACGGCCGCGCAGGTGTCGAACAGCGTCGCTACGGTGTCGACCGGCGCGGACGAGATGGGTGCGTCGATCCGCGAGATCGCGCAGAGCGCCGCCAACGCGGCACAGGTCGGCTCGGAGGCGGTCACGGTCGCCCAGTCGACCAACGACATCGTGGCCAAGCTGGGCGTGTCCTCGGCCGAGATCGGCAACGTACTCAAGGTGATCACGTCCATCGCGGAGCAGACCAATCTGCTGGCCCTCAACGCCACCATCGAGGCCGCCCGCGCCGGTGACATGGGCAAGGGCTTCGCGGTCGTGGCCGGTGAGGTCAAGGAACTGGCCCAGGAGACGGCTCGCGCGACCGAGGACATCGGCCGCCGCATCGAGGCCATCCAGACCGACACCGCCGAGGCGGTACAAGCGATCGCGCAGATCGGCGAGATCATCGGCCGCATCAACGGGTACCAGACCATCGTCGCCACGGCCGTCGAAGAGCAGGCTGCCACCTCCAACGAGATGAGCCGCAGCGTGACCGAGGTGGCGAACGGCAGCAACGCCATCGCCACCGCCATCACGGATGTGGCCTCCGCCGCCGCGGAGACCACCGAGGCCATCACCGAAACCCAGCACGCCGCCGCCGAGTTGACCCGGCTCAACGGCCAGTTGCAGGACCTGGTGACGCGGTTCCGGTACTGACCGGAGGTACCCCGCACGGCGCCGCCCCGGCCCTGTCACAGGGTCGGGGCGGTGTCACGTCAGTACGGGTACAGGCCGCCGTCCAGCGCGATCACCTTGCTGGTGAGGTACCCGTTGCGCAGCATCGCCATCGCGAGGTCCGCCACCTCGTCGGTGGTGCCGAGGCGGCCGACCGGGATGGGCAGCGGCAGGGCACCGGGGTCGTGCGGGTTCGCCGGCAGCATCCGGGTACCGCCGATGAGCGCCGGTGCGATCGCGTTGACCGTCACGCCGGCGTCGGCGACCCGGGACGCGAGGAAGTGGGTCATCCCGTGCAGGCCCGACTTGCTCGCCGCGTAGTGCGGCCCGACGACGCCGCCGGTGAAGGCGGCGACCGACGAGAAGAACAGGATCCGCCCGTACCCGCGGTCGACCATCCCGGGCAGCACGTGCTGGGCCAGGAAGAACGGCGACCGCAGGTTCACCGCCATCGTCTGTTCCCACAGGTCGAAGTCGACCTCGTCCCACGACTTCTGGATTCCCATGCCGGCGGCCGCGACGAGCAGATCCACCGGGCCCAGCCGCTCTTCGGTCCGGCGGACGATCGCCCGCGGCGCCGCCCCCTCGGTGAAGTCGGCGTGCATCACGGTCACCCGCCGGCCGGTCGCGCTCAGCTCCTCGCCGAGGCGCTCGGCATCCTCGGCATGGCTGGTGTACGTCAGAGCCAGGTCGACACCGCTTCCGGCCAACCGGCGGGCCAGGGCGGTACCGATGCCGCCGGACGCGCCGGTCACCAGTGCGACGCGCCCCTCGAGGTCGAGCACCGGCGTAGTCACAAGATCCTCCAACAGGGCGTCCACTCACGAGACTCGGTGGCCGGGCGAGCGGATGGCGTCGAGGTCGGACATGGTCACTGCGTCCCCGGCATCCTGTGACCGCTCCAGGAACCGCAGCAGCTCGACGGGGAACGGCAGGACCAGTGTCGAGTTCTTCTCGGCCGCCACCTCCACCACCGTCTCCAGCAGCCGCAGTTGCAACGCCGTCGGCGTACCCGACATCGTCGCCGCCGCCTCGGCCAGCTTGTGCGACGCCTGCAACTCCCCGTCGGCGGTGATGATCCGGGCCCGCCGCTCCCGCTCGGCCTCGGCCTGCCGCGACATCGAACGCTTCATCGACTCCGGCAACGAGACGTCCTTGATCTCCACCCGGTCGATGTGGACGCCCCAGTCCAGCGCGGGACTGTCGATCATGATTTCCAGGCCCTGGTTGAGCCGCTCCCGGTTGGCGAGCAGGTCGTCCAGGTCGCTCTTGCCGATGATGGAGCGCAGCGAGGTCTGCGCGACCTGGAGGACCGCGAAGCGGTAGTCCTGCACGTTGACGACGGCCCGGACCGGGTCGACGACGTTGAAGTACACCACCGCGTCGACCTTGACCGTCACGTTGTCACGCGTGATGCCGTCCTGCGCCGGTACCGGCAGCGTGATGATCTGCATGTTGACCCTGCGGAGCCGGTCGGCCCCCGGCACGATCAGGGCGAGGCCGGGCCCCCGGACGCCCTCCAGGACACGGCCGAACCGGAAGACGAGGCCCCGCTCGTACTGCTTGACGATCCGCGCGCTCGTCGCGGCCCCCGCCGCTCCCAGTGCAGCGAGGAAGACGAGCGCATCGACGATGACCATGACATGCTCCCCTCCCCCACCCCCTTCCCACGATCGTGGCGGACTTTCGGGTCGGAGCACGGAAAATCCGCCAGGATCAGGAAGGGATCATCCGGGGTGGGGCGGTGCTCCCTCGCGGTACCAGATGACCCGTCTCGGCCTGCACACTCGGGACCGAGCCATCCTCGACCAGGGTGAGCAACTGGCGCGCGGCCGTGGTGCCGTAGGCCGGGATGTCGCGCGACAGCGCCGTCAGCGACGGGTGCACCAGGCTGCACAGCAGCGAGTCGTCCCAGGCGACGATCGACAGCTCGGCCGGCACCGACAGCCCCATCTCCTGGGCCACCGCCAGTCCGGCGACGGCCATGACGTCGTTGTCGTAGATGATCGCCGTCGGCCGGGGCGTGGAGCTGAGCAGCCGGCGGGTGGCGCGGCTGCCCTCCTCGCCGGTGTAGTCCGACGGTACGGTCACGGCGTGCTGGATGCCGAGGCGCTGGCAGGCTTGCGCGAAGGCCCGGGTACGGATGGTGGTGTGAAGCAGGTCGGGCAGGCCGCCGACCCGGACGATGTGGCGGTGCCCGAGCGCGACGAGGTACTCGACGACCTCCTCGATGGCCGCGGCGTCGTCGGCCCACACGCTCGGCAGGCCCCCGAAGTCGCCGGGGCCGGCGATCGCGACGGCCGGCAACTGAAGCTCCCGCAGCACGCCCACCCGCCGGTCGTCGACGTGCAGGTCGACCACGAGTACCCCGTCCACCCGCCGCTCGCCCCACCAGCGCCGGTACACCGCGATCTCGGCGTCGTGGTCGGCCACCACCTGGAGGGTGAGCCCGCAGGAGCGGGCCGACAGCTCGGCCTCGATGCCGCTGATGAGCTCCATGAAGAAGGGCTCGACGCCGAGGATGCGCGCCGGCCGGCACAGCGCGAGCCCGACCGCACCCGCGCTCGCTCCGGACAGGGCACGCGCGGCGGAGTTCGGCTTCCAGCCGATCTGCTGGGCGATCTCCAGGATCCGCTCGCGCGTCGCCGTGGAGACGCCCCGCTGGCCGTTGAGCGCGTACGACACGGCCCCCTTGGACACCCCTGCCTCACGCGCGATGTCGGCGATGGTCGGCCGCTTCACCCAGCGCTCCTTCGAGACCCAGCGCTCCTTCGAGCTCGGATTGCTTACGCGGTTCAGTATGCGGGATCGCGGGACACCGGATGCCCTCGGTACACCCGCGATAGCGGCCGGGTGGAGCCTCGGTAACAGCCTCTCAACGAGGCATTGACACCTATCGTGGTCCCTCCTAGGTTGGTGCCAACTTATCCGGTTCAGCGCGGAGGGTGACATGCAACGGTTGTGGTCCCGGGCGCTCCGGGCGGTGGCCGTCGGTACGGCCGCGGTGGTGCTGGCCGCGTGCAGCGGCAACAGCGGCGGCGGCAGTGGCGACAAGATCCAGCTGAAAATCAACTTCTGGGGCGACTTCGGGCTGACCCAGCTCAAGCCGAAGTACGAGGCCCTCCACCCGAACATCAGGATCGTCCTCAACTCCGGCGAGTACAACGCCCAGCACGAGGACCTGCAGAAGAAGCTCATCGCCGGCTCCGGCGCCCCGGACATCGCCGCGATCGACGAGGGCTTCATCGTCTCGTTCCGCAGTCAGTCCGACAAGTTCGTCAACCTGCTCGACCGGGGCGCCGCCCAGTACGAGAGCAAGTACCTGCCCTGGAAGTGGAAGCTGTCGCTGTCGCCCGACGGCAAGACCCAGATCGGTCTGGGTACCGACGTCGGCGGCCAGGCGATGTGCTACCGCACCGACCTGTTCCAGGCGGCGGGGCTGCCGACCAGCCGCGACGAGGTCTCCAAGCTCTGGCCGACGTGGCCGGACTTCATCCGGGTCGGCCAGCAGTACACCGCGAGGACCGGCAAGAAGTTCGTCGACAGCGCGACCAACATCTTCAACCCGGTCCTGAGCCAGCAGCCGGTCGGCTTCTTCAGCCCGGACGAGAAGCTGCAGATGGACGGCGGCCCGAAGGTCGCCTTCGACACCGCCACCGCGGTCATCGACGCGGGCCTGTCGGCGAACCTGGTCAGCTTCCAGACCGGCTGGGACCAGGGCTTCGTCAACAACAGCTTCGCGGTCCTGGCCTGCCCGGCGTGGATGCTCGGCCACATCAAGGACACCGCACCGGGTACCAACGGCAAGTGGGACATCGCCGCGATCCCCGGCGGCGGCGGCAACTGGGGCGGCTCCTTCCTGACCCTCCCGAAGCAGGGCAAGCACGTCAAGGAGGCGTACGAGCTCCTGGAGTGGCTGGTCCAGCCGGCGCAGCAGATCGAGATCTTCAAGGAGGTCGGCAACCTGCCCTCCCAGCCGGCGCTCTACACCGACCCGGCGCTCGCCACCTTCACCAACCCGTTCTTCTCGGGCGCCCCGGTCGGCCAGATCTTCGGCGCCACCGCGATGAAGCTCCAGCCGGTGTACCAGGGCAAGAAGGCCGGTCCGTCCCGGGTGGCCACGGAGAACGTGCTCCGGCAGGTCGAGGCGGGCCAGCTCAAGGGCAGCGAGGCCTGGGCGGAGGCGGTCAGACAGGCGCAGAAGGCCGCACAGGGTTAAGGGCCCCGGTAGCCATGTCCGCGACGGGCAGCGCGCCGCCGGCGCCGACGCGCGAGAGCACCACCGAGCCGGGCCGCGGCCCCCGCGCGCCCCGGCTCGGCTGGCGCGACCGCGCCCTCCGGCTGGACGTGCGGCTCATGCCGTACGTTCTGATCTCGCCCTTCTTCCTGCTCTTCCTCGCCTTCGGGCTGTTCCCCCTGCTGTTCAACGGGGTCGTCGCGTTCCGCACCTGGCGGCTGGACGACCCCACCCTCGACGGCTGGGCGGGGCTGGCGAACTTCCGGCGACTCTTCGGCGATGACGCCTTCTGGAACGCGCTCTACAACACGTCCGGGATCTTCATCCTGTCCACCGTGCCGCAACTGCTGCTGGCGTTGATCATCGCGTCGCTGCTCAACCGCAGGCTGCGGGCGCAGACGTGGTTCCGGATGGGCGCGCTGCTGCCGTACGTCACGCCGATCGTCGCCTCCACCCTGGTGTTCAAGGTGGTCTTCGAGCGCGACCACGGCATCGCCAACTGGGCGCTGTCGTTTCTCGGGCTCAGCAGCGCGGCGAACCCGATCGACTGGCACGCCACCAAGACGGCGTCCTGGATCGCGATCGCGACGATGGTCAACTGGAAGTGGATCGGCTACAACGCGCTGCTGTACCTCGGGGCGATGCAGACCGTCCCCCGCGACGTGTACGAGGCGGCGGCGCTCGACGGGGCCAGCCAGTGGCGGCAGCTGTGGCGCATCACGGTACCGATGATCCGGCCGGTAGTGATCTTCACGGTCGTGCTGTCCACGATCGGCGGCCTGCAGCTGTTCACCGAGCCGATGCTGTACGACCTGAACGTGCAAGGGGCCACCGGCGGGTCCGGTGGGCAGTGGCAGACCGTCGCCCAGCTCATCTACAAGGTCGGCTGGAAGGACCTCAACCTCGGGTACGCCGCCGCGATGTCCTGGGCGCTGTTCCTGATCATCCTGGTGATCACCCTGGCCAACGCGCTGCTCACCAACCGCCTGGGAGGTGGGAGGAAGTGACGATCGCCCGCGCGCCGCAGGACACCCCCGGCAGCCGCTGGACGTACCTGTTCCTGCTGCTCATGCTGGCCTTCTCGGCGTTCCCGCTGTACTGGATGTTCGTCATCTCCACCGGCGACGAGTCGGCGGTGTCGAAGACCCCGCCGCAGGCGATACCCGGCAACCAACTCCTGACGAACCTGCGCGAGGTCTTCACCCTCCAGGACGTCTTCTTCTCCGCGGGCCTGGTCAACAGCGTGATCGTGGCGACCGTCACGACCGTCGCGCAGCTCTTCTTCTGCTCGCTGGCCGGGTTCGCGTTCGCGAAGCTCCGATTCAAGGGCCGAAACGCGCTGATGGTCTTCGTGGTGCTCACCCTGACCATCCCCAACCAGCTCGCGGTCGTCGCGCTGTACATCCTCACCGGCAAGCTGGGCCTGAACGGCACCCTGCTCGCGGTCATCGCGCCGGGCCTGGTCACCGCGTTCGGCGTGTTCTACATGCGACAGTTCATTGTGGGCGCGGTCCCGGACGAGCTGGTCGAGGCGGCCCGCGTGGACGGCGCCACCGTCACGCGGATCTACCGCAGCGTCGTCCTGCCGGCGATCCGCCCGGCCCTGGCAGTCCTCGGCCTGCTCACGTTCGTGGCCACCTGGAACGACTTCCAGTGGCCGCTGATCCAGTTGCAGGGCACCGACTACCCCACCTCGATGGTGGCACTGTCCGACCTGGCCAGCGGCAACTACGTCCTCTACCGGCGGGTGCTGTCCGGAGCCCTGGTCGCGACGCTCCCGCTGCTGGTCGTGCTGTTCCTCGGTGGCAGGCAGATCGTACGAGGGATCATGGAAGGAGCCGTGAAGAGTTGAGGTCGGTCCGGCCACTGCACGACGGATGGTCCCTGCGATCGAGTACCACCACGGAGGTACCGGCCGCCGCGGTGCCTGCCTCCGTGCCCGGGTGCGTGCACACCGACCTGATGGCGGCCGGCCTCATCCCCGACCCGTACGTCGACGACGACGAGCAGCGACTGGCCTGGATCGGCCGCACCGACTGGGTCTACCAGACCTCTTTCGAGCACACCCGGGCCGACAGGGTCGACCTTGTCTGCGAAGGGCTGGACACCGTCGCCACGATCACGCTCAACGGCGTCGAGGTCGGCCGGACCGAGAACATGCACCGCGGGTACCGCTTCGACGTGCGGGACGCGCTGCACGACGGCGCCAACGATCTGCGGGTGGAGTTCGAGTCGGCGTACGCGTACGCCGAGCGGCTGCGCGAGCGGCTCGGCGACCGGCCGGCCGCCTACGACCAGCCGTACCAGTTCATCCGCAAGATGGCCTGCAACTTCGGCTGGGACTGGGGCCCGACGGTGGTGACCGCCGGGATCTGGCGCCCGATCGCCCTGGAGTCCTGGTCGACCGCCCGGCTGGCGCGGGTACGCCCGCTCGTGACCGTCGAGTCCGGTACCGGCCGGGTACGGGTGGAGGTGGAGGTCGAGCGCGCGGCCGACGGCCCTGCCGACCCGGTGGACCCTGCCGACCCGGTGGACCCTGCCGGCCCGCTCACCCTCGCGGCGACGGTCTGCGGTGTGCGTGTCACCGCCGGGCTGGCAGCGGGTGAGACCAGCACGACGCTGGAGTTGGAGATCGCCGAGCCGGCGCTCTGGTGGCCGCGCGGCTACGGCGATCAGCGCCTGCACGCCCTGGCGGTCACCCTCGCGACGGCCGAAGGCGAGGTCCTCGACCGCTGGGAGCGGAGCGTCGGCTTCCGGTCGGTACGCGTCGAAACCACCCCGGACGCCCACGGCACCCCGTTCACGCTGGTCGTCAACGACGTACCGGTGTTCGTCCGCGGCTTCAACTGGATCCCGGACGACTCGCTGGTCAGCCGGGTCGACCGCGAGCGGTACACCCGGCGCCTGACCCAGGCCGCCGAGGCCGGCGCCAACTACCTGCGGGTGTGGGGCGGCGGGATCTACGAGTCCGACGACTTCTACGACGCCGCCGACTCGCTCGGGCTCATGGTCGGCCAGGACTTCCTGTTCGCCTGCGCGGCGTACCCGGAGGAGGAGCCGCTGCGCTCGGAGGTCGCGGCCGAGGCCGAGGACAACGTGGTCCGGCTGGCCAGCCACCCGAGCCTGGTGCTGTGGACCGGCAACAACGAGAACATCTGGGGCTGGCACGACTGGAAGTGGCGCGAGCGGCTCGACGGGCGGAGCTGGGGCGCCGGGTACTACTTCGACCTGCTGCCCGGCATCCTGGCGCGGCTGGACCCGACCCGCCCGTACTGGCCGGGCAGCCCCTGGTCCGGCAGCACCGACCGGCACCCGAACGACCCGGCGCACGGCACGAGCCACGAGTGGGAGGTGTGGAACCGGGTCGACTACCTCCACTACCGCGACCACGTGCCACGCTTCGTGGCCGAGTTCGGGTTCCAGGCGCCGCCCGCGTACGCCACCCTGCGCTGCTGGCTCTCCGACGATCCCCTCGCCCCCGACTCCCCCGGCCTGGTCCACCACCAGAAGGCCGAGGACGGCGACGGCAAGCTGCGACGGGGACTCGAGGCGCACCTGCCCACGCCGCGGGACTTCGACGACTGGCACTACCTGACCCAGGTCAACCAGGCCCGCGCGGTCGGCGTCGCCGTCTCGCACCACCGCTCGCACCGGCCGGTGTGCATGGGCACGATCGTGTGGCAGCTCAACGACTCCTGGCCGGCCACGTCGTGGTCGGCGGTCGACTGCGACGGGCGGCGCAAGCCGCTCTGGTACGCGCTGCGCCGGCTGTACGCCGACCGCCTGCTCACCATCCAGCCGCGCGCCATCCAGTCGCACCGGGACGGGCTGGCGCTGGTCGCGGTCAACGACGAGGGCGTCGACTGGTCCGGCCGGGCGGTCGTCACCCGGTACACCCTCGACGGCGAGCCGCGCGCCACGCACACCGTCGACCTCCGGGTACCGGCCCGGTCCGCGCGGACCTGCGCGCTCCCCGACGATGTGGCGACGCCCGGCGACCCGGCCGGCGAACTGCTGCGCGCAGAGGTGGGCGACCTGCGGGCATGGTGGTTCTTCGCCGAGGACCGCGACGTCGCGTACCCGCCGGCCGCGTACTCCGCCGAAGTGACGCCCACTGTGGACGGCCTGCTGGTCACCGTCACCGCCGGGACGATCCTGCGGGACCTGACGCTCTTCCCCGACCGGCTCGACCCCGCGGCGACCGTCGGCGACGCCCTGGTCACCCTGCTGCCGGGCGAGTCCGCCACCTTCACCGTGCACTCTGCTCAGCCGCTGGACCCGGCGGCGCTGACCAGCCGGCCGGTGCTGCGCTGCGTAAACGACATCGCTGTTCAGCCGTAGTGCTGCGCGAGGTGGAGAGGGTGCGGTTCTCTCATCCTCTGCCGTCGTCGCCGCGCGGGTGCTCCACAGGGCTGTCGCGGTCGGAGCTGTCGCGATCGGGGCCGTCGCGATCGGGGCGGTCCTCCGGCGGAACCTGGCGGCCCTCGCTCGCGCCCTCGGCTCCCTCGGCGCCCTCCGGGGCCTCCTCGGGTACCTCACGGACCCGCCGGGCCACCACGACGTACCCGAGCGCCGCGAGGACGCCTCCGAGCACCGGCCCGACGACGTAGACCCAGAACTCGCGCCACGGGGTGAGCCCGTCGAACAGGGAGTTCACCACGTACGGGCCGAACGTGCGGGCCGGGTTGAGCGACCCGCCGGTGATCGGGCCGAGGACGAACATCCCGGCGCTCACCGCGAACCCGATGACAAAGCCGGCCGGCCCGGCCGACCCCGGCGGGGCCCGGCGGTCGACCGCGAGCGACAGGTACGCCAGGAGCAGCAGGAAGGTGCCCAGCGCCTCCGCGACCACTCCCTTGACGTAGCCGGCGCCCGGGCTCATCGCGGTCAGCCCCAGGCCACCGATCTCGGTCGCGCGCCGGCCGTACACCGCGACGATGAGCAGGGCGCCCAGCACTGCGCCGACGAGCTGCGCCACGACGTACGCCGGCACGTCCCGCCACGGGAACCGCCGGACCGACGCCAGCGCGATGCTCACTGCCGGGTTGATGTGCGCGCCGGACGTCCTGCTGAAGGCGTACCACACGATCGCGATGACCAGCCCGAAGGACAGGCCGATCACGCCCAGTCCGGCGTAGTCGAGCCTGCCGTCTCCAGCGATGATGGCCGCGACCACCGAACCAGCGCCGAAGAACACGAGCAGCGCGGTTCCGATCAGTTCGGCGAGAACGCGGCGCGCGAGATGCGCCGACATGATGTGGCTCTTCCACCACCGGTCCGCCCTAAACGCCCCGCCCTGGCGGTTCGATCTTGACCGGCTTCCGGCCACGCTCCGGCCACCTCATCGAGGGCCGGTGCACTCCCGTCACGCTTCCTTGATCTCGTGGTCCTTGACGGTGTCGGCCACGAACCCGTCCCCGAACCGGACCCGGTAACCGTCCCCGGTCTTCGCCACGATTTCACCCACGTCGCCGTGCCACGCCGCCCCGGTACTCCGCTGAATCGACGTGACCGCCACCTTGACCTTCTGCCCCTCGCGGTAGTAGCCCACCGAAACGGTCCTCTCCGATAGGCGCGGGCTTCGATGCCCTCGGCCGAAGTATCGACTGGGACACGCGCCGTGTCCACAGTCGGAGTGACCGATACGACTCCCTGCGTGATCACGGAGCGTTTTCCGCGGAGGAGAAGGCTTTACAAATGCCGCAACTTTGTCAAGTATGTGCGCCATGGTCACAGTCGCTGCCGTACAGCTCGAAGCGGTTCTCGCCGATGTGGACGCCAACCTGGCGGCGTGCGAGCGCCTCGCCACCCGCGCCGGCGAGGCGGGCGCGAAAATCATCGCCCTGCCCGAGTTCTTCACCACGGGCATCGGCTTCGACGAGCGGCTGGCCCACACCGCGCTGCCGGTCGACGGCGCGGCGACGGTACTGCTGACCTCCCTGGCCGCGAGGTACGAGGCGATGGTCGGCGGCTCGTTCATGTGCGCGGACCCCGACGGGCACGTCCGCAACAAGTACCTGCTCGCGGGGCCGGACGGCGTCATCGGCACCCACGACAAGGACCTGCCGACGATGTGGGAGAACGCGTTCTACGTCGGGGGCGACGACGACGGCGTGATCGACGCCGGCTCACACACGGTCGGCGCCGCCGTCTGCTGGGAGCTGATGCGGACCCAGACCGCCCGCCGCATGCGCGAGCGGGTCGACCTGGTGATGGCCGGGGCCGGCTGGTGGTCGGTACCGCAGTGGGTCCCGGGTTCGGTGTTCCGCCGGTGGGAGCGCGACAACGAGGCCACCGCGCGGACCGCCGCGGCGACCTTCGCGCGCTACGTCGGCGCGCCGGTGGTGCACGCCGGGCACGCCGGCGCCCTGGAGTGCGGGATGCCGTGGATGCCGGTGCGCTACCGGGGCCACTTCGAGGGCGCGACGCTCATCACCGACGCCGACGGCACCGTGCTCGCGGAGCGGAGCTGGCGGGACGGTGAGGGCATCGTCCTGGCCGACCTCACCCTCGGCCGCAAGCAGCCGTCCCTCGAACCCCCGGCCGGTTTCTGGCTGCACCCCCGGGGCCCGATGGCGACGCTGGCCTGGAACTACCAGCGCTGGCACGGACGCCGCTGGTACCGGAGCAACGTCTACAACGCCCAGGACCGCAACAGCGTCCGTGCCAGCTGACCGGGTCAGGCCAGGGCGGTCGGTACCGGATGCAGCTCCACCCGTACCGCCGTGCCCGACGCCAACTCGGCCAGCCGGGCGCTCGCGACCTGCGCCACGACCAGGACGTCGTCGGGTAGCTCCACGGTGACCCGGCTGGTCGGCCCGAGGAAGCTCACCGCGAGCACCCGGCCGGTACCGTCGGGGTCCGCCGCCACGTCGACGGCCTCGGGGCGTACGAGCGCGGTCACGTCGGCAGCGTCCTTCGGGGCGCCCACCGGGTCGACCAGCGGCAGCCGGCTGCCGAGCACCTCGACCGCGCCGGTCACGACGCGCCCCGGAAGCCGGTTGCTCAGCCCCACGAAGTCGGCCACGAACGGGGTCGCCGGGCGCAGGTAGATGTCGGCCGGCGGCCCGACCTGCTCCAGCCGCCCGTCGCGCATCACGCCGACCCGGTCGGCCACCGCGAGCGCCTCCTCCTGGTCGTGCGTGACGAACAGGGTGGTGGTGCCGACCTCGACCTGGATGCGGCGGATCTCGTCGCGGAGCTGTACCCGCACCTTCGCGTCGAGCGCCGACAGCGGCTCGTCGAGCAGCAGGACCTGCGGCTCGATCGCGAGCGCCCGGGCCAGCGCGACCCGCTGCTGCTGGCCGCCGGAGAGCTGGTGCGGGTACCGGCCGGCGTGTGCGCCGATGCCGACGAGCTCCAGCATCTCGGCCGCGCGCCGGCGCCGCTCCCCCGCCGCCCGCTTGCGCAGCCGCAGCCCGAACTCGACGTTCTCCTGGGCGGTGAGGTGCGGGAACAGGCTGTACGCCTGGAACACCATGCCCATGTCCCGGCGGTTGGCCGGGGTGGTGGTGATGTCCCGCCCGTCGACCAGTACCCGGCCGGAGTCGGTCTCCTCCAGCCCGGCGAGCACCCGCAGCGCCGTGGTCTTGCCGCAGCCCGAGGGTCCCAGGAGAGCCACCAGTTCGCCCGGCGCGAGGTCGAGGTCGAGCCCGTCGAGCGCCTGTACGGCGCCGAACCGGCGGCGCAGCCCGTCGAGGCGTACCGCCACGCCACGCTGGTCGCCACGGGCCGTCGCGGCCATTTCGATGGACCCGGTCACGAGTTGTTCTCCTTCGGGATGCCCCGGCGACGGCCGCCGACCAGGGACAACAGCATCAGCAGTACGAACGCGAGCACGAGCGCCGCCAGCGAGACGGCCACCGACATGCCGGCGCTGCTCTTGCCGAGCAGGTTGATGGCGACCTGCAGGTTGCTGCGGTTGAGCAGGGACGCGATGGTGAACTCGCCCAGGACCAGGGCGACCGTGAGGAACGCGGCGCTCATCACCGCCGACCGGATGTTGGGCAGGACCACCCGCCACATCACGGTGCCCCACCCGGCCCCCAGCCCGCGCGCCGCCTCGGCGAGGGTACGGACGTCGATCGAGGACAGCCCGGCGTCGATGGCCCGGTACGCGTACGGGAGCACGAGGATCGTGTACGCGAACGTGAGCGTGAGCGACGAGCCGCCCAGGAAGTAGGTGACCCAGGCGTACACCGGGGCGAGGCCGACCACGAGCACGATCGCCGGGATCGTCAGCGGCAGCAGGCAGATGAACTCCACCACCCGGCGCAGCCGGGGCAGCCGCAGCCGTACCCAGATCACGGTCGGCACCAGCAGCACCAGCATGAGCAGCACGGTGAGCACGACCAGCCCGGCGGAGTCGGTGATGCCGACCGACAGGTCGGGGTAGGTCGCACGCAGCCGCCCCCAGTCGAACAGCAGCCGCCAGGTGTCGAACGACAGCCTGCCGCCCGCACCGCGGGTCGTGAACTCCAGCATCGCCAGCAACGGCAGCAGGAAGAACACCCCGAGCACGGTGACGACGACCCAGCGGAACGCCCGCTGCCGTCGGGCTCTGCGGCGCATCAGCCCCTGGCGCCGGGGCGGCAAGCCGCCCGTCGCTAGCCCAGCCATTTCGCCGTCCTCCTCTGCAGCAGCGCGTACAGCCACATGACCACGGCCACGACCACGACCATGCCGAGCGCCATGGCCTTACCCAGGTTCTGCTGGCCCAGGACGACCTCGCTGGTGAGGGCGGACCGGATCTGCAGCGGCACGATCGGGCTGCCCTGGCTGACCAGCGCCGCCGCGGTCGCGTACGCCGAGAACGCGTTGGCGAACAGCAGCAGCGTCGAGCCCAGGAACGCCGGGGCCAGCAGCGGCCCGGCGACCCGCCGCCAGTACTGCCAGGTCGAGCCACCCAGGCTCTCGGTGGCCTCCCTCCACTGCGGCCGGACCCCGTCCAGCGCCGGCAGGAACACGATCACCATGAGTGGGATCTGGAAGTACGTGTACACCAGCACCAGGCCGGGCATTTCGTACAGCCAGACACCGCCCGAGTAGATGTTGATGCCGAAGTTGTCCCGCAGGAAGAGGGTCACGAAGCCGGGCAGGCCGATCGTGGCCATGAACGCGAACGCCAGAGTGACGCCACCGAACTGGGCAAGTACCCCGGACGCGGCGGTGACGACGCGGCGCAGCAGGCCGCCCTCCTTCGCGGTGACCAGAACGTAGGCGAGCAGAGCGCCGAACACCGCGCCGAGCACGGCGGTGACCGCCGACAGCAGGATGCTGCTGATGAACGCGTCGACGATGTACCCGTTCATCAGCGCGCCCACGTTGGAGAGCGTCGGCTGTCCGTCGTCGCCGGTGAACGCGCCGATCGTCACCTCGAGGGTGGGGACGGCCAGGAACACCGCGACGAACGCGAAGAACGGGACGACGCCGAGCAGGCTACGACCACGAGTCAGGACGCGGCTGAGCCGGCCTCGGTTGTCCGAGGCCGGCTCAGCCGGACGTGTAACGACGGCAGCCACGGTCAGCCGATGGCCTTGGCCCAGTTGGCGGCCAGGTGGTCCTTGGCCTTCTTGGTCTGGTCCTCGGTCAGGAACACCGGGGTACCGGTGGTCTTCGGCAGCATCTCGTAGGCGGCCTTGTCGATGGTGCCCGCCTTCTCCATGGCGTCGGCCCGCACCGGGCGCGCACCGCCCTTGAGCCACAGGTTCTGGCCCTCGTCGGAGTACAGGAACTCCTGCCACAGCCGGGCCGCGGCCGGGTGCGGCGCGTCGGCGTTGATGGCCTGCACGTAGTACGAGCCGAGGACCGCGTTGGCCGGCACGACCGTCTTCCAGTCCATCTTGCCCTTGAGCTTGGTGCCCTGGCCGACGTTGAGGTAGTCCCAGTCGATGACGACCGGCGTCTGGCCGGACTCGATCGTGGTGGGGGTCGGGTCCACCGGCAGGAAGTTGCCGGCCTTCTTCAACTCGGAGAAGAAGCTGACACCCTTCGAGATGTCGTCGGCGGAGCCACCGTTGCCGAGCGCCGCCATGGCGACGCCGCTGAACGCCGCACCGGCCTGCGTCGGGTCGCCGTTGAGCGCCACCTTGCCCTTGTACTCCGGCTTGAGCAGGTCGGCGACGGTCTGCGGCGCGGGTACCTTCGACGCGTCGTACCCGATCGACATGTAGCCGCCGTAGTCGTTGACCCACTGACCGTTGGCGTCCTTCAGCGCGTCCGGGATCTCGCCCCACGTCGCCACCTTGTACGGGGCGAACTTCGCGACATTGGCGGTCGCCACCGCGCTGCCCAGGTCGAAGACGTCAGGAGCCTTGTCCTGGCCCTTGAGCTGGGTGGCCGCGTTGATCTCGTCCTGACTGGACGCGTCCGGCTGGGCGGAATTGACCTTGATGCCGTACTTCTCACCGAAGGCCTTGATGACCTCGCCGTAGTTGGCCCAGTCCGGCGGCAGCGCGATGACGTTGAGCTGCCCCTCCTTCTTGGCCGCGGCGACGAGCTTGTCCATGCCGCCCAGGTCGGCGGCGCTGGCGGCCTTGGCCGCGTCGCTCGATCCGGAGCTCGACTTCGGCGGGGGTGCACATGCGGCGACGCCCACGGCGAGTGTGGACGCTGCCAGTAAGGCCGCCCCACGGGCAACCAAGCTTTGCACGGTTCCTCCTTCGCACCGGACCAGACCTGGACCGGCATTTGATCACCGATCCTTGTACATCAGCCCCGGAACCGGCTAGGCGCAAAGCGTGCCCGCGAGGCAACGATAAAGTTGCAGGTCAGCGACGACTGGGTGAAGGCGTCATACGGTCGGAGGATGCACGCCGGGCCAACAGTTCGGGAGCGCGGACCACGACGGCGCCCGGTTCGACGCTGATGAGTCCGTCGCGGCACGGTACACGCCGGGCTCGGCTCACGCCTTGAGCTGCTGGATCCGGTCGTGGAACAGGGTGGTGGCGATGGCGGCCCGGTTGGGTTCGCGCAGCCAGGCCTGGACGAACCGCCTCGCCTGCTCGTAGGTGACCTTGCCCGGCATGGGCGGCTCGTTCGGGTCCACCTCGACGTCGACCAGCGCCGGCCCGGGGTGGGCGAACGCCTCACCCAGGGCCTCGACCACCTGGGACGGTTTGTCGACGTGTACGCCGAATCCACCGCAGCCGCGTGCCCAGGCCGCGTAGTCGGGCACCGGATCCCCGAAGCGCACCCCGTGCTCGGGGAAGCCGAGCACCATCTGCTCCCACAGGATCTGGCCGAGCGAGTTGTTGTTGTTGATGACGACCTTGACCGGCAGGCCGTACCGGGCGGCGGTGTGGAACTCGGCCATCAGCATCGCGAAGCCGCCGTCGCCGGTGTAGCAGATGACCTGGCGGCCAGGGTTGGCGTGCTGGATCGCGAGCGCGTACGGCAGGCCGCTGGCCATCGTGGCGAGGGTTCCCGACACGTAGAACTCGCGCCGGCCGTGGATGTGCCAGTGCCGGGCGGCCCACGTCGTGACCGTACCGGTGTCGCAGGTGAGCACGGCGTCGTCGGTCGCCTGCCGGTCGAGCTGGCGGACCAGGTACTGCGGGGCGATGGGTACGCGGGCCGGTGACTCCAGGGCGGCGATCTTGTCGTTCCACTCGCGCACCCGCTGCTGGTAGTGCTCCAGGTGCGAGCGGTCGGCGCGGCGGTCCAGCCGCGGCAGCAGCGCCTCGAGGGTGGCCGCGACGTCGCCGATGAGCGGCACCTGGGTGGGCAGGCGCAGCCCGGCGCGGGCCGGGTCGATCTCCACCTGGACCACCTTCACCGCCCCGGGCGCCGGCAGATGCTTCGTGTACGGGAAGTTCGTGCCGAGCATCAGCACGGTGTCGGCGTTCTCGACCAGTTCCTCGCTCGGCGCCGTGCCGAGCAGCCCCAGGCCGCCGGTGACGTACGGCGAGTCGTCGGGCAGGACCATCTTTCCCGGCAGGGTCTTGATGACCGGGGCTGCCAGCGCGTCGGCTACCGCCTCGACGAGCGGGCCGGCTCCCCGCGCCCCGATCCCGACGAGGATGGCCGGCCGCCGCCCGGCGTTGAGTACCTCCGCGGCCGCCTCCACCTCGGCCTCTCGCGGGCGTACCGGCGCCTCCAGGTAGATCGGAGCGGTCGCCGGTGGACCGGCCGGCGCCACCTCCCGGTACGGGTCGACGCCCGCCTCGGCGACCTGGATGTCGATGGGGATCGTCAGGTGCGCCGGTCCCTGGCGGGCGTACGCGGTGCGGACCGCGATGTCGACCAACCCGGGCAGCTGCGCCGGGTTGACGACCATCTGGTTGTACACGCTGACGTCGGCGAGCAGCTGGTCGAGGTGTACCTCCTGCTGGTAGCCGGTGCCCAGTACCGCGCTCTCCTGCATCCCGGTGATCGCCAGGACCGGCGCGTGGTCGAGCTTGGCGTCGTACAGCCCGTTCGCGAGGTGGATGCCGCCGGGCCCGCTGGTCGCGAGGCAGACCCCGATCCTGCCGGTGGCCTTGGCATGGGCGGTCGCCATGAACGCCGCCGCCTCCTCGTGGTGCACCAGGAGGAACCGCACCCGGTGGGCGTTGCGGCGCAGCCCCTCCATGACCCCGTTGACGCCGTCGCCGGGCAGCCCGTACACCGTGTCCACACCCCATTCGGCCAGGCGGGACACCAGGACCTCGGCCGCGATGTGGACCATGGACGGGGACTACCCCGAGGCCATCGCACAAACCAGTCCCGCTAGCGCTCCCGGATCAGCGCCTCCACCCCGTCGAGCACGCGCTGCAGGCCGAACTCGAAGGCGCGTACCGCATCGGACACGGCGTTGTACTCGGCCCCGGCGACGTACTCGGCCCCGGCGACGGCTCCCACGTGCGCCGCGGTACTCGCGTCGTGCGGTACGGCGAGCGGACCGGAGGTTGCGCCCCTAGACTTGGTGGAATGGACTTCGGGGCCGGATATTTCCCGACACATGACGGCATGAACCCAGGCGCCCTGGCACAGATGCTGGAGGACCACGGGCAGGACGCGCTGCTCTTCGCCGAGCACACCCACATCCCGGCGAGTCGCGAAAGCCCCTGGCCCGAGGGCCCGCCGGGCACCGCGCTGCCCAGAAAATACTGGCACTCCTACGACCTGTTCGTCGCGTTGACGGCGGCCGCGATGGCCACCACGAAGCTGCGCGTCGGCAGCGGCATCTGTCTGGTCATCGAGCGCGACCCGATCGTCACCGCCAAGGCGGTGGCCAGTGTGGATCACCTGTCCGGCGGCCGCTTCGAGTTCGGCGTCGGCGCCGGCTGGAACCGCGAGGAGATGAGCAACCACGGCACCGACCCGCGCAAGCGGATGGCGATCCTGCGCGAGCGGGTCGAGGCGATGAAGGCGATCTGGACGCAGGACGAGGCGAGCTACTCCGGCGAGTACGTGAATTTCGAGCGGATCTGGTCGTACCCCAAACCGGCCCAGCGGCCGCATCCGCCGGTCCTCGTGGGCGGTGACGGGCCGACCGTGCTCGACCGGGTGCTCGCGTTCGGCGACGCCTGGATGCCGAACTGGCGCGGCGACGACACGCTCTTCGACCGCATCAACGAGCTGCGCTCGCGGGCGGACCGGCACATCGAGGTACAGATCCTGGCCGCACCGCCCGACCCCGGCGTGCTCGAGCGCTTCGAGCGGGCCGGGGTGCGGCGGGCGCTGCACTGGCTGCCGTCTGGCCCGGCCGGGCCGGTACAGCAGTCCCTCGACGTGTGGGAGGACGCGATCGTCCAGTTCACCGGCGGCTGACCGGGTCACCGGCGGATGAACGACGAGGAGGCGCGCCGGCGGTTCGCGGAGGTCCGGGTCGCCCGGCTCGCCACCGCGGACGCCGGCGGTCGCCCGCACCTCGTACCGATGGTCTTCGCGCTGGCCGCCGACGGCTCCGACTCCGGCGGGGCACGGTACCGGATCTACAGCGCCGTGGACGCCAAGCCCAAGCGCTCCACGTCGCTACGCCGGCTGGCCAACATCCAGGCCAACCCGCGCGTCGCCGTCCTCGTGGACCACTACTCCGACGACTGGGACAGCCTGTGGTGGGTGCGGGCCGACGGTACCGGCCGGGTCCTCGACGCCGGTGAACCCGAGGCCCGCGACGCCGTCGCGCTGCTGGCCACGCGCTACCCGCAGTACCGGGAGAACCCGCCCCGCGGGCCGGTGGTGGCGATCGACGTCGAGCGCTGGTCGAGCTGGTCCGCGGCCGGCGACTGATCCCCGCGTGCCGCTGTTACGCCTGGCCGCGAAGTCCCCGGTGAGTTGCCTAGCTCCGGGCCCGTACGGGCGGTTCGTGGTCGGGCTCGGGCTCCCCGGCGCGGGCGGGCCTGCCGGCGGTGTCGTCAACGGCGGTGTCGTCGCCGACGGCACGGTGGCCGTCCCCGGCGACGGCCACCGCCGCCCAGCAGGCGGCGCTCGCGCACGCCATCAGTACGAGCGGAATGGTGACGCGGCCCAGCGACGTCACCAGGTGCCACTCCAGGTCGTGCATGCTGATCGCGTACGTCACGACCAGCGTGCCGGCGTAGGCGAACGCGACCAGCCACATCCACGCGTCCGACCCCATGCCCAGCTCACGTCGCCGGCCCCGCAGGAACAGCGCACCGAGCAGGGCCACGGCGAGGGACAGTACCGTGATCATCCCGATCACGTCCCACATCGCGCCGAGGGTCGGGGGGATCCGGTCGAGCACCGCCGGGTCCCCGGTGATCAGCCCCCGGAAATGGCCGCCCTTGACCAGGTCGGTGCTGGCGCCGAGGGACCGTACGAGCGCCGACCACACGCCCCCGGCCGCCACCGGGATCCACACCATCCAGGCCCTGCGGAGGTTGCGGCGTTCGCGCAGGGTCAGCAGCGCGGCGAACATGACGACCTGGACGAAGCCCTCGTTCTTACTGAGCGCCGCGACGGCCAACAGCAGCAACGGCAGGGTTGGGCGCTGCCACGGATCGCGGCCGTACAGCAGCAGCACCGCGCCGGCCACGAACGCCGCCGACCACACCGGGTCGGCCTGTCCGCCGGTGATGGTGGCGGGCGCGGTGGCCCACACGGCCACCATGACGCCGACGGCGGCCAGCCGGGAGACGATGGCCGGCGCCCGGTCGGTCACCGTACGCACGGCGAGGCCGAGCATGACGATCGCGGAGAGGGTGACCACCGTCGACAGCGCCTGCGCCACCCGGTAGTCGTAGCCGGAGAGCACGCTCCACGCGGCGGCCTGGGTGGCCGAGGGCAGCGGCGGGTAGTCGCACTGCAGGTCGTGGCAGAGCGGGTTGCCGATGGTGTACCTCGAGAACTCCGCGCCCTTGGTGAAGTACGCGGCGTGCAGCCACCAGATGGAGTGCGCGTCCCAGTTCAGGGGCTGAGCCAGGAAGAACACGCAGGGCACCGCGAGCGGTACGACCAGCCAGACGGCGTCGACCCACGAGCCGTGGAGCAGTCGGCCGCCCCCTCGCCGGAGCAGCACGGCTGCCAAGGCGACCTCCGCCACCAACGCAGCCACCAGCCACGGCACCAACGGACCGCCGACGATCAGCATCGCGATCGTGGCCACGGTGAAGACCAGAGCGGCCACCAGCGGCGCGAAGAGGGCGGCGAAGGGGACGCTGCGGGTGAGGGCGAAGGCCAGCGGCAGTCCGGCGACGGTTACCAGTACGACCGCGAAGAGCGCGCTCATCGCGGCCTCACCCGACCCGCGTCACGACGAGCCGGACGCCGTTGGGCGCGGCCGGGTCCTCGACGACCTTGACCCGCACCTGGGCCTGCCCGGGGTCGGGGACCATCCGCGCACCGGCCATGATCCCGAACTCGATCAGGCGGTGCCGCCACAGGTCCCACGGCAGTTCGGGGTACATCCGGGTGCCGGGTGGCACCTGCGCGGCGAGGTCCCGACGGAGCTGCTCGAACTGGCTGCGCTGCCGCAGCGCGTCGACCTGGGGGTTCGTTCCGTCGAGCATGTTCAGGCCGTCGCGGGTCGAGACGAACGCGCCCGTACCGGCGTACCAGAACATGAGCAACGCCAATATGACGACAAGGGGCTGGATGACGAACGTCCTGACCCGTTGCCGCCTGTGCCCGGCCGCGCTGTCCTTCGTCAACGACTGCAGCGTCATCCTTCTCCACAGATCCACGCGGGCGCGGCCCACCTGAGCGTCAATTCCGGCAACGACCACCGGTCAGCCCGGTTACGGGAAAATTGGACGCCGCGAGAACCGGGAAGCGGATGCGACCCTACCGGTGTACGCGAGAAAAATTCTAGTAGGGGGGCCGTGGCGGCTTGGTCACAAGGTCGACGCCGTTGGATCACGCACGGTCGCGACAGGTCCGCCGCGACACGGACCGCCGCGACACGGCCGCCGCGACACGGCCGCCGCGACACGGACCGCCGCGGCCCCGGGGCCGCGGCGGCGGTGTCGGATGGCGCGTGATCAGGTCTTCGAACGGTTCCGCCGCAGGGTGGACAGCAGGACCCCCAGCGCCAGCGGCACGGTGACCACGACGACGGCCAGGCTTCCCACGTTGTGGGGCGTCCAGCGGCTCATCGCCTGTCGCCGCGACCGCGGTACCGCCGCCACCGGCACGGCGCTCACCGAGCGGAGCGCCGGCGGTACCGATCTATGACTGGGGCTGGGTTTGGGGTCGGTCTCCCCCGGCTCGACCAACCGGCCCACCGCCGCCCCGGCGGGCACCGAGAAGCCCCAGTCGAGCAGCGCCGCGCCCTGCTGCCAGCCGCGGACCGGCTCGGTCTCCGCACCGAGCAACGTCACCACCAGCCGCCGGCCGTTGCGCTCCGCGGCGCCGACGTAGGTGTGGCGGGCCAGGTCGGTGAAGCCCACCTTGCCGCCCAGGGCGCCCGGGTACTGGTAGAGCAACTGGTTGTCGTTGCCCATCTCGAAACCCTTGGGATCCTGCGGCGGCTGGGGCGGCACGGAGGCCACCTGGGTCGAGGTGTACGTACGGAAGTCGGGGCGGGCGAAGTCGGCGCGCGAGATCAGCGCCAGGTCGTACGCGCTGGTGAACTGGTTCGGCCCGTCGAGACCGGACGGGGTGTCCGCGTGCGTGTCCAGCGCACCGAGGTGACGGGCCGTCTCGTTCATCAGCCGCAGGCCGCCCGCCAGTCCGTCGTCGCCACCACCCAGCCTGGCGAGGACGTTGGCCGCGTCGTTGCCCGAGTTCAGCATCAGCCCCAGCCAGAGCGTCTCGATCCGGTAGTGGCCGCCGGCCAGCAGGCCCATGGCCGAACTGCCTGGCTCGAAGTCCAGGTCGGCGTCGGTGACCTCGATGACCTGGGCGGGATCCAGCTTGGGCAGCACCGCCGCCGCCAGCAGCAGCTTCTGCACGCTGGCTGGTGGGCTCAGCTCGTGGGGGCCGCAGGCGCCGAGCACGGCACCGGTGTCGAGGTCGGCCACCACCCACGAGGTGGCGCTGATGTTCGTTGGTGGCGGCGGCGCGCCGGCCGGCACCGTCAGCCCCGCGGTCGCCAGACCCTCGCCGCCGATCGTGGGCAGCGCCGCGTCGCGCGGCGGCGGGGTCGGGCGGGGCAGCCGCGCGACGGGCGTGGGCGGGGTCGGGCACGGCACGAACGGCGGCCGGGTGGCGTTCGCCGGCACGATCGGGACGCTCGCCGACGGGGCCGGAGAACCGGCCGACCCCGGAGCGCTCGCCGACGGACGGGGCGCCGGGGACGGGCTCGTACCCGGGGCCGGCGTGGCAACCGGCGACACCAGCAACGCACCCGCAAGGGCCGCCATCACACCTCTACCGCTCACAAACACGGAGGTTAACGGGCCTTCGGCGGCGTCGCACGGGATCGCGCAACCAGGGCGAACGCCCTGGCGAAGGGCGCATCGACGGTACCCGGAAGGGTCCGCCACCGCCGTCAAAAACGGCCGTTCATGGACCAGATAGCTCGGTACCGTGGCGGCGGATCCGGCAGTGGCAGGTCAGTGGCCGGACAGTTCCCGGTCGGGCTGGTAACCGTACGCGGCCTCCCGCACCTCCTCGTCGCTCTGCGCCGCGGCCCCCAGTGCGCCGCCGAGAGTGGCGAGCGACGATGCCAACCGGGCCAGCTTGAGCTGATCAGTCAGCCCCACCGGCTGCCCGGTGCCTCGGCGTGACCGGCTCAGGGCGTGACGGCTCAGGGCGTGACGGCTCAGGGCGTGACGGCTCAGGGCGTGACGGCTCAGGGCGCGACCGGCCTCAGCGTGACCGGCTCAGGGCGACCGGCTCAGGGCGTGACCACGATGCGGTTGTCCACGTGGGTGACGCCCGGGGCTGACCAGGCGACCCGCTCCGCCTCCTCCCGCTCCGCCCAGGAGCGCACGGTTCCGGTCAGCACGACCTGATCGCCCTTCACCTCCACGGAGATCTGCTGGGCGTCCGTGGCGGCGCTGCGAACCAGCGCGTGCTCGATGCGCTGCTTGAGGTCCTCCAGCGAGGACGCGATCCGAGGCCGGACGGTGATCAGGTTCGTGACGCCGCGGACACCGGCCAGCCGGCGCACCGCGCGCTCGGCCGCCCGTCGCTCGTACTCCCACCCGACCTCACCGCGGAGGATGACCCAGCCCTTCGACACGGTCACCTCGAGGTTCTCGATCGGGACGAACGCGTCCCACTCCAGGGCGTGCGTCGCGGCCGCGGCGATGTCGGCGTCGGTACGCTCGGCGGAGCTGGGCAGGCGCACCTCGATGTCATTGGCGACCGCCCGCACCCCGCGTACGTGGTGGGTGATGCGCTCGGCTACCCACTTCTTGGCGTAGTTGTCCACCCACCCCATGAGCGTCACGATGCCGTCCTTGACCGCCACGCCGATCTCGTTGGGCTGGACGCGGGCGTCCCAGTTCAACTCCTCGATCACGTCGAGCTGGATCTGATCGTCGGTCCGCGGCTCCGCTGCGGTGGTCATGCGCAATTACCCGCCCACCGGGGATGACATGGGATCACCCGGTTCGGGTGAAGGGTCAAGATCCACGCCGGGTGTCCAGCAGAGGCTCGCAACAGTGTGGGCGAAACTGCTGCTGTCACCGAGCGCTCAGCAGCAGTTTCGCCCACACTGCGAGGATTTTGGAGTGCGCGGTGGCGCGGGCCCTGGAGTGCAGCGCGCGGCGCACGCAGACCTACGCGCTCACCTCGCTGCGGTCACCGCCCCACAGCGTGTGGAAGGCCCCGTTGCGGTCCACCCGGCGGTACGTGTGGGCACCGAAGAAGTCGCGCTGCCCCTGTACCAGCGCGGCCGGCAGCCGCTGCGCCCGCAGGCCGTCGTAGTAGGCCAGCGCCGTCGAGAAGCCCGGCACCGGGATACCCGACTGTGCCGCCGTGGCGACCACCCGCCGCCACGAGTCCTGCGCGCCGGCGACGGCGTCCCGGAAGTGGTCGTCGACGAGCAGTGTGGGCAGGTCGGGGTCGGCGTCGTAGGCGGCCCGGATCCGGTCGAGGAACCGCGCGCGGATGATGCAGCCGCCGCGCCAGATGGTCGCCATCGCGCCCGGGTCGATGTTCCAGCCGTACTCGGCGCTGCCGGCCTGGATCTGGTTGAAGCCCTGCGCGTACGCGACGATCTTCGACGCGTACAGCGCCTGCTCGACGTCCTCGACGAGCGCGTCGACGTCGCCGACCCTGCTGGGCCGCGGCCCGGGCAGGTCACGCGCGGCGTCGCGCAGGTCGGCGTGGCCGGACAGCGACCGGGCGAAGACCGCCTCCGCGATGCCGCTCACCGGCACGCCGAGGTCGAGCGCGATCTGTACGGTCCACCGGCCGGTGCCCTTCTGCTCGGCCTGGTCGACCACCGCGTCCACGAACGGCTTGCCGGTCGCCGCGTCGGTGTGCGCGAGCACTTCGGCCGTGATCTCGATCAGGTACGACTCCAGCCGGCCGGTGTTCCACCGGCGGAACACCTCGGCGATCTGCGCCGGCTCCATCCCGCCGGCGTGCCGTAGCAGTTCGTACGCCTCCGCGATGAGCTGCATGTCGGAGTACTCGATGCCGTTGTGGACCATCTTGACGAAGTGACCGGCGCCGTCCGGGCCGACGTAGGTGCAGCAGGGGGTGCCGTCGACCTTCGCCGAGATGTCCTCCAGCAGCGGCCCGAGCGCCTCGTACGACTCGGGCGACCCGCCGGGCATGATGCTCGGCCCGTGCAGCGCGCCCTCCTCGCCACCGGAGACCCCGGTACCGACGAAGTGCAGGCCGCGCTCGCGCAGCGCCGCCTCGCGCCGCCGGGTGTCGGCGAAGTGCGCGTTGCCGGCGTCGATGATCATGTCGCCCGGCTCCAGCAGCGGGGCGAACTCCTCGATCACGGCGTCGGTCGGTGCGCCGGCCTTGACCATGATCACCACCCGCCGGGGCCGCTCCAGCGAGGCCACGAACTGCTCGGGGGTATCGGCCGGCAGGAACGTACCCTCGTGGCCGAACTCCTCGACCAACGCCTTGGTCCGCTCCGGCGACCGGTTGTGGACGGCGACCGCGTGCCCGTGCCTGGCCAGGTTGCGTGCCAGGTTGCGGCCCATCACCGCCAGGCCGGTCACACCGATCTGTGCCTTGTCCGCCATGGTGCCTCGTCCCTTCCGTCCTCAGCCCGGTCGAGTTCCTCGTATTGCGCCCGTCCGAGCCGACGCTACCCCGGCCCGACCGTGACCACGGTCTTCACATCCGATACCTCCCTCACAGCGGACTATGTGTCGGTAGTTACCCCTGTGCGTGGTGTCCGAATGGCAGATACATTGCCCGGCATGCCGAACACATCGCCCGGCGGGCCGAACTCCGCGACCGGCACGCCGACCGAGCCCGGCGAACCGGAGAACCCTCCGGTCGTCCTGGTCACCGGGGTCTCCGGTAGCGGCAAGACCACCGTGGGATCGATGCTCGCCGGCCGCCTCGGGTGGCGGTACGCCGAGGCCGACGACTTCCACCCGCAGGCCAACATCGAGAAGATGGCCGCCGGCCAACCGCTCACCGACGCCGACCGCAAGCCGTGGCTGGAGGCGATCGGGCGCTGGATCGACGAGCGGCGCGCCGCGCACGAACCCGGCGTCGTCACCTCGTCCGGGCTCAAGCGGGCGTACCGCGAACTGCTGCGCGAGGGCCGCCCCGGGGTCCGCCCGGTGTTCCTGGCCGGCAGCCCCGACCTGATCAAGAGCCGCATGGTCGCGCGGCACGGCCACTTCTTCGCCCCCGGCATGCTCGACAGCCAGTTCGCCGACCTGGAACCGCCCGAGCCCGACGAGGGCGTCTTCACCGTATCGGTGGACGGCACGCCGGCCCAGGTCGTCGACCAGATCCTCACCGGTCTCGACCTGCCGGCCGAGCCGCTCGATCACCCGTAGCGCGGAGGGGCACGAGGAGCGCCCCTCCGCTGCGCCTACCGCCGTACGCCGGTCCGCAGGGCGATCGCCTTGAGGAAGAGGTCACCGACCTTCGAGGGGTCGGACGTGGTGAACGTGCCGCCACCGGTCGTATCGGTGATGCGCTTCAGGTCGCCCTCGACGACGTCGTTGCCGATGCCGACCGCGATGACCTGGACCGGCCGGGCCGGGTCCGCGACCCTCCTCAGCTCCTCGACCAGTTGGTCGAGGGACAGGCCCGACTGGTCGTCGTTCATCCCGTCCGTCATGATCACGACGGAGTTGACCCGGCTCGGGTCCCAGCCGGCCTGTACCGCCTTGTAGGCCGCCAGCGTCGTGTCGTACAGGCCGTTGCCGCCGTCCCGCTTCGACTTGACCTCGCCCAGCGCGGCGAGCAACTGCTGGCGCTGCTCGGACAGCGGAGCGATGGGTACCAGCTGACGGTAGTCGTTGGCGCCGTCGAGCTGGGTGGAGAAGATCCACAGCCCGGCCGACCAGGTGTCGTCGAACAGCGCCAGCCCGCGCAGCGCGGCCTCGATCGTCACCTGCTGCCTGGTCGCGCCGCCGGCGCTGGGAACCGGCTGGGTCATCGAGGAGGACACGTCGATGACCGCGAGCATCCGGCCCGGCGAGGTGACCGTGGTCCAGGTGGAGAGCAGGGTCTCGATGCGACCCGGGTCGGGCGGGGTGGCGGTCGGCGCGGTCAGCGACGGGGCGCCCCTGGGCGCGGCGAAGCCGGCACCCACGCCGCCGTCGTCGCCGCGCAGCCCGACGGCGGCGAGCCGGTTGCGGTACGCGTCGCCGGCGAGCAGTGCGAGCACCGCCCCGGCCGCGGTCCCCTTGTCCACGGACGTACCGGGCATGACCGCGAACGGGTAGTCCAGCGGCACCGGCGCCGGGTCCACGTACAGCGCGGCCAGCGGTACCGGCGGCTGCTTGCTGTTGTACGAGATGACCGCCTGCTCGGTCAGCGGCGCGGCGGTGAGGCTCCGCGCGGCCGACGTGACGTCCGTCGAGCGGGGGAACCGCGCGAGCAGGTCCTCCCGCAGCGCCGAGCGCCCGATGGCGAACGCCCGCAACGCCCCGACGGTCGTCTGCCGGCCGGCCGACCCCCCGACCGCCTCGCCTGCGCTGACCAGCGCCAGCAGGCCGGACAGCCCGGCCGCGTCCCGGGTGGGCTCGACCACGCCGCTGCGCACCCTGATGTCGGAGATCAGGCGGGGAAACAGGTCGGTCCAGGTCAGCTTCTTGTTCGGCCAGCCGAGCGCGGTCGCCGCCGATTCCGGCATCGCCAGGACGACCGGGCTGCGCGCGACCGACTGGGCGTCGTCCGGCACCCAGTCCTGCCCGCCGGAGCGCAGCCGCTGCAGCCACATCGACGAGTCCGGAATCCACACGTCCGGGACCTTCGTCCTGACGCTGGCCTGGCCCAGCCCGCCGAGCGAGGACCCGTGGTGGTTGGCGATCGCCGCCGCGACATCGGCCGGATCGGCCGAGATGACCTCGACCGACACGCACTTGTCACCCGAGCGCAGTTCACCTTCCGCCTTGGCCATGGTCTCCCGTACGGCCGGCGCGATCTCGGGGGCGGCCGAAAGCGACAGGTTGATCTTTTGGCCGCACAGCTGGTTGGTGAGCGCACGGTAGGCGCCCCAGCTTCCGGTCAGAACGACGAGTACGGCGACGGCGGCGGCGACGATGCTCAGTGCGCCGGGGGCCGACCGGCCCTCGCGGCGTGGCCGGCTGTGGGCCCGAGCGTGACGACCTCCCACGGCTACCCAACACTCCCAGCAGACGCAGTGTCCACAGTGAACCTTCGATCAGAGTCGTCGACGATAGTGTTCGGGGCCACACTCTAATATGGGTAGCGCCGATTTGATCCTGTACTCATCGGCCTACTTCAGTCCGAAATTGCGCTGCTACTTTCCGATACCACCGGTACGTTGGCGGCATGGCAGACGCGATCGTCGCGGAAGGGCTCGTCAAGACCTACGGCACCGTGCGCGCGCTCGACCACCTCGACCTGCGGGTGACAGAAGGCACCGTGCTCGGACTGCTCGGCCCCAACGGCGCCGGAAAGACGACATGCGTACGGATCCTGGCGACACTGCTGCGACCGGACGAGGGCCGGGTCAGCGTCGCCGGCATCGACGTGCTGGCCGAGCCGCAGCGGGTCCGGAAGGTCATCGGCCTGTCCGGCCAGTACGCGGCGGTCGACGACAACCTGACCGGGTACGAGAACCTCGAGATGATCGGCCGGCTCTACCAGCTCGGCAAGGCACGGGCCCGGCAACGCGCGTACGAGTTGCTGGAGCGTTTCGACCTGGCCGAAGCGGCCAAACGTACGGTCAAGACGTACTCCGGTGGCATGCGGCGACGCCTTGACCTGGCCGGTGCGCTGATCACCTCGCCGCCCGTCATCTTCCTCGACGAGCCGACCACCGGTCTGGACCCGCGCAGCCGGCTCGGCATGTGGGAGGTCATCCACGAGCGGGTCCGCTCCGGTTCGACGCTGCTTCTCACCACGCAGTACCTGGAGGAGGCCGACCGGCTCGCCGACGAGATCGTCGTCATCGACCACGGGCGGGCGATCGCCCGGGGTACCGCCACCGAGCTCAAGCGCCAGGTCGCCGTCGAGCGGCTGGAGGTCACCGTCGCCCGCGACGCGGAGCTGGAGACCGTACGGGTGGCGGTGGAGAAGGTCTGCGGCGAGGTGCCCGAGGTGGACACGCTGGCCCGGCGGGTCAGCGCGCCGGCCGGCGGCACCCGGGTGCTGCTCGACGTCGTCCGGCTGATGGACGCCGCCGGGATCGAGCCGGTGGACATCGGCATCCGGCGGGCCACCCTCGACGACGTGTTCCTCAAGCTCACCGGCCAGGCGGCCGGGTCGGGCGAGCACGCTCCGGAGGGTACGGCCGCGGCGGGAGGGCGGCGGTCGCGCGGCGACAGGAGTGAGGGAGTGCGATGAGCGGGGACGTTGGATGAGCGGGGACGTCGGATGAGTGAGGTCGCGGGCGCGCTGCACGACGGCTGGATCGTGACGAAGCGCAACCTGATCAAAATCAAGAGGATTCCGGACCTGCTGATCTTCTCGACGATCCAGCCGATCATGTTCGTGCTGCTCTTCACGTACGTCTTCGGTGGCGCCATCAGGGGCACGGGGGTGGCCTACAAGGAGTACCTGATGGCCGGAATCTTCACCCAGACCGTCGCCTTCGGCTCGTCGCTGACCGCCATCGGGCTCGCCGACGACCTGACCAAGGGCATCGTCGACCGGTTCCGGTCGCTGCCGATGTCCCGTGCCGCCGTCCTCGTCGGGAGGACCACCTCCGACCTGCTCAACAACCTCCTGGTCGTGCTCGTCATGGGCGCGTGCGCGCTGCTGGTCGGCTGGCGCGTGCACACCGGCCCCTGGGGTGCACTCGCCGGGTTCGGCGTGCTCTTTCTCTTCGCGTACGCGATGAGCTGGATCGCCGCCGTCATCGGACTCGCCGCGCGCAGCGTGGAGGTGGCCCAGTCGGCCGGCTTCATCTGGCTGTTCCCGATGACATTCCTGTCCAACGCCTTCATCTCCACCAGTACGCTGCCCGGCTGGCTGCAGCCGGTCGCCGACTGGAACCCGATCAGTTCGATCGCGCTGGCCCTGCGCGATCTGTGGGGCAACGCGCCGCAGGGGCTCGCCCGGGGCGACGGCTTCCCGGCCGCGCACCCGGTCCTGCTGGCGCTGCTCTGGTCGGTGGGCATCCTCGCCCTCTTCGTACCGATGGCGATCTCCCGGTACCGTCGGGTCTCCACCCGGTGACCAGGTCCCCTCGGTGAGCACGTCCCTTCGGTGAGGACGTCCCTTCGGTGAACTCCGTCACCGTGGTCGGTGTCGCACCCATATGCCGGGATTACCGCCTGCGGGCCGCCTCTGACCTCGGTAATCTCGCTGCATGAGAATCGGCATCGTCGGAGCCACCGGCCAGGTAGGCGGCGTCATGCGCCAGATCCTGGCGGAGCGGCAGTTCCCGACCACGCAGCTGCGGCTGTTCGCCTCCGCCCGCTCGGCCGGCCGGACCCTGCCCTGGCAAGACGGGCAGGTGACCGTCGAGGACGCCGCCACGGCGGACTACTCGGGCCTCGACATCGTGCTGTTCTCCGCCGGCGGGGCGACCTCGAAGGAGCTGGCTCCCCGCGTCGCCGCGGCCGGCGCCGTGGTGATCGACAACTCCTCGGCGTGGCGGATGGATCCGGACGTACCGCTGGTGGTGTCCGAGGTCAACCCGCAGGCCGCGGCCGTCCGTCCCAAGGGCATCATCGCCAACCCGAACTGCACGACCATGGCCGCCATGCCGGTCCTGCGGCCGCTGCACGCCGAGGCCGGGCTGGTCGGCCTCGTTGTCTCCACGTACCAGGCGGTCTCCGGTGCCGGGCTCGCCGGCGTCGCGGAGCTGGACGAGCAGACCCGCAAGGTCGCCGACCGGGCGACCGAACTGGCCTTCGACGGCTCGGGCGTGCAGTTCCCCGCACCGCGCAAGTTCGCCCGGCCGATCGCGTTCAACGTCCTGCCGCTGGCCGGCTCCGTCGTCGACGACGGCTCCGACGAGACCGACGAAGAGAAGAAGCTCCGCAACGAGAGCCGCAAGATCCTCGAGATCCCGGATCTGAAGGTCTCCGGTACCTGCGTGCGGGTCCCCGTCTTCACCGGCCACTCGCTGCAGATCAACGCGCGGTTCGCCCGCCCGATCAACCCGCAGCGCGCCCGCGACCTGCTCGACGGCGCCCCCGGCGTGGTGCTGTCCGACATCCCGACGCCGCTGCAGGCCGCCGGCCAGGACCCGACCTACGTCGGTCGGATCCGTGCCGACGAGACCGTCGAGCACGGGCTCGCGCTGTTCTGCTCCAGCGACAACCTGCGCAAGGGCGCGGCTCTCAACGCCGTACAGATCGCGGAACTGGTCGCCGCCACGCTCTGACGTATCTCCGGCTGTCGTGGGCGGTCGGGCCGGTCACCGCCGGCCTGGCCGCCCACTCGCCTGACTGCCGACGACCGCGTCGAGGGCCTGGGCGAGGTCGGCCCACAGGTCGTCGGGGTGCTCGATGCCCACGAGGCCGCCGGTGTGAATTCCTGACCTGAGCGACAGATCCCTCCGCGACAGGCCCCCCTGAGCCGCGCATCCCCGGTGAAGCGAACGGAAAAGGCTCCTCTCATCTTTTCATGTATGTAAATGTGTCTTAGCCTCTTGGTGGGAGCGCTCCCGGAATTCCCCCGCACTCCATGGACGCCCACTCCATGGCCGCCCACTGCATGGACGCCCACTGCATGGACGCCCACCAAGGAGCACCATGAAACGTCTACTCCGCGCCGTCGGCGCGGCCGGCCTGCTGCTCGCCGGCTCGATCGCCGTCGTCGCCACCGCCGGCCCCGCGCGCGCCGACACCCAGATCTGCGACCAGTACGGCTCGACGACAGTGGCGAACCGGTACGTCGTCATGAACAACAACTGGGGCGACAGCACCACACAGTGCATCAACGTGACCAACAGCGGGTTCTCGATCACCACGGCAAGCCACAACAAACCCACCAACGGTGCGCCCGGCGCGTACCCGGCGATCTACTACGGCTGCCACTACACCAACTGCTCCCCCGGCACCAACCTGCCCCTACAGGTCAGCCAGATCAGCAGCGCGACGAGCAGCATCAGCTTCTCGTACCCGAGCAGCGGCACCTACGACGCCGCGTACGACATCTGGCTGGACCCGACGCCCAAAAAGGACGGCGTGAACCAGCAGGAGATCATGATCTGGTTCAACCGGCAGGGCTCCATCCAGCCGGTGGGCTCCCGGACCGGTAGCGCCACCATCGGCGGCCGTACCTGGGAGGTCTGGACCGGCAGCAACGGCTCCAACAACGTCGTCTCGTACGTCGCGCCGTCACCCATCACGAGCTGGAGCTTCAGCGTCCTCGACTTCATCAACGACACGAAGACCCGCAGCAACGTCACCAACTCCTGGTACCTGACGAGCATCCAGGCCGGCTTCGAGCCGTGGGTCGGCGGCGTGGGCCTGGCCGTCAACTCCTTCTCCGCGACCGTCAACGGCGGTGGTGGAGGGGGTTCGACGCCGCCGCCGTCGACCACGCCTCCCCCGAGCGGCGGCGGTGCCTGCCGGGTGACGTACACGACCAACAGCTGGAACAACGGCTTCACCGCCGACGTCTCCGTCACCAACACGTCGAGCAGTGCCGTGAACGGCTGGCGGCTGACGTTCTCGTTCCCCGGTAATCAGCAGGTCACCAGCGCCTGGAACGCGACCGTCGCGCAGAGCGGCTCCGCGGTGACCGCGACCAATGCCGGCTACAACGCGTCCATCGCACCGAACGGCAGCGTGTCGTTCGGCTTCCAGGGCACATACAGCGGAACCAACTCGGCGCCCAGCAACTTCGCCCTCAACGGGACCGCCTGCACGCGGGCGTAGGACCCAACTCGTCGATCCCAACTCGTCGATCTAGGAGAAGTGGCGGCCCGACACACCCCCGGGAGCGACCACTTCTCCTAGATCGGCACCGTCTCCTGGATCAGCGCCTCAGCGAACGCCTCAGACGTCGAGTTCTGCCTCGATGCGACGCATGTGGTGCCGGGCCAGTGCCAGGTTGGCGCGGTCCTTGCGCAGTGCCAGGTACAGGAACAGGCCCTTGCCCGACCGGCCGGTCAGCGGACGGATCAGGTGGTACTGGGTGTCCAGCGTGATGAGGATGTCCTCGATCACCTCGTTGAGGTGGAGCATCTCCATCGTGCGAAGCTTCGCCCGCACCACGTCGGTGTTGCCGGCGGCGGCGACATTCAGGTCGAAATCCTTGCCGCCACCGGCCACGCCGAGCGCCATGCCGCTCGAGTAGTCGACGAGCGCGACGCCGATCGCACCTTCGATCTGCATCGCGTCCTTCAGAGCGGTATCCATGTCAGCCATGGGTCCTCCAGTTCATTTCGGGTGGCGGCCCGCCGTGTCGGCGGGCCCGGTCGCCGGTGCGGCATCAGCCGCACCGGTGAGAGGTGTGCCCGGCTCTCGCCGGACGCGCTCGGGTCGACGGCCGGTGGCGGTGGTACCACCGGCCGAGTCGTCGGGATCGGTCAACGCTGCGGGGTTTCCAGCCAGCCGCGGGGTGAGGGGATGAGGTCCGAAAGCGCGGCCATCGGCGTCCGGCGTGCCAGCGGTGGCACGGCCTGGGTGACGAAGGCCGAGGCGGCCGGCCTGGACACCGGAGACGCCGGTGGACTCACGACGAGCACGACGCTGACCTTGGCGGCGGTACGCCGCGCTTCCAAATGTGCCCGGGCCAGGTTGGCCTCCTGGCTGGTCACCAGCGCAAGCACCGCGTGCGGCCCCACCGCGTACGTGGTCAGGTAGCCGTTCCCGCACTCGATGACCGTCTCCCGCAGCTCACCGTGGCCCACCACGTCGGCGAAGCGTTGAGACAGGGCGAAGTGCGCCGCGACGAGCGCGGCGATGCCGTCGGGCTCGAGGTCGCACGCGTCGTGCGCCAGCAACAGGCCGTCGGTGCTGGCGAGCACGGTGCCAACAAGCTCAGGCAGGCGCCGGCGCAGGTCCTCCAACTCCGCCAGTACCGCTGGGTTGGCGCTCACGGTGAGTTCTCCTTCACTGTCAAAGGTCTGCACGGGTTCTGGGGCGGTCATGACCGTGCGGACCGCCGTCATCGAGGGCAGCATGCTGGGCGACGGAGACCCGGGTCATCGCAGCGCCTTCAGTGCGGCACGGAGCCGACCGAGAAGCGCGTCGTCCGGCACGGCATCGACCGGCCCGGCACCGTTGGGGCCGCTGGGTTGCGGATCCCTCTGCCGCCGATGACCACCCTCACGGCGCGTCGCAGCCCTGGTGCGGGTCGGCGATTCGCCCTCGGCCACCGGGTCCGGGCCGGTGACACCGTGATCGGGGTCGGCGACCGCGGAGGCCCCCTCATCAGGAGGGGCATCGACGGCGCCGCGGTCCCCGCCGGAGGACGGCGGACCGGCGTTGCGCAGCAGCCCTGCCGCGGACAGCCGGCGCACCTCCTGGAGGGTCGCGTATCCGGGGCGACCGAGCAGACGGGACAGATCGGCTGCTGTCCGCCTGCCGTCGGCGTGCACCACCAGCTCCCACTGCGCGGCCGTCAGCACCACTCGTTGCACCGGCGGTGTTGGGACGGGCGTGACCGGGGCGTGGTCGACCGACGACTCCGGGAAAATCTCGTCGAGCCGTCGGCCGCGTCGGCTCGTCTCGCGCTCCAGCGCCCCGACCTCGACCTCGACGACCCGGCCCAGCCAGTGCAGCTCGCCGGGCGCGAAGCGCACGGATGTGGCGGCCGTGGTCAGTACGAAGAACGCCGCATCGTAGATCGCTCCCAGCACGCAGAGTTCCAGCTCGCTCTGCATGAGATGGCCCTGCTCCACCAGGAGCCGGCCGACCCGGTGGCCGGCGGCCCCGGTCTGAACCGCCGCCTGCCAGGTGTGCTCAGCCAGCCGACCGGACGTGGTGAGCAGCGCGCCGACGCCCGGCGCGGCCGGGGACTCGACGCAACTCACCCGGCCGTCGATCAGGTGCACCGTGCCACTCGAACCGCCGTCCACGTACAGCGTCCCCGTCTCACCGGCGTCTGCCAGCTGCGACAGCAAACGGCTGGGCTGGGCGATCTCGGGCTGACGGCCGGTTTCCGACATGACTCCTCACGGAAGGGGTGGTTGGACAGGAGACGGCGCCGGCAGCACCGTGGCGTACGAGGACCGCCTACGCAGCGGACCCCACCGGCGCGTCGGGGCGCGGCCGCACCAGGTCGTCAGCGATCTCGGCGAGTCGCCGTCTGGCCATCGCGAGGTTGCCGTCCGGGCGGTCGAGCCAGAGGCAGAGGGCCAGTTGGCCGCCGAACGCGACCGGCACGGTCCGCAGCAGGTGGTAGCCGCTGGCGGTGGTGATGATGAGATCCTCGATGGCGTCGTTCGGCCGGGCGGAGGCGAATGGCGCCCGACCCGAGGCGACGTACAGGACCTCGGCCGCGCCGGCGGCCGCGGCTTCCCCGTCGCCGCCCGGCACGGCCCCGGCGCTACCGAGTGCCAGGCCGGTGGCGCAGTCGACCAGGCTCGCGCCGACCGCGCCGGGCAGGTCCATGGTCCGTGCCAAATGATCGTCAATGTCGGACACGACGAGCCCTCCGCCCCGGGGCCGAGGGCTCCACCCGCCCGGGACGATGGATGAAGGGGTGAGGCCCGGGCCCCCTACCCGACACCGACGGAATCGGCCGCTGACATCCTGCCTGCAACCTGCCCTCCCCGCCGCCATCGCACCCACAACCGGACACGAGCGGACACGGTAGGCCACAATCCAACCCCGCCCGTCGCACGCAGTGTCCGTTTACCGCCCGGTAGCTCCCCAGGTGGCGGCCCTACGCCCGGACGGCGGCCGACCTGTGCGCCACTTCACCGGTCGGTCGCAGCCGCGTCGATGGAACATGTGTACGATATCGATGCGCGGCGACTGGGGGGTGGTCGCGCCGGTCGTGGGGAAGCGACCGAAGCGGACCCGGCCGGCGCGGCCACGGCCGGCCGGGTCCCGCTCACCGCGCCTTGGGGCTGTCCTTCGAGGACAACACGTTGAACTCGGGCTTCGCGGCCACCTCGGCCAACGCCGCTTCGGAGAAGACCGGCGAAGCCAGGATCTGATAGCTGGGCCACAGGATGCACGTCTGCGACTGCTGCACCATGACCTCTGCGTCGTCGTAGTAACGCGTGGCGTAGTAGATCCGGCCGTGGCCGGAGATCGACCGCCACGACACCCGTACCCGGGTGCCGTCGGCTGTCTTCAGCACCTGGCAGTTCTCGTCCGTACCCTGGTGGACGACCGTCTGCTGGCAGAGGTCCCCGGTGGGCGCCGGCCCGCTTCGCGGCGCCAGGTGCACGCTCAACGCGCCGCCCCGCCCGTCCCGGTACACGTCGAAGCCGGCGTAGTACTCCATGCCGACGACCGGGTCGCGCTCGGTCGCCTGCACGCCTCGGACATAGGCGTTGCCGTCCGGGACTCGCGCGAGATCGGTGTCCGGAGTCGAGTAACCCGCGGGTACGACGGAGAGCAGGACCCGGTAGAGCGCCGCGGCCCGTTCGTACCCGGGGTCGGATTTCGAGCCCCCGATCATCGGCGGGTCCGGCACCGGGCTCGTCGACGGAGCCGGGCTCACAGCCGGGCCGGGAGTCCGACTCGAGGCGGTGGGCCCCGCGCCACCCACCCGGTCTCCCCCAGGCATGCGGTACGCCGCCACGCCGCCGAGCGCGGCGACAGCGGTCAGACCGACGACCGTAATACCGACGGCCGCTCCGACAGCGGCCCGCAGCGCGTTCCGGCGTCGCGCCGCCCGCCGGACCCGGATCAGTACGGCGTCCACGGGCGGCAGGGGCGGTGCCGCCACGTCGAGAAGCTGCCCGAACACGACCTTGATCTCGCTCATCGTTGGTCACCCCTCGTCGCTCGTCCTATCACGACACCGTCCATCCGGGCACCGTCGAGTTGCCCCCGCAGCGTCTCAAGTCCACGCGCGCACTGACTCTTGACCGTCCCAGGTGAGCAGCCGAGAATGCTCGCGGTCTCGTCGACGGAGAGGTCCTCCCAGAACCGCAGCACGAGCACCGCGCGCTGCCGCGGCGGGACCCGCTCCAGCGCCCGTCGCAGCATCAGCCGGTTCTCAACCGCACCGTCCGAGACCGCGCTGTTCGACACCGAGGCGCCCGACACCGCGACGTCGAACGTGCCGGTGGAAACGTCGGTCACCTGCTCCCGGTGCCACGGCCGTCGCTTGTGGTCGAGGAAGGCACGGAACACCACCCGGCGCGCGTACGCGTCCAGACTGTCGTGCCTGGTGATGCGCTTCCAGTTCAGGTACAGCTTCGCCAGCGCCGTCTGTACCAGGTCTTCGGCCAGGTGCCAGTCGCCGCACAGCAGGTAGGCCGCCGCGCGCAGACTCGCCCCGCGTGCCGCGTAGTACTCGGTGAACTCGCCGTCGCGGTCGAGTTCGCCACCGGGCGAACCGCGGCGTAGCGCCATCTCTCGGGTCCCTCCGTCGTCAGTCGTCCTAGACACGGAGCGGACCCTCTGGTTGGTTGCACGTCTGCGCTACGAACGCTCCACCGCGTCGAGCACGTCGAGGTAGCCGTCGCTGGCCCGCCACAGTGCGTCCGCGACGGGCTCCAGCTTGCCGGGGCTCCAGCGCCGGTCGTCGTACTCCCTGGTCTGCCCCCGCAGTGCGCGGAGGCTGACCCCCAACTCGTCCTTCAGGCGTGCCCGCAGCTCATCCGGGGCCGGGGCATCGGGGCGTACGGACTCTCCTCGCCCGTCGCGCAGCGCCTCCAGGGCGTCGGTCCTGACCCCGTCGGCTTCGTCCCAGAGCAGGACCGGTCGGTCGATGCGGTGGTTCCACACCAGGGCGTGGGCAGACCGCCACCAGGGCACGATCGGGTTCTTGGCCAGCTTGGTGGCGTTCGCCCAGTGCTGGGCGCCGCGCGGCTCACTCCACCACGGAACCTCGTCCACCGGTAGGTCGACGCTCAGTGCGACCGTGACGCTCTCCAGATCCCGCGCCGGCCCGAGGAGGTCCCCGACCGCCCACAACCGGGTCACCCGCAGGGGAAAGATCGACGACGGCCGGGTCGCCATGTCGGCGCAACTCTGCGCGAGCGTCTCGACGTGGTGTACGGCGCGCGTCCACTTCATCCGGTCATCCTGACCCATCCCCGGTGGACGCTCCAATCCGGCGGATCCTGTCGGTTCTGCCTGGCGTAGGTCTGCCTGGCGTAGGCCGGACGGCGCGCAGCGGCGCTCAACCGGTGATCAATCGGGCCAGCGCGGCCCCGGCGACGGCCGCCCCGAGACCCGCCGCGACGCTCGCGATGACGTTGAGCACGGCGACCAGGCGGCTCCGCTCCCGCAGGAGCTGGACGGTCTCGTACCCGAAGGTCGAGTACGTGGTGAGCGCTCCGCAGAAGCCCGTGCCGAGCGCCGCCATGACCAGCCCCGGGGTGCGCAGCGTGGCCGCGGCGAGCAGCCCGAGCAGGAACGAACCGGTGACGTTGACCGCGAAGGTCCCCCAGGGGAACAGCGAGTCGTGGCGGGCCTGGACGGCGCGGTCGACCAGGTAGCGCAGCGGCGCGCCGACCGCGGCGCCCAGCACGACGAGCAGCGGCGTCACGGCGCCGCCCGGCCCGGCGCGTCCGGACCCGGTTCATCCCCACCCGGCGCGTCCGGACCCGGTTCGTGCCGACCCGCGGCGGACCCGGCGAGCGGCTCCCGGCCGACGTAGCGGATCACCTCGACGGGGTCGATGATCACCAGGCCCTCGGTGACCAACTCGTCGAGCTGGGGCAGGAACGCCCGGATCCGCTCCTCCGCGTCGACGATGATGATCGCGACCGGGAGGTCTTCCGACAGGGACAGCAGCCGGCTGGTGTGGATCCGGGAGGACGCTCCGTACCCCTCCACCCCGCGGATGACGCTGGCGCCCGCCAGACCGGCCCGGTGGGCGCGGTGCACGATCTCGGTGTACACCGGCCGGTGGTGCCACTGGTCGTCCTCGCCCACGAAGATGGTCAGGCGAAGCGCCGGACCCTCGAGCTTCATCGGGCCTCCCGGGATCGACCGGCCCGCCGGGCCCGCCGTACCAGCGCCCGCGTGCCGGTGATACCAGCGTGCACCGCCGCGATCGCCGCGAGAAGGGTGCCGGCGAGGTACGTGAGGGCGACGCCGACGGAGCCCGCGCCGATCAGGCGTTGGATCTCGACGACGTACGTGGAGAACGTGGTGTACCCGCCGAGCAGTCCGGTTCCCAGGAACGGGCGCAGCAGCCGCCGGCCGGGCCAGACGTCGCTGACCAGGGCCGTCAGTACGCCGATGAGCAGGCAGCCGGACACGTTGACGGCGAACGTCACCCACGGGAAGCCGGTACCGGACGCGGGCACGAGCTGGCCGAGACCGTACCGGGCCAGAGCCCCGGCGGCGCCGCCCACGGAGATCACGCCGAGCACGGCCCACGGTACGCGGGCGCGGCGCCCGAGCCCGGCCGGGAACGGCGACACCGCGCCGGCCGGTGGGGCGGAGCCGGTATCGGCCGGAGTGTCGGGCACCGCAACATGGTAGGTGCCGACCATCCGCCGGCCGATGAGGGCCGGGCTGCGCGGCACAGACCGGAGCGGACCGTGAGCCCGGACGCCAGGGGCCATCCGGTCCGGGCCGTCCCGGATAGGGTGAGGCATGGCCACACGACCGGAGATGTCGTGACCACCGCGGTACTACTCGCCGTGGTGGCCTGGATCGCGTTCGTGGTGATCGCGCCCCGGCTGTCCCGACGGCTGCCGCCCGCCGCCGCGACCGTGGGGCTGACCGCCGGCTCCGTCGTGATCGCGGGCTCCGGCGTTGTCATGATCGCCATGCTCGCCGCCCCCTGGATCGCGCAACTGCCCGAGATCTCCGAGCTGGGGCCGTGGTCGGCTACGAAGCTCCGGTCCGGCAGCCCGGTGCCGCTCGCGGCGGCGGTCACCTTCGCGGCGCTGGTCGGCGTCGCGGTGGTACGGCTGGCCGTGACCGGGTGGCGGCGCGCGAGGGCGATGGCCGCGGTACGGCGGTACTGCCGGCACCTGCCGGCCACCGACGCCAGCCTGGTGGTCGTCGACAGCCAGCGGCCGGACGCGTTCGCCACTCCCCTGCCGTCCGGCCGGATCGTCGTGACCACCGGGCTGCTGCGGGCGCTGTCGGCCGCCGAGAGGCGGGCGCTGCTCGCCCACGAGCGGGCCCACCTGGAGCATCACCATGCCTGGTGGGTGCTGGCGGCCGACCTGGCGGCCAGCGCCAACCCGCTGCTACGCCCCAGCGCGCGGGCGGTCCGCCGCGCCGTCGAGCGGTGGGCCGACGAGGAGGCCGCGGCCGCCGTCGGCGACCGGGCCCTCGTCGCCCGTACCATCGCACGGGTCGCGCTCCTGATCACCTCCCGGGAACGGGTACCGGCGATGGCCGCGTCCGGCGGCGACGTGCCGGACCGGGTGCGCGCCCTGCTGGCCGCGCCGCCCAGGCGGCGCCTGCTGCCCGTACTCGGGATGGTCGCGATGCTGATGCTGACCCTCACGGCGGGCATCCGCGTCGATCACCGCACCGACACGGTGTTCGACCGCGCGACCGTGCCTGAGGCCGGCTACGGCCTCAGGCACGGTCACCGCTGAGGTGGGCCCGGCTCGGGTAGCGGGCGGCGACGGTGGTACCGGCGGTCAGTCCGCGACGTCGACCATCGCGGCGCGTACCTGGGCGGCGAGCTCGGGCGAGAACTCGGGCAGGCCGTGGTCTTTGGTGGCGTGAACGGCACAAGAGGCGAGGATGCTCGCCTCGTCGCCGGTGTAGCTGGCGTCGCAGCCGGGGATGATGTCGCCGCAGCGGAACTTCTTCAAGGTGATCTCCTTACGGGGTTGCTGGTGGAACGCCGATCAATGCTTAAGCGCGCTGATCGCGGCCTCGCTGAGCTCGGACACGTCGATGAGGCCGATCAGCCGGCCGCTGGAATCCGTACAGGCGACCGGGGTGCCCCGGTGCCAGATGGGTCGGGCCATGGCGCGGCGGATGAGGTCGACGGGTTTCGACGACGGTGCGACGGCGAGCGCCGGTGCGAGACGCGGGGTGCCGAGCGGATCGGCGATGACCACACCCACGGGGCGGCCCACGTCGTCGACGACCGCACTACCCGGCGCCGCGTCACAGATCATCCCCGTCGTGACACCGGGCAACTGCACCTTCGCGCAGTCCCGCACGAGATGGGCCACGTACTCGGTGAACTCCGCCCGCTGGGCGCAGCCGCGAAGGAGGTCGACCACCCCGGGGTCGAGCACCGACCACGGCGCGGCGGGACGACCCAGCAGCCAGCCCTGTACGAGCGGCACCTCCATCGACGCGAGGGTCTGCAGCTCGGCGAGCGTCTCCACCCCCTCGGCCAGCAGCCAGCAGTCCATCCGCGCGGAGAGGTCACCGAGGAGCTGTACGAGGGCGCGGCGGGTCGGATCGCTGTCGATGCCGGTGATGAGCTCCCGGTCGAGCTTGACGATGTCCGGCCGGATGGACAGCAACTGGCCGAGGCCGGCGTACCCGGTGCCGGCGTCGTCGACGGCGACCAGACCGCCGGCGGCCCGGATCTCGTCGAGCGTGGCATGCAGCACCCGCACGTCGGACGCCTGGATGTGTTCGGTGAGTTCGACCACGATGCGCTCGAGGCCGCCGCCGGCGTACAGCGCCTCGCGGACCACCGGGTGCGACACCAGGTGCGGCTCGACGTTGACCGTGAGGAACGTGTTCGGCGGCAGCGTCGTACGCAGGGCCAGCGCCCGGTGGACCACGCGGGCGGTGAGCTCCGCCGCGTACCCCAACCGATCGGCCTCGGCGAACCACACGTCCGGGGACGCCTCCGGTTCACCGCTGAACCGGGACAGCGTCTCGAACCCGGCGATCCTGGAGTTGGCCAGGTCGATGATGGGCTGAGCCACCAGCGTCGGCTGGTCGGCGCCGGCCACGACGGCGGCCAGGGCCCGATCCCAATCCACCGGCACGTCGGTGCCGAGCGCGGGTGTCGTGAGGCTCATGCCAGGCCATCGGCGGCCCGCTGCCCCACCTGAGGGATTGCGCCAGCTGAGGAATCCGGTGATGCCGCCTGAGGGATCCGGCGATGCCGCCTGAGGGATCCGGCGATGCCGCCGAGGCAGCCGGCCTCAGTCCTCGTTGACGCTCAGGACGATCTTCCCTTTGGTGTGTCCCTGCTCCACCTGGCTGTGCGCGTCGGGCGCGTCTTCCAGGTCGAAGCGGGTGGAGATGATCACGGCGACCGCGCCGTCGTCGAGGACCTTGGCCAGCCGGGCCAGCCGGCGGCCGTCCATCGGGCCCTGGTACCGCAGGAGCTGCACCCGGCGCCCGGCCGGCACCTCACCACCGGGGTTCGGGGTGGCGACGACCCCGCCGTCCCGGGTCACGGCGATCGCGCCGTCCGTGGTGGCCGCCACGCAGGACAGGGCGGCGTCGACACCGCCGGGGACGAGATCACGTACCCGCTGCGGCCACTCCGGGTCGTAGTGGTCGACCACCTCGCCGACACCCAGCTTGTGCACGAAGTCGTGGTGGTCGCGGCCGGCCGTGCCGATGACGGTCGCCCCGGCGTGCACCGCGAGCTGGGCGGCCAGGTGCCCCAGCCCGCCGGCGGCCGCGGTCACGAGCACGGTCTGCCCGCGCCGCACGCCGAGAGCGTCCTCGATACCGGCGTCGGCGGTCAGCAGGTCGACGGGCGCGGCGCCCGCCTCCCACAGCGCCAGCGCCATCGGTATCGGAGCCAGCCGCTCCGGCCGGCAGGCGGCGTAGTCGGCATAGGCGCCCCCGAAGCCGATGTACCCGTACACCGGCTCGCCGTCGTGGAACCCGGCGTCGTCCCCGCTCCTGCCGACGATCGTGCCGGCGCACTCGAACCCCGGGATGTAGGGCAGTTCCCTACTCAGCCGGCCCTGCCGCGCGGCGACGTCCCAGGGCCCCACCCCGGCCGACGTGACCCGTACCAGTACCTCGCCGGAGCTGGGCTGGGGCAGCGGCACCTCCCGTACCCGCAGCACGTCCGGACCGCCGAACTGTTCGACGAGAATCGCGCGCATGGCGCCCTCCCTATCGAGCGGGACCGCCCGCCGGCTGGTGCCCGTCCACTGCTGTCAGGAGTCGGTCACCTGTAGTTAAAAGACCTGTTGTCTCGTACCCTGCCACCGCCGACCGATGCCGGCCAGACGTCCGGATGTACGGCGGCACCGATCGACGGCGTGGAAGAGTGGTACACGGAACCGATCCGGAGGCAGGCGCATGACGGACACCGTCGCCCGATACATTCTCGGCCTGCACGGGTGGCTCGCGCTGGCCGTCGTGTTTGCGCTGCCGCTGCTGGAGGCGTCGGCCTTCGTCGGCTTCGCGTTCCCCGGCGAGATCGCCGTGCTGCTCGGCGGGGTCCTCGCCTTCCACCATCGGGTCAGCCTCGCCGCCGTCCTCACCGCGGCGATCTCCGGCGCGATCCTCGGCGACACCATCGGGTACGTGGTCGGACGCCGGTACGGCCGGCGCCTGCTGACGGGCCGCCTCGCCCGGTTCGTACGGCGCGAGCACCTCGACCGGGCCGAGCGGTACCTCGCCGAACGGGGCGGCAAGGCCGTGTTCTTCGGTCGTTGCACGGCCGCGCTGCGCGTCATGATCCCCGGGCTGGCGGGGATGGCCCGGATGCGGTACACCACCTTCGCCTGCTACAACATCGCCGGCGGTGCGCTCTGGGCGACCGCGATGGTGCTGATGGGCTACCTCGCGGGCGCGAGCTGGCAGCGGGCCGCGCACCTGGCCAGCCGCGTCGGCCTGGTGGCGCTCGCGCTGCTGGCGCTCGGCTTCGCGCTGAGTCTGCTGACCAGGGTCGCTCGGCGGCACCCCGCGCGGCTGTACACGATTGCCGACCGCCTCGCGGCCACCGCTCCGGCCAGTGCGGTCCGCCGTCGCTTCCCGGCCCAGCTCGGGTGGCTGCGTCGCCGGCTGGACCCGAGGTCCCCGGACGGGCTCCGGCTGACCGTGACGCTCGTACTCGCCGCGCTGTGCGCGTGGATGTTCGGCGGCCTGACCGCCGACGTCCTGGCCGACGAGGACCTGGCCCGCCTCGACCCGCGGGTACAGGCCTTCGTCCTCGCGCACCGGACCGGCTGGCTGACGCTGATCATGGGCAGCGTCACCTGGCTCGGCTCCAGCGTCGTCCTGGTTCCGCTGTACCTGATCGTGACGGTGGCGTTGCTATGGAGGCGGCGGCTGCGGGAGGTCCGGTACCTCTGGTCGGCGTTCCTCGGCGCGGTCGTGCTCTACAAGCTCGGCAAGCAACTCGTCAACCGCCCCCGCCCACCCGTGGCCGAGTTGATCACCCCCGCCGGCGGCCAGGCGTTCCCGTCGGGGCACGCCACCCAGGCCATCGTCGCCTGGGGCATGCTCGCCGTGGTTCTTCTAGGCGGCCGGTCCGCCCGCGCCCGCGCCTGGATGCTGTCGACCGCCGCCCTGGTGGTACTGCTGGTCGGGGCGTCCCGGGTCTACCTGGGCGCGCACTGGCTGACCGACGTCCTCGGCGGGTACGCGCTCGGCGGCTGCTGGCTCGCCGTGATCCTCACGCTGTACCTGCGGCGCGGCTCCCCGCGGCCCCCCGCTCGTCCGGCGCCGGACCACAAGCCCGACCACAAGCCCGACCGCAAGCCCGACCGCAAGCCCGACCGCAAGCCCGACCGCAAGCCCGGCCGCGAACCCGGCAGCGCCGCAGATCCGATACCCCCTGGGGGTTCCGCTACCATTGGTTCGTGACCACACCCAGCCGCGGCTACACCGCCACCAAGGACCAGTTGCTGAGCCGGCTGCGCCGCATCGAGGGCCAGGTCCGCGGCGTCGAGCGGATGGTCGAAGAGGACCGGTACTGCATCGACGTCCTGACCCAGATCAGCGCCGCCCAGGCCGCGCTGGACAAGGTCGCGCTGGGCCTGCTCGACGACCACGCCCGCCACTGCATGAAGGCCGGCGCCGAAGAGGGCCGTAGCCAGGAGATGGCCGACGAGATGATGGCCGCCGTGGGCCGGCTGATGAAGCGCGGCTGAACCTCCGCGCGCACCACCCGGCCCGCACGGCTCTTACGGCCGTGCCACCGGCCGGAAGCCGCGTAGCCGCAGACTGTTGGAGACCACGAACACCGACGAGAAGGCCATCGCCGCACCCGCGATCATCGGGTTGAGCAGGCCGGCCGCGGCGAGCGGCAGGGCCGCGACGTTGTAGGCGAAGGCCCAGAACAGGTTGCCCTTGATGGTCCGCAGGGTGCGCCGGGACAGTCGGATCGCGTCGGCGGCGGCCAGCAGGTCGCCCCGGACCAGGGTCAGGTCCGACGCCTCGATCGCCACGTCCGTACCGGTACCCATGGCCAGCCCGAGGTCGGCCTGAGCGAGCGCCGCCGCGTCGTTGACCCCGTCGCCCACCATCGCCACGACCCGCCCCTCGGCCTGCAGCCGCTTGACCACGTCGACCTTGTCGGCCGGCAGCACCTCGGCGATGATCTGCCCGGCGATGATCTGCCCGGCGGTGCCCGCGCCGCCGGGCGCATTCTGCGTGATGCCATCGCCGGTGATACCGACCTCGACCGCGACCGCCCGCGCCACGGTGGCGTTGTCGCCGGTCAGCAGCACCGGGGTCAGGCCGAGTTCACGCAGCCGCGCGATCGCCTCCCGGCTGGTCGGCTTCACCGTGTCGGCCACCGCGAGCACCCCGCGTGCCCGGCCGTCCCAGCCGACCACGACGGCGGTACGGCCGACCGCCTCGACCTCGGCCGCCGCGCGGCGCAGCTCGTCCGGCACGTCCAGGCCGTCCCGCTCCAGCAGGCCCCGCCCCTCCAACAGGCGCAGCCGCCCGATGACCGCCTGACGGCCGTCGACCGTACCGGTGACGCCCAGCCCCTCGACGTTGGCGAACCCGTCGACCGCCGGCAGCGCGCCGAGCCGGTCGGCGGCCGCCTCGGCGATCGCCTTCGCGATGGGGTGCTCGGACGCCGACTCCAGCGCTCCGGCGACCCTGAGCACCTCGGTCTCGTGGTCACCGTCCGCCGTGACCACGTCGTGCAGGCTCATCCGGCCGGTGGTCACGGTGCCGGTCTTGTCGAGGACGACGGTGTCGACCCGTCGGGTGGACTCCAGTACCTCCGGGCCCTTGATCAGGATGCCGAGCTGGGCGCCGCGGCCGGTGCCGACCAGGAGCGCGGTCGGGGTGGCCAGGCCCAGCGCGCACGGGCAGGCGATGATCAGTACGGCCACCGCGGCGGTGAACGCCGCCGTGGCCCCACCGCCGGCGCCGAGCCAGAAGCCGAGGGTTCCGACGGCGAGCGCGATCACGACGGGTACGAAGACCCCCGAGATCCGGTCGGCCAGTCGCTGGACGGCTGCCTTGCCGTTCTGGGCGTCCTCGACGAGCCGGGCCATCTGCGCCAACTGGGTGTCCGCGCCGACCCGGGTGGCGCGTACGACCAGGCGCCCGCCGGCGTTGACGGTGGCGCCGACGACGGCGTCGCCCGGCGCGACCTCCACCGGTACGGACTCGCCCGTGACCACGGAGACGTCGACCGCGGAGGTCCCCTCCTCCACGACGCCGTCGGTTGCGATCTTCTCTCCCGGCCGGACGACGAACCGGTCCCCCGCCGCCAACTGCTCGACGGGGATGCGCGCCTCGACCCCGTTACGCAGGACGGCGACGTCCTTGGCCCCGAGTTCGAGCAGCGCGCGCAGGGCCGCGCCGGCCCGCCGCTTGGACCGGGCCTCGAAGTAGCGCCCGGCGAGCAGGAAGAGTGTCACCCCGGCGGCGGCCTCGAGGTACAGGCTCCCTCCGCCGTCGCCCCGGGTGATGCCGAAGCTGAACGGGTGCCGCATGCCGGGCATCCCGGCGGTACCGAAGAACAGCGCCCACAGCGACCAGCCGAACGCCGCGAGGGTGCCCAGTGAGATCAGGGTGTCCATGGTCGCCGCGCCGTGGCGCAGGTTGACGGCGGCCGCCCGGTGGAACGGCGCTCCCCCGTACGCGACGACCGGCCCGGCCAGCGCCAGCGCCAGCCACTGCCAGTTGGTGAACTGCCAGGCGGGCACCATCGACAAGGCGATCACCGGCACCGTCAGGACCAGGCAGACCCACAACCGGGTACGCAGGGAGGCCAGCTCGTCGACGGGCGCCGCGGCCTCGGCCGGCTTCGCCGGGACCTCCGCGGTGTACCCGGTCTTCTCCACGGTCGCGATGAGGTCCGCCGGGGTCACCCCGTCCGGGTACACGATCTTCGCCTTCTCGGTGGCGTAGTTGACCGTGGCCCGCACACCCTCCATGCGGTTGAGCTTCTTCTCGATGCGGGCGGCGCAGGAGGCGCAGGTCATCCCGCCGATCACAAGCTCGATCTGGTTGCCCGCCTGCACGAGCGGCCTCGTCATCGGTCCTCCTCGGCTGCCGTGGCGGTGAACTCGGCGGTGTGCACCCGGCCGGCGTGCTGGAAGTCCAGGTACAGCCGGTAGGCCCCGCCGCTGGGCACCTCCGCGACGAAGGTGACGTCCGGTCCGGGCGCGGTGCGGCCGTCGCCGGGCTCACCGTCCGGGTGAACGTGCAGGTAGGCCAGGTCGCCGTCGCGCAGCGCGACCAGGTGCCCGTACGCGCCCAGGTACGGCTGGAGATCCGTGACCGGCTTCCCGTCGCGGCTGACCCGCAGCGTCACCTTGCTCGACCGGCCGGCGATCAGGTCTCCGGCCAACTCGACCGTATAGCCGTCGACCGTCGTGGTGCGAACGGCGCCGGGCAGCGGGGTCGGCGTGTAGCTTCCGGCCGCCGGCGCGTCGACGCCGAGGGTCAGGGCCTGGGTACGCTCTGCCGGCCGGAAGTCGGCGAAGATCCGATACTGGCCGGGCGCGGCCACCGTGAGCGGGATCCGCCAGGTGCCGTCGGTACCGAGCGTCGGGTGTACGTGCTGGAACCCGGCGAGGTCCCGGCGCACCACGATCAGGTGTAGGTCGCGCTCGTGGGTCGGGGTGTAACGGGTGACCGGCGCTCCATTCGGGCCGAGGATCTGGAAGGCGAAGTCGGTGGCGGCGCCGGCGGCGAGGGTCGTGGTCACCGGCTTGAGCCGGTACCCGTCCTGGCTGACCTGCAGGCCGCCCGGCAGGTGGCCGGCTGTTTCTCCGTGGCCGCCGCCTGTTTCTCCACTCTGCCCGTGCCCGGTCGCTTCTTCGTGACCGGGCACGGGCAGAGCGGCGGCGGGTTGCCCGGCCGCCGTGACGGCGGCCGGCGAGATCACCTTGCCGAGCCCGGCGGCTCCGGCGAACACCACGACCAGGCCGAGCGCGTACGCCACCAGCCTGGTCACGCCCGATCTGTTCACCTCACGACCTCGTACCCGGCTTCGTCGACCGCGGCCACCACGGCGGCGTCGTCGAGCGGCGCGTCGCTGGTGACCGTGACGGCGCCGCTGCCCAGGTCGACCTGCACGTCCGTCACCCCGGCAAGCTCGCTGATCTCGGAGGTCACCGCGTTGACGCAGTGCCCGCAGGTCATGCCGGAAACGGTGTACGTGGTGGTCGTCGCCATGGTGGTTCTCTCCTCGTCGAAAGCGTCGGTGACGATCCTACGATACCCCCCTAGGGTATCTACGCAAGGTGTCGTCGGTCATGCTGAACGGCCCCGATCCCCGGAGGCCCCGATCCCCGGAGGCCCCGATCCCCGGAGGCCCCGATCAAGGAAGCCCCGATCAAGGAGGAACGGTGAACTGGCGGGTACTGCTGCTCGGCGGCGCTTCAGGGACCGGCAAGAGCTCGCTCAGTTACCCGCTCGCCCGCCGGTACGGCAGCCCCATCGTCGAGGTCGACGATCTCGTTGAGGCGTTGCAGGCGATGACCACGCCCGAGCAGCAGCCGATGCTGCACTACTGGCTGACCCACCCGGAGGCCGCACAGCTGCCCGCCGGCCGCATCGTGGACCTGCAGATCGAGTTCGCGCGGGCGCTCCGACCGGCGGTGGAGGCGGTGATCGCCAACCACGTACAGAGCGACACGCCGGTCATCATCGAGGGCGACTACCTGCTGCCCGGTCCGCTGCCCGACCTGGTCCGGGCCGCCTTCGTCCACGAGCCCGACGTCGATCAACTGGTACACAACTACCGACTGCGCGAGCCGTACGCCGGCCAGCAGCACGGTCGAGCGGAGGCGAGCGCCCGCTACGGCGACTGGCTGGCCGAGCAGGCGGTGTCGTACGGGATCCCGGTGATCAAAGCCCGCCCTTGGGAGACGGCACTCGAACGTCTCTGCCTGCTACTGGAATGAGCCTATATTTCGTCGTGTGGCGCCGCGTACCAGCGCCAGCGGCTCAGGACCGCGCGGCCGGGTAACTCGCCGCGGCCGGTCGCCCACAGCAGCGTGGACCACGGGTCGGCGCCGGTAGGCGCGTCGGGGAACAGTCGACCGAGTACCCGAGCGCACAGGTCGGCCGGCGGCGTCCACCCGGTACCGAATCCCTGGGTGACATCGTGGGTATGGACCAGGACCTCGACGACACCCATCGCGGCGAAGCCCTCGGGGTCGGCGATCCCCATCGGGTGGTACGCCCGAAGCTGCGGAGACGACGTGGCGACCATCGCCACGAGTAGCGCGCCGCTCGCCTCGAACACCTGCAGGAGACCGTCCGGCCCCGCAGCCCGGTCCGCGAAGATCGTGCTGCGCGGGCCGCCCGGGCGCTGCGGTCCGGACATGAACGGCACGTAACCCTTCAGCGGCGGGTTGGTCGGACACAGCTGAGCGGCGTACGCGAACAGGTCGTCGCTCACGTGCTCCACGGTTTCCCAGCAGTCCCACTCCAGAGCGCCCGCGTGGGCGCCCCAGTCCGGAGCGGCCACTCCGCGGATCGCCGCCGAGGACAGCGCAACGGACAGCTCGACATCGGCCGCGGTGACAGGATGACGCATGCCGATCACCGTACCGACCACGCCTTCGCCAAACCGGCGCGCCATCGACCCGCTCGTCGTGCCTGCCTCGTACCGGCACCCGCCGCAACAGTCCGGGCCGAGTTCCGCGTCGGGGTGCTCGCGCCGGTCGTGTCCGCACGACGGGCAGTCCCCGTAGCAGCGAATGCGGTTCGCCCTCCATGCGGACAGGCGACGCCGGAACCCTCCTCACACGCGGAGATCGTCACGGGCCGACAGTCGCACGAATCGTACGTACGTTCGAGAGAACTGTCGTACCCGCCGTCTACGTTGGACGCGTGGATGAGCGGTTGGCCGAACTGAGCAGGGTGCTTGGGGAGCACCTGGGGTCGGTGCCGTTTGTCTGTTCACCGTCGACTGTGGTCGAGCAGTTGGATCAGGTGCACGTCATCGA
>NZ_BOON01000050.1 GCF_016863255.1 Planosporangium mesophilum
TGATCATCCTGACCACCAACCTCGGTACCCGGGACGTCGCCAAGGCGGTCTCGATGGGCTTCCAGTCGTCGGAGGACGTCGAGTCCAACTACGAGCGGATGAAGATCAAGGTCAACGACGAGCTGAAGCAGCACTTCCGCCCGGAGTTCCTCAACCGCATCGACGACACCATCGTGTTCCACCAGCTCACCGAGCCGGAGATCCTCAACATCGTGGATCTGATGATCTCCCGGATCGAGACCCAGCTTCGCAACAAGGACATGGGCCTGGAGTTGACCGACAACGCCAAGCGCTTCCTGGCGAAGAAGGGCTACGACCCGGTGCTGGGCGCCCGGCCGCTGCGCCGGACCATCCAGCGCGAGATCGAGGACAACCTGTCGGAGCGGATCCTGTTCAACGAGCTCCGGCCCGGCCAGATCGTCTTCGTCGACTGCGAGGGCGACCCGATCGACACCGAGCACGCCAAGCTGGTGTTCCGCGGTGCGGACAAGCCGACGCTGGTGCCCGATGCGGTTCCGGCCGACCTGGGTGGTGCCAGCGGCGACGAGTGAGCGCCACTGGTAGATAGCTAGGCACGAAGGAGAACGGGCGGTCGCTACGGCGGCCGCCCGTTCCGTTCACCGGTGGACAGGGCACAAAGAGAGCGGGCTGTCGCTACGGCGACCGCCCGCTCTTTGCGTATCCGGATCAGGGTCAGGGGATGTAGTCCTCGAGCAGGGCGGGGGTCAGGCCGGCGTCGTGAATCGCCTGGAGGGCGGCGAGGAAGTCCTCGGCGAACGCCGGGCGGAAGTGCATCAGGAGGATGTCGCCGGGCTGTACCGCGTTCCCCTCCTGGAAGCGGACGACGCCCTTGTCCACCGTCTCCTTCCAGAAGAACGCGGCCTTCATGCCGCACTCGTGGGTCACCTGAAGGGTGGTGTTGTCCTTGTCGCCGAACGGCGGGCGGAACAGCACCGGGCGACGGCCGTAGATCGCCCCCAGCTGGTCTGCCGAGCCACAGATCTCGTGCCGCTGGAAGCTGGGCGACATGCCCTTGAGGTCGGCGTGCGTGATCGTGTGGGCCTCGATCACCGCGCCGGCCGCCTCAAGCTGCTTGAAGTACCCGGGGTCGCTGCGGATGGCGTTCGTCGTGAGGAACAGCGTGACCGGTACGTGTGCCGCCTGGAGCAGCCCGATCGCGTCCGGCTGCTTGGTCCAGCCGTCATCGATGGTGATGAACGCGACCTTCTGGGAGGTCGGAACCCGGCTGATCCACGCGGCGGCCGGTCCCGGCGGCAGCGTGATCTTCTCCGCCGGCGGCGCGGGCGGGAACGTCGGGATCCGGGCGAGCAGGCCGCTCGGGCTCGCGGACGGCGTACCGGTCGGCGACGGGGGCGTGCTCGGAGCGGCCGGGGCGGCCCAAGCCCTCGGGGGGCCGGCACCCGGTCGACCGGAGGAGGCCGCACTCCTGCCGGACGACGGCAGGGGCACCGGTACGGGTTGGCCGCCGCCGGTACCGGTACTGACACCGCGAGCGTTGATCCAGCGGGAGTCACGTGACCCGTCGGTTGCGCCGGCGTTGCCGATCAGCACGATGAGCAGGGATGCGACCAGCGCTGCCACCAGACGTGGGCGGAGGCGGTGTGACGACCACAGATGTCGGACTACCGCGAGGTAACGCATCCGGCTGAGCCTAGCGATCGAAGTCAAACACCGGGTACCCGTGTGTCGGATTTAACCGGGTAGGCCGATCAGGTCCTCTTTCACTTCACACACCAGTCCGTCCGCGAGCAGCCCGGCGAGCGCCCGGCCACGCTGGTCGGCGTCCGGCCACACCAGGTCCAGCCGAGCCCGGGTCACCGGGCCGTCCGACTCCCGCAGGACCGCCAGGAGCAGGCCGCGTACCTGGCGGTCGGTGCCCGCGTACCGCTGCGGCCGGCGGGTCGGCCCGGCCGGAGCCACGGCTCCCGACAGCCGGAATTCGCACATCGTCGCGATCGGACAGTCCACACAGCGCGGGTTGCGTGCCGTGCACACCAGGGCGCCCAGTTCCATGAACGCCACCGAGGCGCGCGCCGCCAGTTCCGGCTCCTCGGGGAGCAGTTCGGCGACGGCCGTCAGGTCGCGTGCGGTCGTGGCCGGGCCGGCATCGGGGGCGCCGGCGACCGCGCGGGCGACGAACCGCCGTACGTTCGTGTCGACCACCGGTTGGCGCTGCCGGTACGCGAACGCGGCGACCGCGCGGGCCGTGTACGCCCCAATGCCGGGCAGCGCGAGGAGCTGGTCGACGTCGGACGGCACCTCGCCGCCGTGCGAGGCGACGATGGCGACGGCGCACTCGTGCAGGCGCAGCGCCCGGCGTGGGTAGCCCAGCCGCCCCCACGCCCGGATCGCCTCGCCCGGCGCGTCGGCGGCGAGATCGGCGGCGGTGGGCCAGCGGGCCATCCACTCCAGCCAGGCCGGCAGTACCCGCGACACCGGCGTCTGCTGGAGCATCACCTCGCTGACGAGGACGCCCCAGGGCGTCGCGTCGGCCGACCGCCAGGGCAGGTCGCGGGCGTTCGCGTCGTACCACGCGACGGCGGTCGTAGCCAGATTGTGGGCGGGCATCGGGGCCATCCTGCCACGGTCGGCCGGATGCCCGATGATGCGAGGGTGGACGAGCTAGCGATCACCGTAATCGGACGTGACCGGCCGGGCATCATCGCCGACGTGGCCGAGGTCCTCGCCGGGCTGGGCATGAACCTGACGGACTCGACGATGACCCGGCTGCGGGGGCACTTCGCGATGACGCTGATCTGTACCGGCGCGGCGGACGCCTCGCCGTCGTTGGAGGACGTGGAGGCGGCAATCGCGCCGCTGACCGCGGACGGGTCGCTGATCGCCACCGTGAGCCGGGTACATCCGGAGTCCGCGCCGGAGGCCCCCGGCGGGCACTACGTGCTGTCCGTACACGGTGCCGACCGGCTCGGGATCGTCGCCTCCGTGACCCGCGGGCTCGCCGAGTTCGGGGGCAACATCACCGACCTGACCACCCGGCTGTCCAACTCCTTGTACGTACTCGTGGCAGAGCTCGACCTGCCCGCCGGTACGGACGTGGACATGGTTCATGAGCGCCTGAGCGCCGTCGCGCGCGCCCTCGGTGTCGAGGTGACGCTGCGTCCAGCCGAGACGGACGTGCTGTGACAGGCATCGTCGACTGGTCGATCGAGGACCTTGGCGTCGCGGGCGTCGTACGCCCGGTGGTGCGCGCCCCCGATCCGGTACTCGCGGCCCCGGGTGAGCCGGTGGACCCGAACGACCCCGAGATCCTGCGGCTGGCGGCGGACCTGGTTGCCACCATGCGGGTGTCACCGGGCTGCGTCGGGCTGGCCGCACCGCAGATCGGCGTGTCGGCGCAGGTGTTCGCGGTCGATGTCACCGGTCACCCGAAGGCGCGCACGGTTCACGGTACGTTCGTGCTCTGCAACGCCCGGCTGGTCGAGGCGAGCCAGTGGCAGAAGGGGCGCGAGGGCTGCATGTCCGTGCCCGACCTGACCGGTGACGTGAAGCGCGCCGGCCGGGTGGTGGTGGCCGGCGCGCTCCCCGGAAAGAGTGAGACGCAATTCACAACTGATGGGTTCGAGGCCCGCGCGCTGCAACATGAGATCGACCACTGCACCGGCCTGCTGTTCCTTGATCGAGTCGCCGGCGCCCACGCGATCCACACCAGAAAGGTGTACCTGTGAGGCGGCGTGCCGTTCTGTCGATGGGGCCGTCCCACCGATAGCGTGTGTCCATCATGAAGCTGACGGTTGGCCCGTTGCCCCCGGCCGTCTACTGGCGACGCCGGGCGGCGGTCGCTGGTGCCCTGGTCGTGGTCGTGGCGACGCTCGTCTACTCGTGCACGGGCAACGCGAACGACTCCAGGACCGCCGGTGGCAAGCCGGCGGGGAAGCCGAGCCCGGGCTCGTCCGGTTCGCCCTCGCCCTCGCCGTCGCGCCAGGTGTTCACCCCGGCCTCCGGCCTGCCTCAGGTCGGTGAGGGGGGCGACTTGCCGCCCGCGGCACCGAACTCCTCGGATCCGCCGGCCGCGCCCAGTTCGCCCTGTACCGACGAGGAGATGTCGGTCACCGCCGTAGCCGAGTCCGCCTCGGTCGGCCAGGGATCGTTCGTGAAGTTCACGCTCCGGATCAAGAACGTGTCCAACCGGTCGTGTACCCGGGACGTTGGCGCGGACGCCCAGGAGCTGTACCTGCAGGACGCGGGGAAGGTGAAGGTCTGGTCGTCGGACTCGTGCGACCCGCCGCACGGCACGGACGTGCGCACCTTCGGCCCCGGGATCGAGACCCAGTTCTGGCAGGTGTGGGACGGCAAGGCCACCAACGCCGGCTGCACCGACCGCAAGGCGCCGCCGGTCGGGAAGTATGAGCTGTTCGGCCGGCTGGCCACGAAGCTCGGTGACCCCGTCGCGGTCGAGCTGAAGTAGGACCTACACGTACCGTTCGAGGATCGACGCCTCGGCCAGCCGGGACAGGCCTTCCCGGACGCTGCGGGCGCGCGCGTCCCCGACCCCGTCGACGGCCTGCAGGTCCTCCACCGTCGCTCCGAGCAGTCGTTGCAGGCTGCCGAAGTGGTTGACCAGGCGGTCGATGACCGCACCCGGCAGCCGCGGGACCTTCGCCAGCAGGCGGAACCCCCGCGGCGACACCGCCGCCTCGAGCGCGTCGCTCGCCCCCGGGTAGCCGAGGGCCTTGGCCACGGCGACGAGATCGATCAGGTCGGTGGCCGAGAGCCGGTCCAACTCGTCGAGCGCGTCGTCGGCGGTGTTGAACCGGTGCCCGTCCGGCAGGTAGTCGCGGATCACCAGGGTGCGGTCGGCCTCCACGCCCGCCATCAGCTCCTCGAGCTGCAGCGCGAGCAGCCGGCCGTCGGTGCCCAGCTCCACCACGTACCCGGCGATCTCGTCGGCGATCCGGCGCACCATCTCCAGCCGCTGCACCACGGCCATGGAGTCCCGTACGGTCACCAGATCTTCGATCTCCAGTGCCGAGAGGGTGCCGCTCACCTCGTCCAGGCGCAGCTTGTACCGCTCCAGGGTGGCCAGGGCCTGGTTGGCCCGGGACAGGATGGCCGCCGAGTCGTCGAGGACGTGGCGCTGCCCGTTGACGTACAAGCCGATGATGCGCATCGACTGGCTGACCGAGATGACCGGGAACCCGGTCTGCTTGGCCACCCGCTCCGCGGTACGGTGCCGCGTGCCGGACTCCTCGGACGGAATGCCCGGGTCGGGCATCAGGTGCACGGCGGCTCGCACGATGCGGGTGCCGTCGCTGGACAGCACGACCGCGCCGTCCATCTTGCACAGCTCGCGCAGCCGGGTGGCGGAGAACTCGACGTCGAGCGGGAATCCACCGGTACACAGGGTCTCGACGGCGTGGTCGTACCCCAGCACGATCAGCGCGCCGGTGCGCCCGCGCAGGATGCGCTCCAGCCCGTCGCGCAGCGCGGTGCCCGGCGCCATGAGCGCCAGGTTGGCGCGTAGCGGGTCATCGCGGTCTATCGGCACCCGAACAGTTTACGGACCGTCGTGCCAGCGGTGCTGTTGCGGTAGGCAGGAAAGCCCGTAAAGTGACCGCCCACCCGGCCGGGACCTCGCGTGGGCGGACCAGCGCGGCGACCCGCCAGGGGTGAACCACCTCACGTGCGGCTCGCCGCCCACACCGTCCTGACCTACGACGTCGAGCTCTAGCGCGAATCGCTGCGGTCGCCCGCCTGCACCGCGAAGTGCAAGGCGGCGCGGACGTCGCCCACCTCCAGCACCTTCATCCCCTCCGGGACCGAACCGGTGGCGGCCGGCCCGCATCCCGGTGGCACGAGCGCGAAGCGGAAGCCCAGCCGCGCCGCCTCCGCGAGCCGCCGGGGCACCGCGCCGACCCGCCGCACCTCACCGGTCAGCCCCACCTCGCCGACGGCGACCAGATCCGGTGCCATCGGAAGCTCGGTGGCGGCGGACGCGACCGCGAGCGCGACCCCCAGGTCGGCGGCGGGCTCGATCACCCGGACGCCACCGACGGTGGCCGCGAAGACCTCCCGGTCGTGGAGCTGGAGCTTGGAGCGGCGCTGCAGCACCGCGAGCACCATGGCCAGTCGGGCGCCGTCCAGGCCGCTGACCGTACGCCGGGGCGAGCCGGCCACCGGTGCACCGATCAACGCCTGCACCTCGGTCACCAGGGCCCGTCGGCCCTCCATGGCGACGGTGACGCAGGTACCGGGGACCGCGTCGGCGTACCGCGTGAGGAACAGCCCCGAGGGGTCGGGCAGGCTCGCGATGCCCCCCTCGTGCATCTCGAAGCAGCCGACCTCGTCGGCGGCGCCGAACCGGTTCTTCAGGCCGCGCACCATCCGCAGCGAGGAGTGCTTGTCACCCTCGAAGTTCAGCACCACGTCGACCAGGTGCTCCAACACCCGCGGGCCGGCGACCTGGCCGTCCTTCGTGACGTGGCCCACAAGCACGGTCGCGATGCCGCGCTCCTTGGCGACCGCCACGATCGCCGCCGTGACCCCGCGCACCTGGGTGACGCCGCCGGGGACGCCGTCGGCGCCGGGGGCGGAGATGGTCTGCACCGAGTCGAGGACCAGCAGGCCCGGCTTGACCGCGTCCAGATGGCCGAGGACGGCGGACAGGTCGGTCTCGGCGGCCAGGTAGAGCCGCTCGTGCAGCGCGCCGATCCGCTCGGCCCGCAGCCGCACCTGGCTCACCGACTCCTCGCCGCTGACGACGAGCGCCGGGGTCTCACCCGTGGCCGCCCACTGCTGGGCGACGTCGAGCAGCAGGGTGGACTTGCCGACGCCGGGCTCACCGGCGAGCAGCACCACCCCGCCCGGCACCAGGCCACCGCCGAGCACCCGGTCGAACTCCGGGACGTTGGTGGGCCGGGCCTTCGCCGGCGCGGCGCTGATGGTGGCGATCGGGCGGGCCGGCTCAGCCGGGCGGCGGGCGGTCACCGCGCGCAGTGCGGCCGGTGTACTCGCGGCCGCCTCGACGATGGACCCCCACTCGCCGCACTCCGGGCAGCGACCGACCCACTTGGGCGGCCGGTGCCCGCAGGCGTCGCACTCGTAGCTGGCGCGCGGTCCGGAGGACTTGGACGACAGACGGGACGATGAGGTGGAGCGCTCAGTCACGCCCGGAAACCTAGCGGAGGGGTGTGACGAAACCTCACTCCTAGTGGCCGCCGGGCTCCGAGTGCGCCTCGGTCGACGGCTCGATGCGCGGTACCGGCGACAGCGGGACGCCGAACGGCACGCGGGTCTCGACCGGGTCCTCACCCTCGAAGGTGAACGTCACCACGACCGAGGAGCCGGGCGCGAGCGGCTCCGTGATCCCCACGATGGCCAGGTGGGACCCGGCCTCCGGGGTCAGCCGGGCGTACCCGTTCGCCGGGATCGTCAGGGTCGGGGCGCCGCCCGCCGACGACGGGCTGGGGGCGGCGGGCGCCGGGGCCGCGCTGGCGGCACCGGCGGACGGGGCAGCCGCACCGGCGGACGGGGCAGCCGCACCGGCGGACGGGGCAGCGGCACCGGCGGACGGGGCAGCGGCGCCGGCGGCCGGGGCAGTGGACGCCCGGCCCGTGGGCGGGACGCTCGGGAGCGCCGACGCGGTGCGCGAGCTCGGGGTCGCGGCCGGGAGCGCCCCGATCTCCGGTACGCCGCCGGTGAGGACGACCGTGCCGACCTTGGCGCCGTTCGTCCGGCTGACGGCGGTCACGCTACGCAGGACCAGCGCCTTGCCGGGGTTGTTGTTGGCGATGTACAGCGACAGCGGCGCCGTCGCGCCCACCGGGTACCCCTGGGGGTTGTTGTACTTGATCTGGACGTCGCGCAGCGCCGCGATGCCGTGCTTGGAGGTGACGTCGACGCCGGGCACGGTCGCGGACATCCTGCTGGTCTGATCGACCTGGCCGGCGCTGCAGCCCGACAACAGACAGATGGCCGCCGCCGGTGCGGCGAGCAGTGCCGCGACGCGCGACGTGCGACGGCGCGACGGCGTACCGGTGATCGAGCGCGGCACTTCGGTCCTCCTAGGCGACAACCCGGAATTCAAGCCGCAGTACAGCCTAGTTGTCCCTTCTTTCGGACCGGCGCCGACCCGCTCACCTGCGGTCCGGCGGATCTCACCGGTGTGCCGGGTCACACCCGCAGGCCGGCCGCGAGCAGCAGGACCACGTCCACGACGGCCACCACCAGGACCGACCGGAAGGCGGCGCGCGAGGTCGGTCGGCGGCCGGCCGCGTACCCGCCGGCGGCCAGGATCACGGCGGCGGCCGCGAACGCGCAGATCCCGGCCCAGGACGGAGGGCCTGGCGGCCCGAACGCGAGCGCCGCGGTCGCCGCGAACAGCAGGCCGGCGGCGGCCAGGGTGCTCGCGCGCCGGCCGAGCCGGTGCGGCAGTCCGCGCACCCCCGTGCGCCGGTCGTCGTCGAGATCGGGCAGCACGTTGGCGAAGTGGGCGCCCGCCCCGAGCAGCGCCCCCGCGCCGAGCAGCCACCACGGCGGGCGCGCCACCCCGAGCACCACGAACGCGGGCAGCGCGGCGAACGACACCGCGTACGGGACGACCGAGGCGACCGTGAATTTCAGCGGCCAGTTGTACAGCAGCGCTGACACCAGGCCGACCGTTGCCACCAACCCGGCCGGCACCCCGGACCGGAGCGCGAGCGGTATGGTCGCCGCCGCTGCCACGCCGGCCGCGACGGCGACCGTACGCCGGGAGACGGTCCCCGCGACGACGGGCTTGTCACGGCGGCCGACTGCCGCGTCGCGCCCGGCGTCGACCGCGTCGTTGCTCCACCCCACGGCGAGCTGGCTGGCCAGTACGGCGGCGGCGACGGCGAGCGCGCCGGCCGGTCCGCGCCCGGTGGCGAGGGCCAGCAGCGCGGCGACCGTGGTGACCGCGGCCGTCGGCTCGGGATGGCACGCCTTGAGTAGACCCAACGCGGTACGCATGCGGTAAGTGTGGCCGGACAGATCGTTTCGTGTCAGGCTTCGTCCATGCGGACGCCCACCCGACCGCGCAACGACATACGTCAGTACGACGACCTGGCGGGCGAATGGTGGCGGCCGGAGGGTCGGTTCGCGATGCTGGCCTGGATCGCGGCGGCCCGTGGCCGACTGGTGCCGCCGGCGAGCCGCCCGGGCGCGATCCTGGTCGATCTCGGCTGCGGCGGTGGCCTGCTCGCGCCGCATGTCGCGGGCAAGGGGTACCGGCACATCGGCGTCGATCTGGTCCGGTCGGCCCTGGAACTTGCCCGCGACCACGGCGTGTCGCCGGTACGGGCGGACGTGACCCGGCTACCGCTGGCCGACGCCCTAGCCGACGTGGTCAGCGCCGGGGAACTGTTGGAGCACGTCACGGACCTTCCGGCGACGGTGTCGGAGGTGTGCCGGATCCTGCGCCCCGGCGGCACGGTCGTTCTCGACACGCTTGCCGACACCGCGCTCTGCCGGTTCCTGGCCATCTCGGTGGCCGAGCGGGTACCGGGTGGCGCGCCCCGCGGCATCCACGACCCCGACCTCTTCGTCGATCCGAAGTGGCTGGTCGCCGAGTTCGCGCGGCACGGGGTCGCACTGCGTACCCGTGGCCTGCGGCCCCAGGTACGCGGGTTGCTGCGCTGGCTGGTGACCCGTCGGGGCGGCACACCGATGGTGCCGACCTGGTCGACGGCCGTGCTCTACCAGGCTGTGGGTACCAAGGAGGCTTCGTGAGCGACGCGTTGGAAGCCGCCCGCCGGCTGGTACCCCGCCTCGCCGCCCGCGCCGCGGGGTACGACCGCGACGGCGCGTTCCCCGTCGACGACTTCGCCGACCTGCGCCGGACGGGGCTGTTCGGGCTGATGGTCCCGGAGCGGCTCGGCGGGATGGGTGCCGGCTTCGCCGAGTACGCCGCGGTCGCCCACGAACTGGCCCGGGGCGACGGTGCGACCGCGCTGGTGTTCAACATGCACGCCTCGGTCACCGGGGCGCTCGCCGGCATCCCGGACCAGCTCATCGAGGCCCTCGGGGTGCCGGAGAGCTTCCTGGACGCCCGCGACCGCGTGCTGTCGGCGGCGGCCGGCGGCGCCTGGTACGCGGTCGCGATGAGTGAGCGCGGGGTCGGCTCCCGGCTGTCCCGGATGTCCACGATGTACGAGGTAGGCGACGGCACCTTCCGTATCAAGGGTTCCAAGACGTTCGTCTCCGGCGCCGGGCACGCCGATGGCTACCTGGTCGCCGCCCGCAGCGCGGCCGACCCGTCGCTGGTGTCGCAGTTCCTGGTGTCCGCGGGTACCGAGGGGTTGACGGTCGAGTCCACCTGGGACGCCCTCGGCATGCGTGCCACGTCGTCGCACGATCTGCACCTGGACGTGACCGTGCCGGCCGACGCGCTGCTCGGCGGCGTCGAGGGGCTTGCGCTGCTGGTCGCCCAGCTGATGCCGCACTGGATGGTGGCCAGCTACGCGGCGGTGTACGTGGGCGTCGCGCAGGCCGCGATCGATGCGGCCGTCGCCCATCTCAACGACCGCGGGCTGGCGGACCTGCCCGCCGCGCGGGCCAGGATCGGCCGGGCCGACGCGGCGGTGGCGGCGGCCCGACTGGTGGTGGACGAGGCGGCGCGTCGGGTGGACGCCGCACCCGGTGAGCCGGAGACCAACCGCTGGGTGTGGCGGGCGAAGCTGCTGGCCGGTACGACCGCGGCGGACGTGGCGGCGAGCATGCTGGAGGCGGCGGGTACCGGCGCCAGCCGCCGCGGCCACCCGCTGGAGCGGCTGTACCGCGACGCCAGGTGCGGATCACTGCAGCCGGCGACGTCCGACGTCTGCGCCGACTGGCTGGGCGTGGCCGCGCTCGGCGGCGATCCTGACGCCGACGGGGTCGGCTCGCGATGGTGAGCCGAGGGCCGCGGCCCGGGACGGTGAGCGGCATGCCCGCTCTTACCGAGGGGTAGGAGGCAGGGATGACTGAGCCGCGGCCCGTGATCGCCGGTGTCGGCGTGACCCATCCGCCCTCGATGCGCCAGGACGATCTGTGGCGCGACTTCTTCGCCGGCCACTACGCGGGAGTACAGCGTGGCCTGGCTCAACGGATCTTCGCCAACTCCGGCATCGCCACCCGTCACGCCGTGGTGAACCCCGTCCTCGAGGACGTGTCGCGCTGGTCGACCAAGGCGCGGATGGAGCGGTACCTCGTGGAGGCGCTGCCACTGGGCAAGGAGGCGGTGGCCGGCGCGCTCGACTCGGCCGGTCTCGACCCGGCCGACCTGGGGCTGTTCGCCGTCTGCTCCTGTACCGGGTACGCGACGCCGGGGCTGGACATCCTGCTCGCCCGCGACCTGGGGATGTCCGCCCGTACCCAGCGGCTGTTCATCGGTCACATGGGCTGCTATGCGGCGCTGCCCGGCCTGGGTGTGGTCACCGACTTCGTCGCCGGCCGCGGTCGGCCGGCGCTGCTGCTCTGCCTCGAACTGACCTCACTGCATCTGCAGCCGCCGACCAGGGATCCGCAGCAGATCGTCGCGCACGCGCTGTTCTCCGACGCGGCGGCCGCCGTCGCGGTGCGGCCCGCCGGCGTCCCGGGGCCCGGCTATGCGGTCCGCGAGGTCGCCGCGGTCACGGACACCGCCACGGCCGACCACATGACGTGGGACGTGACCGACACGGGATTCCGGATGGGACTGTCCCCCCGGGTACCGGACGTCCTCGCCGAGCACGTGGGGCCGCTGGTGCACGGGTTGCTCGACGGTCAGGGCCTGGCGGTGTCCGACGTCGACGGTTGGGCGGTGCACCCGGGCGGCCCGAGGATCCTCGATGTCGTCCGTGACTGTCTGGGCCTGTCCGAGGAGCGGATGAGCCCGTCACGCGACGCCCTCACCGCTCACGGCAACTGCTCGTCGCCGACCGTACTGCTGATCGTGGATGTGTTGCGGCGGGCGCCGACACCACCGCGCCACATCGTCGCGTTGGCGTTCGGCCCGGGGCTGACGCTGTACGCCGCGCTGCTGTCGGCGGTCTGACGTGCGTCCACCTAGGTGGCTGCGCTGACGGGCTCCACCTGCGCGGCGTGGCCCAGGTCGAGCCCCTGCGGGGTGGCCGGTCCGCTGGCCGGTGTGCCGGCGCCACCGTTCGGGACCGACTGGTTCGCCGGCGCGGTACCGGAGGGTGCGTCGGCCGACGGTGTGGAGACGGCGGTCGGCTGGAGTTGCGGCCGCTGCGGCGGCGTCGGCCAGGAGATGACGAACAGGCTGGTGAGCGTGGCGATCGTCGCGATCAGGATGACCAGCAGCGGCACACCCAGCGGTGGCGCGTCCGATTCGCCTGGCCGCAGATCGGTACGTGGTAGGTGCAGTCGGCGTTTCAAGCGACGGGCGCGGGCCTCGGCCCGAAGTTCGCGGCGCACCTTTGCCGCTTCCTGGGCCAGTTCAGATGCGTCATCCGGAATGACGATCCTGCCCCACTCCGGGGGCAGATCGGGTAGTTCGTCCGGCGGCCAACCGCCGCCGTTCCCACCGCTGAGCGTCCCCATGGCCGACTCCTCGCGCCTGGACCTCTCACTCTCCCCCTTGTCGGGCGCGAAAACCAGGGGCCGCTTTGTAGATCTTGTAAGCGCTGATCCGACGGTGTTGAGTCGACCATTGAAGTGCCTGCTCAGAATGGTTGGCGTCGGTTTCCGCAACGCACGTCAATGGTTGGGCGACGATAAATCTGAGGGTTCGTCGCCTACCTTACTGGTCACCATTCAGTCACTCAGTGCAGTCGAAAGCAGGTTTCAGGGCTTCTGTCAAGCGGGAGAAAGGCGCTTCACACGTGCTCTGAGCAGCACTAATGGTGAAGATCAGGCTGGGACTACGCGCTGTCGCCGTGTTACGCTAGACACAGCGAAAGGGGTTTCGAACCTATGGTTTTCAGTGTCGGCGAGACCGTTGTCTACCCCCACCACGGGGCCGCACTCATCGAGGCAATCGAGACTCGGGTCGTCAAGGGCGAGGAAAAGCAGTATCTCGTCCTGAGGGTCGCTCAGGGCGACCTGACGGTGCGGGTGCCCGCCGAAAACGCCGAGAGCGTCGGCGTGCGTGAGGTTGTTGGCGAAGAGGGCCTGACGAAGGTCTTCGATGTTCTGCGCGCTCCGCACACCGAGGAGCCGACCAACTGGTCTCGGCGTTACAAGGCAAACCTGGAGAAGCTGGCGTCGGGCAACCCGCTCAAGGTTGCTGAGGTCGTGCGTGACCTGTGGCGTCGCGAGCGTGAGCGCGGCCTGTCCGCGGGTGAGAAGCGGATGCTCGCGAAGGCCCGCGACATCCTGGTCGGCGAGGTGGCACTCGCCGAGAAGAGCACCAAGGACGAGGCCGAGGTGCTCCTCGACAAGGTGCTCACCGGAGCCTGATCCTTCACTACCTGCTCATTCGTAGCCGAGGACCGCGACGTGACCGCGCAGCAACGTATGCGTGGTGACGTCGCGGTCCTCGTTCCAGCGGCGGGTCAGGGGATCCGGCTCGGGCCGGGAGGCCCGAAGGCGCTGCGATCGCTGCGGGGGGAGCCGCTGCTGGTCCACGCGGTGCGCCGGGTCGCCGCTGCCCCTTGCGTCGGGTGCGTGGTCGTGGCGGCACCGGCCGACTCCGTGGCCGCCGTACGCGACCTGCTCTCATCCGTCCACGAGCACGTCGAGCTGCTGGTGGTCGCGGGCGGAACCACCCGGCAGGAGTCCGTGGCCGCGGCGCTGGGCGCGGTGCCGGACCGGTACGACATCGTGCTCGTCCACGACGCGGCCCGCGCGCTCACCCCGCCCGAACTGGTCGAACGGGTCGCCGCGGCGGTACGGGACGGCCACGCCGCCGTCATACCGGCGCTGCCCGTCGTCGACACCATCAAGCACGTACAGCCGAACGGCGAGGTCCTGGCGACCCTGGATCGATCGGCGTTGCGCGCTGCTCAGACGCCACAAGGCTTCCTGCGATCGGTACTCGTCGAGGCGCATGCCGCCGCCGTCGACGACCACACCGACGATGCCGGCATGGCGGAGAAGATGGGCGTCCCGGTCTGGACGGTGCCGGGCGAGGAGCTGGCCCTCAAGATCACAAGACCGCTCGATCTGGCGATCGCCGAACTCCTGCTCGACCGCTGAGGGCGTGATCGGTCGTCGTCAGTCGGATCCGGTGGCGGTGAGCACGACGGGCTCTGATCGTTGCCGCTCCTGGTGGCGGGGTCGGCGTCGCCAGACCAGGTACGTACCGATCGCGCCGCCGACGGCGAGCCCTCCCACCGCGATCCCGGCGTACGTGGCGGCGGCCGGGTCGCCCTTCATCGTCGCGGCGCCGAGCGCGGCGTACGCGAGGGTCGCCGGGACGGCGCCGATCAGGGTGCCGGCAAGGTAGGAGCCGAAACCGACCGAGGTCGTACCGAACGTGTAGTTGGAGATGCCGAACGGTACGAGCGGGATCAGCCGGGAGACCATCACGGCCGTGAGCGCCCGGCTGGCCACGGCCTGCTCGATGAGCGCGAACCTGCCCCGCAGGTGACCGGACACGAAGTCGCGGCCGAGCAGGCGACCGACGCCGAACGCCAGGGTCGCCCCCACCATGACGCCGGCCAGCACGTACGCCGAGCCGGCGAGGGTGCCGAACAGCGCGCCGCCGACGAAGGACAGCAGGGTACGCGGGGTCAGCGCGGCGACCAGGATCGCGCTGCCCACGACCGCGACGAGGGGTGCCACCAGATGGCTGGAGTGCACCGCGTGCAGCAGGCCGCGCCGACTCGGATGCGCGAGCAGAGTGGTCAGGCCCAGCCCGGCGACGAGCACGACGAGCAGGCCGAAGCGTACGGCGGCGGCAGTGGCGGACCGGTTGGGCGGGCGGCCGGAGTCGCCTTCGCGGCGGCCTGGCCGGGCCGTGCGGCGCAGCCCGCGGACCAGTCTGGTCACACTGCGGGCCGGGCCGGTCGAAGAAGGCGAGGGCATCAGATCAAGGGTAGGCGCCGCGGGCGACCGCCGGGGGGTACGCAGGTTCACATCCGGGTGCGGGCGGGTGTCGGTAACCGTTTCCTGCGTACGCTCGTTGGCGTGATCATTCCTTTGGTCGGCGTCGGGACCGACGTGCACGCGTACGAGCCGGGCCGCGACTGCTGGGTGGCCGGGCTGCGCTGGGACGGCGTGGACGGCCTCGCCGGCCACTCCGACGGTGACGTCGTCGCCCACGCCGCCTGCGACGCGCTGCTGTCCGCCGCCGGCCTGGGCGACCTCGGGTCGAACTACGGCACCAGCCGCCCGGAGTGGTCCGGCGCGTCCGGGGCCTCCCTGCTCACCGAGACCGCCCGCCGGGTACGGGCGGCAGGGTTCGAGATCGGCAACGTGTCCGCCCAGGTGGTCGGGGTGGCGCCGAAGGTCGGCAAGCGGCGGGCGGAGGCGGAGGCGGTGCTCGGCGAGGCGATCGGGGGGACCTTCCGGCTGTCCGGTACCACCACCGACGGGCTGGGCTTCACCGGCCGGGGCGAGGGCCTGGCCGCGATCGCGACCGCGCTCGTCTACCCGGCCCCGTGACGATTCTGCGGGTCAGGAGGAGCGCCCGGCCCAGGTCCAGGCGTAGCCCGAGTCCTCGCACGCCAGGGCCGGCTCGCACAGGTCCAGCGGCCGGAACGTGTCGACCATGACGGCGAGCTCGTCGAAGTAGTCGACCCCGATCGCCCGCTCCGCCGCTCCGGGCTGCGGCCCGTGCGTGAACCCGCTCGGGTGCAGCGAGATCGACCCCTGCTCGATGCCCGAGCCGCGCCGGGCCTCGTAGTTGCCGCCGGTGTAGAACAGCACCTCGTCGGAGTCGACGTTGTGGTGGTTGTACGGGACCGGGATGGCCAGCGGGTGGTAGTCGACCTTGCGCGGCACGAACGAGCAGATCACGAAGTTCGGGCCCTCGAACGTCTGGTGCACCGGTGGGGGCTGGTGCACCCGGCCGGTGATCGGCTCGAAGTCGTGGATCGAGAACGCCCACGGGTACAGGCAGCCGTCCCAGCCGACGACGTCGAACGGGTGGTTGGCGTACGTGAACGTCGTCCACCCGCGGCGGTGCTGGACGTACACGTCCACGTCGGTCCCGTCGACGATCAGCGGTTGCGACGGGCCCCGGAGGTCCCGCTCGCAGTACGGCGCGTGCTCCAGGAACTGGCCGCGCACCGAGAGGTACCGCTTGGGCGGCCCGATGTGGCCCGTGGCCTCGATGACCAGCGTGCGCAGCAGGCCGTCCAGCGGCACGATCCGGTGGATCACCGACGTCGGGATGATCACGTAGTCGCCCTCGCCCACCTCGAGCGCCCCGAAGACCGACTCGATGCGGGCCCGGCCGGCCTCCACGTACACGCACTCGTCGCCGATCGCGTTCCGGTACAGCGGCGAGGGCCGGTCGGCGACCGCGTACGAGATCCGGCAGTCGTCGTTGGCGAGCAGGTGCGCCCGTCCCAGGATCGGGTCGGCGCCGCCGGAATCCAGCTTGTGGGTACGTAGGTGGCGCGGCTTGAGCGGCAGGTTCGGCCGCCGCGACCGGGCCGGCGGCGTGAACTCCTCGGCCGCGACGATCGCCGTCGGAAGGTGCCGGTGGTACAGCAGGGACGAGTCGCTGGAAAAACCCTCCTGCCCCATCAACTCTTCGGCGTAAAGGCTGCCGTCGGGTTGCCGGAACTGGGTATGACGTTTGCGGGGTAGATCGCCGACGCTGCGGTAGTACGGCATTCCGTCCTCCTGCTTTGTCCGCTTCGCAAATCAGCGCGTCCGATAATCGAACACTATTGTCCGTCATTCGTAGCCTCCACTAGGTTCAATTCTCGTGTCAATCCGTCCCGTTCCGGCCGTGCTCGTCGGCCTTCTCGACGACGCCGCGGTGTTTCCGCCGGGCAACGCGCCGCTGGCCGGCGCCGTCGCCGCGCACCGTGAACACCGGGCGGCCTGGTACGCGCCCATGGTCGGCCCGCTGCTGGTGCCACCCGAGGACGTCCCCGGCGTACCCGACGATCTGGAGATCGGGGTGGTCGGCCCGCTCGACGCCGTCGCCCGGGTGGTGGACAGCGGGCGGGCGGTACGCCAGCTGGAGGTACCCGTCGCCAAGCGCGGCGAGGACCCCCAACCGGGACTGGCCGACCTGCTCGCGCTCATCCGCACGACCGGGCTCACCGCGTACGCGGAGACCCCCCTGACCTGGGGCCTGACGGCGGCACTGGACACGCTGGCGGAGGCGCGGGCGGCCGGGCTGCCCGTCGCGCCCAAGTTCCGTACCGGTGGGCTGGCCGCCGAACTGTTCCCGACCCCGGTCGAGCTCGCCGCGGTCGTCTGCGCCTGCCGGGACCGGGGGCTGCCGTTCAAACTGACCGCCGGGCTGCACCACGCGATCCGGCACAGCGACCCCGAGACCGGCTTCATCCACCACGGCTTCCTCAACGTGCTGGTCGCCTCGGCAGTGGCGGCGGACGGCGCCGGGCCGGCGGACGTCGCCAAGGTGCTGGCGTCCGGCGACGCGGTTTCGCTGGTCACCGCCGTTCACCCGTGGATGGCGCGGGAGCGGCCGCTGTGGATCGGCTTCGGCAGTTGCAGCATCGCCGAGCCGCTGGCTGACCTGCGGGTACTCGGACTCCTACCGACCACGGAAGAAGGATCGACGTGACCTGGCTCGACATCCCGGCCGACGACCCGTTCGGGGTGCACAACCTGCCGTACGGCGCGTTCGACCCCGGTGACGGTTCGTCGAGGCTCGGCGTGCGCATCGGCGACCGCGTGCTCGACCTCGCCGGGCTGGAGCGGGCCGGGCTCATCGAGGCGCGTGGCGCCCTGCAGGCCGCCACGCTCAACCCGTTCCTGGCGCTGGGGCGTCCACACTGGAGCGCGGTCCGGGACCGGCTGACCGAACTGCTCACCGACGACGCGTACCGCCGCCGCGTGGAGCGGCTGCTGCTGCCGCTGGCGGACGTGGCGTCACGGCTGCCGTTCGAGGTCGGCGACTACGTCGACTTCTACTCTTCGGAGGAGCACGCGACCAACCTGGGCCGGCTGTTCCGGCCCGGCTCCGAGCCGCTGCTGCCGAACTGGAAGCACCTGCCCATCGGGTACCACGGACGGTCCGGCACGGTCGTGGTCTCGGGCACCGACATCGTGCGCCCCGGCGGCCAGCGCAAGCCGGCGGACGCTCCGGTGCCGGTCTCCGGCCCGTCCCAGCGTCTCGACATCGAGGCCGAGGTGGGATTCGTGGTCGGCGCGGCGTCGTCGCTCGGCACGCCGCTGACCACCAAGGACTTCTACGAGTACGTGTTCGGCGTTGTCCTGGTCAACGACTGGTCCGCCCGCGACCTGCAGGCGTGGGAGTACCAGCCGCTCGGGCCGTTCCTCGGCAAGTCGTTCGCCACCTCGGTGTCGGCCTGGGTGGTACCGCTCGACGCGCTCGCCGCGGCCCGGACGCCGGCCCCGGAGCAGTCGCCGCCGGTGCTGCCGTACCTGGCCGACGAGCGGATCGGGTACGACATCCGGATCGAGGTGGTCTGGAACGGCACGGTCGTGTCGAGGCCGCCGTTCTCCGGCCTGTACTGGACGCCCGCGCAGCAGCTCGCACACATGACGGCCAACGGCGCCTCGGTGCGCCCCGGGGACCTGTACGCGTCAGGTACGGTCTCCGGGGCCCGGCGCGACGAGGTCGGTTCGTTCATCGAGCTGAGCTGGGGTGGGGCCGAGCCGGTGACGCTGGCCGACGGCCGGATCCGCACGTTCCTGGAGGACGGCGACACGGTGACCCTGACCGCGACCGCGCCCGGCCCGGACGGCTCGGTGATCGGCCTCGGCGAGGTGGTGGGCCGGATCCTCCCGACCGCTTCCTGATCGTCACGCGAGGGCGGCCTCGGCGGCGGCCAGGAACGTGTCGTTCTCCTCGGGGGTACCGACGGTGACCCGTACCCCGTCGCCGGCGAACGGGCGCACGATCACACCGGCCCGCTCGCACGCGGCCGCGAACTCCGTCGCACCGTCACCCAGCGGCAGCCACACGAAGTTGGCCTGGCTCTCGGGTACGTCCGCGCCCAGCTTGCGCAGCGCCGGGACCAACCGCTCCCGCTCCGCGACCACCTGGTCGGCCCGGCGCTGCATCTCCTCGGCCTGGCGCAGCGCGGCCAGCGCGGCGGCCTGGGCGGTGCTGGAGGTGGAGAACGGCGTGACGATCTTGCGGACCGCGGCCGCCACCTCGGGCGGGGCCACCAGGAAGCCGACCCGCAGCCCGGCGAGCCCCCACGCCTTGGACAGCGTGCGCAGCACGACCACGTTGGGCCGGTCGCCGGCGATCTCCAGGCCGTCCGGTACCTGTGGGTCGGTGACGAACTCCCGGTACGCCTCGTCGATCACGACCAGCACGTTCTCCGGTACGGCGTCGAGGAACGCCTCCAGTTCGGGGCGGCGGATCGCGGTACCGGTGGGGTTGTTCGGGTTGCAGACCAGCACCAGCCGGGTCCGGTCGGTGACGGCCGCCGCCATCGCGGGCAGGTCGTGGCCGTGCTCCGGGGTGTTGGGCACCTTGACGCTGGCGGCCGCGGCCGTCGCGGCGATGATCGGGTACGCCTCGAAGGAGCGCCATGAGTACAGCATCTCGTCCCCGGGCATGCAGGTGACGCGGGCGAGGTGCTCGGCCAGGGCGACCGAGCCGCAGCCGGTGGCGATCCGGTCCGGGTCGACGCCGTACCGCTCCGCGAGCGCCTCCCGCAGCGCGACCACGCCCATGTCCGGGTACCGGTGCGTGTCGGCGGCCGCCTCGGCGATCGCCTCCACCACGCCGGGCAGCGGACCATAGGGCACCTCGTTGCTGGCCAGCTTGATCGCGCCCGGCACGGTGCGGCCGGGTACGTAGTTGGGCAGCGCGTCAAGGTCGGGACGGGTGAGACCGCTCATTTCTTCTCTCCGGTCTGGAGTTGTTTGACGTCGACCACGACGGTAGCGGCCGCCTTGTCGCGCAGGGACTGGTGCAGCGGCTGGTCGACCGCGCCGTGGAGCCAGTCGATGAACAGCAGGACGGCTGCGATCATGCTCATCCCTATCAACGTGGCCATGCCGGCCTGGAAGACCAACCCGCAGCCGAGGATCCAGAGCAGGGTCGCCACTCCGAGCGGGTTCCAGCGGCGCAGCGCGCGACCCATGCCCAGCGGGTTGTCCGCCTCCACCGGCATCACCTTGATCCCAAGCAGCCGTTTGCCGAGCGTCTGACCGCGGTTGGCCAGCGCGGGGACCTCGTAGGCGAGCCACAGGCCGGCCGCGACCAGCGTGATCGTGAGGGCGAGCCGGTCGACGTCCTGCGGCGGGGGGATGTCGTCGTAGGGCAGCTGTGCCTGCGCCCGCTGCCAGACGACCCGCCAGTAGGGCCAGAACTCCCGCCAGAACTGGTAGATGAACCAGCCGTTGACCAAGACGTTGATCATAATCAGGACGCCGATGTCGACCAGCCGGGCGACCAGCCGCCGGCCGATGTCGGCCAGCGGGTAGCCGTGCGGTCGCGGCGGTGGCGCCAGGAGCCGGGCATACATCGGGTGCATCGGGTAGCCGGGCGGCAGCTGGGTGCCGGGCGGCAGCTGGGTGCCGGGCGGCAGCGGCACACCGGGTGGCGGCCAGGACGGCTGCCACGGCGCGCCGGGTGCCGCGCCGGTCGGACCCGGCGGGGTGCCCGGTTGGCCGGTGCCCGGCGGTGTCGCCGTGGACCGTGCCGGCGGGCCGGCCTCGTTCGGCCCGCCCGGTGGTGGCGTCTGCGGGGCACCGGGCGCAGGCGGCGTCCGGGGTCTGGCCGGGCCACCCGAGGGGCCGGTCGCGTCGCTCGGGGCCTGCGTGTCCTCGGGTTCGGCGGGTGGTGGACCCGGGGGCGGGGTGGCGTCGACGGGCAGGGGCGCGCCGATCCAGCCCTCGCCGTCCCAGTACCGCTGGGTCGTCGGCTCGGCGGGGTCCTTGTACCAGCCCGGCTCGATCGTGCTCACGCTGTCACCTGTACCACGATGGTCCCGGCGGCCTTGTCGTGCAGGCACTGCCGGTATGGCTGGTCCCACAGTTGCCACAGGCCGTCAGCGAGGTTGAAGTAGGACGCCACGATCCCGGACACGTGCTGCACGATCCACCGGCGCTTCAAGATCCGCAGGTCGATCGGGCCGCCGTCGAGCGCCCGTACCACCCGGATGTTCATGACGCGCTTGCCGACCGTCTGGCCGGTGCGGTGACACATGCGGACGAAATAAACGTATGACCCGATCACGTTCAGCGCGACGATCACCACGACCATCAGCGCCCAGAGCAGCAGCATTTGCGCCGGGTCAGGCCCGGTGTCCGGGTCGACCGAGGCGAAGAACGGCACGGACAGCAGGCCGAGCAGCAGCGCCATCGGGATCAGCAGCACGGCGCCCACGATCAAGCCGTCGATGAGGTACGCCACGAGCCGCTGCCAGAACTCCGCCAGCGGCACGCCGCCGGGCCCGACGGGGCCGGGTGGCCGGAAGGCGGCGGGCGGGTAACCGTAGCGGGGGACAGCGGTCGGCGGGACCGAGTAGCCGCCCGGGGGCGGGTAGCCGGCGCCCGGCGCCGCGGGTGGCGGCGCCGGGGGAGTCTGCTGGTCGGCGGGGTACGTCACCCAGACAGTCTTACAGGTTGCCGCGACGCTCCTGCTCCCGCTCGATGGCTTCGAACAGGGCCTTGAAGTTGCCCTTGCCGAAGCCCAGGGAGCCGTGCCGTTCGATGAGTTCGAAGAACACCGTCGGGCGGTCCTGCACCGGCTTGGTGAAGATCTGCAGCAGGTACCCGTCCTCGTCCCGGTCGACCAGGATCTTGCGCGCCTTGAGCTCCTCGATCGGCACCCGGACCTGGCCGATCCGGCCCCGCAACTCGGGGTCGTCGTAGTACGAGTCGGGCGTGTCCAGGAACTCCACGCCGGCCGCGCGCATCGCGTCGACGCTCGCGAGGATGTCGTTCGTGGCGACCGCGATGTGCTGCGCGCCGGGACCGCCGTAGAACTCCAGGTACTCGTCGATCTGCGACTTGCGCGCCGACACGGCCGGCTCGTTGAGCGGGAACTTCACCTTGCGGGTACCGCTCGCGACGACCTTGCTCATCAGCGCCGAGTAGTCGGTGGCGATGTCGTCGCCGACGAACTCGGCCATGTTGGTGAAGCCCATGACCCGCTTGTAGAACTCGACCCACTCGTCCATGCGGCCCAGTTCGACGTTGCCGACGACGTGGTCGACGGCCTGGAAGTAGCGCTTCGGCCCAGCGGGGTCGCGTGTGACGATCGGGTCGCGGCGGACGAAGCCGGGCAGGAACGGGCCGCTGTACCCGCGCCGGTCGATCAGCGTGTGCCGGGTCTCGCCGTACGTGGCGACCGCCGCCACCCGTACCGTGCCGTGCTCGTCGGTCAGGTCGTACGGGGCCTCGATGCCCGTGGCGCCCTGGGCGGTCGCGTGCTGGTACGCCTTGTCCACGTCCGGTACCTCGAGCGCGATGTCGACGATGCCGTCGCCGTGCCGGGCGTAGTGCCGGGTCGCCTCCGCGTTCGCGTGCACCCCGCCCACGACCACGAACCGGGCGCCGCCGGAGACGAGCACGTACTCGGCGTGGTCCCGGTAGCCCTGCTCCGGCCCGCGGTACGCCACGCAGGTCATGCCGAACGCCGTCGAGTAGTAGTGCGCCGACTGCTTGGCGTTGCCGACGTAGAAGCGGATGTGGTCGAGCCCCTTCACCGGGAAGGGATCGGCGGCGATGTCGTGGGCGACGGCGCCGATGAGCCGGTCGACGTCTTCCGCGTTGTCGCCGGTGATCTCGGGTCGATCGATTGCCTGGGTCATCGTTGACTCCCTCCCGGAGGCCTTTCGGACAGCCTCGATCAGGTACGGGAACTGGGCAACAGAGACTAATGTTGGTGGTCAGCTTGTACAGATCGTCGCCGAGAACCGGGTACGAGGTGGTCAAGTTGTCCATCGATGCGCTCGACGCGCGCCTCCTCGCGCTGCTCGCCGCCGAGCCGCGGATCGGGGTGCTGGAGTGCTCGCGCCGGCTGCGGGTGGCGCGGGGTACCGTCCAGGCCCGGCTGGACAGGCTGGTCGAGCGTGGCGTGGTGCGCGGCTTCGGCCCGGAGATCGACACGGTCGGGCTCGGGTACGGGGTGACCGCGTTCGTCACCCTGGAGATCAGCCAGCGGTACGGGCATGATCCGGTCGCCGCCCATCTGGCCGAGATACCCGAGGTCCTGGAGGCATACACGATCACCGGCTCCGCCGATGTGCTGTGCCGGATCGTGGCGCGCTCGAACGTGGATCTGCAGCGGGTGATCGACAGGGTGGTCGGGTACGAGGGGATCGCGCGGGCCTCGACGATCATCGCGCTGGCCGAGCAGATCCCGTACCGGACGCTCCCCCTGGTCCACGAGGCGGCTACCTCGGCGTGAGGCGCCAAGATCCCAGCAGTTCGGGCGACGCTGCGTGGATCATGGGCGGGCGCCGGCGGCGCGGGCGGCCGGGCGGTGCTCAGAGCAGGTGGGCGTTCACGGCGCGGGCCGCGGGCTCCAGGTCGGGGACCTGGACGACCTCGACCCCGGCGACGTCCAGTTCCTCGGCGCCTTCCCCGTCCACGAACAGCACCGGCTCGCGCCAGGCGTACACCACACGCGGGATTCCGGCGGCCCGGATCAGCGCCGCGCAGGACGCCGGCCGGGACCTGCGGACGCTGCACGGCTCCAGCGAGCTGTAGATCGTCGCACCCGCCAGCCGGGGGTCCGCCGGGTCGACCTTGGCCAGCGCCGACTCCTCGGCGTGCACGACCGGGTCGCTCTCCCGCGAGTACCCTCTCGAAATCTCCCGGCCCGCGGCGTCCACGATGACCGCGCCCACCGAGAACGCGGCCCGCGACGGCGGGCAGCGCCGCGCCTCGTCGATCGCCGCCTCCAGCCAGTGCCGGTCGACGGCCGCCTGCGACAGCAGGTACCGGAGCACCGCGACGCCGTCGAGGTCGGTGACGCCGGCCAGGACGGGGGTTCGACCAGGACACCCGTTGAACCGGGGCGCGGCGGGATCGCCCACGAACCGCGGCGCGATCGCCAGGCGTAGCTCGTCGGCCAGGCCGTCGGCGAGCAGCGCGGCCAGGATCGTGGCGCCACCCTCGACCATCAGCCGCCGTACGCCGCGTCCGGCCAGGTCGGCGAGGACCGCCCGGAGGTCGCCGGCGGGGACGACCGTGGCGACGCCGTCGAGGTGCGTCGGCGGTGAGGGCGAGTAGACGAGTTTCTCGGACTCCCCGACGGTGAAGAAGCGACTGCCGGGATCCAGGTCGCCGCCGGTCGTGACGGTCGCCTTGAGCGGATCGGGCGGCAACCCCCGGGCGACCCGGTCGGCGCGCCGGGCCGGATCGCGGATGACCAGGCGGGGGTCGTCGCGGCGGACCGTGTTGGCGCCGACCAGGATCGCGTCGCAGCCGGCCCGTGCCTCGTCGACGGCGTCGAAGTCGGCCCCGTTGGACAGCAGCAGACGCTGTTCGCTGCTGTCGTCGAGGTACCCGTCGATCGAGACGGCACAGCTGAGCAGCGTGTACGGCCGGCTCGTCACGGATACCAGTCTGCCATTGTGCCGATCATGGAGCATGGCTACGGTGTCGAGGTGGCCGTAGATCGACGTACGTGAGATTCGACCCGTGGCTCAGTCACGAGTGGTCAGCGGGGCGCGATCCGTGCTCGCGTTCGTCGGCGTGGTCGCGCTCGTCCTCACGTACCTGATCGTCACCGGGCAGAATCCGCTGCCGGGGATCGGCAAGGGCTTCACGGACGCGCTCGGCCGGTTCCGGTCGCTGTCCGACCCGCAGACCGCCTGGACCCAGCGCCTGGACGACCAGCCGACCTCGGTGACGGTGGCCGGCCAGGCCGTGGTGTTCGGTACCCGTACCGGGGCCGAGGTGCGGGACGCGCGCGACGGCCGGGTGCTCTGGACCCGGGCGGCGCCCTGGACCGCGGTGGCCGGCGACGGCGCGAGCGCGATGGTCGTCGTCGGCAAGGGGCGCGACAGCGGGTACGACGTGGTCGACCCGGTGTCCGGCGCGGTGCGCTGGCGCGATGCCGGGCTGGGGGTCTGGACGTACCGCGACGCGCTGCTCTCGCTGGCCTGCCCGGCCGGCCGGGACTGCGCCCTCTCGTCGCGGTCGATCGCCGACGGGCGTACGGGCTGGACGGTCGGCCTGCCGGCCGGCGCGCGGCTGCTGGCCGGGGCCCACCCGTCGACCGGGAACCTGCCGCCGCTGCTGGGGCTGCCGGTGGACGGCCGGATCACGGTCGTGAACACCGCGAACGGCGGCCGGCCACGCGACGAGGCGTCCAGCGCCACCACCCGGGTCGCCGTGGTCGGTGGACGGATCATCCGGTCGTCGACGGCGCGCACCGAGGGGCACTGCCGGTACACGGTCGAGGGGCGGGACGCGGCCAGCGGACGCCAGCTGTGGCGGCGGGAGGGGTACGACCTGGGCACCGTTTCGGGCGCCGGCTGCGACCAGCGCCGCGACCCGGCCGGGGCGCAGCGCGTACTGGTGGCCACCCGCGGCGACAACCGACCCGTCATCCTGTCCACCACCGACGGCCGGGAACTGTGGGCCGGGGCGCCGGGGGAGTCGGTGGTCGTTGTCGACGACCGCGACGCCGTGGTGCGGTCGGGTGACTCGATCGCGCTGGTCGGCCTGGACGGCGGCGGTACGAGGTGGGCGAAGCCGGCGCCGGGGGACGTGGCGCTCACCCCGTACGCGGTGGTCGTCACCGATCCCGCCTCGGGCCGGCTCGTCGCGTACGGGCGGAGCGGGGGAGCGGCCCTGGCCGAGGTGGAGAGCCAGGCGTCGGTACTCGGTGCCGGTCCGAACGGTCTGATCCTTGCCCGGGGCCGGACGGTGGGGCTGCTGAAGTTCAGGGCCGACCCATGATCATCACGTGGTTGTGGTCTTCGACACGCCTCGAGACCACAACTTGTCCGAAGTCGTGACGGGACGGGGCGGCAGCGGCGTTACGCTCGCGCTCATGCCCGAGTTCGCATACGCGCCCCTGCTTCCCCTCGGCCCGGATACGACCGAGTACCGCCTGGTCAGCACCGACGGCGTCAACCTGATCGACGGCCCGGGTGGCCGCCGGTTCCTGACGGTCGAGCCGGAGGTGCTCACGCGGCTCACCGATGAGGCGATGCACGACATCGCGCACTACCTGCGGCCGGCGCACCTGACGCAGCTCCGATCGATCATCGACGACCCGGCGGCGTCGCCGAACGACCGGTTCGTCGCGCTCGACCTGCTGCGCAACGCGAACATCGCGGCCGGCGGCGTGCTGCCGATGTGCCAGGACACCGGCACCGCGATCGTGATGGGCAAGCGCGGCCGGTTCGTGCTCACCGACGGACGCGACGAGGAGGCGATCGCGCGGGGCGTCCACGCCGCGTACACCCGCCTGAACCTGCGGTACTCGCAGCTCGCGCCGCTCACCATGTGGGACGAGAAGAACACCGGCTCCAACCTGCCGGCGCAGATCGAGCTCTACGCCGAGGGCGATGAGGCGTACAAGTTCCTCTTCATGGCCAAGGGCGGCGGCTCGGCGAACAAGAGCTACCTGTACCAGGAGACCAAGGCGCTGCTGAACCCGAAGCGGATGATGCAGTTCCTGGAGGAGAAGCTGCGCCTGATCGGCACGGCCGCCTGTCCCCCGTACCACCTGGCGATCGTGATCGGCGGTACCAGCGCCGAGTACGCGCTCAAGACCGCGAAGTACGCCTCGGCGAAGTACCTCGACAACCTGCCCACCAGCGGCGACATGACCGCGCACGGCTTCCGCGACATCGAGCTCGAGGCCGAGGTGCTGGAGTTGACCCGCAACTTCGGCATCGGTGCCCAGTTCGGCGGCCGGTACTTCTGCCACGACGTCCGCGTGGTCCGGCTGCCCCGCCACGGTGCGTCCTGCCCGGTGGCGATCGCGGTCTCCTGCTCGGCCGACCGGCAGGCGCTCGGCAAGATCACCGCGGACGGCGTCTGGCTGGAGCGGCTCGAGAAGGACCCCGCGCGGTTCCTGCCCGACGTGACCGAGGCCGACACGTCCGGTGAGGTGGTGCAGGTCGACCTCAACCGGCCGATGTCCGAGATCCGGGCGGAGCTGGCGAAGTACCCGGTCAAGACCCGGCTGTCACTGACCGGCCCGCTCGTGGTCGCCCGGGACATCGCCCACGCCAAGATCGCCGAGCGGCTCGACGCGGGCGAGCCGATGCCCGACTACCTGCGCGACCACGCCGTCTACTACGCCGGGCCGGCCAAGACCCCGGACGGGTACGCCTCCGGCTCCTTCGGGCCGACCACGGCTGGGCGGATGGACGCGTACGTGGAGAAGTTCCAGGCCGCGGGCGGCTCGATGGTCATGCTGGCCAAGGGCAACCGCTCGAAGCAGGTGACCGACGCGTGCCAGCGGTACGGCGGCTTCTACCTCGGCTCGATCGGTGGCCCGGCCGCGCGCCTCGCGCAGGACTGCATCAAGCACGTCGAGGTGCTGGAGTACCCGGAGCTGGGCATGGAGGCGATCTGGAAGATCGAGGTGGTCGACTTCCCCGCCTTCATCGTGGTCGACGACAAGGGCAACGACTTCTTCGCCGAGACCAGCCAGCCCGTGCTGACGATCGGCAAGCGCTGAGGGTTGTCGCAAAGCCCTCTGAGGGGTGGTGCCGGCGCCTTGGGAGGGAATCGCCGGCACCACCCGCCATTCGGGTGATCCGGCACCCGCCACTGCGCCGGATCACGGCGACGGCGAGCAGGCTGGCAACCTCCCCGGTTCGCTGACGCGCGAAGCCAGCCGCTCAGCTCATCACGGACATCGTGCCGTACCGCGCTGTCGTCTTGCTCTCATCGCGCTACCAGCAACCCCGCACAACAGTAAAGATGACGACAGTGCCGGTTACGCCGGTACGAAATTGATTAATGGCAACCGTTCCACATGGGTACCCTCGACCGTCCACAGTAGTCTTCTAACCGCGATCGCCGGGCAGGAGAAGGCATGCGTTTTGGCATCCTGGGTCCACTGCGGATCCGGGTGGGTGAGACGGATACGACGCTGGCGGCCGGCCGTGAGCGGACCGTGCTGGCGGTCCTACTGCTGTACCCGAACGAGGTCGTACCCGTCGAGCGGCTGGCCGACGCGGTGTGGGGCTCGGCTCCTCCCTCGACCATGCGGGCCCAGGTACACAGCTGCGTCTCCCGACTGCGCCGGGCCCTGCGCGAGAAGGGCATCGAAGACAAGGTCATCGCCACCGACCCGGCCGGATACGTGGTCCGCGTCGACGCGGACGACCTCGACTCCCTCGTCTTCGCCCGGCGGGTGGCCGAAGGCCGGGAGGCAGCGGCGGCCGGCCGGTTGGAGGAGGCCAGAGCCCAGTTGCGGGCCGCGCTCGCGCTGTGGCGGGGGCCGGCCCTGGCCGGTATCGGCAGCCGTCAGGTCGAGATCGGCGCCTCCGGCCTGGAGGAGCAGCACTCGACGGCCGTGGAGGACTGCGTCGACCTCGAGCTGCGACTCGGCCTGGCGCAGGAGTTGCTGGGCGAGCTGACCGACCTGGTCGAGCGGTTCCCGGTACGGGAGCGGCTGCGGGGTCAGCTCATGATCGCGCTGTACCGGGCGGGGCGGCAGGCCGACGCCCTCGCCGTCTACCGGCAGGGCCGCGAGGCCCTCGCCGAGGAGCTGGGCCTGGAGCCCGGCCCGCACCTGGAGGAGCTGCACCGGCGCATCCTCAACCGCGATCCGGACCTGCTCGGCGCGCCGCGGGAGCAGCCCGGTCCGGCGGCGAGACCGGCCCCCCGGCACGGCCTACCGCGCGACGTCGTCGACTTCACCGGCCGTGACGAGTGGATCGCCCGGCTGCTGTCGCTGGTGCCGGCCGACCCGTCCGACGGCCCGGCCACCCCCGTCATCCAGGTCATCGACGGCATGGCGGGCACCGGCAAGACCAGCCTCGCGGTACACGTGGCGCACCTGGTCGCCGAGCGCTACCCGGACGCGCAGCTCTACATCGACCTGCACGGCCATTCGGACCGGGCGCCGACCGCCCCGGTCGCCGCGCTGGACGTCCTGCTGCGGCAGCTCGGCATCCCCGCCGAGGGGATCCCGGAACGGCTCGACGAGCGCATGACGGTGTGGCGTACGGAGCTGGCCAGCCGGCGCGCGCTGGTGGTCCTCGACAACGCCGCGGACTCCGCGCAGGTCCTGCCGCTGCTGCCGGGTGGGGCCCGGGCGCTGGCGCTGGTGACCAGCCGGCGCCGGCTGTCGGGCCTGGACGGCGTGCACCACTTCTCCCTCGACGTCCTGGACCCGGTGGAGGCGATGCGGCTGCTCGTCCGCGTCGCCGGCGACCGGGTGGAGGCGAACCCGGCTGCCGCTGCCCAGGTCGCGCGGCTGTGCGGGTACCTGCCGCTGGCGCTGCGACTGGCCGCGGCCCGGTTGGTGCACCGCCGGTCCTGGACCGCCGCGGACCTGGCCGACAGGCTGCGACGGACCAGGATCCCGCTGGCCGAGCTGGCCGTCGAGGGCCGTACCGTCTCGGCGGCGTTCGCGCTGTCGTACCAGCACCTCGACGAGACCGGCCGGCGGGTGTTCCGGCTGCTCGGTCTGCATCCGCCGAACTCGTTCGACGCACGCGCCGTCGCGGCGCTGGCCCACATCGACCCCGACGCCGCGCAGGACGTCCTCGAGGACCTCGTCGACGCCCACCTGGTCGAGGCGCCCACGGCGCACCGGTACCGCCTCCACGACCTGCTTCACGAGTACGCCCGGGAGCTGTCGGCCGCCGACGACCTGGCGGCCGAGCGCCACGACGTGACCACGCGGATGCTCGACCACTACCTGTACGCGACGGCGGAGGCCACCGCGTTCCTCGAATCCGCACACCTGCGGGAGGGCCTCGACCCTCCCGACGGCACGCGCCGGGTACTGGAGCTTGCCGACCAGGCGGAGGCGTTGGCCTGGCTGGAGCACGAGCTGGCCAACGTGGTGACGTGCATCCGGGTCGCGGCCGAGCTGGGCCGGTCGCGCGTTGTCTGCAAGCTCGCCCGGGCCCTGTGGGTGTACCTGTGGCGGCACGGTTACACCGCCGAGCTGATCGAGACCTACGAGCTGGCGCTGGCCGCGGCCCGCCAGCTCGACGACGAGGCGGCGATCGCCAGCGCGCACAACTACGTCGCCTCCGGGTACTTCCGCCAAGGCCGCTGGGCCGACGTGGTGACCCATCTCCAGCAGGCGCTGGAGGCGCGCCGGCGCCTGGATGACAAGCTCGGGCAGGCGAGTACGCTCGGCAACCTCGCCTCGGTCTACCGCAGGCTGGGGCGGTACGCCGAGGCGGTGGAGCACATCCAGCAACAGCTGGCGCTGGCCGGGGAGGTCGGCCCGGACCTGCCCTCCCGGCCGCTGGCCAACCTCGGCAGCGTCTACATGGTGCTCGGCCGGTACGAGGAGGCACTGGAGCAGCACCGGCAGGACCTCGCCGCAAGCCGCCGGACCGGAAGCCGGTACGGCGAGGGGCTCGCCCTGGGCGATCTCGGCGTGGTACACCTCCGGCTCGGTCATCTGACGGTCGCGGTGGCGCTGCTCAAGCGCGCCGTGCAGCTCAAGTCGGAGCAGGGCAACCGGTACGGCAGCGCCGAAACCCTCTCCGACCTCGGCAGCGCCTACCGCGGTCTGGGCCGCCAGGCCGAGGCCATCGCGGTCCAGCGGCAGGCGTTGGCGGAGATGCGGGCCGTCGGCGACCTCGCCGGCGAGTGCCAGGTCCTCAACGACCTGGCTACCACCCTCACCGCCGCGGGGGCGACCGCCGAGGCCCGCGAGCTGCATGGCCTGGCGCTGGCGCGGACCGAGGACGTCGTCGACCGGTACGAGCGGGCCCGGGCGCACGACGGTCTCGGCGCCGCGTGGGAGGGCACGGACCCGGTACGGGCCCGCGAGCACTGGGAGATCGCGCTGGCGCTCTTCACCGAGCTGGGCGTACCCGAGCGCGCCGACGTCGAGCGCCGGCTGGCAGACCTGGGCGCCGGCCGCCGGGCCGCGCGTCCTCTCATGATCACGGAGTTCTTTCCGGGTCAGGGCACGGGGAAAACTTCCTGATCATGAGAGGGACGTGTGGATTCATCGACCGCGCCGCTGGGCACGATAGGGGACATGGTGGAGTACCGCGTCGAACGCGACACGATGGGTGAGGTACGCGTCCCCGCTCACGCGCTGTACCGGGCGCAGACCCAGCGGGCGGTGGAGAACTTCCCGATCTCCGGCGGGCGCCTGGAGCGCCGGCACATCCGGGCCCTGGCCCAGATCAAGGCCGCGGCGGCGGCGGTCAACGCCGAGCTGGGGGTGCTCGACCGCAAGATCGCTGACGCGATCGTCGGCGCCGCCGAGGCGGTGGCCGGCGGCCGCCACGACGACCAGTTCCCGGTGGACGTGTTCCAGACCGGCTCCGGTACCTCGTCGAACATGAACATGAACGAGGTGCTCGCGTCGCTCGCGGTCAACCGCCTGGCGGTCACCGTGCACCCCAACGACCACGTCAACGCCTCCCAGTCGTCCAACGACGTCTTCCCGTCCTCGGTACACCTGGCGGCGACCGAGGCGATCTCGGTCGACCTGATCCCGGCGCTGGACCACCTGGCGGAGGCGCTGGAGAGCAAGGCCGAGGATTTCGCGTCCGTGGTCAAGGCAGGCCGTACCCACCTGATGGACGCCACGCCGGTCACCCTCGGGCAGGAGTTCTCCGGGTACGCGGCGCAGGTGCGCTACGGCATCGAGCGGCTGCGGGCGAGCCTGGGCCGCGTCGCGGAACTGCCGCTGGGCGGGACCGCGGTCGGTACCGGCATCAACACCCCGCCCGGCTTCGCCCGGCTGGTCATCGAGCGGCTGGCCCACGAGACCGGGCTGCCGCTGACCGAGGCGCGCAACCACTTCGAGGCGCAGGGCGCGCGGGACGCCCTCGTCGAGGCGTCGGGCCAGCTGCGCACGATCGCGGCCGGTCTGTACAAGATCGCGAACGACATCCGGTGGATGGGTTCGGGCCCCCGCGCCGGCCTGCGCGAGCTGGCCCTGCCCGACCTGCAGCCGGGATCGTCGATCATGCCGGGCAAGGTCAACCCGGTCGTACCGGAGGCGGTCCGCCAGGTCTGCGCGCAGGTGTACGGCAACGACGCCGCCGTCGCGTTCGCCGGCTCGCAGGGCGACTTCGAGCTCAACGTCATGCTGCCGGTGATCGCCCGCAACCTGCTGGAGTCGATCCGGCTGCTGACCAACGTCAGCCGGCTGCTGGCCGACCGGACGGTCGCCGGGCTGACCGCCAACGAGGAGATCGCCCGGCAGTACGCGGAGAGCTCGCCCTCGATCGTCACGCCGCTCAACCGGTACCTCGGGTACGACGAGGCGGCCTCGATCGCCAAGCAGGCACTCAAGGAGAACAAGACGATCCGGCAGGTCGTGATCGAGCGGGGTCACGTCGAGGACGGCAAGATCAGCGAATCCGATCTCGACCGGACGCTGGACGTGCTGGCGATGACCCGACCCAGGTCGGAGCGGTGACCCGGCCGCCCGCCTAGGACAGGGCCTTGGACACGGCCGACGCGGCCGCCACGACCTGCGGGCCGATCACGTCGGCGTTCAGCGCCGACAGCGCGACCACGCCGACGCTGGCCTCCAGCCCGTCGACGCCCGGCACGGCGGCGGCCACCCCGTACGCGCCGGTCTGCAGCTGGCCGGCGCTCGTCACGTACCCGTAGTCGCCGTCGCGACCGGCCAGGATCGCCTGCCCGGCCGCGCCCAGTTCCAGCGGGTGCCGGGAGCCGGTGCGGTACGCGACGTGGAACTGCGTCCAGCTCGGCTCGACCACCGCCAGCGCGAACCCTTCGGCGCCCTCGGCGACCGTCAGGTGGGCCGTTGCGCCGACCTTCTCGGCGAGGCGCCGCAGTGCCGGCAGGGCGGCGTCGGCGACGAGGGGCTGCGCCCGTCGCGCGAGGTGGAGCACGCCGGCGCCCAGCCGCAGCCGGCCGGCGCCGTCGCGCCGGATCATGCCGTGCGCGCCGAGCGTCGTCGCGAGCCGGTAGACGACGGCGCGACCCACCCCGAGCCGGGCCGCTGCCTCGGTCACGGTCAGGCCGCCGGGGGCCTCCGCGACCAGATGCAGCAGGCGAAGCCCCCGATCGAGGGTCTGCGCCGTCTCCATTGCCACGCGCAGAAATGTACGCGTAACAACCGGTGTCGCGCGGTCCCATTTCACTCTGTAGGCAGTGGGGGCAACGGCGGCGACCCCCTCGGCGGCTACCCTGGCAATGTGACGTTGAGGCTGTACGACACCGCGACCCGCACGGTGCGGGACTTCGTCCCGCGGACCCCCGGTCAGGTCGGGATCTACCTGTGTGGCCTCACCCTGCAGGGCGGGCCGCACATCGGCCACCTTCGCGGTGGCGTCAACTACGACGTGCTGCGCCGCTGGCTGACGCACGCCGGATACGACGTCCGGTTCATCCGCAACGTCACCGACATCGATGACAAGATCCTCGTGAAGTCCGTCGAAGCCGGTGAGCCGTTCTGGGCGATCGCCTACGCCAACGAGCGCCGGCTCGCCCGCGACTACGCGACGCTCGGCGTACTGCCGCCCACCTATGAGCCGCGCGCCACCGGGCACATCCCGGAGATGCATGAGCTGATCAAGCGGTTGATCGACAAGGGTCACGCGTACGCGGCCGAGGACGGCAGCGGCGACGTGTACTTCGACGTCCGCTCGTACCCGGCCTACGGCGCCCTGTCGGGCCAGCGGGTCGACGCGATGGAGCCGGCCGACGACGCCCCGGCGCGCGGCAAGCGCGACCCGCGCGACTTCGCGCTGTGGAAGGGCGCCAAGCCGGGCGAGCCGGCCGAGGCGTCCTGGCCCTCGCCGTGGGGCCCCGGCCGCCCCGGCTGGCACATCGAGTGCTCGGCCATGTGCTGGCGGTACCTCGGCGAGGAGTTCGACCTCCACGGCGGCGGGCTGGACCTGATCTTCCCGCACCACGAGAACGAGATCGCGCAGTCGCGCGCGGCAGGGTTCGGCTTCGCCGGCCACTGGATGCACGTCGCCCTGCTCAACCTCGGTGGCACGAAGATGGCCAAGTCGCTGGGGAACGTGCTCAACGTCGAGGCGCTGGTGGCCAAGGGGGTCCGGCCGGTCGAGCTGCGCTACTACATCACCGCGCCGCACTACCGCTCCGCGATCGACTACTCCGACGAGGCGCTCCAGGAGGCGGCCGTCGGGTACCGCCGCGTCGAAGGCTTCGTGCAGCGCGCCGCCGAGCGGGTCGGCGTAGGCGAGCCCGGTGACCTGCCGGCGGAGTTCGTCGAGGCGATGAACGACGATCTCAACACGCCGCGGGCCCTCGCCGTGGTGCACGACACGGTACGCGAGGGCAACGCCGCCCTGGCGTCCGGCGACGACGCCGCGGTGGCGTCGATCCTGTCCCGGGTACAGGCGATGCTCGGGGTCCTGGGCCTCGACCCGCTCGATCCTCAGTGGACGACCGAGGCGGCGGCGGAGCTGACCGGAGTGGTCGACTCGCTCGTCGCGTTGGCGCTCGAACAGCGGGCAGCCGCCCGCGCACGCAAGGACTGGGCCGCGGCCGATGCCGTCCGCGACCAGCTCAAGCAGGCCGGAGTCGTGGTGGAGGACACTCCCGCCGGCCCGCGTTGGACTCTTTCGGATGGTGCCTGATGGCCGGTAATTCACAGCGCCGTGGTCGGCGTTCCACGCCTCGCAAGGGCCCGACGGTCGGCTCGGGGGGTAAGGGCCGGCAGAGCCTGGCCGGGCGCGGGCGCACGCTGCCCGCGTCCGAACGGCCGTGGCACAAGGCGTACTCGGGCGACGAGCCGCTGCCCGAGCGCACCGCCTGGAAGCAGGAGAAGGAGCGGCGCAAGGCGGCCGCCGAGGGGCGGGCCCCGAAGATCGGTACGCCCGGCAAGAAGGGCGCCCCCGCCGCGAAGAAGGGCGGCGGCAAGGCGGGCCCCCGCGTCGCGCCCGGACGGAAGGCCGCGACGCCGAAGGACGCCCCCGAACTGCTCGTCGGGCGCAACCCGGTGCTGGAGGCGCTGCGTACGCACGTACCCGCGATGGCGCTCTACGTCGCGCAGGGCCTCGACGTCGACGACCGGATCAACGAGGCCGTCCGGACGGCGGCCGACCGGGGCATCCCGATCCTCGAGGTGAGCCGCGCCGAGTTGGACCGGATGACCGGCGGGGTGCTGCACCAGGGCATCGGGCTCCAGGTGCCGTCGTTCGCGTACGAGTCGTTCGACGACCTGGTCGCCGCCGCGTCCGAGAAGGTGGCGCCGCTGCTGGTGGCGCTCGACGGGGTGACCGACCCGCGCAACCTGGGCGCGATCGTGCGGTCGGCCGCCGCGTTCGGCGCGCACGGCGTGTTCTTCCCCGAGCGCCGGGCCGCGGGCATGACCGCGACCGCGTGGCGTACCAGCGCCGGCGCGGCCGCCCGGATCCCGGTGGCCCAGGTGACCAACCTGACCCGGGCGCTGAAGACCTGCCAGGACCAGGGCTACACCGTCGTGGGGCTGGACGCCGACGGCGAGGTCGAACTGTACAACCTCGAGGTGGCCGTCGAACCGCTCGTGGTGGTCGTCGGCTCCGAGGGGCGCGGGCTGTCCCGGCTCGTCGGGGAGACCTGCGACCTGCGGGTGAACATCCCGATGGCGTCCGACATCGAGTCGCTCAACGCCTCGGTCGCCGCCTCGGTCGCCCTCGGCGAGGTCGCCCGGCGCCGCCGCGTCGACGCCGACCTGGCTACCCCACCGCCTGTGGTGCGGTCCGGCCCACCACCGCTGTGACCGTGGCGGGCAGGCCGAGGAACTCGCCGTAGCGGTCCGCGGCCGCCCGCAGGGTCTCCTGGTCGAGCGGCGCGGAGAGGGTCGCCTCGATGGTCACGCGGTCGTCGCCGACGGTCCGTTTCCACTGCCCCGGGGCCGCGCTGACGGTAGTGGTAGGCACTCAGCGCGTAGCTCCGGGACGCGGTGAGCTCCAACATCCACCGGATGTCCGCGGGCAGGACGAAGTGCCACGCCGGCCGCAGGACGTGGGTCCGCAGGATGCCTCCATGGCTGCTGACGGTAGGCGCGGGCACCGACAGAAAATCGATTGCCGCACCTTATGTATGGTTTTGGGGCCGGCCGCCGACGGGTACACGGATGCGACCGGACTTCTGGCTACCAGAGGAGGTAAGACCTTTGCGGGGCGTCATCTGGGCGATCATCGCCACGGTTGCCGCGGTGGTGATCGCGCTCGGCGTGGTGGAGGTGGTACATCGAGCCGTTCGACGGCTCGGTAGACGCTCGGTCCTACTCACCGCGCTGACCGAGCACTCCCACCGGCCGTTACAGATGGTCGTCACCGTCCTCGCCGTGCAGGTGGCGATCCAGCCGGCCACCGCGCACGCCGCGGGTCGGCCCTGGCGCCAGAACCTGCTGCACCTCCTCGCGCTGGTCCTGATCGCCGCGACCGGCTGGCTGGTCGCCTCCCTGCTGCTGGTGCTCCAGGACACGGCGCTCACCCGGTTCCGGATCGATACGCCGGACAACCGGGAGGCGCGTCGGATCCGTACCCAGATCGTCATGCTGCGCCGGGTCACCGTCGCGGTGGTCGCGATCATCGCCCTGGGCGTCATGCTCATGACCTTCCCCAGCGTGCGCGCGATCGGGACGACCGTACTGGCGTCTGCCGGCGTCATCGGCGCGGTAGCCGCCCTGGCCGCCCAGAGCGTCCTGGGCAACGTGGTCGCCGGGGTGCAACTGGCGTTCAGCGGCGCCGTCCGGATCGACGACGTCGTCGTGGTCGAGGGCGAATGGGGCCGGATCGAGGAGCTGACGCTCAGCTACGTGGTCGTACACATCTGGGACGACCGCCGGCTGATCCTGCCCACCTCCTACTTCACGACCAAGCCCTTCCAGAACTGGACCCGTACGCAGTCCGCCGTCCTCGGTACGGCCGAGTTCGACGTCGACTGGTCGGTGCCGGTACAGGACCTCCGGGAGGAGATGCGCCGCATGGTCGAGGGCACCGACCTGTGGGACGGGCGGGTCTGCGTGCTCCAGGTGACCGACGCGGTCAAGGGGACGGTGCGGCTGCGGGCCCTGGTGAGCGCCGCCGACTCCGGAAAGCTGTGGGACCTGCGCTGCATGGTCCGTGAGCACATGATCGCCTGGGTGCGCGAAAACCGGCCGACCGCCCTGCCCCGCACGCGCGCCGAACTGGCGGACAGCCGGGTCACGCGGCCGTGGAGGTGGGAGCATTCCCGGATCGCGGACGGGGTCGGCACGAACGGGAACGTCCCGGACGACGCGCGGGTGTTCGGCGGCAGCGAGGACGGCGAAGCCCGCAGCGAGGCCTTCGTCGGCCCCGAGGAGCCGGTCGACGCCGGCTCCCGCCGCTAGTCTTTCTGCCCTACTCGTACGAAGGCCGTCATGGTGAGCAGTCCACCATGACGGCCTTCGGCTGTCTTCGGTATCAGAGGCGGCGGCCGTTCCCCGCGTGGAACGCGTGGTGCTGGCCGGCGCGCGGCTTGACGTAGACCGTGTCGCCCAGGCTCGGCGCGTTACGAGGGTCGGCCCGGACGATGATCCGCTCGTCCTGACCCTCCAGCGCGACCGTGCCGTACACGTACGCGTCCGAACCAAGCTCCTCGACCAGGTCGACGTGGATCGGCATGCCGCCGTCCTCCGCGCCCACCAGGTCGGTGTCCTCGGGTCGGAAGCCGACCTGTACGTGCTTGTCGCCACCGTCGGCGGAGGCGGCCTCGATCTGCGACCGCTCCAACGGCAGGATCATGTCGGCGAACTTGGCGCCGGACTCGGTCAGCGGGACCTTCTTGATGTTCATGGCCGGGGAGCCCATGAAGCCGGCGACGAAGACGTTGGCCGGCTTGTCGTACAGCTCGCGCGGGCTCGCCACCTGCTGGAGCACGCCGTCCAGCATGACCGCCACGCGGTGGCCCATCGTCATGGCCTCGACCTGGTCGTGGGTGACGTAGACCGTCGTGATCCCCAGGTCGGCCTGCAGCGTCGCGATCTGCGAACGGGTCTGCACCCGCAGCTTCGCGTCAAGGTTGGACAGCGGCTCGTCCATGAGGAAGACCTGCGGCTCACGGACGATCGCGCGGCCCATCGCGACCCGCTGGCGCTGACCACCGGAGAGGGCCTTCGGCTTGCGGCCGAGGTACTCCTCGAGCTGCAGCATGGCCGCGGCCTTCTTGACCCGGACGTCGATCTCGTGCTTGGGCGTCTTGCGCAGCTTGAGGGCGAACGCCATGTTCTCGTACACCGTCATGTGCGGGTAGAGGGCGTAGTTCTGGAACACCATCGCGATGTCCCGCGCCTTCGGCGGCAGGTTGGTGACGTCGCGGTCCTGGATGTAGATCGCGCCCTGGTCCACGTCCTCCAGGCCGGCGAGCATCCGCAGGCTGGTGGACTTACCGCAACCGGAGGGGCCTACGAGGACCAGGAACTCCCCGTCGCCGATCTCGAGCTCAAGGCCGTCAACCGCGGGGCGGGACGTACCCGGGTAGATCCGGGTGGCCTTGTCGTACCTGACCGTAGCCATGACGATGTACTCCCTTTCACCGGCAGGAACGTGCCGGACGATCCGAGTGAAAGACGTGGCCGTAGTCACGGCCAGTCCACACAACTTAGATGGGTTCCGATCGCCTGCCAAGCCGCTGTTCGGTCCGGGTCTCGTGGTCGGGATTCGGGGTGGCGCGCCGGTTTCCGGCGCGCGGTCGGGGGTCGCGCCGGTTTCCGGCGCGCGGTCGGGGGTCGCGCCGGTTTCCGGCGCACCGTCGGGGTCACTCCGGGCGGGGGCGACGGCCGCGTACCATCTCAGGGGTACCGCGAGCCGGTATGTCCGCCGACGTGGCGCAATTGGTAGCGCACCCGACTTGTAATCGGAAGGTTGCGGGTTCAAGTCCCGCCGTCGGCTCCACTCTTTTCCCAGTTCAGGGCCTTGTCTCTTCGCCGTGGATCGGGCAGGGGCTGCACCGAATGTCGCACCGATGTCACGCCGATGTCACATGCCCGAGCACCCTGGCTGCGTCGTGGAGTGCATGATCTTGCGAGTGGACGTAGGTCCGCATCGTGAAGGCCGGGTCGGCGTGCCCTAGCCAGGCCGCGATCACCGCGACCGGGACGCCCTGGAGATGCATCAGCGTGCCGCAGGTATGGCGGGCGTCGTGGAGACGGATCCGGCGAACGCTAGCTCTCTTGACGAGCGTGTCCCACTTGTCCGCCACCGTCTCCGGGTGGAGCTGCTCGCCGAGTTCGTTGACCACCAGATAGCCGGTGTCCCGGTACGCGTCCCCAGCGCGTCGGCGTTCAGCGGCCTGGCGCCGCTTGGCCCGTTTCAGGACCTCCACCAGGGCGTCAGTAAGGGGCAGGGTCCGCTTGCTGCGCTCGGACTTCGGCTCCGATTTCATGGGCAGACCATCGACCACCACGTTGTTCTCCCGGATCGTGATCGTCCGGCGCTTGAGATCGACGTCCGCCCATCGCATGCCGCAGATCTCACCGCGGCGGAGCCCGGACAGGGCGAGTAACCAGGCCGGTTCGAGGCGATCAGGGCGGGCGGCCGTGAGTACCTTCTTGACTTCGGCCGGGCTGTAGGTCTGCATCTCCTGCTTGACCTGCGGAAGACGGTCGACCAAGGCTACGACGTTGCGTGCAAGCTCGCCCTGCCGGACCAGGTCGTCCAGCACGCTACCGAGCACGAACAGCATCAGATTGACAGTTCGCGCTTTCCATGGCCGTCTCGGCTTGCCGTTGGACCGCGGTAGCTTGCCGGCCACCAGCAGCGGGATGAGATCGTCGATGTCCTTCTTCGTGAGGCGCTGAACGGCGACCGCTCCGTAGGTCGTAATGACGGGGCGGAGCGCGTCGTGGTAACAGCTGGCCGTCTTCGCGCGAATACCACGTCGGCCGGCGAGCCAGTTCTCGCACGCCTGCGCCACCGTTAAGCTCGACTGCCCGACATAAGTCCCTGTCCGTACCTCTCCCTTCAGCTTGGCGTACTCCGCGACCGCCTCGTCCACAGTCTTGAAGCGGCGGCGGACCTGGCGCCGCTTGCCGGTCGCCGGATCGGTTCCGACGTCCACGACGAGTTCGACGCGGCGTTCACCACTGGGCAGCGTTACCCATCTGGCGCCTGGCGGAAGCCGACGGCGGGGCGGCATCAGTGGCTCCCCTGTTCGTCGGTGAGTGCCGCAATCATTTCTTCGATGGCCTCACGCGGAATGAGCCTCCGGTTGCCCAGCTTCAACGAGCGCAGGCGGCCGGTGCGGACGAGTTCGTACGCCAGCGATCGCCCGACGTTGAGCAGTCGCGCAGCTTCTTCGACGCGGACCAGTCGCGGGGGTTCGGTCGTCGTAGTGGTCAAATCTCCTCCTTCGGCGTGACGGTGAAGTAGGCGCGGACGTGGCCGCGGCGGCGGGCCGGGCGGGTCTGGGTGGTGCAGGTGACGAGCGGGCCGAATAGCGGCGTTGCCTGTTCGGCGAGGTGGTTGAGGAGCTTTTCGGCCCAGCCGGCGGGGCCGATGACGCGGATCTGGAAGCTCGGTGCGGGTCGTCGGGCAGGCATGGAATCTCCTGGTGGGTGTTGGCCGGCCGTCCTACGGTGAGGACATGGGGCCGGTTGGGATGGGATTGGCGTTCGTCGGGGCCGCGATCGGTGGTCTGGTGATGCTGGTGCAGTGGGCGGTGAGGCGCGTGCGCAGCCGCCCGTAGAGTGCGGCGGCTGCGATCTGTCGCTGTGGAGTTGTCAAAGAACGCGCGCGTACTAGGCGGTGGCGAGGCCGACGGGGGTACGCGAGCGGGCGGCGTCGGCGGCGGCCAGGGCGAGGGCCGCGTCGGCGATGGTCTTCCAGCCGGTGCCGAGGTAGCGCCATTGGCCGATGACGACGGTGGCGTCTTGGTCGTGCTCGGTGGCGGTGGTCGAGGTGTGGTCGGCCGGGTCGGGGTCGGCCGGGCCAGTGGACGCATGAGCGGTGATGTGGCGTTGCCGGGCGGCGCGGAGTTCGCCCATGGTGATGGAGTAGCGGCGGGACTTGGTGGTGATGTGGCCGCCGTGGCCGTACTGGTGGGCCCACCGCCGCAGGCCGGCATACGGGTTGCCTTCGCTAGCGGTGGGCGTCTCGGCGTCGGGGGCCGGTTCGCTGGGGTTGCAGTATGCGCAGGCGGCGAGCCGGGTCGGCCGGCCGCAGTCCGGGCAGCTCCAGCGGCCGCGGAGGCCGGGCGCGGGGCGGTCGGGCTGTGGCCGGTCGGAGAGCCGGGTCGGGGTGTGGGTGGGGCGGCCGAGGGTCCAGCAGGCGTCGATGAGGCGGCCGGTGTGGCGGTCGGGGTCGGCGTAGTGCTCGACGGTGTCGCCGGTCAGCCGCCGGGTGACCAGGCCGGTGACCTCGGTGGATTTGGTGACGTATTTGGCGAGGTAGCCGGCGACGTGCTGTTCGGTGACGGCGGCGTCGGGGATGCCGCGGCGGATGATGCGCACGTCGGCGCGGTGCTCGCCGGTGGGGGCGCCCCATTCCAACAACCAGCCGGCGGGCCGGTCGGGGTGCGGTGGGGTGCGGTAGGTGACGTCGGCCGCGGCCGCCAGGACCAGACGGCGAAACGTCTCAGCCGACAGCTGCGCAGGCGGGGGAAGGATGGCCTCGGGGTCGGTCTTGTCGTAGCCGTCCAGGCGGAGCACGGCGTGGTAGTGGATAACGCCGCGGCGCTGGGTCTCGGCGATCTTCGCGTACCGCACCGCGACCCGTACCCGGAGCCGCTTGGCCTCGGCGCGCAGCAGGGCGCGCAGCCGGGTCATGGTGCGGTCCCACAGCCGGGGGGCGAAGTGATTCCACACGACCTGGGCGGCGTGGTCGTAGCAGTCCAGGCACAGCGGCCGGCCGAGGACCCGGTCGGTGTGGGCGTGGCTGGCGTAGCAGTAGGCCGGTTTGCCATGTAGACACAGCGGTTTGTCGCGGCGGGGCCGGCAGCGGGTGCGGGCGGCGTGTTGGTGCGAGGGTCCGGTGTGGACCGGGCCGAACGACGGGGCGACCAGGGTGATGAACAGCGCCGGATGTTCGGCCACATGCTCGGGAACACCTTTGCCGCCGCGCAGGCCGGCGGCGATGACGTGATAGGTGTCGTACCGGTAGACCCGAGAGCAGGCGGGGCAGACCTGTTCGCGGCGGTTGCCGCACGACTTGTACAACACCCCGTCCGGCAGACTCGTGCTGTCGAAGACCTCCAGGACCCGGCCGGTCGCGGCGTCGACCGTGGTGGAGCCCCCGTAGAGGCGGACCGGGTGGGTGCAGCCGCGCAGCCGACCGGCCCGGCCGTACCAGGTGCCGAAGTCCGGCGAGGTGGCGCGGGCGATCAGGCCGTACGGGTCGGCGCCGCCGGTGTGCACGTCGGCGGGCAGTCCGGCGAGGTCGGCGAGCAGACCGACGATGCCGGGTACCGCGGGGGTACCCGCCGCGGCGGTGTGGTCGGTGCTGGTCATCGGCGGGTACCTCCCTTCCGGGTTGTCAGGCGACGTCGAACAGGGCCAGTTGCTCGGCGGCCGGGGTAGCGATCGCGGCGAGGACCTGGTCACGCCAGCGGTAGGCGTAGCGGGGACAGTTGGCGCAGTTGATGTGCCGGGTGCATCCGGGCAGCGGAGCGCTGCGACGGGCCTCAACCGACCAGGCCATCGAGTCAGCCGACGCCAGCAGGTGGCTGTAGCGGCGCAGGCCGAGAACTTTGAAGCCGAAGCCGTGCAACCGGCGGATGCCGGCGGCGTGCAGGGCGCCGATGATGCGGCCGGCGTCGGCGGTGGACTGGCGCCGGCAGACAGTGCCCAGGCCGACCAACGGTGCAGCCGTGAGGTCGACACCGGCGCTGATGTAGCGGTCGGCGCAGCGCAGGTAGTCGGCGACGGTCCAGCCCTGCAGCACCGGGACGATGGGCAGGTCGGGGGCGAGGTCATGCAACTGCTGGTAATTGGCGACGGTCCGGCGCTGATGTTCGGCCACCGACAGGCCGGTCTTGGCAACGATCCAGGGTTCGCACATCCAGTCCTGCGGCGCGGCCCACGTCAGTCGACCGATCTCGTCGCGGTAGCGGCGGATCCGGGCCACGTACTGGCACGGGGTCGGGCCGTGGCTCCAACTCCCGTGCGTGGCCAGTTCGGTGAAGCCACCGGAGTCGAGGGCCCACGCTGCGCTGGCGCGGGGCAGATGCCGATAGCCGCGCAGCCGCCGGTCGGAGACGAACAACGGCACGGTCGCGGCGGCCAGCCAACCCGGCTGGTGGGTGCCCAGGTAGAACAGCGCTGTCATTCCGGCACCTTGGCCAGGTCGGGACGGACCCCATTGGCCGGTACGGCGGGCGGGGTGGCTGGTTCGGTGCGCAGTGTCCGGAGCAGATCCGAGGCGGTGGCGTTGGAGACCTTGAGTGCGGCACGCAAGGCGTCGCGGGTGATGACGCGGCCGTGACCGCGTTCGTGGTCGGCGGCAGCGGTGCGTGCAGCGGCGATCAACGCCGGATCCAGCGGCGGCGCCGGATAACCGTCCGGGACGGTCGGGACCGATACCGGGACGGTCGGGACCGATACCGGGACGAGCGGGGCCGGAGCCGGGACGGCGACGGCTTGTCGGTCCGGGACGGGGCCGGTGTCGGTGCGCTCGTCCCGGACGGAAGCTGAGGCCGGGACGGTGGGGACGGAGTCCGGGGACGACGTGGGCCGAGACAGGACGAGCTTGACGAGAGCGAGGAAGCCCAGGGCGGGGACGGCGGAGATCAGCCAGCCGGACGGTCCGGGTTTGGCTTCGGCGAACTGGCCGGCCAGGGACAGCGCGACGGCGCCCAGGATCAGGGCGATGGGGTAGGCGCCGACCGGCAGGTGCTTGCGGCGTCGGCGGCGGACCTCCAGACCGGCGGCGAGCGGGATGAGCTCGGAGACCATGGCGTTGGCCCAGCCGAACCAGTCGCCGGTGTGTGCGGGGCTGTTGTGCATGGTCCAGTCGTGGACGTGGGTGAAGCTCGCGGCGCCGGCCATCCCCGCCACGGCGAGCAGGATGACGACCTGGACGACGCCCTCGGCGCGGTCGCCCGCCGGTCGCCCGGTGGTGGTCATGCGGCACCTCCTTCGGTCCACTGGCCGTCGATGACGGGGCGCGCGGCGTAGGTGCGGGCCATGGTGCGTATCTGCCTGTCGGTCAGGAACGAGAACCGCACCCGCATCGGGGTGGGGTCGCCGTCGAGGGCGACGAAGGCGACCCCGGGGGTGGCCATGGGGATGCGGTCGCAGAGTGCGCCGCGGTCGCGCATGCCCTTGCCGAAAACCATCTCGACCTCGCTCTCTTCGGACAGGCGCAGGGCGATGCGGGTGGGGAACAGGTTGCGGTCGGGCAGGGTCTCCTTGCGCGGGTCCTGGATCGCGGCGACCACGTGCACGCCAACGGCACGGCCCTGGGTGAGCAGCAGCCCGAGGCTGGACTTGATGCGTTCCTTGGTTTTGCGGTCGGCGTAGGAGGTGAGCGCGGCCAGTTCGTCGATGACGATCAGATACAGCGGGTCGTCGACGGTGGGGATGTGCTGGCGGGTGAGGCCCATCAGCCGGGCGGTGCGCTCCTGCACGACGGCCAGGGCCTCGTCGAGCATGTCCGCCATCGCTTCGGCGTTCTTGCAGGCGAACCGGGTGAACAGGTCCAGGCCGATGCCGAGTTCCATGCCGCCCTTGGGGTCCAGGCCCCATACCTGCACCAGCCCGCTACGGATGCCCGCAGCGAGGGCGCGCAGCAGTGACCAGATCACCGAGCCCTTGCCGGCACCCGTGGCCCCGACGATGAGCACCTGGGTGCCGAACAGGCACAGCAGGTAGATCTCGCCGTCCTCGCGGATACCGAGGGGCAGGGCGGTGAAGTCCGGCACGTCGGGTACCGGCAGCGGCCCGACCGTGGCCGCCAACGGGTCGCCGCGCATCACCAGCAGCAGTGCCTCGCCGTAACGGGGGCCGGGCAGGGCCTTGACCGCCCGCGCACCGAACGTGTGCGCCAGCCGCTCGGCGGCGGCGGCGAAGTCGTCCGGGATCTGCCCGGTCACCATCCGCACCAGCAGCTCGTCGCAGCCGGGCCGGCAGCGCACCCGCTTGAGTACCGGCAGGACGGTGTGCCCATCGAACGAGACGGCGAGCTTGGCGGTGGCCATGGCCGGGTGCCAGCGCCGCCGGTACACCCCGCGCCGCCACCGGCCCAGCACCGGAAACCAGCCCCAGCGCAGGAACGACGACCGATGGCCGAAGTGCCAGCCGCAGCCGGCACAGATCAGACCGGCGACCAGGCCGACCGGGCCGAGCCAGCCGAAGTCGACGTACAGCCACAGCAGCAGCGCGGCGGGGCCGGTGACGTACCAGTACCGGCAGGCCAGGACCAGCGTGAGGGCCAGGCCCTTGAGGAACCACCAGGACAGCACCAGCCAGATCGGCAGCCGCACGATCGGGGTGCGGACGTTGAGGGGTGCCGTGTCGATGCGCTCGCCCCGGATCACGTTGACCAGCGGCATCACGACCACCCCCGCAACGCCGCGGCAGCGGTCCGGGCGATCCCCGCGGTCTCGGCGGCAAGGTCGGCGTCGCGGTGCCCAGTGGCAGCGATGGCGTCCAGGTCGGCCGCAGCCGACTCCAGCCACGCCGCGTCCGTGCCGGCGGTGCCAATCAGCAGCCGGGACAGCCGGTACTGCACCTGCATCGCCAGCACGAACACCGGATTGCTGTACAGGCCGACCGCCAGTGGCAGAACGGGAACCGATCCGGTTCCGGCGTCCGGCGCAGCGACGGTCGCAGCCGCGGCGGTCATGACCGGCCCCGCACGTCGTTGGCGGTGCGGTGGTGCGGGTCGTACAGGAACGCGGCGGTGTCGGCGGGGATGACCTCGGCGCACCGGTCGCACACCTCAAGGTCCGGGGTGAGTGGGGCCAAGCCGCCGCAGACGTGGCAGGCCCGCCACAACGCGCCGTCATCTCGTTCGAGGGCGCGTTTGACTAGCATGGGCTTCACAGCCCACTCCCTTCGAAAGAAGCGGATATCGGGTTAGGGGCGCAGGGGACGGGCGTCGTCTTGGCGGAGGAGGTCCGCCCCTGCGTTGCTGTTGAACTGTCGGCCGGTCACTTCCCGGCCGGGGTGAAGTCGGCGGGCGCCGGAGCGACGATGTCGCGGGCGAACACCGAGTACGCCACCTTGTAGCGGCCCTCCATCACCTGCGCCACGTACGGGCGGATCGCCATCCCCTCGAACTCCACCGGCGTCACCTCGATCGACGTGCCCGGCACCTTGATCGGAGAAGGTGGCACCGGCTGCACCCGCGACAGGATCTGCACCTTCACGCTCTTGGCCGGACCTCGGGTGTCCGGATCGTTGTCGAGCACCGTGCACGACCAGATCGGCTCACCCGTGCCCTGGTCGACCTTCTGCCGGCCGGTCGACTTGCCGTTCTCGAACTCCATCACCGGCTCGATCGCGGTGATGAGCTGCGCACCGTGGCTGAACATCAGCTCGAACCGGATCGGGATCATCGACTTCGGGTTGATTCCCACGCTCGCCTCCAGGCGGTCCGTAAGACGTCTTACATCTTGCCGATGACAGTACGTCTGGCATCGACTACACGCAAGATGTCTTACATCTTCTGAAGACCTGTTCTGCCGATTCCGTCGGCCACAGCTAGGGTTGAGACTGAACCGGTAAGACGTCCTACAGCCGAGGGGCTGGTGACCGTGATCGAGACGCCGAAGTCGCAGTACGCGCAGATCGCCGATGAGCTGCGCCTGCGTATCGAGAACGGCACCTACCCGCCAGGAAGCCTGCTTCCCAGCGAGCCCCGGCTCGCGGAGGAACTGGGCGTCTCGCGGGTGACGGTCAACAAAGCCATCACGCTGCTACGCGCCTCCGGCGACGTCAAGGTACGCCGGGGCTCGGGCACATCCGTGCGCAGCCTGCCGCGCATCCCGCGCGATGCGAAGCGACGGTACGCCGCCCGCATGGAAGGCACGGGCGCCGGCCAGGTCGAGGTCAACAAGCTCAAACTCGAGTCGCTGACGAAGTACCGCGAGATCGGGCGCGTACCCGCCCCGCAGCCGATCGCGAGGACCCTGGGCCTGCGCAAGAGCGAAGACGTCCTCATTCGGCGGCGGGTGCTGTACGCCAACGGCGAGCCGACCCAGATCGCCGACTCTTACTACCCGTGGTCGATCGCCAAGGGCAGCGATGCCCTGCTTCGGGAAGACGCCGGCCAAGGGGGCTCGTACGGGCGGCTGGCCGAACTCGGGCATGCGCCGGTCCGGTTCACGGAGGACGTGACCGTCCGCGTCCCCGACGACGCCGAGCAGCGGACGCTTGAGCTTGAAGCCACGCAGCCGGTGTTCGAGATCTGGCACGTCGCTTACGCAGCCGACGACCGGCCGGTGGAGGTCTGCGTCCACGTTATGGCCGGCCACCTCTGGACCCTGCGCTACGGGTGGGACGACGACTCCGCGGCGAGCGTGTCGCCGTGATGGAAGTCCGGCTCGCGTCCGTGGCGGCACCAGGCCGTCCAGTCAATGAAGACCATGCGTTCGCGTACGGCGACCTAGTCGGCGTGCTCGACGGGGTGACCGAGGACCCGGGCCTGGACAGCGGCTGCCGGCACGGTCCCGCCTGGTACGTGCGGCGATTGGCCACGCGCCTCGGCCAGGCACACGACGCCATGCCAACGGCGAGCCTCGCGCAGCTGCTGGCGGTGGCCATCGACGGGCTCCGCAGGGACCACGGCGACGGTTGCGACCTGACGTGCCCGCGTACACCGGCGTCGACGGTGTGCCTGCTTCGGGTCGACGGCGAGCACGTGGAGTACCTCGTGCTCGGGGACAGCCCGCTCGTGCTGGACTGCGGCGGACGCGGAGTCGAGGTCATCGCCGACGAACGGTTCGCGCACACGATCGCGCGGCTCCGCGAGGCGGCTTTGGTACCCGACGGGTCGCAGTCCGTAGGCGTAGGGGCGCTCGTGCCTCAGCACACGCCGGGCAAGTACCGCTACATCAACCAGTCCGGCGGGTACTGGATCGCCGCGGCTAACCCTCAGGCCGCTTTCGAGGCAGTCACGGGCACTCTGCCCTTGCGAGGGCCAGCAAGGGTGCGCCGGGCGGCCCTGCTCACTGACGGCGCGTCCCGTGCGGTCGAGCATTTCCGGCTGACCGATTGGCCCGGCTTGCTGGACCTACTCACGGTCCACGGTCCGGCGGAGCTGATCCGCCAGGTGCGCCGGGCCGAAATCGCCGACGACACGCGCATCCAGTCTCGCCACAAGCGACATGACGACGCCACGGCAGCCCTTTGCCTCTTCGAAGAGGAGTAGACATGACGTCCCCGAACCGGCACTCCGTCAGCGTCGCGGCGGTCGTAACGAACGACGACGGTCGTGTTCTCGTTGTGCAGCGCCGCGATAACGGCAAGTGGGAGATCCCCGGTGGCGTTCTCGAACTGCACGAGTCGATCCTTGACGGGGTCCGCCGTGAGGTCGAAGAGGAGACCGGCCTCCAAGTCGAGCCCGACCGACTCACCGGCGTCTACAAGAACCTCAACCTAGGTGTAGTCGCGCTCGTGTTCCGCGCACGTGTCGTCGGCGGCCAGGCCAGACCAACCGAGGAGAGCGCGAACGTCGGCTGGTGGACCGCTGACGACGTCACGGCCCGGATGTCTGAGACCTTCGCGGTACGGGTACTCGACGCGCTCGATGCCCAGGACGTCGCGATCCGGCTTCACGACGGCATCCACCTTCTCGCAGAGAGTTCAGCGCAACCGACCGGCACGTGATCCAGCGATGTCAGGAGCTACCTGGCCGCCTCGAGGTCGCTGCTTGTCCAGTCCCGGTCTACTTGATCGGCTAAGCCGTCTGTCCGGGATGATGCTCGGTGACCGGCGCCAACGGCCGCTGAGCTGCGATGATGAGCACCACCCACAAGCGTTGACGTCGAATGCGCTTGGTGGATCGTTGGCGTGTCGCTGTAGTGCGTGACTAGACAGGACTGTATGGTCTGGCAATACAGTAGCTATTAGTTCGGCTAATTGGCCGCGCAGATGGCGACGTAAGACGAGAGGGACGGGAAGCTGGAACTTCCCGCCCCTCTCCAGCCGGGTGCTCAGTGGCGGTCCTGCCAGAACGCGACCACCGAGTCACCGCACACCACGAGGGCCTTCGCGATCATCGCGAGGGCCCCGTGCTTTTCGTACGCCGTGACCAGCGCCGTAGCCTCGAGGCCCGCCCGCACGAACCGCCAACCGGTCACGATCGGCGGCGTACGGCGCGGTGGCCGCTTCAGCGCCTCGCCCCCCGGATCTGCCATGTGTCTCACCTCCTTCCGGGATCGATCAGCCGGAAGGCGGGCAGCGCGCAGCAGAAGCAGCGGACTTGGTGCCGAGGGTGGACGTTAGGGTGTGCGGCCAGATAACGGAATGCGCCACGCCGTGGCGCGTATCGATTTGCTGGCGTCCGTGTGTCGGCGGCCCCCGTGGCGTCGGTTGGCGTGGGGCGGACTGGGTGAGCTGACGACACAGCTGAGGCCGACTGCGCCAAACGCGGCTGGATCCGCCCGCGTACCGACACCCTGGTGCCATCCTGCTCCGGCTGCACGGAGACGGCGGCCACCGGAGTTCGTCGTTTCGGTGGCCGCCACGTTTTACCCGGCCGGACCGTCACCGGCTCGCTCGGGTCAGATCACCTCACGCCGCGATTGGCGTGGGTGCACCGGACGGCCGAGGTCAGTACCAGTCGCCTTCGGCGTCGCCCTCAGGATCGAGTGCCCACGCGAGGATCGGGTCCTTGACGCCAGCGGCAGCTAGCTCCGCCTCGGCGTCGAGGCGCAGTGTAGCGAGCGTCGAGTTGCGCGTTTCGTTATCGATTGTATCGAGACGTAGCTCTTTGTAGTGAGGTAGTAGCTTGGACCCAACGCTGGACCAGCGAGCGGCAGTCGCAGCGGCGGTCTTCGGAATCGTCGAGGTAAAGAGGCTAATGATGCGAGCCGGTGTGTCGGGGGCGACGAGCTTCAGGTCGGCCAGGCCAAGCTCGTTTCGCATCTCGTCAACGTGACGCTCGGTCGTGTCCTCCGGCATCGTGAAGTACTGAGCGCGCGTCGCGTGCACGAGAAAGCCAAGGTCCTTTGCCATCCAGAAGAGTCGGTCGTGCCCGCGACGGCAGATAAGGAGGGGGACGACAGCGAGGTCGGGGTGCTGCTCCTGGACGAGGGCGGCCTTGTGCAGGAGTTGGTGCACCTCGTTGTGACGAGGATAGAGGGTCATCCGGCGGTTTTTGATCTCCACCAGCAGCGCGTGTGGAGGGAGTGGAATGCCGGTGTCCCGGTCCTTGATCACCAACCACGCTCCGGAGTCGAGGGCTCCGGGAAGGCGGTCTGCAGTCCCAATGCGGGGTACTTCGCCGAAGACCGGCTTGTCGACCATGGGTAGGTACCCGACTGGCATCGCGTCCATGAGCGAGGTGCGTACGACTGCCTCGCCCGCAGCGCCGAACGTTGTGCTGCACCTAAGAAACCGAGCGTATAGCATCGCCTTACGGCGTGTTGCGGCGCTAATCGCTGTGGTGCGGCGCCGGGCGTCGCGAGGAACGTACAGTTCGGCAGTGGCTCCACCCTTGGTCGTGTGCGACGTCAGCTCGAGGTTGCCTCCCGCCACCAGGTTGTTGATTGCTTCACTGAGGATGTGCGGGAAGAACGAGACCCGCCTGGGTGCTCCGGGGACTGTTGTGCCTGCGTCCCACAACCTGGCCTCGATCTCCAAGTGGGGGACCGCAAGGGAGGTGTTGACGAGGTTGAAGACCTCCCGTTCGGCCAGGGTGACCCAGGCGTGCCTGTCGAGACCCCTGAGGCCGTGACCGTGCTCGACAGGCAGTTTTTGCATTTCCTCCCCCGGCCTTCTCCCTATACAGAGATGTCTCTGGTCCCCAGTCCTTCCTGGCGCGGCTGGCATCGGCGGGGGCTGGATCAGCTTACGGCTCCGGGCTTATAGCTCGACGACCAATTTGCTGTCGGTCGGCCCAGGTGGACCCGGCATCGCGGCTCTCCTGGATCCGCCGTGACCTGCCAATATCCAGAGGTGTCGAGGTGGTGGTCCCTCCTCTTTCCGAACGCGATCGAGGTGCGGTCCCGCTTCCGGATGAACTTTTCCCTACGAGATCAAGGGCGCGCAGAGCGCGCCAGCGCGCCGCCCGCTGGGCGGCCCGCCTTCACCTGCGGCGCGGCGGCCGCCCGCGGCGGACGCGCACACGAAGCGGCCCCGTGCTTCGACGGAAGAAGATCCATCGAGGCACGGGGCCGATGTCGGTTCAGGCCCGGCGGCGTCGGCCAGCTCCTGGTCGTCGCCGCAAGGGCTTTGATGTCCTCGCCGGACGGGCAGGCTCCGGGATGCAAGATCGCCGGGCGTCTGCCGCGGCGGACGGTGGAGGTGCTGGGCCGGAGTTATCCCGTCTGCCTGCCCGAAGGGATGCCAGCCCGTCTCCCGGGTGTCAAACGATGGAGCGTGTTTGACACCCGGGCGCCGGCCCGGCATTGCGAAGCACAGGCAGACGGGATAACTCCTGGGCGACATTGTGCGTTGGCTTTCGACCAACTACTTCATCTCGGCCAGTTCGGGAATCAATGCGCCGGAGCTCACACTCGTGTGCTTGGGTAGAGCACATCGAGTCTTTGCAAGAGCTGGTCCGGATCCGTAAATTCATCAACCAACGCGCCGGGTCTGATCGCACCGTTCGCGACAAGAAGTTCAGTCACGTCGGCAGAAGCCGCACAAATCATGCGGCGAGCCCGCCTAGTCACAGGCTCAAACGCGCTAAGCGCTGCCCGATATGCGACCGATATTTCATTAGCTCGGGTGACGAGATCCGCCGGAATGAGTACATCCAGCAGATCGGCAGGATTCAGCTGGGTTTGACCAGTGGAACCCGTCATCAGACTGGTCGTTTGCACGCGACCCCAAGTGCTGTTGAGCCAGCAGCTCGCGGCGTCTGCGGCTTCTAGTCCACCTAAGAGGCGGCAGCGTGCGATGTGCGAGTCTATTGTGCCGTCTTTGTCACCGTCGTAGACAGCTGCTTTGCCGAGGGAGCCATCGCCATCCATGGAGACCAGGAGGTCCCCGGTGCGGACGGAGAATCTCTCGACCGACTTTTTAGTGGTCGGTTTGGCTCGATCTCGAGCGATCATACCCGATTGAATGGTGATGGTGGCGACGGCGTAAGGGGTGTCGTCGTCAATCTCGTCCTCATCGGCCCAAATTGGTTGGCGGCCCTTTACTGGCACGCCATCAAGCATGTCTGCAAGCCGTACCGTGGGCCGGGCAGTAAGCATTGATCGTATAGTTGTGTTCGATGGGCTGTGCCAGCGATTGTCGCAGCGTAGTCCGCGTGTAGCGGCGACTTCAGCTAGGGCTACCGTGGCGATCTGCACTCGGCCGCTAGGAACCGTTGGGGAGTGCAGGCCGAGGACATCCCGGAGGACGCCGTCGCAGACTGCGGAGAAGGCGGCCTCACTCTCGTAGATCGCCGCGATATCGGCGAGCGCTTGTCGATACCGCTCGGCTATCTTCTCCATGACCTCAGCGGAAAGGGAGGGGATTGGAACAGGACTAAGCAATTCTTGGCTCAGGTTGTCCTGGGATTTTCCAGCCGCAAGGGCGGCGGTGAGTAGCCGCCAGGTCGGATGGTTCAAAATCGCGGCTACGTATCCAGGCGGCACCGATTCCGGCAGGGCTACACGGATCAAGAACCCAGCAGGGACAACCGCGAGGTCCGGCGGCGCCAGATCTCCCGGCCAGGCGAGGCCGGGGGCTGATGCGCGGGACCTTGTGATTAGAACTTCATGCTCTGTGATAGCCACGTCACTGGCTTTGATCGTAGTACCAGCAATCACGGCGGGGTTTCGCGGCGAGCAGGCTAACGGTATGCAAGCTTCCTGACGGAACACAAAGGGAGCGATCGGGGCGACGGATGCGTAAAGAGCAAACGAGTCGTCTGCGTCATCGGCATAGGCAGACCGAGGAAGGTTCACGCCATTTGTAAAGGTAGCGATTGCACCCAGTCGGTCCGTTGCCGCAAGGGCGTCGAGGAGTGGTGCCGCGAGTTGACGGAGGTGATGGTGACGCGGATCAAGCCGTGCCGTACCCGAAGCGGCAACAGATTCCGGCGTCACCCGAACCAGCGTTAGCGCCATAGCGCCTCCCGCCGGAGCACGGCGAGGGCATCGGTGGCGCCGTCCGTAACGACGATCTGCCAACCATTCTTCGCGTCATTCAGATTGCGTACCGGTTCGGTACCACCCTCCCCGTCAGGCTGCACTGCGTGGAATAGATCATTGCGGGATGCATTCTCTGCGCGTTTAGTTCGCCGATAACCCACCTCGCCGACAATGACGCCAAGGTAGCTGTCCCCACCGATCTGGTAAACGGTCGCGGCAAATGCGGAAGACTCCGGGCTAACCGCCTTCGCCGCCGTCTGTGCCTGGACCGCCCATGCCTGCGTAGTAGGGTCGCCGTCGGGCACTGGCAGACCGAGTCGCTCTAGCGCTGCGGTTGCAGTACGGGCATGAGCGGCCAGCTGTTCGGGAGTTGTCCTTTGCCCCGGCTTGATGACTATTCGTGTAGCTGCCAAGACGGCGTCACGATCGGCGGTGATCTGGGCGAAGTGGGCCGAGAACGCCGCCGTCCAGGCGATCTCCTCTGCTGGCGTCTTCTTTTGGGCGAAAAGCAAACTGGTACGAGTGGGCGTCCATGGTTGGAACGCATGTACGGGAAGGCTAACAACGGCGCGTACGTTGAAGCGCTGGAATAAGAATAATCTGGCAGCCAGGTTCTCGGTCGTAGAGAAGAAACTCTCGGGGAGGACGGCGGCTAGCCTTCCGCCGTGCTTAAGGAGCTGGTACCAACGCTCTAAGAATAGATTCTCGGAGTTCCTGTCCGCGGCGAGTTGGAAGTTGTCAGCGAATCGCTCCTTTACGGACCCATCCAGCGTGATACTGAAAGGTGGGTTCGTCACCACCACGTCGAACGTTTCGGCGACGGGCTTCTCGTAGACCCCGTCAGCATCTCGCCCAGCCCGGAACTTCTGCTCGCGGTGTTTAGTCGCCAGAGCGTCAAGTTCCGCTAGCCCGTCGTCGTGGTAGATATGCGTATGGCCATCCCGATGAAGGACCATATTCACCTTCGTTGAGATTGCCAGGTCCTCGCGCTTTTCGACGCCGTAGATGAATTCTTTCGCCCATTCGTTCGGCGCATTTTCGGGGAACTTGGATGCAAGTTGCTCCCGCACGTCCCGGTTACGAGAAAGTTGAGGCCGCCGCTCGGCAATATGCTGACTGATTAGTCGCATGCTCGCGAGAAGGAATGTGCCGCTTCCGCAGGAAGGGTCGATCACGTATGGTAACCGGTCGTTCGTGTGGGCGCGGCTCGTCAGCTTTTCTTCGGCCAAGTCGCCGATGCCGAGTACTTCCAGCATGAAAATGGCTAGATTGTAATGGGTGAAAAAGAGGCCCTTACTCTGTTTGAATCCCTCACGCGTGATGGCCTCGAAAAACGTTCCGAGCAGGTCCCCAGTGGTGCGTCCGGCCGCTGTTAGGGAGAACCCTTGAAGGGTCTCGACGACCCACTGAACCTCCTCAGCAGAGTAGAGCGACTCATCGAGAGGATCGACCTGAGTGACGTCTTGATCGACGTATCGCTGGTACGCCTCTTGGTAACACTCGTTGACTCGCTTAAGGGTATCCGAGGCCGACTCCTTGTCTGTGCCGCGGTGACGCACTTGGAAGCGGTATGCCTCTCCCTCGTTGGTAACCTTCTCGTCGTGGATCTTCGTGAGAAATAGTCGTACGAGCCAGGCATAAATCTGGTTGTCGTCACGGGACCCACCCCAGAGCTTGTTGTGCAACTCTCGTCGGATGCGATCGAGTTGGGGTCGAGTGAGGTCTGTGCGCAGATCTCGGTCAGTTCCAGGCGCGTAGGGTACCTGAGTGGGCTCCTGATAATTGACCGGGAAGTCTTCGACGTGGGGACGGCCGTCCCGTTCCCATCGCTGGAACGTCAAGCCAGGTCGGTAGTCAACGGTGACAGTATTCAGGAAGGGGCGGCCGTCCGCCCCAACCTGCGCGGTGACGAGGGAAAGCACGCTCGTATCGGGGTTCTCGGCAGTGAGGGCAAACAGTTGGCCACGAATCCGAGGGTCGGTGGAACCGCCCCAGTCACCGGGCGGCTTGGTCTCGATAATTGCGAAAGCCCTCTCAGGGGCATCTGCATGGGATATCCGCACATCCACCTGAGCTTGGCCTCCGCGACCGTAGGAATAAGGCCGCTCAAGTTCCAGGGCTTCCGGCGGATAAAGACCCATCGTGCACAGCCAAGCCACGAGATACGCACGAACGGGCTCTTCCTCACCGACGTAGTCACGGATCAGCTCATGCTGTCTAATCCGCGGAGAGTAGGTCACCTGTTTAGCGTCCACATCCAGGGTGACGAACTCCCCTTCAGGGTCGAGTTCGCGGATGGCCCGCGCAAGTGCCTCTTGTCCGACGTGGCCTAACTGCGGTAGTGGCAACAGTGCTCCACTTGTCTCGTCGATCGTGGGTCGATCGGGGAGAGTCATTCTGCTCCCCACCGACCAAGAACCTACGGGAATGGTTGGCGTTGGCAAACACGGCTAGCCGCTTGCCCATGCTTCAGTTCCGCAACGGTGGGATCTCTCGCCACCACCATCACCCGCGCCACGCCGAGAGCAGGGTGACGCTGCCGGTGTAGACGTCCGACCATCGAAGCGCCTTGGACGGACACCCCTCCGTAACTCTCCCAGGGCCGGCGGTACAGCGGCGATCTTCCTGGAGACAGTTCGAGAGATGCGCAAAGTGCTTACCGCCCCGGCCTGACCGCAACACTGGACGCCAACAGAGTGGTCACGGTGGACGGCGGCGACGAGGTGCGCCGTCCGCGCAAGACCGCCAAGCGGGCCAGGGCGACCGGAGGCGGTGTCACGCAGATGTCACAAGCTCTACGTATCAAGGTGGACAGCGGTGGACCAGCGCGGATGACAACCCGCCGCCGAGCGCGGTCGACAGACTCGGGTGAACGGCGGCGGAAGGCTTCCACCGCACTTGTAATCGGAAGGTTGCGGGTTCAAGTCCCGCCGTCGGCTCCATCTCCCCAGCTACCGGCCTTGCCGATGCGGCCATTAACCGGCTTGGGGCGAGCCGTACAGCAGCGGAGTGCAGCAACCGCACCGGCTATGCCTAACTGCAGCGGCACGCGTAACGGCGGAAATTCTTCAGCTTCGCCGCCTTCGTGCCGACGTGCTGTTGTGCGCCCGGATTCCCGCCGCGCGTGCTGCTGAGCATTGTCTTCCGAAAGGTTGCCGCCCATGTGGTTGCGCTCAACCCCGGCGCCGGTCGCGGCACCCGTGCCGCGTGACGTCGAGGCGCTCGAACGGTTGTTGCGCGAGTTCGCCGCCGGTGTGTCCACCGTGCAGGAGGTGCGGATGAGGACCCTCACCTCACTGGTGGAGGTCCTCGATCTCGCCTACGGCGCGGTGTGGGCGCGCAACCCAGACGGCAGCTACACCCTCGCGGCCGAGATCGGCGAGCTGTCGGCGGTGCTGTCGGTGCCCCTCGCCGGGGCGGACACGCTGCCGGGCAACGCCGGGCTGCTCGGCGCCGCGGTGGCCGCCCGGCGGGCAGTGATGATCAGCCAAACGCCGTCGGCCGGTGACCAGTGCGCCCGGTGGCAGGCCGCTCACCAGGCCGGGATGGTCGAAGGGGCCACCGTGCCGATGATCGACGGCGACGTGGTCACCGCGGTGCTGGAGTTCTTCGGCCGAAAGCCGCTGCCCGCGTTCGCCAGCGACAAGTGGGCGGCGATCACCCGGATCGCGGTACTCGAGGGCAACCAGGCGATGGCCACTCAGGCGCTACGGGAAACCATCGAGGACCGGGAGGCTGTCACCGATGTGGTGGCCAAGGTCGGTGAGGCAGTCGACCAGCAGACCGCCATCCGGGTGGCGCTCGACAGCGTCCGCACCTTCTTCGGCTGGGCGTACGGCTCGTTCTGGGCGCTGGACGAGACCGCGAACGTGCTGCGGTTCAGCGTCGAGTCCGGCGCCGCCGGCGACGAGTTCCGTCAGGTCACGCTCGCCGCGTCGTTCGCCGAGGGCGTCGGCGTGTCCGGCCGGGCGTGGAGGGCCCGGGACCTGGTGTTCGTGCGTGACCTCGCCGACGTCACCGACTGTGTGCGGGCGCCGGCCGCCCGTCGCGCCGGCATCCGGTCCGGGGTCTGCTTTCCGATCATGGACGGCGACCGGGTCATCGGCACCATGGACTTCTTCACCACCGACACGATCGAACTGTCGCCCTCGCGCGCAGCGGCGCTGCGCAACGTGCAGGTACTGGTCTCCCAGCGACTGGCCGTGCTGCGGCGGGTCGACGACGACGCCCGCAAGGCGCGCGCCCTGCTCGACACGATCACCCAGCTGCGCGAGGCCTCACTCGACGCCGGCCGGGTCGCCGGACAGGCCGTGGGCGGATCCAGCGCCATGACCACCGAGGTAGAGGCGCTTGGGCAGGCGTCCGCCGCGATCGGCGACGTCATCAAAATCATCAGTGGCATCGCCGAGCAGACCAACCTGCTGGCCCTCAATGCCACCATCGAGGCCGCCCGCGCCGGCGAGATAGGCAAGGGGTTCGCGGTGGTCGCCGGCGAGGTCAAAGAACTCGCCCGGGAGACGGCCGAGGCCACCCAGCGGGTGGCCCAGCAGGTCGCCGGTATCCAGGCATCGAGCCGGTCGGTGGCCGACGGCATCCACGCCACCAACCAGACCATCGGCCGGCTCGACGCGATCCAGGCCCGCATCAACGCGGTGCTGGAAACGCAGGCCAGGATGGCCGCCGACTTCGACCGCCAGTAGTCATGACCCCACTCCGGCAGGCGAACGACAGGTCGCACGTCGCTCGTGCAATGCCCTACGAACGCCGTCGCGTTCTTTGGCAGCGCGCCCACGCCCGGTTCACCAATTGGGCAGCCGGTAAGAACTGCGTCATCGGCCGCAATACCGGTTGACCCAGATTCAGGCCGTGGACGCGGGGGCTGGGAAGGTGTGCGCCGCAGACGTCGCAAGCCCTAAGCGCGCGCCCAGCGCTCGCTCTTGCGAACTGCGGCACGCTGGGCCTACACCGGCATCACCCGCGGAGCGGCATCGTCGTCGAGGACGACCACAGCCGCGGTGCCGACCACAGCGGCGGTGCCGAGTCCCACCTGATGCTTGACGATTCCGTCCCAGGAGATAGTTGACGGTAGATCTTGGCAGATGGCGCCGGCGTCACGCAGCGTCAATGTCAACAGCGCTGCAACGAGTCGTCCAGATTTGGGCGTAGATCGAGGGGCGATCGGGCAGGATGGCCGCGTGCCTCAAGACCATGCTGCGTACGTTCCGAACGAACTGCTGGGCCGCCTTGTCGGCTTGCGCCTGTACTCAGTTCAGTTCGTCATGGACTACGTGCAGCTGCACTTCGACGGACCCACCCAGGACATGCCGGTCCTGAACTGCGACGTGTTGCCCGTCGTGGAAACGCCGGCCGGCCCGATCAGCTCCGGGCAGGTTGGGTACGCCGACGCGTTACGAGCGCTCATACCACAGCTTGTTGTCGCGACGGTTGAAGAGACTGGCCGCGGCCTTCGAGTCGAGTTCGATCGCGGGGCGATCTGCCTGCATCCGAGCGTCGGCGAGGTGGAGGGGCCCGAGATCGCACTGTTGAGCGGCTTCACTGACGGGCACTGGATGTGCTGGCGTCCGGGAGAAGACTCGTTTGAGGACATCGGCTAAGGTGCCCTCGCGGAACGATCAACAGTGCCGGTATACGGTCCGTGACGTGCGCTGACCCGGCATGTAAAGCATCAGGTGGGACGCGACCGGGCGGGTTCAACCGGTGTGCGCAAGGAGCTCGGCGAGACAGGACACGACCACAGCGGCGGTGATTGCCGAATTCGCCTGTACTTGGATCAAGGCGCCGTGCCGGCACGGCGCGTCGCGCTCTGGACCTCCGGCCCGCCGCGCACGCGCCGGCCGGCCGCACCAGCAGCGAGGTGACTGATCCTGATGGGGCTTCAGTCCTCGTCGTCGTCCACGTCGCGCAACAGGCGGTCAAGCACTTCGGGGCTCATCCGCTTGACCTCGTTCTCCAACTCCACGCTGTAGTGCCGGTCGTTGGGATCAAAGCCGTTCCGCCTCCGAGACGTACGCCCGTACGCCTTCATGAACTGGCCGATCTCCTGGCGCAGCCGGTCATGTCGATGTCCCACTGGCTGAGAGTAAGGCCAGGTCAGGGGCTATACCACCGATTTTGTTGCGGTTTCAGGACAGGCTTAGCCGCCGGCAGGGGTACTCCGGCTCCGGGACGGGGAGGCAGGCGTCCCCGGCGCCCGACTCTCCACGCCTCGCGCCCGGCGTCAAGAGCGCTTCGCGTCGGCTACGCCGATGGCCTACGGCCACTCTTGACCCCGATCGCGGGGCGAGGATCTGGCACCTATCGGGGGACGGGGGCGGTGCGGCGAGCGCAGGTCGGCGCACCGGTATTCGGGAGGGCTGGACGGCAGGGGCCTGCTCCATAATCGGTCCATGATCGAAGCGCTGAGGCAATGGGCGAGGCGGCGGATGGAGGACACGGCGACGTCCCTCGTCAAAGCGGGTGCCGCAGCTAGCTTCGAGATCGCCGAAGACGACGGACTTCAACTGCGGGTGTACCGCGCTGTGGATGGGGTCATGGCCGAGGCATGGATGACCGCCGGATTCGAGGTGTCCTTCCTGCACCTCGGGGAGGTCTACAGGACGGTGCAGACCGCCTACGACGATGAATATCAGCGGGAGGTCCTCGACGATTTCCTGGCGTCCGTTGAGGCCTTCATCAAAGGTGATTACTACGAGGAGGTCGGCGAGCGGAACGGGCGCGTGGCGTCGAGGAAGATCTACTTCAACGTGCCTGGTGGGACACCGACCCCTTGGTCGGCATCGCTCGGCTTGCGCGCGTTCGTCAGCAGCCTTCTCGGATACACGAAGTCAACCGTCCGTCCGCACAGCACTGAAGACTGAGCCGTGCCCGTTGCGTGCCCGACACAGCGGGCCGACCGCGGGCAATCACGGTCAACGGTGAGAGCCACGACCAGGCGGTGACCAGCAAGAGCAGCAGGTAAGCGGTTCGGCGCTGAGCATTGATCGACAATTCCAAACCCGCGTGACACCTGGGGCCGTCCCTGTGGCTCACACTGGTGCGGATGTCGCAGCACGATGTCGCCGGTGAGATGGACGCGTGGTCGAGCGCCCACATGCGTCGGTGGATCACAACCGTGATCGAGGGCAGCGCACCGCGCTCGGTCAACTGGTGGCTGAGCGTCCGGTGGATAGCGCAGCTCCACGTGTACGACCGCACCCTGCCCGCAGAAGACCGCCGAGAGTGGGCCGAGGCGGCGTTGTCGCTGACCAAGTGCGCTGAGCGGTTCACCGGTTACGACCGTTGGACCGCAGTTGCGGACGCTTTCAAGCTGCGTAGCCTGCTGGTCCGGGAACTCGGGCCGGTACCAGGCGACGGGACGTGGGATGTGGCCGCGTTGCTCCGTGATGTGCTGGCGGTGGTGACGCTGGCGCCCGATCAGGCGCGCGAGTTGGCCGAACGCTGGCAGACGCTGCCAGTCGAGCAGATCCAGCTCCTTCGCCGCCACAAGAACCTCCTCACCCCGCTCGTACCGCTCGCTGATCGTTTGCCCGCCGGGTCCGATGCCGAACGCGTCCGTGCATGGCTGGCAGTCCGGCCGGACCTGCCATAGTCCGGCGGCAGATGACCCCACCACCTGACCCCAACGTCGACCCCAACCGGCACCGTCGGGCCGTCCTCAGCCGTAGCGGCGCGTCCAGGTCGTCGCGGTCGCGGTACTCGTATCCCATCCCTTGTAATCGGAAGGCTGCGGGTTCGAGTCCCTGGCCGTCGGCTCTCTGTTTTCCAGATCAGCGGCGTTCCCAGACAACGTCGACGCCGCTCTCCCCAGGTGCCTTCGGCTCCCGATGGAGCCGTTCCACCTCCGTAAACCCAGCCTTTGCCGCGACCGCGCCGGACGCCGCGTTGGCCAGGTCGTGCCTGATGGCCACCCGATCGATGCCCGGTAGGGCCAGCGCCACGCGGGTCAGCGCAATCACCGCGGCGGTAGCGTAGCCACGTCCGGTATGCGCGCTACGGATCCAGTAGCCGATCTCCAGCGCTCCCGCGCCCATCCGGGTCATCAGCCCGATGGAGCCGACCAGTTCGCCGACCACCGTAAAGATGGCGTAGTTGAACTCCGTGGCCTCCGCCCAGTTGCTCGCTGACATCTCGGTGTAGGAGCGGGCCGTGTCGACGTCGTAATCGTCGTGTGCCCAGGGCAGGAACGGTTGGAGCTCCGGCAGGGACTCCTGGACGGCCTTGGCGGCTTCGTCGCCCCAGGCCGGTTCCCATCGCTTCAGCACAAGTTTGCCAATGTTGATCATCTCAGGCGGTTCCATTGCCCGAGCTTGAGGTCACGGGCACGTTGGGGCAAGTCGATTCCGCCTGACCGGTGCCCCACCGGCCACTGCTGCCGATAGGTGTTCCTACTCGACCTGGCGGGGTTACCTCTGTCATGCTGACGTCACAAGCCGGGTAGACGATGACGACCATCGTGGACATTTGTTGGAGGAACGGCAGCGGTTCGACCTGCCCGCTGGCGTGCCGGTACTGGTTGTCGGTGCCGACGTGTACCCGTCGGATCGGTACGCCCTCGTTGCGGGGGAGTAATCAGTACCGCCGGGCCGCGCTGCTCCGGATGAGGCAGAACGGATGCCCGGCCGGATCGAGGAGCACCACGAAGTTCGGATCGTCCTCGTCCTGGTACTCCGCGATCTTCGCCCCCAACGGCAGCAACTTCTCAGCCGCCGCATCCGGATCCGAAACCACGAACTCGAAGTGCTTCTGCATCGGTATCTCGGGCGACGGCCACGTCGGCGGCTTGTAGTCCGGCACCGCCCGGAAGACGAGCAGCATCCCAGCGCCGTCCACGAATGCGGAATCGTGGGTCCGGCGGGTCACCTTCCCGTCGAGCAGGGCGGCGTAGAAGTCCGCCATCGCGTTGGGCTCGGCGCAGTCGATCGTCAGGGCCCACCACTCGACCAGAGAATTCATGGCGACGATCGTGGCAGGCGACCGCAGTACATGAACAGCCAATAACGCAGCCGCTGGCCGGCCGAACCCGGCCGGCCAGCGGCAGAAGAGTCACGGCAGCGTGACGAACTGCTTCAGGAAGTTACGGGCGCTGTCGGTGTCCATCCGGTACGCCACATTGGTGGCGTAGCACGGGCTGTCACCCGTGATCGTCGTGCCGGCGAGTACGAGCTTGCCGTCGAGGGTGACGAAGTTCGGCCCGCCGGAGTCGCCGTAGCAGGCGCCGCCGAGGCCACGGCTCTCGTTCATGGCAAGGCGGACCCAGGTCGGGTTGAGCGCGTTGAAGTCGACCGTGGCCTTCTGCCGTACGCCGCCGCCCGGGTGGGTCTGCCCGCCGGGCCCGTTCACGGCCTCCTGGGTGCCGTACCCCATGACCTGCCACTGGTCGGCGTCCAGTGCCCGGGAACCGAGGTCGGACAGCTGGTTACGTCGGGGCAGCGAGGCCGGGGTGAACTTCCACCGCTTCGCCAGCTCGGCGGCCTGGGCCTTGTCCAACTTGATGACGGCGATGTCGTGGGCGTCGGCTGAGTTACCCGGGTAGCCCTGGTCCCAGTACGGGGTGCCCTGGACCGCGACCCGCCCGGCGATCTGCTCCGGCGTCCCGCCCTGGGCGTACGAGGCGTCGATCGCAGCCTGCGTGTCCTGCGCCAGTGACACGTAGAACTTGATACCGGCCGGCCAGTCGGTTGTGCAGTGGGCGGCGGTGAGGAAGGTGTCCGCCGAGATCATCGTGCCCGAGCAGACCCAGTCCACGACGTCCGGCGTGGCCGGGTTGCTGTCGCGGTCGTACTGCACGACGAGCGCGCCGACCTCGGTGCGCTCGGGCGCCGGCTGGGCGTTGTACGAGTTGATCGCCGAGGCCGGCGCGGCGACGCTGAGCATGGCCGCCGCGGCCGTCGCGGCGAGCGACGCGAGGAGAACTGGACGACGCACGTAATCCTCCACTGAACGTGTACGGGGGTGCACGTAGCGCACCACAGCGGTCAGCGGAATGGAAGGCTTGAGCGTCACAACTACCGGGAAGTTGTGATGACCAAGGGCACGCTCATTCGGGTAGCACGCAGCGCCAGGCGCCGGGTACGAGTCTCCATTCGCGACGGCGTACCGGGCCGCTCAGCTCCCCGTCCGCGTTCACGTGGAATGGGCTGCCACTGATCGTCACCTCTGTCCCGGAAAGGTGGATCACGTCGGAGCGTTCCGGGTGGCGACCGCGCAGCAGCGCCAGCGCGTACCCGACTCGCGCCAGCCGGCCGGTCGCCAGCGACACGGTGACCTCGGCGACCCCGTCGGTCGGGTCAGCACCCGGGCCCAGCTCGGCCGATCCGCCGGCGATCGTCGGCGCGTTCGACAGCCCGGCCATCAGTACCCGCCGCCGGTCGCTCGTGATGAGCTTGCCGTCCACCTCGACGCGCAGCCGCCAGCCCTTGACGGTGAACCCGGCGACCACCGCGCCGACGGGAAAGGCCGCCGTTTTCAGGTACCGCTTCCAGGGGCGGAACGCCATCGCGGCCTCGGCGCCGGCCCCGACGTGTACGGCGTTGACGGCCACGCCGTCGGCGTCGTCCACGATGAGATCGACCGGGCGGGGCTTGCCGTCACGTATCAGGCGCGCGGCTTCGCGGTGGTCGAGGGGGATGCCGACCCCGCGGGCGAAGTCGTTGCCGGTGCCGAGGGGGATCAACCCGACCGTACAGTCGGCCGCTTCGCCCCGTCGCCACAGGCGCTTCACCAGGGTGTGCAGGGAGCCGTCGCCACCGACGACGACAACGGCCCGCCCGGCGCGGCGGTCGAGCATCGCCTCCAGGTCCGAGTCCTGGCGGCACACGATCACCTCGACGCTCGACTCGCCGCCGAGTTCGTCCACCACCTCCGCGACGGCTTCCGTCCCGGTCCGGCCGGCCTGTTCATTGGTCACGAGCAACATCAGGTCTCCCGGTACGTCCGCCACGGATGCCGCGACCACTGTAGATCACACAATATTTATCGATTTCACTGGAGTCCTTTACATCTGCCATCCGGCGGGATCAAGGATGTTGGGTTATCGATAGGGTCCGCGCCCTTTCCAAGAAGGGTGCCCAGCAAGCAGGCTCACGTGAGCGGGAGCGCATGGGTCGTTACCTGCCCCTTGGCGGCACGTAGGTTATCGCCAGAGATAAATGTCACGACCGGATCACAAGCTCGGTGCGGCTAGTGACAGACAAGGCAGCCCTTGCGAAAAGATGCGATCAACGCGCCCTGGGTGTCTCAGGGTCAGTTCCCCGGAGGAAATGTGAGTAGAAGTCGAATGTGGGGCCGGCGGTTATCTGCCGGCCTCTTCGCGTCAGTATTGGCGACCGGCGCCATCACACTGACCGGCGTCGCCGCCGCGAGCGCCGACCCGTCCAACGAGTCCGACGCTCCCAAGGTCGCCCAGGCCGAAACGCTGGGCGCTCACGACGAGGAGCTGCTCGCCCAGGCCCAGGCGAAGGGTGAGCAGACCGTCACGCTCATCGTCGCGACGCAGAAGGGCAAGACCAAGGACGTCGCGGCGCAGCTGAAGAAGCTCGGTGGCAAGGTCTCCAAGCAGGTGGACGGGGTCGGGTACGTGCGTGCCCAGGTGCCGACCGCCAACGTGCGCAAGGCCGCCAAGGTTCCCGGCGTCGCCGCGATCGACCTCAACGAGTCGATCCCGATGCCCACGCCCGAGCCCGTCGCGGCGAACGGCCAGGCGCAGGCGACCGTCGCCGGACCCGGCAAGGACACGCCGGCCGCCAACCCGTACATGCCGACCAACGAGACCGGCGCCGTCGCGTTCAAGCAGGCGCACCCCACCTGGGACGGCCGTGGCGTGACGATCGGCATCATGGACTCCGGTGTCGACCTCGACAACCCCGCTCTCCAGACGACGTCGACCGGTGAGCGGAAGATCGTCGACTGGTTCACCGCGACCGACCCGCTCTACGACGGCGACGGCACCTGGCGGGCGATGCTGACCAGCGTCAGCGGCCCGGAGTTCTCGTACGCGGGTGAGAGCTGGAAGGCCCCGGCCGGTAACTACCGGATCAACCGGTTCTCCGAGTCGATCGCCGTCGGCGAGGTGGGTAGCGACGTCAACCGCGACGGCGATACCTCCGACCGGTTCGGCATCCTGTACGACCCGGCGACCCACGACATCCGGGTGGACGCCAACTCCGACCACGACTTCACCAACGACCCGGTGATGCGGCCGTACAAGGAGAAGTTCGACGTCGGCCACTTCGGCACCGACAACCCGAACACGGCCATCAGCGAGCAGATGCCGTTCGTCGTCGAGTCGCGCAGCGTCGACACCACGGACGCCGGCATCCCCGGCATGACCGACTTCGTCAACATCGGCATCGTCGAGGCGATGCACGGTTCGCACGTCGCCGGCATCACCGCGGCGTACAACATGCTGGGCAACCCGAACTTCAACGGGGCCGCCCCCGGCGCCAAGATCGTCTCCGCCCGGGCCTGCTCCTGGGGCGGTGGCTGCACCGCGGCCGCGCTCATGGACGGCATGACCGACCTCGTGGTCAACCACCACGTCGACGTGGTCAACATGTCGATCGGCGGCCTGCCGGCGCTCAACGACGGCAACAACGCGCGCGCCGTCCTGTACAACAACCTGATCAACGACTACGGCGTCCAGCTGTTCATCTCGGCCGGCAACTCCGGCCCTGGCGTCAACACCGTCGGTGACCCGTCCGTGGCAGACAACGTCGTCAGCGTCGCGGCCTCGGTCAGCAAGGACACCTGGCTGGCCAACTACGGCTCCGTGGTGACCAAGCAGAACAACCTGTTCAACTTCTCGTCGCGCGGTCCGCGTGAGGACGGCGGCTTCAAGCCGAACATCGCCGCCCCCGGTTCGGCGATCTCCACCACTCCGATGTGGCAGGCCGGCTCCCCGGTCGCGCAGGCCGGGTACAGCCTGCCGCCGGGCTACGCGATGGCCAACGGCACCTCGATGGCCTCTCCGCAGGCCACCGGCGCCGCGGCTCTGCTGCTGTCGGCGGCCAAGGCCACCGACAAGGGCGTGACCCCCGCGGCGATGCGGCGGGCGATCTACACCTCGGCCAAGCCGATCGCCGGCCTCCAGCCGTACGAGCAGGGCTACGGCATGTTCGACGTGAACGGCGCGTGGAACCTGCTCAAGGGCAGCGCCGTCGAGACCCGTGGGTACACGGCTGACGCCCCGGTCTGCACGCCGATCTCCGGCTTCCTCGCCACCCCGAACCGCGGTACCGGCGTCTACAACCGGTGCGCCGTGGGCAAGGGCGGCCAGAAGGCCGGCGAGTCCAAGAAGTACACGGTCAACATCACCCGTACCGGCGGGCCGTCCGGGACCGTCAAGCACAACCTGCGCTGGGTGGGCGACGACGGCACGTTCAAGTCCGACCGCAGCGTCGACCTGCCGCTGAACAAGACCGTCAAGGTCAGCATCGAGGCGAAGGCCGGCGTCGGCGTGCACAGCGCGATCCTGGCGATCGACGACCCGAAGACGCCGGTCGTGGACTTCGAGGTCCTCAACACCGTCGTCATCTCGAACGACAGCACCACCAAGTCGCCGGCGTACTCGTTCACCACGAACGGGTCGGTCGACCGCAACTCGTACAAGTCCTTCTTCGTCACCGTCCCCGAGGGCGCGGCGGCGCTGCAGGTGAACCTGTCGGGCATCGCGACCGGGTCGCAGACGCGGTTCATCGCGATCAACCCCTGGGGTCTGCCGGTCGAGGACACCTCGAGCCTCGCCTGCTACACCAACTACTCCGACGCGGCGACCTGCAAGCCGCAGGAGCGGGACTACTCCAACCCGATGCCGGGCATCTGGGAGTTCGAGGTCGAGGCCCGGCGTACCTCGCCGGCGCTGAACAACCCGTTCCAGCTGACCACCCGGGTGCAGGGCGTCGCGGTGGACCCGGCCGTCGTCACGCTGCCGAACGTCACCGCCGGCCAGCCGAGCACGGTCAACTGGACGGTCAAGAACACCTTCGGCCCGGTCAAGGTGTCCGGCCAGGGCGGTCCGCTCGGCAGCTCGTACAGCGCGCGGCCGAGCATCTCCACCGGTGACTCGCAGAAGTACACGATCGAGGTGCCCGCAGGGGCGACCAAGCTCAACGTCGCGATCGGCAAGACCACCGACCCGGGCGCGGACCTCGACCTGTACGTGCGGCTGAACGGCGCCGTCGTCGGGCAGTCCGCCGACGGTGACTCGGAGGAGGCCGTTTCGCTGGTCAACCCGAAGCCGGGTACCTACGAGGTCGAGATCGTCGGCTACGCCGTCCCGGCCGGGACGACGGAGTACGACTACCGCGACGTCTTCTACTCGCCGGCGCTCGGCTCGGTCTCCGTGCCGAACACGGTCGTCTCCCTCGCCAACGGCGCCACCGCCACCATCAGCGGTACGGTGACCGCCCAGTCGGCGCCCGCCGCGGGTCGGCAACTGTTCGGTGAGATGACGGTCGTGACCGACGAGGGCGCGGTCGTCGGCCGCGGGAACGTCGCGATCGGTGCCGTCAGCTAAAGGATCCGTACGCCCGGAGAGCCCGTCCCCGATCCGGGGGCGGGCTCTCCGCTGTCCGGTGGCTCAGGCCGGCTTCACGCTCTCGACGATGAACGGGGTGCCCTGCTGGCAGGTGCTCATCATGTCGGGCTGCGCCCGCCCGGTCACGGCCACCCGGGCACCGTCGTGGAGCTGATCGCGCGGGCCTCCGACCAGGAGGTACCGGCCGTCCAGCAGCATGCAGCCGGGCTCGACGCCCGCCGTGACGGTGCCGGTCACGGTGGTGGTCCCGGCGGGTTGGCTGCTGGGGTCGCCGGGCCGGCCGGGCAGGCCGGGCATCTTGCCCTCCCGGCTCGGCGGCGGCAGGTCCTCGGGGTAGGACGGGCTGGGCTGGGCTGCTGAGCTCGACACCGACGATCCTCCGGGCTCACTGTGGGCTGTATTGGTCCCGCTGGCGGCGCAGCCGACGAGCGACCCGCTCACGAGCATCACGGACAGGACAAACCGCATTCTTCTCACGTCGGATCTGACGTTGCCCGAGCCGTGGCCGTTCCCGCGCATCTCGCCGCCTAAGCACAATTTATGATCAACTTAATCGGGCCCTATGCCGCCGGGATGGTCATCCGAGCAGGTCACTGCCTAGGTTATTCGCGTGCACCACGACGATGATGAACCGAAGCCCGACCGTCGTGGTTCGTACCGGGGCAGCCACGCCCGCCGGTCCGCGCTCCGCCCCTGGTTCTCGGCGCTGCTGACGGCGATCGCGGTGCTCGCGCTCGGGGTACTGACGATCAACACTCTCGTCCGGCCGACCGAACGGGCTGCCGCCTCCGACGCCACTCCGGTCGTCCTGGACGCGTCGGCGCGGGCGGCCGCCGACCGGGCCACCCGCGACCTCGAGCGGCCCGACCCGTCGGCCGGCCCGCTGTCACCGTCGGCCGCCGCCTCGCCGTTGCCGGCCGCCGCGCCCCCGCGCCCGCCACAGCCGGTCAAGCGCAAGCCGGTCGCCGGGCTGACCCAGGCCGAGATGGACAACGCCGTCGCCGTCATCGAGGCGGGCAAGCGGATGAACGTACCGAAGCGGGCGCACGTGGTCGCGATCGTCACCGCGTTGCAGGAGAGCCGGCTGCGCAACCTCGCCAACTCCCGGGTACCGCAGTCGCTGAACCTCCCGCACCAGGGCGTCGGATCCAACTTCGACTCGGTCGGGCTGTTCCAGCAGCGCCCGAGCCAGGGCTGGGGTACGCCGGCGGAGCTGATGAACCCCGGAATCGCCGCCGGCCGGTTCTACGGCCGGCTGGTCACCGTGTCCGGCTGGGAGACGATGAGCGTCGGCGCGGCCGCCCAGGCCGTACAGCGGTCGGCGTTTCCGGACGCGTACGACCAGCACCAGTCCCGGGCGCAGCAGATCGTCAACGCCATCGCCTAGCCGTGGCCGAGCGGGGTGGGGCCGACGTGGAGCAGCCTGTTCGGTGACCCCGGCCCGGCGTCGCGTACCGCGCCGACGACGGCGCCGTTGACGATGCCGGCGCGTACCTGCTCAGGTGTCAGGAAGGGGTTGGCCGCCAGCAGCAGCGCCGCCGCGCCGGTGACGTGAGGGGTGGCCTGCGAGGTGCCGCTGAGTGAGGTCAGCTTGGCGGCATCCGCGACGGCGGCCGAGAGGATGTGCACGCCCGGAGCGAAGACCGCCACGCAGGGGCCGACGTTGGAGAACGACGCCCGGGAATCCTGTTCGTCGGTGGCGCCCACGGCGATCGCCTCGGTCACGTCGGCGGGTGAGTGGGCGCACGCGTCGTCGCCCTGGTTACCGGCCGCCACCGCGTACTGCACCCCCGACGCGATCGACGCCCGTACCGCCGCGTCCAACGCGTCGTCGTGCCCGGCGCCGATGCTCAGGTTGGCGACGGCCGGCCGTACCGCGTGCGCGGTGACCCAGTCGACCCCGGCGATGACGCCGGCGAACGTTCCGTTGCCGGTGCAGTCGAGTACCCGTACCCCCACCAGGCGTACCGCCTTGGCCACCCCGGCTCCGGCGCCGCCGATGGTGCCCGCGACGTGCGTACCGTGTCCGTTGCAGTCGTCGGAGACGGCGTCGTTGTCGATGAAGTCGGGACCGTAGCCGGCGCGGCCGCCGAACTCGCGGTGACTGATCCGGATGCCGGTGTCGATGACGTAGGCGTGGACGTTGCCGGCCGTGTTGGGGTAGGTGTACCGCCGGTCGAGCGGGAGTGCGACCTGGTCGATCCGGTCCAGCCCCCAGGAGGGCGGGTTGACCTGGGTACCGGCAACCGTCACCCGGCGGTCCTGCTCCACGTAGGCCACCGCACTCTGGGCGGCGACGCCTCGGGCCTGTTCCGGCGTCAGGGTCGCGGCGAAGCCCCTGATCGTGTTGGTGAAGAGCCGGCGGGCGGTGCCGCCGTGGCGGGCCGTCAGGATGGAGGCGACGCCCCGTACCTGGTCGAGCCCGGCCCTGGAGTTCTTGAGTACGACGATGTAGCTGTCGCGTACCGCGTCCGCAGCGCCGGCGCCCCGTACCTCGCCGCCGGCGGCGGAGGGGGCCGCCGCGGCGCCGCCGGCCGCGACCGTGAACGCGGTGACGGCGGCGCCGATGGCCGCCAGTCGACGGAGCACACTGCGCCTGGTCATACGAGTCCCCTGGTGAGCGTCCGATGTGCACGATGCGCGGATGCGAGGGCCGGCGGGGGCGAGTCGAGATCGGCGCCGTACGCGCCGTGCCCCGATGCTGGCATCAGCGGTTCGACCCTATGTGCCCGTCGGCTCGCGCGCCCGTCGAGGCGCCGCGGTCATGACGACGTCAGGGGCTCGGAGAGTCAGTCGCGCAGGACCCGGCCCTCCGAGTCGGTACCGCCGTTGACGAGGATCATGATTCCCTCGATGAGTCCCCAGAAGTGCCCGAGGCCGCAGGTCACCAGGCTCACGACGAGTTGGGCCACTCCGATACCGATGTGTCCGGTGTAGAACCGGCCCACGCCGAAACCGCCCAGCAGGATGCCCAGGATGCCGGCGACGACCTTGCTCTTGTCCGACAGTGGCCGGCCGTGGGCGTCGTACGCCGCGCCGTACCCGGTCGCGTAACCGGCCTGCCCGGTCGTGTAGCCGGCCTGCGGGTACGCGCCGGGCTGCGGGTAGCCCGGCTGGCCGGCCCATCCACCACCGGGCGGGGCCGGAGGAACCGACGTGGGCGGGGCCGCCGGAGGCGCCGGCGGGTAACTCGGGGCCGGAGGTGCGGGCGGGTAGGCCGGGGCCGGAGGTGCGGGCGGGTAGGCCGGCGCTGGTGCCCCGGGAGCCAGCCGCTGGGTCGGGTCGGCCTCCGGCTGCGGTGCCGTCGGAGCTGACGGGGCCGGAGCAGACTGGTTGGGGTCGAAGCGCAGGGTGGGGTCTGGTTCACCGGGGCCGGTGGGCGTCTCGGACATGCACAGAGGGTACGGCAGGTCGATCCGTCGAGGTGATCACTCGGAGGACCTGAACGCTCCGAAGATCATCCACGTGTATCCGGACAGCCGGTGCCGTTACCGAAGGAGCCTCCGCCCGATGACCGCACGCCGTACCGCTGCCGGAATCGTCCTCACCGTCATCGCGTCGCTGCTGCTCACCGGGCTGGCCGCGCCCGCGCACGGGCACGGCGCGCTGGACAATCCGGTCAGTCGGCTGGTGGCGTGCGGCCCGGACGGAGGTGGGGACGCGCAGTCGGCGGCCTGCCGGGCGGCCGTCGCCGTCAGCGGCGCGTTGCCGTTCACGAACTGGGACAACCTGCGGGTCGCCAACGTGGGCGGCCGCGACCGGGAGGTGATCCCGGACGGGGCGTTGTGCAGCGCCGGGCTTCCCGCGTACCGGGGGCTCGACCTGCCCCGCGCCGACTGGCCGGCGACCCGGTTGACCCCGGGCGCGACGTTCGGGTTCACATACCGCGAGACGATCCCGCACCGGGGGACCTTCCGGCTGTACGTCACCAGGGACTCCTACGACCCGACCAGGCCGCTGAGCTGGGGTGACCTGGAGGCGAAACCGTTCCTGACGGCGACCGACCCGGCGCTGACGAACGGCGCGTACCGGATGCGGGGCACGTTGCCCGCGGGCAAGACCGGCCGTCACCTGATCTACACCGTCTGGCAGAACTCGAGTACCCCGGACACCTACTACTCATGCTCGGACGTGGTCTTCGCCGGGGGACCGGCCACCGCCGCACCGAAGCCGAGTGCCGCACCGCAAGAGCCGGAGCCGGGTGCCACCACACCAGGGCCGGAGCCGTCCGGGTCGGCCGGCACCGCGGCGGTGCGGTTGACCGCCGCCGGCGGTACCGGTGACGGCGCCCCCGGACTGGCGGCGGCCGTCCTCGCCGCCGTCACCGGCCTCGGCGGATTCCTGCTGCACAGGCGAGCCCGAACCCAGGGGAGCGGGAGCCGGTGATCACGGGAGTAGGCCCGGCGGGGGCTTGGGGGAGTCCTGGGCGGCGACGTCGGTCATCGGGTGAGCCCCGGCGATGAACCGGTCCAGGCTCTCGTCGTGCAGCAGCCGGGACGGGAACGGGTCGCGCCGTGCCGCGGCGGCCAACCGCTCGATCGGCAGACCACCGGGCCGGTTCGTGGCGGCGAGGACCACGTTGCCGTACCGCCGGCCCCGCAGCGTGCCCGCTTCGGCGATGACGCAGACGTCGGCGAAGGTCGCCCGCAGCGTGGCGGCCTGGATCCGCGAGAACGCCAGTGGCGGCATGTCGGCCACGTTGACCGCGTACATGCCGTCGGGGCCGAGCACCCGGGCCACCTGGGTCACGAACTCGACGCTGGAGACCGTACGGGGCATCTGGGCCCCCCGGTAGACGTCCGCGATGACCAGGTCGTACGCGGCGTCCCGGGTGCTCTCGACGGCGGCGCGGGCGTCCGCCACCCGTACCCGTAGATCGGCGCCCCGGGGCAGCGGCAGCACCCGCCGCACCAGGGTGACGAGCGCGGCGTCGCGCTCCACCACGCGCTGCCGGGACCTGGGGCGGGTCGCCTCGACGTAGCGGGGCATGGTGAGCGCCCCGCCGCCCAGGTGCAGGACGCGCAGCGGCGAGCCGGACGGCCCGGCGGCGTCGGCGACCGCCGCGAGCTTGCGCATGTACTCGAACTCGAGGTAGGTCGGGTCGTTCAGGTCCACATGGGACTGTGCCACCCCGTCGACCAGCAGCGTCCAACCGTCCGGCCGGTCCCGGTCGGGCACCAGTGCCGCGGTGCCGAGGTCGACCGGTTCGATGATGGCGGCCGGGCCGCGCCTCGAGGCTTTCACGACAGCCACGCTATAGACGGAGCTCAGACCACCACCGCGGGTGCCGGGAGCGCCGACTCCAGCGCGGCGATGGCGGAACCCCGGGCGCCCGCCATGTCCAGATTCGGTACCAGGGCGAATGTGGCGACCGCCTCCTGCTCGACGCGCAGCAGGGTGTTTTCGCGGACCTTGGTCAGGAACCAGTCGCGGAACGACGGCGCGGCCTCGACGACACCGCCGCCGACGAAGTACGCAGCGGGATCGGTGAAGTTGGCCGCGATCGTGAACAGCCGTCCGATCGCCATCGCCTGCTGCTCGAAGATCTTGAGCGCCAGCGGGTCGCCGGCCTCCCCGTAGGAGCGCACGAGCTTGGCCGCCTTGCTCAGCGACCCCACCTTGCCCAGCTCGTGATCGGGGAATCGGGTCAGCCAGTACGGCAGCAGGTTCTTCTCGATGCCCGTCAGTGAGGCGATGCTCTCCACGTCGCCGGAGAAGCCGCAGTTGCAGACCGGTACCGGCTGGCCCTCGTCGAGCAGCCCGTTCAGCGGGATGTGGACGTGACCCAGCTCACCGGCCATTCCGGCGGCGCCCCGGATCACCCGCCCGTCCTCGATCACGCCGCCGCCCAGGCCGGTACCGACGATCGCGGCGACCGACGAGTGCGCGGACGCCCGCGCGCCGAAGTGCACGTGGTGGGCGTACAGCGCCGCGGCGTTGCCGTCGTTGTTGTAGACCACGGGCAGGTCGAGCCGCTCGGAGAGCGCGCTCCGAATGTCGAAGCCGCGCCACGCCGGCTGGGAGAAGTTGGTCGAGCCCTTCGAGGAGATCACGCCGTCCGCGCTCGCCGGGCCGGGCGTGTCCAGGCCGACGGCCGCGACGGCCTTCCTGGGCGTACCGGTGAACTCGAGGACATGGTCGAAGGCGTCGACGAGGGCCTGCACGGCCACCTCCGGGCCCTCCTGCACCAGGCTCGGCGTCTCGCACAGCCGGTCCAGCAGGAACCGCCCGGATGCCTCGAGTACCGTGGCGTTGTTGCAGGTACCGCCGTTGTCGAGGCCGACGACGACGGCACGGTCCAGGGTAGTCATGGCGCCTTCCTTCCCGGAGAGATCGACGGAGGTCGCATCGTACCGATCCCGGGCGGACTTCCCCGCCGGCCGGCGAGGTTGCTCCCGGCCGTCCGTCGGGCTAACCTTGCATCGTCCCTGTGGATGCCGGCGGGCTGAGCCGCCCCCAGGGGTTCTTCGATCACCAACACGGCGTCGGGCCCCTCTCGAAACGGTGATCATGCCGGCACCGGTCGCGGCAATCGCACGAGGCGAGCAGCGCGTAGTAACCGGCCACTCCAGCATCGGCGGAATCCTCCGGTGCTCCAACGGGTTCATCAGCAGAATTTCCGCGAGCGGGCCCCACCGGCACTGATCGCTCGCACCGGTCGCCCGGCCGCCACCGCATGGCCCGGACGTCGGTCCACGGTCGGGCGCAGTCCACATCCTCAGCTCAGCCACGTCTTCAGGAGGATCGGCATGAGCAGTACCCAATCGTCATCGGGGCAGGCGGGCCCGGTCCGGGCCGACAGCGCCCCCGACACTCCCGTCGCCGGCATCGTCGACGTACTCGACAACCACGCGTTCATCCGGACCTCCGGCTACCTTCCCGATGCGGATGACGTCTACGTGTCGTCGGCCCAGATCAAACGGTACGGCCTCCGCCGGGGCGACGAGGTCACCGGGGTCGCCCGGTCCACCGCCGGCCCCGAGGCGCCCACCAGCGGAAACGGCGGTAACCGGCAGGGCGGCCGCAGCCGGAGCGCGCCGGTCCGCAACAAGTACCGGCCGCTGGTGCGGCTGGACACGATCAACGGCGCCGTCCCGGAGGAGGCGCGTCGCCGTCCGGAGTTCTACAAGCTGACGCCGCTGTACCCGCAGGAGCGGCTGCGGTTGGAGACCGAGCCGCACATCCTCACGACCCGGGTCATCGACCTGGTGATGCCGGTCGGCAAGGGTCAGCGGGCG
>NZ_BOON01000051.1 GCF_016863255.1 Planosporangium mesophilum
GACCGTCGACCGCGGCCGGACCCGACAGGGCCCACACCGACACCGCCCGGCCCTCCTCAAGCGCCCGGGCCAGCACCGCCACCCGATCATCCACGCGTCCAAACTAGACGCCGAGTACGACAGTTCATCGAACGTCTGTGCGACTACTCTCGGCACTAGGGGGAGCGGGGTGTACCCGTCCTGCGGGGGCGGGGCAGCCAGGAATGCCTCGACGGACCGGCGGTGCGCCGCCGGTACCTGGGCGGCGATCGTCCCGTAGCGCTCCGCGGGTTCGCGTCGCGCCTCGGTCAGCGGCTGGTCGTCGGTGTCCACCAGCTTGGGTGAGGGGCGAGCCGCACGGTGTCCACAGAAGACGGTCGAGCGCACATCAGTGTGGCAGCGCCAATTCGACAGCGGCCTCCGGAGTGTCGACCACGTCGATACCGGGCACCGGCCGGCCGTCCCGGTCGAGCACGCGCCAGCCGCCGAGCGAGACGACCGGTATCCCGCCGCGCCGCTTCGCCAGCGCGACCTCGCTCAACGTGCCCCACGAGCCGCCTACCGCGATTACCGCGTCGGCACTCCAGACGATGACGGCGTTGCGGGCCTCACCCATGTTGGTCACGATCGTCGCCGACAGGTCCGGTGCGGCGCCTTCCCGGCTGTCACCCGGCCGGATGCCGATCACCAGCCCACCCCGCGACCGCGCGCCGGCGGCGACCGCGGCCATCACACCGGTCCCACCACCGCAGAGGACGATCGCGCCGGCGTCGGCGAGGAGTTGGCCGACCCGGAAGGCGTTCTCCCGCTCCGCTTCGGTGCAGTCGCCGGGGCCGCAGACGGCAACCTGGTACGCCTCCATCCCATCGGCCGGCATCCCTTCACCTAACCGTGGGCGAGGGCGACGCGCCACCGTTGCGCCGTCCGACCGTGCCGGACGACGGCGACGAGCAGGCAGACCACGATCGCGGACGCGAAGCCGTACGCAACCCATACCGGCGCGTCGGGCACCACGAAGCCGAAAACGCCGCCGGCGAGGCCGAGGCATGCGGTGATGCCTGCGCCGCGGGTGTCCGCCCGGAGGCGGCTCACGTACCAGGCGATATCGGCCCCGGCGTAGCCAGGGCCGCTGAACAGGCTGCGCGCTCTGGTAATGGCAGCCGCGGCGAGCAGGGCGAACCCGCCGAGGACCAGGAACCAGGAGCGTACCGCCGCACGTTCCTGGGTGAGGCCGACGACCGGCGGGGTCAGGATGACGAAGAGGAGGAACTCCGCGAGGGCGATGAGGAGTGGCAGGAACAGGTCCCACATCGACGGGATCAGCCCCGGAAGCGCGAACGAGCCCACGACGGCGCCGGCGAAAGCCGCGATGACAGCCAGCAGGCTGGCCAACCACAGAACACCGAACAGTACGTGATACTGCATTGGAATGTCCCGATACGCCAGCAGATTGGCGGCGGTCACGCCAGCGATGCCCAGGGCGATGCTGACCGCGGTGATGTGGAGACCCACGTAGTGGTTGACGAGGTAGCTGTCCTGCCTCTGGCGCAGCCGTGACCGTCCCACCTGACCGGTCACCGCGTCCAGCCCGGCGGCGTGCGCTGAGGCGAGGATCCCACCCTGCGCCGTTACCGCGTCCGGTGCTCCAGCGGAGCCGGGGTTGTGTCGGCCGTGCGGCCGGGCGGACTCCGGCGTTCGCTCCTCGGTCCGTGTGGATGGCGTCGGGGCGTCGGAAGGTAGCGCGCGAAGTTGCGCGAGGAGCGCGAGTGTCGGGATCGCCAGCGACAGTATGGTCGACAACGCGGCGACGTACCCCGGTGTGACTGGTTCCCACCCACCGCGGGGGCGGCTGAGCAGTGTGCCCGAGGTGATGGCGACTGCGATCACATATACAACGGACAGATAGGCCGCCTGGATGGCCGCCCGATCCAGGGTGTCGTCCGCCGAACGCGTGGTGCCTGTCGTCGGTGACTTCTGCGCGACCGTTCTGAGTCGGGCGGGCAACGTCAGCCTGCGGCGTAGCCAGCGGCTGAGCGGGAACAGGAAGATGATGACGGCGATCAGCAGGGCGTACCCGTCAACCAGCCGGAAAAGCCACGTGGGCGGGGTGTACAGCGTCGAGGTTTGCATGTCGATCAGGTAGCTCGCCGCCGTGACCTTCAGGTGGTAGGCGACGATGAGCGCCGTCGTGTACGTGAGCAGGTTGGCCAGCCGGGTGACGCGGCCGTGATCGTCGTCGTAGGCGTTGAACAGCCAGCTGATGCCGCCGAAGATGCCCAGGGCTCCCAGGCCCAGCAGCCCGGCGGCCGGCATGGTCTCCGTCCACGCCTTGGCACACACCTGCTCTCCGGCGATGACGCCGAAGATAAAGCTGTCGAGCGCCAGCGCGAGCAGTGCGCCGGAGAAGAAAACGAGCGCCCGGGTACGCGAGCGGTTCGGGTTGCGGTCGCTGAACAGGACGACGATGCCGGCGAACACCAGGCCGGCGAGCACCCCGGCCAGCGCCGAGTGGGACTGCGCCGAACTGATCGGATTCCACTCCAGGTCTGTGCAGTTCATGCGCTCACCCGCTCGGGACGTCGGGGATCCGTACGCGCACCCTAACCCGCTGCCCCACCGAAAGTGACCGTCCGATGGGCGCTCCGCAACAGGCCGTCGGGTGCGTCAATCGATGCGATCAGATGAGTGGTTGTCGACTGTCGCAATGCGACGCTCTCGGTTGCGGTGCCGATTCCGCTAGGCTGCCCGCCGGCCCGCGCGAAATCACTACCTCATGGTGGTCGCCGTGAACTGTCCGGGTGTCATCGACATCGTCAAGATCGCCGGCTATTACGCGCAGATGACCGGCGTACTGGCCGGTTTCGCGTTCACCGCGCTGGTCGTCCTACTCGGCCCGGCGCGGCCGGACGAGCCGGGCCTGCACCGCACGAGCAGGGCGAACGGCGTACCGCTGGTCCTGCTGGCGGCCTTCATCGCCCTGACCATGTCGACTTTGATCTACTCCGTTCTCGCCGGCGAGAGTGAGCAGGCCCGTGGCCGGGCTGCCACCGTCGAAATCATCGACGGAGTTCCGTTCGGGCTCGCGGTCATCATGCTGTTCCACGGCATCACCCTGCTCATGCAGGGCGGCGACATCGACCCGGTGGCGGTCGGCACGGCGCGGGTCATGACCGTCGTCATCTCGCCGCCACTGACGCTGTACTACATCGCCAACGGCGCGGCGGACACCCTGTCCATCCACGCGACCCGGGTGGCCGGAGAGTGTGTGGCCACCGGGGTGTCGGAGCTGGGGCTGGTCCTCAGTGTCATCCTGGTGCTGGTCCTCGCGGTCTCGGTGATCCCGAAGCTCCAGCCGCGTGCGCTGCGTGCCGGTGCGCGCAAGGCTCTCCGACTGGTCCCGATCTCGGTCCTCGTCGTCAGTCTCGCGGCCACCGTCGCGGCGGGCGACCTGAGTACCAGGTCGCCCGACTTCCTGTTCTCGCCGACGGCCCTGGACCGCTACCTCGTCGGCATCTTCGTCCTGCTCGCGTTGCTGGGACTGGTGCTCGGGCTGGGCCGTCCGGAATACCGGGGACCGGCCGGAACCAGAAAGCGGCGGTCGGGCACCGCCCGACCGCCGCTCTTCCGTACCAGAAGGGCTACTTCACGACCATCCAACCCAGGATCGGCGTGCTCTGCAGCGTGACCAGGATGCACATGAACAGCAGCAGGACCAGGCTCCAGCCGAGGACCTTGCGGAAGATCTCGCCCTCCCGCCCGGCCATGCCGACCGCCGCCGCGGCGATCGCCAGGTTCTGCGGACTGATCATCTTGCCCATGACGCCGCCGGAGGAGTTGGCGGCGGCGAGCAGTACCGGGTCGAGCCCGGTCCGTGCCGCCGTCTGGACCTGCAGGGCGCCGAACAGCGCGTTGGCCGACGTGTCGGAGCCGGTCACCGCGACGCCGATCCAGCCGAGGATCGACGACAGGAACACGAACGCACCGCCGGCGCCGGCGAAGAACGCGCCCAGCGTGTTGGTCTGTCCGGACTGGTTGAGCACGTAGGCGAGCGCGAGGACGGCCATGACCGTCACGATCGCGTGCCGCAGCGACACCCAGGTGTTGACGTACGCCTTGAGCGCCGCACCGGGCCGCACGCCGAGGACGATCGCGCTGAGGATACCCGCGAAGATCATCAGGGTGCCGGCCGCGGGCAGCCAGCCGAACGCGAACATCATCGACGACTGCGGCTTGCCCGCCGCGGTGAGGACGTCCAGACCCGGCCACTGGAACTTCACCGTCCACGGTGACACCGCCAGTGCCGCCTTGACCGCGCCGATGTTGGCGATCGAGAACAGCGCGATGACGATGGCGTACGGGGCGTACGCCTTGAACACGTCGGCCCGGCTGTCGCGCGGCTCTGCCTCGACCCGCTCGATCGTGGAGGTCGCCGCACCGGAACCAACCGTGGCGGGTACCGTCGTGTCGCCGTCGACGGCGGCGGCGGCCTTGCCGTCCCCGGCGGTCTCGCTGGACACGCTCAGGTCGGGCGACTCGCTCGGGCGCCATACCCGAAGCAGCAGCACGACGGCGAGCGTGGCCACCAGCGAGGCGACGATGTCGGTGAGCGGCACCGAGATGTAGTTCGCCGCGACGAACTGGGCGACGCCGAAGCTGACGCCGGCCACGAGGGCCGCCGGCCAGGTCTGACGTACGCCGCGCTTGCCGTCGACGACCGCGACGAGCACGAGCGGAACGATGATCGAGAGTACCGGGGTCTGCCGGCCGACCATCGCACCCAGGGTCTCGAGGTTGAGTCCTGGGTGGTCGCTGGCGCCGTGGGTGACGGTCGCGAGCGCGGTGATCGGGGCGGCCAGGGCGCCGAACGCGACCGGCGCGGTGTTGGCGATGAGCGAGACCGACGCGGCGTGGATCGGACGGAAGCCCAGCGCCATCAGCATGACGACGGTGATGGCGACCGGGGTTCCGAAGCCCGCGAGGGCCTCGAGCAGCGCACCGAAGCAGAACGCGATGATGATCGCCTGGATGCGCAGGTCGGGACTGATCCGCCCGAAGTTGCGGCGCAGTACGTCGAAGTGCCCACTGGAGACGGTGAGGTTGTAGACCCAGATCGCGTTGATGACGATCCAGAGGATCGGGAAGAACCCGAACGCGGCGCCCTCGCTCGCCGACAGCAACGCCTGTCCGACGGGCATGCCGTAGACGACGACCGCCACGACGAGCGCGACGGCCAGGGAGATGAGCCCGGCGATCCACGCCTTCATGCGCAGCACGCCGAGCAGGAGGAACAGGGTTACCAATGCCAATGCGGCGGCGATCGCCGACAGGCCTACCGACCCGGATATCGGGTCAATGATGATCTTGTACTGCTCAAGCAAAGAGATCACCTCGGCACGGTGGGGGTGTGGGGGCAGGGTGTTGCGGCAGGAGCGTTACAGCACGGTGTTGCAGTGCGGTGTTGCAGTGCGGTGTTGCAGTGCGGTGTTGCAGTGCGGTGTTACAGCAGGTCTTCGACCGGAAGCCCACGGATCGACGCGTCGAGCACGTGCGCCGTGTGGGCCAGGCCGATATCGGCACCGAGGCGCCGTACGGATGCCGCGACCTGCATGAGGCATCCGGGGTTTGCCGTCACGAGCAGCGCCGCGCCGGTGGCCAGCACGTCACGTGCCTTGCGCTCGCCGAGCTGCTGTGCGGGTTCGGGGTTGAGGACGTTCCAGATGCCGGCCGAGCCGCAACAGATCTCGGCGTCGGCGATCTCGCGCAGCTCCAGTCCGGGGATGCCGCGCAGCAGGGCGCGGGGCTGCGCCCGTACGCCCTGCGCGTGCCCGAGGTGGCAGGCGTCGTGGTAGGCGACCGTGACCGGCAGCGGGTGCCGCGGCGCGACCGGTCCCAGCTCGACCAGGATCTCGGACAGGTCGCGCACCTTGGCGGTGAACGCGGTCGCCCGCTCGGCGTACGCGGGGTCGTCGGCGAGCAGCCGGTCGTACTCCTTCAGTGACGACCCGCACCCGGCGGCGTTGACCACGAAGTAGTCCATCCCGACGTCGGAGAACGTGTCGATGAGTGCCCGGGCGAACTTCTGCGCCTCCTCCTCCCGTCCGTTGTGGACGCTCAGCGCCCCGCAGCAGCCCTGCGTACGCGGGATGACGACCTCGCAGCCCTCGGCGGTGAGAATCCGTGCGGTCGCGGCGTTGACGTCGGGGAAGAAGGCGCTCTGCACGCAGCCGGTCAGCATGCCGACGACGGCCCGCTTGGCGCCCTGGGCCGGGACCCGTTCGGCCAGCCGCTCCGGCTTGGAGAGACGAGGCGCCAGCGACTCCATCGCCCCCAGGGTCGGCATCAGCTTCAGCAGACCGGTCTTCGCGACCAGTCGCTGTACCCCGCTGGCCTGGTACGCCCGCAGCGGCCCGCGCAGCAGGCGCAGCCTCTTCGGGTACGGGAAGAGCTTGAAGATGGCCCCGCGCAGCGCGCGGTCCCGCGGCGAGCGGCTGTGCCGCCGCTCCACCTGCTGGCGGGTGTCCTCGATGAGCTTGTCGTACTGCACGCCCGACGGGCACGCGGTGACGCAGGCCATGCAGCCCAGACACCGGTCGAAGTGCTCGACCATCGAGTCGGTCAGCGGCTCGCCCTCGAGCCCCTGCTTCATCTGGTAGATGCGCCCGCGCGGGGAGTCCATCTCCTCACCCCACAGCACGTATGTGGGGCAGGTGGTCAGGCAGAAGCCACAGTGGACGCAGTCGTTGACGAGGTCCAGCTTCGGCGGGTGGTGGTGGTCGAACGCCCCTTCGCCAGGAGTGGAGCCGACCAGGCCGAGGACGTCGCGCGGCGGCTCGGTCGCCCGCGTCCCCGTCGGGGTGGAGACAGCGCCACCGGAGACAGCGCCACCGGAGACAGAGTCGTCGGCCATGATCAGATACCTCCCACGAAGCGCCCGGGCGCGAACCGCGCGTCGGGGTCGAACTGTTGCTTGACCCGACGCATCAGGTCCAGGCCCGCAACCGGCCCCCAGAGGTCGAGCCGGTCCCGTACCGGCGAGGGCGCGGTCACGACGACGGCGTGGCCGGACGCGTTGGTGGCGGCGGCGCGCAGGTCGTCCAGGACGGCCGCGACGGTGGCCGGTTCGGTCGTACCGGGCAGGCTGGCGTAGAGGACCCCGGTACCGGCCGAGCCGCGCAGCGCCAGTGGTACGCCGTGCCGCTCCCGTGCCGCCTGCCCGGCCGCCAGGAGCAGCGGGACCGTCGACAGCGCGGCGGTGAGCTTGATGCCGACGTCGCCGGCCGCCCACGGGTACGCCGACCACCAGGTGGGGGCGGTGTCCGAGCCGGTCGGGTGGTCGCCGCCGAGGAGGGTGCGGACCGTCGCCACCCGCGCCTCGACGCCCTCGGGTACGCCTTCGAGCAGGACGCACACCTCGACCACGCCGTCGGGGCCGGCGTCGACCTCGATCGCGGTGGGTACGACCTGCGCGCCGAGCACCGCGGCGACGGCGTGTCCCGCCTCGCCCACGCTCGTGAACCGGCGCGAGACGTACGCGCTGATCGCGGGGAGCGGGTGCAGCCGGAAGACGCACTCGGTGACCAGGCCGAGGGTGCCGTACGAGCCGGTGATCAGCTTGCCCAGGTCGTACCCGGCGACGTTCTTGACGACCTTGCCGCCGGCGCGGGCCACCACGCCGTCCGGGCGCACCACGGTGACGCCGATGAGCAGGTCGCGGACGGTCCCGTAGAGCATGCGGCGCGGGCCGCTCATGTTCACCGCGACCGTGCCGCCGACCGTCGAGGTCTGGATCGGCGCGTCGATCGCGAGCTGCTGCCCGGCCGGGGCGAGCTTGTCGGCCAGCTCCGACAGCGGCGTGCCGGCGCGTACGACCGTGATGAGGTCGCCGGCGGCGTGCTCGAGCACGCCGGTCAGGCGCCCGGTGTCGATGATCAGGTCCAGCGTGCGCGGGGGAGCGGCCCAGTCCTGCTTGGTACCGGCGCCGCGCACGACCGTGGTCAGGCCGTGCTCGGCGGCTCCGCGCACGATGGCGGAGGCCTCCTCGGTGGAGGTGGGTGCGGCGACGAAGCGCGCCGGCACCCCGGCGATGACGTCGCTGTCGGTGGCGGGCACCAGCCCGTCGAAGGGGACCGACATCTCTCTAGAACACCTCCGCCAGACCGGCTTCCTGCAACGGGTGCGCGCCCTTGTGGCGGCCGGGTACCTCGCCGCACAGCCGCGGCGTCGGGAAGACCTTGCCCGGGTTGGACAGCCCGCGCGGGTCGAACGCGCACCGGACGAGCTGCATCGTGTCGAGGTCGTCGTCGGAGTACATGCGCGGCATGTACTTGGCCTTGTCCATCCCGACGCCGTGCTCCCCGGTGATCGAGCCGCCATGGGAGATGCACAGGTCGAGGATGGCCCCGGAGACCTCCTCGGCCCGCTCGGCCTCGCCGTCGACCGAGTCGTCGAAGAGCACCAGCGGGTGCAGGTTGCCGTCGCCGGCGTGGAAGACGTTGGCGACCCGTACCCCGCGCTCGGCCGCGATCTCCCCGATGCGGTGCAGCACCTCGGGCAGGGCGGTACGCGGGATCACGCCGTCCTGGACGATGTAGTCGGGGCTGATCCGGCCCACCGCGGCGAACGCCGACTTGCGGCCCTTCCAGAACAGCGCCCGCTCGGCGTCGTCGGCCGCGATGCGGATCTCGAAGGCGCCGTTGTCCCGGCAGAACCGCTCCACGTGTACGAACTGGGCCTCGACCTCGGCGGCCGGCCCGTCGAGCTCGACGATCAACACCGCGCCCGCACCCTGCGGGTAGTCGCAGTGCACGGCCGCCTCGGCCGCCTCGATCGCGAGCGCGTCCATCATCTCGATCGCGGCGGGCACCACACCCGCGCCGATGATGGCGGAGGTGGCGGCGCCCGCCGCGTCGGTGGACGGGAACGCCGCGAGCAGGGTGCGTACCGACTCGGGCAGCCGCACCAGCCGTACCGTCACCTCGGTGGCGATGCCGAGCGTGCCCTCGGAGCCGACGAACGCGCCGAGCAGGTCGTAGCCGGGGGCGTCCGGGGCCCGCCCGCCGAGGTGTACCAGGTCCCCGTCCGGCGTGACGATCTCGACCCCGGTGACGTGGTTGGTGGTGAACCCGTACTTGAGGCAGTGCGCGCCGCCGGAGTTCTCCGCGACGTTCCCGCCGATGGAGCAGATCTGCTGGCTGGACGGGTCGGGCGCGTAGTAGTACCCGCGCGGGCTGGCCGCCCGGGTGACGTGCAGATTGATCACGCCGGGCTGTACGACGGCGCGTTCGTCCTGCGGCGCGATCTCCACGATCTGCCGCATCTGCGAGGTGACGATGAGGACCCCGTCGGCGCGGGGCAGGGCACCGCCGGACAGGCCGGTACCCGAGCCCCGCGCCACGAAGGGAACGCCGGCCTCGACGCACGCCTTCACCGCCGTGGCGCACTCGGCAGCCGTGTGTGGGAAGACGACGAGCGCCGGGATGACCTTGTAGTGGGCCAGCCCGTCACACTCGTACGTGCGCAGCTCCTGTCGGTCGCTGATCACCCGCTCGTCTCCGAGCACGGTCCGCAGCGTGGCTGCGAGGGCGTCGATGGTTGTCATGGCCAGCTCCGTCACATCAGGGTGGGTGTCACGGCATCCGCTCGTACGCGGGCAGCGTGAGGAACTCGGCGAAGTCGTCGGCGACCGCGACCTCCATGAACAGCGACCTGGCCTCGGCGTAGGCGGCCGGGTCACCACCGAGCTTGGCGATCTCCTCGTCGGCGATCCGGTCGACCAGCTCGCGGGTGACCTTCTCCCCGCTGTCGGCGAGGGTCACGTCGTTGTGCAGCCACTGCCACACCTGCGACCGGGAGATCTCGGCGGTCGCCGCGTCCTCCATCATGTTGAAGATCGCGACGGCGCCGGAGCCTCGCAGCCAGGCCGCGAGGTACTGGATGCCGACGCTGACCGCGTTGCGCAGCCCCACCTCGGTCATCTCACCGGGGGTGTCCTTGACGTCGAGCAGCTGTGCGGCGGTCACCGAGACCTCGTCGCGGGTCTTGTCACGCTGGTTGGGCCGGTCGCCCAGCACGCCGTCGAAGACCTCCCGGCACACCGGAACCAGGTCCGGGTGGGCCACCCAGGAGCCGTCGAAGCCGTCACCCGCCTCGCGGGTCTTGTCGGCGCGCACCTTCTCCAGGGCGGCCGCGTTGACCTCGGCGTCGCGCCGGCTCGGGATGAACGCGGCCATGCCGCCGATCGCGTGCGCGCCGCGCTTGTGGCACGTACGCACCAGCAGTTCGGTGTAGGCCCGCATGAACGGGGCGGTCATCGTCACCGAGTTGCGGTCGGGCAGCAGGAAGTCCTTGCCCCGGGTCCGGAACTTCTTGATGGCGCTGAAGATGTAGTCCCAGCGGCCCGCGTTGAGGCCGGCCGAGTGCTCGCGCAGCTCGTACAGGATCTCTTCCATCTCGAACGCCGCCGGGTACGTCTCGACCAGCACCGTCGCGCGGATCGTACCGCGCGGGACGCCGAGGCGGTCCTGCGCCAGGACGAAGACGTCGTTCCACAGGCGGGCCTCGAGGTGGCTCTCCATCTTCGGCAGGTAGAAGTACGGGCCGGAGCCGCGCTCGAGCTGGCGCTTGGCGCAGTGGAAGAAGTAGAGCCCGAAGTCGACCAGGCTGCCGGACATCCGCTCGCCGTCGACCAGGATGTGCTTCTCGGTCAGGTGCCAGCCGCGGGGGCGGACCACGATCGTCGCCAGTTCGCCCTCGTTGAGGGTGTAGCTCTTGCCCTCCGGCGAGGTGAACGACAGCGTCCGGTCGATGGCGTCACGCAGGTTCAGCTGACCCTGGATGACGTTCTCCCACAGCGGAGTGTTGGCGTCCTCGTGGTCGGCCAGCCAGACCTTGGCGCCGGAGTTCAACGCGTTGATCGTCATCTTGGCGTCGGTGGGGCCGGTGATCTCGACGCGGCGGTCCTCCAGGCCGGGGGCGGGGTCGGCGACCCGCCAGTCGCCCTCGCGGACGTTCTTGGTCTCCTCGAGGAAGTCGAGCGTGCCGCCGGCGGCCAGCTCGGCCTGCCGGGCGGCGCGCCGGTCGAGCAGTTCGCGGCGGCGGGCGTCGAAGGTCCGGTGCAGCTCGGCAAGGAAGCTCAGTGCCTCGGGCGTGAGCACCTCGTCGAAGCGCTCGCGCATCGGCCCGGTGACCTCGACGCCGGCTGGGTTGCTCATTACGTGCTCCTAACGATGAGATTTTCCGTCATCCGGACATCCATTTTCGCTTAGCGGTAAAGGCTAGGCGTTTCCGGTGGACGAGAAAAGAGGCAACTTGATCACGGTTTGGCCGGTGGCCGGCGTACGGGCGCCGGGCGTATACGAACGGTCACCTCGTCGCTGCGGACGATCACCCCGTCCGTGCGTTCAGGCCCCGTCGCGGGCGGGTCGACTCCTCGACCTGCCCCCGGCGGGGCCTGTGTTTGTGCAATTGGCGGGTTCTCCGCGTACTACCAGTCCCGGGTACTACCAGTCCCGGGTACTACCAGTAATGCTTCCTGCCACCCACCGGGCGGCCGACCGATCCCATGACGAACAGGACGGCTCCGATGACCAGCAGGATGACGCCGATCGTCCACAAGATCGAGATCTTGAGGAACAGGCCCAGCAGAAGGAGGATCACTCCCAAGACCAACATGGCTGACTCCGCTCTCGAGTGGGGGTACTGCCCGAGTAGCCCCGCTCATACCCGGCCCGGTTGGAGATCAACCGTCCACCCCCGTGGCCACCCTGGCGGGTGACGAACTGCCGGGTGATGCGAAGTGTTCTGCCGCTCGGGCGAGCGCCCCTGGTTGCCGGCGGGACGCCCCCGAAAGGACGCGTCTATCCCTACGATGATCGCACCGGTGGCGTCGTTCAAGCGCAACGGGGGAGAAGGTTCCGGCTGCGGAAGAACCGACAAACCGGCGCCGCAGGGCGTTCCCATGCGTCAGGAACCGGTGAGCAGTCCCTTCTGGACCTTCCCCATGGCGTTGCGGGGCAGCGCGTCGACGAGGTGGACCCGGCGCGGCCGCTTGTGCCACGACAGCCCGGTGGCGACGAACTCGATCAGCGCGTCGGCGCTCACCCCGTCCGCGACGACGTAGGCGACGATCTCCTGGCCCAGGTCGGCATGGGGCACGCCGACGACCGCCGCCTCGCGGACGGCCGGGTGCGACAGGAGGTGGTTCTCCACCTCGCCGGCGCCGACCCGGTACCCGCCGCTCTTGATCAGATCGGTACTGGCGCGCCCCACGATGCGGTGGTTGCCGTCGGCGTCGACGGCGGCGATGTCGCCGGTCCGGAACCAGCCGTCGGAGGTGAACGCGGCGGCGGTGGCGTCGGGCCGATTGAGGTAGCCGTCGAACAGGGTCGCTCCGCGCACCTGGAGGTCGCCGATCGCACTGCCGTCGTGGGGGACCGGCTGCCCGTCCTCGCCGACCAGTCGGGTCTCCACCCCGGTGATCGGCCACCCGACATGCCCGGGGCGGCGCTCCCCGTCCGCCCTGGCGGCGACGGTGATCAGGGTTTCGGTCATCCCGTACCGCTCGACCGGGCGCTGGCCGGTCAGGGCGTGCAGGCGCTCGAAGACGGGTACCGGCAGCGGCGCGCTGCCCGACACCAGCAGCCGGGCGCCGGCCAGGGCCTGCGCGGCGGACGGCTCGGCGCAGACGCGCGACCACACCGTGGGTACACCGAAGTACAGGCTGCCGCCGGCAGCCGCGTACCGGTCGGGCCGGGGCTTGCCGGTGTGCACCAGGCGGCACCCGACGCGGAGCGCGCCGAGTACCCCCAGCACCAGGCCGTGCACGTGGTACAGCGGAAGCCCGTGGACCAGGACGTCGTCCGGGCTCCACTGCCACGCCTCGGCGAGGCCGTCCAGGCCGGCGGCGACGGCGTCCCGGCTGAGCACGACGCCCTTGGGCGGGCCGGTGGTGCCGCTGGTGTAGAGGATCAGCGCCGGCTCGCCGCCCGGCGGTTCGGGGAATGCGGAGGCGTCACCCGCCAGCCGATCGTCGAGGTCGCGGGGGAGCAGCAGGGTCGCGCCGGAGTCGGCCAGGATGTGGTCGCGCTCGGCGGGTCCGGAGTCGGGCGGTACCGGTACCGCGGGCACGCCGGCGAGCAGGCAGCCGGCGATGGCGGCGACGGTCTCCAGGGTCGGGGTGGCGTCCACGGCGACGGCGGGTGCGCCGGCGACCCGGGCCGCGACGCCGGCCGCCGTCCGGGACAGTTCCTCCCACGACATCTGCCGGTCGTCGACGCGGACCGCGTCCGGGTGGTCGGGCAGCGCCCCCGACAGGGCTGACAGTCCGGACAGGGCTGGTAATAGCGCCATCGTGGTCCCTCCGGTTCCGCCGGCCCGATCGCCTTCTGTAGGCCCGATCATCGCAGGCGCAGCGTGGCGCCGTGCTCGCGGTCATCGATCTCGCGTGGCGTCGTGCCCGATCACAACGTCGTGCCCGATCACAACGTCGTGCCCGATCACAACGTCGTGCCCGATCACGACCCGGCTCGATCATGACCCGGCCCGAACGGGACCACTGCCGATCTGTGCATCGGTGACCCGTCGTTCGTGAAAATGGTTCACGGAATCCCTTGTGCCGGCCGGGTCGGTGCGCTCTAGAATCACGCGTCGCGTGTGGACGGCGGACCACGCGCGGGTCTTGTTCCATGGGTCTCCACTCCGTCGCATACGTAACCACCCATGCTGATCCGGCCGATACCCCCACCCGGCCGGCGGGGAGGTGCAGTGCGAGAAACGGTGCTCCCACCTGCGTGGATGCGGCCACCGGCGAACGGTATGGATGGCGCGTGCCGCCTGGAGCGGCCGGCGCCGGGGCGCGGTGACCGATGATCAGGCATCGACGGAGGTTGCTCCGTCGGCGCGGCCTCACGACCGTCGACGCGACCGCCCCGGATCCGGTGGCTGCGGATTCCGTACCGGGGCGCCGCGCGCAAACGATCCGCGGCCGGCTGGCCAGGATCCTGACGCTGCCTCTGGTCGCGGTGGTTGTCCTGCTCGGCGTCGTGGTCGTCGGCGACGTGAGCGACTACCGGACCGCCAGTGCCACCACGGGATCCGTCGACCTGGCACTCTCGGTGCAGGATCTCGTCCAGGAACTTCAGCATGAACGCGGGCTGACCAGCGGCCTGCTCGGCGGGGACGTCGGATTCCGTGGCGAGATCGAGCCCGCCCGCCGGCTCGTCGACGCCCGCCGGCTGGCCGTCATGCGCCTCGCGGACCGGGGCGCCCGCGGCGCCGCCGGGGTCCGGACGGCGCTGCGCCAGCTCGGCGACCTCGCGGGCGTACGGGCCGAGGTGGACGCCGGCAAGGCCGGCCGCGACGCCACCTTCCAGTTCTTCACCGACCGCATCGCCGCCCTCAACGGCGTCGACTTCGGCTTCGACCGCTCTCCGGACCCGACCCTGCGGCGCGGGGTCGCCGCGCTCACCGCGCTCGGCGAGGCGAAGGAGTACACGACGCAGGAGCGGGCGTTCCTCAACGGCGTCTTCTCGGCGGGCGGCTTCGCCACGGGCGAGTTCGTCCGGTACGCGGGGATGAACGCCGCCCAGCAGGCCGCGTTCGCCGAGTACGCCCGGTACGCCACGCCGCGCCAGCGGGCCCTGGCCGACGAGGTGCGCGACACCGGCGCGGCCTCCGAGGCGGACTACTTCGAACGGGTGGCCCTGACCAGCGCGGACGGGCGGCTGCTCCAGATCAACCCGCAGTCGTGGTGGTCGGCGTTGACGACGGTCGTCGACGACACCCGGCAGGTGCAGCAGGCGGCCGGCGCGGACATCCAGAGCCGGGCCCGCAAGCTGCAGACCGACGCGGCCCGGCGGCTGGGGATCCTGCTCGGCCTCGTCGCGCTGTGCGTGACCGGGGCGATCGGGCTGGTCGTCGCCGCGTCACGGTCGATCACCCGTCCGCTGGCCGCGCTGGCCCGGGAGGCCGACAGCCTCGCGCTGGTACGCCTGCCCGACGCGGTCGCCCGGGTACAGGCCGGCGACCAGGACGAGGGGGGCACGCCGGCGCCGGTACGGGTACCGGCCCGGGCCTCCGCCGAGATCCGGTCGGTGGCGTCCGCGCTCGACCGGGTACAGGCGACCGCGTACTCGCTCGCCACCGAGCAGGCGCTGCTGCGGCGTACCACCACCGAGTCGCTGGCCAACCTGGGCCGGCGCAACCAGAACCTGCTCCGGCGGCAGTTGGGCTTCATCACCCGGCTGGAGCAGGAGGAGGCCGACCCGTCGGCGCTGGCCAACCTCTTCGAGCTCGACCACCTCGCCACCCGGATGCGGCGCAACGCCGAGAGCCTGCTCGTGCTGGTGGGCGAGTCGACCCCGCGGCGGTGGTCGGTACCGCTGCCGGTGGCCGACGTCATCCGGGCCGCCGTCTCGGAGGTCGAGGAGTACCGGCGGGTCACGCTCAAGCGCATCGACGAGGCGTACGTGGGCGGCGTCCACGTCAGTGGGCTCGCGCACATGATCGCCGAGCTGGTCGAGAACGGGTTGGCGTTCTCCCCGCCGGACGTGGACGTCGAGATCCAGGGCCGGCAACTGCCCGGCAGGTACCTGATCGCGGTGATCGACCAGGGAGTGGGCATGGAGCCGGAGGAACTGGAGCGGTCCAACGCGCGACTGCGGGGGCAGGAGAGTTTCCTCGCCGCCCCGACCCGCTTCCTCGGCCACTACGTGGTCGGGCACCTGGCCCGCCAGATGTCCGTCGACGTGCAGCTCGTGTCGTCGCCGGTGACCGGGGTGACCGCGCGGGTGACGCTGCCGGAGAGCGTTCTCGCCCGGCCGACCGCGATCGAGCCGAGCGACATCGACCCGCCGGCACCGGGCGACGCGCGGCTCTCCGAAGACGGCTGGGCGGAGCGGTTCGCCGCAGACGGCGGGCGGTTCGCCGCGGACGGCGCGAGGATTGTCGCGGACCGCACCGACGCGCCCGCTCCGGCGCCACGGGTACCGCAGACCACGCAGCGGGCCATCGACGCCCGGCCGACCCCGGTCGTCGAGTACATCACCACCGGCACCGTCCCGGCCGGCACCGCAGCGGGCGCCGCCGACCGTACCCGCAACGGGTTGCTGAAGCGGGTCCCGCGCGGCCGTACCGGTCACGCCTCGCCGGAAGCGACCACTGTGGACCATGCGACCACTGTGGACCAGATGACCACTGTGGACCATGCGACCAGCCCGGACCGGCGAGCCGACGGCGACCTCACCCCGGCGCAGGTGCGGGCGAGGCTGACCTCACTGCGGGCCGGAGTGCAGCGTGCCGGGGTGCAGCGCGCCGGCAACACCCGAGCCCAAGCCGTCGATGGTGACAAGGGGACCCATGACCGTTGACCGGCGTACCGACGCGACGCAGCTCAACTGGATGCTGGCGAACTTCGTCAGAGGTACCGACGGGGTGCGTGACGCCGTGGCGGTCTCCTCCGACGGCCTGCTGATCGCCGCCTCCGACGGGCTCGACCGCACCGGTGCCGACCACCTGGCCGCGATCGTGTCCAGCCTCGCCAGCCTCGGCCGCAGCGCCTCGAAGCGGTACGACTTCGACGGGCTGAAGCTTGTCATGATCGAGATGCGGCGCGGCTTCCTGCTGGTCTCCTCGATCAGCGGTGGTAGCTGCCTGGGCGCCCTGGCGGCGGCCGACTGCGACGTCGGCCTGATCGGTTACGAGATCGCGCTGCTCGCCGACCGGTTCGGCGACCTTCTGACGCCGGCGCTGATCTCCGAGTCCCGACGGTACCTACCGCGGTGAGCGACGTCGGTGCCCGGCTGCCGGACCCGCGGATGATTCCGGCCTGGCAGGCGCCGCCCTCGCCCCGGCACGCCGACCCGGCTGAGCCTGGTGAGCCGGCGCCGGTGCCCGACTCCGATGCCGAGGAGCGCGCCGCGGACGACGTCCTGGTCCGCCCGTTCCTGCTCACCGGGGGACGGACCCGGCCGCTGCACGACGGGCTGCGGGTGGAGACGTTGGTGTCGGCCGCGCCGGCCGCGCTGTCGGCGCCGCTGCGCTTCGAGCGGTACCGCATCGTCGAACTGTGCCAGACCCCGCAGTCCGTCGCCGAGATCTCCGCCCACCTCGGCATCCCGCTCGGGGTGACGAGGGTGCTGGTGGCGGACCTGGCGACCGAGGGCTTCGTGTCCTGTACGGAGCCGGCCGAGCTACCCATCGAGATGATCGAGAGGATCAGGGACCGTGTTCGGGCGCTCTAGCGATCCTGCGCCGCCCATCGCGATCAAGATCGTGGTCAGCGGGGGGTTCGGCGTCGGTAAGACCACCTTCGTGGGGGCGATCTCGGAGATCGAGCCGCTGGTCACCGAGGCGGCGATGACCGAGGTCTCGCTCGGCGTCGACGACGTGAGCGGCATCGACGGCAAGAACACCACGACGGTGGCCCTCGACTTCGGGCGCATCAGCCTGGAGGAGTCGCTGTGGCTGTACCTGTTCGGCACCCCGGGCCAGGACCGGTTCGCGTTCCTGTGGGACGACCTGGTCGACGGGGCGCTCGGGGCGGTGATCCTGCTCGACACCCGGCGCGTGGGGGACTGCTTCGCGGCGCTCGACTACTTCGAGGAGCGGGACACGCCACTGCTGGTCGCGGTCAACCGGTTCGACCAGACGCCCCGGTTCGATCTCGACGAGGTACGCGAGGCGCTCGGCGTCGGCGACGACGTACCGGTCGTCGAGTGCGACGCCCGCGAACGCGAGTCGGTCAAGCAGGTCCTCGTCGCCCTCATCGAGCAGGTGCTGGCGAAGCGGCTGGGCCGTACGCCGGTGCTTCGATGAGCGGTACCGCGCACGTGATCGTCGCCGAGGACGGTACCAACGGTGGTGCCGAACCCGACGCCGGGCGCGACAGGGTCGGCTGATGGTCACGGTGGCCGCAACCGCCGGCGCGGACCGACCGGGTACCCGGCGGCCCGGGCGGGGCCTGGTCGTCGCCGGTACCGCCGTGGCCTGGGTCGCGTTGTGGATCCCGCTGCACGGCCGGCACACCCTGCCGCTCGCGGTCTCCCGGCTCAGTCCGCTGCACCTGTGGCTCAACGACCTCCGCGACGCCGTCGACGCCGACCGGAGCGGCAACCCGGTGCTCGGCGGCGCCGTCGACGTGGCCCGGTCGGCCATCGACCACCTGGTCGTGTTCATCGGTTCGCTGATCAGCGAACCGTCCTACGGCCGCCCGGTGCCGGTCGTCGGGTGGCTGGGCGTCGTCGCCCTCGCGGTGCTCGTCGGGTACGCCGCGGGGACCTGGCGGACCGCCGTCCTGGCCGGCGCGGGGTTCGGGTCGTTCGGCGTGCTGGGGCTGTGGCAGCAGAGCATGCAGACCCTCGCCCTCACGCTCGCCGCCGTCGCGATCTGCCTGGTGATCGGGGTGCCGCTGGGCTTCTGGGTCGGACTGTCGCCCCGGGGCGAACGGCTGGTGACGCCGGTCCTCGACCTGATGCAGGTCATGCCGACCTTCGTCTACCTGGCGCCGCTGACGCTGTTCTTCCTGATCGGGCCGGCGTCGGCGGTCATCGCGACGATCGTGTACGCGGCAGCGCCGGTCATCCGCATCACCGCGCACGGTATCCGCAACGTGCCGCGCCCCACGCTGGAGGCGAGCGAGTCCCTGGGCGCGACCGGGTGGCAGGTGCTGCGCACGGTACGGATCCCGGCCGCCGCGCGCACGATCGTCCTGGGGATCAACCAGACGACGATGTGCGCGCTGTCGATGGTCACCATCGCGGCGTTGATCGGCGCCCCCGGGCTCGGCGAGGTGGTCGTGAAGGCGATGGAGATCCTCGACGTCGGCACCGCCTTCGCCGGTGGCCTGGCGATCGTCGCGATGGCGATCGTCCTCGACCGGGTCACCACCGCGGCGGCCGCGCACACCGGATCCCGGACAGAACCGACACCACGTCGTCGACTGTGGACGCTCGCCGCGCTCGGCGCGTCGACCCTCGCCGCGCTCCACCTCTCGTACACGTTCGTCTGGGCCGCGGTGTTCCCCGGCCCGCAGCCGGCCGGTGTGATCGGCGGCCACGTCGCCGACGGGGTCAACCAGGCCACCCGCTGGGTCCAGCACCACCTCGTCGGTGTCACCGACGCGGTCCGGGTCGTGGTGACCGACGGCCTGCTCAACCCGCTGCAGGCGCTCGTCACCGAGTCGCCCTGGTACCTGGTGTGCGCCGTCGTCCTCGCGATCACCTGGACCGTGGCCGGCCCGCGGACGCTGCCGGTCGTGGCCGGGTGCCTGGCGCTGCTGGTCGGCACCGGGCTCTGGCGCGACACCATGACGACCCTGGCGGCGACGCTGGTCGCCACGGTCGTCGTGATGGTGCTGGGCGTGGTCGTCGGGGTCTGGATGGGGCGCAGCGCCCGGGTCGACCGCCTGATCCGGCCGACGCTCGACGCCGCCCAGGTGATGCCGCCGTTCGTGTACCTGGTACCGGTCCTCGGCCTGTTCGGTCCGACCCGGTTGACCGCCATCGTGGCGGCGGTCGTGTTCGCCGCGCCGGTCGCCGTCAAGGTGGTCGCGGACGGCGTACGGGCGGTCCCGGCGTCCGTGGTCGAGGCGGCAGCCGCCGCGGGCTCGAGTACCTGGCAGCTCATCTGGAAGGTCCAGCTTCCGCTCGCCCGGCACTCCCTGACGCTGGCCGCCAACCAGGGGCTCATCTACGTGCTGTCGATGGTCGTCGTCGGCGGCCTCGTCGGCGCCGGCGCGCTCGGCTATCTCGTCGTCGCCGGCTTCTCCCAGCGCAGCCTGTACGGCAAGGGCCTCGCCGCCGGCGTGGCCATCGTCGGACTCGGCATCCTGCTCGACCGGATCACCCAGGCGGCCGCCCGTCGAGCGGACGCACCACAGCCACAGTGACCACCCAGAAGGGGAATGGACCGTGAACAGAGCACCGAAATGGTTACGAGCGGTCGCGCTCGTGGGCACCGGCGTGCTGGCGCTCACCGCCTGCGGCTCGAAGATCTCCAAGGAACCCGCCCCCGGTAGGGCGAGCGGGAAGCCGTGCGGGACCGTCACCATCGCGGTCAACCCGTGGGTCGGCTACGAGGCCGACGCCGCCGTCGTGGGCTACCTCGCCAAGAACAAGCTCGGCTGCACGGTCGTCGAGAAGAACCTCGCCGAAGAGGTCTCCTGGCAGGGCTTCGCCAACGGCTCGGTCGACGTGATCCTGGAGAACTGGGGCCACGACGACCTGAAGAAGACCTACATCGACCAGCAGAAGGTCGCGGTGGAGCACGGGGTCACCGGCAACAAGGGCATCATCGGCTGGTACATCCCGCCGTGGATGGCCAAGCAGTACCCGGACATCACCGACTGGCACAACCTCAACAAGTACGCCGACCTGTTCAAGACGACCGAGTCCGGCGGCAAGGGCCAGCTGCTCGACGGCGACCCGTCGTTCGTCACCAACGACGAGGCGCTGGTGACCAACCTGGGGCTGAACTTCAAGGTCGTGTACGCGGGCAGCGAGACCGCCCTGATCCAGGCCTTCCGCACGGCCGAACAGCAGCGCAAGCCGCTGCTCGGGTACTTCTACGAGCCGCAGTGGTTCATGACCGAGGTGAAGCTCGTGCACATCGCGCTGCCCGCGTACACCCCGGGCTGCGACGCGGACAAGCAGAAGGTGGCCTGCGACTACCAGCCGTACGACCTCGACAAGATCGTCAGCAAGAAGTTCGCCGACTCGGGCAGCCCGGCCGTGGCGCTGACGAAGAACTTCTCGTGGAGCAACGACGACCAGAACTCGGTCGCCCGCGACATCGCGGTCAACAAGCTGTCACACGAGGCCGCGGCGAAGAAGTGGGTGGACGCGCACCCGGACGTCTGGCAGGCGTGGTTGAAGAGTTGACGCTCGCTTCGGAGGGTCCCGCGTCCCCGGTCCGCGGGACCCTCCGTCACCTGGCCAGCCTGCCCGTGTAGCCGGCCCGGACCAGCCGGTCGTACGCGAGCCGCACCGCCGGCGGCATCTCCTGCGGTACCAGGTGCCCCCGCCGCGCGTACAGGTCGACGCGCTGCGTGTCGCCGACGATCAGGTCGATGACCCGTCTCGCGTCGCCCGCGTCCGCGACGTAGTCGTCCAGCGGTAGCGTCGTCGCCGCGCAGACCACGGTCACGTCGGGCCAGACCTTCCGGCAGGTGGCGTACGCCCGGCGCCGCTGGTACGGCCGGGACATGACCAGTACCGAGCGGGGCCGGAGCCCGTGGGTGGCCAGCAGGTCGCGGGAGAACGCGACGTTCTCCAGGGTGTTGCTGGCGCGGGTCTCCAGCAGCAGGGCCTCCGGCGGTACGCCGTGCGCGACGGCGTACTCGCCGTAGTGGACCGCCTCGCCCCGTGGCAGGCTGTCGGCGCTGCCGGGTGCTCTCCCTCCGGTGAAGACCAGGCGGGGGAACAGCCCGCCGCGGAACAGCTCCACGGCCAGCGCCGCGACGCCGAGGCCACGGCCGCCGAGCCCGACCCCTACGTCGCACGGACGCAGGTCGTGCCGCAGGTCGTGGTAGTCCCACAGGGTCTCCACGTCCGGCCGCACGCTCTGCGGGATGACTGTCTCGGCCACGCCGTCTCTCTTCCTCGACGGCCGTCCCGGTAACCCGTTACCCGGTCACCACCGCGACGACCATGGTCCCGGGCGGGAACGTTCCGGCGCGGGTCAGCGCGAGGATGCCGTACATCATCTTGGCGACGTAGATCCGGTCGAGCACGGTGCCGTGCCGGGAGGCCCAGTCGGCGAGGAACGCGTCCAGTTCGGGGGTGCGCTTCGCGTAGCCGCCGAAGTGGAAGCCGTACTCGATGTGCCAGTTGCGCGACCCCGACCCGTACGCGGCGCGCTGCAGCCGTTCGACCTCGGCCGTGAGGAACTCGCCGCCCTTGAGGACGGAGAACCCGATCGCGCGCTGCCCTGGTGCCAGCTTCGCTGCGAGACCCGCGAGGGTACCACCGGTACCGACGGGGGAGCAGATCACGTCGAACGGCTCGTCGATCTCGGCCGGGATCTCGGCGCAGCCCAGGACGGCCAGGTCGTTGCTGCCGCCCTCCGGCAGCAGGTAGAAGTCGCCGAACTCGCGCCGCAACCGGTCGACCACCTCCGGGGTGTGCTTGTGCCGGTAGGTGGAGCGGTCGAGGTAGGTCAGGCGCATGCCCCGGCCGGCCGCGTACGCGAGGCTCGGATTGAGTGGCAGGTGCTCCTCGCCGCGGATCACCCCGATGGTCGCGAACCCGAAGCGGGCGCCGGCCGCTGCCACGGCCCGGATGAGGTTGGAGTGCGCGCCGCCGAACGCGAGCAGGGTGGTGCACCCCTGCTCGCGTGCCCGGGCCAGGTTGTACTTGAGCTTGCGCCACTTGTTGCCGGGCAGCTCCGGATGGATCAGGTCGTCGCGCTTGAGCAGTAGCCGTACCCCGTGCGGCGCGAGCCGGTCGTCGCGTAGTTCCCGAAGGGGAGACGGCAGCCGAAGCTCCACGCCGACCGGCCCCCTTCCTGCGGTAACGGTAATGATGATCACTGAATTCGCGGCCGGAGCCGCTCCCGTCGGAGGGTACGGTGGGGCTTCGTCGCGAGTTGTGGCGGACGGCCCCTCCCGGCGTGTTCTTGCTCTCCGGGCGCCGATGCCCGCGCTTCTGCGCGCCCACGGGCGCCCCGAACGGAATGGCTGCATGTCCTCCTGGCTGTCGGCGGCTTCCCGGCCGCGTCTGTCCCGCCCCGCGTGGCTGTCGTCACCCCGCGTCCTGCGTACCGAGGTCCTCGCCGGTCTCGTGGTGGCGCTGGCGCTGATCCCCGAGGCGATCTCGTTCTCGATCCTCGCCGGAGTGGATCCGCGGGTGGGGCTGTTCGCCTCGTTCACGATGGCGGTGACCATCGCGTTCTGCGGTGGCAGACCGGCGATGATCTCGGCGGCTACCGGCGCGGTCGCCCTGGTCGTGGCGCCGCTGGTCCGTGACCACGGGCTCAACTACCTGATCGCCGCGGTCATCCTCGGCGGGATCCTGCAGATCCTCCTCGGCCTGCTCGGGGTGGCGAAGCTGATGCGGTTCATCCCGCGCAGCGTGATGGTCGGCTTCGTCAACGCGCTCGCCATCCTGATCTTCTCCGCGCAGCTCCCGCACCTGGTCGGGGTGCCGTGGCTGGTGTACCCACTGGTCGCCGTCGCGCTGGCGATCATCGTCGGGCTGCCCCGGCTCACCAGGGCGGTCCCGGCGCCGCTGGTCGCGATCGTCGTGCTCACCGTGTTCACCGTCACTGCGGGCGTGGCCGTGCCGACGGTCGGCGACGAGGGCAAGCTACCCGACAGCCTGCCGGTGTTCGGGCTGCCCGACGTCCCGTACAGCTGGCACACGCTCCAGGTGATCGCGCCGTACGCGCTGGGCATCGCGCTCGTCGGCCTGATGGAGTCGCTGATGACCGCGAAGCTGGTCGACGACATCACCGACACCCGCTCCAACAAGACCCGGGAGTCCTGGGGTCAGGGCGTGGCCAACATCGTCACCGGCTTCTTCGGCGGGATGGGCGGCTGCGCCATGATCGGCCAGACGATGATCAACGTGAAGGTGTCCGGCGCCCGTACCCGCCTCTCGACGTTCCTCGCCGGCGTCTTCCTGCTGATCCTGGTCGTCGTTCTCGGACCGGTCGTCGCGGGGATCCCGATGGCCGCCCTCGTCGCCGTCATGATCATGGTGTCGGTCGGGACGTTCGACTGGCGCAGCATCACCCCCGCCACGCTCAAGCGGCTGCCGGTAGGCGAGACGGTCGTCATGGTCGCCACCGTCGCCGTGGTCGTCGCCACCAGCAACCTGGCCATCGGCGTGGTCGTCGGGGTCATCGTCGCCAGCGTGGTGTTCGCGCGGCGGGTCGCGCGCCTGGTCCAGGTCACCAGCGTCGTCGACCCGGACGGTGGCACCCGCATCTACTCGGTGCACGGCCAGTTGTTCTTCGCCTCCAGTAACGATCTGGTGGGCCGGTTCGACTACGCCGGCGACCCGGAGCACGTCGTCATCGACCTGGCAGGCGCCCATGTCTGGGACGCCTCGTCCGTGGCCGCGCTCGACGCCGTCGCCGGCAAGTACGCCGACCGGGGCAAGCGGGTCGAGATCGTCGGGCTCAACCAGCCCAGCGCCCAGCTGCACACCACCCTCGCCGGGAAGCTCTGACCCGGTTCGGTCGGGCCGGCAAGGCCCGCTCCGACAAGCACAGCTGTCTTAAGGCCGACGCGGCGTGGCGGTCCTGGCTGCACCGGGTGGTTCGCCACGGGGGCTGAGGTGTGGCGCAGATCTCGGTTTGAAAACGCCACCGAAGGGACCATCAACCGATCACCGTTTCGGTGCCGGTGCGTTGATCATTCGACCGACCGCCTGCCCCCGGAGACACGGTGACCACGAGGACGTACCTGAGTTCGGGCGTACTGGAGCAGCTCGACCGGGCACAGGAGGAGCTCGACCGCCACCTGCTCGTCACGCCCGGTGGTAGCTGCCGCGCCTGCGGCCACGAGGAGCCGTGTCAGGGTCGGCTCGCCGCGATGCAGACGTTCGCCAGGTACGGGCAGCTTCCCAGGCGAACGCCAGGGTCGGCCGGCCGTACCCTGCTCGGGCGGGCGTGACGCCCGCCCGAGCAGCTCAGAGCACAGCGGGCGCCGTGCCGGCTCGCGCCGGCGCCGGCACCCGGCCGGCGTACCGGCGGACGACGTCGTCGACGCGCCGGTGCTCGTCGCTCATCGTGGGCCGGTGCTCGCTCGTGAGCCGCGCGACCCGGTCGAGGATCGCCGGCGAGGTGGAGCGCATCGTCAGTACCAGCAGGTCCCAGCCGATCTCGTCGAGCACCCGGCGGGCCTGCCGGTCCGAGCCGACCTGGCACCAGCGCCGCAGCTCCGGAAGGCGGTCGAGGAGGTCGGGGGCCCCGCACGCGGTGACGGCGACCCCGTCCACGGCTGCGCAGGCGGCTTCCTCGGCGTGGTGGGCCTCGACCGCGTTGAGCAGCGGGCTGACGTCACCGGAGAGCGTCGGGTCGTACAGGCCGGGGTACGGCGTCTCCTCGTAGCCCGGCTCGTGGCCGGCCAGGTAGAGCGGTGTCACCGGCGGATGGGCGGCGACGTAACCCGCCGCCAGGTCCAGCAGGCTGACCGGCCAGCCGAGGTCGCGGATCGCGTGCAGCCGGAACACGTGGTCGGCGCCCGCCAGCAGCGTGGAGAGCAGGAGCTGTGCCGACTCGATCGCGGACTGGACGTAGAAGACGGTGTCGGGGGAGTGCAGGCGGACCGGCTCGCCGTCGTCGCACCACCGGCGCAGCCGGTCGAGGACGATCGAGTTGTCGACGACGTGGGTGAACCGCACCCCGGCGCACGCCATGCGGCCGTGTCCGGCGACGTCGGCGACGAGCCACTCGCCGATCCGCTTCGATTCCGTGTACACGCACCGCGAGTACAGTCGCAGCGCCTTGCCGGTCGAGGCGTACACGAAGCGGCCGACCCCTGCCCGCTCGGCGGCCCGCGCCACCTGGAAGGTGCCGACGACATTGGTGTCGACGGTGTAACCGACGAAGCGCTCCGCCAGCCCCGGGTCCCGCTGGGCGGCCAGGTGGAACACGATGTCCGGCTGGTACCGGGTGAAGAACCCCTCGACCGCCTCGGCCGAGCGCACGTCCACCTCGACGTACTCGACGCCCGTCACCGGCCGGCGCGGCGCGGCGATGTCGGCGCTGACCAGGCGGGCCGTGCACAGCCGTCTGATCTGTCGAAGCAGGACGGTGCCGACACAGCCGCTCCCGCCGGTGACGGCCACCGTACGGCCTCGCAGTTCGGCGGAGACGGCCCGTTCGGGCAGCGGCACGGTACGGCGTGCGATCGACAGGTATCGGTGGAGTTCGGCGCCACTGCCCGGCCGGCTCGCCAGCAGTTCGGCGGTGAGTTCGGCCAGGCGTCCGCGCGTCGGCTCGTCGAGCCGGGCCTGCCGTGGTGGTGCCACCGAGCGCATGTCCTCGAGGATGGCCGGCGTATGGCGCATTTTACCCCCTTTGCCTATTGGTCCACGGCGGATAGGAGGAGCTACGGCTCGGGCGCCGCGTCGCCCGCGGCCTCGCACACCGAGTGGCGGAGCATGGCGGTCGGACAGGTGCGGCAGCTCGGCGCGGCCGGTCACGTGGCGGTGTACCGGCGCGGTGTACCGGGTCGCGGGGTCGCCTGTCGTTCCGCCCTCGCTCTGCCCGCTGCGGCGGCGGCGGAGACTCGTACCCCGGTCGGAGTTCTGCGGCGACGTTGGAGCTAGTACCGGCGTGTCAGGGCATGTCCTGGGTCTCGCCGCGCGCGATCTCCGCGAACGCCGCGTCCAGGTAGCCGGCGAGGTCCCGCCCGGATGCGGCGAGCAGGTCGGCGATCAGCAGCGGGGCGTGCCGGGCGAGGTCGGTCGGGTTCGCCGGGGGCGCCTCGCCGTCGTCGCCGTGGACGCCGAGCGCGCCGAGCAGCAGGATCGCCACCACGTCCGGATCGACCTCCGGGAGCCAGTCGGCTGCCGACCGTACACAGGTGGCGAGCGCCGCCTGGACGTCGTCGCCGTCCAGCCCGTCGGGGTGCAACTCCTCCAGCAGCGACCGTACGACGGCGCCGAGCACCAGGCCGACCTGCTCCGGGTTCAGCGTGGCCAGCCGGGCGGTGGCCGCCTCGAACGCCTCCCGGTCGCGGTCCCGGGCCGCCGCGACGGAGTCGGTCGCGGCCGCGGCGATGATCCGGGCCGCTCCGGTCAGCCTCACCGGTTCACCGGCCCGGCCGGGGCGCCGTCGAGGGCACCAAGCTTCAGGCGCATCGCCGGGTCGGCGGTGCGGGCGAACCCGAGCGAGCGGTAGAGCGGCTCGCCCTCGCGGGAGGCCCGCAGGTCCACCGTGGTGATGCCGCGCCGCCGGTACCAGTCGATGAGCCGCTCCATGCAGGCCCGTGAGTACCCCCGCCGCCGCTCGTCGGGGTCGGTCGCGACGCTGAACACGTGCCCCGTCACGCCGGTCGGGTTTTCCGGCGAGGCCAGCCGGCACTCGACGGCGCCCAGGACGCACGCGGCCAGCCGTCCCGGCCGCCGCGCGGAGTCCACGACAAAGGCGACCAGCGTTCCGTCCGGCTCGGCCAGTGCACCGCGCAGCGTCCGCAGGGCGGCCTCCCGCCACGGACCGTCCACGGGCTCCTCCCCCGTCAGGGAGGCGAGCATGACGGCTCGCAGCCGGACCAGTTCGGGGGCGTCTTCGGGGCTTGCCTGGCGGACCTCGACCACCCGGCGGACATTAGTGCCGACGCCGCGAACCGGCGAGTCACTTTCGGGGACGGGTTGCGCACATCACCCGTCGCGCCGTCCGCGTCGCACCGGCGCCACCCGGCACCGACCCCGTACCCACCTTCCCGGCGACCGCCTCACCGGCACAGCCGCCCGGCCTGACTCGGCGGGATCCCTTATTTCACAAGGATCGGGCCGTTTGCCGGACCCTCCGACGGGGAGGGCTGCCGGCAACGACGGTCGGGCGTACGGGGGTCGCGATGACTGCGCGGCGGGGTTTGCCAGCCGGAGCCGGGGCGGCTGGCAACCTCCGGCCGTAGCCGCCGCCGTCGTCCCGCGCTCACCCGGCACACCGCGCACCGTCCGCGCCGACGCTGGCCGTCCTGACCACCGGCCCTCCTGATCACTGTCACAAGCCCCGTTCGCGACCTGCCCGGCTCGGGGCGGCCGCCGCCTGCGCGGCGGTCCGCAGACCGCCCTCGGCGCCTCGTCCGCCGGCTGTCGTGGCCCGTCGACCATGCCCGGACCTTTGGTACCACCGTGGAAACGCAATTAGGTATATGGGGGAGAAAAGAATGCCAGAAACCCAGCCGCGTTATGCGAGGCTGCCGGTCCTGTCGAAGACCGGGATCGTCGTGCTGCGGTCCTTCCCGGGGCGCCTGGATCCGGCGGAGTGGGAGAGCCTCACCTATCTGGACTGGAAGTCCGGCGGCGACACCAACTTCGCGGTCCTGGCCTCCGCGACCGGCGACGACGATCCACGCGGATTCTGGGAGCACGACAAGCCCGACAAGGACGGGATCTGGACCGCCAACGCCCTGCGCGCGCCGACCCTGCGCAAGTGGGTGACGTCGGTCGGCGCCCGCTTCGGTCGGGTGCGCATCATCAAGCTGTACCCGTCCACCAGCGAAACCCAGGTCACCGGCGAGTACCTGCACCTTGACGACAACAACCGGTTGAACCCCGACGGCGAGGGCTGGGTCGTGCGGGCCTGGCTCAACCTCACCGACGATCCGGACAGCTACATGATTCTGCGGGAGGACCGTGACGACCCGTCCACCGAACACCGCATTCCGTTGCCGGCGGGCGCGCAGTTCGTCGTCGACACCGAAAGGCTCTGGCACGCGGCCTATCACACCGGTACCGCCGCGCGGTACGCGATGATCGCGAGCTTCGAGTCCGGCCCGGCGCTGCAGGCGTGGATCGACGCCAACGCGGCCGAGCGTACGTCCGCGCAGCGTCCGATGACGGGCGCTGAGATCTCCCGCTGACAGCGTGGCCGGGCGCCCAGAGACGGCCGGCGGTGCCTCTTCCGGGGGTGGAAAGGGGCACCCCGGCCCGTCCTGGACGGTCTCGCCGGGGGCCAGCCAGCGGTGACCGCTGTCGCTCTGCTCGGTGAACGGGCCGTTGACGCTGTTGACTCCGCGCCCCGCCGTACAGTCGGAGCATGACTGACCCATCGGCGGTCACCGTCGCCGGCGAGCCGACCAGCGTTCTGCTGCCCGGCCACGACGTCCCCCTCGGCCGCTACACCACGGTCCGTCGGCTGTTGCCGCAGCGGCCCCGCCGGATGGTTGGCGCGTGGTGCTTCGTGGACCACTTCGGCCCCGACGACGTGGCGGGCCGCCCGGGCATGCGGGTTGCGCCGCACCCGCACACCGGGCTGCAGACGGTGAGCTGGCTGGTCGACGGGGAGATCCTGCACCGTGACAGCCTCGGCAACCGGCAGTCGGTGCTGCCCGGCCAGGTGAATCTGATGACCGCAGGCCGGGGCATCGCGCACTCCGAGGAGTCGCCGGCGCAGCACCCGCCGATGATGCACGGGCTCCAGTTGTGGGTGGCGCTGCCCGACGGCGCCCGGCACGGGCCGCCGCGGTTCGAGCACCATGAGACCGTACCGGCGGTGCGTGACGGCGGCGTGACCGTCACCGTCGTCGTCGGCGCCCTGGACGGCGCACACTCACCGGTCGTGGTGCACACGCCGCTGGTGGGGGCCGAGATCCTGATGACCGCCGGGTCCGCGACCCGGCTGCCGCTCGAGCCCGACTTCGAGTACGCGGTGCTCGCCATGACCGGCACCGCCGAGGTCGGCGGCGTCACCGACGCCGTGACACCCGGCTCGCTGCTGTACCTCGGCACCGGCCGGTCCGGGCTGGACCTGCGCTCCGACCGCGGGTCCCGGCTGTTCCTGCTCGGTGGCGAGCCGTTCGACGAGCCCCTCGTGATGTGGTGGAACTTCGTCGGGCGCTCGCACTCCGAGATCGTCGAGGCGCGTACGGACTGGATGGCGGGGCACCGCTTCGGCACCGTCACCGGGTACGCCGGCGACCCGCTGCCGGCGCCGGAGATGCCCACCGTCCGCCTCAAGGCGCGCGACCGCCACGGCCGAACCAGCGGCTGACCTGGCCGCCGGTCCGGGCGCGGGTTTCAGGCCTGCGCGGCCAGCGCCGGTGCCCGCCCGGGCCCGCCCGGCTCGTCCGCCGGCGCCCCGGCGCGGGCCGCGACGGCGAGGCCCACCAGCGCCAGCGCCTCGGCGATCGCGAAGCCGCCCAGGTACGCGGCCTGCGGCGACTCCGACACCCAGGACGCGAACAGCGTGCCGCCGACGGCGAGGATGGTGGTGGAGAAGATCGAGTCGGCCAGTTGCAGCGCCGAGCTGTTGGCGCCCTGCTCGGCCGGCTTGGACAGTCGCAGCGTCAGCGCCGACATGGTCGGGTACGACAGGCCCATGCCGAACCCGGCCAGGGTCCAGCCGGCCGCGCACACCCACACCGGTACCACCGGCGCCACGCACGCGACGGCGGTACCGATGCCCACGCAGATCAGGGCCAGGCCGATCTGCAGCCGGCGGGTCGGGGCCAGCCGCTGGCCCCGGCGCCCCTGGTACCAGGAGCCGAAGAACCAGGAGACGCCCCCGATGGTCAGCGTCAGCCCGGCCGCCGCAGGGGAGAAGCCGCGCTCGCGCGTCAGCATCAGCGGGATGAAGACGTCCGCCTGGATGAACGCCGCGCCCGCGAGGCCGCGCAGCAGGACGACGCTGGGCAGGCCGGGTCGGACCGCGAACGTACCGCGCGGCAGCAGCCGGGGGGTGAACACGGCGAGGCCGGCGAGGGCGAGCCCGATCAGGATGAGCGCGTTGACGCCCCGCTGCTGACCGCCGACGTACAGCAGGCCCATGCTCGTCGCGGCGCCGACGGCCCACCAGGTACGGCGCCCCGGTACGACGACGGCGGCCTGCGGTGCCGGCGCGGCGAGCCCCCGCAGCCCCGGCCGCATGAGCAGGACGGCCGGCGCGGTGAGCAGCACCATGCCGAGGAACACCCAGCGCCAGCCCAGGTGCTCCACGACGAGACCGGCGAGTGACGGGCCGGCGATGGACGGCACCACCCAGGCCCCGGCGAACGACGAGAAGACGCGTGGATGCAGCCCCGCCGGGTACGCCTGCCCCACCACGACGTACAGGGCCACCGTGACCAGTCCGCCGCCGAAACCCTGAGCGACCCGGCCGACCACCAGCGTCCACATGTCCTGCGCCGCGCCGGCGACGATGAGGCCGGCAACGAACGTGGCTACGCCGGTCCACAGCGGCGCGGCCGGGCCCTTCCCGTCGCTCCACCGACCGGAGATGACCATCGCGATCACCCCGGCGGCCAGCGCTCCGCCGAACGCCAGCGCGTACAGCGAAAGCCCGTGCAGCGCCCGGGCAACGGTCGGCATGGCGGTCGTGACGGCCACCGCCTCGAAGGCGACCAGGGAGACCAGCGTGACCATGCCGATCGTCAGTGCCCGGTACGGTGGGGCTAAGGGGCCTTTGCTCACGTTTTCCTCTTTCGTCGTTCGATGCCCGTCGAGCATGCAACATCAACTCGACGTGAGGTCAAGCGGCACGACTCGGGTACGCGCCGACGCGGTCCGGGGGCACGAGCGCGCGACGCCGTCCCAGATCCGCTAAGGTCTCGACCGGCCCAATCTGTCGATCCAGTGGCGTGGGCCGCCTGATCGACAACAGAGAGTGTTCACCCACAGGTACTGCGGTTACCTGGCCAATGCCGAGCGGCGGGAGTGTGCGGTTGCTGATCCCGACCACCAACTATGGGTTCGTCTTTTGTCGGAAGCTCGGTACGGTCGGGGCGGCCGTGATCGCCGTAGGTGGGGTGCTGGCTGGCGTCCAGTCGTTCACTGACCCCTTGGGGAAGGTGCCGGGGATCCGTGAGCTACGCGAGTCGACCGTGTTCTCGGTGCTCGTGGTCTACATCGGCCTCACCCTGCTGCTGGGCGCCTGGTGGCGGATCGGCGCGCTGATCCACCGTCCGGACGGTCCGTCCTGGCGTGAGCTCGCCGGCTCGGCGGTCTGGTGGGGAGCGCCGTTGACGTTGCTCGGGCCGGTCTTCAGCGGCGATGTCTACAGCTACATCGCGCAGGGCGCGATGACGGTGGTCGGGATCGACGCGTACCGCTACGGCCCGGCCGCCATGGGTGGACCGCTCAACCTGAACGTGCCTCCGATCTGGCAGGACACCCCGGCGCCGTACGGGCCCGTCTTCCTCGACCTCGCCGGCTCGGTGACGCGGGTGACGGGTGAGCTCACCTGGCCGGGCGTCGTCGGCATGCGGGTCCTGGCCATCGTCGGCGTCGGCATGCTGGTGTGGTCGGTGCCCCGCATCGCCCGGTACTGCGGCGTCGAGCCGAACGCGGCGCTCTGGCTCGGCGTGCTCAACCCGCTGGTCCTGCTGCACCTCGTCGCGGACGCCCACAACGACTCGCTGATGCTCGGCCTGATGTCGGTCGGCCTGGTACTGGTGATCGAGCGGCACCCGGTGCCGGGCTGCGCGCTCATCGCCTTCGCGGGGCTGGTGAAAGCGCCGGGCGGCCTCGCCATCGCGTTCGTCGTGCCGATCTGGGCGCGGTACCTGAAGGGCCGGCTGCGGTGGGGTCGGGCGGGCCTGGGCGCCGTCAGCGTCGCCGGCGCCACCGTGGTCGCCGCGACCGCGCTCGCCGATACCGGGTACGGCTGGGTGCACGCCCTCAACACGCCCACCCGTGCCCACACCTGGCTTTCGATCACGACCGACCTCGGTAGCCTCACCGGATACGTGGGGGAGTGGCTCGGGTTGACCACCGTGGACGCGGCCATGCACGCCTGGTGGACGGTCGGCCTGGGGGCGGCCGCCTGCGTCTTCGTGGAGTTGTGGCGGCGTAGCCCGCAGATCGGACCGGTGGCCGCGCTGGGGCTCAGCCTCGGGGCGCTCGTGATGCTCGGCCCGGTCGTGCACCCCTGGTACCTGCTCTGGGCGATCGTGCCGCTCGCCATGTCGGGTTCGGCGACGGTGCGTCGCTGGGTGGCCGTACTGTCGGTGGCGCTCGTCGTGTTCGTCCTGCCGGGCGGGGTCCAGCCGGGCATCCCGGCGCTGACCGGAGCGGTGATGGGTACCGGGGCGGTGCTGGTCGGGTTCGTCGTCCTGACCGGCCTCGGCCGCCGTCAGTTCCTGGCGCCGCTCGTCATCGGTGGGGGCGGCGGCAACGTCGCCGTACCGGACCTGCGGTGGCTGCGCCCGGTCGGCTCCACCGCCTCGGCCACGGTCGCGCTGGAACCGGTGGCCGCGCCGAGCGGAGAGTCAGGCCGCATCCGGCCGGCGACGCAGGGTCATTAGGAGGCGCTCGCGCACCCCTGCCGGGGACGACCCGGCAGGTGACGCGGCGCCGGACGGCACGAGGGTGCGCTGGCTGATCGCGTACGCGGCCGCGTTGCCGCCCGGGTCGATGTCGTCGAGCAGCCGGTCGAGGTGGGCGAGCACCGCGCCGTGCACCCGCCAGAGCTTCGGTTCCTTCCGCGCGTCGACCAGCAGGGCCTCGCTGGCGAGGTCCCGCAGGGAACGCGCGCGCCGCACCGCCCGCCGCAGCGCGTCGGCGCTGTCGACGGGACCGGCCACGTCGGACGCGACCAGCTGGCCGAAGGCCAGGACCCCCTTCCCGGCGGCGTCGAGCAGCCCTGCGAGCGGCAGGCGCGCCTCCGGGTCGGGCAGCTCGTGCGACGGCATCCCTTCGACCCGGTCGGCCAGGCAACTGCAGGTGACCCGTACGTGGATCGCCGAGTACTCGAGCGCGGTCAGCGCCGAACGTAGCCGCTCCGGCACGGTGGTCGCGGCCGCGCGTCGCGGGTTGAGCCGCAGGCTCTCCTCGGCCTGGGCCAGTGCGCCCTGGGCGGCGCGGACCTGCTTCTCCAGCGCCCGCGCCCGGCGCAGGCCGTCCAGCGCCCGCTCGTGTGTCCAGCCCCGCTCGACGTCGACCGCGATCGACCGCAATACCCGGCCGATCTCCTCGGCCAGCCGGCCGATGGCGTCGCTGGCCGGCTGGACGTGGACGGACGGCGCCGCGAGGCTCACCAACACCCCGACGCCGGCCCCGATCAGGGTCTCGAACACCCGGTTCAGGCCCAGGTGGTTGTGGCTGCCGAGGACGAGGACGGCCATCGCGTTGACCGCGATCTCGAGCGAGTGATCGCCGAGCCGTAGCACCTTGCCGAGCAGGAGCGCCGCCAGCACGGTGATGCCCAGGCTCCACCAGGTCAGACCGAACACCGAGGACAGCAGCGCCGCGATCACCACGCCGACGATGACGCTGCCGATCCGCTGCCACCCGTGGCGGATGGTCTCGTAGAGCGTCACCTTCACCACCAGCAGCGCGGTGAGCGCCGCCAGCAGCATCGGGTGGTCCCCGCCCAGCACCCGCTGGGCGAGGACGTACGCGACCACGGCCGCGACGGTCGCCTTCATGACCTGGGCGGTGGAGATCTTGTCGGTGCGGCGCAGCCGCGGCCGGGGCTCTCGACCCCGGCGCGTTGCGTCGGCCGCCCCGGACGGGGCCGACATCAGCGACCGTCCCGGGGCCAGTCCGTCTCCGCCGCCCCGCGCCGCCATATTCATCTCCCGTCTGATCGACCACCGTGCCCGCCCCGACGCCGGGACGCGCTGACGGGTAGCGCACCCACGGGTCGACATCTGGGCGGACGCTGGTGACCGCTCGAACCGTTGCGGCCCTCAGTCAAGGTGGTTCGGGGGCGAATCAGGTTGGCGGTCGGGTGCCGCGGGGTTGCCGACCTTGGAGATTCGGGCCACTTGCCGGCGGCCCACCTGTCCGAGATCCACGGAAGCGAGCGCGGCGAGCGCCGCCTCGGTCGCGGCGGCGCTCGCGGGCAGCAGGGGCAGGCGGACCGCCGGGGTCGGGATCCGACCCTGGGCGTGCAGCACCGCCTTGACGACGGTCGGGTTCGGCTCGGCGAACGCGGCCGCGGACAGCGCCACGAGACGGTGACCGAGGTCCCGGGCCCGGTCGACGTCACCGGAGTGCCAGGCGTGGACGAGATCGACGAAGGCGGCCGTACACAGGTGGGCGGAGGCCAGTACGCCGCCGGCCGCGCCGAGCGCGAGCATCGGTGAGACGAAGGCGTCGTCACCGGCCAGGACGGCGAAGCCCGCCGGTCGGTCGGCCATCAGCGCCACGGTGTCCGCGTCGATGCCGCCGGTCGCGTACTTGATCCCGATGACCCCCGGCAGCCGGACCAGGTGGCGCAACGTCCCCGCCCCGACGGCCTGGCCGGTGCGGTACGGGACGTGGTAGATCACCAGCGGTACCGGGCTGTCGGCGGCGAGCCGGGTGAAGTGGGCGATCACGCCGCGCTCCGACGGTCGGCTGTAGTACGGGACGACCGTGAGCGCGGCCGTCGCCTCCGGCCACGCGTTCAGGCCCCGCAGCGCCTCCACCGAGGCGGCGGTGTCGTTGGAGCCGGCTCCGATCATCAGGCCGGCGCGGCGTTCCCGGCAGACCCGGGCGCAGATGTCGATGACGGTGCGCCGCTCGTCGGCGTTGAGCGTGGCCGGCTCGCCGGTGGTACCCAGCGCCACCACTCCGGCCGCGCCGGCGTCGATCACCTCGTACGCGAGCCGCTCCAGGGCATCGCCGGCCACCCGCCCGTCGGCGGCGAACGGCGTGACGAGCGGTACGTGGACTCCGGTCAGGATGTGTCGCATGGGTTCCAGGTGTGGCATGAGCTCCACCCTCGGTGCCGCCGAGGTTCACGTCCAGTTCGCGTTTCTGCGGTGATACGTAAGCTGAACTGATGCTCGACGTACGCAAGCTGCGGTTGCTGCGCGACCTGGCCCGCCATGGGACGATCGCCGCGGTCGCCGACGCGCTGTCCTACACCCCGTCGGCCGTCTCCCAGCAGTTGGCCGCGTTGGAGCGGGAGGCGGGGGTACCGCTGCTGGAGCGCACCGGGCGGCGGGTCACGCTCACCCCGGCCGGAGCGATCCCGGTCGAGCACGCCGAGGCGGTTCTCGCGGCCCTGGCGCAGGCCGACGCGGCGCTCGCGGCCGTGCGTACCGGTCTGATCGGGCCGCTGCGCCTCGGCGCGTTCCCGAGCGCGGTACGCACGCTGCTGCCCGCCGCCCTGGTCGCGCTCGGGCGCGCGCACCCCGGGCTCGAGCTGAGGGTGACCGAACTGGACCCGGTCGGCGTACCCGACGCGCTGCGGACCGGCCGGCTCGACGTCGCGCTCGTCCACGACTACGACCACGTACCGATCGAGCCCGATCCCGCCCTCGATACCGAGCCGCTGATCGACGAGACGATGTACCTCGTCGGTGCGGCCTCGCTGGCGGAGACCGCCGACGCACCGTGGATCACCGGTACGCCCGGGACGCTCTGCCACACGGCGGCGCTGCGCTCCTGCCAGGCGGCCGGGTTCACGCCCCGGGTACGCCATCACGCCGACGACTTCAGCACCGTGCTGAGCCTCGTCGCGGCGGGACAGGGCGTCGCGCTGGTCCCGCAGCTCGCCGCCGCCGACCCGCCGCCGAGCGTGACGCTCACGCCGCTGGACACCCACCGGCGTACCCGGATCGCCTACCGGCGCGGTACCGGCCGCCACCCGGCGATCGCGGCGTGCGTGGCGGCGATCCACGCCTCGGCGGCGGAGTACCTATCGCATTGACACCCGTGGCTCGTCGCCGAGCGCGACGAGTACCTCCCGCAGCGCGTCGATGGCGGCCCTGGCGGTGTCCTCGGGTACGGAGTGCAGCAGCGCCGCCTGGGCAGAGCTGGCGGCGCGAACGGACGCCTCGGCGATGTGGACCCCGGACGTGGTGAGACGCACCCACGAGCTGCGGGCGTCGCGCGCGTCCGCCTCCCGCGCGACGAGGCCGGCCCCGGTCAGCCGCCGAAGCAGGTTGCTGGTACCGCCGGAGGACAGCAGCAGCCGGCTGGCCAGGTCGGTCGGGCGCAGCCGGTACGGCTCACCCGCGGCCCGAAGGACGGCGAGCACCTCGTACTCCGCCCTGGTCAGGCCGAAGCGGGTCAGTTGGGCGTTGGTGGCCTCGCCGAGCAGGGCGGCCAGGCGGGCCGCGCGCTTGCCGAGTTCCAACTCCGGACCGGCGACAGCCGGAAGCTCGGCGCGCCAGGCGTCGACGAGGTCGTCCACCGTGTCACGTCGCGCGATTGTCCTGTCCACTAATCGGACGATACCGTGCGCTACAGGCGGAAAGTCGTGAGGATGGGCACGATCCCGTCCTGTCGTACGGTACCGGCTCGACGCGACGGCAGCGCCGCCGTCGCGTCGAGCCGCGCCGCGTACCTCATCGCCGCCGCGCCGCGGTGATTTCCTACCGCAGGTCCACGACGAGCGAGTGCCGACCCGCGCCGGTGTCGACGACCACCTGGGTGCCGCGGGCGGTCCGCACCACCCGGTAGGCCGCGCGGTGACCGTCCAGCTTGACGCCCGCCACGCCCGCCCCGGCGGGCAGTACCGCGCCGACGGTGAGCCGGCAGGACACCCGGGCGTCGGCGTCCACGCGTACCGTCTTGTCCTTGCTCGTGGCGGTCACGTCGACCGAACCGGAGCCGACGACGATGTTCGACCCGGCGATCCGGTTCTGACCCGGCGGGAGCTGCGGCACGACGGACAGCCGGCCCTGGCCGAGGTCAGGGTCGACGCCCAGGTACTGGTGGACGACGGGCCAGAGGATCCCGTACGCGCCCCACGCCTGGAGCACGCTGGAGCGGGTGAGGAAGCTCTGGTCGATGTTGGCGGTGAAGTCCGGCGACGGGGCGATCTCCGGCATCGCGCCGGGCAGCTCCCACACCGACCGGTCGAGCTGGATCCGGGCGTTGCCGGTGGTGTAGAACCGCTGCGGCCCGAGCCGGCCGTAGTTGCCCTCCGCGACCGCCGCGACCGCGGTGTTGAGCGAGAACGTGGACCGCTCGGCGGGTACCGAGGAGACCACGGTGTCGCAGGACGGTCCCGGGTTGCCCGTCGGTGCGCTCGTCGGGCCGGTACCGGTGTGGTACAGCCCGAACTCGCCGTTGTAGCAGTCGCGTTCGCGCTGCCCGAGCGCGATGACGGCGTGGTCGGCGGAGGCCAGGGGCCCCGTCGGCAGGGCCGCCTCCATCGGCGTCAGCCCGATCCAGTGCCGCTGGAACACCTTCGCGTTCCCGGGGTCGGTCAGCGAGTCGGCGTACGACTTCGCGCTGCTTGCAGCGGCGCCCGTTACGGCGGCGCCAGTTGCGGTGGCGTCCCCACCGGCCCACCACGCCTGCTCGAAGCGCTGCTTCCGGTTGGCCGCCTCGGTGTTCGCCCACCTCGCGGTGGCCGTGTCGCCCCGGCTCGCGGCCAGCTCGGCCAGGTCGGCCAGGCCGCGGACGGTGTACACGGCGACGTCGAGCTTCTCCTGCCCCATGCCGGGGCGCTCCACGTTGCCCAGCCCCTCCGGCCAGCCGTCGCCGTCGGCGTCCAGGCCGGTCACATGCCGCATGCTGCGCACGCTGAGGTCGTACATCTCGTCGCGGAACGCGTTGTCGCCGGTCCACCGCCAGACCAGGGCGACGGTACTGGCGAACTTCGCGCTCTCGTCGGTGTTGCCGGGGTCGCCGTTGGCGCCGAAGTACACCTGACCGTCGGGCGTGACCTCGTGGACGATCTTGCCCGACCGGGCGTTGACGAGGTCGCTGATGTCGCGCAGCGCCCGCAGGTGGTTCTTCACCGCGTCGAACTGGCCGGCGGCGACCGCCGCGAACGCCGTGTACTCGCCGTCGGTGGCGAACAGCCACGGGTAGTCCGGCCAGCCCGCGCCGATCCAGCGCGCCTCGGCGACCGTACCGGCCGGCGGCGGGTACTGCTTGCCCTCGCGGCTGGCGAACACCTTCAGGTCGCGCGAGGCCTGGACCGAGTCCGCGAGGTTCTGCTTGGACCACTCGACGCTGCGCGCCAGCAGCGGGTCGCCGGGCAGGTCGACCCGGCTGCGGGCGGCGACCGCCGCGCGGGACGCCATCTTGCGCGCCAGCGCGGCGTCCGGGTCGCGCAGCGCCCGGTTCAGCTCGTCGTACGCCGGCCGGACACCGGCGTCGGAGCCGGCGACCGCGAACCACACGGTGCGGCCGGTGCGGGGAAGGTCGATCGTGTACGTCAGCTCGCCGCCGGTGCCCTTGCCGTACGGGCCGTCGTCGCAGCGGGCCGGCGTCGGGTCGCTCGCCGGGCACACCACGGCCGGCTCCTGCGGCCCGCGCATGCCGGCACCGAGCCGGTGGGCGTCGGGGGTGAGGCTACTGCCGACCACGGCCGCGTAGTCGTGCGCCGCCGCGCCCGGTACGGGCGGCCTGCCGGTCTCGCGGAACAGCACGTTGCGACCGTCGAAGTTCGCCGTGTCGGGCAGGTTGAACGTGGTCTGGTCGGGCGTGGTCCAGCCCCACGGGTACGCCGCCATCAGCTCGGAGTGCGCGTTCACCGTCAGCGTCACGCGCTTCGGGCCGCCGCTGAACGTCAGCCCGACCAGCCCTGCTCTGCCCCCGTCGGGCGCCACGTCGACGCGCCGGACCTTCAGGCCGTCCGGACCGGCGAGGTCCATCCGGGCGTACCCCTGCCCGCTGGTGAACGTGGTCGCCGTGAGCCACTGGCCGTCGGCGGCGAACCACAGGCCGTCCAGCAGCTTGATGGGCGCGGACCAGAAGCCGCCCATCTCGCCGCGTACGTGCCAGCCGGTGGCCGGGTAGGTCGCGTCGGCCGCGCCCACCTCGTAGAAGCGGTCGCCGGTCACGACGAAGCGCCGGTCTGCCAGGCGGGTGCTCTCCGACAGCTCCACGGGTTTGGCCATAGCCGCAGCCGTGGCCGCGGGGGCCGCTGTGGCCGCGGCGAAGTCGACGAAGCCGATCGCCGTACCCAAGGCGAGGGCGGCGGCGAGCACGGCGGGCCGCTTCCGGCGTAAGGGGTGAGGCATCAGCGATCTCCTTCACGTGAGTCAGCACTGACTCTCGTCTTCGAACATTGATCGCTGTCGCCGTGGTTCGCAACCGTCGACACGCCATCGAGGGACGTGACGGCTTCCGATAAATGCGTCGCCGGGCCCATGCGCTGGTCGGATAATCGCTCGCATGCCGACATCCAAGATCGAACCGCTGTACACCGCCCTGGACTTCAACAGCCCGATGTCCGACGCGCGGGTCGCCCGGATCATCCGTACGCTGCAACCTGCCGACGGGGCCCGGGTCGTCGAGGTCGGGTGCGGCTGGGCTGAGTTGCTGCTGCGGATCGCCGCGGCAGAGCCGTCCGTCCAGGCCGTCGGCATCGACGTCAACGAGGACCTGATCGAGCGCGGACGGGCGAACGCCGCGGCGCGGGGCCTAGCCGACCGCGTCGACCTCCAGGTGGCGGACGCGCTGAAGTGGGAGGCACCGGCCGCGGACGTGGCGATCTGCATCGGCGCGGGTCACGCGTTGGGCGGTACCGCCGCGGCGCTGGACGCGCTACGGCGGTCGATACGCCCTGGCGGGCGCATCGTCTTCGGTGAGGGCATCTGGGCGCAGCCCCCGACGGAGGCGGCGACGGCCGCGCTCGGTGGCGACCCGGACGAGTTCGGCTCGCTGGCGGACCTCGTCGACCTCGCTGTGGCGCGCGGTCTGCGCCCGCTGGACGTGTCGGAGGCGTCGACCGAGGAGTGGGACGCGTTCGAGTCCGGCTACGCGCTCGGGTGGGAGCGCTGGCTGCTCGACAACCCGGCCGACCCGGAAGCCGAGGCGGTCCGAGCCAGGGCCGACGAGCACCGTGAGCGGTGGCTGCGCGGGTACCGTGGCGTGCTCGGTTTCGCGTACCTGACGCTAGGGCGGAGCTAGCGGGAAGTGATGCGTCGTCGAATGAACGTGCGCGGAAGACATTGACACGTCTCGTGCAGGACGTAGCCTGACACAACCCCTGCCCGAGGAGGTCCGAGATGACGCTCTCCTACGCCGGCGGACTGTCGACCGTGCCCCTGCTCGGCCAGACCATCGGTGAGAACCTCGCCGCCACCGTCGCGCGGGTGCCCGACCGCGACGCGCTCGTCGATGTGCCCAGCGGCCGGCGCTGGACCTATGCGGAGCTGGCCCGCGACGTCGAGGCTGTCGCGCTGGGGCTGCTCGCCCTGGGCGTGGAGAAGGGGGAGCGGGTCGGCGTCTGGGCGCCCAACCTTCCGGAGTGGACGATCACGCAGTACGCCACCGCCCGCGTCGGCGCGGTCCTGGTCAACATCAACCCGGCGTACCGCACGCACGAACTGGCGTACGTGCTGCGGCAGGCCGGTGTGCGTACCCTCGTTTGCGCCGAACGGGTCAAGACCTCCGACTACCGGGCCATGGTCGCCGACGTCCGGGCGGAGTGCCCGGCGCTGCGGGAGGTCGTCTTCATCGGTACCCCCGACTGGGACGACCTGGTGGCGCGGGGCGCCGGGGTCCCGGCCGGCGCACTGGCGGAGCGGGAAGCGCGGCTGGCCTTCGATGACCCCATCAACATCCAGTACACCTCGGGTACCACCGGGTTCCCCAAGGGCGCGACCCTGTCGCACCACAACATCCTCAACAACGGGTACTTCGTCGCGGAGGCGCAGCGCTGGACCGAAGCGGACCGGGTCTGCCTGCCGGTGCCGTTCTACCACTGCTTCGGCATGGTCATGGGCAACCTCGGCGCGACCAGCCACGGCGCCTGCATGGTGATCCCCGCGCCGGTGTTCGACCCGGCCGCGACGCTGCGCGCGGTCGAGCAGGAGCACTGCACCGCGCTGTACGGGGTGCCGACGATGTTCATCGCCGAGCTCTCCGACCCGAGCTTCGCCACCACCGACCTGTCCAGCCTGCGCACCGGCGCGATGGCGGGCTCCCCCTGCCCGACCGAGGTGATGAAGCGGGTCATCGCCGACATGGGGATGACCGACGTGACCATCGCGTACGGCATGACCGAGACGTCGCCGGTGTCGACGCAGACCAGCCCCGACGACGAGCTGGAGCGGCGGGTGTCGACGGTGGGTCAGGTCGGCCCGCACCTCGAAGTGAAGATCGTCGACCCGGCGACGGGGCTGGTGGTGCCGCGTGGCACCCCCGGCGAGCTGTGCACCCGCGGCTACAGCGTGATGCTCGGGTACTGGGAGATGCCCGACCGTACCGCCGAGGTGATCGACGCCGCGCGGTGGATGCACACCGGGGACCTGGCGACCATGGACGAGGCGGGGTACGTCAACATCGTCGGCCGGATCAAGGACATGGTGATCCGGGGCGGGGAGAACATCTACCCCCGCGAGATCGAGGAGTTCCTGTACACCCACCCCGACATCGTGGACGTGCAGGTGGTCGGGGTGCCCGACGCCAAGTACGGCGAGGAGTTGATGGCCTGGGTCAAGCTGCGTGACGGTGCCGCCCCGTTGAGCGCCGACGCGCTGCGCGAGTACTGCCGCGGCAGGCTCGCGCACTACAAGATCCCCCGGTACCTGAAGATCGTCGACGGGTTCCCGATGACGGTGACCGGGAAGATTCGCAAGGTGGAGATGCGCGAGGTCTCCATCGAGGAACTGGGGCTGGAATCCGCGGCCGCCGAACGGCACGCCTGACGCCGCGGCATGGACGCCGACGCCTTGCCGCGGGCGATGTCGAGCGACGCCTGGGCGGGGTCGACGCCGGTCACCTCGATGCCACGCTCGGCGAGCAGGCAGGCGAACGTCCCGGTGCCGCAACCGACGTCGAGGACGCTGCGGGCACCGACCTCGTCGGCGATCGCGAGCTATGCGTCCAGGTCGCCGCGGTCCGGGTCGGGTGGATCGTAGATCGCGGCGAGTCGGGGCTCCTCGAAGTGCGCGTCAGCCATGGCGCGGAGGGTAGCTTCGGCCGGCTCCCGGTGCGAGCGAGTATCCCGCCCGAGCCGACTCGAAACGCCCTGTCCCAAGTGGTCCAGGCACTGATTCACTGACGCTCACCGATCGGCCATTGGCCTGTGCCCGGACCGTCTATGGCTGTCCGGAAAGGTGAGAGGCATGATCCTTGGGTGGCGGAGATTCGAACGTTGCTGCACCGGAGCCTGTCGCCACCGCCTTTCCTTGACGACCAACTTCATATGTCTAGAGGTACTTGTCATGTGGTCGACAAGAGTGACGGCGACGGGCCTTGATCGTCTTAGTGGCGCGTAACGGGTTGTACGTGCGTCACGAGCATTGGCGACGACAGGAGCGACAACTATGCTGATGGGATTGTTGCCAGCGCTACGTGATCTGCGTGCGCCCTTGGTTGCGGGATATATAGTGGTCGTCGCGGCATATTTGGCTTTCCATGACCACGTCCCTTCCAGTGGAAAGGCGACCGGGGCGCTTCGTTCGCTGTACGAATTGGCGCAGTGGACGGGTAACTCCGGCGTCCTTGTCGGCGCGACTTTCCTCGCCTTTCTGGCTGGGTCTGTGATCCAGTTCGGAGCTGAAGCGTTCGGTCGTATACGAAACACGAAGCGAGGTGGGCCAAAGTATGACTTGCAGGATGCCAGCTTAATATCAACATACGTCGACCAGCGCGTGGCAGATGATCCCCGACTGCTTGACGAGGCCAGGCATGAGATTTCAACTGATGTTTCAGCGCCCGATGAGGTCAAGACAGCCATGGTGGCAGCTATTTCCAGAGAGCTCCCTCGTATCGCCCGGCGTATGCGTGGTAGTGAGAATGAGCTGTACGACGAATACGACCGCCTGATCGGCGAGGCGCAGTTCAGGGAGATTACGCTTATACCGCTTGCGCTGTTGATCGGCGCGTTATCGGTCACCTGGTCCTTGTTTCTTCTCCCGGCTGTCGTCGTCCTGCCGCTCCTGAAGCGGCAAGCCGTGTATCAGCGCGAGGCGGGACACGAGGTCGTAGTGGATGCCTTGCTGGTCGGAAAGGTCGCGGCTCCGTATCTTGAGCGCCTGGAGCGACGTGCGGACGCTCGTAATACTGTGAACGCCAGACCGGTCAATCCATCGGGGACATAGAGCACTGAACAGAGGTGACCGGGTGTCTCACGGCGAGGTAGCCGATTGCAATCCCAACCTATGCCCCTCGCATAGAGCGTTGGTATGGGTCGGGTAGATAACGTACGACCGCGTGGTAGCGCTGCTCTGGGGTAGACGGCGCCCTATCTGCTCCGATGGTCATGGCCACTGCTCCGACTGCTCCAAGCAGTTGGGACGACGACGTGGCGGATTGTGCGGCGGCGATTGGCCAAATAGCGCGGCGACGCGGACGAGGACATCTCGCCAGCCGCCGTCGCTGCCGTCTGGGCGAAGTTCCAAGCCGCACAGGCGGACCCACTCCAGCGCTGGAAAGCGACGGATGTCGGCACCGACAACGGTCACACACATGATCAGCGGGCCGAGCCCGTAGCAGTAGTGAGCTTGCGGGATCCGGACGACATCGCCAGCCTGGATCCACTGGCTCTCGGGAATGGGCGTCACCATGCTTCCCCACGACGAGATCGGTTGGTGGGGCGCCGAGACGGGCGGGGTCGGATTCCGGTGCCCAGCACCCGCCCCGGGCCTGACCTCAGCGTGTCGCTCCAGTCGATGACGGGTTATGGCCTGGTGTGGCCTCGAGAGTGCACTTCCGTACCCCTTCAGCTTTAGGCTGGACGTACTCGACTCCGCGCGGGAGAAGTCGCCGCGATGACCGTTGTTCGCATTTGGACCGGCCGTGAGGCCAGCGCGCTACGGGCCGCGCTGCGCCTGAGCATCCGTGACTTCGCCGAACACCTGGGCGTAGGCGTGCGCACAGTGACCAAATGGCACGTACGAGGCGAGGACGTCAGTCTTCGCCCGGTGATGCAGTCGGTACTCGACACCGCCCTCGCACGCAGCGGCGACGAGGTGCGTGCCAGGTTCGAGCTGATCCTGGGGACGGATAACGAGCCTGCACCAGGTCCCTGCGGCTGTACCACCCTTGCGGTGCCGCCGGCACTGCTGGTCGAGCAGTGGGATCACCGAAAGATCGATGCCCTGGCCGAGTTCCTCGCCGAGGAACGGGAACTGATGCCAGACAGTGCGCTCCTGCTGTCGCAGGAGTGGCGCATCATCGATCCGCCACAAGTTGTGGAGACCCGGGCCGGACGACGGATCGGTACGCGCCTGGCCGAGGTTGTCGTCGAGCGCACCGACGCCCTCCGGCGGATGGATGACTTCCTCGGCGGCGGCGACATGCTCGATCTCGTCCGCCGCGAATTGCGCGCGACACTGGACATGGTCCGCGACGCGTCCTACACGGAGAAGACCGGTCGGCTGCTGCTCGGCGCGGTTGGCGAACTGTGCCAGGTCGCCGGTTGGGTCGCCAGTGACGCCGGCCTGTACCACCGCGCGGCGCGGTACTACCTCGGCGGCGTGGTGGCGGCACACGTGGCCGACGACAAGTCGCTCGCCGCGAACCTGCTGTCCTCGCTCTCGTACCAGGTCGCGAACGTCGGTGATCCCCGAGATGCCGTGCTGCTCGCCTGCACCGCGTACCACGGGGCGGAGAAGACCGCGACTCCGACGACGCGGGCACTACTGCTGGAGCGGCTCGCCTGGGCGAACGCGCGCTTCGGCGATACCCAGGCGACCCTGCGGACGCTCGCCCTCGTCGAGGAGGCGTTCGCAGACGGAAACCTCGAGTACGATCCCGTCTGGGTGTACTGGCTCAACCGGGACGAGGTCGACGTCATGGCCGGGCGGTGCCTGACCGAGTTGAAGCAGCCGAAGAAGGCGATCCCGCTACTGGACGCGGCTGTTCGGCGGTACGACGACAGCCACGCGCGCGAGATGGCGCTGTACCTGTCGTGGCTGGCCGAAGCGCATGCGTACGACGGGAGTGTCGAGGAGGCAGCCCAGACGGCGATGCGGGCGCTGCGCCTGTCGGCGAGCACCACCAGCGCTCGCAGCGCCGATCGCATCAGGGTCGTGCGGCGGGCGTTGCAGCGGTATCGCGGTAACGCTTCTGTGGATGAGTTCGAGGAGCGGGCCGCGGAGGTACTCGACCGCACCATCGGGTGATCCGTTGTCAAACCAGTAATACGCCGAAAGTGCCGAGCAGCATGGCAAGGAGCAGTCCTAAATAGAATGACGTTATATGGATTCGCCCCATGCGGAAGATCAGCTTAGGGACCCTGTGGAAGCTGAAGGATTTCGCGAATGCCTGGCCAATGCCGAACACGTACTCGGGTGGACTATTTTTCTCCGCTCTCGCGCGATTAATCAGTCCTTCCAGTTGATTGCTGCGTTCAATGACGCTCACCTGCATCTCAAGATAGATGATCTCCAGGAATCCGAAGAAGAGGACGATTAGTACACCTCCTATCCCGACTATGGGTCGCCGAGAGCCATACGCGACCGCAAGGATTGCGCCGGAACTCGTCACGGCCCAGTTCTTGATCGCAAATCTTTGTGCGTCGAACTTGTCGATGGACTTTTGAAGGTATTCAAAGTCCGTCAACATCAGTGCAAAACTTTCCTTCGGGTCAATCTCTCCCATGGTTGCCGCGCGTCTCCTCACTGAGATGCAATGCGCCATTGGTGCGATTCTTTGCACTGTATTACAGAACACGATCTTATCCTTGTTCATCGATCTCGTGAAGGACCCGCAACGGGGAAGATGAAGGTGCTATAACTACGCGGTGCTGTGGTCTGGGGCTCACGCCACGGCAAGCGGTCAGGAGAGTATCTACCTGCGTAGACCGAGGAGTTCCTCTACGTCCTACCTGGACACCGTGGATGGGCAGGTTATCGGGCTGCCCGACGCCATGTAGGGCAAATATTTGATGCCTGGGTGAAGCCGCGTGAGGGTGCCTCCGTCGAGCGGCGAGGCGCTGTGGCAGTAATTCCTTTGCCAGTCGGCCAGTCAAGATCTCGCGTTGTCTCAAGCTGATCAGCGGGCTGACCGCGAAGATCCGCAGGTGGAGGTACACAACGTCGCCAACGGGGAGGCCGGGCCGTCCGGCATTGTCGAAATACGCACCTGACACCGCCACCCGGCCCGCACTAGGCTTTCGGGATGGAGCGCATCGCCGTCCCGGAACGCACCGCCGTAGCCGAGCGAACCGCCATCGAGCCCACCGCCGACCCCGCTCAACTCGGCTTCGACCCGGCCCGGCTGGATCGCCTTGACCGGCATTTCGCCGAGTACGTCGACTCCGGCCGGCTTCCTGGCTGGCAGATCGTGGTGACCCGGCGGGGCGAGGTGGCCCACGCCTCGACGTACGGGTACCGCAAACGCGAGGAGCGGATCCCGGTCGAGCCGGACACGCTGTGGCGCATCTACTCGATGACCAAGCCGATCACCTCGGTCGCGGCGATGATGCTGTGGGAGCGCGGCCTGTTCGAGCTCACCGACGAGATCAGCCGCTGGCTGCCGGAGTTCGCGGACCTGCGGGTGTACGACAAGGGCTCCGCGCTCCGCCCGTACACGATGCCGGCGACCGAGCCGATCCGGGTGTGGCACCTGCTCACCCACACCTCCGGGCTCACGTACGGCTTCCTGCACAACCACGTGGTCGACCGCCTCTACCGGGACGAGGGGTTCGACCTGTACCCGCCGGCCGGGATGGACCTTGAGGCCGCGTGCGAGGTCTGGGCCCGGCTGCCGCTGCTGTACCAGCCCGGCACCGCCTGGGGGTACTCGGTCGCCACCGACGTGCTCGGCCGCCTCATCGAGGTTGTCAGCGGAGAGCCCCTGGACAGCTTCTTCGCCGAGCGGATCTTCGACCGGCTCGGCATGACCGACACCCGGTGGTGGGTGGAGGGCGACGACGTGAAGCGGTTGGCCGGGTTGTACACCCCGCACCCGATCGACGGTCACGCGGCGCACGCCGACGATCTCGGCCGGCTGGCGCTGCGGAGGCCCACCATGCTTTCCGGCGGTGGCGGGCTGATCTCGACGGCCGCCGACTACCACCGGTTCACCCAGATGCTGCTGCGCGAGGGGGAGCTCGACGGTCAGCGACTGCTCAGCAACCGGACCGTACGGTTCATGGTCCGCAACCATCTCCCCGACCGCCAGGACCTCGGCACGCTGTCGACCGGCGGCTTCGCCGAGACCACGCTGGACGGGATCGGCTTCGGTCTCGGCTTCGCGGTGGTGGAGGACCCGATCCCGAGCCGGGTGCCCAGCAACGTCGGCGAGTACTACTGGGGCGGCGCCGCCAGTACGGCCTTCTGGGTCGACCCGGTCGAGGAGTTGACGGCGATGTTCTTCACCCAGCTTCTGCCGTCGAGTACGTACCCGATCCGTCCTCAGTTGCGCCAGCTTGTCTACTCGGCGTTGGTGGACTGACCGTTCGGGGGTGCCCGAAGGTAGCAAGTCGGGTGCGCTCTCTCTCAGTCGTGCCATGTTGGTCGATCTCTGACCTACCGTCGATGAGGACGTAGCGGTTTGCAGCGGTCACCGGCGTCCGCCAACTCCGGGCACCTCGCTCGCTTCTGCACGGCCGCATGACGGGAAAGGTACGCAATGACTGCGCCATCGGGTCGCGGGTACACGCTGGCTCGGGGCGGGCTTCACCTGCCTGCTCTCCACCACCTGCGCACCTTCGCACCCGGCGCGGTAGGCGTGTCCGATCTGATGGCGCGGGGGCGGGACACGTGGGCAGGGGCCCGTCGCAGCGGACGGCTCCCCGGATGGCGGACAACGAAGATCGCCTTGGCGACGGTCGTCGCGTTCGTCGTCGCACACGTGCTGCTGGGTGAACCGCGGCCGTTGCTCGCGGCGCTCACCGCGCTGCTGGTCGTCCAGTTCACGCTGTACCAGACCGTACGGCACAGCTGGCAGCGCATCGGAAGCGTCGTCGCCGGCGTCCTGCTCGCGGGGCTGCTGTCCTCGGTGTTCGGGTTGACGTGGTGGAGCCTCGGCGTGACCGTGCTGGCCGCGCTCATCGTCGGCCAGGGCCTGCGACTGGGGGACCATGCCCTCGAGGTGCCGATCAGCGCGATGCTCGTACTGGCGGTCGGCAGTCACACCTCGGCCGGGCTGGGGCGGGTCTACGAGACGCTCATCGGCGCGGCGGTCGGGGTGTGCATCAGCCTGCTCGCGCCGCCGGTGTACGTGCAGCCGGCCGCGGACGCCATCGGCGACCTGGCCGAGCAGATCGGCCGCCTGCTGAAGACCGTGGCCGCCGACGTCGAACAGGGCTGGAGCCACGAGCGCGCGCTGGACAGCCTGCGCCGTGCCCGGGGCCTGGAGGACACGGTCGACGGCGCCCGGCGCGCGCTGGCCGAGGCCGAGGACAGCCTGCGGCTCAACCCGCGTCGGCGGGTCGCCCACGTTCCGCGGACCCTGCGCTCGAGGCTGACGGCCCTCGAGTACTCCACGATCCACGTGCGGGTGAGCTGCCGCTGCATGACCGACCGGGTCGAAGGCGTACCGGCTGCGGAGCTACCCGGCGCGGAGGTCCGGCAGCCGCTGGCCGACCTGCTCGACGCGAGCGGTGACGCGGTGAAGGCGTTCGGTGAGCTGGTCGGGTCCGATGTGGCCGGTCCGGCCGGTGACGACAGCCGGCTGCGGCGGGCGGTCCGGCGGGCGCGGGAGCTGCGGGACGCCGCCAGCAGCGCGATGCTCGTCGACGCCCAGCGCGAGCCGGAGATCTGGCGGGTGCACGGCGCGGTGGTCGGGCACCTCGACCGGCTGCTGGACGAGATCGACCCCGACGCGGAGGTGGTGGCGCACGGGCTGAACCGGCACACGCCGGCGACCTCGGCCGTCACGCTGTTCCCTCGGCTGTCGTCGGCGAGCCTGCGTCGCCGCCGTCCCGGAACGGCCCGGGCGGTACCGCGCCGGGCGGTAAGCGGGAGAGCCCCCGCCGCGCGGTGAAGACCCCGGTAAGGGGGAGAGCCCTGCCGTGGTGAAACCCGCACGGCAGTGGCCTGGCTTAGAGCTGGATGACGCTGGCGTTCTCGTCGACCCGGTCGGCACTCTGGTCGTCGAACCAGACGCCGTCGCTTGCCAGGTACCGGAACCGGTGCTCGCCGGGCGGCAGGGTTACCGACACGCTGCGGGTCCCGTTGCGGCGGGCGACCAGTCGGTGCTCGCCCGGCGTCCAGTCGTTGAACGTGCCCACCACGCTGACCTCACCGGCGGGCTCGGCGGCCGGCAGGCTGAAGGTGACCCGGGTCTTCTCGCCGAACAGTCGTGAACGCTTGATCATTTATTGAGCTCCTCGGGGGTTTCGCGGCTCCGCCGCGATACGCCGACAAGAGTACGACACCACACTGAAGATCAGACATCTCGGCAGCGATCGGGTGACAAGGGCAGGGAAGTCACCCCGCTGAGCCGACATGGCGCGACCGGCCGGCGAGCACGCCGGCCACGAGCTGCGGCACGGTCAGCAGCAGGAGGAGGCCCAGCGCCGGCGCCCAGGAACCTGCCGCGTCGTGGACGGCGCCGACCAGCAGTGGCCCGGTCCCCGCGAGGAGGTACCCGAAGGTCTGCGCCATCGCCGAGAGCCGGGCGGTGTCGGTGGTGGCGCGGGTACGCAGGACGAACAGCGTGAGACCGATCGCGAACGCCGCGCCGTGCCCGACCCCCATCAGGATCATCCACAGGTACGGGAGGGTGGTGGGTGCGAGCAGGACGCCGCCCAGTCCGGCGGCGATGAACAGGGTGCACCCGGCCGCGAGGGCGCGCTGGTCGGGCAGGCGGGTGGCCAGGTGCGGCAGCGCCAGCGAGACCGGGATCTGGATCAGCGCCGAGACCGACAGCATCAGCCCGGCCGCGGCCGGGCTGTACCCGTGGTCACGGTAGATCGACGGCAGCCAGGACAGCACGGCGTAGAAGGACAGCGACTGCAGTCCGAAGAAGACGGTCACCTGCCAGGCGAGCGGTTCCCGCATGAGCGAGCGGCCGGCGGGCGCGCCGGCCGGCGGGGTGTGCCGGCCGCGGGTGAACGGTAACCAGAGCAGGAACGCGATCGCCGCCGGCAGCGCCCACACGCCGAGGGCGCCCCGCCAGCCGTGGCCCACGACGTCGCCGAGGGGTACGGTCGCCCCGGCGGCGATCGCCGCCGAGCCGGACAGCGCCATCGAGTACACGCCCATCATGGTGCCGCTGCGGTCCGGGAAGTCCCGCTTGATGACGGCGGGCAGCAGGACGTTGGCCACGGCGATGGCGCCGCTGACGAGGACCGTACCCGCGAACAGCACCGTCGTGCCCCCGCTGACCCGCAGCAACAGGGCGACACCGACCACGCCGACGACGGCGGCGATGACCGGCTCCATTCCCCACCGGCGGGCGAGGGCCGGAGCGGTCGCGGCCAGCGCGCCGAGGCACAGAACGGGCACCGCGGTCAGCACCGCGGCCCCGGTACCGGGCAGGCCGAGGTCCGCGCGCAGGTCGGCGAGGACCGGGCCGACGCTCGCGAGCGCGGGTCGGAGGTTGGCGGCGACCAGGGCGATCGCGACGCCGAGGAGTACCGGATGACGGGTGGGCCGCCGCTTGTCGATCACGGGTCAGGATCTTGTCATGACCTCGGTGACCTGCGGGAGGGCGACCCGCTGGCGTCCTAGGCGGTGGGAGGAGCGACACTCCATCTATTGACCTCTATGTAAGGGGTTTCTATTCTTGCGGCAATATTGCGGACACGTTTCGGCTCCTGGAGGTCCGATGCGTCATCGCCGGATGTCGTCGCCGTCGAAGGCCCTCGCCGCGGTGCTGGCCGCGGTCCTCGGGCTCGCCCTGCTCGCCGCGGTCGGATCGTCCACACCCGCCGCCTCGGCCGCGCCGAGCGGTAGCAAGAAGGTCATCGCCAACCTCTTCGAGTGGAACTGGAACTCGGTGGCGAACGAGTGTCGGACCTTCCTCGGGCCCCGCGGCTACGGCTATGTGCAGGTCTCGCCACCGCAGGAGCACGTCCGGGGCCAGCAGTGGTGGGTGGCGTACCAGCCGGTCAGCTACCGGATCGAGTCCCGCAAGGGCAGCCGGGCGCAGTTCCAGTCGATGGTCAGCGCCTGCCACGGCGCCGGCGTGAAGGTGATCGTCGACGCGGTGATCAACCATATGTCGGGCCAGGACAGCGGGGGTACCGGCTGGGCCGGCTCGTCGTACGGCAAGTACGACTACCCGGGCATCTACCAGTACCAGGACTTCCACCACTGCGGACGCAACGGCAACGACGACATCGTCAACTACAACGACCGGTACGAGGTGCAGAACTGCGAGCTGGCCAACCTCGCCGACCTCGCCACCGGGTCCGACTACGTACGCGGGAAGCTCGCCGGCTACCTCAACGACCTGCTGTCGCTGGGGGTGGACGGGTTCCGCCTGGACGCGAGCAAGCACATGCCGGCCGCTGACATCGCCGCGATCAAGGCCAGGCTGTCCCGCCCGGTCTACATCGTGCAGGAGGTCATCTACGGCGCGGGCGAGCCGATCGGACCGGGCGAGTACACCGGCAACGGCGACGTCCACGAGTTCCGGTACGGCAAGGATCTCGGCCGGGTCTTCCGGCGGGAGAAGCTGGCGTACCTGACCAACTTCGGCGAGGCCTGGGGGTACCTGCCCAGTGGCAGCGCCAACGTCTTCGTCGACAACCACGACACCCAGCGCGACGGCGGCGACGTCCTCACGTACCGGGACAACGGCATCTACGCCCTGGCCAACGCGTTCATGCTGGCCTGGCCGTACGGCTCACCGACGGTCATGTCCAGCTACGACTTCAGCAGCCGCGACCAGGGGCCGCCCGCCGACGCCTCCGGTCGTACCACCGACACCACCTGCTACTCCGGGTGGCGCTGCGAGCACCGCTGGCGCGTCATCGCGAACATGGTCGCGTTCCACAACGCGGTCGAGGGCACCCCCGTCGTCAACTGGTACGACAACGGCAGCAACCACATCGCCTTCGGGCGGGGCGGCAGCGGGTACCTGACCATCAACGACGAGGACGGGGCCGTGACCGGCCGCAACTACCGCTCGAACCTGCCGGCGGGCCGGTACTGCGACGTGATCCACGGCGACTACAGCGCAGGTACGTGTTCCGGCCCGGTGATCACCGTCGACTCGGCCGGTTGGTTCCGGGCCGACGTCCCGGCTCACGACGCGGTGGCGCTCCACCTCGGAGCGAAGGTGGGGTAGTTCGGTCGCCGGACGGTGAGAAAAGTGTCCGACAGGGGTCAGGGGGTTGCTTCCGGTGACATTCTTCATCGCGTGCATATTTGCGCGGCCACTTTTGTACCGTATGGTGAATAATCCGATTTCTGCGGATTAGGAGGTACCTGCCCGATGGCAGTCCCTGGACCAACCGACCTCGCCGGCTCAGCCGGGTCGATGCGCCCTACCGGGTCGGACGCCGCGTCGTCCGGTGAGGCGCCGGGGCTGCGCGAGCGCAAGAAGCTCGAGACGTTCCGGGCGCTCCAGGCCGCCGCACAGCGGCTGGTCGGCGAGCGGGGCCTGGACAACGTCACGATCGAGGAGATCGCCGCCGCCGCGAACGTGTCCAAGCGGACGTTCTTCAACTACTTCGACTGCAAGGAAGCCGCGGTCGTCGACCCCGACCTGGGCAAGGTCGAGCGCCTGGCGGCGGAGCTGGCGGCCCGGCCGGCCGACGAAAGCCCGCTCCTGTCCCTGTGGCAGGCGACCCTCGTCGTCCTCACGCACCACGCGGAGGGCGTGCAGGACCTCTCCGGCCTGGTCACCGCCAACCCCGGGCTCGCCGCGCGCCAGGCCCACTCGTACGACCGGTACCGGAAGGTCACCATCGAATGGGCGGCCGAGCGGACCGGCGTCGACCCGGACCGCAACGTCTACCCCGCCCTGCTGGCCACCATCGGGGGCCTGATGGCGCACCTGTCGGTGACGCGGTGGGAGCCCGGGAGCGGCGTCGAGGGGCACGTCCGGCTGTCCGACGAGATCTTCCGGCTGATCGCACACGGCCTGGCCGCACCCTGTCCGGGCGGTCCGGTTCCGGACTGCCCGAACCGGGTGCCGTTCGATGCCCGGACGGCGACCGACGACGGGCCGCTGGGGCTGCGTGAGCGCAAGAAGTTCGAGACGTTCCAGGCCCTGCAGGGCGCCGCGCACCGGCTGGTCCTGGAGCGGGGTCTGGACAACGTCACGGTCGAGGAGATAGCCGCCGCCGCGAACGTGTCCAAGCGGACGTTCTTCAACTACTTCGAGTCCAAGGAGGCGGCGCTCATCGATCCCGAGCCCGGAAAACCGGAGTGGCTGGCCGCGGCGCTCGCCGCCCGGCCCGCCTCGGAAACCCCGCTCGAGGCGCTCTGGGCCGCCGCAGTCGATCTGCTCGTCCGGGACGCCCCCATTCTGCGGGCACTGTCCGGACTGATAGCCGCCAACCCCACACTGGCCGCGCGGCAGGCCGCCTCGTTCGCCCGGTTCCAGCGGGTCATCGAGGCCTGGGCCGCCGAACGCACCGGGGTCGACCCGGACACGAACCTCTACCCGGCGCTGCTGGCCGCCATCGGCGTGGCGGCGGTGCGGTTGACGCTGGAGCGGTGGCGGCCGGAGACCGGCGACGAAGGGTACCTCCGCTCGGTGCAGGAGATCTTGGATCTGCTCCGTACCGGACTCGCCGCGCCGCTGCCGGACACCTGTTGACCTCAGCGGGTGTCCGGCAGCGACGGCGATCTCAGACCGCGGAGGCGGCCGACACCCGCCAGTCGTCTCCGACCCGGACCATCGTCAGGGTCACCCGGTTCTGGTCGACCTTCTCACCGACGATGTTGACGTTGCGCCGGTACTGGTTGACGTAGAGCAGCAGCTCCACCCGGTCCGGGCCGGCGGTGATGACGCCGGCCGCGGACACCTGGGCGCGTACCACCGCCTGCTCCTTCGTCGCCGCCTCCTTCAGCGTCGACGTGGTCTGCGCGTAGTCCTTGGCGAAGGTCCCGGTGGTGAAGGACTTGCCGTTGGAGATGTTGGCGTCGAACCGGCGGTAGTCGTACGAGAAGATCGCCGTTGCGGCGGTGTTCGCCGCGGCCAGCGACTCCCGGATGGCGTTGTCGCGCTGCTGTGCCCGGTGCCGGTCGTACCACGCCGCGCCGGCCAGCCCGGCCAGGACCAGCGCCGCGACGGAGAGGACGACCACCAGGCGGCGCTGCCGGCCGGCCGGCTGGGCGGCGTTGCCGCCGACCGCGTCGGTGCGCTTGAACGGGCGGAGAAGGTCAGTACGCATTCAGGGTCTCCGATCAACCGACGAACTGCAGCTTCGACACCAGCCACCGCCCGGACTTGGCGTCCTTGGACACCTCGACCTGGATGCGGTAGTGCGACTGTCGGCCCTGAGGGGCGTTGACGTTCTTGACGGTGGCGTCGACCGCCACCAGTACGACCGCGGAATCGCCGTCGCCGGACACGAGCCCGGTGCGCAGCACCGTGCCGCGCGAGTCGACGTTGTTCTCCACCACCGCGGCGCGCACCTGCGGCGCACCCCGGGTGAACTCGTCCTTGAACTCGCCGGTGGCGCCGTCCGTGACCCGCTTGAGGTCACGGTCGACGGTCGCGGCGCTGACCGACACGAAGTTGACCGTCGTCTGCCGGGCGGCCGCCATCGCCTCCTGGTGCGCCTGGTCGACGCTGCGCTGGCTGTACCACTGATAGCCGGTGATGCCGGCCGCCGCCAGTGCGGCCACCAGCGCCCCCGTGAGGCAGACGACCACGAGCGGCGGGCGGCGGCGCTGGCGGCTCGCCGCCGGCCCGGCCTCCTTGGTCGCCTTGGCCGTCTTGCCCGGGCGCTTCCCGCCGGCCGGGGCCTTCTTCCTGGCCGGTGCCTCGTCGTCCGCGGTCGGGGTCTCGTCGTCCGCGATCGGCGTCTCGTCGGTCTCGGCCGGCGTCTCGTCGGTCTCGGCCGGTGTCTGGTCGTCGACCACCGGGGTCTCGCCGTCGGGTTGGTTGAGCGGGCGGCGGACGACCGTACGCCGCCGGTGCGGTACCTGCACGGCTGCCTTCAATCTCGTACGTGTCGACATTCTCGCCTCCCCAACCCCGTCCGCACGGTCCGGTTCGTTCTGATCTTCACTGGTCTCGCTCATGGCGCCACCTCAGTTCGCCCGGCGCCGCCACGAGGCGGCCTGTTGATTCGCTCGCTCACGCCATCGCCTCGCCGGCGCTCGGCGATGGCATTCGCCCACGCACTGAGCCCCTGATTCGCTCGCTCCGCTCGCTCATGGCGCCACACCCGCCAGGAGCAGCTGCTTCCAGGACTGCTCACCGGCGAGCTGGTACTGGCCGCCGGTGCCACCGAACTGTAGCGGCAGGCCGTCCGGGCCGGTCACCAGACCGGTCGCCGGGTCGTAGCCGAAGACGTTCGAGGCCGCCAGCGCCGACGGGTCGGCCGCGGCCGAGCCGGGCGCCGACGCGTCGGGAATGGACGGGCCGGTCGCCGGCGCCGGCTTCGGGTTGGCGCCGCCGGGACGGGGTGCGTTCTGGGCGCCGCGGACGTTCGAGCCCTTCGCCAGCTCCGCGGCGGTGCAGGCGTACGGCTGACCGCTGCTGACGTAGTTGCACGACGGGGGGTTGTCGGCGTTGACCACCAGGCCGAAGTGCACGGTGCCGTCCCCGGGCACCACGGTGAACCCGCCCGCCACGACCAGCGGGTACGCGACGAGCGCCTGCTCGATGCCGGCCACCCGGCGGGCTGCGATGCCGTTCACGGTGATCAGGTTGCCCAGCAGCGTCCCGATGTTCGGGTCCAGGTCGTGCAGCAGCCCGACCAGTTGCTGCGCCGCCGGCGGGCCGTTGGTCAGCAGTTTGCGCAGGTCGGGATCGGCGGCCCGCATCGTCGCGCTGAGCTCCGCGAGCGCGGAGGCCCAGCGGCGGATCGCGTCGGACGACGCCGCCTGGGTCGTGAGCACGGTCTTGCCGTCGCGGATGAGAGTCTGCGTCTCCGGCAGGTACTTGTTGGCGTCCGCCAGCAGCTCGCTGTTGGCGTCGAGGATGCGCTTGAGGGACAGCTCGCTGCCCTCGAACGCGGTACCCAGCTCGTTGATGACGATGGACAGGTCCTCGGTGTTGACCGACCGCACCAGCGCGTCGAGGTTGGCCAGCAGGACCTCGGGAGCCAGCGGCCGGCCGGTACGGCTGCGCGGGATCACGTCGCCGTTGCGCAGGTACGGGCCCGCGTCCGTGTCCGGCCGCAGGTCCACGTACTGCTCACCGACGGCCGAGCGCTGCGCCACCACGGCGCGCAGGTTCTTCGGGACCGCGGTGCCCTTCTGCATCTGCAGCTCCACCCGTACGCCGTCGCCGCGCAGGTTGACGCCGACGACCCGGCCGACGGACACGCCCCGGTAGGTGACCGGCGCGTTGGTGAAGATGCCGCCGGCCTCGTCGAAGTCCGCGTGTACCAGGTACGAGCCGATGAACCGGTCGCCCAGGCCCACGTAGCGGACCGCGACGAAGCTGACACCGAGCAGGCTGACCAGGATGAACGCGACGATCTGCAATCGGGCGGTACGGGATATCACGGGTGCAGCCCTCCCTTGAGGACGTCGGTGAGGCCGCCGATCTGCCCGACCGCTTCGCCGGTCACGGTGCCCAACCCGCCGAGCAGGTCGGGTACCCCGGGAAGGCCGGGCAGCAGGCACGTCGGCGGCAGGATCGTGCCGGGCTGCACCTTGGTGTTGGGCGGGAAGACGGTACCGGGTGGGATCACCCCGTTGGGGGGGACCAGCCCGCCCGGTGGCACCTGGCTGCCCGGTGGCAGCGGCTCGCAGCCGGGCGGCAGCACGCAGCCGGCCGGCAGCAGGGCGATCGGCGGCAGGATGCCGGTGGCCGGGATGCAGATCGGCGGCAGCAGGGTGCCCGGAAGCGCGATGCCCGGGATGATCGGCTTCTGCGGCCCGGTCGGCTTGGACGGCGGCGCCACCTGCATCACGGGCGGCGGGCCGGCCGCGGCGACCAGGTTGGACAGGATGTCGGCCGCGTTGAGGTCGAGGGTGGCGTGCAGGTTCATCGCGTCGCCCACGATCGCGCCGTCCGCGTTGGGTGGGAACGGGTACGACAGCATGAAGTCCAGCGACTTGGGCAGGTCGTCGCCGGCCTTCACGAGCTGCTCGAGGATCGGCTGCAGGGAGCGGAGGTTCGCGACCGTGTCGGCCTTGCTGGCGTTGATCACCCGAGTGCCGACCTTGCCGAGCTCGCCGAGCGCGGTCAGCGCCCCGGTGAGCTGCGCCCGCTCCTCGGCGAGCACGGTCAGGCCGGGTCCGAGCGCGTCGACGGCGTTGCCGATGGTCGATCGCTGCGCCGAGAGCCGGGCGGAGAGCCGGTCCAGGGCGTCGATCGCCTTCACGAGGTCGGCCTTCTGCGCGTCCAGACCGCCCACGAACGTGTCCAGCTGGCGCAGCGCGTCCTTGGCGGTGGCCTCGCGGCCCTCCATCACCTTGGCCAGCTCTTCGTTGATCGTCTTGAGCTGGGCCAGTCCGCCGCCGTTGAGCAGCAGGCCGAGCGCGCCGAGGACCTCTTCGATCTCGGCGCTGCGGCGGGTACGCGACAGCGGGATGACGTCGCCCTCGGACAGCCGTCCCACGCCCTGCTCGGTGGTCGGGCCGGCCAGCGCCACGAACTTCTCGCCCAGCAGGCTGGTCTGCCTGACCGCGGCCGTGGCGTTGTCGGGAAGGCGTACGTTCTTGTCGAGGTTCAGGCGGACCCGGGCGGTCCAGCCGGAGAGCCAGATCTTGTCCACGCTGCCGATCGTGACGTCGTTGACCTTGACCGCGGACTGCGGCACGAGGTCGAGGACGTCCGCGAACTCCACCGTCACGTGGTACGCCGGGCCGCTGGGCGCGCCGCCGGGCAGCGGCAGGTCCGCCAGGCTGGGCGGGGTGCACCCGGCGACGGCCAGTACCACCGCCAGGCCGGCGCCGACGGTCGTGAGGCCCGAGCGGGCGAGCCGGCGGTTCATGACCTGCCCCGCAGGATTCCGCCGAGCGTCGGGTCGTTGGCCAGCAGGCCACCGGTCGCAGGCAGGCCGGGTACGGCCGGCGTCACGGCCGACCCGTTCGCGGGGACCGTCGCGGGCGGCGCGCTGCCGGCCGGTAGGCCGAGCAGCCGGCGTAGCTGATCGGGCATCGGCAGTTTCTTGGCGTTCAGCGTCTGGGCCAGGGCGAAGCACTCCTTCGGGATCTGCGTCGCCGACAGGGTGTCGACCATGAGCGAACAGACGTAACTGGCCGGGTCGTACGGACCCATCAGGTTGTCGCGGGTGTCGAGCGTGCCCGACCGGGAGTTGTACGCGAGGTTGAGGTTGGACAGCGCCAGCGGCGTCACGTCGAGGATGTCGATGATCGCCTTCTGCTGGCGTACCAGGACGCCGGTGAGGTCGGTGAGCGCGGCCACGTTGGACTTGAGCTCCTCGCGGTTGTCCCGGACGAACGACGTCACCTGCGCCAGCGCGATCGCGAGGCTGTGCAGCGCGGCGGCCAGCTCGTCACGCTCGCCGGCCAGTTGCTCGGAGACCCCGGCCAACTGCTGGTTGAACTGGCGTACCTGCTGGTCGCTCTGGGCCAGCGCGGTGGTGAACTGCTGCAGGTTGGCGACGCTTCCGAAGAGGTCTTGCCGTCCGTTGGCGAGCGTCGTCAACGCCTTGGACAGTCCGTCGAGGGTGTCGTGCAGGTTCTGCCCGTTGCCCTCGAGGTTGGCCCGGCCGGTGGCGAGCACGTTGCTCAGGGCCCCGTCGGCGTTGGCCCCCTCGGGACCGAGCGCCTTGTTGAACTCGTCCAGCGCCTTGTAGACGTCGTCGATCTCCAGCGGTACGGCGGTGCGGCTGATCGGCAGCGTCGCGCCGTCGGCCATCCGCGGCCCACCGCTGTAGGCCGGGGTGAGCTGGACGTAACGGTCGCTGACGACGCTCGGCGGCACGATCACCGCGTCGGCGCTCGCCGGAATGTCGAACTTCGGGTCGTAGGTCATCTCGACCCGTACGGTGCGCCCCTGCGGCTTCACCGCGACCACGTGACCGATCTTGACACCGAGTACGCGCACGTCGGAGCCCTCGTGGATGCCGACCACCTTGTCGAAGTCCGCGGCGAGGCGCCGGCCGGGTGTGCGTGACTGCCACACCACGACGCCGGCCACCGCCACGAGCGCCACTCCCGTGCCGGCGGCCACCCACATCCGCCACCTCATCAGCGACCTCCGATGGTCGGTACGTAGGGCTGCAGCAGCCCGGAGATGTACGAGTCGAACCAGCGGCCGTTGCCGACGACGTTCGAGAACGCGGTGACGAACCGGCCCATTGACTGCAGCGTGTGTTCGAGGTTGTCCCGGTTGCGCTGCAACAGAGCCACGACCTCGCGTAGCTGTTGCAGCGCCGGCTTGAGCTGGGTGCGGTTGTCCGCGACCAGGCCGGAGAGCTGGTTGGACAGCTCGTTGGTCGTCACCAGCAGGCTGTGGATCACGTCGCGGCGCCGGCTGACCTCGTCGAGCAGCAGGTTGGCGTCGGTGACCAGCTTCTGGAACTCCTGGTCCCGGTCGGCCAGCACCTGCGTGACGCTGTGGGCGTGCGCGAGCAGTTCGCGCAGCTCGGCGTCCCGGTCGGCGACGGTCTGTGACAGCCGGGACAGCCCGGTCAGCGAGGCCTGCACGCTCGCCGGGGTGTCCGCGAACGCCTGGGAGATCACGGTGAACGCGTTGGCCAGCTGCTTGTTGTCGATCTGCCCGAGCGTGTCGGCGAGGCCGGTCACGGCCTGCATCACGTCGAACGGCGAGGCCGTGCGCTCCAGCGGGATCTGCCCGCCGGGGGCCAACCGGCCGGTGCCGGCCGGTGCGAGCGCGAGGTACTTCTGGCCCAGCACCGTCTTGATGCGGATCGTCGCCTCGGTGTCGCGGCCGAGCCGTACCGCGCGCTCGTCGACGCGGAACCGGACCCGCACGTACGCGCCACCGCCGGCGCGGGCCAGGTCGACCGTCTTGACGGTGCCGACCTTGACCCCGGCGACGCGGACCTCGTTCCCCTCGGCCAGCCCGCTGGCGTCCCGGAAGGCCGCGGTGTACTCGGTGCCGCCGCCGATCAACGGCAGGTCACCGACCTTGAACGCACCCAGCACCAGCGCGACGAGCGCCGCCATGCTGATGGCGCCGATGACGACCGGGTTGCGTTCCCGGAATGGCTTCATCGCTGACCTCCCGGGCCCGCGCAGTGGGCACCCGGCGCGCTGAAGGTCGCCGGATTCACGTCAGGTACGCCGGGTATGCCGACCCGCCCGTCGAAGTCGCACAGGTAGAAGTTGAACCACGACCCGTACGAGGCGGTCCGGACCAGGGCGTCGTACCGCTTGGGCAGCCGGTTCAGGGTGTCCTCCAGGACCGCGCTGTTGTCGTTGAGCGTGCCGGCCAGCTTGCCCAGGTTGTCCACATCGGAGGCCAGCGGCGGTCGGACGTCCTTGAGCAGCGACGCGGTGGCGTCGGTCAGATTGCCGAGGTTGGCCAGCGCGTCGCCGATGGCCTTCCGGTCGCCGGCCAGCCCCGACACGAACTGCTGGAGCTGGCTGATGGTCTGGTCCAGGTTGTTGTCGCGCTGGTCCAGCGTGGCCAGGACGTCGTTGAGGTTGGTGATGACCCGGCCGATCACGGCGTCCCGGTCCGCGAGGGTGTTGGTCAGCGAGGCGGTGTGCTGCAGCAGGCTCGCCATGGTGCCGCCCTCACCCTGCAGGACCTGGATGATCTCGTACGCCAGCTTGTTGACGTCGTTCGGCGTCAGTGCGGTGAACAGCGGCCGGAACCCGTTGAACAGCGTTGTCAGGTCGAGCGCGGGTATGGTCTGCGACTGCGGGATCAGCCCGTTGGGGCGCAGCCGCTGCCCGCCGCCGGGCGCCTCGGCCAGCGCGATGTAGCGCTGCCCGACCAGGTTCCGATACCTGATCTTGGCCTGCACACTGGTCGCGACCGGCACCTCGTTGTCGACGGTGAACGCCACCTCGGCGATCCGGTTGTCGACCAGGCTGATCTTGCTCACCTGGCCCACCTTGACCCCGGCGACCCGGATGTCGTCGCCGACCAGCAGGCCGGTGACGTCGGTGAAGCGGGCCCGGTACGTGGTGCCGCCGCTGAAGTTGAGCGACCCCAGGGTCTGGGCGAGCAGTCCGGTCAGCACCAGCGTTATCGCCGCGAAGACGATCAGCTTGATCAGCGGGGCGGCGACTCCCCGGCCTTCCAACGCCTTACTCATGCCATCACCTCGCTGGCGCTCGGCGATGGCGCTCGCCCACGCGCTGAGCCCATGATTCGCTTGCCTCGCTCGCTCATTGAGCGTTCACCACCGCTCCTCGCAGCAGCGGGCCCCACAGGAGCACCGCGATGTCGGGTACCTCCACCACCGGCGCGCCGGTCGCCGCGCCGACCAGTGGCTTGATCAGCGCGCGCTCCTCGGCCGTACCGGCGAAGCCCATCGCCGGGTTCGAGGCGGCGCCCGCCGGCAGGCCGACCGGGAGCAGGTCCAGCGGGCGCTTGGCGCCGTAGTCGTACCCGTCGTTGATCGCCACCTGGGGGGCCGGTACCGGCGGGGCCGGCAGGAACCGGCAGTCCGGGCCGTTCTTCGCGCCGTACACCGGCTCGTCCTTGCCCGGCAGGTACTTGCCGTTGCTGCGGGTGACCTCGAGGGTGATGTGCATCCGGCCGCCGGAGAAGATCTGCTCCACCCGCGGCTGCTGGGTGACCAGGCCGTGCGCCACACACGGGTACTCGGGGGCGTACTCGGCGAGCAGTTCCAGCACCGGACGGCTGACCGAGCCGACCTGGATGATGCGGTCGTCGTACTTGTCGACGAAGATCCGGGTCACGTCGGCCGCATTGGTGGTCTCGGCCAGGAAGGTCGACAGCTGGGTGCGCTGGTCGCTCACCGTGTTCGCGGTGACCGTCACGTCGCGCAGGATCGACAGCAGGTCCGGCGCCGCGCCGTTGTAGGTGTCCAGCACGGTGGTCAGCTTGCGGACGTCCTCCTGGATGGTCGGCATGTCCTTGTTGAGGGCCTTCAGGTAGGTGTCGGCCGCCTCCAGGTCCTGACCGATCCGGTCGCCGTTGCCGCGCAGCGCCTCGGCCACCGCGCCGAGCGTGGCGGCCAGCTTGTCCGGCTTGACCGCCTGGAGCAGGGGGAGCGCGTCGTCCAGGACCCGCTCCAGTTCGAGGGCGGCGGTGGTGCGGTCCTGGCCGATGACCGAACCGGAGTGCAGCGGGGCCGCCGCGCGACCGGCGGGCGGCACCAGGGCCACGTACCGCTCGCCGAACAGCGTCTTGGGCAGCAGCCGGGCGGTGACGTTGCTCGGGATGAGGTCGGTCTGCGACGGGTTGAGGGCCAGCCGCGCGACGGCGCCGTTGCCGTCGGAGGTGATGCTGCGTACGTCGCCGACGACGACCCCGCGCAGCTTGACCTCGGCGCCCTCGTTGAGCTGTGCGCCGGTGTGGTCGGCCTTCAACGTCACCCAGGTCACCGGGGTGAACGCCTTCTTGTACTGGAGCACCGACGCGCTCAGCGCGGCGACCAGCACGATGATGAAGGCGATGCCGAGGAAACGATGGCGGTTCATGCTCACCCCGCGATCCGGACGGTCGTGGTGGCGCCCCAGATGGCCAGGGACAGGAAGAAGTCGATGATGTTGACCGAGACGATCGCGAGCCGTACCGCGCGGCCGACCGCCACGCCGACACCCGCCGGGCCGCCGCTGGCGTTGTAGCCGTAGTAGCAGTGCACGAGCACCACCACGATGCTGAACACCAGCACCTTGCCGAACGACCACAGCACGTCCGCCGGGGGCAGGAACAGGTGGAAGTAGTAGTCGTACGTACCGGTCGACTGCCCGAAGTAGATGGTCGCGATGGAGCGGGTGGCGAGGTAGCTGGCCAGCAGGCCGATCACGTACAGCGGGATGACCGCGATGAAGCCGGCGATCATCCGGGTGGTGACCAGGAAGGGCAGCGACGGTACGCCCATCACCTCGAGGGCGTCGACCTCTTCGGAGATGCGCATGGCGCCGAGTTGGGCGGTGAACCCGGAGCCCACCGTCGCTGACAGGGCCAGCGCCGACACCAGCGGGGATATCTCGCGCGTGTTGAAGTACGCGGAGATGAAGCCGGTGAAGGCGCTGCTGCCGATCTGGTTGAGCGCCTGGTAGCCCTGCAGGCCGACCTCGGTACCGGTGAAGAAGGTCATGCAGCAGATGACTCCGACGGTGCCGCCGAGCACGGCCAGGGCCCCGGAGCCGAAGCTCACCTCGGCGAGCAGTCGCAGGATCTCCCGCTTGTAGCGCCGGATCGTCCGCGGCGTCCACGCGAAGGAGCGCGCGTAGAACGACAGCTGGCCGCCGAGATCGTCAAGGCGGTCGAAGATGGCCAACTCAGCTACCCTTCTGCGGGACGATCTGGAAGTACACGGCCGTGATCACGAAGTTGACCGCGAACAGCAGCATGAACGTGATGACGACGCTCTGGTTGACCGCGTCGCCCACGCCCTTCGGGCCACCCTTGGCGGTCATCCCCTTGTAGGAGGCGACCACGGCGGCGATGACGCCGAAGATCGCCGCCTTGATCTCGCCGGAGATCAGGTCCGGAAGCTGCCCGAGCGCCTGGAAGCTGGCCAGGTACGCGCCGGGCGTGCCGCCCTGCATGACCACGTTGAAGAAGTAGCCGCCGGACACGCCGACGACGCTGACCAGGCCGTTGAGCAGGATGGCGACCAGCATCGAGGCGACGATCCGAGGTGCCACGAGGCGCTGGATCGGGTCGATGCCCAGCACCTCCATCGCGTCCAGCTCTTCGCGGATCTTCCGCGAGCCGAGGTCGGCGCAGATGGCCGAGCCGGCGGCGCCCGCGACGATCAGCGCGGTCACGATCGGCCCCGCCTCGCGGATCACCGCGAGTACCGAGGCGGCGCCGGTGAACGACTGCGCCCCGAGCTGGCGGACCAGCGAGCCCAGCTGCAGCGCGATGACCGCGCCGAAGGGGATGGAGACCAGCGCCGCCGGCATGATCGAGACCGAGCTGATGAACCACGCCTGCTGGATGAACTCGCGTACCTGGAACGGCCGCCGGAACAGGCCGCGCAGTGCGTCCAGGCAGAACGCGAAGAAGTTGCCGTAGACCCGCAGCCCCTCGACGGCGTAGCCGACGACGGGTCCGCCACGGTGCGCGCGGGCGGCTTTCGGGTCCGGCGGCGGTCCGACACTCATGACATCACCTCGCTGGCGCTCGGTAACGGCATTCGCCCGGACATTGAGCCCATGTCGCTCACGAGCCCACCTCGCTGCGGTAGACGCTGCCCCGACCGAAGTCGTGGGTGTCCGCGGCGTGCCGGCCCGATGCCACGGCCTCCCCCGCGAACGAGCCCGGCGGGGGAGTGACCCCGTTGTCGCGGCACCACTCGCCGGCCGGCCGTTCGGCCCGGCGCTGCCCGCCGTCGGAGGGCTGGAGCTGCGGCGGGATCGGCGGCAGCGGCGGCAGCTCCACCCCGGACGCAGCCTCGGCCTCGAGCTCGTCGGCGTCCTTCTCCTCGGCCATGCCGATCGGGCCCTGACGCAGCGCGTTGAGGAACTGCCGCACCACCGGCTCCTCGCTCGACAGCAGCATCTCGCGCGGCCCGAACATCGCCAGGTGCTTGTGGTACAGCAGCCCGATGTTGTCCGGCACGGTCCGGGCGGTGTTGATGTCGTGCGTGACGATGAGGAACGTCGCGTCGGTCTGCTGGTTGAGGTCGATGATGAGCTGGTTGATGTACGCGGTGCGCACCGGGTCGAGGCCGGAATCCGGCTCGTCGAACAGCACGATCTCGGGGTCCAGGACCAGCGCGCGGGCCAGGCCGGCGCGCTTGCGCATACCGCCGGAGATCTGACCGGGGAGCTTGTCCTCGGCGCCCGTCAGGCCGACCATGTCCAGCTTCTCCTGGACGATGGCGCGGACCTCCGACTCGGACTTGCGGGTGTGCTCGCGCAGCGGGAACGCCACGTTGTCGTAAAGGTTCATCGAGCCGAACAGCGCGCCGTCCTGGAACAGCACGCCGAACAGCCGGCGGACCTCGTACAGGTCGCGCTCGGAGAGTCGGGGCAGGTCCCGGTCGCCGATCCAGATCGAGCCGCGGTCGGGCCGCAGCAGCCCGATCAGCGTCTTCAGGAAGACGGACTTACCGGTACCGGACGGACCTAACAGGACAGATATCTCCCCGGCCGGCAGCGTGAGGCTCACGTCCGCCCAGACCGGGTGGCCGCCGAAGGACTTGGTCAGCCCTTCGACGCGTACCTCGACGCCCAACTGCTTCCTCCAGGGTGGTGGGGGTGAGTCATTCGCAGACTTTGAGTTGTATCTGGACATCGTCGCGGCGCCCCGGTGTGTAACACACAGGACTCCGCGCCGAGATCAGCGCATGGAAATGAGGGCCACACTAGGGCAAAGTGACTCCCTTTGGGGGAGCCCCCCTCACCCATTAGGGGATTAGCCGTCGTGCGGCTAACGTGCGGGATACTCGTCGGTAACGAAGGGGTACCACAACATCGATGACAGTGCCAGAGGCAGAGCTCGTCAGCCGCGCCGCCAGTAGCGACCCGGTCGCCACGGCGGCGTTGCTCGCGCGCCTGCGTCCCGGTGTCGTCCGGTACTGCCGGGCCCACCTGGGCCGGGTCGGCGGCGCGTACACCACCGCCGACGATGTCGCCCAGGAGGTGTGCCTGGCGATGCTGGGGGCGCTGCCCCGGTACCGGGACGAGGGGCGACCGTTCGCGGCGTTCGTCTACCGCATCGCCGCCAACAAGGTGGCCGACGCACAGCGGGCCGCGATGCGGCACCTGTCGATCGCGCCGGTCGACGCCCTGCCCGACCGGCCGGACCTCACGCCGGGCCCCGAGCAGCAGGCCGTCGCCACCGACGACGCGCGGCGGCTGTCGATGCTGCTCGGCAAGCTGTCCGCGACCCACCGGGAGATCATCGTCCTGCGGGTGGCCGTCGGTCTACCCGCCGAGGAGGTCGGCGGCGTCCTGGGGATGTCCGCCGCCGCGGTCCGAATGGCACAGTCGCGCGCGCTTGCGCACCTGCGTACGCTGGCCGGCGACACCCTTGACGAGGTGCCGGCATGACTGACGGACCCCTGACCTCCGGCGAGCGACCCACCGACCTCGCTGACGTGGTCGCCGATACGCTCCTGCTCGACGCGCTGGGCAGCGGCGGGACGGTCCCTGCCACCGATCGGGCGGCGTGGATGCTGGCGGCCTGGCGCGACGACCTCGCCGCCGGCCTCGACGAGCTCGCCGCGCAGCCGTTGCCGGTCGGCACGGCCGTGGTGGCGCAGCCGGAGGCGGAGCCCGCGGGCGAGCCCACCGAACTGCTGCCGGTGGTCGCGCTGCCGGAGCCGGCGCCCGGAGTGGCACCTCCGTGGCACGTCGGCGCGGACGTCGAGCCGGCCACCCCGCACGACGAGGCGGCGGACGCTCTCGTGGGAGCGGACCCACGGCCCGGGCGCCGGAGCCGCCGCGTCGTGAATTGGACCCTCGGGTCGGCCGCGGCCCTGCTCGTCGCCGGCACCGGCATCGTCATCGGCGCCGGTCACGCCACGCCGGGGAGTCCGCTGTGGCCGATCACCAGGGCCATGTACCCGGAGCAGGCCGACGCCGCCGACACCGAGCACACGCTCGCGCTGGCCCGGCTGGCCGCCTCCGACGGCCGGTACGACGAGGCGCGGCGCCTGCTCAAGCGGGCCGAGACGCTGTTGGGTCGGGTGGACGATCCGAGCCGGGCGCGGCGGCTACGCGAGGAGATGGCGACCGTGACGGGCATGCTTCCCCAGGGCGCGGCCGTCTCGACCCCGTCCGCCACGTCCACCCCGGATCCGGCCGGGCCCGCCGACCCCTCACCGACGGCGCCCGCCGAGGCGCCCGTACCCCGGTCGACCACGGTGCCCCCGGGGCCGAAGCGGCCCGGCGGGCCGCCGGGCCCGGGCGTCCCGATCCCGATCCCGACCGTCACGGTCACGCCCTCGCCGCCCCACGTGCCGAGCCCGACGACGCAGCCCAGCCCGGATCCCGACCCGTCGGTACCGCCGGTGACGCTGCCGAGCCCACCGCTGTGACCCGGGGCGTGACCGGAGCCGGTCGCGCGCGGGCCGGTCAGCCGCGTCGCGGTACCAGGACCGCCCGGCCGCGCAGCCGGCCGGACTCCAGCTCCTCGATGGCGTGGTTGACGTCGTCCAGTCCGAACACCTCCGTCCGCAGGCGTACGTGGCCGTCGGCCGCCAGCCTGATCAGCTCGTGGAGCTCGGGGTACGTGCCGACGAGGTTGCCGATGACGCTGCGCTCGGTGGCGATGAGGTCGATGGTCGGGATCTCGACCTTGCCGCCGTAGCCGATCACGAAGTACGACCCCGCCCGGCGCGTCATCGCCAGCCCCTCGGCCTCGGTGCCCTGCTCGCCGACGAAGTCGAGGACCACGTGCGCGCCGGCGCCGCCGGTCAGCTCCAGGACCCGTCGCACCTGCTCGCCGTCGGCCGGCACCAGGTGCACCGCCCCGTACGTGCCGGCAAGCTCGAGGGCGTCGGCGTTGCGCTCGACCACGATCACCGTGGTCGCGGTCGTCGCCGCCAGGCACTGCACCCCGATGTGCCCGAGCCCGCCCACGCCGATCACGACGCAGCTGCTGCCCGGGTACAGAAGCGGTAGGGCCTTGGTGACGGCGTGGTACGCGGTCAGCCCGGCGTCGGCCAGCGCCGCCACGTCGACCGGGTCCAGCTCGGGCGGCAGCTTCACCGCCGACCGGGCCGAGGTCAGCAGCAGCTCCGCCATCCCGCCGTCGCTGTCGATGCCGGGGAACCGGGAGTTCTCGCAGTGCTGGTCGACGCCGCGACGGCAGGGCAGGCACAGCCCGCAGGTGACCAGCGGGTGCAGGATGATCTGGTCTCCCGGCGCGACGTTGGTGACGGCGCTGCCGACCTCGCGTACCCGGCCGGCGTTCTCGTGGCCGATCACGTACGGCAGCTCCACGCCGGACTTCTCCGCCCACTGCCCCTCGATGATGTGCAGGTCGGTGCGGCACAGCCCGGCCGCGGCGACCTCCACGAGGATGTCCAGCGGACCGCGGATGGTGGGCTCGGGGATGTCGTCGACGCGCGGTGGTTCTCCGTAGGTGTGTACCCGGACCGCTCTCATACTCCGAGCGTGCAAGAGTCCGGGCGATCACCCCACGTCGGTTCAAATGGTGATAACCCTGCGGTTTCCGTCCCCGGATCGGGGTAGGGGGGCCGGGCCTCAGCGCCACCAGCATGGTGTCGTAGCGCCACCCAGCCAGGAGGACCAGCGTGTTCAATCCCCTCGAACATCGGGGCATCCCGCTCGAACGGCAGATCCGCAACTGGCGGGAGCTCAGCGTCGAACCGATCGACCCGGAACTGGTCGACCCGTACACCCGGTGCCGGATCATCGCGCTCAACGGGATCGAGGTCGAGGCCGTGAACTGCACCCACCAGCTCATCCGCTTCTGCGACAGCGACGAGGTGCGCCGCCAGCTCGCGTACGTGAGCTACGTCGAGTCCCAGCAGCAGCGGGTGGTCAACTGGCTGCTCCCGGGCATCAACAGTCCCCTCGAGGTCACGCTCGGGTACGAGCAGACCGCCGTGGACCTGACCGCGTGGGTCGCCCGCAACGAGCCCGACCCGTACCTGAAGCAGGCGTACGAGTTCGGTGTGCTGGAGGACTTCGACCACCTGTACCGGTACGCCAACCTGTACGAGATGGTGGAGCGGCGCAAGGCGGAGAAGGTCGTCGACCAGCTCACCGAGGTGATGCCGGGCCGGCCCACGACCATGCACCACCGCCACCCGTACGACGAGGTGCGCGACCACTACGACCGGGACACCACCGACGTGCGCTCGAAGCTGCACGCGCTCACGATCCTGGCCGCCGAGCAGCAGGTGATGAACTACTACATGAACGTCGGCCCGCACTACATGGAGCCGATCGCGCGCCAGCTCTACCAGGAGATCAGCCTCATCGAGCAGGAGCACGTCACGCACTACGAGACCCTGCTCGACCCCCGCGAGACGTGGTGGGAACGGCAGGTCCTGCACGAGTACAACGAGTGCTACCTGTACTACTCGTTCATGCAGCAGGAGAGCGACCCGCGCATCAAGGCGATCTGGGAGCTGCACCTGCAGATGGAGCTGGCCCACCTGCAGCAGGCCTGCGAGCACCTGCGGCGCTTCGACGGACGCGAACCGGAGCAGATCGTCGGCACGGACGGCCTGCCCGAGGCGGTGCGCTTCGAGCCGAACAAGGCCTACCTGCGAGAACTGATCGCCACCCAGGTCGACCTCACCAAACTGGGCAACGGGTACGTGCGGGAGGCGCACGAGCGGTTCCGGGAGTTCCAGGAGCGCATCCACGGTGGCGAGAAGCCGCCGAACGAGCGGGTCATCGACGAGCACCGGGCGGAGTTCGGCCGCGAGTACCGGATCGAGACCGAGGGGCCGCACCCGGTACGCGAGCTGCGCGAGCCCGCGGAGGTGCGCCGTGGTTGAGCAGTCACAGCGGACGACCGAAGCCCGCGAGCCGGACGCGATCGACCTGCTGCTGGAGCAGCACGCCCGCATCGAGGACCTGTTCCGGGCCGTGCTGCGCACGACCGGTAACGCCAAGCGCGAGGCGTTCGAGGACCTGGTACGGCTGCTGTCGATGCACGAGACCGCCGAGGAGGAGGTCATCCACCCGATCGCCCGTCGGCGGCTCGACTTCGGTGACGCCGTCATCGACCGCCGTCTGGACGAGGAGCGGGACGCCAAGGGAATGCTGGCCGGCCTGGTGGACCTGGCCGACCGGGGCGACGGGAAGGGCATGGACGCCTCGTTCGACGCCGAACTGGGGCGGCTGCGGCTGGCGGTGCTCACGCACGCCCGCAAGGAGGAGCGCTGCGAGTTCGGCCGGCTGCGCCACACCGCCGGCGAGGAGCGGCTGCGGACCCTGGCCGGCGCGGTCCGGGCCGCGGCGGCCCTGGCACCGACCAGGCCGCACCCGTCGCTGACGTCGCCGGCCGCGAACATCGTGTTCGGACCGGCGCTGGCGGTCGCCGACCGGGTCAGGGACGCGCTGCGGGAGGTGCGCCGAGACAACGTCTAGGACCGCCGTCTCCAGTGGATCGGCAGGCGTTTCACGCCCCGCTGGACGTTCCGAGCGCAGGTACCCGGGCTGCCCCGCGTACGCGATGCTCGACGTCCGCCGCAGCAGCTCGTCGACGGCGGTGGCGAACAGCGCGGGGTCGGCGATCACCGGGAGGGGGAGGTGAGCATGGGAGAATCCGGGCATGCTCATCAGGGAGGCGACGCCCGAGGACTGGCCGTCCATCTGGCCGTTCTGGCACGAGATCGTGGAAGCCGGTGAGACCTACACGTGGGACCCGGGGGTCGGCCCGGACGAGGCGCGCACGCTGTGGATGTCCCCGTCGGCGCGGGTGTTCGTGGTGGCGGACGGCGACCGGATCGTGGCGTCGGCCTTCCTGAAGCCGAACCACGGCGGTCCGGGCGCGCACGTCGCGAACGCCGGGTTCATGGTCGACCCCGGGTACGCCGGGCGCGGTGTCGGCCGCCGCCTCGCCGAGCACGTGCTCGACGCGGCGCGGCGCGACGGGTACCGCTCGATGGTCTTCAACGCGGTGGTCGAGACCAACCCTGCCGCGGCGCTGTGGCGCTCCCTCGGCTTCGGGATCGTCGGTACCATCCCGGAGGCGTTCGACCATCCCGTGCACGGCCCGGTCGGCCTGCACGTCATGCACCGCAAGCTTTGACGTTCTCCCCGCCCTGAAGGACGGGGATTCCCTGCGCGCTGCGCGCGGAACAGT
>NZ_BOON01000052.1 GCF_016863255.1 Planosporangium mesophilum
GGTGTTCGCGGTCTGGTTTCCCGGTATGAACTTTCCCTCGGTCATACCGGCCCGCTACCCCGGGTAACCGGAACGTACCGCCGGAGCCGGGATCGCTCGGCAACTCAGGCGCGCATCACCGTGGCGATGGGGATGCGGGCAGCCCGTACCGCCGGAACGAAACCGCCGAGTATGCCCGCCACCAGCCCGGCGATGACCCCCGCCACCCCGGCCTGCCAGGGAAACTCGACGTTGGCGAGGAACGTCTCCCGGTCGCCGAGCACCGCACTGAGCACCTTCAGTCCCGCCGCGCCGAAGCCGATCGCAGCCGCGGCCGTGAACAGGCCCGTCAGCAGCGTCTCGGCGAGCACGATCCCGGCCAGCAGCGACCTCGGGGTGCCCACCGCTCGGCGCAGCGCGAACTCCTCGATGCGTTCGCCGACGGTCGCGAGTCCGACGTTGAGGATCCCCGCGACACCGATGAGCAGGACGAGGCTCGCCATCCCGAGGAAGACCCACCGCATGATCGCCAGTTCCCTCGCCGCCCTTTCCCTGGCGTTGACCGGCTCGGCGTGGATCTCTTCGGCGCGCGCGCCGCCGGCCAGCAGCCGGGCGCGCAGCGTCTGTTCGACCGCGGTGGCCGAGGGCGACAGCAGCAGTTGCAGACCGCCGCCGTCCCCCGAGCCGAGGGCCGCCTGCGGCAGCCAGTTGAGCAGCTCCTCGGTACGCACGTACGCGGCCGGCTGGTATCCGCCGTCGTCGACCACGCCGATGATCCGCGGCGTCGGGTCGGCGGTCGCGCCGTCGATGCGCATCTCGGCGGGCACCCGGTGCCGGGCGAAGCCCTTGGCCGCCTGCTTGTTGATCACGATCTGGGGTGACAGCGACGGCGCCGACGAGAAGTCCAGCCAGCGCCCGGACTCCAGCCGGTACGGCCGGAACTGCCGCACGTCCCCGGTCAGCCCGATCAGTTGCAGCTCGATCGCCGCGCCGGGGGGCGCCTGGCTGTCGGCCGGACCGTTGATGCTGCGGCAGCCGCTGTTGTCGCAGATGACGCCGTAGCCGCCGCCATACCGGTCGGTGCCGTCGAACGGATTTCCACCGGGGTTCACCGGGCTCACCCCGGGCTCGCCGATGACCGCCCTGGTACTCGTGACGGCGACCGCGTCCGACCGGCCCCGCAGCGTGTCGAGGGCGACCGGGATCGTGTCCGCGCGGGACGGCAGGTACATCAGCAGCGTCCCGTCCTTGCCCTGATGCAGTTCGGACTCCGACAGCAGGGAACGCTCGGCGAGCGAGGCGCCGGTCTGGACCACCACGACCGCCTGTACGCCGAGGAACAGGCTGACCATGGACAGCAGGGTGCGCAGCTTGCGGGCCCTGATGCCCTGTACGCCGATGATCAGGGAGGAACGGAGTCGTCCGGACAGTCGGATCACACGCCGGCCCTCGCGGTAGCCGGGGTGAGGACGCCGTCGGTGAGCTGGAGGACCCGCCCCATCCGGCCGGCGTGGTCGCGGTCGTGGGTGACCAGGATCAGGCCACACCCCCGCTCGGTGGCCGCGTACAGGGCCCCGATCACCAGGTTGCCGGTCTCGGTGTCGAGCGCCCCGGTCGGCTCGTCGGCCAGCAGCACCCGCGGCTCGCGTACCAGTGCCCTCGCGATGGCGACCCGCTGCTGCTCACCGCCGGACAGCTTCGGCGGCTTCTGCTTGGCGAGGTGGGCGATCCCGACCTGGTCCAGCGCGGCCAGCACCTTCACCCGGCGCTTGCGGCGGGGTAGCCAGCCCTGGCCGTTGACCAGGGCCATCGCCACGTTCTGCGCCGCGGTGAGTTGCTTGAGCAGGAAGAACCGCTGGAAGACGAAGCCGAACTCGGCGCTGCGGAGGGCGGCCGCCCGGCGTTCCGGCAGCCGGGTGATGTCGCGGCCGTTCAGCAGGTACCGGCCGCCGTCCGGCCGGTCGAACAGGCCGATCAGGCTGAGCAGCGTGCTCTTGCCGGAGCCCGAGCGGCCGAGGACGGCCACGCTCTCGCCGGCGCGGACGGTCAGGTCCACGCCGCACAGGATGTCGCGCGGCCGGCCCTGACCCTTGAGCGTCTTGGTAACGGCGTCGAGCTGGATCAGCGGCGTCATTTGGGCTCCGAAGGGGTCGGTCCGGTGTTGCCCTCCTTGGCCGGTGGGATGTTCGGGCCGGGTACCGCGAGCGTCTCGTCGCCGGTCAGCCCCGACTTGATCTCCACGACCTTGCCGTCGCTCAGCCCGAGCACCACGTCCCTGGTCTCGCGGGAACGGTCCGGCCTGACCACGTCGACCTTGCCCTTGCCCTGCGTACCGGCGACGGCCTCGACCGGCACCACGAGCGCGTTCGTGGCCGTCTCCGTCACCACCTCCACGGTGGCGGCGGCGCCGTTGATCAACTTCACGTCGGCGGGTGGGGTGCACACCAGGCGCATGCCGGTCGGCTCGGACGGCGTGGCCCCTTCACGTCCCGGTACCGCCTCGTTGATCGCCGGCGCCTTGCCCGGTGCCCCGTTGGGTGGCCCGCTGGGGGTGGCCGCCGGCTTCGGCGGATCCGGAATGATCCCGGCCGGCAGCGCCGCTATCGTGCCGCGCACCGTGCAGGCGAAGGGGCCCGGACCGTTCTTGATCTGCACCTGCACCGAGGGGAGCGCGTCCGAGAGCTTGTACGCCTGCGCCGCGTCGATATCGGCGACGATGCCGTAACCGGCGAGCGTCGCCGAGACGACGGGCATCCCGGCGGTGACGGTGGACCGGTCGGGCACCAGCCGGCCCGCGAAGGTGGCACCCGCCGGCACCTCCACCGCGTTGGCCTTGCCGTTGGCCCAGATGGTGGCCACCCTGGTCGGCCTGGTGGGTGTGGACTGCGCGGGGCTGACGTCGAAGTACCGCACCTCGCCGCCGACCGGGGCGACCAGCCCGAAGACCGGGTTCATGGTGACCTTGCCCGACAGGCTCACCCGGTTCGACAGATCCTGGCGGCTCGGCTTGGCGGTGGTCATCGTCGCGCCTCGGGCTTCGAGATCCGGGGTACCGGCCTTCGGCCCGGACGAGTCGCACGCGGTGGCCGTCGCGACGATCACCGCGAGCACGCTCAGGTGGAGCAGGAGTTGCCTTCGCACCGGTTCCCCCATCAACTGCCTAACCGTTTCGGGGACATCTGTGACCATGAGCCGCGGCAACATGGTCCCCTGTGAAGACGTAGCGCAGGCCGGGAAGGGTTGCGTCGGGACAAGACCAGCCGCCCCCGCCGGCGAGCCCTGAAGGCCGGAACGCCCTGTCATGCTCGCCGGGAGCATAACGGCAGCGGCCCCGGCCCGCTGCCCGCCCGATCGCCGGTAATCGATGGCCAGGGCCCGGGCACGGCCGCCGCGCCCGGCCTCCGCATACTGCTGTCACCAGCACCGATACCGGAACGAGGTGGCCAGATGTACGTTCCCACTCACTTCGCGGCCGACGACGCGGCGGTACGGGGCCTGCTAGCCAATCACGGCGCGGCGGACCTGGTCACCGCGACGCCGAGTGGACTGATCGCGACACTGCTGCCCTTCGTGTACGACGCCGAGGTCGGCGAGCACGGGGCGCTGCTGGGCCACGTCGCCCGAAACAACGACCAGTGGCGGCAGCCGGTCCTCGGCGAGGCCATGGTCATCGTCCGCGGCCCGGACGCGTACGTGTCACCCTCCTGGTACGCGTCCAAGTCGGAGCACGGCCGGACGGTACCCACCTGGAACTACGTGACCGCCCACGTGTACGGCCGGTTGGTCGTCCACGACGACCCCGACTGGCTGGACTCGCTGGTCCGCCGGCTCACCGACCGGCATGAGGCGGCGACCGCGCGGCCGTGGTCGGTCGACGACGCGCCGCCCGCGTTCATCGCCGGGCAGTTGCGGGCGATCGTCGGCGTCGAACTGGTCATCAGCCGGATCGAGGCCAAGCTCAAGCTGAGCCAGAACCGGCCCCGAGCCGACATCGAGGGGGTCATCGACGGGCTGGAGGCCCGGGGCGACGCCGCCAGCGCCGCCGCGGTGCGGGCCGCCAACGACGTTCACGAGCGGAGGTAGCCGGCGAACGGGTGATCCCTACCAGATCCCCTACCAGGTACCCGCCATGTGAATTTTTGACATTGATTCACTCAAAATCGTTAATCCCTTACCCTTGCGCGGCGCACGGCAGACGACCAAGCTCATCGGCATCCATCTATCACCCCCGGAGGGACCGATGACACGACCGACGCCGGGCTCACCCGCCTCCCCGCGCCGGTGGGGACGTCGCCTGCTGGCCGGCCTGTCCATGGCTGCCACCGCTGCCGCGCTCGCCATCCTCAACCCGACCGCCGCCGCTGCCGCCCCCGCCGGCCTGCCCGGCATGGACGTCTCCGGCCACCAGGGCAACGTGAACTGGCAGGCCGCCTGGAACAACGGGGCGCGGTTCGCCTACGTGAAGGCCACCGAGGGCACCGGCTACACCAGCCCGTCCTTCGCCCAGCAGTACAACGGCTCCTACAACGTCGGCATGATCCGCGGCGCGTACCACTTCGCACTGCCCGACCGCTCCACCGGCGCCACCCAGGCCAACTACTTCGTCGACCACGGCGGCGGCTGGTCCAAGGACGGCAAGACCCTCCCGGGCGCGCTCGACATCGAGTACAACCCGTACGGCGCCACCTGCTACGGCCTCTCCCAGGCCAGCATGCGCAGTTGGATCGCGTCGTTCGTCAACCAGTACTACGCCCGCACCGGCCGGTGGGCCACCATCTACACCACCACCGACTGGTGGACCACCTGCACCGGCAATACGTCGCAGTTCGCCGCCAACAATCCCCTGTGGATCGCCCGGTACTCGAGCACCGTCGGCACGCTGCCGGCGGGCTGGGGCGCCTACTCCTTCTGGCAGTACGCGTCGTCGGGCACCTTCCCCGGTGACCAGAACGTGTGGAACGGAACCCTGGACCGGCTGAAGGTCCTGGCCTGCAACGGCCCCTGCTGATCGATCAACCACCGGAGAGTGCCCTCCCGCCCGGACGGGAGGGCACTCTCTTTCATCCGTCAGGCGACGAACCGGTAATGCGCGGCGACCGGCGGCACAACAGCCACCGCCGATCCGGTGGCTCCCGCAGACTGGCTACGCTCGACGCCATGGAGCAGCGGATTCTTGGCCGTACCGGCAAGCCGGTCGGCGTGGTGGGCCTGGGTACCTGGCAGCTCGGCGCGGACTGGGGCGAGGTCCACGAGGGCGACGCCCTGGACGTACTGCTGGAGGCGGCCGACGCCGGGGTGAACTTCTTCGACACCGCCGACGTGTACGGCGACGGACGCAGTGAGCGGATCATCGGCCAGTTCCTGCGCTCGCCGGCCGGTTCGAACGCCACGGTCGCCACCAAGATGGGCCGCCGGATGGCGCAAGACCCCGCGAATTACACCCTCGACAACTTCCGTGCGTGGACCGACCGCTCGCGCGAGAACCTGGGCGTCGACACGCTGGACCTGGTGCAGTTGCACTGCCCGCCGACTCCCGTGTTCTCGTCCGACGCTGTCTTCGACGCGCTGGACACGCTGGTGCAGGAGAAGCGGATCGCCGCGTACGGCGTGAGCGTGGAGACCTGCCAGGAGGCGTTGACCGCGATCGCCCGGCCGGGCCTGGCGACGGTACAGATCATCTTCAACGCGCTGCGCCTCAAGCCGCTCGAGGAGGTCTTCCCCGCAGCAGCGGAGGCCGGGGTCGGCATCATCGTCCGGGTACCGCTGGCCAGCGGCCTGCTGTCGGGAAAGTACGACGAGCACACCCGGTTCGCCGAAAACGACCACCGCAACTTCAACCGCCATGGCGAGGCGTTCGACGTCGGCGAGACCTTCTCGGGCGTCGACTTCGGTACCGGTCTCGAGGCCGTACGCCGGCTCGCCCCGCTGGTACCGACGGGCGCGACGACCGCCCAGTTCGCGCTCCGCTGGATCATCGACCACCCGGCGGTCTCCGTGGTCATCCCCGGCGCACGGGACTCCCGGCAGGCGCGGGCCAACGCGGACGCCGCCGCGCTGCCGCCGCTGTCGCGGGAGGTCCACGACGAGGTTGAGGCGATCTACCGGGACCTGGTCGCCGAGCAGGTACACCACCGCTGGTGACCTCCAAGATCGTGGCCGGTTTACCGGCTGCCTTCACGCGGGTACCGGTCGACACATGGCGGAACTGGAGTGGCTCGGCATCGTCCGGCACGGCGAGAGCACCGGCAACGTCGCCGCGGCGCGGGCCGAGACCGGCGGGGTCGAGCTGATCGACATCCCGGAACGGGACGCCGACGTACCGCTGTCGCCGACCGGACGCGAGCAGGCCGATGCGGTCGGCCGCTGGCTCGCCGACCTGCCCGAGGGGCAGCGTCCGAGCGTGGTGGTCGTCTCCCCGTACCTGCGGACCGTGCAGACCGCCGAGCTCGCCGTCGGTGAGCTGGGCCTCCCGATGGCGCGCGACGAACGGCTGCGCGACCGGGAACTGGGCATCCTGGACCTGCTGACCAGCCACGGCGTGCGTACCCGGCTGCCGGCCGAGGCGCTCCGCAGGCAGCGGCTCGGCAAGTTCTACTACCGGCCGCCCGGCGGGGAGTCCTGGGCCGACGTGACGCTGCGCCTGCGAAGTCTGCTCGGTGACCTGCGACGCGACCACGAGGGTGGCCGCGTTCTGCTGGTGGGCCACGAGGCGGTGGTCTTCCTGCTCCGCTATCTCGTGGAGGAGTTGACCGAGGCGGAACTGCTGGAGATCGCCCACGACAACACGATCGGCAACTGTTCGCTGACCACCTGGCGGCGCGGGCCGGACGGCCACCTGTCACTGGTGGACTTCAACCAGGTCGATCACCTGCGACGCGAGGGTGCCCAGCCGACACGGGAGGACGAGGTGCATGCCGAACCGGTCTGACCCGACGGTGATCACTCCACGGCTGCTGCGGGAGTGGCCGCTGCCCGTACCCGGCCGCTCCGCCGACAAGGGCGCGCGCGGGACGGTCCTGGTCGTCGGCGGTTCCCGCTTCACGCCCGGCGCGGTACTGCTCGCCGGCGTGGCGGCGCTGCGCGCCGGTGCTGGGGTACTGCAGCTCGCGGTGGCCGAGTCGACCGCGGCGGCGCTGAGCATCCAGGTACCGGAGGCGTTGGTCATCGGGCTGCCGGAGACGCAAGCGGGCTCGGTCGCCGGCCGGCCGCCGGAGCGCCTGGCCGAGCTCGCCGGGAACGCGCGGGCGATCGCGATCGGGCCCGGCCTGGACAACATCGAGGAGACCGGCACTCTGCTGCGCGCCCTGCTCGACGCCGCCGGTCCGGACACCGCGCTGGTCCTGGACGCGTACGCGCTGGGCGCCCTCAGCCACGACCCGGACCTGCTGGCAGAGCGCGAGTACCCGGCAGTCCTGACGCCCAACCTCACCGAGGCGAAGTTCCTGCTCGGCCGGGAGCCCGACGACGACCTCGGCCGTACCGCCGCCAGCCTGGCCGACCGGTACGGGGCGGTGGTCTCGCTCTTCGGCCACATCGCCGCGCCCGACGGACGGACCTGGCGCGAGGAGAGCGGCGACGCCGGGCTGGGCACCTCGGGCAGCGGGGACGTACGCGCCGGAATCGTGGCCGGACTGCTGTCGCGCGGCGCCGACCCGGCACAGGCCGCCTGTTGGGGCGCGTACGCGCACGCGGCGAGCGGACAGCGACTGGCCGCGCGGTTCGGCCGGATCGGTTTCCTCGCCCGCGAGATCGTGGACGGGGTACCGCAGACGCTCGCGGAGATCTGACGGGGCCGGAAAAGACGGAACCGGCCGGGGCACCCTGAGGTGGCCCGGCCGGTTCCGTCATTGAACCGTCAGGCGACGAACTTCGTGTCGCGGCGGCGGCGCAGGACCAGCAGCGCCACACCGGCACCGACGAGCAGCACGCCAATCCCGATCACGACCGGGACGTTGGCGCCGGTCAACGGCAGCTCACCGCTACCGCTACCGCCACCGGCACCGGGGGCGGTGGACGGCGACGGGTTGGCCGGCGCGTCGCAGACGCGGGCCAGCGTGAACTCCGTCGGCGCGCCCTTGACCACGGGGCTGTACACCAGGGCGCCACCGACGAGCTGCCAGCCGGCCGGCGTCTGCAGCCAACCCAGACCCTTGTCGGTCACGCCACCGGCCACACCGGCCGGAGCGGGAACGTCCTTGACGTCACTCGGCTCTGCGCCCGCGGTGGCCTTCGCGAGCGACTTGGCCTGCTCCTTGCTCAGCCGGCCGGCCCTGAGGCTCTGCAGTTCCGCCGCGTCGACCTCCAGGCCGACGACACCGTCCTTGTCGACGGCGACGACGACCGGCTTCAGGTCGGCGCTGACCAGACCGAGGATGTACCCGTACTCGGTCACGCCCTCCACCGGCTGGTTGAGCACCCAGCCGTCCGTGCCGGCCTTGGCGCCACCCGGGATGCCCTCGCAGCCCTTGGTGTCGAAGTCCTTGGCGAGCAGGGGGCCGTCGTTGGGGAGCTTCAGCTCCGCGACGCCGATTTCCGGCTGGGGTTCCTCGGTCGAGCCCGTAGCCGCGGCCGGACCGGCGGCCACGAACGCGCCGACCATCACCGCGCTGGCAGCGACAGCAAGGCGCGCGAGCCCTCGATACGTCATTCGATGTCCTTACGGGAGGGGGTGGGAATGCCATCGGAACTTGCCAAAGCAAGTCCGCCAGCCGCAACCCCATCCACCGGCATCATTAAGGAGAAATCACCCAAGTCCAAAAAGTCCCACCGACCAGCCGGCGGAAAGATCAACCGAACAGCCCAGCCGAAACCACTGTCCGTACAACCCATGATCACGAAGCGGGTGGACCCCCAGAGGGAGTCCACCCGCTCGAAAGTGTGCTCGGGTGCCGCCTGGCTCAGGCGGACTGCACCTTGATCGCCGAGATCTCGAACTCGAGGTTGATCTTCTCCGAGACGAGGACGCCACCCGTCTCCAGCGGGGCGTTGAAGTTCACACCCCAGTCCTTGCGGTTGATGGTGGTAGAGCCCTCGAAGCCGACGCGGAGGTTGCCGAACGGGTCCCGGGCCGCACCGTTGTACTCGAAGTCAACCGTGACCGGCTTCGTCACACCCTTGATCGTCAGGTCACCGGTGAGCCGGTAGTTCACGTCGTCGACCTGCTCCACACCGGTACCCACGAAGGTGATCTGCGGAAAGCTCGGCGCGTCGAAGAAGTCGTTGGTGCGCAGGTGCTCGTCGCGCTGGGCGTTGCGGGTGTCGATGCTGGCAACGTTGATCGTCACGCGAGCGCTGGACTTCGACGGGTCCGCGAAGTCGAGCCGGGCAGAGCCCTCGAACTCGTTGAACGCGCCACGAACCTTCGTGACCATCGCGTGACGGGCAACGAAGCCGAGCCGGCTGTGGGCGACGTCGAGCTGGTACTCGCCGGTGAGCTCGTCGATGGCGATGGGGGCGTCGATCGTGGACATGGTGGGCCGCTCCTCAGGAGACTCGGTTGACCTTGTTGACACATCAACCTAGCCACAAAAAGATGACACGTCAACCTGACGCGGACTATCGTGGATCATGTGGCAGAACCCCGATGGCTCGACGAGCGGGAAGCCCGCGCCTGGCGCGGCTTCTACACGATGCACCGACGGCTCGACGGCGCCATCAACCGGCAGCTCACCCGCGACGCCGGCCTGTCCGCGGCCGACTACGAGATCCTGGTACCGCTGTCGGAGGCCCCCGGCCAGCGGCTACGCGCCCGCGATCTCGGCCGGCTGGTCAACTGGGAGAAGAGCCGACTGTCCCACCACGTCGGCCGGATGGAGCGGCGTGGTCTGGTAACACGCCAGGGGTGCCCCACCGACGCCCGCGGCGCCTTCATCCAGCTCACCGACTCCGGACGGCGCGCGATGGAGACGGCCGCGCCCGGTCACGTCGAGACCGTACGGGGCTGCTTCATCGACCTTCTCTCGGGGGATGAACTGGAGACCCTGGCCTCGATCGCCGACCGGGTCATCCAGCGCATCGACGAAGGAGCGCCGCAGGACGCCACGGACACCGACTGCGGCGGAAAGTCCACCCAGCGGCTCCGGTAGGTCAGGCGACGGAGCCGACCACCGGTACCGGATCGGCCCCGCGCGCACCGCCCGGCCGGCAGCGCAGCAGACGCCGCGCCGCGAGCGACAGGCCACGCCGGACGCCATGCGCCTGCAACGCCCGCACCGCGTACTCCGAGCAGCTGGGCGTGAACCGGCAGCAGGGACGGCGATGGGCGCTGATCTCCCGCTGGTAGACCCGGACGGCCCCTACGAACGCGGCCACCGCACGGGACGGCCGGCGCCCGGCCTCGGCCGACGCTGTCGCCGTACCCCGCCGGCCGGTATCCGTACCCCGCCCGGGCGCCGCCAGCAGGGTGGACGTCATCGCACCGACGAACTGGGGAAGCAGGACCAGACCGGCGACCAGGCAGTTGCCGTCGAGGGACTCCGCGATGCAGCAGCCGGTCTCCAGCAGGCATGCGTCCCGCAGGCAGGAGTTGCCCGACCGGTACCGGGGTGGGCGCCTCCCCCAGCCGCCGTAGGCATAGGGATCACCGAACCTGCGGTCGTACCCGCGAGACCAACGCATCCGCATACGGGACTGTTACCCCCCGTCCGGACGGGGCACACGCCTACGCCACGGCGGACGCCCGTCACGCCCGTCACGCCCGTCACGCCGGTCGCGGCCGGGCGGGCCGGACGACGTCGGGGCGCTGACCCCGCAGCGATCCCTCGATGTCCTCCAGGCTGCGCCCCTTCGTCTCGGGCAGATGCCGGTAGAGGTAGCCGAGGCCGAGCGCGCCGAAGACCGCGTACATCCAGAACAGCCCGGTGGCGGTCAGCAGGTTGATCGTGGTGAGAACCGTCAACGAGATCAGGAAGTCCAGCCCCCAGTGGGTCACCGTGCCGAAGCCCGCGGCCTTGCCGCGGACCGTGGTCGGGAAGATCTCACTGTTGATCAGCCAGATACCCAGGCCCAGGCTGGCCGCGAAGGCGGCGATGTAGACACACAGGGCGGCGACGGTGAGCCAGCTGACCAGGCTGCTGCGGCCGGGCAGGAGGTAGAGGCCGCCGAGGACGAGCAGATCCACGACGATCAGGGCGGTGCCGCCCAGTAGCAGCGGCCGCCGGCCGACCCGGTCGACCAGCGCCAGCGCGACGACGGTCACCATCATGTTGACCAGGCCGATTCCGACCGTCGACAGGATCGCGGCCGAGGCCCCGAACCCGGTACGGGTGAGCAGCGTCGGCGTGTAGTAGATGATCGCGTTGACGCCCACCAGTTGGTTGGTCGCGGCCACCGCGACGCCGAGCAGGATCGCCGGCCGCATCTGGGGTGTGAGCAGGTCACGGAAGGTCAGCCCGCGCTCCGCGTCGTGCAGGCTCCTGATCTCGGAGATCTCGTCGTCGGCCTCCCGGGCCGACCGCGACCGGAGCATGATCTCCCGCGCCTCGCCCGGGCGGCCGTGGGCCAGCAGCCAGCGGGGGCTCTCGGCCAGCGCCAGCAGCCCGGCGAGCATGACCACGGCCGGCACCGCCGCCAGGCCCAGCATCCATCGCCAACCCCCGCTACCGGCGAAGGCGTACCCGACGAGGTACGAGACGAAGATCCCCACCGTGATCATCAGTTGCTGCAGCGAGACCAGCCGACCTCGGATCGACCTCGGCGCCATCTCCGCGATGTAGGTCGGTACGACCAGCGACGCCGTCCCGATGGCGCCGCCGAGGAAGACCCGGGCCGCGATCAGGACGGCGGCGTTCGGCGTGAAGGCCGACGCCAGCGCCCCGGCGGCGAACACCGCCGCGGCGACCATCAACACCCGGCGCCTACCCACCCGGTCCACGAGCGGGCCCGCCACGAGGACACCCACGATCGCCCCCAGCAGGAGCGCGGCGACCACCACCTGTTGCAGCGTGTCGGAGAGGTGGAAGGCCGGTGCCAGGTACAGCAGGGCGGCGGAGATCACCCCCGTGTCGTACCCGAACAGGAACCCGCCGATCGTGGCGACCAGCGCGGGTCCGAGGATCGGCCACGTCGAGCCGGTACGCGCCGGGCCGCCGGTGGCGCGCCGTCCCGGAGTTACAGGGTCAGCCACCGCTCACCTCCGAGGAGGGGCCTTCTGAGCCGGAGCGCCAGAATGATGTCGGCTTCTTCAGAATGTCACCGAGCGCCCCGCTCAGCCATTCGGGCCGGACTCAATGGGGCAGGATCCGGATATGGAGGTACTCACCAGCCGCATCCTGCTCCGACCGTCGGACCTGCGCCGTACCCAGTACTTCTACCGGGAGACCCTCGGCCTGGCGGTCTACCGCGAGTTCGGACCGCCCGACCACCCCGGCGTGGTGTTCTTCCTCGGCCAGGGACTACTCGAGGTGTCCGGGCGATCCGACGGCGACGTCGGCTCGGTGATCCAGCTCGGGTTCCAGGTACGTGACGTGCACGCCGAGTACGAGCGCCTGCGCGCGGCCGGGGTGACGGTGACCCGCCCACCGCGGCTCGAGCCGTGGGGCCTCGTCGAGTCGTGGATCTCCGATCCCGACGGCGTACCGATCGTGCTCATCGAGGTACCCCCGGACCATCCGCTGCGTCGCGACCAGCGGGATGCCCCGGCCTGAGCCCCGGGGCACCCGGGCATCACTCGTAGTCCGTCCCCGCGGCCCAGGCGTCCGGATCGACCGATCCGTCCGGGTCGACCGAGGCGTCCGGATCGGCCTCGGCGTCCGGGGCGTCCTCGCCGCTCCGGTCGGACGCCGCGTCCCGGATCAGCCACTCGCCGACCCGGTCCTTGGCGACCGCCTCGAACAGGGCCCTGGCCCTCGCCTTGTCGGGCATCATGACGCTCTCCTCACCGACCATCGCCGGCCCGAGGTTCGGGCTGACGAGAAAGGTCAGGTCGGTGCCGCGCAGGTTGCGCAGCCGCAGGGCGGCACCCGTCAGCGAGAAGTCGTGGTCGACCGTGAGCGTCTTGGTCACCGACCTCAGGAACGCGTTGAGCCGGCGCGGGTTGGCCAGCGTGTCGGTGGTGGTCGCCTTGTCCAGCAACGCCCTCAGGTACATCTGCTGGTGACGCATCCGGGTGAAGTCACCGTCGGCGAACTGCTGGCGTTGGCGCACGTAGTCCAGCGCCGCTGCCCCGTCGAGGTGGATGAGGCCCTTCTTGAAGTGCCGGAACTTCGGCTCGTTGATCGAGGTGAACTCCTGGTCGTTCTCCAGGTCGACGCCGCCGAGGACATCGGTCACCTTCTTGAACCCCTCGAAGTCGACCATCACCACGTGGTCGATGCGTACCCCCGAATAGTCCTCGACCGCCTGTACCGCGAGCGGCACGCCGCCCCAGGCGAACGCCGCGTTGATCTTCGCGCTGGTGTCACCGAACTCGGGGTGGGCCGGGCTCCTCGGCACGTACACGTACAGGTCACGCGGCACGGAGATCAGGTACGCCTTCTTGTTCCCGGCATCGATGTGCATCAGGACGATCGTGTCGGTGTGGGAGTCGCCCGGCTCGGGGGTGTGGTTCGGGTCGTCCGAGTCGCGGGAGTCGTTGCCCAGCAGCAGAATGTTCTGCGCTCCGTCGGCGCCCCTGGCCGGCCGACCGTCACGGGCCCCGCCGAACATGTCCGCCCGCCGGAGCCCGGATTCCAGATTCTTGTAGTAGAAGAAGCCACCGCCGGCGGTGGTGGCCGCGATCAGCAGGAGCACCACACCGGCCAGCAGGGTGACCCACGGCCAGCGGGGCTGGCCCGGCGGGCGGCGGCGACCCCGATAGGGCCTACCGCCGCCGATAGGTCGGCCGGGGGGCGCCGGTCCGTACCCGTCGTCGCGCGATGGAACCCGCCACCGCCCGATGCTCTCACCACTGTCGGAAGACGAAACGGCCATGACGTCAAGCCAACACCCGCCGCGGGGGCCTGTCATCGTGCAAAGAACGTACTGGACGCGGAGGAGTTGCCACCCAACTGTCCATCATGGACAGCCAACCGACCCGTCGCCGATATGTCGGCCAGCGGTGGCCTGCGGCCGGCCCTCGCGGGACGCCTACCTTGGAACCTAAGGACAACGCTGGCGGACAGGAGGACCAGCAATGGACTATTCCGGCTTCATCACCACGGTCGAGCAACTGGGTGGCATCCCGCATGACCGGGCGCAGGCGCTGGCCTGCTTCACGCTCAACACGCTGGCGCAGCGCATCTCCAAGGGCGAGGCGGCCGACCTCGCGAGCAAGCTGCCATCCGAACTGGGCCCGTGCCTGCACCGTGAAGGCCCGACCGCCACCTTCGGCCTCGACGAGTTCCTCAACCGGATCGCGGCCCGGCTGGGCGGCGCCGACCGGCCGACCGCCGAGCGGGTGGCGCGCGCCGTCCTCGCCGCGACGTGGACGGCGGTGGGGCCCAAGGAGTACAAGGACCTGAGCTCGGAACTGCCCAAGGACTTCCAGCCGCTGCTCGAGGTGGCCATGCTGCAGGCGCCACCCCGACCGGGGCCGGAGGGGGATCCACGGTTCGGCCGGCCGATGTCGCTCGACGAGTTCCTCGACCGCGTGGCGGTGCGGGCCGGGCTCGACCGGGAGGGTGCGCGCAAGGCCACCGAGGCCGTACTCGAGGCGCTCGCCATGCGGGTCACGGCGGGCCAGGTCAACGACCTGCGGCCGTTCCTGCCCCGGGAACTGCACGCCGCCCTCGACCGGGGCATCTCCCGCAGCCGGGGAGTGGCACTGCCGCTGTCCCTGGAAGAGTTCATCAACCAGGTCACCCAGCGCGAGGGCATCTCCAAGACGAAGGAGGCCACCCGGCACGCTCAAGCCGTGATCTCCGTACTGCGCGAGGCGGTCGGGGAGAAGGAGTTCCAGGACACCACGGCACAGCTCCCGGAGGAGTACCGGAGAACCCTGGTCGCCCAGCGCTAGTCGGCTCGGTTCAGGGGTCCCCACTCGTCCGAGCCCTGCTCCCGTACCGCCTGCTCGCACTCCCTGAGCGCCGCGTCGGAGACCCAGGCGATCGGCCGGTGACAGATCACCAACGGTTCGTTGTCCGGCCCACGACCGCACTGCTCACCGACGAACACCCAGGGGCGTACGCCGACGCCCCGCAGCTGGCGAAGGTGGCTGTAGTCGTACAGCCGGCGGGCGACCCACAACCGGATGGAGCGGTCACCCCACCACGGCTCCATCCGCAACGGGTTGGCCGACAGCCCGGGCAGCCTGATCCCGGTCAGGGAGTCCCGGCTGGACTGCTCGGGCCTGTCGTCGGCGGCCAGGTCGACGTCCGGCCCCTTCGACCAGCGCACGTACAGGTCCTCGTCCCCACCCGCGCGTTCCAGGAGGACGGCCAGCTCGTCCAGGTCGTGGAGAGTGTCCATCACCGCCCTGTCAGGTGCACGCTTCACCCACTCTGATTGCCCCTTTTGTGCCGAGGATATTCGCAGCTCACGCGTCAGATCTCCTCCAGGGCGATGCCGGCATACGCCCGCCGCAGGGTTTCGAGTACCGCCGGCTCCCCGGCGAAGACGACCTCGTCGACCCGGGCGACCGGCCGGACCCCCACGGCGGCGTTCGTGACGAACGCGGCCCGCATCCCGGGGACATCGTCCGCGGTGAGCACAGCCTCGGTCGGCTCGATCTCGGCCGGCCCGGCACCGACACCGAGCGCCGCATTCAGCAGCCGCATCGTGACGCCCGGCAGGCACGGCGATCGCGGCCACACCAGCCGCCCGTCGAAGAAGCAAACGTTCCAGGTCGCGCCCTCGGTGATGTGCCCGTCGGGATGGACGAACAGAACGTCGTCGAAGCCCCGCAGTTGAGCCGCCCGGCGCTGGTACACCGACCCGAACAGCCCGACGTGCTTGACCTCCGGGAGGTCCCGGCGATACCCGGCGGTGGCCAGCCGAAGCGGCGGAAGATCAGGGGCTGGAGCCGGGCGGCTGGTTACCAGTACCCGTGGCCGAACCGGCGCCGCCGGACGGCCGAGATCGAGGCCCGGCGCGAAGACCGTCACCCGTACGACCGACGGCGACGGTACGCGCCGGCACACCCGCCGCACGAGAGCGCGTACCCGGTCGGCGTCCAGGTCGACGGCGAACAGCGCCCGGCAGTCGTGGACCAGTCGCTCCAGGTGCCACGCCAATCCTCGTACCCTCAGGTCCTCGACCCGCATCGAGGTGAAGTGCCCGTAGTTGTGCAACGCCAGCGCCGCGATGTCCACTGAGGACACGGTTTTACCGTCGAGCTCCATCACGCGCACCATCCCACCACCACGCGCGGCGTTCTACCGTGGACAGCGGGTGGAGCGACGGCGAGTGGGCCCGGTTCGGCCGTGACGGTGCAACCCCGGGGCCTGCGAATTGCCGGTTTTATATCCGGCCGTCCCCCGCCGTCGAAGGTTCCCAAAAGTTTTGGAATCTGGTGGGGAACCTGCTGACGCTCCCAGGCGTATGCATGGTGGCGGCAGGAGGCCGCCCGTGTTCGAGGGAGAATCGATGCGGGAGACCGCAGACTTCGATGCGTTCTACGCATCGACCTCCAGGCGCGTACTCGGCCAGGTGTTCATGATGACGGGCAGCCGGGCCGAGGCCGAGGACGCGGTCGCGGAGGCATACGCCCGAGCCTGGCAGCAATGGGACAAGGTCAGCGGCCATGCAGCACCGGAGGCGTGGGTGCGCACCACCGCGTACCGGATCAGCGTCAGCACCTGGCGCAAGGCGACCAACCGGCTACTGGCCCACCGCCGCCACGGACAGGCCGACAACGTCCCCGGACTAACCCCCGACCACGTCGCCCTGGTCGACGCGCTGCACCGCATCCCCGCCGACCAGCGCCGCGTGATCGTCCTGCACTACTACGTCGGCATGTCCATCGACGAGATCAGCCAGGAGGCCGGCAGTCCGGTCAACACGGTCAAGACCCGCCTGGCCCGCGCGCGCAAGGCCCTGGCCAGCAGAGTCTCCGAGTTCGCCGACGAATCAACCAGCACCTCGGGGATGGAGGCGCGCAGCAATGCCTGACCAGTTCACCACCATGCTCACCGACATCGCCAAAGCAGCCGAGGAGGCCGGCCCCATGCGGGCATCGTCTTTGATCCGTCGACGCGGCGACCAACGTCGTGCCCGCCAACGTGCTGCCGTCGGCGTGGTGGCCGCGGTCGCCGTGGGCGCCATCGCGGCGACCGGCTTCACCCTCGGCCTGCACCGCACCGCCACCAACCTGCCCGCCATCCCCCCCAACCCAACGGCCACAGCCCCTCCCACGGCCACAGCTGCTCCTAGCGAGACACCCACCCCTGCGCCCTCGTCTACCGGAAGTAGCCAAGCCAACGCCGGGTCCGTCACGAGCCCGGTTCCGGGCCGCTGCCACGCCTCCAACCTGCGCGGTAGCTTCCATCCATTCGAATGGCCCGGTCAGGCCGGGGCCCAAGCCGAGGCTGACCTCGGCCTGACCAACATCAGCGACCAGACCTGCGTCATCTTCGGCTTCCCGGGTGTCCAACTGGTCGGACCCGATGGCAAATCACGGGCCACCAACGTGGTGCGCACCACGAACCGGCCGTCCCGGTCGGTGACCCTTACTCCAGGCGCCACAGCCTGGACACTGGTCGTCTGGACCTTCACGCCATCAGCTGATGAGGCGAACACCAATCCGCTGTGCGGCGGGCACGTGAACGAGATCAAGGTAATCCCGCCGGACGAGACCAGCCAGCTGACCGTGAAAGCCGACGTCGGTACGGTGTGCTCCCATGGCGACCTCACGGTCTGGCCCTTTCAGGTGAACCGGCCGAGCGACGGACCTCCGCCGTCCGGCTCCTGACCAACAGAATTGTCGCCGCGCCGACGACGCCAGACGTGAACGAGCATCGGCCCCGTGACTCGATGGACTTCCCCGTCGAGGCACGGGGCCGCTTCGTGTGCGCGCCCGCCGCGGGCGGCCGGCGCGCCGCAGGTGAAGGCGGGCCGAGGTTCCGCGGATCACGGTCCACGACGCCCGGCGTACCTGCGGTTCGCTCCATGGAGATCTACGCCAAGGTCAGTTCCGCGGCGACCCGGGATGCGCTCAAGCGGCTGGGCGAGAGCCTGGACGGATCATGAGCGCTGCTGCACTGCGCTGCTGCACCGACGCGAAAGGGGCCACCCCGGTTTCCCGAGATGGCCCCTGACCTGCTGTGCGCCCGAAGGGATTCGAACCCCTAACCTTCTGATCCGTAGGGTGCGACTGCGCTTGCCAACCAGTGCCGATCGTTGGCCAACCACGGGTGTTGACGCAGGTCACGCCTTGTCCGCGTTGTCACCGAATGCCGCCTAGATCCATCCGTTGCCAACGCGTGTGTGAGCAATCTGTGAGCAGCGCCCACGGGACTCGGTCGCTGCTCAACCCGCGCCGCTCAAAGCAGATCGGTCCGAGTGCCGACTACGGCCAACCCGCTGAGAGCCACGCAGAGCCAAGATCTGGGCATGGCGAGGGTAACGGGTAGTCCTCACGCCGCTTTCAGTGCACGAAGCTGCTCGATGTACTCGCTCACGGCCGGCTCGCCGGGGAACCGCTCCGCGAGAACGTCCGCCAGTTCCCGAGTGTGCATGGCGAGCGAAGGAATCGAGCGGCGAACGCCCGCAAGCGCCGTGCGACCCTCGATCATGGCCCCCTCAAGGTCGCCCTGACGGGCCGCCGCGATCCCGAGCGTGACGTGAGCTTCCGCAACGCGCATCGGCTTCCGGACCGTCCCATCGGGGTCAGTCGATGACCGGATGACTTCCTCCGCGTACGCGGCAGCGAGACGGTCTTCTCCCACGTGGCGGTAGCAGTCCATCGTGTAGAAGTCCCACTTCGACGGGTCGATGACGAAGTGGTTATCAAGGTTATCGGGGTACGGCAACGACTCCAGCACTCCCCTACCCCGGTCGAGCGCAATCTCGACTTGTCGCCGATCACGCAGTCGTGCCCATGCTTTCGCCTGGTGCGCCGCAAGCTGCACCGCGACACTGTGTCGATCACCGACCTTGTCGAGACCGGCTTGGGCCGCCGCGATTGCCGCCCGGTACTGCCCCTGCGTCAGCGCGTACCAGCTCCGCATCTCGTGCGCCCAACCAACGACCTCAGTGTTTCCCGCCTCCGTACCGAGGCTAAGTGCAGCGCGCCGGGTAGCCTCCGCCGGTTGACGCTGGCCCATGTCGTACTCCACGCAGCCAACCAACAGTGCGACCTGGCCAGCGATCGACAACACCTCTCGGTGCTGCTCCAGGGTGAGCCGCCGCGCGAGAAGGGCGATGATCCGGCGTAGCCAGTCGCGCCCTTCCTCGATCAGTTGCTCCGATGGCACATACGAGTACTCACAGCTCAGGCGTTCAGCGGTTACCTGCAAGGCCTCGATAGTGCTCGGTGACACGTCGGAAGCCCGGAGCTGGGCAAGCAACTCCATCGTGTCCATACCAGAGCCGGCGAGAAGCACCGCGTCGGCATCGGCGCGGTTGTCAGGCGGGAAGAGTACAGAGGTCACAGTTCCGAACGTCTTTGCCAGCAACGGCCCGAAGTAGTTACCGGGTTCCGCTTCGCCTGCCTCCCAACGCTTCCAGTTGCGTAGAAGGCTGGCGTTGCTTGGCAGGTCCTTGCTCGGCGCATGCGACCGCAGCACCTCGACAGCATTTGCCTGAGACCATCCGCGTGCCAGCCGCTCAGCCCTGAGGCGACGCGCCCACGGCGGACGGTCGTCGTCCGTCTCCGCCATGCGATCAGTATCCCTTGAATCGGCCGCTGGTGACACGGCTAGGGACATGCGTCTATCACCCACGTGACACCTGTCAATGTCTGCCCTGGTGCGGTTTTCTCGTTGCATGGCAACCGATACGAACGCGGCTCACGGAGTCGCTGCCGTTCAGCGCAGGCCGCGAATCACCGTCTTGACAGTGGCCTGCGAGACCCCCGCCGCCTCAGCGATCTCAGGCACCGTGTGCTCAGTCGATCGACGCACCTTCCGGATCAGGTCGTCGCGCCGCTGCCGCAGGTCGTCAAGCGCCTGGCTGGCTGCACGTACCTGGTCGGCCATCTTCTGAAGGTCTTCAAGAGTCGCCATGGCTGCACAGTCTAGCGGCTACACGGCTACCGAAGATACGTCTAGACAGCTAGCGGCTAGCCGCCTAGCCTCTAGCTCATAGCAAGCGGCCCCGGCGGGCTCCTACCCCCGCCGAGGCCAGTGCATCAAGCTCCCTCGCTGAAAGGACACAATGATGCAGGTCAAGGCTACCGCCGTCACGGCTACCGCCACAGTGTCCCTGTTCAAGCCGCTTCGGCTGAACTTCGCTCAGGTGTGCATGTACTGCGGGGTCCGGTGGTGCGAGTCGCCCCGGTGCGTGGAGATGCACAACGACGCTATCTGGATCGTGTGCGCGGACTGCGACGGGTTCGGCACGCTGGTCGGATGCCGCAACTGCATGCACGGCGTGGTGGAGTCCGACCGCGCCGGCCTGGCCGAGCAGAACGGCCGGACACTGCCCGACCGGATGCCCGACGACGACGGTTACCAGGTCAGCACCACGGCCCCGGCGCAGTCGGTAAACCTCGCGCAGCTGCGCGACGCGATCCACGGGCTGACCTACGGAGAGGTCGCGCTCGCCATCTGCGCCTCGGACATGCCGACCGAGCGCCCGCGTGGCGTCACCGAGGACCCGAGCGTCTACATCGTGCAGGGCCTCGCCCGGCTCGGCATGGACGCACTCAAGCGCCAGCACGCCGAGAACATGCGTCTGGTCGACGTGAAATACCACGGCGCGGACAAGCAGACCCGCCGCACTGCCAGCGCCGCCCATTTCGACCTGTGGGGCGGTCGGCGCCGGTTCAACCGCGCGCACGACCTGGCCGACCAGTACTGGCACGCCCTGGCCTAACCACCGGCCACCGCACCGGTACGCGATACGCGCACCGGGCTGGTACCGGCCGCCCTGCTACCGGGCCGCCGGCCGACGTTCCCCCTCGTTCCTTGACAACTCCATGGGGCCGCGCCTCCCCGACAAGGCTGCCGCGCACGGCATCAGGTCCGTGCCTTGCTCCACCGCTCGTTGCCCCGTACCGGTACAGGTCCCGTCCGGCGTACCGGTACACCCTCACTCACGCTTCGACCGAAGGGGTACCGACGTTGTTCTGCGATCCCGTCATGTGGGCCGCTGACGCGGCCAGGCGGTACGCCCTGACGGGCGTGCCCATTCCGGCGGCGCTGCGCGCCGCTGGCCCACCCATCACCGCTCCTGCACCCGCGCCGCTCGCGCCGTCTGCCGGGCGGCATGAGATGCCCCCCGCGCCGCCGACGACCAGACCGACTACCCGCCACCCGGCGGGGGGCATCTCCTCACCGCCCACGACATCGGCTGAAACACCGCTGGCGGCGCCGGCCGGGTTGCGTCACCCCGCCCGCGGGCGTTGCGCCGCCGCCGGACCCCGCCCCCAAGGCGCGGGTGTTTCAGCCGCTCGTGTTCGCTTCCTCTCCGAGATTCTCCAGCCAGTCGGCACACGTCGATCCAAGATCGGTCAGCCTGAGATACGGCCCGTCTATGTTCTCGTGGTCACTCTTGACGATGCCCCGCTCAATGAGATGCCGATAGAGGATCGGCGCAGCGATCGCGAGTCCCGCATCGCAACCGATGATGGCCTTGAGGGTCGAGGAGCGACCCGGACCGTCAGCCGGAGCTGCCTTCATGGCTGCGAGGAATCGCGCGTGGGCCGCCTCAAGGTCGCGAAGGATGTTGACGTAGAGCGCGGTTTCCTCGATGAGGTCACCGTCCTTGGCGCCCTGCACGAACACCCGCGCCAGTACCTTGATCTTCCACGCGGTCTTCGCGTCGGTGACGGCGTCCACCGTCTCACCGAGGAAGGTCCGTTTGGCGCCGTCGGTGACGTGCTCGGCCACGAAGTCCTCGATGGGCTGACCCGTCTCGTCCTCGACGGCGTCGGCGAACTGCTGGACCCGGTGGGCGCGGTCGCGCAGTGTCTGCGTGACAAGCTGAACGCCCTGCTCGGTGAGCGCGCCGGCAAGGGCACCGGTGGGGACGGACAGCACGGCCAGTTCGGGATTTCGGGTGACCACGGCTGCGGTCGCCAGCAGCCCCGTCACCGCCGGATTGACCGTGTCACCGACGGTACCGGCGACCACATCAACGACACGTCGCGCGATCTCACCCACGGATCGCATTGTCGTCGGCCGGCGCAAACGCGAGTCGTCATCATGTCCGACACGCTGTCGCCAACTCCGCCGGGTCCGGCGTCCGGACCATGGCGGACCCACACGCCCGGCGGTGCCGTATGACCGCACCCGCGAACGTCCCCGCACAGCCGGTCACCGGACCGGCGTCACCGCAGGCCACCATGCCCGCAGACCCACCGACCGGACCGGACACGAACCCGGACAACGACGGCCGGCGGATCCTACTCACCCCGGCCTCGGCGATCCGAATGCGCCCGGTCCACTGGACCTGGACCGACCGCATCCCGGCCGGCTCCATCACGGTCATCCCCGGCCGCGAGGGCATCGGCAAGTCCCTCACGCTGGCGTGGCTGTCGGCGCAGATCACCCGGGGCACCCTGCCCGGACTGCACTACGGCACCCCCCGCCCGGTCATCTACGCCGCCACCGAGGACTCGTGGGCGCACACCATCGGCCCGCGCCTGTACGCGGCCGGCGCCGACCTGGACATGGTCTATCGCGTCGACGTGGCCTACGACGCAGGCTTCGACGCGCTGACCCTGCCGCGCGACTGCGCCGCCCTGGCCGTCGAGATCGACCGGCTTGGCGTGGCGCTGCTGGCCGCCGATCCGCTGCTGTCGCTGATCGCGGCCGGCATCGATACCCACCGCGACCGCGACCTGCGCACCGCGCTGGAACCGCTGGCCCGGATGGCGGACCAGACCGGTTGCGCCGTGGTCGGACTGGCGCACTTCAACAAGTCCACCAGCGCCGACGCGCTCAACCTCATCACCGGCTCACGCGCGTTCAGCGCGGTCGCACGTGCGGTCATCGCCATCGCCCGCGACGACGAAGCCGGCGACGGCTCCTGCGTCATGAGCCAGGCCAAGAACAACCTCGGCCGCCTCGACCTGCCGTCCCTGCGCTACGTCGTGGAGTCGGCCGAGATCTCCACCGACGAAGGCCCGGCCTACGTCGGCCGGCTGGTCTTCACCGGCGAGTCCGACCGGTCGGTGTCGGACATCCTCGGCGAGACGGCCGGCGACGGCGACGACCGCGCCGAGCGTGATGAGGCCGCCGCCTGGCTGGTCAACTACCTCGCCGAGCGGGGCGGCGAGGCCCCCCGCGACGACATCGCCAAGGCAGCCAAGGCCGCCGGCATCGCCGAACGCACCCTCAAGCGTGCCCGCGTCCGCGCGCACGTGGTCAGCGAGCGATCCGGCTTCCCGGCCCGCGCGGTCTGGCGGATCAACACCGGCCACGCTGCGTCACCGACGCCCGCAGTTGGGCCACAGTCGGGCCAGTTGGGCCACGTTCCCAGTCCTGGCCCAACTGGCCCCACTGCGGCTCAACTGGCCCAACCGGCTCACGCACCGTCACCGACGCCGCTCACCCTCATCCGCTCCGACGCCACCGGAGGCAGCGCAGCATGAGCACCCCGATCACCCACCCGACCGCGCTCGCCGACCAGATCGCCGCCGCATCCGCCCACGCCCTGCGCGTGCTCACCGAGGTCGCCAAAGCCACCCACGCCGACCTCACCACCACCACCCCGGCCGGCGGGTGGCTCGCTGAGCAGGCCGCCGCGCTCGTCGGCGCCCTGGCCGACGGCACCGCCCGCGCCTGCCTTCACCTCGGCCCCGCACCGACCGTCGCGCACGCCGCCGTCTGGGCACCCGGCCTGCTGGTCTGCGCCGGCTGCCTGCCCGCGCTCAAGCCCACGCCATTGGAAGACGCCACCTGCGACCGCTGCCGCCGGTACGCGCGCCGGCTGCACGCCGGAGCCGCCGCCTACGGCCCGGTCATCCTCGCCTACGGCCTGTGCCGCAGCTGCGCGACCGCGGACCTCACGCCCATCGTCCAGTCACGGCCGACGAAACCAGACCAGGTCCTTGTAGATCTGCCACATCATGCGCGGGTCCCGCACCCCCTTGAACGGGCCGATGCCCGTAAACGGCACACCCGACCGACGCAGCAACACCAAACCGGTAATGATCAACACCAAACCCAACAGCCACAGCGACGGGAACCACTGCTTAGGGTCGATCTTTCCGGCGTATGCCAGCGAAAAGAACAGCGCGACCAAGATGACGTTGAACCGCGCCGACCAGATCGCGGCCCGGTAGGTCCGGGTACTGCGGATCTTGCCTAAATCCTCGTCGGTGATCACGCCCGCACCGTAGACCACCGCCGCCAGCATCGACAGAGGGTAAATGGATCGACCTGCGTCATGGCCATTCGGTAATGGGCGACTGCGATAGCACCCCCTACCGGATCGCCGCTAGGTCTAGCACCCTCCCCTGCTAGCGCTAGCACCCGTGCTAGCGGCTCAAACCGATCACCACCAGGACGCTAGCGGCTAGCAGCACAAACGCCCGCCACCCCGAAAACCGGCCCCACACGCGGTTTCCGACACGCCGCCCCGCCGCTAGCGAGCACCCTCCCAACCGCACCAACGGCCGCACCGCCCCGCGATCACCACCGATCACGGTCCGTACACGACTCTTGGAGGACTCTCCGGTGTCCAGCAACGTCATCCCCCTCGCCCACCGCGTCCCAAGCCAGCAACCCGACCGGCCCGCCGAGCCGACCAACTCACCCGCGCCCGTTGTGTCCATCGGAGCCTGCGCGGTCTACACCGTCACCGAGGTCGCACACATGCTGTCCCTGTCGCGAGGCAGCGCCTACGCCCTCGTGCGCTCCGGAGACATCCCCGCACTCAAGCTCGGCGGCCGGTGGGTCATCCCCAAGCGCCGCTTCCACACCTGGCTCGACAACCTCCCCGAGGCCAGCACCGACGACATCGAGCGCGAGCTACGCCGCGAGGAACGCCGCAACCGCTCCTCCTGACCGTCCCGCCACGGCTCCAACGAGGTGGCCCCCGCGCCCGGCGGGGGCCACCCGATTCCCGCCGTGACGAAACGGCGCCGGCCCGCGTGACGGATCCGCCCCAGCCGCCTCCATCGCCGGTCGCGCCACAGGTAGCGCCCCGCTACCAGGTAGCGCCAGCGCTACCCCAGCCGCTACCTACCTGACCAGCCCAAACGGCCCTAGGTAGCAGGTAGCGACACCCCCGCCCGGCCCCCGAAACCCCCGAAAAACCGGCCCCGGCGACCCACGCCAGCCGCTACCCGCTACCCGAACGATCACGCCGAAAGGTCACGTCAATGAGAGGATCGGTCTTCAAGCGTTGCCAGTGTCGCGACGCCAACGGCAAGCGGATCAAGAACTGTCGCAAGCCGCACGGCTCATGGTCGTACGTCGTGGACGCCGGTACCGATCCCGAGACCGGCAAGCGTCGACAGATCACGCGTTCCGGCTTCAAGACCAAGCCCGAGGCCGAAGACGCGCTCACCGCCGAGTTGGCGAAGCTCAACGCGGGCACATGGACGGATGACAAGGGCATGACCCTCGGCAGGTGGCTCGACCAATGGCTCGCCGAGCTGGCCGCCGCCAATCGCGCCGTCAACACGATCACGAACTACCGCACGCACGTCCGGGACGCCTGGAAACCGCAGCTCGGGCATATGCTCCTGCGCGACGTACGACGCGGCCACATCGAACGCGTGCTTGCGGCACTGGCAGCCCCGTTGGACGGCGACCGGCCTACGGGCAACGTCGGCCGTCGCGTCACCCGCCGGTCGCCGGCCACGATCGAGAGCTACCGCAAGACCATCCGCGCCGCGCTCGCGGCGGCGCAACGCCGCGAACTGATCGCGGTAAACCCCGCCCTCGGCCGACTGGACGCGATCCCCCGGCCAACCGCGGAGACCGACGATGAGCCGGTGATGTGGGAGATGGAGGACACGGCGCGGTTCCTGGAGCACGTGATGTCCGACCGACTGTCAGCGCTGTACGAGCTGGCCGCGTACGGCGGACTCCGCCGGGCTGAGCTGTGCGGCCTACGGTGGTCCGACATCGACCCCGACTGCGGTGGCCTGACGGTCCGGCTGACCAACGTGGCGGTCACGCGCAAGCAGGTCACGCCCGAGCAGGCACGGTGCTCGATCTGCGGTGCGGTGCACGTCGGCCGGCTGCTCAAGCCACCGAAATCACGGGCGGGCCGCCGGTGGGTGCCGCTGGCCGCGCCAGCGCAGGAAGCGCTCGCGCGGCACCGCGCCGCCCAGCAGATCGAGCGCGACCTGTTCGGCTTGGACTACGACGATCACGACCTGGTGTTCTGCCGCCCGGACGGCCTGCCGTTGCGGCCGGACCGCGTAACAGCGGAGTTCGAGCAGCACGTTCGTGACTGCGGCCTGCCGGTCATCCGGCTGCACGACACCCGGCACGGCGCGTGCTCGCTGATGCTGGCCGGTGGCGTGCCGATCGAGGTAGTGCAGATGATCCTCGGCCACGCGAGCCCGGACGTGACGCGGCGGGTGTACAAGCACATCCTGCGGAAGGTCACGTCGAAGCAGGTCGAGAAAGCGTCGAAGCTTCTGACGCGCCATCGGCCCAAGCGGAAGGCTTCGTGAGCAATCTGTGAGCAACGGCCGATCAGATGATCGGCCGTTGCAGATAGCGAAACGGCCTCCCACCGCAGGTGGGAGGCCGTTTCCGTACCGTGCGCCCGAAGGGATTCGAACCCCTAACCTTCTGATCCGTAGTCAGATGCTCTATCCGTTGAGCTACGGGCGCTCATTGCTGCTCGGCTAGTGTACACACCAGTCGAAGCGCGGAGGCTCCGGGATTCGAACCCGGGATGGGCTTTAAGACCCAAACCGCATTAGCAGTGCGGCGCCATAGACCAGACTAGGCGAAGCCTCCATGGTGACCACGGGGGCCACCGCCGACCGAGGATACAGGGAAAGCCCCTGGCCGGGCAAAGCGGGTATCCCGTCGGCAAGTCGCTCTTGGCGGCCGGCCCCTACCACCGGGCGCAGGGGGCGACCACTCATCGAGGGACACCATCAGAGTGTGGTCTTCATGACAGTTTAGGCGTACCGCCCCCGCACTCCGGGCGGCAGCCGGCGCCGTGGTCCGGACATCGTCAAAACCCGATGGCGTTTCAGCGCGCACCCCCGCCTGTACAGCACTAATCTCGGACCATGGAGGACGACAAGACGGCGGCGACCCCCCGTAAGCGCGCCGCCAAGGCGAAGCCGAACGATACGTCGGACCCGTCCGCGGCGGCCGAGCAGGCGACCACCGGCGCCGGCAGGACCCCCCGACCGCGCAAGATCCCCCCAGCCACATTCGTCCCACCGGTCCCGCCCGACGCGGCGGCGGAGCCGAAACCTCCCGCGAAGGCGGCGGTCGGGCGACCTGACCCGACCCCGCCGGCGCCGAGCCAGCGGCCGGCAGACCCGACCGAGACGAGCGCCACACCTGCGGGGTCGGGCGCCGCCCGGGCCGAACGGCGGCCGCCGGCCAAGAAGGCAGCCGCGAAGGCGGCGAAGAAGGCAGCCAAGAAGGCCACACCGGCGGCGCGGCCACCACAAGATCAGGTCCAGCCGTCCGCCGCACCGGCGGAGAGCCCGACGCCGGCGCCAGCGACCGCCAAGAAGGCACCCGCGAAGAAGGCCCCCGCGAAGAAGGCCCCGGCGAAGCCGGAGGAAGCCACGAAGCCGGTCGAGGCCGTCACGGCGGAGATGACGCCGAAGCCGGTGGACGCCGTGAAGCCGGCCGAGGCATCGAAGGTGATGGCACCGCTCACCGCCCCGGCGGTACCCCCGACGCCGATCGCTGCGCGACCAGCCCCCACCCCGCCACCGACCTCGGTTCAGCGGCACCTGTGGCCGATCATCAAGACAAGCCCCGGGTACGCGACCGAACTGCTCGCGCTCGCCGCGGTCGAGCGGCTCGGCCCGCAGGCGGCCGACCACCTCAGGTGGCTGCGCGACACCTATCCGGGCGCGGACCCCGACGGGCTGGCCCGGATCGCGGCTGCCCGGTCGGTACGGCAGGCCCGTACCCAGGGAGCGATGGCCGGCCTGGTCGGACCGCTGGCCGTCTTCGCGGAGACGGCGGCGCTGCTGTGGCTCCAGGCGCGGCTGGTACTCGACATCGCGGCCGTGTACGGGCGGGAACCGGCCGACCCCGACCGCGCGGCGGAACTGCTCACGTTGCTGGGGGTACACCCGGACGCGACGGCGGCCCGGCAGGCGCTCGCGGTGGCCCGCGAGGTCGTCGACGACGGACCCGACGGTGGTTACGACGCCCCCCGCGTGACGGTCCCGCTGGTACGGGTCGCGGGGCGCGCGGTGATGCGGATGAGCACCGCGCGGCAGGCTGCCCGGATCGTGCCGGGCGCTGGTGCGGCGCTCACTGCGATCCTGGACGGCCGCAGTACCGAACTGCTGGCCGCGCGGGCCGCGAAGCTGTACAGGGGGTAGCCGCCGATGTCCGGCTCAGGAGCGGATACCCGATCAAAGCCGATGCCCCGGCTACCGCGAGGGTAACCGGGGCATCGAACGGGGGTGGTGGCGTCAGATCTCGGAGGCGAACGCCGCGCTGGCGCCCGGCCGCGTGATCTTCGGCGCGGTGGCGTCGACCGGCCGCACCGCGATGGGGCTACGCACGGCGTGGCCGCGCGTGTCCCTCCAGGTGAGCGAGCCGAAGGCCCAGGCGTCGGCGGCGGCACCGGTCCGCTTGATCGTGACCTTGTAGGTCACCGACTGGCCGGGACGTACCACGATCACCGACGGGCTCACCGTGACCGACAGGCCGGCCGGAGCCTGCACCTTGACCGTGTACGTGCTCGCCCCGGAGACGTTCGTGACGGTACGCGTGATCGTCTGCTCGCCGGCGAGGTCACCGACCGCGATGGACGGGTAGTTGAGGTTGCTCGGGTCCATCTTGCCGATGTACGGGCAGACGTCCCAGCCGGGCGCCGGCCCGACCTTGAAGGGCACGCCGACTCCGCACATGTACCGGATCCAGTCCAGCGGGTTCGAGTCGTACACGAGACCGGGGTCGAACGCCGGAGCCGGGCTGACGTGACCGGCGCCGAAGTCGAGCGGGTTGGCGTCGGCGCCGTCGCGCTGGATCGGCTTGCCCGCGTTGTCGAGCTGGTACGCAGTGGTCATCATCGCCGACTTGACCGCCATCGGCGACCAGTTCGGGTGCTTGGCGATGATCAGAGCCGCGATGCCGGAGATGTGCGGCGTGGCCATGGACGTACCCGACATGAGGTCGAAGTCCTGGCCGTTGTGGCTGGGCGGGGCGACGGCGGCGAGCACGTCGACGCCGGGCGCGGTGATGTCCGGCTTCAGCAGGTCACCGCTGCTGCTGACCGACGGGCCGATGGACGAGAACGCGGCCATCTCCGGCGCCTCGTTCTTGACCTGGGTGGCCGGCGACAGCGAGGCGGTCGGGTTGGCCGTACCCGCGATGTAGGCCTTGATGGCCGCACCGGCGGTCTGGTCCACGTGGATCGACGGCACGTAGTGGAAGTCGGCGTTGAGCGAGTTCGGCGACGGGTTGTACTGGATCATGCCGACGCCGCCGGCCTCCTTGACGGCCTTGCTCTTGTCCACGCGGGCGACGACGCCGCGCTTGCAGAGCACGATCTTGCCGGTCACCTTGACCGGGTCGAGTGTGCCGGGCGTGCACAGTTCGACGGCGGTGGCGTCCTGGCCGGCCGCACCGGCGTTCACCGAGTCCAGCAGCGGAGCCGAGACGGCCTCGGTACCGAGACCGGCGCCGGTGTACGAGGCACCGTTGCCGAGCGTCACCGTCTTGCTGTATCCGCGGTCGTGGGTGCTGGCCGCGACCGTCGTCATCCACGGCGAGGCGTTGTCGACCGTGGCCGCGCCGGCCGCGCCGTTGTTGCCGGCGGCGGCGGAGACGAAGACGCCCGCGGCGGCGGCGTTGAAGAACGCCTGGTCCTCGGGGCCGATCGCGTCGTCGTCGTCACCGATGGAGTAGCTCAGGATGTCGACGCCGTCGGCGACCGCCTGGTCGATGGCGGCGACGATGTCGACCGTGCCGCCCTGGCCGCCGCTGCCGTCCGCGGTGGTGTAGAGCACCTTGTAGATGGCCAGCCGGGCGGCCGGCGCCATGCCGGAGATCCGGCCGATGTTCGAGCCGTTGACCGCCGCCATCACGCCGTTGTCGCCGGCCGCCGTCGAGGCGGTGTGCGAGCCGTGGCCGTGGTGGTCGCGCGGGGAGTGGAACTCGCCGGGGTTGGCGTCGCCGTAGCCCTCGGCGTTGAACCAGCGGGCCCCGATCACCTTGTTGTTGCACTTGATGGGGCCGGTGTCACCGGTCTGGCACTTCTGCGCCGCGGTCGCGCCGGTGCCCCACTTCGCGTCGATGGCCGCCTGGTCCGGGCGCGGCTCGGGCAGCGGCGCGAAGCTGGGGTTCTCGGGCCAGAAGCCGGTGTCGAGGACACCGACGATGACACCCTCACCGGCGTGCGCCGGGTCGCCGAACTGCTTCTGCCACACCCCGCCGGGGCCGTCCAGGCCGAGGAAGGACGGCGTGCTGACGGTGCTGACGTGGTGGACCTTGCTCCGGAACACGTCGACCACGCCGGGCGTGTTTTTGAGCTTGGCGACGTCGGTCAGGGTCAGCTTCGCGGCGAACCCGTTCCAGGTGGTGCTGTACTCTGCGATCGTCTTGTGGTCGACGCCGGCCGACTGCCGCACCTTCTTGTGCTGGTCGAGCAGGTACTGACGGTACGTCTGGTAGGCGGAGGAGTGCCGGTCCAGCTTCTTGCCCTGCTCCGGCTTGGTGGCGGGGATGTTCTGGACGCCGCCCTCGTAGCCGGCGATCGACGCGCCTTGGGTCTGTACGAGGTAGAGAGCCGCCGGCTCCGCCGGTGCCGCGGTGGCGACGGCTCCCCCGGGGGTGAAGAGCCCGAACGCGGTGACCGCGACGGTGGCTACTGCGAGCGCGGCCGGGCGGCGACGCCCGGCCCGTGAAGATAATGACACTGGTCTTTGAACCTCCGTGCCTGCCCGCCCCATGGACCACCCACGGAGCGCTGCCGGGCGACGGCCGATGCCGCACTCCCGACCAGGTGGGTGCGAGCCCACGTGGGCGGCAGCATATTAGGTCCCACCTATGTGCGGAAGTCACCGTAGGGTGCACCTGCGCAAAGCGTAGGGTGCGTCCGCGCGAAACGTCTACAAAGGACTAACGCAGAAACGCGAATCGATGGGCGAAGAACGCGTACCCGACGAACGACACGATGTCGAGGATCGCGTGCGCCACGACGAGCGGCGCCACCCGCCTCGTACGTAGGAAGAACACCGCGAACACCACACCCATCACGGCGTTGCCGACGAAGGCGCCGAACCCCTGGTACAGGTGGTAGGAGCCGCGCAGCAGCGCGCTCGTCGCGACGGCGGTGACGGTCGAGGTGCCGAGTTGGCGTAACCGGGTGAGCAGGTACCCGACGACGACGACCTCTTCGAGTACGGCGTTCTGCAGCGCCGACAGCACGAGTACCGGAGCGGCCCACCACACGTGCGGCAGCGCCGCCGGCACCACGGTCGCGTTGACCCCCACAGCCCGCGCGAGCAGGTAGAGCCCGAGGCCGGGGATGCCGATCACGGCCGCCAGTACCGCCCCCGCGGCCAGGTCGAACGTCGGCCTACGCCGGTCGATACCGAGCCTGGTCCATACGCCGTGCGGGGAGTCGTCGTCACGGGCGAGCAGGTGCAGGGCGAGCAGCGCGGGTACCAGGGCGAAGAAGATCCCGAGTAGCTGGTACGTGAGGTCGAGCCAGGGCCGGCCGGGGGCCTGCGAGGGGTTGAGGGTCGCGTGCTGCTGGCTGAGCGGCTTGCTCGCGGTCAGCTTGGCGATCAGCGAGACGGCCGCGTACACCGCCGACGCACCCAGCGAGACGCCGAGTACCAGCAATACCTCGGCCCGCAGGACCCGCCGACGATCACGATCCACGCGCCCACCTTAGACGCGGTACGACGACCGGCGGGTCAGCGATCCTCGCCGGACCTCGGCCGGTGACCCAGCAACCCCCGCAACCGCCGGTGCCGCCCCGGCGAGCGGCGTCCCGGTTCGGTCAGCGTGGGCACGGTGGCCGCGGTGGCCTCGGTCGCGCCCGGAGCTCGGGCCTCATCGGACGCCGCAGCCGAACCGGTAGCTGCAGCCGCACCGGTAGCTGTAGCCGCACCGATAGCCTCGACGCCGTCCGGCGCCTCGGACAGGTCGGGCTCGGCGGGGCCCTCGGACGGGTCCGGCTCGGCGGGGCGACGCGCCGCCGGAGCCACCCCCGACGCGGCAGAGGCCGCCTCGGGTGCCGCGTCCGGCGCGGTAGAGGCCGCCTCGGCCGCCGCATCCGGCGCCCACGGCCGCTGCTCGCCGGACGCCTGGAAGAAGTCGCCACCCTTGCGCCGCACGTCGTCGGTGCCCCACGCCCGTTCCCGCGGCGCCTTCACCAGCCGGGGGATGTGCTTGGCGCAGTGGATGTACGCCTCCTCGACCTCCACCACGACCCACCGCTCCGGGCGCCGGCCGGGGATGTCGTCGGCGTCGAGATCCTCGTACTCCGCGCGCATCGCGGCGTCTTCGATGATCGTCGCGCGGCCGTTGACGTGCAGGCCGATGACGCTCTGGGTGAAGTCCATGAACAGCAGCCCGACGTGCGGGTTCTCACTGATGTTGCCGAGGCTCGCCATCACGCCGTTGCCCCGGTACTCCGGCCAGGTCAGTCGCTGGTCGTCGAGTACCCGTACGAAGCCGGTCGGTCCGGCGCGGAATGTGTTGTCGCATTCGCCGTGAGCGTCGGAGGTCGCGACGAACATCATCTCCTGCGCGACCACGAACTCGCGCATCGGTTCGTTCAGATGGTCGAGCACCTGCTGGGAGTAGAAACGCTGGGCCCGCTCGGTGGTTCCGTACCGGTCCTGCAGTTGATGTTCACCGGCCGAACCCGGCCAGGGGGTGGTGCGGTCCACGACGCTCCTCGGATCGGATGACAAGGGGTCCCCGAACGCACGGACCGCATGACCACACGTGCACACGATCGCACAGCGAGATGGAAATTGCATGATCCATTTGTCCTGATCGCACACCCTGTGCGACGACCGCCAAACGAGCGTGAGCACTCTTGGTTACGGCACGCGCACGACACATGACCACACACCCCATGACCAGCACGTGCCATGGCCATACCCACGGATGGAGCCGATTCGCCTAGCGCCGAACCGGCTCCGCCAGGTCCGACCGACGCGGTCACCCCGCGCGTCGTGAGGACCAAAGACATCAGAGGGCGTCGATGTACAGTATGTCGCGGCTGTTGAAGGAGAGCTGGACCCTAGTTGAGGAGCAGCAGGACAAGGTCGCGAGGCATTTCTACGCCCGCATCTTCCTGTCCAACCCCCAACTGCGGGACCTCTTCCCGGTACAGATGGACGTGCAGCGGGCACGGCTGCTCGGCGCCATCGTGAGCGCCGTGCAGACGGTCGACGACCCGGAGCGCTTTGACGAGTACCTGCGTTCGCTCGGCCGCGACCACCGCAAGTTCCACGCCGAGCCGGAGCATTACGACCTCCTCCGCGGCGCGTTGCTGGAGGCCCTGCGCACCTACGCCGGCGACCAGTGGTCGCTGGAGTACGAGCAGGCCTGGCGCGACGGGTACGACAGGATCGCCCAGGCGATGATCCGTGGTGCCGAGGAGGACTCCGACACGCCGCCGTTCTGGCACGCCGAGGTGATCAAGCACGAGCGCCGCAGCCGCGACATCGCCGTCTTCACCTGCCGGCCGATGCAGGCGATCGAGTACGAGGCCGGCCAGTACCTCAGCCTGGAGACCGGCTACCAGCCGCGGCTGTGGCGGATGTACTCCCCCGCCAACGCCATGCGCGAGGACAACACGATCGACTTCCACGTGCGCGCGATCGGGGCCGGCTGGGTCTCCAGTGCCCTGGTCCGCCGGCTCAGGGCCGGCGACATGCTCCGACTGGCCGCGCCCATGGGCTCCATGACCCTGGACCGCAGCTCCAGCCGCGACGTGGTCTTCGTCGCCGGCGGTACCGGCCTCGCGCCGATCAAGGCGCTGATCGAGGAGCTGGCCCGGTTCAACCGCAACCGCTGGGTACACGTCTTCTTCGGCGCCAAGGACCGTGACGACCTCTACGACCTGGAGGCCCTGACCGAGTTCGCCTCCCGGTACCCGTGGGTGCAGGTGGTCACGGCGTGCAGCGACGACCCGACGTGGAGCGGTGAGCAGGGCAACATCTCCGAGGTCATCGCCCGCTACGGACCATGGAACAACCACGACTTCTTCGTGTCGGGCTCGCCGAAGATGGTCAAGGCGACGATGCGGACGCTCGCGGAGCTCCAGGTGCCGTCGATGCGGATCAAGTACGACGCCTTCGGCGATCTGTAGGCGTCAGTACCGCCACGGGCGGCCGGTCTCCCGGTACTCCTCCACGGGTACCAGGAGGGAGCCGGGCGGCATCCGGTCGACGTAGAGCCGCCCGTGCAGGTGGTCGATCTCGTGCAGGACGAGCCGGGCGAGGTCGCGGTCGTACCGGTTGACCACCCGGGCGCCGTTGGGCAGCGTGGTCTCCACCGCGACCCACAGCGGCCGGCTGACCAGGCCGCGGACGTCGAAGAACGACAGGCAGCCCTCGTACTGCTCGTCCAGGTCCGGCGACGTCTCCAGGATCCTGGGGTTGAGCAGGATGATCGGCTGCCGCTCCGGGGCGGCCGGGCGTACCACCGCGGCGGCCCAGCCCAGGTTCAGCTGCGGCGCCGCCAGCCCCACCCCCTTGCGGAACGGGTGCAGCGCACCGACCCGGTCCAGCACGGCGAACAGCCGGGACACCACGCCGCGCGCCACCAGTTCCTGACGGGGAAGGTCGAACGTGCGGGCCTCGTCGCGCAACGCCTCGGCGCCCCGCTGCACGATGCCGACCGCGCGCATCCGGTCACTGGCCCGGACCTCCGTGCGCGGGCCGGCGTCGGTGTCGCCGGTGTGGGCGTCGCCGGCGACCGACTCGGCGTCACTGTCACCGGCGACCGACTCGGTGTCGCTGTCGACGGCGGCCGACTCGGCGTCCGGCCGATTCGTCGCCCCGGGCCGGCCCCGCGACCGGAAACGCCACTCCAGCCGGTAGCGGGCGTGCAGCAGCGGGGTGTCGGTAGTCCAGGAGAAGAGCACGCGGTCGTCGGCGACCTCCTGCTCGATGGGGGTGTGCAGCGGTACGGACTCCGCCGACAGCGACGTCTCCACGCCCCAGACCACCGGCCGGGCCGCGACCGGGAACGACAGCCGTACCGTCAGCTGCCGGGTCGGCAGCCGGACGGCCCGTTGGAACCACTGGCCCCACTTGTCGACGCCGACCCGGTAGCTGTACTCGATCTGCGTGCGCTGCCCCGGGTAGAGCGGAAACCGGCTCTCGGCGTTCTCGAACAGCAGCCAGACCTCCTTGAACGCGTCCCGGTCGGTCTTGGGACGCCACTCCATCTCCTCACCGCCGGTCCACGCCCGCAGCCCCAGCTCGTCCCAGCTCAGCGGGTGGTCGTGGTAGTGGCGGTTGGACAGGTCCGGCTGCTGCGGGTACCGGTCGACGGCGATGCGGATCAGGTAGCGGGCGACCGGCTCCCGGCCGCCGTTGTAGAGCATCCGCCGGACCCGGCACACGTACCCGCCGTCGGTGTAGGACAGCTCGGCGACCTCCCGCTCGACGATCAGCCCGACGCCGGGAGGCAGCCACTGCTCGAGTACGGGAGGGTCCCGGCCCGCCGCGCCGACCCGCGCCCGAGCCCCGGCCCGGAGCTTGTCGTACTCCCGGAACCGCTGCCAGATCGCACCGTCGGCGTGCAGGACGGCCTCGGCCCGGCGGGCGAAGTCCTCGGTCGGGCGGTGCCGGCGCGCCTCGACGTGGCTGACATAGGACGGGTCGAAGCCCATCGCGGCGGCGAGGTGCTTCTTGGACATGCCCCGGTCCATGCGCCAGCGCACCAGTTCCGCCACGAACGCCTCGCAGGCCCGCTGCGCGGGCGAGTCGGCGCTCATCCGCCTCCCCGCCGATGTGAGTAGCTCTCTGATCTGATCAGTGTCACCGGGACGACAGCGGTCCGGCCGGGGGCGACACAATCCTGACAGACCCGTTGACAGCTCACTATGGGTTGATAGACGCTGGACGGTCCGTCATCAACCTGTCCCCTTCCCCACACGGTTGGTTAGGCTTGCCTAAATTGAGCTATGGTGGGCGCTTGAGATCGCCGACCGGGGGTACGTGAGCAGGGTGACAGGCAGCAGCGGGTACGGCCGACGGCCGCATGGCGGCAGCCGGTGACGGCCGCCCTCCGGCCGGCCCGGGTCTCGCCGCTGGCCCCCGTGCTGGACGCCGTGGCCGCGATGACCGGGCGCTACGCGGTGCACGGCCTGGCCGAAGGCCTCTACGTGACCGACCGCGCCGGCTGGACCCCGGCTACCGAGATCGTCCACGGGTACGCGTTCGACGACCTGCTGGCCACCGCCGAGCGGCGCTGGAACGCCTCCCCGCACGTCGCGGCCGCCCTGGCCTGGAAGTGCTACTCGTACTGGACCGCGCTGCCCGCGCTGCTCGGCTTCGCCACCGCCCGCCGGGTGCCGCTACTGGAGCCGGAGAAGGTCCTGATCCAGTACGCCGACCACCAGCCCTTCCTGCGCGCCGGCCTGACCGATCCGGACCTGGCCGTGCTGCCGACGGATCCCCTCGCCACCCTCGACCTGCCCGGCGTACGGGTGGTCCGCGACGAGGCCGCGCTCCTCGACGCGCTGCGTACCTCCCTGATCGAGGCCCACCTGGCCCCGGTCGTCGAGCGACTGCACAAGCGGACGCACCTCGGCGCCCGTACCCTCTGGGGCTCGCTGGCCTCGGGGATCGCCCACGGCGTCTCCCGTGCGGCGGATGTGGTCCCCGGCTCCACGCTGGGGGTCGCCAATACGCTGCTGGACGGCCTGGACCTGGGTGATCTCGTGGACCTGGCCCCGCGGGGCGCCGGCCGCCTGGAGGTCCGCCGGCGCACCTGCTGCCTGGCCTTCACCCTGCCCGGGGCCCGGATCTGCTCCGGCTGTGTGATCACGACACCGTGAGCGGAGTCACACTGTCCCTGCCGATGTCTGATCACGGCACCGGACCCGATCCCGGCGCTGTTTACCCGCCTCGACCGATTGGGTAGCCCCATCCCTAGCGCGACATGGTCGACGCCGATCACCGGTAGGTTGACCTTCGTCAGCACGGGAGGTGAACGTGGTCCAGTCAGGCAAGGCAAGGCAGGTACGGAAAGTACGGCTGGGTGACCACCTGTGCCTGCCGTTCTCGAACGACGAGGAGCGGCGCGAGGTCCTCACCACGTACATCGTCGACGGGCTCGCCCGGGGCGAGCGCGTCATCTACTACGCCGACCAGACCAAGCCGGACATGGTCGGCTCCTGGCTCGCCGAGAGCGGCGTCGAGGCCAGCCGGATGGTCGACGAGGGCCATCTGCAGATCCGCCCGATCGACAACGGCCACCTCTCCGGCGGCCGGTTCGAACTCGACATCGTGATCACGACGCTGTGGGTGGAGGTACGGCGGGCCCGCGACGCCGGCTACCCGGGGGTCCGCATCAGCCGCGAGATGACCTCCGAGTTGGCGCAGGTACCCGACGAGCGGGCGCTCCTGGAGTACGAGCAGCGCCTGTCGAGTGTGTTCCACTCCCGCGAACTGGCCGCGATCTGCCAGTACGACCAGCGGCTGTTCGACGACGCCGCGATGACCGGACTGGTCGCCTGCCACCCCCAGCTGGTACAGATCGACCCGCTGCACGACGACCGCCGGCTACGGATCATTCCCACGTACGCGCCCCGGGGCCTGCGGATCGTCGGCACGGTCGACGTGATGACGGTGGGGGCCTTGACGACGACGCTGAACCGGGCGACCCGGTGGCCGGAGGCCGATATTCACCTCGATCTTGGTGGACTCGAATTTATCGACGTCGCCGGGGTACGAGCGATTGTGCGTGCCGCTGCCGGTCTCGAAGACGGGCGGCATCTGGTCATCCAGCAACTGGCGCCCGGTCTACGTAAAGTGTTCGCAGTTGTCGGTTGGGACCGCGCGCCCGGACTGCGATTCGGTGAGGAGGTGGGCGTGTGACCGGCTCCTCCCTGATCCATCAGGCCCTGCTGTACCAGGACGCCCAGCAGTTTCTCGCCGCCGTCCTGCCCTTCATCACCGAAGGTCTGGACCGCGACGAGCCGGTCCTCGCCGTCACCACCGAGACCAACTGCGGCCTGCTCCGCGGCGAGCTGGGCAAGGCGGCCAACAACGTGCAGTTCGTCGAACCGGCGCACTGGTACGACGCGCCCGGCCGCACGATGGCCGCCTGCCACCGGTACGTGCAGGAACGCCGGGACGGACGGGAGCGGGTACGGGTCATCGGCGAGCCGGTGTGGAACAGGTGGGACCGGCTGGAGACGGCCGGGTGGAAACGGTTCGAGGCCAGCCTGAACATCGCTCTCGCCGCCGCACCGGCGTGGATGATCTGCTCGTACGACCAGCGGGAGCTCTCACCGGAGGTGCTCGCCGACGCCCGACGTACCCACCCGCAGCTCAGCGGCGGGCGCGCGAGCGCCGAGTACGCCGAGCCGTCCGGGCTCTGCGCCGAGTGGCAGTTGGAGTTGCCGCCGCCCGAGAAGGCGCACGCGACCCTCGACTTCGACGGCGACCCGGCCCCCGTACGCAGGTTCGTCGTCTCCGAGGCGGCACGGCTGGGACTGCCCGGCGGCCGCGTCGACGACCTGATCCTCGCCGTCAACGAGGTGGCGACGAACGCGATCCGCCACGGCGCGGGCAGCGGGCAGGTCCGGCTGTGGCGCGATCAGCGGTACGTGCTGTGCGAGGTGTTCGACCCGGGCCAGGCCACCGAGGGCCTGTTCGGGGTGGTGCCACCGAGCCCGGACAGCGAGGGCGGGCACGGCTTGTGGATCACCCGCCAGCTGTGCGACCTGGTCGAGATCCGGACGTTTCCGACCGGCACCACGGTCCGGCTGTACATCCGCCTCTGATCACGGGACCCGCCAGACCCAGGTGTCCTCGATGTGCTGCCCCGGGCCGAAGATCTGCTCGGCGGCGTCGTGCAGGACGGCGGCGTTGGGCGCGTCCTGCGGTAGCAGCAGCACGCTCGTGTGCCAGTCGCGCAACTCCCGCAGGCAGTACGAACGCTCCTGCTCGCTCAGGACGGTCGGGCTGTCCCGCGACTCGGCGAACACGGTACGCGCGAAGGACGCGCCGGTGCCGAACGCCGCCTGCTTGTCGTCGCGCCTGGAGTCGGGCCCCAGGAAGTACCCGCCCAGGACCTTGAAGCTGAGGCCCTGCTGGGTCTGCCACCGCATCGTCCTCAGGTCGCTGTTCCAGCCGAACGGCAGGATCCCGACGGTGTCGCCGCCCCGGATGTGGTCACGCCAGGCGCCGGTGGCGAAGAACCGGGGCGTGGGCTGCCGGTCCGCCACGGTCAACGGGGTCGGCGCGATCGGCAGGATCGCCACCACGAGGGCGCCGATCCCCAGTACCCGAAGGGGGGTCCAGAACCGGCGAGCCGCGTCGACGAACCCGCCCGCCGGGGCCTGCGTGCTCCCCTCGCCCGCCTCGCGCGTCGGGGCGCCGTCGATCATCAGCCGTTGCACGAACAGCGCCAGCAGTACACCCACGATCGGGACTGCGACGAGCGACAGCCGGGTCGGCACGACGGTGTCCAGCAACGGCAGCTTCGAGAGCGGGTCCCACGGCCCGACGACGGTGGTCTTGTCGCCGTCGACGACGACGTGCCGCCCCAGCGACAGGAGCACGAACACCGCACCGGTCACGGCGAGGGCACGCACCGCCGCCTGGCGCCACAGCCACCCGACGATCATGACCACCAGGACCGTCAGGCCCCAACCGTAGAACGTGTTCTGCTCGGCCACGCCCTGAGCCAGGTGGTCGGCGCTCGCCGCGCTGCCGGCGAGCGACTGCTGGGCGTACGACACGTACGAGGCGAGATCGGTGTTGTAGTCGAGCACCCAGTCGGGCAGGCCGTGGTAGCTCTGCCGGCCGAGGAACTGCCGGTACAGCGGGTAGGCGATGACGACCGACACGACCCCGGTGGTCAGCGCGAGGCTCAGCAGGGCGTTACGCAGCACGGGCCTGATAACGTCCGGCCGCTGCGCCCAGTACACCAGGACGAAGGTGCCGAGGGCGAGCGCCGCGAGGAGCAGGACCTCCTCGTTGATGAAGATCTGGTACGTGACCAGCCCGGCCAGCAACAGTCCGGTGCGAACGGGGCTGCGAGCCGGCTGCCGCATGCCCAGGACGACGAGCACGATGAAGGGCAGTACGAACTGGGCGACCACGTTCGGGTGGCCGGTGCCCTGACCGAGCATGCCCGGGGCGAACGCGCAGAAGGCACCGCCGACGAACGCGGCGACCCGCGACGAGACGACACGCCGCGACAGCACGTGGTACCAGCCCAGGGCGGTACCGAAGAACGCGCCGGTCAGCATGATCCGGAACGACACCGGCGCGCCGAACAGCGCGGTCATCGGCGCCAGCGGCAGCGCCAGCCCCCAGGTGGACGTGTTCGCCATCAGGTTGACCCCGAACGGCGCGTTGAGCAGGTCGGTGAAGAACGGGTCGGCCAGATGCCGGACCGTGTGGACGGCGTTGGTCAGCATCCACTCGAACTGGATCTGGTCCTGCTGGTTCTCCCGCAGGATCGCGCCGGTGGGATGCAGCCACAGCCTGGCGGTCACGCCGAACGCCATCAGCAGGTACGCGGCGGCGGCGAACCAGTCGCGGCGGCGGGTGTCAGCCACCGCGGTGGACGCCGATCCGGCCGCCGGGCTGGGCGCGCGAGCGCCGTCCCGCCGACCGCCGACGAGGGTGGCGGGCTCGGTCGTCATCGGTCGCCCAGTCTACGAACCCGGCAGCGTTCATCGCTACCCGTCGGCCGTAAACAGCGCGCGACATGTCTCGACATGTAAGGCGTATGAACAGCGCTTGACGCCAAGGATCGCTTGACGCCAAGGATTAGGCCGCCAACCGCGGGGAAGCTCACCGCAATGGGTGGCAAGCAGATGGAAGGCGACAACCAGCGCCGCCGGGCGCTTGCCCGGCGAGCCCGTGAGGAGGGCCGGGCGCCGAGCGAAGCCGGGGTCACGCTGGGCGCCTCCAAGCAGCCCGAGCACACCGAAGGCGCGCATCGCCAGGGCCCTCCGCCGGCCGGCCCGCACAAGCCGGTGCCCCACAGCCCGACGCCGGCAACCCCTCCCCGGCAGAGTTCGCCGTGGCCCAAATGGGATCCAAAGGACCTGGGCGTGGTTGCGGACAACCCCGGTTGGATCCAGTACCGCGAACTGGTCAGCCAGGTTGGCCGCCGCGCCGACCTGGACTTCGATCACGCACGCCTGGCCGCAGAGGCGACCACCACCGTGTTGGCCCGTGCCCTGGACGACAAGGACCGCCAGCGGTTCCTGGACGGCGTGCCGGACGAACTGCACGACGACTTCGCGATCAACGTGCCGTACGCCCCGCTGGACCTGAACGGCTTCCTGATCCAGGTCGGCACGATGGTGCACCGCGAGCGCGACCAGGCGCGGTACCAGGCGCAGGCCGTCCTGAGCACCATGAACGAGCAGGACCACGAGCTGATCGAGTCGCTGGACCTGCCGGACTACGTCCACGACCTCCTCACGCCGCCGCCGATCGGGGGCGGCCTGGTCACCGGACCCACGGAGCAGCCGCCACCGCTCACCGACGGGGAGCTGCTCGAGGCGCTGGCCCAACTGCCGCGGTGGTCAGGCGACCGCCGCGCGCTCTTCCGGGACATCGTGCTGCCGCCCGAAAACCTCGACCGGGTACTGCTCCGACTGCTCCAGCTGCGCCAGGAGGTCGGGCGCGCACCGCACATCGGGCGGCTGCGCCCGGACACCGCAAGGATCGTGGTGCGCACGACCAGCGTCGATGCCGTCACGCGGCTGGACGTCGAGCTCGCCCACGACGTCGACGACGCCGTCCTCGAGGCCGGCGCCGGCATGTCGGCTGGTTGACCGGTACTCCGACCGCGGGCGCGTCGGCCGGTTTAAGTCGACCCGCCATGGTCAGTGATAAGCACGCGAAGTAACGCGAAATACCGCCGCGCGCCCTTCCGCCACGGCGACCAATCGGTAACAGCGCTTGTAGGTTCTTCGGCTCGTCCGTCATGTCGGTCGGACGAGCGCACGCACCAGGAGCGAACACCTTTGCCGTCTGGGAAAATCGGGAAGGGAAATCATGACTTCAGCCACCAGGCAGGACGAAGCGCGTGACATTCGCGAACCGCAGGAGCAGGACGACGGACAGCGGCTCATCCAACCCCTGCTGCTGGCCGCGCTGATCGGTCATCGCAAGGGGCCCGTCGAGGACGTCAGCCCACTGGTGGTCGCCATGATGGGCCGCCGCCGCGAGGAGCGCGGCGATGACATCAACCCGCTGGTACTGGCCCTGATGGCCCACAGACGAGAGGAGCGGGGTGACGGGATCCACCCGCTCGCGCTCGCGATGATGGCCCGCGGCCACGACGGACGCGTCGGAGGCGACCTCAACCCGCTGGTACTGGCTCTGATGGCCCGCAGGCGGGACGAGCGGGACGACGACGTCAACCCGCTCGTGCTCGCCATGATGGCCAGGAACCACGAGGAGCGCGGCGACGGGATCCACCCGCTCCTGCTCGCGATGATGGCCCGCGGCCACGACGGGCGCGTCGCGGACATCAGCCCGCTCGTATTCGCGGCGATGTCCATGCGTCATTGACGGTGGCGACAATTTCCGTGAACGCAGGGGCGGCACCGTCGCGGAGACGATCCGCGGTTTCCAAGCGCCGCCCTCCAACCGCCGGCATTTCCGGCAACGGGGGACGCCTTCAGACTCGGAGGTCATTATGGCGGGCAGGTCCGACACGGCCACGGTAGAGCCGCTGTTGGAGGAACTGATAAAGGAAATAATGACCAGCACCGGATCGGATACCACCGACGGATCGCACCACGAGGACGCCATAACGGCGGCTCTCACCGAAGCGGCCGCGATGTCCCTGACCCGTACCCTCTCCCAGGCGTCCGGGTTCGAGAAGGTCCTTCTGGTCGGAGCCCTCGCGCCGGCGCTCGCGGACGCCCTCGCCCCCGCGCTGGCAAAGGCGCTGGTCCCCGAGATCGTCAGGGCGCTGAGCCAGGTCTGCGGACTGGACGCGACCGCCGGGGAGTCGGTCCCTGGGGCGAGCCACTGACTCACCCTCGCCGCGCCGGACCCGGGTCGCCCCGGCGGTACGGGTCCAGCCAGCCCAGGAAGCGCAGGTACAGGTCGCCGGCGCGGACGTCCGGCAGGTCCTGCGCGGCGGCGCAGAACGACGTACTCATCAGCAACGCCAGGCTGACCCGCGCCCCCTCGTACTCGGCCGCGAGCTGGCTGCGCCGGGTACCGCACGGCCAGGGCTGCCCGCATCCTCCGCACCGCCAGCCGGGGCGGACGGGGTTGTGGTCGCTCACGGCTGGGCACCATGGTCTTCCTTATCGGCCGGGCCTTCCCCGTTCGCCGCATCGTCCCCGCCGGCCACGCGCTCCTCGGCCAGGGCCGCGGTCAAGGTCTCGCACGGGTGGATCTCCGCTCCGCACGAACAGCCGAAGACCACCCTGCTCCCCTGCCGGTTCGCGCTCGGCCGGTGAAAGAACTTGATCCTTGCGATCTCCTCCGGATCCACGACAGCCTCCCCTGCCCCAATGGAACATGAGCCGGGGCAACGCCGGCCGTACCGGTGAGAACCCTAGAGATAGGGAACACCCGGGGGGAGGAGCCGGAGGAGTGTGGGCCAGCGGTGGTGTCCGGTTCCCGACAGAGAGCCGGGGCGCAGACGCGGCTCGGCCGCTGATTCCGCGTTCATGGCAGCGACGCTATGACCTCACATCGCGTCAGGTGCAAGGTCCGACGGCACCGAGGCGACGGGCTCGTGGCGTACCGGGAAGTTGACGGAGTTCGCGATGAAGCAGACCTGGTGGGCATCCTCGTGCAGCGCGGTCGCCCGCTCCACCATGTCCGCCGATTCGACGGTCACCCGCGGCCGCAGCACCACCTCGGTGAAGTGGCCGCCGCCGTCGGCGGTCTCTGCCATGACGCCGCGCGGAGTGTCGCTGTACCCCGTCACCACCACGCCCGCCACCGCACACAGATGCAGGTACGCCAGCATGTGACACTGCGACAACGCGGCGACCAGCAACTGCTCGGGGTTCCACCTGTCGGGTTCGCCACGGAAGGTCGGGTCGGACGACCCGGGCAGCGGCGGCAGCCCGGGCGCGGTGACCTCGTGCGCCCGGCCGTACGCCCGGTAACTCGACGTACCGGTACCCCGGTCGCCGGTCCAGGTCACTGTCAACTCGTACGTGTGTGTCCTCGGCACTGGCAACCCCCTCGGTCATCCGTGAGGGTAGCCCGGCTACTCCGAACCGGCGGGCAGCGCGGCGCGGCGGACCGCTCGCAGGATCAGCCACCCGTCGAGGCCCAGGCCGGCGGCGAGGCCCAACAGGAGGCCGGCACCGAGGATCCCGTACATCCCGTCGCTCTTCTCCGGGGTGGCCGGCGCGGCGGCCGGTGCGTTGTCGCCGTCGTGTTCGTGACCGCCGACCGCCCCCTCGTCCACCAGCGTGACGACCGGCGCGCGGTGGCCGGGCTGATCCGCCCACCGCACGACCTCGCCGTCTGAGTACGTCTGGACGAGGGAGAACGCGATCCGGTCGGTCTGCGGCATCGGCCCCAGGGCGATCGTCAGTACGACCGCCCGACCCGGGTTCGCCGGCGGATCGCCGACCCGGCTCCAGGTGATCGCGGCCGCCACCTCGGTGGTACGCGTGCCGTGGATCAACTCGACGGGTTGGTCGAGCGTGCGGGTCGTGGTCGACGGAGCCCAACCGTCCACCGACAGGGGATAGATCTCGGCGATGGGCGTCGCCTCCGGGGCCACCAGCTCGACCTTTGTCGTGTACGCGCCCGTCCGCTCCTCCGGTACCTGGAACGCGAGCTCCGCCGACCCGCCGCGAGGTGCCGCGGACGGGGTGACGGTGACGTCTGCGGCGGCGGGCGACGCCAGGGCGACCGCCGCGACCACCGCACCGAACGCGACCACCGCGGTACGCGGGATGGGAATCATGTGGGCCTCCAGACGCGGTGGCGGGGCAGTTCCGTGCCCCGTCACCGCGCCGACTGTCAGTTGACGGTGATGCGTACGACGTCGAAGGCGGGCTGCTGGTTGGCGCGCTGCATCATCGGCAGGCGGTGGCTGCCGTCACCGGCCCACGAGGCGCACTGGGCGATGCCCCGCTGCGGCAGGCCGGGCACCTGGATGACGATCTGGTCCGGCTGGGCACCGCCGGCGTTGTCCTCGGTCGCCACGAAGAACGCCGGTACGGGCGCCGGATCGGGCGCGACCTGGGTGTCCTCGAGCATCCGGCAGGAGGTGTGGAAGTGGCCGCGCACCAGACCCTGGGCGTTCAGCTTCGACATCTCCACGTAGTAGCCGCCCTGCCCGGCCGCCAGGAACCGGTCGCGGATCAGGTTTCGGGTACTGACCCGGATCGTGAACGGCTGGTTCACCCGTACCTGCTGGGGAGCCTGGGTGATCAGCAGCGAAGGGTTCTTCGCCGCATCGGCGACCTCGCCCATCTCGGTGTCGACGCACCGGTTGCCGTTCTGGAAGCCGTCGTGCGTCTGAAGTCGGCTACCGCCGCGGCAGCGGTCGGCGAGGATGTTCAGCCCATTGCTGCCGCCGTTGTTGCCGTTGTTCGCGCCGCCGTTGTTGCCGTTGCTGCCACCGTTGTTGTTCCCGCCGTTGTTCTTGGGCGGGTTCATCGTGCAGCCGGTCAGCCGTTCCAGGCCGGCGGGTTTGGCCTGCCCCATGGCCGCGACGATCCGGTTGATCGTCGCCGTGCGCCTGCTGTTCAACTGAGCCATCACCGCGTTGGCGGCGTTGCTGGCGTTGTTGTTGGCGGCGGCGTTGTTGGCGGGGCTCGCCCCGCCCTGGGCCGGGGCCTGGCCGGTCGCCAGGCGCTGGTTGGCGTCGGCGATCTGGCCCTCCAGCTGGGCCAGTTCCTGATCCACCTGATCCCTCGCCGCCGCCGGTACGTTCGGCAGCTTGTCAGCCACCGGCGGGCAGTTGACCGTCGGCGGGGTGTTCGACGGGCAACCGGGGCGGGGTTGCTGGCCGTCCCCCCAGTGGCTGCGGACGTTGCGCCCGTTCTGCTGGGTCGTCGTCGTGTCCTGGCCGTTGGGAGCCGCCGGACCGGTAGCGGACGGGCCACATTTCGCCGAGGCCGCCGCCAACCGCTGTTCTTTTGCCGACGACACCCTGGCCACGGTAATGAGGGCGCCGGCCACCACGAGGACGGTGGCCACCGCGACGATCCGCCTGTTTCTACTGCCGCGGGGCCGTCCGCGCCGTTCTGCCGACCGGTTCATGAGTGGCTACCTTCTCCTTCGTATCCAGGGCGGCGCGGTGGCGTCGTCCGTGGGGCTACGGGGCGTTCGCATGATCTCCGGCCGTTGCCGGCATGCGCCCACTCTCATCCGCGACGAGTACACGCCGCACCTTGCCGAAATTGAAGCTAAAAGCGCGTCCGGGCATGAGCAAGCTCGCCAAGCAGTTTCAAAGGATGCCTTAAGACAGACTTATACCTGTGTCGATTGGCGCCGAATACGGCTTCATGAGGAAGTGAGAGACGATCAGCGGAGGACGGCGTCCGAAGCCAATGCGCGCGGTGCCCGGAGAAGCGATTCTGACACGACAGGAGGTACGCCCACTGAAGGCACCCGGTGGCCTTTGTCGTCGCACGTCCGGCGGCGATGAGAACAGGCTCCGGATAGCCGGAAACGGCGCGGAAAAGCGGGCCTCGTCGACTGGATCCGTCAGCCGCCGGCCAGGCTCAGGTCTGTCGTGAAAGTGTGGGTGGTCGCCTCCGATCGATCATGTCCTCGTCACACCTCGGTAGTACGGACGCGCGAGGCTGCCGGTTCAACCCGTCTCAGGAAAGTTGCGCCGTGCTCTCCGGGTACGGCGACGACCTGCGCAACCGGGTCCATCCTGTCGACTCCGGCCGGGTAGCAGCGCGCCCGTGAACCGAAAATGCACGGTGGACCCTTTTAGCGGATTACTACCTTTAGCCCGTTTCGTCGGGCGTCACAGTGCCACGAGCCGGCTGATGCCGGCCCTCGCCGCCACGGGTCGCAGGTACGTCGATCCACCGCGATCAGGCCGTCACAGCTATCGCTTTTGCGCCGCATCATCGGAGCCGTGGGTCAACGCGAATCTCCCGCTCCGCCATTGCTTCAGGAAAGCGGAGTGGCGGGCCCGACCAGAACGCCGTCCCGATGCGTCTGGACAGTCCAATGACGGCACGCCGAACGCCCAACAGCAGGTCCGGCTCGATTTCCACATGATCCCGAAGGATTCGCCCGGAGCTAGTGGAACCCTTCAGAATCATGGTCAGCCGCACCAATCCCCAGGCACCTGTCGGCGTAAAGGAACGCGAGCGCGCGACCCCGGTTCAGATCGAGGCACATCACGGTGACCGCTTCCCGACCGGTGACCGGCGGACGGAGGGCCGGGACTATCCGCGCGGGTCGGCCTCTCCATGTCCGACGTTCATGACCGGACACGGCAGGACCCTCACGGTCGATCCGCAGGAGACAACGAAACCCGTCTTGACCAGCAGGTACACGGAAATCTCCGCCGCATGCCGTACGCTGACGCCCAGCCAGCCGTCTCGGCCACCATCGGACGGCATCGGACACTGCCGGACGACTCTGGAAGGACCGCAGTGACGCAGACGGTGTCGTCAACCCTTGAACCCCGCCCCGACGTCGTGGCGTCGATCGCCGAACTCGGACGGCAACTACACAGCCTGCGGGTATGGATGGGCAAGCCCTCCTTCCGGACGCTCGAGGCCGAGGCCGCGCGAATCAGAAACAACGGCGACGCGATTTCCGCACTTCCCCGCAGTACCGCCGCGGATGCCGAACGTGGCCGTCACCTACCGCGACTCGAATCTGTCGAGGCATTCGTCCGGGCGTGCGGTGTCTCCGATCCGGAAGATATCGAGCGGTGGCGGATGGCGTGGCGCCGGGCGGCCACGGACGGCAAATCCGCCGCGCCGACGGATATCGCGGATCGGTCCCATCCCAGCGGAACTGATTCGGATCCGGGTCGAATCGAATCGGAAAGCTCGTCTGTCGGCTTCTCCACCGCGGAACGACTGGCGGCAATGCCGGTACGGAAGGCAGCGGACGTGTTGACCGCCATGCTCGTACCCGATGCGGTGGTGATCCTTGCCGCCATGGACGCCGCCGCGGCCAGTCGACGACTGAGGGCGATGCCTCCCGAGAAAGCGGCCACGGTACTCGCCGAAATGGATGAACTGCTCGCCATCGAGCGCATCCAGCCGATGGAGCCCACCGCGGTCGGCGCGCTTTTCGAACACATGACTCCACAGCGCCTTGCCGAGCTGGTGACCGAGTCGAAGGACGTACCACCGAAATGGGTCGCCATGGCCCTGGCCGCAATACCGGCCGAGCGGGCGGGCGCGGTTCTGTTGGAACTGCCCACCCTTCACGTGATGGCTATCCTGACCGTAATGCCGGCCGACCGGGCAAAAGCGGTACTTGCGCAGATGCCCACCCAGCCGGCAATGAAGGTCCTGGCACAGTTGTCTCCCGACCAGGCAGCGGCCGCCTTGACGGAACTACCGGCCCAGCAGGCGATGGCGGTGCTACGGGAATTGCCGATCGAGCAGGCGGCCGACGTATTGGCGCAACTACCGCCCCAGCAGGTGGCCATCCTCCTTGCGACGCTACCCGCCGGACACGCCGCCGCCATATCGGCAAAGCTTCCGCCCCAGCAGGCGACGGCCGTTCTGGCGAGACTTTCGGCGCCACGGGCAATGGCCGTACTGAACGAACTGCCGACGCCGCAGGCCGCCATTCTCCTGACCGAACTGCCCACCCCACGAGTGATGGCTGTTCTGGCGGTGATGCCAACTGAGCAATCGGCCGAATTCCTGGCGAACATGCCGCACGCGGCCCGGGAACGTATTCGAGCGGAATTACAACTCCAGGACCGGTCGTGACGAACCTGATTTCGGTAATCACCCCGGTGCACGAGCCCAGCGTTCGGTACCTTCCTGATGCCTATGACTCCCTCGTGGCGCAGGAGCTGCCGGCGGGTTGGGCATGGGAATGGGTCGTGCAGGAGGACGGCCAGACCGGAACGGTGTCGGCCGCCCTGCCGGCGGACCCTCGGCTATCTCCCGGTACGGGGCGCAAGGGCGGCGTCGCGACGGCCCGCAACATGGCGCTGGCGCGGGCCGAGGGCTCATTGGTACGGGTACTCGACGCCGACGACCGTCTCACCCCGGGCGCGCTCGCCCGTGAGATCGCGGCGTTCGCGCAGTCGCCTGCTCTCGGCTGGACCACCGCGAGCGTGCTGGACCTGCTACCGGACGGATCGACGGTCGGCTGGGAGCACACGGACCCGCCCGACGGCCCGCTTCCGTACGCGTACGTCCTGAACAATTTCCAGCAGAACAACTATCGGCTCCCGGTCCACCCGGCCACCCTCTGCCTGCGCCGGGAACTGGCGGTGGCACTGGGCGGCTGGATGGCGCTGCCCGGCGGCGAGGACACCGGTCTGCTGCTGGCCGCCTCCGTCGTCGCCGACGGCTACTTCATCGGTAGGCCCGGCCTGCTCTACCGCAAGCACCCCGACCAGATCACCGGTCAGGCCACGTGGACCGAGCCGACCGAGTGGAACGCCCGGATGCGTCTCATCGAGGCCCGAGCTCACGCGCTACGGGACCTCTGGCGGCAGCGGTAACCGGGGGTGTCCCCGTACTCACGCCGGTGGCCGCGCTCGGGCTGTGCGTCGTGATGATGGCGCGGCGAGCGCACGTCTGCGCCTGCACGAGCCGCGCAGCGTGACCGCCAACGCGGTGCTGTTCCGCCTGGCGCTGACCGTGGCGATCGGGCGCTTCGCCGGCCTGTCCCGGCGGCGACCAGGGGTTGGCCTTTGACCGCTACCCTGACGGCGGTTGGGGGCCCCTGAGGAGTGAGCGTGTCGTACCGCCAGACGTTCATGGAGGATGTCCGCCGTCAGTTGGCGGCGGAGACGGAGAGCGATGCTATCCGTCGAGTGCGTTTCTTCGGTGCTGGCCTGTCCATCCCTTTCGGGCTAATAGGCATCGCCGGGTTCCTGGCGATGGCACAAGCCGACATGCCATGGGCCGCTGCACCCGGCTGCCTGGTGATGCTGGCCGGCGGTGTGCTGGGGATCTGCTCCCAACGTAAGGCCGATGTCTGGTCGTCGCGACGGCTCGGCGCATGGGCGGCGAGCTGCACGGTGGTCGGCTTCTTGGAGTACTTCCTCGTCAACTGGCTGACCTGACCCCCTCAACCTATCCATGTTGATCTCTGCGGGGGGAGACGCACGTGACCTTTACCGTTCAGCCGGGCTTGCTTGACGGCTACGCCGGCCAGGTGGGCAGAGGTGCGGATCACGCCACCGCCGTGAAGCGGTATCTCGGTCAGTACAGGATCGACGGCGGTTGGAACGGCGGACTCATCGAAGCGGTACGCGATGCGCATATCAGCTCCATGAGCGTCGCCGCCGCGATGGCGGGCAAGGTCGCCGGCATCCTGCACACCAGCCAGGAGGGGCTTTCCGGGGCGGCGACCTATTACCGGACCACCGACGCGGCCGCCGCCGCGCGAGCGGACGCAGCAATGTCGGGCCGGTGCGCGAGCAACCCGACCGCTCTGGAGAAGGAGTGGGCGTCCAACGCATGCGCTCCGTCTTTCCTCGACTCGCGAGAGCCGTCCGGGCGGCTCAAGCCGGTCGATGACGTGGAGTACACGCATCCGCTGGCCTTTCTGGACAACATCAGCCTGTCCAACTGGGCGCTGAAGGGCTTCGACTACGTCCTCGGCTTCAACCCGTTGGACAGGGTCTCAGAGTTCCTCGTCGGTGACTGGCAGGCCGTCGCCAAGGCGGGTGTGGCGATCGGCCGGGCTGCCGACGCGCTGCACGACCTCGGATACAACGTCCAGGGTGGCGCGATCGCGCTGCGAGGCGGCTGGGAAGGCACCGCCGCTGACGCCGCTTACCAGCACTTCACCGGTCTCGCGGGCGGTATCAATGACCTGGTCGACCCGATGCGGGAGATCTCCAAGCAGTTCGACTCCATCGCCCACGGCGTGTACAGCCTGTCGGAAGCGGCGACCGGCTGGGTCAAAGGCATGATCGATGCGGCCATCATTGCGGGCATCGCCGCCGCAGCGGGCACCGTTACTGCCGAGACCGGAATTGGTGCGGTGGTCGGATACGGCGTCGCCGCCTACGAGGTGGCCCGGATCCTCGATCTATGGGGCAAAAGCACCGCCGCGATGACCGATCTCTACGGCGCCGTGCAGGGCGCCGTCGGATTCATCGAATCGCAACTGCACCGTCTTCAGAGTGCGGACCTACCCGATCTGTCTGGCTACCCCGCCTACCGCCACCCCTTGGCCGCGGTCGCAAACTGAAACAGGAGGCTTCGGCATGCACGACAGCGTGTACGAGATGGCCGGCGACGATCCCCGTCTGGCCAAACTGCTGCGCGCCAGCCTCACCAAGCTGGCCGCCGGCCCGGACGGACGGCTGAAGGAGCTGGCGGACGGGGTTCTCGGCGGTCATGTCGACCTGCGGCAGGCCGCCATGTCGGACGCCTACAGCGACGAGCTCGGAGCAGCGTTCGGGCGGTTCTGGTCGCACTACGAGCAGCTCGACCAGCGGGAGCGAGACGAGCTCGTGGGACAGACGGAGCAGCAGCTCGACAATCTGCTCGACGAACCGCGCCCCAGCTGATCCCACCGGAACGTCGCCAGGCTGCCGCGGCGAGTCGGCCACAACGGGCACCGGCAGGGCTCAACAGGCCCGGTCGCCATGAACGACGAGGACAGCCGGTACGGCTGCACGTCGGCGGCGATCTTCACCTCGGCCTCGGTGGACCGGCCGAACCTGCCGGCGTCCGGGTCCTGGTCCATGACCTTGACGACCCAGATCCGCCGGCCGTGCTCGTCGCGGGCCTGGTTGTCGTCCTCCCGCAGACGGTCGAAGTCGACCAGCTTGTCCGCGCTCAGGTACAGCGCCCCGTGCGGGAACACGTACTCGCATGGAACCCGAATCTTGATCGAGTTCGGTACCACTGCCCTTTCCCTCCTGCTGAACCTCGCTTCAGATGCTTGACTACTTGACTAGTCGAGTGCTTTTGCGTGGTCTTCTACATCGCAGGGAAGACGGCGTCGAGTGGTCGCCGATTGGTGGCGATCACTGCGTCGACGGCGAGCACGGGACGGCCGCGCGACAGTGCCCTGAGCAGGACGGTTGTCAGGCAGTCGCGTCGGTCGACCTTCAGCAGGGTGGCCTCGGCGGGATGCGGCCGGCGGGCGGTGATGTGGACCGCGATGTGGTCGGCGGCGGTCGCGGTGCGCTGCGCGACGTGGTGCAGGAGATCGTCGGCGACGAGGCGACGGCCGGCGAGGGCACCGGCCACTTCGGCGCGGGTGTACACGGTGGACAGCTCGACCGGGCCGAGTTGCGCGGCGGCGACCAGGCGGCGCCGGATCACCACGGGAGTGCCGGTCGGTACGTCGAGCGTGGCCGCGGCCCGAATGGGGGCGGGTACGGTGACGACCGAGAGCAGGGTGACGGTCGCTGGATCTTCGGCGGCGAACATCGCACGCAGCGCCTTCGGGACACGCCGCCCCGGCGTCGACGGCCGGTCGAGCACGATCCGGCCGACGCCCTGTTGACCTTCCAGCCAGCCCTGTTGGCGCAGCAGTTCCAGGGAGCGCACGACCGTCGCGCGGGATACGCCGAACTCCCGGACGAGATCGGCTTCGCTGGGCACCTTCGTGCCGACCGGGTACGTGCCGTCCTCGATGCGACTCTGGATCGCGTTGACGATGCGCAGGTACTTAACGGGCGGCGGCTTGATCGGCATGTGACGGTCCCGTCTGCGGTCGGGCCAGGGCGGCGACGGAGACAAGTGCCGGGGTACGCGCGATGACCCGTCCGGATGCATCGAGGGCGTCGCCTTCCACCCAGGCCCAGTCGCCGCCGTACCAGAGGGAGATCTCGACACGGACGCACGCGACCCGGAGGGTCAGCGGGTAGTCGATGTACTGGCAGTCTCCGGGTGCCAGCCGCAACACGCGTCCGACCAACTCGCGGGCCGGTACCGGAAGTCTCGGCGGCATGCATGCGGAGCGGAATGCCGTACCGGTTGCGGTCACGTACCCCGCACCTCGCCGGCGGTTTGGGTTCGGCGTGAACCATCCGTACCACCGGTCGCAGTCGGGCAACCGCTCGTCACCCGGCCACGGCGAACTCACGACGACGCCCGGCGGTCGTCGGCGGCATCGGTCGACGCTGCCCTACCCCGTCTGTCCGTCCATCGGCCGCACGCGGCAGCCAGACCAATACGGCCGAGTTCGCGGCACGGGCAGGGAAAGAAGTGGTACGGCCGGCAGGCCGCGCACCAGCCATCCATTGCAGGTCTATGGTCGGTGAACACCCGCCAGGCCAGTTGCCACATCAGATCGTTGACGCACCCTGCCGGCGGCCGGTGCGGCGGTTCGGCCGGGTCGTACGGCAAGTCGCTCATCCGCGCCTCGCATCCTGCTGGAATGGCACCGAGGCGGGCGGGGTCGCGCCCAGCACCCGCCCCGGGCCGGCTCTTGTCGACGCACTTCATTCGCACGTCGCCGTCCATTTGACTGGCTTGGCTAGTCAAATGGACTGTAGAAACTGTCGCACCCTGTAGACAAGAGGGACCGGACCGATACTTCTAGCTTGGCTAGCCAGGCTTTAAGGTGAGCGAATGAGCGTCGATCTCCTGGACGAGCTGGACCCGGACGACCCCCGACCGGCATCCCAGCGGATCGCCAACCTGCTCCGGGCCGCGATCCTGACCCGCAAGTTCGCGCCCGGCGAGCGGCTGCCGTCGCAGAACGACCTCGCCGACCGGTACGGCGTGGCCCGCGAGACGGTCAAGACCGCGCTGCGCATCCTGCGCGACGAGCGGCTGATCGTCAGCCGGCAGGGCAGCGGCGCATTCGTCCGCGCGCAGACCGAGCGCCCGGTCGGATTGCGCCCGCACATCGAAGCCGCGTTCGAACGGCCCCACGTCGCGATCGACTTCGCCGGCTTCTCCGGCGAGACGTTGCACGGTGCGATCCAGGAAGCCCTCGACAAGATCCGGGCCGGCCGGCTCACCCCGGAGTCGATCGCGATCCGGATCCTGCTGCCCGACCTCGACCTGCCGGCCGTCGTCCCATCCCGCGCCGAACCGCCGGGCGACGACCCGGCCGTACGCGAACGTGCCGCGCGGATCGTCCGCCGCCACACCGAAGCGATCCTCGAATCCGTACGCGAGCTGGGCGAACTCGGCCTGGTGCGCAGCGCCACCGCCGAGGTACGGGCGCACGGCACCACAGCACTGTTCAAGCTCTACATCCTCAACGGCGATGAGGTCTTCTTCGGCTTCTACCCGGTGGTCCAGCACACCGTGTCCATCGATAAGCAGCCCGTACCGATCTTCGACGTGCTCGGCAAGGACGTGCCGCTGTTCCACTACACCGCCGACGACACCGACGGCGACGGCACCGGCAGCCAGTACGTCCAGCAGGCCCGCGGCTGGTTCGACAGCGTCTGGACCACCATCGCCCACGAGTACACGCCATGACGACGCCCATCGACCACCCGCTGGCCGACCGCCGCGCGCTGCTGCTGGACTTCGACGGCCCGGTCTGCGCCGTGTTCGCCGACTACCCCGCCGCGACCGCCGCCGCGCAGCTGCACGCCGTCATCCGCGACCGGCTCGGGCACGTCCCGCCCGACATTGCCTCGCTGACCGGCCATCCGCTGGGCATCCTGCGCCGGACCGCCGACCTCGGCGACGACGAGCTGACCCGGGCCGTCGCCGACGCCTGCAGAGACGCCGAGCTGACCGCCGTGGCCAGCGCCGCGCCCACGCCGGGTGCGGTCGATGTCCTGCACGCCGCCCACGACAGCGGCTGCGCGGTGGCCATCGTCAGCAACAACCACGCCGACGCCATCGAGAAGTACCTTTCCGCCCACGACCTCCTCGGATACGTCGGCGGCATCGCCGGCCGCACCGACGGCATGGACCCCCGGCTACTCAAGCCACACCCGCTCCTGGTCACCGCCGGGCTCGCCACCGTCAACGCCCAGCCAGCCGACGCGGTCTTCGTAGGCGACTCCGAAACCGACATCGAAGCTGGCCGAGCCGCGGGCGTGACGACGATCGGGTACGCCAACAAACCCGGCAAGCGCGAACGCCTGGCCGACGCCGACCTCGTCGTCGACTCCCTGACCCCGCTCGTCGACGCGATCCGCCGCCTGGCGGCCAGGCCGTGACCGCGGCCGCCCCGCAGGTACCGGCCGATGTGATCGCCAATGTCCGCCAACGCTGGCCCGAACGCGCCGACACCTGGGCCGATCTCGTCGATGCCGAGCTGCGTGATTTGTGTGACCGCTACGACGCCACACCGCGGCAGGTCCTTCCCGCCCGGTACGGCTTCGTCATCGCCGCCGAGAGCCCAGCCGGCCCGATCGTCCTCCGCAGCAGCCCCGACCCTCACGGCCTCGAACAGGCCGCCGTCGCAACCACACTCGCCAAACTCGACCTCGCACCGACCGTCCACGAGACGACCACCACCGACCACGGCACCTGGACGATCTTGGACGAGGTACGGCCCGGCATACCGCTCGCCGATGCCGACCCGAGAACGGTCAGCCTGGAAGCGCTGTTCGCACCGCTAGCCGCCATGAATGGGCAACCGGCACCAATGCCCGGCATGCCGTCCATCGTCGACTGGCTCCGCCACCGGCTCGAAGACGACCACCTCACCGACCTGCGGCCCGGCGCGACCATCGCACCCGCCCACGAGCGACGAGTAGCCCTGGATGTCCTCGACCAACTGGCCGCTGACCTCCGCCCGAACCTGTGCCATGGGGACGTCCAGCCGGGGAACATGTTGGCTGGTGGCGGCGAACGCTGGAAGCTCATCGACCCACGAGGGATGGCGGGGGAGACCGCGTACGACGTGGCCGTGCTAACCATCAAGATCGCGCTCTATGCGGCGTCCAAGGAACTCGTGGCACGGGTGTCCGGACTTGCTGATCTGGACTCAGAACGTGTGGCGGCGTGGATAACCGTTGCCAGCACCGCGCGGGTTTGATCCGCGTATCGCCAGCTGTGCAAACCTACGGCCCCCCCTTGACCCCGCGCGGGCGTCGAGGATCTGCACCTATCGGGGGACGGGGGCGGTGCGGCGACCCGGGCGGTCGACGTCCGTACCCGTCTCCCGGTCGCAATCGTCGGCTCGCTGTTCCAAGGGAAGACGAGACGACGATCTCCCGCCCTTCGGCTTAACGACCGCAACAGGGGCATCCCCCAGAGACAGGACCGAGCACAACTCGGTACGCCTCCTCCACCTTCGAGGATTTCGTAAGCTGGTTGCCCCGAATGTACTCGTTCAACTCGTTGATGAGATCGTCCTGCTGAGCCGCATTAAGCCTGGTGAAGCCCGAGAAGACGAGGGCGGTCGCGCGGTCCATCAGACTCCTTTGTTGAAGATCACGTTCAGAACTTCCCGCAAGTATCGCAGTCCGTAGCCTTCATAGACGTTGGAACCTGTCCGCACGTCGCGCACTTCCGCTCGAACTGACGTAGGGCCGCCCGCATGCCCATCCGCAGTTCCTTCTCGGTTAGATGCTGGCGCAGATCCTGATCCCGTCGGGCGGAGTCTTCCGTCCTCAGCAGGTCGAACTCCGTCCGGAACCTGGTCCCCTTCGGGGGCGTACGACCGAGGTCGGCAAACCGCCGCGAGAGGCTCTCGTTCGACACGACCGACTCGTTCGCGTATGCGAGTTGATCCGTCCATCCGGCCAACGCCGACCAGGTCGACAGCGCAAGCTGACCGATGAGCAGGACGCTCGCCCCAGCAATCATGATCGACAACCCGGGCAGCTTAAGGCCGAAGGACAACAAGATCGCGCCCATCAGCAGCGGGATGATGATGCCCGAGTAGGTGATCCAGAGCTGCGCTCGCTTGAGGCGGCGCTGTCGCTGCTGAAAGACGTACGAAGTGCCGTAGGCGTGGATCGCGTTCGTCCAGCACTCCTGGCGCAACGAGTCCTCCGCGGAAGCACTGTTCATGGCCTGCTCGGACACAATCGCCTTCCCCGGTCTCGACACCTGGCTATTACATGGATCATGATGGGCAGTCGGACGGAGCCTACGCCGGAAAGCGGGCACTCGTTGCCTCAGACGTGCCGCCGAGCAAGCGCCGGCGTGATCGTTCATTTAGATCTTGAGCGACACATGCACGACCTTGAAGCGTCTTGTCACGCTCGCGCCGTACTCTCACCCGAGCTACTCTCCTCCGCGTGATTGGTAGGTCGCCTTGAATATCCCGTGGGCGGACATCTCGTCGGCCGCTCAAGCGTTTGGCTCTGTCGCCGCTGCCCTCATTGCGGCATACGCCGCCTTCCTGAGCCGCTCAGCCGCCGGCAGGTCAAACGAGGCCTCAGCCACAGCGAATGCGGCCGCTGCGAAGCTGGCGGCCATCGAAAGCCAGCGCCGCAAGAGCGAGTTGTGCCCTCGGCTGCGGGTGATCTGCGAGCCGTTCAACCTTGGCTCCGACATTCTGCGCCTGCGCGTGATGCTGGTTGGTCCGCCGGGCCTGGACCGCCTCGACCGACTGACCGTCACCATCCGGGACGACCACTTCCGACGCGGCGAGCACCAACAGATCATGGGCGGACCAACCGCAGACGAGATCAAGCGGCACATCTGGGGGCCGTACCACTTCATGCGATTCACCGGCCCGAACGATGCGCGGGCTGACGACACCGGCCGCACAACCGTGTACGACGCCGACTTGCCGATTGGCGAGGAGCTGCCCTTCCAGCTTGAGCACACCCTCCCGGGACACTGGATGAACTCCATGAGCCAGGAGGATTGGCTACGCCAGCGGGGAACGGTAGTGCGTATCGCCTTCACTGCTGAGCACAAGGAGTACGGCACTTGGTACTTGCCCTGTGAGATCGACACGGCAACTCTTCCGGTGAAGATATACGTGCCGCAGGCAGAGTCCTGACATGATGCCCACCGACACGCTTGACCAGACCATGCACAGCGCTTGACCCTTGGCGCCGACTGGGGTACCCCTTGATTACTCTTATGGCGCTACCTCAGGAACATATTCGAACGCCGAAACTCGATGGATCGTCGATCGGTTCCCCCGTCGACTTAGATCTCCTCGCACAGATACCAAATCCCCCGAATTATGTGCGCTAATTGCAAGTGCATAATCTGACTCTGACAGTTCGACCCACACACGCCAAAGGCGTTCGCTAGAGTCGCCCTCCATAACGCCGGCGATGCTCACTTCACCGGCCCCGAAGTTGCTTTCGCGATGCAAGCGCACCACGCTTCCGATGATGCGGACGTCTTCCTCTGGGGTCCGAGCTCGCATCTCCTTGGCGGCCTGCGACAACACTTGTATAACCGGCGGGTCAAACCGAATTGGTGGGGTTGGTTCTACAGGGCGGGAGATTGCCCATTGAAATGTTAGCTGGAACGGGTTAGCAGACTCGCCCGCCAACCCCGCCAGTGCCTCACATAGGTTGGCAGTGACGCCTTGGTCTACTTGCGACGTGAATGCGTCGAGGCCTTCGTCTTGGCGCACGACGAGTTCTGCCGCACTGTAGGCCTTGGTGGTGGCAGTGTAGAGGAACTGTGAGACTTTCCGCTCAAACGGCAAGGCTTGATACTGGATTTCCGGCTGTTCAATGGGGAGGATTTCTTGCCCTACACGAGGCGGCAAAGGAACCTCTACCGACCATATATAGCTGCCTTCGTAGCTCGGACCGAGCCTGACCATGCGCATGAATTCCAGCGCAGCAGTTGGCTTCTTTGCCGACTGAACGGCCTTACGAAGGGGGCTGGAGATTGCGACAGCCGCCGCTAATACCCACTGGCGAATGTTCTCTAAAATCTGAGAGGCGTCATTAATTGGTATTGTGCCGGCCGGAGAATTCGGCATAGTGCGGACGTACTGTACGTCCGCAGCAGCAGTGGAGATGTCGCGGAATATTTCCAGTTGTGACCGCTGCTCCACCTCTTCGAGAAGATCTAAAAGTTGACGAATGAAGCCTGCGTATCCTTTCATTCCATTGTTGGCCGGAACTAGCGCTTCCACTTCGCCGCCTAGCATTTCCAGTTGCCACAATGTGCCGCCGGCCGCTGGACTGGGCGACCATCCTCTGCTACGTAGGTAGAGAGCAATCTGGGACGGGTCGCGTGCGGCGAGCGCTTCTGGATCTACGATGCGCACGTCCACCTAAGCCACCCCCGCTTCGCTGATCGGTCCGGCCAATAGGCTGATTAACGCCTCTACTGTCAGAAGATTTTCTTTTGGCACATATACCGTCTTAGTGGACTTCACTGGCAATTCAGCAGCCGGCGGTTCGTCCATTAATGAGGCCCAGTATGCCGCATGGTGTAGGTGAAGGCAATTGTGGGAAGCGAGCGTGTACCTTTCTTTCTCTGGTGGCACTATCACCAGGAATAAGTACCGTGGGAGCGGGAAGTCGGTACCGACCACGCCCACTAAGTTGTCGTAGTTTTCGAGGTCCAGCGGGTACCGCCACGTCGCATCGTCGGACTTGGGCGCCGACCACGACTTGACTTGCGCTTCAATCGCGGGGTGTCGAACCGAGTTAAGCCGACCAGGAAATCCGATCTGGATATCCACACCATCGACGTCCAGATCCTTCTTGGATGTCGTTAATCCTGCTGCGCACGCCAAACCCCGCACGAGGGCCTCGCCATAGTGGCCTTGCCAGACTTCGCTGTTGAGTGCCATATGCACTGCTCCCAGGGCCATCACACACGGTCACCGTGTCATCGCAGAGGTAACCGTAGTGCCTGACCTCTTCTGGATCTAGACCTTGACGCGACAACTATCGACCAGTCTGAAAGGGATCCGGGATCGATTGCACACAGGCCACATGTGAGGTAACGGCCAGTGTCGAGGCAGTTACAGGAGCGCGGAGGGCTGCCACCAAGGCGAGCGGGAGAGGCTGACCTTGGACGCCCCTACGGATCAGAAGGGGTGGCGCTTTGCTGTACAGCCATCCGGACAGCCAAGCACGCCAGCCGGAGCAGACACCGGCCGACAGCTACGGACTCTCTGAACAGCGACGGGGCTCCCCTACCAGCCCGCCATGATCTTCTTCTAAACTGAGGTTCAGCCTGGCGGCGAAATGCCTAGCCCAGGAGTCGCTCGGCCCAATAGATCTGACCATCGGGTCCCATATTGATCAGGGCAACGAGCAAGTTGGAGAGGGCGACGGGAGCCGTCGGTACCGCCTGCTCCGGTAGCTGCGGGCTGCGTGCGGCCGCGGGGAAGACTGCGGCGAACGTGACAGGCGTCGCGTCAGCTGCGAACACAGCGACACACTCCCCGGTCTCCCACCACGAGCCGTTTACCTCGTGACCAGCTACTCCCTGCAGCCAGGGGTAGCGATCGACGGCCCGCATCAGGTACCCGTGTGATCCGAGGCCGACCTTGTCGCGGCGCGGTGACGTGACCTCTTGGATCGCGGCCTTGAGATGGCTGCGTTTGTCGAGGAGAACGATCCAGAACGTTGCGTCCTTCTGTGGGCGGGGCGGCCGCTTCCAGCTCACGCGGCCGAGCACCAACTGATCGCCGGGCTGCGCCCAGGGCACGTTTGCTGTCCCCAGGGCGGCTGACGCCTCCTGGTTGCTGACGAATTGGAGCGTGGCGGTGGCGGCTAGAGCCTCCGGGCCGTACGGAGGCCGGTTGTGCCACCAGCGCCATGCCGCGTTACTCAATACGCCGACGACCAGGGCGAATGCCGCAAGACCTGCTTGTACTTGCCTCCGCCTCATGGCCAGAAGTACAGCACGTGTTTCGCTTCCCATGGGTCCGGTCGGCGGGCCATCAGGGGCCCCTGACCCCCGCAGTCCCGTACGGCGCACGCGGTGAGCCGGCGGCCCGGGAGGCCGCCCGGCCTCCCTCTGGTCAGCCGGCCGGGAAGCCGGCTCCCGCCGCCGGCAAGCCGCGTACCCGCCCCCGGACGGGCGGGCAGCAAAATGGCAGCGAACGCAGTGCCGATCGACGACGCCAGACGGCACAGAACCAGGCCGGACCAGCACAGGACGACAAACGACCGTCAAGGTCGACAGCTGGCAACAGCCCATCGCCGCGTTCACACCGAAGCGCTCGCAAGGGCGGTTGATCCCCGGAGCGTGCAACCGCACCGCACCAGTCGCGGACCTTCCCTGTGAACTGCGCACGGATAGCGTCCGTGCCATGGTCGAGATCCGCCTGACTGGTGATGCCGCCGAAGTCGAGAAGATCGCGCGGCTGCTGGCGGTCGAGGCTGAGGCTGGGCGCCTGGTCGTGGACTACGGAAGTGGCCCGCTTCCCATGTCGTCGGGCCCGAGCCGGACCACTCACTACATACACGCACGGACCGTCACCGACTGAGCGCCGCGCGGTAGGCCACCCGTGGTCACTCCAGGCTCCTTGATGCGGAGCTGGCTGCCGCACCCCCGTGGTAAGGGCCATGTGGGTTTCCCGAGCTGACGGTCCGGGAGCCAAGGGCGGGAGCCAGCCGGATGAACGAGCGCGGGCGGCAGCGAACGCGGACCGACGACACCCGGGCACGCGACCAGCGCATACGGACTTCTGCGGACGGCCCTGAAGCGCTCTTGGGAATCTACGGATCAGATGGTCAGGGTCGACGTCCAAAACAAGATCATTGTGCCCGCCATGTGCCCACAGAGAGCCATCGACAGTGGGACCCGGCCGGACACAACCGGATCCGAACGAGAGCGCGGCGCGCACGAATACCAGCAGGCCAGACGGCCTGTGGTGCAGGTGGAGCGGAGGGTGTGGGATTCGAACCCACGAGGACGGGGATACCGCCCTAGCGGTTTTCAAAAACCCCGGATCTTCAGCGCCGATCATCCCGATGACCAGGCCGGGCGCCGGCCGAGTGTCCCCGAACCGGCGTCCATGCCCGCCATGTGCCCGCAGCCCACTAGTCGCCTGTCGAGCCTCATCACGTACGTAACGGATGATCATCGGGCCTGGGTGACACGTTCGGCTAGCTCCGCAGCAGGGCGGACACGGCGCATGCCAGCCACGCGCAACCGACCCAGCCGCCAAATGCCGCCACCGTGCCCGCATATACCGCCGATCCGGGCCTGCGGACGAGAAACCAGTACGCCGGCAATGAGATCGCCAGGCTGACCAGAAGGAACGGGACGACGATCCCGAGTAGGTCCGACACGCTCGGACCAGTCCAGCACGCAAGCGTCTTCTCTGTGCACGTCCTATAAGGACCGACTCTTTCCGGACCCAGGCCCACAAACTCAGGACCGAAGAGCAGGGTCGCCAGCGCGATCGGCACCACAACGGCGAGCGCATACCAGCCCGCCAGCACGGCAAGGCCCCGGCGCGCCATGGTCGCGTCCACGGACGGAACCGTAGCAACGCCGAGCCAGTCCTCAACGGCCGTGTAGGGCAGGCAGCCCAGCTGGGCAGAGTGTTACGCACATCCTGATACCGATCTGTCACACAGATCCCGAGAACCCCCACCCCGGCCTCGTCGCGGGTCAAGGTCCGCTTGACGTTGCGGACCGGACGGCCGATCCCCATTGGCCCGCTCCGGCTGCGCCCCTCAAAGCATCGCCACTGGCACCAGGCGCACCGCCTCGACGCCATCAAGGCGTTCAATCTCGGGCGGCATGAACCTACCCTTCCCGTTTAAGGGAAGCTGGAACCGCAGCGAAGCGCGCGTCACCTGCGAGTTGAGTTTCGTGGCAAGATCGCCCTTGCCTTGGCACTGCTTGCGCAGGCGCTCATAGGCGGCGTCGCGGTCCTCGAACTCGACTGATTCCGCGTGGGGTAGCGCCCGGAGGGCCTCCTCTACGGCGGCTCGCTGCTCTCCCGTCGCCGTCGGTTCCAGCCGAACGATCACTCCAATCCGCGACGGCAGGGGATCAACATCGGCGATCATGAGCACCACCGCCCCGACGCCGTCGACCATGCCCATCACCAGATCAACTGCCTCAGCGACCGACGCGTCCGTCACAGTCGCGCGAAAGGATTCCGACAGGTGCCCCGGCCCCAGATCCGCCGGCAGCACCGGCGAGTCCTTCCGCATTTTCTCGTAGGCCTGATCGCGGGTCTCGAAGGCGACGCCCTCTATGCTCGGCATCGCGCGTAGTCGCTGCTCCACCACGCTTTTTTGCGCTGCCGTCACATCGTGGTCCAGCAGGACGGTCAATGTTGTGGACCCGGCCTCCTTAGGCTCTGAGGTGCAAGCGGACAAAGCGGCCAGGAGCAAGAAGGCCAATACCGGCGCGACGCGACGCATGGGTCAGATCGTAGGTGGGCGCGAGGCATCGAGTGATCCCAGAGCCTTAGCCCGGCGTACCCGATCCGTGCCCAATGCAGGGGTCAACACGGGACGCTCGGGACACGTAGCCCGGCCGACGATCAACGTTCGGTAGCGATCTCCCTGGTGCCGCGAATTGGCCTGTTCTAGATCAAGCGCGGTGCACCTACCTTGGCATCCGACGTTCGCCGACCTCGCTGGGCAACGTCGCTCGAAGGCGCTGGATCGTCCGGGTGATCTCATCTCGGTGCTTCGCGGACTTGATCCAGGCCGGAAGCTTCTCGAGCAGGCTTGTGTAAGGCCGCTCGGGACCGCGCTCACGCAGCCGGGCGCGGACGTAGCCGTCGATCAGTTCGAGATGTTCGCGATTGAACGCCCAGAGCGTCTTGCCACCACAGCACGATGCCTGAAGCCACAGCGGTCGCCTGAAGTACGGATCGAACGGCCCGCCCCAACACGAAGACGACCCCTCCGGCTGCCATGTGGCGGAGTACGCGCACGCGAGGCAGGACAGGTTGCGAGGGCAGAACCACGGGAGTGCCGTTGTCGGGTCAGTCTGCGGACGTACGACAGCCGTACCGCCGCAGCGCGGGCACACCACGATGATGTCACTCATCGTCAACGCGTAGAGATGAGTTCGCGGGTCACGAAAGCGGTCGTCATCACCCGGCTGCCGGCTATCCACTCGATCATTGTTGCTGGTAGAGCTGCACCGGGCACCTGAGTTACTGGCGTCCGGCGCGCGCGAGGTGGAGGCCCGTCCCCCGATAGGTGCCCGCCATGTGCCCACAGAGAGCCATCGACAGTGGGACCCGGCGGGACACGACCGGACCCGGACGAGAACGCGACGAGCGCAGATACCAGCAGGCCAGAAGGCCTGTGGTGCAGGTGGAGCGGAGGGCGTGGGATTCGAACCCACGAGGACGGGGATACCGCCCTAGCGGTTTTCAAGACCGCCGCCATCGGCCTCTAGGCGAGCCCTCCTGAACCGCGAAAACATCTCGATCATGCCGCCTCATCCGGGTCGGCGTCCCGTGACTGTCCCGCAGCGGGCGACGCGTCGGCCGGAGTCTCAGCGCCACCCGCGACTAGTTTGCCAGATGCCGCCGGCCGTCGAGCACGGCGGCGATCGGTTCGTCGATTTCCTCGCCCGGGCCGTTGGGGCGGTCGGCGCGGACCGCGAGCAGGACGGCCGAACCGATGATGATCCGGGAGGCTCGGACGACGGTCCCAGCCTCCCGGATCACGGTTTCACACGATCAGACCCGGAAGCGCCCGACGACGTCCTGCAGATCGCTGCTCATGCGGGCCAGTTCCTCGGCGGCCCGCTGCGACTCGGTGACGCCCTCGGTCGTGGTGGCCGCGGCGGCGGCGACACCGGCGATGTTCGAGGCGATCTCCGAGCTGCCGGTGGCCGCCTCGGCCACGCTGCGGGTGATCTCCCCGGTCGTGGCGGACTGCTGCTCGACCGCTGAGGCGATGGTCAGCTGGTAGTCGTTGATCCGCCCGATGATGGCGCTGATCTCGTCGATCGCCTCCACCGCGCCGGCGGTGTCGCCCTGGATGGTCTGTACGCGGCGGGAGATGTCCTCGGTCGCCCGGGCGGTCTCCTGGGCCAGGTCCTTGACCTCGCTGGCCACGACCGCGAAGCCCTTACCGGA
>NZ_BOON01000053.1 GCF_016863255.1 Planosporangium mesophilum
TTCCCGGAGCACGCGCCCGGCCACTCGCTGACGAGCCCGCCGGAGGGCGGCGCGACGCCGCTGACGGCCGAGGCGCGCGGTGGTGCCACCTACCAGGAGGACACCTCCGGCGAGCGGTAGGCCCGCGCCGAACGTCGAACGCCCGGCCCCCACGACGTGGGGGCCGGGCGTTCCGCGTTACGGCGTTGAGCCGGGAGCAATGGCGCCACGAGACGGACGGGGCAGCGACCGTTTCTCCCGGATCGACGAGAGGGGGGAGGGGCCGCTCAGGCGACCTGGGAAGCGGGGGACTTGGCCCGCTGGCGGATGGTCCTCGGAGAGACGCCGGGAGCCGGCGGTAGGCCGAGCATCTCGGCCACACCCACGACCGTGAAGAGCTTCGCGATGAACGGGTTGGGGTCGCACACCCGGAACTCCACCCGCAGGTCGTTGCAGATGCGCGTGGCCACCACGAGGGTGCCGACACCGGTGGAGTCCAGGAACGTCACGCCGGCCAGATCGACGACAACGCTGTCGACGTCGCCGGCGGTGAGTGTTGCGGAGATCGCGGCCCGGAGATCAAGGGCCGTGGCGTAGTCGACCTCTCCGTGCAGGGAGATCACGGTTTCGCGATCACCCCGCCGGCGGGTCTGGATCGACAGGCTCACTGCGTCGCCTCCCGCGTATGACCACTCATGCGGTGGCCTTGAGGTGCGGCTAGCGTAACGGACCGACTGTCGACCGCGCTACGTTCCGTATACCGCCGCCTTACTAATTGGCGTACAGGGCCTCCTCACCCCTGAACGACGGGCTGTCCCTTCAGAATCACTCCCGCGGATTGCATCTGGGACAGCGCTTCATCGACAGTAACCTGCGCCACACCGGCTGTCATGTCCAGTAGCACGGTGGGGTGAAAGCCTTCCCGCGCCGCGTCGAGCGCGGTAGCGCGTACGCAGTGGTCGGTCGCGATGCCGACGATGTCGACGGCGTCCACCCCGCGCATCCGCAGCCAGGCCGCCAGACTGACCCCGCCGGCGTGGCCCTCGAAACCGGAGTACGCGGCCGCGTGGTCACCCTTCGTGAAAACCGCCTCGATCCGGTCGGTGTCGAGGTTGGCGTGGAACGCCTGCCCGGCCGTACCGGCGACGCAGTGCGCCGGCCACGTGTCGACGTAGTCCGGCTGGTCGGAGAAGTGCCCGCCCGGGTCGATGTGGTGATCCTGGGTGGCCACGACGTGGTCCCACTGACCCTCGTCCGCCGCGAGGGCCGCCGAGATGGCGCTCGCGACCCCGGTACCGCCGCCGACGGCGAGCGACCCGCCCTCGCAGAAGTCGTTCTGCACGTCGACGATGATCAAGGCGTGGCTCATCCGCTCTCCTTCGTGCTCGCCGGTTGGCAGACCACCGGGATGGTCGGCTCACCCTGGGACAGCTTCAGGCCCTCCCACGGTATCGAGATCAAATTATGGCGGAGCAGTTCCCGGGAGTCTTCCAGGGTCGGCAGGTCGGGCACGATCTCGCCGCCCCGCACGTACGGGCGCTGCAGTGGCCGGTCGTGCGGCCTCGGCTCCGGGCTGCCCTGCGGCACGATGATCTCCTCGGTGGCCGTACCGGTCGGCTTGTGCCGGCGTACCGCGGTCTTGCGGCCGCCGACGGTGGCCTTGTTCTCCGACCGCTTGACCACCGGCTTGCCGTCGACCTCGACCAGCTTGTAGACCAGCCCGGCGGTCGGCGCGCCGGAGCCGACGACGACCGCCGTGCCGGCGCCGTACGCGTCGACCGGCTCGGCGGCCAGCGACGCGATCGCGTACTCGTCGAGGTCGCCGGAGACCACGATCCTGGTCTCGGTGGCGCCCAGCTCGTCGAGCAGGTCCCGGGACTGCTGCGCGAGCATGGACAGGTCGCCGGAGTCGATGCGGATGGCGCCCAGGTCCGGGCCCGCGACCGCGACCGCGTTGCGGATGCCCTGGCTGATGTCGTACGTGTCGACCAGCAGCGTGGTGTCCTTGCTGAAGGTGGCCACCTGCGAGGCGAACGCGGCCCTCTCGTCGTCGTGCAGCAGCGTGAACGCGTGGGCCGCGGTCCCCGCCGTCGGGATCCCGTACCGGCGGCCGGCCGCCAGGTTGGAGGTCGAGGCGAAGCCGGCCAGGTAGGCGGAGCGGGCCGCGGCGACCGCGGCCTCCTCATGGGTACGCCGGGAGCCCATCTCGATCAGCGGCCGTCCCCGGGCGGCCGTGACCATGCGGGCGGCCGCCGACGCGATCGCGCAGTCGTGGTTGAGCACCGAGAGCACGAACGTCTCCAGCACGACGCACTCGGCGAAGGTGCCGCTCACGGTGAGGATGGGGGAGTTGGGAAAGTACAGCTCGCCCTCGGCGTACCCGTCGATGTCGCCGCTGAACCGGTAGCGTCGCAGCCAGTCGGCGGTGCGGTCGTCGACCACCTGGCGGTCCCGCAGCCACTCCACGATCTCCGGCGTGAAGGTGAAGTCCCGCAACTGCTCGATGATCCGGCCGGTTCCGGCCACCACGCCGTAGCGGCGGCCCAGCGGCAGCCGCCGGCCGAACACCTCGAACACGCACTGCCGGTCGGCCGTGCCGTCCCGCAGGGCGGCCGACAGCATCGTCAGCTCGTAGTGGTCCGTGTACAGGGCGATATCCGAGTTCACGGATCAGAGCCTAATGCGCCGGGCCGCCCGGGTTACTCGTCGGTGGGCAGTGCCCGGAGCGCGCCGGCCAGCTCGGCCCGGCCGGCGACGCCGAGTTTCGCGTACACCCGGAGCAGGTGGTTGTCGACCGTGCGCGAGGACAGGTAGAGCTTGTCCGCGATCTCCTTGCTGGGCACGCCGGCCGCGGCGAGCTTGGCGATCTGGCGTTCCCGCGTGGTCAGCGCCGGCCGGGCCACCACCAGGGTCGGGATCTTCACCCCTTCGCAGCGCTGCAGCAGCACGGTGAGCAGCTCCGACGCGGTCGTGGTCTGGGGCGAGCGGGCGGCCCGCAGCAGCGGGATCGCGCCGGCGGCGGCCTCCGCCGCGTACAGCGACAGGCCCAGGTCGGCGAAGGCCTCGGCGGCGCCGAGCAGGCCGCCGCCGTCGGCCGACGCCGCGGCCCGGGCGTGCCAGGCCATCACGGGTGCGAGCGGCCCCTGGATGACGCCCGCGAGGTAGGCCAGGCGCTCGACCACGTCGCCGGCGCGGCCGAGCCGTACCAGGTCGTGCAGGGCGTGCAGCTCGTACCCGGCGAACCCGTCCGCGCGCAGCCGCCCGATCAGGTCCGAGAGCACCTCGACCCCGGTACGGGCCTCGCCCGAGCAGATCGCGACCCAGGCCCGGGCCTGCTCGAGCCACGGGTACAGGATGTTCATGGTGGGCCGGTGGCAGGCGTCGCACTCGGCCATCGCCCGGGCCGCCAGCGCGTGGTCGCCGGAGAGCGCCGCCACGTGCGCCCGCTCGGCGTTGGCCAGCGCCCCGTACACGTGGCCGGCCGCGAGCGTCGCGGCCGCCTGGCCGGCGAAGCGGGCGGCGTCGGGCAGCCGGCCGCGCAGCCGGGCGGCCTGCGCCCGGACCAGCGTGACGTAGCCCGCGCCCAGGTGGAAGTCGCCGGCGTCGGCGAGGCCGGCGAACTCCGCGGCCACCATCGCCCGTACCGCGCCGAGGTCGCCGGCGAGGATCATCGCGGTGCCCCGGGCGAGTTCGACGGCGAGCTGGATGTAGGGCGCCTCGAGCCGCCACCGCGGCGCGTCGGCGTCCACCACCGCCATCGCGCGCAGGGTCTGTACGAACGCGCCCCGCGCCGCCTGCAGGTGCGCGACCGTACCGGCGGCGAGCGCCCGCGGCGCCGGCTCGGCTTCGGCGTCGTCCAGGACGCTCTGGGCCAGCTCGAGCGCGGTCTCGTGCTCGCCGCGGTGCAGGTGCATGATCGATTCGACCGCGCGGACCCCGGCCCGCGCGGCCGGCTCGGTGATCTGTTCCGCGTCCTTGGACAGCCGGGCCGCCGCGCACTCCTCGGCCAGCCCCCAGTACAGGACGCTGGCCCGGACGCTCAGCCAGTCCGCGCGCTGGCGGTCGTCGGTGACCAGGTCGCCCGCCAGGTCGAGGACGGCGAGCGCCTCGGCCGGCTGGTCGGCGAACATCAGCAGGGTGCCGAGGGTCAACGCGGCCTCGAACCCCGCGCCCGCGTTGACCGCCGCGCGCGCCAGCCGGATCGCGAGTGGGATGTTGTAGCCGGCGGACGCCTGCCGGGCGGCGTCCAGCAGCTGGCGCGGGTCGCGGGCGGTGTCGCTGTCCAGCCTCCAGACCGCGACCCGGAGCAGGTCGTCACGCCGGCGGCTGCCCACTCCGTCGACCAGGTCGGCGAGCTCGGCCAGCAGCCGCCGGAACCGGGTGACCGGGCAGCGTTGGCGCACCACCTCGGCGTACAGCGGATGGGCGAGGCGGACGTTGGCCCGGCGGTCGTCGGGCACCACCCGGATGAGCTGGCGCTCCTCGGCCTGCTCGACCGCGGCGGCGTCGGTGGCCCGTACCAGCATCTGCAGCCCGATCGGCTCACCGAACGCCACCAGTTCCAGCACGTCCCGTACCTCGGTGGTGAGCTGGCCGATGCGGGCGTCGATCACCTCGGTCAGGGTCGGGATCAGCTCGAAGCGGCCGGTCCACCGCCAGACCCCGTACGACGAGGTGATCTCCTCGCCGGCGCGCGCCGCCAGCACCAGTTCGCGCAGCAGCAGGGCGTTGCCCTGGGACAGCTGACACAGCCGGTCCACCGACGCGGAGTCCACCGGGCCGCCGAACACCCGGCTCAGCAGCTCGGCGACCTCGTCCTGGGTAAGCGGGCCGAGCTCGACGCGTTCTACCAGGTCATCCGTCCATAGTGCCCGGACCGGGTCGGGTACGGGCTCGCCGGTGCGTACCGTCGCGAGGATCGTGGTGCGCTCGTTGTGGGCGAGGTAGTAGATCAGCGTCGCCGACAGTGGGTCCAGCAGGTGCCCGTCGTCGATCGCGAGCACGACGGGCCGCCCGGCGGCGCGTTGGCGCAGGGCGTCCACGGCCCACCGCAGCAGGCCGGAGGTGGAGGCGGGGGCGGGTTGGTCCGCGGGTAGCACCTGTGACAGGCTGCCCAGCGGCAGCCCCGCGGTGGCCGTGTTGGCCGTCGCCGACCAGACCGACAGGCGCTCCGTGTCCAGGGTCGCGACCGCCTCACGGAGCAGCCGGCTCTTGCCGATGCCGGCAGCACCGCCCAGGATCAGGCCACGGCCGGTGGCGCCTGCGGCCGCCTCGGTCAGCCGGGCCAGCTCCTCCACTCGCCCGACGAAACTCCACGGAGGCACTGTCGCAGCATATAGATGTTCCCGTTACTGTGCGCTCCCTTGAAAGTACCAAAGTTTGAGTAGTGCTTCGTCCGTCCTTTGAGTACCGTCGCTCCTGCCCCCGTAAGTGACCGTTCACGTAGCGTTCGCGTGCCGACCGGCAACGGGGTTGGTTGGTCCGGATCCCAGGAGGGTGGCGCATGAAGTCGGCAGTGCCACGTACGCCGATGGCGACCCTCGGGGCGGGTCCGCCCACCGGGTCGGCCGCGGTGTCCGACGGTGGGGCCGTCCCGACCGGTAGGCCGGACATCGGCGGTATGCCCGACGTCGCCCGTACGCCGGAGGTCACCGGTATGCCGGAGGTCACCGGTATGCCGGACGTCGCCGCCGCGCCGGACGCCGGCCGGGTGTCGACGGTCGTGGTCGCGGGTGCTCCCGGCTGCGGCAAGAGTTCGGTGACGAACGCGCTGCTGGGGACGCCGGCGGCGGAGCTGGTACCGGTGGCCGGCGAATCGGATGACGCCGGTGCCACCGTGGTCGCCCGGTCGGAAACCTCGGCCTTCGTGTCCTTCCGCCGCGGCGACCGGCCGATGGCGTACGCGTACGTGCCCGGCCGGCGCTCGCCCCGCCCGCTCGGCGTCGAGCAGGTCCTTGCCGGCGACGCGGCGACGCTGGCACGCGACGGCCTCGGCCGCCCGCCGCGCCGCGTCGAGGTGCTGCACCCCGCCGACCTGCTGCACCACGTCAACCTGGTCGACACGCCCGGCATCGGCGGCTTTGATCAGGTGTACACCGATATCGTGCTGGATGGGCTGGACGAACGCACCGCGCTCCTGTTCGTGACCGAGGCCACCACCGCGCTTCAGCCGGCCCAGTTGGACTTCCTCGCCCAGGTGGATCAGCGCGACGTACCCGTGATCTTCGCGCTGACCAAGATCGATGCCGTTCCGCAGTGGCCGGCGGTCCTGTCGGCCGACCAGAAGCTCGTGCACGACCACGCGCCGCGCCTGGCCACCGCCCCGTGGTACGCGCTGAGCACCCGGTACGGCTGTGACGGCGCGCCACCCGCCGGGGTGGAGGAGGCGGCCCGCGGCCTGGCCGGGCTGGGCGTCGACGCCCTGCGGCGGGCGATCAGCGAGCCGCCGCCGGGGGAGCGGGCACCGCTGGCGACGCCGGCTGTTCAGGCGGTCCCGGTCCAGCGGAAAGCCGCGGGTCAGAACCCGGCGGCACCCCGCGTCGCCGCTGGCGTCACCGACGAGCGCTGGACCCAGGTCCTCGACGACGAGATCCAGACCCACCGCACCGCCGCCGGTCAGCGGCTGGCCATGGACCTGACCGCCATCCATGCCCGGTGCGTGCGGTCGACCGACTCCCCGGAGGGCTGCGCGCGCCTGGCGCACGTCGTCGACCGGGAGCTGCACGCGCTCTCGGTCCGGGCGACCCGGTCCGTCGACGACGCCGCCGCGGCGATCATGCGTCGGCTGTTCACCGAGATCCTGGAGGCCCGGCCGGACCGGGCCGCGCTGCAGCGCATCCGCCGCGCCACCCGGCGCGCGGTCGAGGAGGCCGAGGCGGGCGTGCCCGACTGGAACCGCGTGTTGCTGGTCACCTCGACGTCGGGGATCGCCGTGACGACGGGGCGCGGCGCGGTCGCGGCGCTGGCGGCCGTCGCGCCCCGGCCGGTCGAGGAGGAACTGCTGCCGCCGATCGGGGTGGGCCTGAGTGCCGTCTGCTACCTGGCCGGCCACCGCGGCACCGACCGTAGCCGGCAGTGGCTGCGGCAGGCGGTACAGACCCTCGAGACCCACCTGGGCCGCGAACTCACGTGGCGCTTCGATTACCTGCGGGAGGCGCTTGCCGTGGTGGCCCTGGACACCGTGGAACACGGCGTACTCCTAGCCTGATCGACTGCCCCCCGACAGCGACAACCGCGCCGCCACCCGGCGCGGTTGTCGCTATCCCGGCCGGCTGAGGGAAGAATGGCGTTATGGCTGCTCCACAGGTCACACCACTCGAGACCCCTGACATCGCCGAGGTGCCGGCGACCGATCGACCCTGGGTGACGATCGTGTGGAACGATCCGGTCAACCTCATGAGCTATGTGACCTGGGTCTTCCAGAAGCTCTTCGGGTACAGCCGGGAGAAGGCCGAGCGCCTGATGCTCGACGTGCACCACAAGGGCAGGGCGATCGTCTCCAGCGGCGCGCGGGAGCGCATGGAGCACGACGCGTCCCAGCTGCACGGGTACGGGCTGTGGGCAACGGTGGACCAGTCTTGATGTTCATCCGCGAGGGCGACGCATGCGTCGGTCACTTCGACTCCACCGGCGCGGCCGTGCTCCAGCAGGTCATGATCGAGGTTGTCGCGCTGCTGTCGGAGCGGCTCGACCGCGAGGACCCGGTGGTGGCGCGGCTGTTCCCGGACGTCTACCGGGACGACCCGCAGGGCTCCGCCGACCTGCGCCGGTACATCGAGGCCGACCTCAGGTCCGCCAAGCTGGACCAGGCCGGGGCGATGCTCGCCGCACTGCCGCCGGACGGCGGTGAGGTGCGCCTGTCCGAGGAGCAGGCCGAGGCGTGGCTGCGAGGGCTCACCGACGCCCGGCTCGCGCTCGGCATGCAACTGGGCATCACCGACGAGACCGATCTCGTCGACGAGATGGACGAGGCGGTGCTGCACGACCCGGTCTCGGTGCGGGTGGCCCGGCTGTCCGTGTACGCGTACCTCAGTGAGCTGCAGGAGTCACTGGTCGAGGCGCTCGCGGGGTGACCCCGGCCATGTGTTGACGCTCACCTGACGCCCGGTGCGGAAACTTCGGTAGTCTGGGGCGCGTGCTGACCATCGACGCCGCGATTCTGGACGCGATCGTTGCGCACGCCCGCCGGGACCACCCGGACGAGGCGTGCGGGATCGTGGCCGGTGCGATCGGGTCGGACCAGCCGACCCGCCACGTCGCGATGGACAACGCGGAGCGCTCCCCGACCTTCTACCGCTTCGACTCGGGCGAGCAGTTGCGGGTGTGGCGGGAGATGGACGACCTCGACGAGGAGCCGGTGGTCATCTACCACTCGCACACCGCGACCGAGGCCTACCCGTCGCGTACCGACATCGGTCTCGCGGCGTACCCCGACGCGCACTACATGCTGGTGTCGACCCGGGAACCGGAGACCACCGAGATCCGGTCGTACCGGATCCTGGACGGAGTCGTGACCGAGGAGCCGGTGCGCGTCGTCAACGCGGACGTGGACCAGCACGCCGTTCAGTCCTACATGTTCGGGCAGAGCCCGGCGGCTGTCGACTACGAGTGTCGCGCCGGCAACTGACGCCGCCCGCGGTCCCCTTTCGACGTCACTGCTGTCCCACTCCGTCTGTCCGACTTATGAGGAGCACCGAAATCATGGCCATCGAGGTTCGCATCCCGACGATCCTTCGCTCGTACACCGGCGGCGCGAAGTCCGTCGAGGGCAGCGGCGACACGCTCGCCGACCTACTCACCGACCTGGACAGCCGGTACGCCGGCATCCGCGGCCGCCTGATCACCGAAGAGGGTGCGCTGCACCGCTTCGTCAACATCTACGTCAACGACGAGGATGTCCGGTTCATCGGCAGCCTCGACGCCAAGCTGAACGACGGCGACAACGTGACGATCCTGCCCGCCGTGGCCGGCGGCGCGCTCGCGACCTGGAGCTGACCTGATGGCCCGCTACGAGTCACTTCTGGACGCGTGCGGCAACACCCCACTGGTCGGCCTGCCCCGGCTGTCTCCCAGCGCCGACGTGCGGCTGTGGGCCAAGCTCGAGGACCGCAACCCCACCGGCAGCATCAAGGACCGGCCCGCGTTCTGGATGGTGCGGGCCGCCGAGGAGGCCGGCCGGCTGCGCCCCGGCGACACGATCCTGGAGCCGACCAGTGGCAACACCGGCATCGCGCTGGCGATGGTGGCGAAGCTGCGCGGGTACCGGCTGGTCTGCGTCATGCCGGAGAACGTCTCCAGCGAGCGGGTGGCGCTGCTGCGCATGTACGGGGCGGAGATCATCTTCTCGCCGGCCGCCGGCGGCTCGAACCGGGCCGTCGCGATGGCGAAGGAGATCGCCGCCGAGCACCCCGACTGGGTGATGCTCTTCCAGTACGGCAACGAGGCCAACGCCCGGGCGCACTACGAGAGCACCGGCCCCGAGCTGCTGCGGGACCTGCCGACGATCACGCACTTCGTCGGCGGCCTGGGTACCACCGGCACGCTGATGGGCGTCGGGCGGTACCTGCGGGAGAAGGTCGACGGTATCGAGATCGTGGCCGCCGAGCCGCGCTACGGCGAGCTGGTGTACGGGCTGCGCAACATCGACGAGGGGTACGTCCCGGAGCTCTACGACGCCGCGGTGCTGACCCGCCGGTTCTCGGTCGGTACCCGTGACGCCGTCCTGCGTACCCGACAGCTCGTCGAGGTCGAGGGGCTGTTCGTCGGCTTCTCCACCGGGGCGGTCCTGCACGCCGCCCTCGCGGTGGCGCACGAGGCGGTCAAGGCCGGCAAGCGCGCCGACGTGGCGTTCGTGGTGGCCGACGCCGGCTGGAAGTACCTGTCGACGGGCGCCTACACCGGCACCCTCGGCGAGGCCGAGGAGTCCCTGGAAGGCCAGCTCTGGGCCTGATCCCATCCACCGCTCACGACGGCGGCCCTCCCGGTACCGGGAGGGCCGCCGTCGTATCGGGTCACAGCAGCAGGGTGACCCCGAAGCAGAGCGCCTCGGCCGCCGTGGCGACGCCGAGCAGCTGCCACGGCAGCCGGTCCCTGTGGAGGCTGGCGAAGGCGGCGACGGTCGCCGCGATGCCGGGCACGCCGAGGGCGAAGGCGACGAGCAGGTACCACATCGGGATGTGGGTGAAGATGCCGAACACGATCCGTACGCCGATGATCAGCCCGATGAAGCCGAGCGTCGCCGCCCACGTGCAGACGCCGAGAAGTCGGCGTAGTCGCACGTCCGGGTCGGGTGTGCCGGGCATTCTCAGGTCGGCCAGCGCCTCGCGGGCCTCCTGCGTGGGTAGCCGCTGCGACAGGCGCACGGCGACAGGGTGGAACCTGGACCTGGTCTTCGTCGCCACCGTAGGGGTGGCGGACTTGCCGCTCATGGGCGGTGCCCTCCCTTTTGAACCCGGTGTCGTCAAACAGCGCGACTGTACGACTTCACTGACTGCAACGAGCTAGTTGACCTTGCGTAATGGGTACCGATGTGTCCCGAGCTTGGGTGTCACCTTGGTGACATGTAGCGCGTGATGTCGGGAGGGAGCCCCGGCGGGCGGCGTAGGCTGCGCTGCGTGACGGACGCGCCCATCGGGATCTTCGACTCAGGCGTCGGCGGCCTGACCGTGGCTCGCGCCATCCTCGACCAGTTGCCACATGAGCAGGTCGTGTATGTCGGAGACACCGTGAATGTGCCGTACGGCCCTAAGCCTATAGCCGATGTGCGCCGCTACGCGCTCCAGTGCCTCGACCATCTGGTCGATCAAGGCGTCAAGATGCTGGTGATCGCCTGCAACACCGCCTCGGCGGCGTGTCTGCACGACGCGCGCGAGCGCTACCGGGTACCGGTCATCGAGGTCATCCGGCCGGCCGTGCGCCGTGCCGTGGCGGCCACCCGCAACGGCCACATCGGCGTCATCGGCACCAGGGCGACGGTCACCAGCGGCGCGTACCAGGACGCGTTCGCCGCCGCGCCGCAGGTGACCGTGCACAGCGCCGCCTGCCCGCAGTTCGTCGACTTCGTCGAGCGCGGCGTCACCTCGGGTCGGGCCCTGCTCGGGCTCGCCAGCGCGTACCTGGAGCCGCTCCAGCGCGCCGGGGTCGACACGCTGGTGCTCGGCTGCACCCACTACCCGCTGCTGGCCGGACTGCTCGGACTGGTCATGGGTGACGGTGTCACGCTGGTGTCGAGTGCCGACGAGACCGCGAAGGACGTCTACCGGATGCTGACCGAGCGCGACCTGCTCCGCCCCGACGACGCGCCACCGCCGGTACACCGGTTCGTCGCCACCGGCGACCCCGAGCCGTTCGCCCGCCTGGCGCGCCGGTTCATCGGCCCCGAGGTCGGCGTGGCCGGTGACGGCCCCGTCGTGGAGGTGGCGGCATGAGCGAGCGGTGCGAGGGGGCGGCATGAGGCTGACGATCCTCGGGTGCTCCGGTAGCTTCCCGGGGCCGGAGGCGGCGTGCTCGGCCTATCTGGTCGAGGCCGAGGGGTTCCGCCTGCTCATCGACTTCGGTACCGGCTCGCTGTCGACGCTGCAGCGCTACTGCGGGCTGCACAGCATCGACGCGATCCTGCTGTCGCACCTGCACGCCGACCACATCTTCGACGCCTGCTCGTACGTGGTGACGCGGCGGTACGCGCCCGGCGGCCCGCTGCCGCCGATCCCGATGTACGCGCCGGCGGGCGCCCCGGAGCGGCTCGCCACGGCGTACGGCGGCCCCGACGAGGGCCCGGTCGACGACGTGTACGCCTTCTACGCGCTCCAGCCCGGCTCGTTCCCGATCGGCCCGATGCAGGTCACCGTCGATCGGGTCAACCATCCGGTCGAGACCTACGGCGTACGCGTGGAGCACGGCGGGCGGGTGCTGGCGTACTCGGGCGACACCGCGGCCTGCGAGGCGCTGGTCCGCCTGGCCCACGGCGCCGACGCGTTCCTGTGCGAGGCGAGCTACCTCGACGGTGCGGAGAACCCGCCCGACCTGCACCTGACCGGCCGTGAGGCGGGCGAGCACGCGGCGAAGGCCGGCGTCGGCCGGCTGCTGCTGACCCACCTCGTACCGGCGTGGGGGGACGAACTGTCCACGGTCGAGGCGGCGTCCACCGCCTTCGCCGGGCCCGTCGAGATCGTCCGCCCCGGCTGCCGGTACGAGATCTAGGACGATCTCGTCGCTCACATTTCGCCCTTCCGTCAACGTCGATTGGTCTGCTGCACCCGGCGGCCCCGCACCGTGAGGGCATGCGGATCGCGATCATCACCGAGTCGTTCCCGCCCGACGTCAACGGCGTCGCGCACTCAGTGGTACGGGTGGCCGAACACCTGCTGAGCCGCGGCCACACCCCGCTGGTCATCGCGCCGCAGCCGGCCTCCGGCTGCCGGGCCGTCACCGGCCAGCTGCCGTACCCCGTCATCCGGGTTCCCTCGCTGCCGACGCCGGGGTACCCCAGCTTCCGCCTCGGCCTGCCCAGCCGCCGCATCGCCGCGGCGCTCCGCGAGCACCGTGCCGACCTGGTACACCTGGCCAGCCCGTTCGTGCTCGGCGCCCGCGGCGTCAGCGTCGCCCGCGGGCTCGGCCTGCCGACCGTGGCGGTGTACCAGACCGACGTCCCCGCGTACGCCGCCCTCTACCGCGGGTTCGGCTGGGGCGAGGAGGCGGCCTGGCGGTGGCTGCGCCGCATCCACAACGCCGCCGACCGTACCCTCGCCCCGTCCACCGCGACCGCGACGGCGCTGATGGGCCACGACATCGAGCGGGTGTGGCTATGGCGGCGCGGCGTCGACGCCGCCCGCTTCACCCCGCAGCTGCGCAGCCCGGCGCTGCGCAGCGCGCTCGCCCCCGGCGGTGAGGTCATCGTCGGCTACGTCGGGCGGCTGGCCCCCGAGAAGCGCGTCGACCTGCTGGCGCCGGTGACGAGGCTGCCCGGGGTACGGGTGGTGATCGTGGGTGACGGACCGGCGCGGGCGTCGCTGCGCAGGGCGATGCCGGACGCGGTCTTCCTGGGCGCCCGCCACGGCGGCCAACTCGCCCGCCTCTACGCCAGCTTCGACGTGTTCGCGCACACCGGCCCGTACGAGACCTTCGGCCAGACCGTCCAGGAGGCCCTCGCCAGTGGGCTGCCGGTGGTCGCCCCGGCGGCCGGCGGGCCACTGGACCTCGTCGAGCCGGGGCGCACCGGGTACCTGGTACCCCCGTGTGACGCCGCGGCGCTGACCGGCGCGGTGGCCGGCCTGGTCGCCGACCCGGCGCGCCGCGCCGAGTTCGGCGCCAACGCCCGCGCCGCGGTGGAAGGCCGCGGCTGGGCCGCCGTCGGCGACGAGCTGATCGGCCACTACGTGGCCGTGCACGGCGGCTCGCCGGCCACGCGGGTCGGAGTCGCGGCGTGAGAGTCGTCCGCCTGGCCGCCTTTGTCATGCCCCGCTCGGGCGGCCTGTTCAACGCCCGTACCGCCGACAGCTACGACCGCTGCGCGGGAAATCCCCGCCCGTCGGGGTGACCGGGGATGCCAATGACGGTTCGCCGTGCCCCGTCCAGGGAAACACCCAGGTGTATCCCCGGAAGGAGCACACGGTGAACCAGCCACCCGCCGAGCAGGCACCGACCCAGCCGCAGCCCGGCCCCGAGAGCCCGTCCGACCTTCCCAAGCGCGGTTGGTGGGGCGCGCTCAAGCGCACGATCAAGCAGTTCCAGGACGACAACCTGACGGACTGGGCCGCGGCCCTGACCTACTACGGTGTCCTGTCGATCTTCCCCGGTCTGCTGGTACTCGTGTCGTCGCTGGGCTTCCTCGGGGAGAGCACCGCCAAGACGGTGACCGACACGCTGCAGAGCTTCATGCCGCCGGTGGCCAAGCCGATCATCGGAAACGTGATCAATGGCGCCCGGCAGGCGCCCACCGGGCTGTTCGCCATCCTCGGTCTGCTGGGCGCGCTCTGGTCGGCGTCCGGCTACATCGGAGCGTTCATGCGGGCCGTCAACGCCATCTACGACGTGCCGGAGGGCCGCCCGTTCTGGAAGACCCTGCCGCTGCGTCTCGGCCTGACCGTCCTGGTCGGCGTCCTGCTGGTGGTCAGCGCCCTGACGATCGTCATGACCGGCCGGCTGGCGCAGGTGATCGGCAACCTGCTGCACCTCGGCCACACCGCCGTCGTGGTCTGGGACATCGCGAAGTGGCCGGTCCTGCTGCTGCTGATCAGCCTGGCGTTCGGGCTGCTGTACTACCTCGCGCCCAACGCGCGGCACACCGGCTTCCGCTGGATCACCCCGGGCAGCCTGGTGGCCGTCGTGGTCTGGGCGGTCGCCTCGGTCGGCTTCGGGCTGTACCTGTCGAACTTCGCCTCCTACAACAAGACCTACGGCACCCTGGGCGGCGCCATCGCGTTCCTGGTCTGGCTGTGGATCTCCAACATCGCGCTGCTGATGGGCGCCGAGCTCGACGCGGAACTGGAGCGCGAGCGGGCCATCGAGGGCGGCATGCGGCCCAAGGACAAGGAGCCGTACCTGCCGCTGCGCGACGACAGCAAGGTCAAGGAGGACGAGCACGCCGGCAAGAACAACAGCCTCGGGTAAGAAGCGTCGGCGGCGCCGCATAGGGTGATGGTCATGGCCCGACCTGATGGACGCGCACCGGACGAGCTGCGCCCGGTGACCCTGCAACGTAACTGGAGCATGCACCCCGAAGGTTCGGTGCTCGTCGAGTTCGGCAACACCCGGGTGCTGTGCACGGCCAGCGTCACCGAGGGGGTGCCGCGCTGGCGCAAGGGCTCCGGGCTGGGCTGGGTCACCGCGGAGTACGCGATGCTGCCGCGCGCCACCACCACCCGCGGCGACCGGGAGAGCGTCCGAGGCAAGATCGGCGGGCGTACCCACGAGATCTCCCGGCTGATCGGGCGCAGCCTGCGGGCCTGTGTCGACCTGAAGGCGCTCGGGGAGAACTCGATCGTCCTCGACTGCGACGTGCTGCAGGCCGACGGCGGCACCCGGACCGCGGCCATCACCGGCGCGTACGTGGCGCTGCACGACGCCGTGCACTGGCTCGGCAAGCACGGCTCCCTCAAGGGCTCGCCGGAGAAGGTGCTGCACCGGTCGGTGGCCGCCGTCAGCGTCGGCATCATCGGCGGCGAGCCCCGGCTGGACCTGTGCTACGAGGAGGACGTCGTCGCCGACGTCGACATGAACGTCGTCTGCACCGGCACCGGCGACTTCGTCGAGGTGCAGGGTACCGGTGAGCAGAGCGTGTTCAGCCGCGCCGAGCTGGACGTCCTGGTCGACCTCGGCGCGGCCGGCTGCGCCGAGCTGACCCGCATCCAGCGGGAGGCGCTGTCGTGAGGATGCTGCTGGCCACCCGCAACGCCAAGAAGCTCAAGGAGCTGCGGCGCATCCTCGCCGCGACCGGTACCGACGTCGAACTGGTCGGGCTGGACGACGCCCCGCCGTACCCGCAGACCCCGGAGACCGGGCTGACGTTCGAGGAGAACGCGCTGCTCAAGGCGCGCGACGGAGCGAAGGTGACCGGCCTGCCGACGATCGCGGACGACTCCGGGATCACCGTCGACGTGCTGGGCGGCATGCCGGGTGTGTTCAGCGCCCGGTGGGCCGGGCGGCACGGCGACGACGAGGCCAACTTGCGGCTGGTGCTGGGCCAGGTGGCCGAGGTGCCCGACGAGCACCTGGGCGCCGAGTTCGTGTGCGCGGCGGCGCTGTCCTTCCCCGACGGCCGCGAGTACGTCACCCACGGCCGGCAGCCCGGCAAGCTGATCCGCGAGCCGCGCGGGGAGAACGGGTTCGGCTACGACCCGATCTTCGTGGCCGCCGGCAACACCCGTACCAACGCCGAGTTGACGGCCGAGGAGAAGGACGCGATCAGCCACCGGGGCCAGGCGATGCGGGCCCTCGCGGAGATCATCCGTCAGCAGGGCGGCTGAGCCGGGCGGCCGGCTCAGCCGACCCTGACCGGCACGTCGTAGACGAGCTCGGTGATCAGCTGTCGGCGGTCACCGCAGCGGACCGACCTCCGCCTCCACGGCCGCTCGCAGGTCCGGGCCGGCGACGAGACCCCGGGTCTTCTCCAGTACCGGGGCGAGGAACACGTCCGGTCCCGGCGCCCCGGCGAACGGCTCCACCATCGACACGGCGACGCGGCCGGCCGGCGAGGGGGTCAGCGGCGCGCGTAGCTGCAATCCCCGTACCGAGGCCAGCAGTTCGACGGCGAGCAGGCTGGTCAGGTTGTCCAGCACGGTACGCAGTTTGCGGGCCGCGGCCCAGCCCATCGAGACGTGGTCCTCCTGCATGCCGCTCGTCGGCAGTGAGTCGACGCTCGCCGGTGACGCGAGCCGCCGGTTCTCGGCGACGATGCCGGCCGCCGTGTACTGGGCGATCATCAGCCCGGAGTTGACGCCCGCGTCGGGGGTCAGGAACGGTGGGAGGTCCCGCGACCGGCACACGTCCAGCAGCCGGTCCACCCGCCGCTCCGAGATCGCGCCGACCTCGGCCGCGGCGATCGCGAGGAAGTCACAGGCGAAGCCGAGCGGGGCGCCGTGGAAGTTGCCGGTCGACTCGACCCGCCCGTCCGGCAGTACCACCGGATTGTCCACGATGGACACCAGCTCCCTGGCGGCCACCTCGGTGGCGAACGCGACGGTGTCCCGCGCGGCGCCCGCGACCTGGGGGGCGCAGCGCATGGAGTACGCGTCCTGCACGGCGTGGACGAGGTCGTTGCGGTGCGAATCCATGATCTGCGAGTCCTGGAGCAGCCGGTGGATGTTGGCGGCCGACACGCCCTGACCCGGGTGCGGCCGGATCGCGTGCAGTTCGGGCTGGAACGGCCGGTCGGTGCCGAGCATGGCCTCGATCGCCAGCGCGGCGGTCAGATCGGCCATGGTCAGCAGATGGCACAGGTCGTTCAGCGCCAGCAGCAGCATGCCGAGCATGCCGTCGGTGCCGTTGATGAGCGCGAGCCCCTCCTTGGCCGCCAATTCGATCGGGCGCAGGCCGGCCGCGTGCAGCGCCTCCGCCGCGCCGACGCGGGCGCCGTCCTTGCCGAGCACCCAGCCCTCGCCCATGGCGACCAGCGCGCAGTGCGCCAGCGGCGCCAGGTCGCCGGAGGCGCCGAGGGAGCCGTGCTCGGGTACCCACGGGGTGATGCCGGCGTTCAACAGGTCCACCAGCGCCCGGGCGACGTCGGGCCGGACCCCCGACCGGCCGAGCGCCAGCGACCGTACCCGGAGCAGGATCATCGCCCGGACCACTTCGGCCGGCATCGGCGCCCCGATCCCGGCAGCGTGCGAGCGGATCAGCGCGTGCTGGAGCTCGGCCCGCCGCTCCGGTGCGATCGACGTGTTGGCCAGGGCGCCGAAGCCGGTGGAGACCCCGTACACGGGACGACCGGCACGCTCGATGTCGTCGACGAGCGCCCGGCTGGTGCGCATCGCCTCCATCGCAGCGTCCGAGATCTCCACCCGCGCGCCGCCGCGCGAGACGGCGAGGACGTCGGCCGGCGTGATCCCGGTCGGCTGGACGATGACGGTGTTCATTGCGACTCTCCGTTGAGCAGCACGGTGGAAACCAGCGGAACGCCGGGCCGGTAGGCCAGGTGCAGGTACGAGGGGGCGTCGAGCAGCAGCAGGTCGGCGCGGGCGCCGACGGTCAGCACGCCCACGTCGTCGCGGCGCAGCGCCCGCGCGCCGCCCGCGGTCGCGGCGGAGACCGCCTCCGCGGGGGTCATCCGCATCTCCCGGACGGCCAGCGCGATGCAGAACGGCATCGACGAGGTGTACGAGCTGCCCGGGTTGCAGTCGGTGGCGAGCGCGACGGTGACGCCGGCGTCGAGCAGCCGGCGCGCGTCCGGGTACGGCGACCGGGTCGAGAACTCCGCTCCCGGCAGCAGCGTGGCCACCGTGGTCGTGTGTCCGCCGTCCGGGCACATGCAGTCGAACCGGGTCGAGGCGAGCGCGTCGACATCGGCGCCGCTCAGGTGGGTGCAATGGTCGACGCTGGCAGCCCCGAGCTCCACGCCGAGTTGTACCCCGGGCCCGGGGCCGAGCTGGTTGGCGTGCACGCGCACGCCGAGCCCGACGGCCTGGCCGCAGGCCAGGATGGCGCGGGCGTGGTCGACGTCGAACGCGCCCCGTTCGCAGAACACGTCGATCCAGCGCGCGTGCGGCGATGCGGCGGCCAGCATCGACCCGCAGACCATTCCGACGTAGTCGTCGGGGCGATCGGCGTACTCGGGCGGCACGACGTGGGCACCGAGGAAGGTGGTCTCGTCGCTGAATTCGCGGGCGATCCGCAGCGACCGCGCCTCGTCGGCGACGCTCAGCCCGTACCCGGATTTGATCTCGATCGTGGTGGTGCCCTGGCGCAGCGCCTCGCCCCGCAGCCGCGCCACGTTGGCCCGCAGCTCGTCGTCGGTGGCGGCGCGGGTGGCCGCGACGGTGGTGCGGATGCCCCCGCCGGTGTAGGGCTCGCCGGCCATCCGCGCACCGAACTCCGCGGCCCGGTCCCCGGCGAACACGAGGTGGGCGTGGCTGTCGACGAAGCCGGGCAGCGCGGCCCGGCCGGCCGCGTCGAGGACGGCGTCCGCGGCCGGTGCGGAACGGGCGTCCCCGACCCACGCGACGCGCCCGCCGTCGACGACGACCGCGGCGTCGCGGCGCAGCCCGAGCGGCCCGTCGCCGAGCGCCGGGTCGTTGGTGACCAGCTCACCGATGTCGGTGACGAGGAGGCTCACCACAGCGCTCCGACCGCGCGGGCCAGTTCGCCCGCGACGTCGATGCTCACGTGTCCGCCGTCGCGGACCACGATCCGGCCGTCGACGACGACATGGCTCACGTCGGGGGCGCTCGCTGCGAAGACGATCGCCGGGCCGGGGCCGACGCCCGCGGTGCGGACCGAGTCGAGCCGGACCGTGACCAGGTCGGCGCGCTGGCCGACCGCGATGGTGCCCGCGTCGTCCCAGCCCAGCGCGGCGTGGCCGGCGACGCTCGCGGCGCGCAGCAGCTCGGCGGCGTCGAAGTGGCCGCGGCGCTCGGTCCGCAGCCGCTCGTCCAGTTCGAGCGCGCGGGCCTCCTCGAACGGGTCGATGATCGCGTGGCTGTCGCTGCCCAGGCAGATCGGGCTGCCGGCGTCCGCCAGGGCGCGGGCCGGGCCGATGCCGTCGGCCAGGTCGCGTTCGGTGGTGGGGCAGAGGCAGACGGCCGTGTCGGTGTCGCCCAGCTCGGTGCGGTCGAGGTCGGTGAGGTGCGTGGCGTGCACGGCGGTCGTACGCCGGCCGAGCGCCCCGGCGTCGGCGAGAACCTCGGTGGGGGTACGCCCGTAGTGCGCCAGGCAGGCGTCGTTCTCGCCGCGCTGCTCGGAGAGGTGTACGTGCAGCGGAGCCTGGTATGAGGCGGCCCAGTCGACGATTGTGCCGAGCTGGTCGGCGGGTACCGCCCGGACACTGTGGACGGCGGCGCCGACCTTCGCGTGCGGCGCCGGCGTCATCGCTGAGGCCCGTTGCGCCCACCGCTGCGCGTCGCCGTCGCCGAAGCGGCGCTGCGGCCCTTCCAGCGGCTCACCGCCCACGGTGGACGTCAGGTAACAGGTGTCGAGCAGGGTGATGCGCAGCCCGGCGTCGCCCGCGGCCCGGATCAGCGCGTCGCCCATGGCGTTCGGGTCGTCGTACGGCTCGCCGGTCGGGGAGTGGTGCAGGTAGTGGAACTCGCCGACGCACGTGATCCCCGCGAGGACCATCTCGGCGTACGTGGCGCGGGCGAGCGCGTGGTAACTGTCCGGATCGAGGCGGGCGGCGAGGGCGTACATCCGCTCCCGCCAGTTCCAGAACGTGCCGCTGCCGTCGTGGGTACGGCCGCGCAGCGCCCGATGGAACGCGTGCGAGTGCGCGTTGGCCAGCCCCGGCAGGGTGAGGCCGGGCAGCCGGGTCGCGCCGTCGGGCGCCGCGCCGGGGGTGACCGACGTGATCCGCCCGGCGGAGACCTCGATGAGCACGCCCGGCTCGGTGGTGTCCGCGACCCGGGCATGCTCGGCCCAGTAGCGAGTCAACACGCCAACTCCTCCAGGGCGTCGGCGAGGGCGGTCACCCCGGCCCAGCAGTCGACGTCGGTGGCGTACTCCGCCGGCGCGTGCGACACGCCGGTCGGGTTGCGCACGAACAGCATCGCGGTCGGTACGTGCGAGGCCAGCACGCCGGCGTCGTGACCGGCGCCGGTCGGCAGGATCGGCGCGCCGCCGAGCCGCGACGCGATCCGGTCGCGCAGGCCGCTGTCGAACTCCACCACCGGGCTCTCGGACTCGGGCCTCACCGCGAAGCCGGTACCGTCGGCGGCGGCACGCTCGGCCGCGCGCCGTCGCAGCGCCTCCACCATTTCCTGCAGAACGGACGCGTCGCCCGCCCGGGCGTCCAGCCAGGCGGTGACCGCCGACGGGATCGCGTTCGTGGCGTTGGGCGTCGCCTCGACCCGGCCGACGGTCGCGTGCGCGCCGAGCCGGCGGGCCTCCTCGTCGGCGGCGAGCACCGCGTACGCGAAGGTCAGCATCGGGTCGCGCCGGTCGGCCATCCGGGTCGTACCGGCGTGGTTGGCCTCGCCGGTGAACTCCATCCGCCAGCGACCGTGCGGCCAGATCGCGCTGCCGACCCCGACCGCCGCGTCGGTCCCGACCAGGGCGCGCCCCTGCTCGATGTGCAGCTCCAGGAAGGCCCCGATCCGGCCCAGCCGCGCGGGGTCGGCGCCCAGGTCCGCCGGGTCGTACCCGGCCTTCGTCATCGCGTCCGCGAGGGTCAGGCCGTCGCGGTCGGTCAGGGCCCGCGCCCGGGCGGGGTCGATCGCACCGGTGAGCAGCCGGGAACCGAGGCAGGCGACGCCGAACCTGGCCCCCTCCTCCTCGGTGAAGACGGTGATCCCGATGGGCCGGCGAGGGGTCGCGCCGCGCTCGCGGAGCAGGTCGATCGCGAGCAGGGCGGAGACCACGCCGAGCGGCCCGTCGTACGCGCCGCCGTGCGGCACCGAATCCAGGTGGCTGCCGGTGACGACCGCATCGCCGGCGGTCGGGTCGCCCCACCAGGCCCAGAGGTTGCCGTTGCCGTCGGGGTCGAGAGTGAGGTCGCGGTCGAGCGCCTCCTCGGTGAACCACTCCCGGCACTCCAGGTCCGCCGGCCCCCAGGAGCGGCGCAGGTATCCGCCGTCGCGCCCGTCCCGCCCGATCGGCAGCAGCGAGCGCCACAGCGCGGCGAAGTGTTCAGGCGACATGATCGGACTCCCGCATCGGTACCCGTACCCCGTGCTCGGCGGCCACCCGCTCGGCGCGCTCGTACCCGGCGTCGACGTGGCGGACCACGCCCATGCCGGGGTCGTTGGTCAGTACCCGCTCGATCTTCTGCGCGGCCAGGGCAGTGCCGTCGGCGACCGTGACCTGGCCGGCGTGGATGGACCGGCCGATGCCGACGCCGCCGCCGTGGTGAATGCTGACCCAGCTCGCACCGCTGGCGGTGTTGACCAGGGCGTTGAGCAGCGGCCAGTCCGCGATCGCGTCGGAGCCGTCGCGCATCGCCTCGGTCTCGCGGTACGGGCTCGCGACGCTACCGCAGTCCAGGTGGTCACGGCCGATCACGACCGGCGCCTTCAGCTCACCGGACGCGACCATCTCGTTGAACCGCAGACCCGCCTTGTCCCGCTCGCCGTACCCGAGCCAGCAGATGCGCGCCGGCAGCCCCTGGAACGCCACCCGCTCGCCGGCCATCCTGATCCAGCGGGCCAGCGACTCGTTCTCCGGGAACAGGTCGAGGACCGCCCGGTCGGTGGCCGCGATGTCGGCCGGGTCGCCCGACAGCGCCGCCCACCGGAACGGACCCTTGCCCTCGCAGAACAGCGGCCGGATGTACGCCGGCACGAAGCCGGGGAAGTCGAACGCCCGCTCGTAGCCGGCCAGCTTCGCCTCGCCCCGGATCGAGTTGCCGTAGTCGAACACCTCGGCGCCCGCGTCTTTGAACCCGACCATCGCCTCGACGTGCTTGGCCATCGACGCGCGGGCCCGGTCGGTGAACTCCTCGGGCTTCTTCGCCGCGTAGTCCGGCGCGTCGTCCGGGTCGATGCCCTCGGGTACGTAGGACAGCGGGTCGTGCGCGCTGGTCTGGTCGGTGACGATGTCGACTCCGACACCACGGGCCAGGATCTCGGGTACGAGTGTCGCGGCGTTGCCCACCACGCCGACCGACAGCGCCCGGCGCTCCGCCTTGGCCTTCAGCGCTGTGGCCAGGCCCTCGTCCAGCGAGTCGGCCACGACGTCGAGGTAGCGCGTCTCCACCCGCCGTCGCAGCCGGCGTGCGTCCACGTCGATGACCAGGCAGACCCCGTCGTTCATGGTCACGGCGAGGGGCTGCGCACCGCCCATCCCGCCGCAGCCGGCGGTCAGCGTCAACGTGCCGGCGAGGCTGCCGCCGAAGCGCTTCGCGGCGACGGCGGCGAACGTCTCGTACGTGCCCTGGAGGATGCCCTGGGTGCCGATGTAGATCCAGGAGCCGGCGGTCATCTGCCCGTACATGGTCAGCCCGAGCGCGTCCAGGCGCCGGAACTCGGGCCAGGTTGCCCAGTCGCCGACCAGGTTGGAGTTGGCGATGAGTACGCGCGGGGCCCACTCGTGGGTACGGAACACCCCGACCGGGCGGCCGGACTGCACCAGCATGGTCTCGTCGGCTTCCAGCGTCCGCAGGGTTCGGGTCAGCGCGGAGAAGCTCGGCCAGTCGCGCGCCGCCTTGCCGGTGCCGCCGTACACGACGAGGTCCTGCGGGCGCTCGGCCACCTCGGGGTCGAGGTTGTTGTGCAGCATGCGCAGCGCGGCCTCCTGCTGCCAGCCGAGGGCGGACAGTTCGGTACCGCGCGCGGCGCGGATCGGTTCCACGACAACCTCCTTCTAGGGCAGGAAGACCTGTCGGCGGGCGGCCGACTGCTCGAACGCCTCCAGCCGGGACTGGGTCTGGGTCGGCGCCGCGTCGCACATCGCCTGCAGCAGCACGCAGGCGAGCGCCAGCGGCGCGGTGTGCAGGTCGAACACGAGCCGGGACCCGACGGCGGCGGCCAGCGTCAGGTCGGCGTCGGCGGCGACGGGGCTGACGGGGGAGTCCGTGACGACGATCGTGGACAGGCCGAGGTCCCTGGCCTCCCGTAGCGCGTCGTGGGCCTCTCTGGGGTATCTGGGCAGCACAAAGGCAAGCATGGCGGTCGCGCCGCCGGCGCGGGCCTGTTCCAGCCGATCCGCGAGGGCGCTGCCGCCCGCGTCCAGTACCCGCACGTCGGGGTGGACCTTCGCGGCGAAGTACCCGAAGTAGGCGGCCATCGGCGCGGCGGCGCGCAGCCCGAGTACGGGCAGCGGCCGGCTGGCCGCGAGGAGCCGCCCCGCCTCCTCGACCGGCGCGCGGTCGGCGAGCGTCGCGGCGAGGCGGCTGAGGTTGGCCGCCTCGGCGAGCACGGCCCGCTGCACCTCGTTCTGCTCGTCCCGCTCGTCGGTCCGCGCGGGTGCGTCCGCGACCAGTTCGCGGATGCGGCGGCGCAGGTCCGGATAGCCGTCGAAGCCGAGCGCCGTGGCGAACCGGGTCACGCTCGGCTGGCTCACCTGCGCCAGCTCGGCCAGCTCGCCGCTGGACAGGTATGCGGCGTCGGCGGCGTGCTCGACCAGGCACTGCGCGATGCGCCGCTGGGCCGGGGTGAGTCGCTGCCCGTCGAACAGCTCGAGTACGCGTGACGCCGTCTGCACACCCGGACTGTAAGCATCATTTTATTCCGTCGTCAATTGAATGTATGGTTTCAGCCCAACCGGCACCGCCCGGCCTGCGCACTCCTTGCTTGACCTGTACATTGACTTACCTCAATCAAGAGGTTCAGTGAAGTACTCGTCCGAGTGCATGCAGGGAACCCACATTGTCTTTCCTACGCACACCGCACCTGAAGCAAAACCCGTCACGGCGAGGGCTGCTCGGAGCGGCCCTCGCCGCCGTGGCGGTCACCGCCGCGTGCGACCGGCCCGCGGCCGCGCCGTCGGACACCGCGGACCCGTTCCACCTGGCGCTGGCGTACGTGGGCGCGCTGCGCAAGGGTGATGCCGGGCGACTGCGGGCGCTGTCTCGTCCGGGCAGCGACGCCGATGCCGACATCCGCAAGCGGCTCGCGGCGTACGGGTCGAAGAACCTGCTCGTGGAGCGGATCGTCATCGGCAACCTGGACATCAGCACCTCGTACCTCAACGTCACCCTGGCCCTGAACATCATGGGTACCGGGACGTTGGAGCCGCACGAGGAGAAGCTGTCGATGCAGTTGGTCGACGGCCGTTGGTACGTCAACCCCGGGCCGACGTAGCGCGATGTACACGTATGCGAACCTTGGCGGCATGCGGCTCGCGTCGATCTCCACGTACCCGATCAAGAGCTGCCACCGGCTCGACCACACCGACGCGGTCGTGGAGCCGTGGGGGCTGGCCGGTGACCGCCGCTGGCTCGTCGTCGAGCCGGACGGCAGGTTGGTCACCCAGCGTGCCGAGCCGCGCCTCGCCCTCGTCCGTCCGGGCCTCGGCAACGGCGGCGAGCTGGTGCTGCGCACCCCCGGAATGCCCGATCTCGACGTACCTGTGGCCGCCGGCGAGTTGATCCCGGTGACGGTCTGGAAGGACACCGTCGACGCCACCCCGGCCGGCGCCGCCGCCGACGACTGGCTGAGCGCCGCACTCGACCGGGAGGTGCGCCTGGTCCACCTCGACGACCCGACCCGCCGCTCACCCGACCCGAAGTACGCGCAGCCCGGCGACCGGGTCAGCCTCGCCGACTCATACCCGCTGCTGCTGGCCAACGCGGCCTCGCTCGACGCGGTCAACGACTGGCTGGTCGAACGCGGCGACGAGCCGGTGCCGATGACCCGGTTCCGGCCGAACGTGGTGGTGTCCGGCGCGCCGGCCTGGGCCGAGGACGACTGGCTCGGCCGTCGGGTACGCATCGGCGCCGTGGCATTCCGGGCGGTCAAGCCGTGCGACCGGTGCCAGGTGACCTTGATCGACCAGGAGACCGCCGAGCGCACCCGGCAACCGCTGCGCGCCCTCGGACAGCTCCGGCGTTTCCCGGCCGGGCTGCTGTTCGGGATCTACCTGATCCCCGACGGCGTCGGTTCGATCGCGGTCGGGGATCAGGTCGAGCTCGCCGGAGCCTGACCCTCGTGGGATGCCCGCCATGTCGTCACGCGGCGGATCGGCACGGAGAACGGCACGTCAGCCCACTTTCGGAGTAGCGCGGGCGATGATCGCGGCGAAGTCCACGCCGGCCGGCAGCGTGCCGTACGCCTGGCCGTGGTCGCCGGACAGGCGCGAGGCGCAGAAGGCGTCGGCGACGGCGGGGTGGCCGTGGCGTACCAGGAGCGAGCCCTGCAGGACCAGGGCGAGCCGCTCGACGACGCGGCGGGCCCGTACCTCCAGGTCGTTCGGGTCGGACAGGTCGGCCTGGACCTGGCGTACCGCGGCGTCGAGCCGGGCGTCGGCGCCCGCGGCGGCGGCCACCTCGGCCCGGAACGCCTCGATGACCTGGGGTTCCTTGGTCATGGCGCGCAGGACGTCCAGCGCGGCGACGTTGCCGGAGCCCTCCCAGATCCCGTTGAGCGGCGACTCGCGGAACAGCCGCGGCATGCCGGACTCCTCGACGTAGCCGTTGCCGCCCAGGCACTCCAGGGCCTCGGCGGCGTGCCCCGGCCAGCGCTTGCAGACCCAGTACTTGCCGACCGCGAGGGCCAGCCGCTTGAACGCGGTCTCGCCGGTGTCGCCCCGCGCGGACCGGTCGGTCGCCCCGGCCAGGCGCATCATCAGCACGGTCGCGGCCTCGGACTCGACCGCGAGGTCGGCGAGGACGTTGCGCATCAGCGGCTGGTCGACGAGGTACCTACCGAAGGCCTGCCGGTGGGTGGCGTGGTGGACGGCGGTGATCACGCCCTGGCGCATGCCGGCCGCCGCGCCGATCACACAGTCCAGCCGGGTCAGGTTGACCATGTCGATGATCGTGCGGACGCCCCGGCCCTCGTCGCCGACCCGCCAGGCGACCGCGTGCTCGTACTCGACTTCCGACGACGCGTTGGACCTGTTGCCGAGCTTGTCCTTCAGGCGCATCAGCCGCAGCGGGTTGAGCGTGCCGTCCGGCAGGACGCGTGGGACCAGGAAGCAGGTGAGGCCGCCGGGCGCCTGGGCGAGGGTGAGGAAGACGTCGCACATCGGTGCGGAGGTGAACCACTTGTGCCCGACGAGCCGGTAGCCGCCGTCGGGCTGCGGCTGAGCCGTGGTGGTGTTGGCGCGCACGTCCGAGCCGCCCTGCTTCTCCGTCATCGACATGCCGGCGAGCAGGCCCTGCTTGGTCAGCGGCGCCCGCAGCCCGAAGTCGTACGCCCGATTGGTCAGCAGCGGCTCGTACTGCGCCGCCAGGTCGGGGTTGTGGCGCAGCGCGGGCACCGCCGCGTACGTCATCGAGATCGGGCAGCCGTGGCCGGCGTCGGTGCGCCAGGTGTAGAACTTCGCGGCCCGGGCGACGTGCGCGCCGGGTCGCTCGTCGGCCCACGGTGCCGCGTGCAGGCCGTGCGCGACCGCGGTACGCATCAGGTCGTGCCAGGCGGGGTGGAACTCCACCTCGTCGATGCGGCGCCCGTACCGGTCGTGGGTGCGCAGGATCGGCGGGTGCTCGTTGGCCAGCCGCCCCCACTCGATCGCCTGCTCGGAGCCGCCCAACCGGCCGAGCTCGTGGATCTCGGCGGCGGCCCAACCGGCGCCTTCGCGCTCCACTCCGTCGAGCAGGGCCGCGTCGTCCGCGGCGTCGTAGCCGACCAGCGGCGGGACCTGATTGAACACCTCGTGTGTGGTCACGTCGACACTCCAAGTGCGCGGTGGGCGAAAGTGATCAGGCCGGGAATGGTGTCCGGGCCGGCGACGCCGGCGGCGAGCGGGCCGACCATGGCCTCGCCGAGGGCGCCGACCAGCGCGGTGGCGGTCAGTTCGGGGTTCTGCGCGGGAACTTCGCCGTTCGCCACGCCCTCGGCGACGTGGCCGGCGATCACCTTCGCGTACGCGCGGCGGAAGACCAGCCTCTCGGCGTCGACCGCCGGGTCGACCGGCTCGGCGAGCAGGGCGTACGCCAACCGCGGCGACTTCCACGCGCGGCCGGCGAACGTCTCGATGACCGCGGCGATCCGGTCGGCCATGGTGGCCTCCAGGGCAGCGGCACGCGCGACGGCGTCGACCTCCCGCTGCGAGGCGATGCGGAACACCTCGGCGAACAGGTCGGCCTTGGTGGGGAAGTGGCGGTAGACGCTGCCGGTCGCCATCCCGGCGCGCTCGGCGACGGCCGCGACGGAGCAGCCCGCGTACCCCTGCTCGGCCATGATGCCGAGCGCCGCGGCGACGATCCGGTCCCGGGAAGCGTTCAGCCGCGCCTTCACGCGGTCGGTGCTCCGGTACGCCATACAAGAAGTGAACCAGGATTCAAACCTTGAGCGCAACGCCTGCTCCGGTCTGATTCAGCGGCAGTTCAGGCCAAACTGCTGCCATCCAGTGACGGTGGACGGCAATGCGCCCAAACTGCGCGGATCTTCAGAAGCTGACGGCGGATGCATGGCTCCCGACCAACTTCAGAAGTAGTGTTGATGTGTGACGAGTGTGCCCGTGGAGTCCGTGCCGTTTTCCGATCTGCTGCGTCAGCCGGCCGAGACCGCCGAGCGGCTGACCCGGGCCCGTGCCGTACGGCTGCGCCGCCGTGACGCCGCTGACCTGGTCCTGATGTCGGCTGACCGAGCTGAGGCGGAGGGGGAGGTCGTCGACCTGGCCGCCCGGCTGCTGGCCAGTCTGGTGCGCCGCGACCCGGACCTGGTGCGCGATGTGCTGCCCACGGTGCTGCCGTGGGTGCGGTTCCTGCCGCTCGAGGATGCGAACACCATGGCGGACGAGTTCGTGACGACCGCCGAGGCCGCTGCGGCGATCGGCAATACCGCAGCGGTGTCGCAGTTGCTCACCGAGTGGCGGCACACCGCCGAAATCCACGCCGACCCGCAGCTGTACCACGCGCTGACCGGCCAGAAGCTCGGCGATTTCGCTGCGGTGCCCCGGCCGGACGGCCGGTGAGGGCCAAGCGAGGTGACCGGGCCGTGCCACCACCGCGCCCCGGTGGGTACGCACTGCGGTTCGCCACCAACGACGCGGCCAAGGGCTGGGAGGAGCTGTGCCGCCAGGCAGCCGCCAACACCCGCGCCGCTTACGACGCGATCGAGGTCGACCCGTGCCCGAACCCGCCGACGCCCCGCCATCATCCGCTCAAAGGCCGGTTGGCCACCGACACCCACGCCGGAAAGTTGCTGGCTCAGTGGCAGTACGAGGTCACCAGCGGTGGGCGGATCTGGTACCTCGTCGACCACGAGACCCGGACCTGCTGGATCAAGCACGCCGGCACCGGCCATCCGAAACTGACCGAGTAGCGCGATTACTCTGGTGCGGGAGAGGGGACTTGAACCCCTACGTCCGAAGACACCAGATCCTAAGTCTGGCGCGTCTGCCATTCCGCCACTCCCGCGCGGCGCCCCTGAGTCTAGGGCTCCGGCGTGACTGGTGTCGCCCGGGTTGTCGTTCCCCGCTCCTTCTCCGATCTTGGCCACCCGGCAGGCCGACAGCACCGCCAGATGGCCAAGATCGCGGGAAGAGGACTAGTCGATGCCCAGGTCGCGGCGCAGCTTGGCGACGTGACCGGTCGCCTTCACGTTGTACAGGGCCCGCTCGATGCGGCCCTCCTCGTCGATGACGAAGGTCGAGCGGATCACCCCGACGACGGTCTTGCCGTAGTTCTGCTTCTCTCCGTACGCCCCGTACGCGCTCAGCACCGACCGGTCCTCGTCGCCGACGAGGGGGAAGGTCAACGCGTCCCGCTCGACGAACTTCGCCAGCTTCTCCGGCTTGTCCGGCGAGATACCCACCACCTGGTACCCGGCGCCCTGCAGCGAGGCGAGCGAGTCGCGGAAGTCGCAGGCCTGCGTGGTGCACCCCGGCGTCATGGCGGCCGGGTACGCGTACAGGACGACCTTGCGGCCACGCAGGTCTTGCAGCGAGAGCCGGCCACCGTCGGCGGTGGGCAGAGTGAAGTCCGGGGCCTGGTCACCCGGGGAGAGCCGAGTCGCGGTCATGCGTCCCAACCTACCGGTCAGCCGCCGAGGGCCTGGGTGATGGCGGGCAGGCTCGGCTCGACCTGCTTGCCGTTGACGTACACCGTGGGCGTGCCGGAGACGCCGCGGTTGAGGGCCTGGTCGGTGACGTGCTGCACCCAGGGTCGGTACTTGCCGTCACGGACGCAGGTGTCGAAGCCCGAACCGGAGATCCCGACCGTGTGGCCCAGTTGGATCAGCTGGTCGTCGCTGAGGCCGGCGCTGCCCTCGGCCGGCTGGTTCGCGAACAGCGCCTGCACGTACTCGGTCAGCTTCCCGGCGTCCGACGCGCACCCGGTCGCCGAGGCCGCCCGCGTCGAGTACTTCGTCGTGGAGGCGTTGTCCAGGAACGCGACCGGGTGGTACGCGAGCGTGATCTGGTTGGCGGCGGCCATCTGGTTGAGGCTGCCGCCGGCGGTCTCCTCGAAGTCCTTGCAGTGCGGGCACATGAAGTCCAGGTACACGTCGACGGTCTTCGGGCCGGAACCGACGACCAGGCCGTCGCCGTTCGCGGTGGCGTGCTGCGGGTTGACGTGCTCGCCCGAGCGCTGGCTCTGGTACACCACCAGGCCGGCGAGCCCGGCGATGACGAGCACCGCCACGGCCGCGATCGAGATCCACAACGTCCGGGCCCGGGCCCGTTCCCGGGCGATCTGGTCGCGCACCACCCGCGCGGCCTGCTTCTTGTTGGCCCGTGAACTCATGTCGCCTCTCCCACCAGGAGCCACTCGTCGAGGGCGAGACGTGTGCGCGGCCAGATCACCAGGAACCCGGCGACCAGGAGCAGGCCCACGTCACGCAGGATGTCGGGGGCGTAGTTGGGGTGCTGGCCCGGCGCGAGCTGCCCGCCCCCGCCGAAGCAGCCGCAGTCGATGGACAGCCCCCGCGCCCATGCGGCCGCGATACCCACGATGTAGATGGCGAACAGCGCCGCCGAGACGGCCGCGGCCAGCCGGGTGGCCAGGCCCACCAGCAGGAGTACGCCGAGAGCGATCTCCACGAACGGCAGGGCGGCGCCCACGAGCCGGGCCGCGTCCGCCGGCATCAGCCGGAACGCGGCCACGGCGCGGCCGGATCCCGCCAGGTCACCGACCTTGGACCCGCCGGCGACCAGCCATACGGCGGCGAGCCCGAGCCGGGCCAGCGTGCCGAGCCAGGGCCTGAGGTCCGACCAGCGATGCGCGATGCTCACCGGGGTTTGTCGCCTCCCGTCCGAGGTCCAGTTCCTCATAGTGGTCTGTATCACTCCCGGCATGGTCGCGCCTGCCGGGTCCCCTGGAACTTTCCGACCGGATGGGGCGACTATCCCGCGTGATTGACGACCGGGGCCGAACTGGCACTCGCGCCCGAAACGTGGGAAACATGAGCGCATGACACGTTGCCGTGCCGCCGCCGCGTTGGCGGGGCTGATCTTCGGGCTGCTGGTGGCTCTCGCCTCGCCGGCCGCCCCGGCCAGCGCACACGCCGCGCTGCTGCAGAGCGATCCGCAGTCCGGGGCGGTACTGGCGAACGCGCCGAACGAGGTGGTGCTGACCTTCAGCGAGCCGGTACGCCTGGCGCCGGGCAAGAGCCACCTCATCGGCCCGGACGGGCGCAAGGTCGAGCGCGGCAACCCGACCACCGAGGGCGCGCGGCTTCGCATCCCGATGAAGCCGACCACCGAGCGCGGCACGTACCTGATCAGTTTCCGGGTCATCTCGGCGGACAGCCACCCGATCTCGGGCAGCATCCCGTTCTCGATCGGCGCGCCCTCGGCGAACGCGCCGAGCGCCACCACGAGCGGGGCGCCGAGTGACCCGGTGGTGACCACGCTGCTGGCCGGTGCGCGCTACCTCGGGTACGCGGGGCTCGTCCTCGTGACCGGCCCGGCGCTGTTCCTGTCGCTGCTGTGGCCGCAGCGGCTGTCCCGGCGCGGCCCGCTGCGGCTGATCAGGGTCGGCGTGGGCCTGATCGCGGTGTCGGCGCTGGCCGAGCAGTACCTGCAGGCGCCCTACCACGCGGGTACCGGCCTGCTCGGGGCCGGCGCCGACGACCTGCGCGAGGTGTTCAACAGCCAGTTCGGAGCGGCGCACCTGGTCCGGATCGGCGTCATCGCCGCGCTCATGGTGCTGCTGCCCGTGTTCGTCCGAGCGGGCGCGGACCGGGCCGGCTGGACCGACCGGGCCCTCATCGCGATCCTCGCCGTGGTCGGACTGACCACCTGGCCGATCTCGGGCCATCCGGCGGCGAGTTCGGTACCCGTCCTGACCACCGTCGCCGACGCCGCCCACCTGGGCGCGATGGCCGTCTGGCTCGGCGGGCTGGTGATGCTGTTCGGGTTCGTGCTGCGGCGGGCCGACGGCCGCGAGCTGGCGGCGATCCTGCCGGTGTGGTCGCGCTGGGCGATGACCGCCGTCGGCGTGCTCGTGCTCGCGGGTACCGCCCAGGCGCTGGTCTCGCTCGGCTCGGTGCGCGGGCTCTACGGCACCACGTACGGGCGGCTCCTGCTGGTCAAGATCGGCATCCTGGCCCTGGTGCTCGCCGCCGCGTGGTACTCCCGACGGCTGGCCCTGCGGCGGCTGGGCGCCGACGGCACCGAGCCGCCGCACGACATCCGGGAGCCGGACGACGCAGCGGAGCCGGACGACGCAGCGGAGCCCGACGAGGCCCTGCAGCCGAACCCCGCCGCGCCGCCGGCCCGGCGGCTGCGCCGATCGGTCCTGCTCGAACTGGCCGGCACCGTGGTCGTCCTCGCGCTGAGCGCGGCACTCGTGCAGACCACGCCGGCCCGGGCCGCGCTGGAGCAGGCCGACAGCCGGGTGAGCTCGGAGTACACCGCGACGTTGAGCACGAACCTGTACTCCGTACAGGTGCAGCTCGAACCGAAGCGCACCGGAGCGAACACGATCCACCTGTACGCCTTCGCCCCCGATGGCGGTGCCGCGCTGGAGATCAAGGAGTGGAAGGCGACCGCCGCCCTGCCCGCCCAGGGCATCGAACCGGTCGACGTACCGGTACTCCCGATCGCCGGCAACCACGCGCTGGCGCAGGCCCAGCTCTCCACGCCGGGGACCTGGGAGCTGCGGTTCACGCTGCGGACCACCGAGATCGACGCCGCGACCGTCGTCGCGACCGTTCCCATCAGGTAAGCGAGAACGAAACAACGGCCGGGGCAGCATTCGCCCCGGCCGGGCGCCTATCTTTGGGATCGACAGCGGGTAGCAGGAGTCGTGGTGACTGAAGCGGTGGTGCGAGGAGAGACCCGGCGAGCGGCGGAGGGTCGGCGCGGCTGGCAGGACTGGGTACCGCGGGTGTTCGCCGCAGCGCTCACCGTACTGGCGGCTCTCTGCGCTGTCGCGGCGGTCAGCGGGGCGTTCCACCACCGGGTCCAGTGGGTGCGGGTGGCCGTGGACGAGCTGCTCGTACCGGCGCCGGCCAACCTCGGCTACGCCGCGTTCGTCGGGGTGCTGGCCGTCGCGGTGGCCCACCGCAAGCGGGTCGCCTTCTGGATGCTGGTGGTCGGCTTCGGGCTGCAGGCCGTCGCCGACCTGGCCCTGTTCGGCGTGTACGACCTGATCCGCACGTCCCCGTCGGAGTACTGGGAGAGCGACCTCAAGCCCTTCGAGCCGTGGATCGCCGCCGGCAACCTGCTGCTCACCACCGCCGTGCTCGCCGTACTGGCCGCCTCGCACCGGCAGTTCTACGCCCGGGTGCAGCGAGCCAGCCTGCCCAAGGCGCTGATCACCCTGTTCGGCCTGCTCGCCGGCTTCCTGCTGGCCGGATGGGCGCTGGTCGAGGCGTTCCCGGGTTCGCTGCGCGACGGCGTGGACGAGTTCACGTACGCCGCCGAGCGGGTCACCGGTGGCGCGTTTGTCTTCGACATCGCCCGTACCGGCAAGGCGCCCGGCTGGGTCAACCTGGTGCTCGGCCTGTTCGGCGCGATCAGCCTGTTCACCGCCTTGTACGTGCTGTTCCGCTCGCAGCGTGCGGCCGCGGCGCTGTCGCCCGACGACGAGCGGTCGGTACGCGCCCTCCTCGCCACCTCGGGGGAGCGGGACTCGCTGGGCTACTTCGCGACCCGCCGCGACAAGTCGGTCGTGTTCTCGCCCACCGGCAAGGCCGCCGTCACCTATCGGGTGGTGGGCGGGGTGTGCCTGGCCAGCGGTGACCCGATCGGCGACCCGGAGGCGTGGGGGCCGGGCATCACCACGTGGCTGGAGCTGTGCCGGGCGTACGCGTGGACGCCGGCGGTGATGGGCGCCGGCGAGGAGGGCGCGACCGCGTACGCCCGCGCCGGCCTGCGGGTGATCGAGCTGGGCGACGAGGCGATCGTCCACGTACGCGAGTTCGGGCTCGACGGCCGGGACATGCGCCCGGTCCGGCAGGCCGTCAACCGGGTGCGCCGCGCCGGGTACACCGTCCGGATCCGCCGCCACTCGCAGATCTCCACCGACGAGATGACGCACATCATCGACCTCGCCGCCCGCTGGCGCGACACCGAGACCGAGCGCGGCTTCTCGATGGCGCTCGGTCGGCTGGGCGACCCGGCCGACGGCCGCTGCGTGCTGGTGGAGGCGCTCGACGAACAGGGGCGGGAGGCGGCGCTGCTGTCGTTCACCCCGTGGGGGACGACCGGCCTCTCGCTGGACCTCATGCGCCGCGACCGGTCCAGCGACAACGGTCTGATGGAGTTCATGGTCGCCGAGCTGGTGGCGGCCGCGCCCCGGCTGGGGGTCGAGCGGATCTCGATGAACTTCGCGGTGTTCCGCGCCGTGTTCGAGGAGGGGGCGCGCATCGGCGCCGGCCCGATCCTGCGGGCGTGGCGCGGGTTGCTGCTGTTCTTCTCGCGGTGGTTCCAGTTGGAGTCGCTGTACCGCTCCAACGTCAAGTACCGGCCCGAGTGGGTGCCGCGCTACCTGTGCTTCGAGGACATCCGCGACCTGGCCAAGGTCGGGCTCGCCTCCGGCATCGCCGAGGGCTTCGTCGTGGTGCCCAGCCTGCGCACCCTGCTGCGCCGGGGCTCCGCCGCGCCGGCCCGGGTGCTGCCGCCGGACGTGTCGGTGGCGCCGGAGCCCGCCGAGGTGGTCGACCAGGCCCCCTCGGTGCCGGCCGCCGCGCCGCTGCCGGAGCAGACGAGGGTACGGCTGGCGAAGCTGGACACCCTGCGGGCGGGCGGGGTCGAACCGTACCCGCCGGGCTTCGCCCGTACCCGGGGTTGTGGCACGGTGCGGGAGCAGTACGCGCACCTCGCGCCGGACACGGCGACCGGTGACGAGGTCGCGGTCGCCGGCCGGGTGGTCCTGGTCCGCGACCACGGCCGGCTGATCTTCGCCACGCTGCGGGACTGGTCGGGTGACGTGCAGGTCATGCTCGCCGGCGACGCGATCGGCGACTGGAAGCGGACCGTGGACCTCGGCGACCACGTCGGGGTCACGGGCGAGGTGATCACGTCCCGGCGCGGCGAGGTGTCGGTGTCCGCCCGGGAGTGGACCTTGACCGCGAAGTGCCTGCACCCGCTGCCGGACAAGCACCACGGCCTGGCCGACCCGGAGACGCTGGTGCGTCAGCGGCACCTGGACCTGATCGTCAACCCGGCCGCGCGGGACATGCTCCGGGTCCGCGCGGCCACGCTGCACTCGGTCCGTACGGCGCTGGTGGACCGGGGGTACCTCGAGGTCGAGACCCCGATCCTGCAGCGCATCCACGGTGGGGCCAACGCCCGGCCCTTCATCACCACCAGCAACGCCTACGACCTGCGGCTGTACCTGCGCATCGCGCCCGAGCTGTACCTCAAGCGGCTCGCCGTCGGTGGGGTGGAGAAGGTCTTCGAGCTCGGGCGCGACTTCCGCAACGAGGGCGTCGACGCCACCCACAACCCCGAGTTCACGATGCTGGAGGCGTACGAGGCGTACGCCGACTACACCTCGATGCGGGCCCTGGCCCGTGATCTGGTGATCGGTGCGGCCGTCGCCGCGTACGGCAAGCCGGTGGTACGCCGTGGCGGCGTGGAGATCGACATCAGCGGCGAGTGGCCGGTGCTACCGGTGCATGAGGCGATCTCGTCGGCACTGGGGGAGAAGGTCACCCCGGACACGTCGCTGGAGCGGCTGCGGGAGCTGGCGGCCGCCGCGCGCGTGCCGGTCCAGCCGTCCTGGGGCGCCGGCCAGGTCGTGCTGGAGCTGTACGAGCACCTCGTCGAGGGGCAGACCGAGGAGCCGACGTTCTACACCGACTTCCCGACCGACGTGTCGCCGCTGACCCGCCAGCACCGCGACGACCCCCGGCTGGCCGAGCGCTGGGACCTGGTGGCGTTCGGGATGGAGCTGGGCACCGCGTACACGGAGCTGGTCGACCCGGTGGAGCAACGGCGCCGGCTGACCGCCCAGTCGCTGCTGGCCGCCGGTGGCGATCCGGAGGCGATGGAGCTGGACGAGGACTTCCTGCGCACGCTCGAGTACGCGATGCCGCCGACGGGCGGTCTCGGGATGGGCATCGACCGGCTGGTCATGCTGCTGACCGGCCGCACGATCCGCGAGACGCTGCCGTTCCCGTTGGTGAAACCGATCTCCTGAGTAGACCTTCGCTGTCGGCCGGACGGCCGGCGCGGCTCAGCCGTTCGGGTTAGTGCCGCGCACCTGAACGGACCTCCCGCTCGTTGAACGGGCGAATACGGATAGTCGCCCTAAAACCGACACTCCGGTCGTGGGGCGGCCGGTTCGCGCCCTGTGGGCAGCCGCGGGAAAGGGAGGCCGCGAATGCGCGTCATGCGCATCATCACCGGCACACTTCTGGTCGTCGTCGCACTGCCGATGCTGGTCACCGGCGGAGCGCTGTGGGGCGCGATGCACCACCGGGCGCCCGACGGTACGTTCAGCGCCCGGATCTCGCCGCTGACCACCAGCGGGTACGCGATCTCAGCGCCCGACCTCGACGGCCTGCTGCGCCGGGAGGCGCCGTTCGCGCGGGGCGGGCAGACGACGCTGCGGATCACGGCCACCGGGCCGCAGCGGCTGTTCGTCGGTATCGGACCGACCGCCGACGTCGAACGGTACCTGCGGGACCGGTCGTACGCCCGGCTGAACCGGGTACGGCTGGCGCACGGCCCGCTGCCGGTCGAGGTGACGCAGGTACCGCAGCCGGTCGACAGCCTCGCGGCGCCGCCGCCGGCCGCGTGGCCGTTCTGGCTCGCGGTCGGCGACCGGTCCACCGGCCGCACGGACCTGACGTGGTCACCCTCGTCGATGCGCGGCCACGAGGTCACGCTGGTCGTGATGAACGCGAGCGGCGCCGCGGGGGTCACCGCCGACCTCACCGCCGCCGTACACCCCGGCTGGATCAGCCCGACCACCTGGGCGCTGCTCATCCTGGGAACCGTGCTGTTCGTGGTCGGCTCGGCGGCGCTGGTGTGGCGGCGCAACCGCGACATCGTGTACGTGGTGGAGCCGGCCCAGCTACCCCAGATCGCCGCCCGGCTGGGGGTGGGGACGCCGGCGGGCCCGGCCGCATCCCGCCGCGAGTCCGGTTCGCAGCCCGCGGAGGGGTCCGGCGGTTCGGCGTCCGCGGAGGGGTCCGGCGGTTCGGGGCCCGCGCCCTGGTTCGCCCGGGTGGGCGGCTGCCCGCCGCACGCCTCGAGCGTCGCGCCCACCGGTCGCCGGTACATCCGCCCACCCGACGACCCGAGCCTGACGGCCTCCACGGACCCGGGACCGGTCGCCGACCTCTCCACGCCCCGGGCTGATCAGGTCGGGGCGGACGAGCCGGATCCGGCCGGCGATCCGCTGCCGGGCGCCTGGCCGCCGGTACGGGCCGACCGCGCCACGCAGCCCGTCACGCTGGTACCGCCAGCTGACGACTCCCGGTGGTACCTGGCCGCCTCGGACGCCGACTCGCTGCTCCTGCCGCCGTGGCTGTCGGCCGACAGCGACGCTGCGCCGGTCGGGGTCGGCGGTGACCGCTGAGACCGTCACCACGTCGGCGAGGTCGTGGCCTCAGCCTGCCCCGGAGACAACGAGTTTCCACACGTTGTGACGATCAAGATGCCAGAAACGACCGTGGCCTCCGCCGCGACGGAGGCCACGTACGTCACCGGGGGGATGGCGACGTTGTCGGTTGTCGGCGGTTCGGCGCGGGGGGATGCACCTGACCGTCGGCGGCGACGGTATGACCGTGCCGTATTTCCTGTCCGTGGGGATCATTTCGGACAAGCCACACGGTAATGCGAGCAAAGCGTTCGCAACAGCCTGTCTATTTGTGTTGAGGTGTGCTATACGGGCGATCCGTCAGTGGAGTTTTCACTGTGACGGATCGCCCCCGGACGGGCCCGCCCGCCCGTACCGGCAGCGCGACCAGCAGCGCGATCATCAGTGCGAGGTACCAGTCGCCGATGAGGACGGCCGCGAGGCCCGTGGTCGTGGAGCGCTCGACGACGTGCCAGTCGTACCAACTGATCACCGAGAACGACACGGTCGAATAGAGCACCAGCGCCAGGGTGGCGAGCGACCACCGCCGCCACCGGGCGCGGCCCGTGTCGGCTGCCGCGTCGACGAGCACGACCAGCGCGGGTATGAACCACAGCAGGTGGTGTGACCACGTCACGGGGCTGACCAGGCAACCGACCAGGGCGGTCAGGGTCAGACCGGTCACCTCGTCCCCGGCGAGCGCGGCCCGCCGGGCCCGCCACAGCCCGTACCCGAGAACCACCACGACCAGCAACGCCCACGCCAGTCGGTTCGGCCCGCCGTCGCCCAGCCTGGCCAGCGCGCCCATCAGGGACTGGTTCTCGAGCCGGTCGGTGTGGCCGACCCGCTCGGTCCGCCACAGCAGATCGGTCCAGAACCACCAGGTGTCGTGCCACAGCAGCGCGGCGCCGGCCAGGTTCACCGCGACCGCGGTGCCGACGGCGGTCGCCGCGGCCCGCCACCGGCGGGTCAGCAGCAGGTACACCACGAAGATCGCCGGTGTCAGCTTGATCGCTGCCGCCAGCCCGATGCCGACCCCGGCCAGCCGGGACCGCCGGTCCACGGCGACCAGCACGTCCGCCACGACGAGCCCGAGCAGGATCACGTTGATCTGCCCGAACGAGAACGTCTCCCGTACCGGCTCCAGCCAGCTCACCAGGGGGAGCACGAGCGCGACGGCGAACCAGGGCGGGTACCCGTGCCGCACCGCCACCGGCGCGACCAGCCGCCAGACCACGGCGGCCAGGACGGCGGCCGAGATCGCGCCGAACACCGCCTGGGCGGCCCCCAGGGGCAGCTCCACGAGTGGACGCAGTACCACGGCGGCGAACGGCGGATAGGTGAAGCCGAGGGCGCCCTGTACCGGGTCGGGTCGGCTGTAGGAGTACACGTCGTGCCCGTCCGCCCACCAGCGGACCGCGCTGTAGTAGATGTTGAAGTCGAAGAAGTCGTGGCGGTTGCCGTACCAGAGATGGCCCGCGACGGCGCCGGCCCACAGCAGCGCCACGGCGGCCAGGTGAGCGGGGCCGACGCGCCCGGCCTGACCGGCGTGCTCGGCGGAGCCGACGCGCCCGGTTGTGGCGCGTGTGATGGCCATGGCGCTCCCATTCGGTCCAACCGGAACGTGGCCACTCTATCGGCCGGCGGCCGGGTCTGCCGGAGTGCGGCGAGCGGGGTGCCGCGAAGCCCCACCGCACGGCGCCCTGGGCGTTAATCGCACTACGGGTTGCCGCAAGAAAGTTCGCCGGCGGACTAGGCTTACTGCGTGAGTGATCTTTTGGTCTGGATCGACTGTGAGATGACCGGACTGGATCTGGCCAGCGACGCCCTCATCGAGGTCGCCGTGGTGGTCACCGATCCGGACCTCAAGCTTCTGGACGACGGTATCGACGTGGTGATCCACGCCGACGACACCGCCCTGGACGGCATGGTCGACGTGGTACGGAACATGCACGCACGCTCCGGCCTCACCGAGGCCGTCCGGCAGTCGACCGTGACGCTTGAGCAGGCCGAGGACATCGTCCTGGAGTACGTGCGCCGCCACGTTCCCGAGCCGCGTACGGCGCCGCTGTGCGGCAACTCGATCGCCACCGATCGGGGCTTCCTGGCGCGTGACATGCCGAGGCTGGACGCGCACCTGCACTACCGGATGATCGACGTCTCCTCGATCAAGGAGCTGACCCGCCGGTGGTACCCGCGGGTGTACTTCGGTCAGCCGGCGAAGGGGCTGGCACACCGCGCCCTGGCAGACATCCTGGAGAGCGTGCGGGAGCTCGAGTACTACCGGCGCACCGTGTTCGTGCCGCAGCCCGGCCCGGACGTCGACACGGCCAAGGCGGTCGCCGCCGCGCTGCTGGAGAGCGACCGCGACGGTGGCTGACGCGCCACGCCGGATCCCGCTCGACGCGGAGGGGGCCGGTATGGCTATCATGGGTCGGCGCCGCGGACATCGCTCCGCGGCGGCGTGACGAAGCTGCGCTTCGTCACAGGCTGCGCTTCGGCGCAGTACGTGGTGGCTGTAGCTCAGTTGGCAGAGCACCGGGTTGTGGTCCCGGGTGTCGAGGGTTCAAATCCCTTCAGTCACCCCAGCTGGTAAGACGGTTCAGGCCCGGTCACGCGACCGGGCCTGAACCGTCTGTGGGGTACCTAGCCGAGCGGGAACATGCCGATCCGGCCGTGGTACTCGTGGCCCAGCTCCTCGGTGTCCGACCCGACGATCAGCCCGGCCGGGGTGGCCGCGAACGCCCGCACCCCGGCGCCGCGGGTACGGGTGGGGTTCCACGGCAGCGCCTTTCCGGTCACCGGGTTGAGGGCGGCGATGCCGATCCGGCTCACCGCGCCCGGGCCGGCCGACTTGTGCCCGTACGGGTTGTCCTGGTAGAGCTGGTGGCCGCCGACGTAGACCGCCGGGCCGGTCACCGACACCGCGTACAGCGAGTAGCCGCCGGTGTGGTTGACCCAGACGGGGCTGTGTGCCCCGGTGCCGGCCACGTTGAAGCGCGCGGCCGTGTCACAGGCCAGCTTCGGGTCCGACATCTTGCCGGTGGTGACGACCACGAAGTACGAGCCGTCGGGGGAGAAGTCCACCCCCCGCAGGTACGTGTCGAAGCCGTACCAGCACTCGGCGTCGTAGGCGGTGGTCCACCAGTCGGCCAGCCGGGCGGGCGAGGCGGCGGTGTCGATCACAGCGAGCTGGGCACGGTACTGGCCGGAGGCCTGCTCGATCGCCCCCGCCGCCACCACCCGGCTACCGTCCGGGCTCACCGCCAGGTCCTGCAGCTTCGCCCCGCCGTGGCGGGGTGCGGCCAGCTTCATGTCGAAGCCGGCGTCGACGGCGCCGGTCGTCGCCGACAGCCGGGCGAGCGCCGTGCGCGGGGCCCCGTTGACCGCCGTGAACGTGCCGCCGGCGTACACCCACGGTCCCCGAGCCACCAGGCTGCGGACCTCGCCGTAGTTGATCGCCGCCGCGAAGGTCGCGACCCGGGCGCCGGTGTCGACGCGCAGCTGCGTCAGACCGCGCTGCGCGACGCCGCCGACCTGGCGGAAGGACCCACCGGCGTACACCGTGCCGCCGGCGCCGGGCGAGAGCGCGAGGACCGGGCCGTCCAGGGCCGGTGCGAAGTCGAGGACCCGGCCGCTGCCCAGGTCGTACGCGAACAGGTAGTTGCGCCGGTACGTGTTGCGCCGGGACGAGTCGGTGACCTGGGTGAAGTCTCCGCCGACGACCACCGTGCCGCCGACGACGGCGATGTCTCGCACCGTGCCGTCGAGGATGTGCGGTGTGTTGTCGACCGGGTTCGCGGACACGGTCCTCGGCTGCGCCGTGTCGGCCATCGCGGGCAGCGTCGCGGCCAGCCCGGCGAGGACTGCGGCCAGGATGATCAGTCTTCGGCGCATGTCGGTTCGGTCCTCCGTGGTCACCCGAATGCCCGGAAATCGGGCACAAACGGACCAACGATTCACCGTCCCGAATGGGCGCGCCCTGTCTCAGCCTTCGTCGTCGAGCGTGTTGACCATGAAGTACGCCGCCCGGGTGAAGTAGTTCCACAGCTCGGCCTCCTGCTCGGGCGGGAGTGCCAGGGTGTCCAGGGCGCGGCGCATCTGGTGCAGCCAGGCGTCCCGCTCGGCCGGGCCGACCCGGAACGGCGCGTGGCGCATGCGCAGCCGTGGGTGCCCGCGGGTGGCCGAGTACGTGTTCGGGCCGCCCCAGTACTGGATCAGGAACAGCCTGAACCGCTCGTTGGCCGGGCCCAGGTCCTCCTCCGGGTACAGCGGTCGCAGCACCGGGTCGGTCGCGACCCCGGTGTAGAACTCGTCGACGAGCTTCCGGAACGTCGGCTCGCCGCCGACCTGGTCGTAGAACGAGGGGGTCTGGGCTGGCGTGGTCACCATTCGATTCTGCCAGGCGAATGGGTGTGAACTCAGCGCCGATCTCGGCAGCGCGGGCGCCGAGGCGCCGGTGCGCCTCAGTGCGAGGCGGTCGGCAGCGGCGGCCCGGCGGTCTCGCCGGTACGGGGCGCGGCGATCGGTCCCGTGGTCTCACCGGCACGGGGGCCGGCGAACGGCTCGTCGGTCCGCGGGGGCTGTACGCGCGGCGCGGGCTCGGGGACCGTCGCGCCGGCGTTGCCGCGCCGTGCCCGGTCGATCGCCCTGGCCACCGCGTCCTGCCCGGGCCAGATGAGACTGACCAGCAGCATCAACACGACGCCGCCGGCTCCCCACAGGCCGACCACGAGCGGCAGGTCGAAGCGGTTGGCGAGCGCGCCGGTGAGGAACACCGCCCCGCCCTGGCAGAGCTGCACGCCGCTGCTCACCACGCCGAACGCCCGTGCCCGGAAGTGGTCGGGCAGGGCCTGTACGAACAGTCCGTTGGCCGCGGGCAGCAGTGCCGCCACGCCGAAGCCGCTGACCAGCGCGATCGCCGCGGTCCCGTACACGTTGGGGTCCGCGAGCGCGGCGGCCAGGGCGAGGGGCGCCACGACCGCGAACGGGCGGATGAGCCGCTGACGCGTCGAGAGCCCGACGAAACGGTTGATCAGGAGGCTTCCCGCGATGAAGCCGACCGGCGTGCTGCCCATGATCAAGCCCTGCATCCAGCCGCGGTCGTGCTCGTTCCCGGTGAGGTGACCTGCCCAGGCGGCGGCGAGACCTTCCGGGACGACCCCGAACAGCACCGTGGAGAAGACGATCAGCGTGATGGCCCGCAGCACCCGGCTGCCGAACACGACGCCGATGCCCTCGGCGGTCTCCCGTAGCAGGTGTCTGCGCTGGTCCGGCGCGAGCGCCGGGGTGCGGTGGTGGACCCACAGGCCGATGACACACGCCGAGATGCCGAACGTGGCCGCGTTGAACAGCACCGCCATGTGGGGGTGGTACGCCGCGATGGCGCCGCCGGCGAAGTATCCCGTGATGAGCGCGAGGTGGGCGCTGGTGTCCATCAGGGACATGCCCAGCACGTATCGGTCACCGTGGAGCAGTCGTGGGGTGAGGGCCGACCGGGCGGCCCGGAACGGCGGGTCGAACAGCGCCGTCACGAACAGCAGGACCAGCAGGACGGGCACCGGCACGCCCGGAATGGCGACCAAGGCCATGGTGGCCATGCGCACCAGGTCGGAGAGGACCATGGTCCGCCGGTACGGGTACCGCTCGGCCAGCGCGGCGAGGATCGGGCCCAGCCCCAACCACGGCAGGAAGCTGATCGCGAAGGTGGCCGCTGCGATCAGCGTGGATTCGGTGCGCTGGTAGACGAGGGCCGTCACGGCGGCCCGCGCCATCGAGTCGCCTAAGGCCGACAGCCCACCCGCATAGAAGACCGCTCGGAATTCACCGTTCGCCAGAACGTCGCGGAAAGTCGCCGGACGATCGACGAGATCCGGCTCGGACACCGGTGGGTCCTCCAAGGTCCGGTCCGACATGGCGTCCAGTCGGTGCGGCGGCGGCCGACGTCGCTGTCGTCCCTTCCGGGAGAGAGCGCTCAGCCGAAAGGGTGATGTTGTCGTCGGACCTGAACGAACGGACCATAGCTCAGCAACCGGCCGGCGCGCGAGCCCTCATCCGAAGGTTGCCAGCGGTATTGCGCAAAACGGCTATAGCCATACAGGTCGGCGCCGCGACGTCGTCAGAGCTGAAAAACCTCCGGATTTCGGCGGGTCAGACCTGGGAACCGGTACCGAGTCCGCTCTCGCCGCTGTGCTGCCCGGTGTCCGCGGGGCCGGCCGTGCCGGCCGGAGTGGCGGTGGGTGGCGGCGGCTGGTCCACGGCGCCGCCGGCGGGGTGCAGGAGTATCCGTCCGGCGCCGAGCCGTTCCGCGATGCCGGCCCGGTCCAGCGCGTCGGTGAGGCAACGCCGCAGTTCCCGGCCGACCCGCCACTGCGACTCGGAGGTCGTCTTCACGGTGGTGCGCAGGACCGCGCCGTCGGCGGTGATCTGCTCCACGCCGAGCACCTCCGGCGGGTCGATCAGATCGTCGCTCCACTGCGGGTCGTCGGCCAGCTTCGCCGCAGCGGTACGCAGGATCTCGGCCGCCTCGCGCACGCCGGCGAACCCGACCGGGATGTCGACCACGACCTGCGCCCAGCCCTGGCTCTTGTTGCCCACCCGGGTGATCTCGCCGTTGCGGATGTACCAGACCACGCCCTGGGCGTCACGGATCGTCGTGATGCGCAGCCCCACCGCCTCGACGGTCCCGCTCGCCTGGCCCGCGTCGACCACGTCGCCCACCCCGTACTGGTCCTCCAGCAGCATGAACATGCCGGCCACGAAGTCCTTGACTAGGTTCTGCGCGCCGAAGCCGACGGCGAGGCCGACGATTCCGGCGCTGGCCAGCAGCGGTGCGAGGTTGAGACCGAGCTCGCTCAGCACGAGCATCAACGTGATCACGAAGATGACGGCGGACGCGATGCTGCGCAGCACCGAGCCGAGCGCCTCCGCCCGCTGCCGGCGCCGCTCGGGCAGGGCGACCGCGTCGCGTAACAGGGTGGCCGGCATCTTCTCGCGCAGCGGCCGCAGCAGCGCGGGGGCGGAGCCGGAGCCGTTGAAGCCGTTGGTCGTGCGCACCAGCCGGTTGATCGTGCGGTGGATCAACGTCCGCGCCAGGATCGCCAGCGCGACGATCAGCACGATCCGCAGCGGCTTCAGCAGAAACAGGTAGCTGCCCTCGGCGAGCCAGGCCTGCCCGGTCTTGTCGAAGACCCACCCGCACAACACGGGAGCCTGCGGGCAACTCGGCGTCGGGTGGGGCGACGGCGACGCGGCCAGCACGGCATTGGCCCGGACCGCCGTGGCGATCTGGTGAAGGGGGGTCACGGGATAGTTTCGTACCGCATCGCCCGCGCCGCCGCGGCACGGCCCCCCGGAACAGTGATGGGGAACGTTCCGCAGATGGCGGCAAATCACCCGTTCTCGGCTAACTTCCCCCTCCGCGACCCTCTCCTGTGGGCGAGGCGGCGGTCCGAGTGGGTAGAGCTTCACCCCGAGGCCCCCCCGATTAGCGCGTGCAATTTGGCGATCTATCGGGGACGATTGGCGCCAGGACAGGTCGAGGCGACGACGGGAGACCGCTTCACCCTAGGAGGGCGGCAGCGATGCCTGACATACGACTGACAGTCGGCAGCACCCTGGTTCTGAATGCCACGTACGAGCCGCTGTGTGTCGTGTCGGTCAGGCGGGCCGCAATCCTTGTCTTATCCGCGAAGGCGGTGTGTGTCAGCGACGGTGACGGGACGCTGCACAGCGTCCGGACCGAGCTGCCAGTCCCGTCCGTGGTGCGGTTGACCCGGTATGTTCGGGTGCCCTACCGCACCCATGTCGGCCTCTCCCGGCGCGCGATCTTCGCGCGTGACGGCGGCCGGTGCGCCTACTGCCGGGGGGCGGCAGAGACGATCGACCACGTCCTTCCGCGCAGCCGAGGTGGCGCCCACGCCTGGGACAACGTCGTCGCCGCCTGCGCCAGATGCAACCACACCAAGGGCGACCGGACGCCGAACGAGCTGGGCTGGCGGCTGCACGCCGCGCCCGCCGCCCCCAAGGGAACGGCGTGGCGCGTGCTGGGCCACCGCACGCCCGATCCCCGCTGGTCGGACTGGCTCAACCTGCCCGAGGTCGCGTAGCGCCTACGTGACCCGGCCGCGCTCGGCCGGGAACCGCGTCCACCCGCCCGACCGCATGACCTCCCGCAGCCGCGCAAATCCCTCGTGTACGTCCACGAACCGCGTGTACAGCGGGGCGAAGCCCATCCGCAGCCGGTCCGGGGTGCGGAAGTCCGGTACGACGCCCGCCGCCTTCATCGCCTGGCAGATCCGCCAGGCCTCGGGGTGGTACAGCGTGACGTGCGCACCCCGCCGCTCCGGCTCGCGCGGTGTGGCCAGCTCGAAGCCCTCCGCCGCCAGCCAGGCGTCGAAGAGCGAGATCGCGTACGACGTGAGCGCCGCGCCCTTGGCCGCGATCGCCCCGATACCGGCCGCCGCGGTGATCGACGCGCCCTCGAGGACGGCGTACCCGCCCAGCACCGGCGGGGTACCGACCACGAACCGCTCGACCGACTCGACCGGGTCGTAGTCGGTACCCATGGCGAACTGGTCGCGCTGGCCGAACCAGCCCCAGATCGGCTGGCGCAGCCGGGACTGCAGGTCGGCGCGTACGTACAGGAACGCGGGCGCGCCCGGCCCCGCGTTCAGGTACTTGTACGTGCAGCCCACCGCGAGGTCCGCGCCGGCCTCGCGCAGCGGTACCGGTACCGACCCGGCCGAGTGGCACAGGTCCCACAGCGTGAGCGCGCCCACCTCATGCGCGGCCTCGGTCACCGCCACCAGGTCGACCAGCGCGCCCGAGCGGTACGCCAGGTGCGACAGGCACACCAGCGCGACGTCGGGGTCGAGCGCCGCCCGCAGGTGCGCCGGGTCCAGCCCCTGGTTGATGTCGGTCTCGACCACCCGCAGGGTCAGCCCGCGCGTCTCGGCCAGCCCCGCCAGCACGTACCGGTCGGTGGGGAAGTTGTCGTCGTCGGTGACGATCACGCTCCGGCCCGGCCGGGCGTCCAGCGCGGCGGCGGCCAGCTTGTACAGGTTGACGCTGGTCGAGTCGGACAGCACGACCTCGCCGGGATCGACTCCGAGCACGCCGGTGGCGAGCACGTCACCGGCCTCGCGGGCCAGCCCGATCCAGCGGTCCCAGCCGCGGATCAGCTCACCGCCCCACTCCCGGGAAACCGCCTCGACCAGCCGCTGCCCGGTGGTGACGGGCAGCCGCCCGAGCGAGTTGCCGTCGAAGTACACCAGGTCCGGGTCGGCGATGACGAAGCGCTCCCGGTACGTCGCGAGCGGGTCTTCGGCGTCCAGCGCCCGGGCCGCGGCATGAAGATCCTTCACGAAGGGCACCGTAGTGGGGAAGGGCACCGTAGTGGGGAGGCGCGCCCGCTCGTGCGTGCCCTCCCCGGTCGGCACTCTTCGGGGTTTCCGGCACCCCCGTCGCGGAGTAGCATGCGCCAGCCGCTAACGTGAGGTCCGCATATGGTCCCTTCGACGCCGGGGGCGTTGGCTTGTCAATAATGGAGACGGTGCTCATCTACGTCGGCATACCGGCTCTCGTCATCCTGGTCATCACCGGCCTGGTCTTCGCCGGTGACGTGCGGCGTGGCAAGCGGTACCGGCCGGGTCGGCCCTTCGAGTTCCGGCCCGTCTGGTTCCTCTCCTCGCCGGAGCGGCTGACCGAACAGGGCCCCGACGAGCACAGGGCGCTGCACGGCGCCGCTGCGGCGACCGCGTTGCCCGCTGGTGGCTCGAGCCCCGCGACGGAGTGGTCCGCCCGCAAGTCGGCCGAGGAGCGCGCGACTGGAGGCGCAAGTGACCGCTGGTGAGCAGGACAACCGGGTGACCGGACGTCCAGAGGTCCTCGACGGTCCGTTCAACACCCGGCAGCTGTTGCGGCTGGACGAGGCGTTGCGGGTGGCCGACCGGACGACCGGCCTGACCTTCAGCGTGTACGTGGGTGACCTCGACGAACCGGTACGCGGTCATGCCGAGAAGCTGCACGGCCAGTTGACCAACCCGGACCACTCGGTCCTGATCGTGGTGTCGCCCAACCAGCGGATGCTCGAGGTCGTGACCGGTGCCGCGGCCCGCAAGCGCATCCCGGACCGTTCGGCCAAGCTGGCCGCGCTGTCGATGGCGGCGGCGTTCGGCGGCGGCGACCTGGCCGGCGGCGTCGTCACCGGGATCGCCCAGCTCGCGAACCAGGCAGGCAAGGCAGCAAGCTGAGACTGATACTAAAAGGGCCCCCGCCGATCTCGGCGGGGGCCCTTTTCGTCCGCGGTCTCAGGCCGCGTCGGCGTCCTTGGCGCGCGCCCGTAGGGCACGCACCACCCCGTCGCGCCCCTCGGCGACCAGTCGCCGCAGCGGGCCGGGGGTACCCTCGCGGGCCAGCCAGTCGTCGGTCAGCGCCACCGTCTCCGTGCTGACCTGATAGGCCGGGTACGCCAGCGCCACGAAGTCCTGCGCCGGCTCGCTGTCCAGGGTCTCCCAGATGTCGTCCACGACCCGGAAGTACTCCGCCGTGTACGGCGCGGTCAGCTCCGTCTGCGACGGGTGCTGGAAGCCCTGCAGCATCGACCGCTGCAGCCAGTTCGGCAGGTGGCTGTCGGAGACCAGCCGGCGCCAGGTCTCCGCCTTCGACTCCGGCGTGGCCACCAGCGCCCGGGAGAGCGCCGCCTGCCGCTCACCGCTGGCGGTCCGGTCCCGGTCCAGCTCGGCCTCGATCTCGTCCGGTCCGGCGGCACCGTTGGCGACCAGCGCGTGCAGCAGGCTCCACCGCAGATCCGCCTCGATCACCAGCCCCGACGGTACGTTCTCGCCGCGCAGCCAGCTGGCCAGCACGGCGAGCTGCTCTTCCCGGCGGGCGGAGACGGCGAAGGTACGCGCCCACGCGAGCTGGAAGCCGCCGCCAGGCTCGGCGGCGCCCAGCGCCCGCTCGGCGGCGGCGTTGAGCAGTTGCAGCCCCTCGGCGGCCCAGGCCGGGTCGGTGTAGAACGCCAGCGCGGACCGGGCCTGGGCGAGCGTCGCGGTGACGAGGTTGATGTCCTGCTCGCCGGGCAGCCCGGCGACGACCATCCGGACGTAGTCGCGGGCGGCCAGCTCGCCGTCGCGCACCATGTCCCACGCGGCCGCCCAGCACAGCGCCCGGGCCAGCGGGTTGTCGAAGCCGGCGATGTGGTCGACCACGGTCGCCATCGAGCGCTCGTCCAGCCGCAGCTTCGCGTACGTCAGGTCGTCGTCGTTGAGCAGCAGGACGTCGGCGGCGGGTACCCCGGCGAGCTGCGGGATCAGGGAACGGGCCCCGTCCACGTCGACCTCGATGCGCTCGCGCCGGGTGAGCGTCCCGTCCTCGGTCAGGTCGTACAGCCCGATGCCGATGCGGTGGGTGCGCAGCGTCGGGTACCGCTCCGGCGCGTCCTGGAGCACGGCCACCGACTCGTACGTGCCGTCACCGGCGAGGATGATCTCCGGGCGTAGCGTGTTGACCTGGGCCGTCTCCAGCCACTGTGCCGCGAACTTGCGCAGCTCCTTGCCGGACGCCGCCTCGAGGGCCGTGAGCAGGTCGTCGAAGGTCGCGTTGCCCCAGGCGTGCCGGCTGAAGTAGGCGCGCAGGCCGGCCAGGAACGGCTCGATCCCCACGTACGCGACGAGCTGCTTGATCACGCTCGCGCCCTTGGCGTACGTGATGCCGTCGAAGTTGACCTCGACCGCGTCGACGTCGGGCATCTCGCAGTACACCGGGTGGGTCGACGAGAGCTGATCCTGCCGGTACCCCCAGTTCTTGCGTACCGACAGGAAGGTCGTCCAGGCGTCGGTGAAGCGGGTGGCCGACGTGTTGGCCCAGTGGCTGGCCCACTCCGCGAACGACTCGTTGAGCCACAGGTCGTCCCACCACCGCATGGTGACGAGGTCGCCGAACCACATGTGGGCCATCTCGTGCAGGATCGTGTTGGCCCGCTGCTCGTACTCGTAGTCGGTGACCGGGCTGCGGTAGATGTAGTGCTGCTCGGCGTGCACGACGCAGCCGAAGTTCTCCATCGCGCCGGCGTTGAAGTCCGGGCTGTACACCTGGTCGTACTTGGCCAGCGGGTACCGCACGCCGAACTCGCGGTGGAAGAAGTCGAAGCCCTGCTTGGTGATCAGCAGGATGTCGTCGGCGTCGAGGTACCGGGCCATCGACGCGCGGCAGAACACGCCGAGGTCGATGCCGTCGTGGCTGTCGCGCACCTCGTGGTACGGGCCGCCGCAGATCGCCGTGACGTACGTGCTCATCCGTGGCGAGCGCGCGAAGTGGACAAGCTTCGCCGCACCCGACCCTGGTCCGACCGACTCATCCTCGATGGGCATGTTCGACACGACACGCCAATGGTTGGGAACAGTCACGTGCCAGGTGAACTCGGCCTTGAGGTCGGGCTGGTCGAAGCAGGCGAACACGCGCTGCGCGTCGGCCGTCTCGAACTGGCTGTAGAGGTACACCTCCTTGTCGACCGGGTCGACCGAGCGGTGCAGGCCCTGGCCGGTGGAGGAGTACGCGCAGTCGGCGTCGACGACCAGTACGTTCTCCGCGGCCAGGCCGGGCACCACCAGCCCGGAGTCGGCGGCCCAGTCGGAGACGTCCAGCGGCTCGCCGTTGAGGGTGGCCCCGCGTAGCGAGTCGGCGGCGATCTCGACGAACGTGGTCGCACCGGGCTCGCGACAGGTGAAGCGGACCTCGGTCACCGAGCGGAAGGTGCCCTCTCCCGGGTAACCGGCGCCGTCCGTGAGGTCAAGGCTGATGTCGTACGCCGAGACGTCGAGCAGGCGGGCCCGCTCGGCGGCCTCCACCTGCCTGAGGTTTCGAACTCCGGCCACGGTTGTCGTCTCCATCTGTATTCGGTGCGATCGCCGCCCCAATGGTCCGGGTCGCGGCTGGGAAGCGATCTTTTCACAACTGGTTGTCGGCCACGAAGTGGCGCAGGTCACGTTACGTTAGTTTCGCCGCGCGCACCGGGTGGGGTGAGGATCGGTAAGGAGCGCCACCGCCTGTCATACCTGAAAATCGTGAGGAGTCGCCGTGACCGAGCGCGTCACCGCCGATATGTGGTTCGACCCGGCCTGCCCCTGGGCTTGGATCACCTCCCGTTGGCTTCTCGAGGTGGAGCAGGTACGCCCGGTCGACATCCGCTTCCACGTGATGAGCCTCGCCGTCCTCAACGAGAACCGCGAGGAACTGCCGGAGGAGTACCGCGAGTTCCTGAAGACCGCCTGGGGGCCGGTCCGGGTGGCGATCGCCGCCGAGCGCAAGTACGGCAACGAGTCGCTACGTCCGCTGTACACCGCCATGGGCACCCGCATCCACCTCGGCAAGGAGGAGCGGGGCCGGGCCCTGTACGAGGCGGCCCTCGCGGACGCCGGCCTGCCGGTCGAACTGGCCGCCGCGGCGGAGTCCAGCGAGTACGACGAGGCGCTGCGGGCCAGCCACGAGGCGGGCATGCGGCCCGTCGGGATGGACGTCGGCACGCCGGTCATCCACGTACCCGGACCCGACGGACAGCAGATCGCCTTCTTCGGACCGGTGGTCACGCCGGCGCCCAAGGGCGAAGCGGCCGGCCGGCTGTGGGACGGCACTCTGCTCGTCGCCGGTACCCCCGGATTCTTCGAGCTGAAGCGGACGCGCGACGTCCCGCCGTCATTTGAGTAATCCGCCACTGTCGCATTTCTCGACGTGGTGTGCGTCACGTCCGCTCATCGCGCATCGTTACTCCTCGGCGGAGGCTTTCCGCTTTTCGCGCATGAGGAGGACCGGTGTCGACCAGCATGGATCCGGCGCCCAGTGAGGTAACCGTCTCCGCCGAGGAGGTGGAGGGCAGCCGACCCCGCGCCTGCTGGTCGGTACGGGAGGGCGCGTGGTCCGCCGGGCTGCCCGCCGAGGTGGCCGCGCTGCTCGCCCCGCCGGTGATCGTCTCGGCCGAGGCGTTCGCCCCGACCACCGTCCGGTCGCGCCACGAGAACGGCGCGTCGGCCGGTTCGGGGCGCACGCCGCGCGACAACAGCGCGCCGGTCGCCTACGGTCCCCGGCACGCCGCGCCCGACGACGCCACGAGCCGGTTCATCACGCCCGGCCTGCACCGGCGGCTGCGCAACCGGCGCCCGGCCCACGCGGCGTAGTCCTCTCGGCGGTCTGAGCGGCGCACCCCGCGCGGGAAGCGACGCTCCTCGACCGGATACCGTCGGCCCATGACGATCGCCCACCCGATCGCCCGGGCCTGGCTGACGACCGGCGGACGCGCCGGGCAGACCACCGCGGCGCAGAACTACGACGAGTTCGCCGACGACGCCGAGATCACCGCGATCATCGCGGCCAACCCGGCCAGCGCCCTCGCCGTCGAGATGCCCCACCGGGCGCCCGAGAGCCTGGGGCGGCCGTTCGCCGACTGCCTGCCCGACGCGGTCGCGCGGCTGGCCACGGCCAAGGCCGACGGCCACTACGCGCAGAACGACGACGTCGCCGTCGTGTACCGGATCACCTCACCCGAAGGCTCGCGCGGCTACGGCCTGTGGACGATGGTCGAGACGGCGCAGATCTCCACCAGCGCCGACGAGCCGGGCCTGGTCATCCGCAACGAGGACGTGTTCCTCGAGAAGGTCCGCGAGCGGGTCGCGCTCGCGCAGGCCACCGGCCACCTGCTCTCACCCGTACTCCTGCTCCAGACCGCGCGCGGCGACGACCTGCACGCCGCGCTCGCCTCGGCGATCGCCGAGGCCGGCGCGCCGGCCGCCAGTGACGTCGACCCGGCCGGCCGTACCCACGAGATCTGGGCGCTCGGCGCCGATACCACCCGCGACCGGCTGCTGGACCTGGCCGGCGGTGGCGAGCTGGTGGTAGCCGACGGCAACCACCGCAGCCTGGCCGCCCAGACCGCCGGCCTGCCGCGCTTCCTCGCGGTCGTGACGACGCCCGGCTCGGTGGCGATCCAGCCGTACAACCGGCTCGTGAGCGAGCTGGGGATGGCCCCCGCCGACCTGGTCGCGCGCCTGGCGGCGGCCGGCGCCACGGTCACCCCGCTGGCCGGTACGACCGAGGTGCCGAACCAGGGTGGTGTGGTGCACCTGTACACGGCGGCCGGCGCCTGGGCGGTGACCTTGCCCACAGCCGGCTCGGACAGCGCGGTGGACAACCTCGACCACGCGCTCGTCGAGCGGCACCTGCTCGGCGACGCCCTCGGTCTGGAGCCGGGGGACAAGCGGATCACCTACGTCGGGGGCGACTATCCGGCCGACTGGCTGCGCGGAGAGGTCGACTCCGGCCGCGCGGAGCTGGCCGTGCTGATCGCCCCGGTGACGGTCGGGGACTTCGTGGCGGTCAATCTCGCCCGGCAGAAGATGCCCCGCAAGAGCACCTGGTTCACGCCCAAGGCACGGGCCGGATTGGTAGTGGCCGATCTCGCGGCCGAGGCGTGAGGCGTGATATACCCAGGCCGCTTCATCGAGTGGACCTGGGGGTCTGTGCATGAGCTTCATCCTGACGCTGGCGGTGTTCGCCGTCGGTCTGGGGCTGTACGCGGCGGCGGCGCTGATGTTCGACCGGCGCCGTGTGCTGTACGGGTGGCGCGCCGCCCGCTCCGCGGAGGCGGCCGAGACGCCCGTACCGAGCGGCCGCGCGGCCACGCTGGTACGGGCGGTCACCGCATTGCCGCCGTCCGTGACGATCCTCATCGTCCTTGTGATCGGCACGATCTTGATGCTTGGCTCGTGCGCGGGCCTGATCCTCTGGTGAAAGACTCTGTCGCATGCGCGTTTACCTGGGCTCCGACCACGCCGGCTACGAACTGAAGGTGCATCTCGCCAGCCACCTCGGCACGCAGGGGTACGAGGTGGTCGACGTGGGGCCGTCCAGCTTCGACCCCGACGACGACTACCCGGCCTTCTGCCTGCACACGGGCGCCCGGGTGGTGGCCGACCCCGGCTCACTGGGGGTGGTGGTCGGCGGCTCCGGCAACGGCGAGCAGATCGCCGCGAACAAGGTCCCCGGCGTACGCGCGGCGCTGGCCTGGAGCGTCGAGACGGCGCGACTGGCCCGCGAGCACAACGACGCCAACGTGGCGGGGGTCGGCGCCCGGATGCACACCCTCGACGAGGCGACCGAGATCGTCACGGCATTCCTGACCACGCCGTTCTCCGGCGGCGAGCGGCACGTACGGCGGATCTCCCAGATCGCCGAGTACGAGAAGACCCACGAGCTTCCCCCACTGCCCTAGTTCATCGAACCTGGACACCTGGGCCGGCTACACGCGGCCCAGGTGTTCAGGATCAATGGCGGGGGGAGCGGGGCGGCAGGTCCTCGCGGGGCACCCAGCCGCGGCGGACGATGACCAACTCCTCCTCGGCCGCCACCAGGTCGGCCTCGGTCGGCCGTGCGGCGTCCCGGGCCCGTAGCGCCGCCCCGATGCTCACCTGCGACGAGCCGCCACCGACGAGGCCACGCAGCCCCCGCTCGGTCTGCGCCTCGTCGGTCAGCCGCCCGGGACCGGCCGGATCCCCGGTCAACTCCGGCTTGTCGCTCTTGTCGCCTCCGGGCTCGCCGCGCCCGCTGCCGGGCTCGCCGCGCCCGCTGCCGGGCTCGCCGCGCCCGCCGGTCGCGGCCGGGCGCTTCCGGGCGGTACCGGCCTCCGGCTCGTCGTCCTCGGGATCGGCCACCTCGGCGGTGATCGCGAACGCGCCGCCCCGTTCGGCGAGGTCGTTCGGCGTGGCGACGCGCGGTGTCACCCCGGGCGCCGCCGGACCCGCGTCACCGGACCCGGGGGCCGGACCGCTGACCGGCTCCATGACCGGCCCGCTTGCCGGTTCGCCGGCCAGGCCGCTGCCCTGCCCACCTGCCTGTCGCGCGCCGGCCGAAGGGCCGGTCGCCTCGCCGGGCCGTTGTCGCCTTGTCCGTCGGCGGCGCCGCTCCGTCCCCATCCCCGGACCCTAGAAGATTTCCAGCGCCGACGGTTGGCGCTGCCAGCCGAACGCCGCCGCGGTCGCGGTGACGGCTCCGGGACGCAGTTCGCGTACGCGGCCCGCCGCCACCAGCGCGCCGAGCGCCGTCCCACCCAGGTACAGCGCCCCCAGGTCGGCCACGTCGCACGCCAGGTCCGCCGCGTCCGTCGTCGCGGTACAGGTCGCACCGTTCGCGTCGCCGGTCAGCCGCCAGCGGCCGGCGTTGTCGGGTAGCAGGGCGTCGGTGACCTCCAGCACGACGTCGACCGGCGCCGCGTACCGGCGGGCCGACAGCGCGGCCGGCACGTCCACCACCCGTACCCACAGCGAGTCGCTCACCCGCTCGCCGAGTGCCCGGGGCTCGTTGACCAGGTAACGCAGCGGCTCGTCGGTCGCGCCGAACCCGTACTGGACGGTCCGGGTCAGGTCGACCGAGAACAGGAACTCCCACAGCGCCAGGTAGGCCTCGGGCGTCACGGCGACCACCTCGGCCACCTGGACCTTGCCCTTCGGGCCGGTCTCGTCCCAGTCGCCCTTGCGCCGCCACAGCGCGTACCCGTCCGGGCCGTCGTGCGACTCGAACAGCAGCGCCCGCCACTCGGTGCAGCCCTGCCGGCGGCTCGGTGGGTCGGCCAGCCGGCGACCCCACCAGTTCTCGTCGCGGCTCGACCAGCCCGGCCGCTCGGCGCGCACCCGCTCGTACACCTGCTGTAGGTCTTTTCTGGCCTGCTCCGGGGTGCTGTCGCGCAGGCGGCCCGCCGCCGGGTCGGCCGACCGGTTCAGCCGTACCTCGCGCTTGTCGGCCGTGAGCAGGTGGCGCATGCCCGCCAGCCCGTACCCGAACCGCTGGTAGATCCGGCCCTCGCTGGCCCACAGCATCGCGATCGGCTCGCCACCCTCACGGATCTGGCGCAGCTGGTGGGTCATGAGCCGGGTCAGCAGGCCCCGCCTGCGGTGCGTGGGGCGGACTCCGACCAGCGTGACGTGGGCCGCCGGCACGACGCCGCCGGGCACCGTCACCTCCCGGGTGTACACCCCGGCGTGCGCGACGGTCCCGTCGTCGTGGTCGATGACGTGGGACCGCGTCGGCTCGAAGACCAGCCGGTTCCCCTCGAGTTCCGCCTCGGGGAAGTCCTCCCCGAACGCGGCCCGGAGAACATCGAAGGCAGCGTGGAAGTCGTCGATCGACTCGAGGGTGCGCAGGCGGTACGGGTCAGTGGTCACCGGCTCTGTCTACCCGTCCCGCCTGTCGACCGCGAGGCATTTGCCGGACCGCTACGCTGAGGTTCGCTTCGGGGAGGTTGGATGACTGCGAACGGTACGCGGTTGCTGGATCTCGTGTGTGGTCCGGCCGGTCCGCTGCCGGAGACGTACCAGCGGTACCAGCTCGTGGCGCACCTCGGCTCCGGGGGACAGGCCGATGTGTACCGTGCCGTACGGCTGTGCGGGGGAGTGACGTCCGCGCCGCTGACGGTCAAGGTCTTCCGGGTCGACCCGCGCCGACCGCTCGTCGACGAGCTTCGCTCCTGGGACAAGGGCGATGCCGCCCTCATGGACCTCAACAACCGGGGCGTCCAGGCGATCTGCCGCCGGGCCGACGGCTTCTACGGGCCACCGCCGCACCGCCCGGGCCAGCCCCCGGAAGACGGCGACGCGGTGCCCTACCAGGTGTACGACTACCTGCACGGGGTCAACCTGCGCGAGTACGTGGTCAACCGGGCCGGGTTGGCAGACGGGGCCCGCCGGCTCAACGCCGTCACCGCGCTGGCCACGCTCGCCGGCGTCCTGCGCGCGCTGCACCACCCGCAGGAGTCCGGGGCCACCCCGGTGCTGCACATGGACGTCAAACCGTCCAACGTCATGGTGCTCGCCACCGGCGAGGTGAAGCTGATCGACTTCACCGGGGCCCGGTACTGGCGGCCCGAGGAGATCACCCAGATCGCGTACACGCCGGAGTCCGGTGGCCCGGAGGCCTTCGGCGGCGTCTCCCAGGTTGGACCCGCGTACGACGTGCACGGCTTCGGCGCCGTCGCCTACTTCCTGGTCACCGGTGAGTACCCGCGCGAGCCCGGTCGCCAGTCCGCGGGCGGCGAGGAGTCGCCGCCGGCCTGGAGCGTGCTCCGGCGCCACCACGTACTGGAGCAGGTGCCCGCGCTGCGCGACCACCTGCACCAGATCCTCGCCGACCGGCCCGCCGACCGGCCGAGCACGCTCGAGCTGTCGGGGTGGCTGGAGCGCCTCGCCGACCTGGTGCGCCGCAGCGACACCCCGGACGTCGGGGTCGACTGGGGTGAGCAGGAGACGGCGCGCATCATCGGCCGGGCCAGGCCGCGGCCGCCGGTTGCCGGTACCGAGACCGACGCGTTCCAGCGGATCGAGAAGCTGGAGCGCGAGCTGGTCGAGCTGCGCGGCGCCCTCGGTAGCCACGAGCAACCGGCCACCCGGGTGGCCGGGCCGGCGGTGAACGGCTCCGCCGGTACCGCACCCACCAAGCTGGCGCACCAGCCCCCGACCAGGGCGCTGGACGGCCCCACCGGCGAGCAGCAGCGGGTACCGGCGACCCGACCGGTGTCACCCGCGCCGGCTCCCACCGCCGTTGCCGGGCCGGCGCCCGCTTCCCCTGCTGGCGCCGGGGCGACCTCGGCTTCCCCGGCCGGTACGGGCCCGGCGTCGCCGCAGATCCGCGGCCGGGCGAGCGTGCCACAGCCCAAGCGCATGGACCCCACCGATTCGATGGTCGGACCGGACCAGGAGCGTCCGGACTGGCCGCAGCGCCCCCGCGAGGCGCCAGGGGTGTGGAAGCGCGGCTGGGAGCTGTCCGGGATCGGGGCGTTCTTCGCGTTCATCTGCTGGGGCATCTGGGCGGCGAGCGCGCACGGCCGGTTGGGCGTCCCGCTGCTGGCGTTCTGTCTGGTACTGGTCGTCGCGGCCGGCGTCTTCGTCGTCATCCGGCTGCTGGGCCGGCTGGTGCTGGTGCAGCGGCTGGGCCGGGTACGTCGCAGCGCCCGGGGCGCCCACGCGGTCACCGGCCTGTTCCTGGTCGCGGCGGGGATCGCCTACCTGAAGCAGACGCCGTGGGTGGTCAGTCTGTACGGCTGGCTGAGCGGCACGTCCTGACGACAACGGCCCAGGTCCGGCGATCGTGCCGGTTGCCTGGGCCGTGGTACGTGGAGCGGGCGACGAGAATCGAACTCGCACCGTCAGTTTGGAAGACTGAAGCTCTGCCATTGAGCTACGCCCGCGTCGCCGCGCGACATGCGCGGCGCGACCAAGAGTACCGAATGCCGACACCCCCGTGCGCGGGGGTTGGCGGGGCGTGATCGTGGTAGCGGGGCGGGAGACGGTCGTAGGAGGACGGGCGGCGCGACGCGAGGTGACCGGAACGCATACACTTCACGTCGCCACCGGGGTGTGGCGCAGCTTGGTAGCGCACTCGCTTTGGGAGCGAGGGGCCGTGGGTTCAAATCCCGCCACCCCGACCGAGACCGCCGGCGGTCCCCCGCCGGCGGGGTGCCAGCCCGCCCGTAACCACCTTGGCGCGGCTCGCCTAGACTTTTTGCGGCCGATGCGGCCCCATCCGTCACATACGAGGAGCACCTGTGAAGAGCACCGTCGAGACTCTCAGCCCGACCCGCGTGCGGCTGGCCATCGAGGTGCCGTTCGCCGAGCTCGAACCGAGCCTCAAGAAGGCGTACCGCGAGATCGGTTCGCAGGTCACCATCCCCGGCTTCCGGCGCGGCAAGGTGCCGACCGCCGTGATCGACCAGCGGGTGGGCCGGGGCGCCGTGCTGAACGAGGCCGTGCAGGACGCCATCCCCACCCAGTTCCTCGCCGCCGTACGGGAGCACGAGGTCAAGACGCTCGGCCGCCCCGAGGTGGAGATCACCGAGTTCACCGACGGCGCGCCGCTGAAGTTCACCGCCGACGTCGACGTACGCCCGGAGATCACCCTGCCGAACCTCGATGACATCGAGGTGACCGTCGACGAGATCCAGATCGGTGACCAGGAGATCGACGAGCAGCTCGGCGGCCTGCGTGACCGCTTCGCCACGCTCAAGACCGTCGAGCGGGCCGCCGCCAACGGCGACTACGTGCAGCTCGACCTGAACGCGACGGTCGACGGCGAAGAGGTGCCGGGCGGCAGCGCGACCAACGTCTCGCACGAGGTGGGCAGCGGTCAGCTGCTGCCGGGCCTGGACGACGTCCTGGTGGGCATGTCCGCGGACGAGTCGAACACCTTCACCACCGAGCTCGTCGGCGGCGAGTACGCCGGCCGCGAGGCCGAGGTGGCGGTGACCGTCCGCACGGTCAAGGAGAAGCAGCTTCCCGAGCTCGACGACGACTTCGCCCAGCTCGCGAGCGAGTTCGACACGCTGGATGAGCTGCGTGCGGACCTTCGCAGCCGGCTGGAGCGGGTCAAGCGGGTCGAGCAGCTCTACGACGCCCGGGACAAGGCCCTGAAGGCCATCGTCGAGGCGGCGGATGTGCCGGCGCCCGAGGGTGTCGTGCGCGAGGAGGTCGAGCAGCGCAAGGAGGCGATGAACGACCAGCTCCAGCGCATCGGCGCGTCGATGGAGCAGTACCTGGAGGCCGAGGGCAAGAGCCAGGACGACATCGACCAGGAGCTGTCCGACGCCGCGGTCGAGGGCGTACGGATCCAGCTCGTCCTCGACACCCTCGCGGACGCCGAGCAGGTCGAGGTCTCCGACGACGAGTTCGGCCACGAGATCGTCCACCGGGCGCAGCGCGCCGGCGTCTCGCCGCAGCAGTACTACGACCAGCTCGTCCGGTCGGGCATGGCCGCCGCCGTCTTCGGTGACGTCCGTCGCGGCAAGGCGTTGGCCCGGGTCATGGAGCAGGTCAAGATCACTGACAGTGCGGGCAACGCGCTGTCCCTCGACGACCTCCGTGGCTCCGCCGGCGAGGGCGACGAGCACGACCACGACCACGACCACTAGAGCTGACATTTGACCACGTCACACCCGCCCCGGCGGGTGCGACGTGTTTCATCCACGGGAACGGCGGGCAGGTGCGCTCAGAGCGAACAATGCGCTCGGCCGGACGTCCGCGTCGATCTCAACGGTTAGTGTCGGCATATCAAGGACTCTCCCGAAGGGCTGCCATGACCGACCTTCACATTCCAGCGACCCCGGTCGCCCGAGGGGCCGACGCCGGCCTCGGCGCTCTCGACGACTCGGTCTACAACCGGCTGCTCAAGGAGCGGATCATCCTGCTCGGCAGTGAGGTCAACGACCAGGTCGCCAACCGGATCTGCGCGCAGCTGCTCCTGCTGGCCGCCGAAGATCCGGAGCGCGACATCAACCTTTGGATCAACTCACCGGGCGGTTCGGTCACCGCCGGTATGGCGATCTACGACACCATGCAGTTCGTCGGTAACGACGTGGTGACGGTCGCCATGGGCCTGGCTGCCTCCATGGGACAGCTGCTGCTGTGTGCGGGCAGCAAGGGCAAGCGGTTCGCCCTGCCCCACGCCCGGATCATGATGCACCAGCCGTCCGGCGGCATCGGCGGTACCGCGTCGGACATCGCGATCCAGGCCGAGCAGATGCTCTACACCAAGCGCATGTTCCAGGAGCGGGTCTCGTTCCACACCGGCCAGCCGCAGGACCAGATCGAGGCCGACTCCGACCGTGACCGTTGGTTCACCTCCCAGGAGGCACTGGACTACGGCTTCATCGACCACGTTGTGTCCGGGGCTCGCCAGGTGCCCGCCGGCGCCGGGACCCGGGACTGAGGAGAAGCACAATGACTGACCTGAGCCTGTCCTCGGGCATGCGCGAAGTTCACAACCGGTACATCCTGCCGTCGTTCGTCGAGCGCACGTCGTACGGGATCAAGGAGATGAACCCGTACAACAAGATGTTCGAGGAGCGGATCATCTTCCTCGGCGTCCAGATCGACGACGCGTCGGCCAACGATGTGATGGCGCAGCTGCTGACGCTCGAGTCGATGGACCCCGACCGCGACATCGTGATGTACATCAACTCGCCGGGTGGCTCCTTCACCGCCATGACGGCGATCTACGACACGATGCAGTTCGTGCGTCCGGACATCCAGACCGTCTGCCTGGGCCAGGCTGCCTCGGCGGCTGCCGTCCTGCTGGGGGCGGGCACGCCGGGCAAGCGGATGGCGCTGCCCAACTCGCGGATCATCATCCACCAGCCGGCCACCGAGGGCGGCTACGGGCAGGGGTCCGACATCGAGATCCAGGCGCGCGAGATCCTGCGGATGCGGACGCTGCTGGAGGACCTGCTGGCCCGGCACTCCGGGCAGACGTCGGACAAGGTCCGTAAGGACATTGATCGGGACAAGATCCTGACGGCCGAGGAGGCCAAGGACTACGGCCTGGTTGACCAGGTGCTTGCCAGCCGCAAGAAGTCCGCGCTGGCACCGGCGCGCTGACAAGAGCAGGTGAGGGGCGGACGCCGGTGGCGATCCGCCCCTCGCTCGCCCCAGGGGCGGTGCCGTGGAATTGGGCGGCGAAACGGGTGCCTGACCCTCTCGTCGGAGGGCTCCTGACCGGTACCATCAGCGTTGAAGGGGTCGGTTCGTCCGGCTCCGTCGTATCGGCGGTGTCGACCCATTGGGGCGCCGCTGATGGTCGTTCGGCCAAATCACGGGCGATCCGCCCGCGGTCGGACGGCAAGGATCAAGACACCGCACATGCAGGGGTCGGAGAAGCGCCCGCAACCGGGTAACGTCGAGGCAGCGGCTGGCACCAGGAGGCCGAAGACGCCGGGTGTTCCGGTGCATTGGGCAAGACCGGACAAGGGTCCGGCCGTGAGGGCAGGGAGATACGTAGGTGGCACGGATCGGCGACGGTGGCGACCTACTCAAGTGCTCCTTCTGCGGGAAGTCGCAGAAGCAGGTGAAGAAGCTCATCGCAGGTCCGGGTGTTTACATCTGCGATGAATGCATCGACCTGTGCAATGAGATCATCGAAGAGGAGCTCGCTGAGTCCGGCGACGTCAAGTGGGACGAACTGCCGAAGCCGATGGAGATCTGCTCCTTCCTCGACCAGTACGTGGTCGGTCAGGAGCAGGCCAAGAAGGCTCTCGCGGTTGCCGTCTACAACCACTACAAGCGGATCCAGGCGGACTCCGCCAGTGGTTCCGGTGGCGACAACGTCGAGCTGGCGAAGTCCAACATCCTCCTGATCGGCCCCACCGGCTGCGGCAAGACCCACCTGGCCCAGACGCTCGCCCGGATGCTCAACGTGCCGTTCGCCATCGCGGACGCCACGGCGCTCACCGAAGCGGGCTACGTGGGCGAGGACGTCGAGAACATCCTCCTCAAGCTGATCCAGGCGGCCGACTACGACATCCGCCGCGCCGAGACCGGCATCGTCTACATCGACGAGGTCGACAAGATCGCGCGGAAGTCGGAGAACCCGTCGATCACCCGTGACGTCTCCGGTGAGGGCGTGCAGCAGGCGCTCCTGAAGATCATCGAGGGTACGGTGGCCAACGTGCCGCCGCAGGGCGGCCGCAAGCACCCGCACCAGGAGTTCATCCAGATCGACACCACGAACGTCCTGTTCATCGTGGGTGGGGCGTTCGCCGGTCTGGACCGGATCATCGAGTCGCGGGTCGGCAAGAAGGGCCTCGGCTTCGGAGCCCACCTCCGGTCGGTCTCCGAGCGCAATCTCGACGACATCTTCGCTGAGGTCATGCCGGAGGACCTGCTCAAGTTCGGCATGATCCCCGAGTTCATCGGCCGGCTCCCGGTGATTACGAGCGTGCGCAGTCTTGACCGCACGGCGCTCGTCCGGATCCTCACCGAGCCCCGCAACGCGCTCCTCCGCCAGTACCAGCGGCTCTTCGAGCTTGACGGGGTCGAGTTGGAGTTCGCGCCGGAGGCCCTGGAGGCGATCGCCGACCAGGCGATCCTGCGGGGCACCGGCGCTCGCGGTCTCCGCGCGATCATGGAAGAGGTTCTCCTCTCGGTCATGTACGAGGTGCCGAGCAATCCCGACATCGGGCGCGTGCTGATCACCCGCGAGGTCGTGCTGGAGAAGGTCATCCCGACGATCGTGCCGCGCGACCTCGCGCGTCAGGCCGTCCGGCGGCACCAGCGTGAGGAGAAGTCGGCCTGACCGGGCCGGTCTTCGGCCTCGCGGCCATCACCGTCACCCGCATAGGCTGCAAGCCATGAGGGTGGCGGTGTGTCAGCTGAACGCGCGTGACGACCGCGCGGAGAACCTGCGGGTGGCTCGGGACCTGCTCGACCGTGCGGCTGCGGCCGGCGCCGAGCTGGCCGTGCTCCCCGAGTACGTCGACTACCTCGGCCCGGCGCGCGGAGCGCCCAAGCCGGAGCCGGTCGACGGCGAGTTCGGTGGGTTCTTCGCGGACGCCGCCCGTGAGCTGGAGATGTGGATCCACGCCGGCTCCTTCCACGAGGTCGGCCCCGACCCCGAGCGCACGTACAACACGTCCCTGGTCTTCGGGCCGGACGGCGCGCTCGCCTCGGTCTATCGCAAGATCCATCTGTACGACGTGGAGATTCCCGGCCGGGTCTCGTACCACGAGTCACGCACTGTGGCGCCTGGTACCGAGACCGTCGTCGCGGCGGTTGAGGATCTCCGCGTCGGCCTGTCCATCTGCTACGACCTGCGCTTCCCCGAGCTGTACCGGCGCCTGGCGACCAGCGGCGCCAACGTCCTGGTGGTGCCCGCGGCCTTCATGGCGCACACGGGCCGCGACCACTGGGAGGTACTGCTGCGGGCCCGCGCGATCGAGAACCAGTGCTACGTCGTCGCCGCGGGTCAGATCGGCGACCATGACCCGGGGCGGACCTGCTACGGACGAAGCATGATCGTGGACCCGTGGGGGACTGTCCTGGCCCAGGCGCCCGACGTCGTCGGCGTCACGGTCGCGGACCTGGACCTCGACCGGCTGGCCACCGTCCGCGCGGAGCTGCCGAGCCTCGCCAACCGCCGGCTCACGAGTAGCTGAACAGCCACTCCTGCGCGTCGTCGACCGGCTGGAATCCGATCTGCCGGTAGATCGCGTTGCTGGTGGGGTTCGCCGTGTCGGCGTAGAGCATGCAGTCCGTCGCGCCGGCGTCGAGTACGCGCCGGCTGACCGCGGCCACGCAGGCCCTGGCGTACCCCCTCCCGCGCGCGGCCGGTGCCGTGTAGACGGTGCTGATCCGGACCACGCCCGCGGTGGGCGGTGACAGCCACAGGAATGACACCGGGGCGCCGCGGTCCTCCCACAGCCACATCATCCGGCCGTGCCTGAGCCGGTCGTCGACGCCGGCGGCCGGGTCGGACGGCTGCTGCTGGGGCAGCGCTTCGGCGGTGAACCAGTGCACCCACCGTACGATCAGGGCCCGATCGGCGTCCGTGGCCTCACGGAGCCGTCCCGGTACGCCCGCCGGCGGGAGCGGCCGCCGCAGTTGGTACGCGCGGGTCCCCAGGCCGGGCATCACTCGAGCGCCGGTCGCTTCCCGGTACCTCACCATGAACGCCAGGGCTGCGTCAGCCGGGCCGTCGACGGCGGGAAGGCGCTGTCCCACGTCGTCGACAGAGCAGCTGGCGAAGTGATCGGCCAGCGCCTGAGCCGGGGGAGGGGACATGCCCGACAGCAGCAGCGCCCTCGGCGGGGCCCGCACCGCGACTGCGGCAAGCCGCTCCCGTTCGTCGAGCACCCGTACCCAGATCGAGTCCGGCGCCTCCCGGTGCCCACCGTCCAGCCGGCTCTGCACCGTCGTGGCGAGCACGTTGTGCCGTACCGGCTCGTGCAGCAGCCACGGGACCGCATGATCGGCGAAGGTCCGTACGTCCGGATCCCTTACGCACCGCATCGGAATATCCAGGACGTCACCGCGTTGTACTCCCGTGGCCCGGTGGGTCGTGAGGTGAGCGTCTGTCTGGCAGGTGTCCGGGGCGTGCCGCGCGGAATATCTCCCAGGCCACGGTGTTGTAACTCCTACGACGTGCTGCGGTCCCGGTCAACGCCCGCCGGTCAGCACGCCGACAACGGCGAGGCCGACAATGGCGAGTCCGGTGATCAGGAGCGCGGTGGTCATCCGTGAGCGTCCCCGGCGAGCGAGCCGGGCGGACGCCGCGACGAGGGCGACCAGCACGCACCCGCCGATCACGATCTGCCAGATCGGAGCGACGGTGGCGAGGAGGCCTTCGTCCGCGGCCATCGTGGCCGTTGGCTGGACGCCCTGTCCGGACGTGGACGTGCCGGTGTACGCCGGGCTCATATGCCCATTCAACTGCGTGGACCGGAAGGGCGAAAGGACGGGGTCATCCGCCGCGAGGTGGCGTGACCGGGAACATCAGGGGCCGATTTGACGTTGATCCCACCCGGCGCGTAATTTTCTCGCTGCCCGCGGGGCACCGGACGGAAACCGGCCGGTTCCGCGAGATCTACTTGCTGACGCAGGAGTGGGTCCGAGTTGTCCAGCGACCAAAGTTCTCAAGGACTTGCGGTTGCGAAACGGCCCGGCTAAAGTAGTCAAGCCGGCAGGAGCCGGGCGGGTGGAGCGCCGCGACAGCGGTGCCATCGGCCGGTCTGCTGGAATCCCCAAGCCAGATCATCAGCATGGTGGTCGTGGCGTGCTCGGGGTCCGACCAAGAAAAGTTCGAGTCAGGACTTGACGCGGTCGGGTCAACCGAG